>JAUIBE010000001.1 GCA_030428105.1 Gammaproteobacteria bacterium
CGCTCAAGTTTATCGACCAGGTCATGCCGCACAACGCGCGCAAGCTGAAGCTGTATGACGACCCGGTGCCGCTGTTCAACCGCTACCAGATTGAGAGCCAGATCGAATCAGCGTTCTCGCGCATGGTTGAGCTGCCCTCTGGCGGCGTGGTGGTGATTGATCACACCGAGGCCCTGCTGTCGATTGACATCAACTCGGCGCGCGCCACCAAGGGTTCAGACATCGAGGAAACCGCCTTCCACACCAACCTGGAAGCGGCCGACGAGATTGCCCGCCAGTTGCGCCTGCGCGACCTCGGCGGCCTGATCGTCATCGACTTTATCGACATGATGGATCGCAAGAACCAGCGCAAGGTCGAAGAACGCCTGCGCCAGGCGTTGCAAATCGACAAGGCGCGGGTCCAGACCGGGCGCATTTCGCGCTTTGGCCTGCTGGAGATGTCGCGCCAGCGCCTGCGCCCTTCGCTGGGTGAGTCCAGCCAGGAAACCTGCCCGATGTGCGAGGGGCATGGCACGGTGCGCAGCATCGAGTCGACTGCCCTTTCCATCCTGCGCCTGGTGGAAGAAGAGTGCATGAAGGAATTCACCGGCCAGGTAGTGGTGCAGGCGCCGCCGGCGGTTGCCAACTTCCTGCTCAACGAGAAGCGCAAAGCCATCAGCGGAATCGAATCGCGCCAAAACGTTCCCATCGTGTTGTTGGCCAACGAATACATGGATCACCCCCGCTTCGAAATCGAACGGGTTCGCAAGTCGGAGGTGACCGAGGAAGTCAGTTACACGCGTATCGAACAGCCCTCCGTTCAGCAGTTGGCCGGTGAGGCCAGCCGTGCAACCGCGGTGGCGGCAGCGCCTGCTGTCAGTGGGGTGACGCACAATCGCCCGGCGCCAGCCCGGGTTGAACCGGAGACCACCAAGCCGGGCTTCCTGAGCAACTTCTTCGGTAGCTTCTTCGGCGGTAAAGAGAAGCCCGAGAGCAAGGCAGCGGGCGGAGAAAAAGCCAGCAAAACCGCGGCCAGGAAGAGTGAGCCGGCTTCGCGAGACAGTGATGGCAAGAGCCAGCAGTCTCGTCCATCGCAAGACCAGGGCGACAAGCGCCAGGGTCAACCCAAGAAGCGCGGAAGCCGCGGCCGTGGACGTCGCCGGGGTGGCAAGAAGACTGCCAAGAAGGCTGCCAATTCGCAGCCAACCAGCGAGGCTGCCAGTAATAACACGGGCAAAAAGACGGCCAAGAAGCGGCCCCGCCGCGGCAAGAAGGCAGGCAGCAAGAAGCAGGCTTCCAGGAACCAGCAAACCAACCAGGCGCAGGCTGGCGGCCAGGATTCGGCTGGCCAGAACGCCAGGCAGCAGGACAGCAAACCTCGGGACAGCAAGCCGCAGGACAGCAAGCCGCAGGACAGCAAACCTCGGGACAGCAAGCCTCAAGGTGGAGCGGAGAAAGCCCCTGCTGAAGCTTCAAGCAAGCCCCAGGATTCCGGCGGCAACCAGCCCGGTGGCGAACAGAAATCCTCGGATGGCCGTTCTCGCGGTCGCCGTCGGCGGTCGCCCTACCAGACTTCAGGCCCCAGGCAGAAGGATAAGGATGCCCCGCGTGCGAGTGAGTCCGGGTCGGACAGCAACGCTGGCGCAGATTCCGGCAAGCCCCAGGCCAGCAGCCAGGGCGGCAACCAGGGCAACGCCTCGAACAGCGGTCAGGCCTCTGCGCCCGGCGCCGCGGGCAACCCGCCAGGCAGCAGCCGCCCAAGCGGCAACAGCTCCGGTGGCGACAATCCGGCTGGCGCCAGTTCCAGCTCCGGCTCCAATGGCAAGCGCCCTGACGGTTCGGCCGTGACCCAGGACAGCAAGGGCATCTACACGCTCAAGCAGTCTTCTGCGGACAGCAGGCCCTCGGCAGACGCCAACAGCAGCGACTAATTGCGGTTACGCAGGGTGGCCACCCCGTTCAGGCGGTGGCCACCAGGCCGTAACGCATCGCCATGCGGGTGACGTCCACGTCGCTGCGCGTTTCCAGCTTGTCGTAGATGCGGTATTTGTAAGTGGCCACGGTCTTGGGGCTGAGGTGCATGACATCGGCTATGTCGGCAATGCGTCGCCCTTCGGCCACCATCAGCAACACTTCCATTTCGCGTGCGGACAGCTCGTCAAACGGCGAGCTGTTTACCCCGCGCGTCACCTGTAGCGCCAGCTTCTGGGCGATGTCCTGGCTGAGGTAGCGCTCGCCGCGCACCACGGTCTTCACCGCGCGCACCAGCTCAACCGCCGGGCATCCCTTGGTCAGGTAGCCCGAGGCCCCAGCTTCCAGCAGTTTTTCCGGGAATGGCGATTCGGTTTGAACCGACAAGGCGATGACTTTTACCCTGCGCGAGGCTTTCTTGAGGCGATGCGTGATTTCAAACCCGGATAGCCCCGGCAATTCCACATCCAGCAGCACCACGTCCGGGCGACACTTGTGGTTGAGACGCAAGGCCATCTCCCCATTGCTGGCCTCGGCGGCGACTTCGAAATCCGCGTACTCTTCAAGAATATGGCGCAGACCGATTCGGACGAGCTCATGGTCGTCCACGATCAATACTCGGATCATTGTTCCCCCTCTTTAGAACGTACCGATTCCCCTTAAATCGATAGACCCACTTTCAATATAGGCTGGACTGCGGCCTGCGTCCAGCCGCCGGCGTAGCCGCAGGGAAACTCGCGGAGAATTCCTACACGGGCTTCAGCACCGGGCTGAGCCAGGGGTAGTCACGCCGACTCGCACCCCCCCTAGCCGCTTGCAGCCAGGCTCTGGCACAGGGCCACGTTGTCCAGCGTCAGGCGTTCAATCGGAATGCTTCCGGTCAGGCCGAGCGAGGGGATGTTGAAGTGCACCAGGCCATTCAGGCAGTCAATGAACTCCAGGGTGATTGTGCCGTCCAGGTGCTGCGAAGTCTGCGGCGGCACGGCGTTGAACACGCCACCCTCCGTGATTTCCACTTCCAGCACCGCGGTGTTGCCGGCGAAGTCACCCAGCGCGGTGATCCAGCGATGGCCCGGGTCACCGAGGATGGCGCTGACCTCCTTGGGCGGACGTTCAACATCGTAGGTAAACCAGGCCAGGAAGACTTTGCCGATTTCGGGGTAGACAATAATGAAGAAGCCCTGCCCCGGGGTTTCGGAATTGAACCAGGCGTCGCTGATGCCCTGGTTGATAATCAGCGTGTTTTCACCATCATCATCCTCGATCAGGATGGTGGCGCGAGCCAACTGGTAGCCGACGCGGTAATCGGGGCTTTCCAGCAGGGTGATCATGACGGTTTCGGTGCCCTCCAGCAGGCCGTCGTTGATGACTTCGATATCAACCAGGGCCTGGCTTGAACCCTCGGGAATAAACACGGTGGAGAGCAGGCCCACATAGTCGTCGCCAGCAGTGGCCGTGCCGGAGAAATGCATCAGGACGGTGACGCCGCCATTGGGCGCCGGCGATTCCAGGAACAGGCGAAACTGGCCATCGGTGGCAGGTTCGGCCGCGTCGCTGACCTCGACGATGCCAACTTCCGGTAATCCGCCACCCGCGACTTCGATCACCTCGATATCCAGGGTTTGCTGGGTGCAGGTCTGCGAGCCCTCGCCTGGCTCACAATGTTCAAAAACAATCTCGGCGGTTTCGCTGTCTTCAGCGACAAAGTCCTCGATCATCGCAATCGTGTAGCGGGTAACCAGTTCTTCTTCCTGGTTGCTGCAGATGCGTGTCAGCGCGCCGCCAACAAAAGGTGAAGACAGGTCGGCGCCCCACTCCGCGGTTCCGTCGACCAGGGTTCCATCCAGTTGAAACTCGAAGTCCCAGCTTGCACTGCTGCACAGCGTGCCGGCGGGCGACCACTCGTCCGCATCGACGATGACATCGAAGGAAACGCTCTGGCTCTCGGTGCCGGACACCTGGGTTGGCGTCACCTGCCAGGCCTGGGCGGGCTGGACGATGAACAGGGTGAGAAAGAGCAAGCACAGGGAGGGGATGACTGGTTTTAACTGGAACATTAGGCTGCGCTCCTGGCCAATGCGGAAAATCCGCTATTGCCAACCGACTCTACTCCTGCAAACCGGGCGGATCAATTTGGCGGGTTGTTGGCGGCGCCAGCCGCCGCGGCTAGACTATCGGCTTTGCCAATCCAGGGGAGAGACAGGTGCGCAGCCTGGCATTTGGAATGCTGATGGTGGGATGCGGCGGTTTTATCGGCGCGGTCGGGCGCTATGCCGTCAGCGAATGGCTGCAGGGCGGCAATGGCCCGGGCGGCCTGCCGTGGGGCACCATCGCGGTCAACCTGCTGGGATGCTTGTTGATCGGCCTGGTAGCTGGACTGATCGAAGCGCGCGACAGCTTCAACCCGGAACTGCGGATGTTTGTCGTGGTCGGCCTGCTGGGCGGCTTTACCACTTTTTCCACGTTTGGCTACGAGGCATTCGCCATGCTGCGCGATGCAGCCTACCTCCGCGCGGTGTTCTACATGGGTCTCCAACTGGTCGCCGGGCTGGCCCTGGTTGCGCTGGGCTTCGCCGCGGCGACCCGCTGGTCCTGACTCAGGCTTCGCCCGTGAGCTTGTGGGCGGCCGATTTCACCGCGGTCTTCAGCGTCAACATCGTGATGCCGACAAACAGCAGCTTGATGCCCAGGAATACGCCAATCGCCACCGTGCCGGCGATCGGGAAGCCGAGGAACAAAAGCACGCCCAGGGCGATGGTGACGATGGCGTCAAACAGCAGCCATCCCCTGCCCTCGGATAGCGAGAACGCGGCGAACAACTCGGACAGCCCATCGATAAGGAAGTAAACCGCCAGCATGATGGTCAGCACCGCGGAGGTCAGCAGAGGGTGAGAAATAACTATGACGCCGGCCACCAGCGTCAGCGCACCGATCAGGAACACCAGGATGCCCTTGCCCAGGCTGCCGGCCTGGAAGGCCCAGATCATGCGCAACAGGCCTGCGGCGATGACCAGCAGCCCCACCAGCAGCAGGATGGATTCGCCGGCCACCCACGGCATCATGATGGCGAGCACGCCAAAGATGATGGCCAGCCAGGCCATCACGGTAAACTTGCCGCCGGCTTTAGCCAGCTGGTTGTCTGAACTCATCGGTTTCCCTCTTGTGATTGTTGCTTGGATGGTGCGAGTGCGGTGCAATGTGCCACCCGCCCTGACGGTGGTCAAGCGAATATAATCGGCCGATGGATATCAAGCTGCTGCTCACCGTGTTTGCCACGGTTTTCCTGGCTGAACTGGGCGACAAGACCCAGATAGCCACTTTTCTCTTCGCCTCGCGCTCTTCGGCCAGCCTGCTCACGGTGTTCGTGGGCGCTTCGCTGGCGCTGATTGCCGCCAGCGGTATCGCGGTTGCCGCCGGCCACCTGGTGGCCGAATGGATCAACCCGAAATACCTGTCCTACATTGCCGGAATCGGTTTTATCCTGATCGGGGTGTGGACCGTGGTGCGCGCATGAGCCTGCGAATTGCGAACCTGATGGCGGCATTCCACAAAGCGATGAGTTCTGAATTTGGTCGCAACGGGTGAGCATTTTCCGGTTTGCGTGGTCTGTATAGCAACGGAGCGCTGAACATGTCCAAAAAACAAGCCGTAGTTGGCATCCTTGTGCTGGCCCTCGTTGGGGCGGGTGTTGCCGTGTTGTGGAACCGACCGCAGGTGCCTTCTGTCTCGCCCCGACAGGACGTCGAGTTGGCCGGAGCGCGTGCCGAGTCCGCCGTTGAAGTCGTTCGATCGGGGGCCATGCAGGAAAGCCTTGAGGCGAGCGAAGACCCTTCCTCGATGGAGCCGCCGGAAAACTTTGAAAGCGCACGCACCCTGAGCGAAAGCGAAGCAAAGCGCATTCGCCAGGTGGTTTCAGAGCAGCAGGCCTTCCCCCACGAGGTGCTGATGGACGAATACAAGGCTGAGCTATGGGCAGACATCCAGTCCCAACCGCCCGCGCTACGGCCGTTGAATGACCCGGACGTCGATGCCGACCTGGCTTACCGCCTGTACATGTATTACGGCAACTGTTCGGTGATGCCGCGCACCCAGGCGCAGATCGACTCGCGTCTCAACCAGTTGGCGGAGCGCGCCGAGCACGCCAGCGCCCGTTCGCTCGACCGGATCGAGCGCAATGCCGACCGGATGATCAATTCCTACGAATTCTGCGCCGCCATACCGGCCGAGGTGGACCCGCGTCTCGAGGCGATTCACTGGATGGCCCGCGCGGTTCAGTTGGGCCACGAGATTGCCCAGGTGCAGTACTACGAAAAAGCCATGGGCTTCCTGCTGCGCACCGATCGAATGAGCGAAACACCTCCGCTGGTGATGTTGCAGTCGGGCATCATCTCGGAGTTCAAAGCCAACGCGCGCATGGCGTTGGACATGGCCATGCAGAAGGGGCACCCCGAGGCTTACCTCGCCATGGCCGAGGCCATGCTCGATGGCGTGATCTACCAGCGCGACCCGGTGATGGCGATGGCCTACCTGCGGGCGGCGCAAAGCCTGGCGTCACAGAACCAACTGCTTCTGCGCGGGCTGGAGCACCTGCAATATCGCGCCTCCCAGGAGCTAACCGCTGAGCAGGTGGCCCAGGCGGAGAAACTGGCGATGGATTTGGAACTGGGGATCCGGGGTTAGAGTATTAATAGATAGGTGGGATTGTCGGATATCGTCCCGGGTATCGGCCCTGCGGGCGTCCCCAAAACAAAAGGCCCCTTAGACGGGACCTTTTGCTTTGGCGGAGGGGGTGGGATTCGAACCCACGAAGGGCTTTCACCCTTGCTGGTTTTCAAGACCAGTGCATTCAACCGCTCTGCCACCCCTCCTCCATGACCCGGAAAAAGCTGTTGCGCCCGGGAGGATTGCTCCCAGCAGTATTAACCGGGGTTGCGCAGTCTACCAAAAAACTGGCCCGGAGTAAGCACCCTTTTGCCAGCGAATAGCGGGGAACCCGTGACCACCCGCATGTTCTAAATATGCAGGAATCTACTACAATGGCCACTATGGATAATTGCACCTTTCACATTGATTGGAGAAGTCAGTCACTATGAACCAACAAGTCATTCGCACTGCACGCGCATCCGCGTTGCCCACGGTTACAGTCAACCGGGTGCTGCGTAATACCTATGCGCTGCTCAGCATGCTCTTCCTGTTCGGCGCCGGTACTGCCTGGCTCGCCATGAACCAGGGCTGGTACATCGGTTTCTGGCCGTTCCTGATTGGCATCTTTGCGTTTTCGTTCGCGATCAACGCCGCGCGCAACAGCGCCTGGGGCCTGGTGGTGGGCTTTGCCTTTTCGGGTTTCCTTGGCGTGGTCACTGGCGCCAACGTGAACTTCGCATTGGCGGCTTACAGCAACGGCGGTTTGCTGGTGGTATCCGCCTTTGCCCTCACCGCTGTGATGTTCGTTGCCCTTTCGGCCTACGCCATGGTCACCAAGCGTGACTTCAGTGGTTGGGTTGGTTTCCTCACCGTGGGAACCCTGGCGGTGGTTGGTGCGTTCGTTCTCAACTACTTCCTGCAGGTGCCCGCCCTGTGGCTGGCGCTTTCCACCATGATCGTGCTGCTGGCCTGCGGCTGGATCCTGTGGCAGACCCAGATGATCGTGCGCGGCGGACAGACCAATTACATTCTCGCCGCCACCGGCCTGCTGGCGGATATTTTCGTGTTGTTCAACAACCTGCTGTCGCTGCTGGGCTTCGGTTTCGGCGAAGACTGACAGCGCCTCGCTCAAAAAAAAAGCCCGCACTTGTTGCGGGCTTTTTTTTGTTCCGGGACAAAGCCCGGTTGACGGTGTGGTTAGTTACAGGCCACCGACCACAAGTTGGTCAGCCTGGCCAACGGCATGCTTCCAGACGTGAAGCCTGGCGCGTTGGTCGTCCACGTCATCGTGCCCGCGTCACAGCCGGTAAATACGATGGTAATCGAGCCCCAGGGGACCTCCTGGATCATGCCCGGATCGTAGTTGGGCGGAAACGCGCCGCCCTCGACCTGGAAGGCGTCGTTCAGGGTGATGGTGTCACCGCTGACGCTGCCCAGGGCGCAGATCCACGCCGGGTTGCCGGAAAGGTCATAGGTAAACCAGCACATCCACGCAGTGTTGGCGTCCAACAGGTGAATCATGATGCCGTGGCCGCTTTCGGCGGGGTTGAACCACGAGGCGGACATCGAGGGATTGATCTCAAAATCGTCGCCGCCGTTGTTGCCCTCAGGGCCCTCCAGGTAAATGTTGTCGAAATAGGCCTCGGCATCAGCGGTTTCACCTTCGGGTTTGAAAACACCAAGGGCAATCAACATGCTTTGCACATTGGCGCCCGTGGTGATCGAGGCGCTTGCGGGTGACCAGTTGCCGTTGGCGGCGCCGGTGGCGCTGACAAAAATGCCGAGGTCTCCGGCGCATGAATCATTGGTATAGGGGTAGGCGAAAATGTAAGCTGCGGTTCCCGATGGCTGGCCGGCCGGCACGCGTATCGCACCGCCAAAATCATACTGCTCCCCGCCTTGAACCGGGATGCACTGGTTCAGAACCAGTGGCACGACACCGTCACTGGTGCCCTCGTTGCCCAGCAATGCCGAGCCCGAGCTTCCACTGCCATCGGCGTCATCACTGTCCCAGTCACCAACTCTGCCGAAATATTCATCCCACCCGGAAAAATCGGAATCAAAACCCGGGTTGGCCAGCAGGTTGTCCTGGGCCTGTGTCGCAGTGGAAATTCCGACCAGCAAACAGGTCATAATAAAAATTCGGCTGGCACTCCATTTGTTTTGCATCTCTTGCCCTCGTCAGTCCATTGTGGAGCCTGATTCTATCAGCCGGCGCTGGTGATAATCTCGAGTCCGCCCATGTAGGGTTGCAGAACCTCGGGTATTTCGATGGAACCATCGGCCCGCTGGTAGTTTTCAATGATGGCGATCAGGGTACGCCCCACCGCCAGGCCCGAGCCGTTGAGCGTGTGCACAAGGCGCGGCTTGCCGCTTTCCGGGTCACGGTAGCGGGCCTGCATCCTGCGCGCCTGGAAGGCGCCACAGTTGCTGCAAGAAGAAATTTCACGGTAGGCGTCCTGCCCCGGCAGCCACACCTCGATGTCGTAGGTCTTCTGCGCGGCAAAGCCCATATCGCCAGTGCACAAAACTACCGTGCGGTAGGCCAGGCCGAGCTTCTGCAGGATGGCTTCGGCGTTGGCGGTAAGTTCTTCGTGCGCCGCCGCCGAATCCTTGGGTTGCACGATCTGCACCAGCTCCACTTTTTCGAACTGGTGCTGGCGAATCATGCCGCGGGTGTCCTTGCCGTATGAGCCGGCTTCACGACGGAAACACGGGGTTTGCGCAGTGAGCTTCAGCGGCAGTGCATCTGCCTCGACGATTTCATCGCGCAGGAAATTGGTGAGCGGCACCTCGGCGGTGGGCACCAGGTAGCGCGGCGGCTCATCGGTGCTGGCGAAGGCGTCGTCCTCGAACTTCGGCAATTGACCAGTGCCGGTCATGCTCTCGGCATTGACCAGGTACGGCACGTAAACCTCGTTGTAGCCATGCTCGCCGGTCTGGATATCCAGCATGAACTGGGCCAGCGCTCGGTGCAGGCGGGCCAACGGGCCGCGCAGAACGGTAAAGCGCGCGCCGGAGAGTTTTGCGGCGGTTTCGCCATCCAGCATGCCCAGGGCTTCGCCCAGGTCGACATGGTCGCGCGGTGCGAAATCAAACTCGGGCGGCTGGCCCCAGCGGCGTACCTCCACGTTGTCTTCTTCGCTCTTGCCCAGCGGCACATCGTCGAGCGCCAGGTTGGGGATTTCCATCGCCCAGGCATGCTGCTTGCTGCGCACCGCTTCAAAAGCGCTCTCGGCCTGCCCAAGTTCTTCACCCAGGGTGCGGGTTTCGTCCAGCAGGGGCTGGATGTCTTCACCGCGGGCCTTGGCCTGGCCGATCGACTTGGCGCTGACATTGCGGCGGTTTTGCAGTTCCTCGACCTTCACTTGCAGGCTCTTGCGCTCTGCTTCCAGTTCGGCCCAGGCTGCGGCATCAAATTCGTAGCCGCGGGCGGCCAGCCGGGTGGCTGCCTCTTCCGGGCTGTTTCTCAAGTACTGGGGGTCAAGCATTACTCGGCTTCCTCGCCATCGAGCAGTGTGTCATCAAGGCCGATATCGCCCACCACGTCCACGCCGGGAGGCGGCTCAAAGGCGAACAGTTCGGCTGAGATTTCGGGATTGCGCTGTGACTCCAGGATATGAATCTCGGTGCGCAGGCCAAAGGTGTCTTCCATTGCCATCAGTTCAAGGGCATTGCCGCGAATTCCAAGCAGGACACGGTCGAACTCGGCTTCTTCCATCACCGAGCGCAACTCAACGTAAGCCAGTCCGTCATCCACGCCCAGGTCTCGCACCTCGAACTGCTCGTCCAGCAGGCTGAGATCGGTAAGGATGGACAGCGGCGAATCGTTTGCCAGGCTGCCCTGCTCTTTCACGGTTACCTGCTCGAGCGAAATGTCATAAATCCACACGCGGTTGCCGTCGGCGACGATCAGCTCGGGAAAATCGCCGCCATACTCCCAGCGAAACAGCGACGGACGGCTTAGCCACATGCTGCCGGTGTTCTCGTCCTGCACTTCGCCTTCGCTGTCCAGGACGCGCTGCCTGAACGTGGCCTGGTAAGTGTGCAAGTCGCTGGCAAACTGCTCCAGCGCGACCCGGCCGCCGGCCTCTTCTTCATTGGCCGAAACAGCGAGGGGCGCCACTAGCACCGCCAGGATCAGCCCAATTTTGCAAAGGAATTTCATCTTGTGGATATTCGGTTGAATCGCGGAAAATCAATTGTCTCCGCGGTGTTTATTTTAGTCTTCGGGCGGCGGAGGGGCCAAGACTTCCCGCTGTCCATTGTGCTCGGGAGCGCTCACCACGCCCGCGGCCTCCATGTCTTCAACCAGGCGCGCCGCGCGGTTGTAACCAATGCGCAGCTGGCGCTGGACGCTGGAGATGGATGCCCGCCGCGACTTGGTGACATAGGCCACGGCCTGGTCATACAGTTCGTCCTGTTCACCGCCGGTTTCTTCCGGCAGCCCGGTGGCGCCGATGCTCTTGCCGTCATCGGTGAGCTGTGTCTCGTTTAGAACCTCTTCGACGTAGTCTGGTTCCCCGTACTCCTTGAGCCAGGCGGTGACCGCATGCACCTCGTGATCGTCGACGAAGGCGCCATGGATGCGTTCAGGCAGGGCCGAACCGGGTGGCAGGTACAGCATGTCGCCGTGGCCCAGCAGTTGCTCGGCGCCCATCTGGTCGAGAATGGTGCGCGAATCAACCCGCGAGGAAACCTGGAAGGCGATGCGTGCCGGGATGTTGGCCTTGATCAGGCCGGTAATGACATCCACCGAGGGCCGCTGGGTGGCCAGCACCAGGTGAATGCCGGCCGCCCTGGCTTTTTGCGCCAGGCGGGCGATGAGTTCTTCGATCTTTTTGCCGACGATCATCATCATGTCGGCAAACTCGTCGATGATCACCACCAGGTAAGGCAACGGCTCCAGCTCTGGGGCGGTCTCGCCCTCCAACGCCAGTTCGGCGTTCCACAGCGGATCGAGCAGCGGGTTGCCGGCGTCCTTGGCCTCGCGGATTTTCTTGTTGTAACCCGCCAGGTTACGTACCCCGGTGGAAGCCATAAGGCGATAGCGGCGTTCCATTTCGGCGACGCACCAGCGCAGCGCGTTGGCTGCCTCTTTCATGTCGGTGACCACCGGCGCCAGCAGGTGCGGGATGCCCTCGTAGACCGACAGTTCGAGCATCTTGGGGTCGACCATCAACAGCCGCACCTGGTCTGGCGAGGCCTTGTACACCAGGCTGAGGATCATCGCGTTAAGCGCCACGGACTTGCCGGAACCTGTGGTGCCAGCGACAAGCAGGTGCGGCATGCGCGCCACATCGGCCACCATCGGCCGGCCGGCAATGCTTTTGCCCAGCGCCAGGGTTAGTGGTGACGAAGCGCGGTCGTAGGCGTCCGATTGGAGGATCTCGGAAAGGTAGACGATCTGCCGGTTGGCGTTGGGAATCTCCAGGCCAATGGTGGACTTGCCGGGAATCACTTCCACCACGCGAACGGAAATCACGCTCAGGCCACGCGCCAGGTCCTTGGCGAGGTTGGAGATCTGCGCCGATTTCACCCCGGCGGCAGGCTGCAGTTCAAAGCGGGTAATGACAGGGCCGGGGTGTACCGCCACCACGTCCACTTCCACGCCAAAATCGGCCAGCTTGAGTTCCACCTGGCGTGACAGCGCTTCCAGTTCTTCGTTGGTGTAGCCCTGGGTTTGCTTGGGCGCCTCGTCCAGCAGGTCCAACGGCGGCAGTTCGCCGGCGGGCAGGTTCTTGAACAGCGGCCGCTGCTTTTCCTTTTGCGCCCGCTTGCTGGGCTGTTCTTCCTGCGGCGAAATCTGCGGCTCGATGCGGCGCTCGGGCTTCTTGCGCTGGCGCTCGGTATCGGCCTTGCGCACTTCCACCCGCTTGGCCTTGGCGCGGCGGCCGGCAAACCAGTCGCGCAGGTTGGCGGCCGATGTGCCCAGCCAGGCAATAGCGGCCAGGGTGTAAGCGCCGGTCTTGTCCATCACCCGGAACCAGGAGATACCGGCAAACAGGGTGAGGCCGAGCAACAACAAGGCCAGCAGGAACAGCGTGGAGCCCAGCTGGCCGGTCATTTCGGTCAGTGGAGTCGCAATCTGCAGGCCCACCACCCCGCCGGCGCCGGCCGGCATGCTGCCGATGGGCGCCACGGTATGCATGTGACCCAGGCCAGTGGCGGAAAGAATAAACAGGACAAAACCGGTGACCCGCGCCAGCCACTGGGTGGCATCGGCGCGCGCATCGCTGCGCGTGCCCCTGTAAACTATCCACCCCAGGTACACCAGGAGTACGGGCAGCAGGTAGGCCACGTAGCCGGTCAGGAACAGGAAGAAGTTGGCCAGCCAGGCGCCGAGTACCCGGCCGATGTTATGCACCTGGTCGGAAGCGACCGTGTTGAACGGCCCCGGGTCGGTGGGTTCATAACTGGCCAGGCAGGCAACGAGGTACACCGCCAACAGGATGGTGAGCAGGAAAAATATCTCACTCAGTCCATTGGCGAGATCGGAACGACCAGCGTTGGCCGCAGTGGGTTTCTTTCGGGCTTGCGCCAAACTAATTATCCTGATTAAGTTTGAATTCTAATTAATTGTTTTATTTGTCTTTTGTGCCGCAAGCACTCCGCCTTGCGATGCAGTCAGCTTGATAAGCCCCCGGGCGTCCTCACCTTGGTTGGAACGGTGAAGATTGAATTGGAGTAATTATACATGAGTGACAGCAGCGACCGTCCCGGTCACCACCGCCTTTTGATCGTCGGTTCAGGCCCCGCGGGCTACACCGCAGCCATCTATGCGGCGCGCGCAAACCTCGCGCCGGCGGTCATTACCGGCCTGGAGCAAGGTGGCCAGCTAACCACCACCACCGATGTCGACAATTGGCCGGGCGATGTCGAGGGCCTTCAGGGGCCTGACCTGATGGTGCGCATGGGCCAGCACGCCGAGCGCTTCGACACCGAAATGATTTTCGACCACATCCACACGGCCGACCTGTCCTCGCGCCCGTTTCGCCTGGAAGGCGATTCCGGCGCCTATACCTCCGATGCGTTGATCATCGCCACTGGCGCCAGCGCCAAGTACCTGGGCCTGCCTTCCGAGGACGCCTACAAGGGCAAGGGCGTTTCGGCCTGCGCCACTTGTGACGGGTTCTTCTACCGGGGCCAGAAAGTCGCGGTGATCGGCGGCGGAAACACTGCCGTGGAGGAGGCGCTGTACCTTTCCAACATTGCTTCTGAAGTGGTTCTGGTGCACCGCCGCGACGCTTTGCGTGCCGAAAAGATCATGCAGGACCGCCTGTTCGAAAAAGAAAGGAACGGCAACGTCACGATCCTTTGGGACAGCGTGCTGGAAGAAGTACTGGGTGACGGTAACGTCGTAACCGGCATGCGCGTGAGCAATGTCAACAGCGGCGAGACCACCGACGTGGAACTTTCCGGCGTGTTCATCGCCATCGGCCACGAGCCCAACACCGGCATCTTCGCCGACCAGGTCGACATGGTGGATGGTTACATCACCATCAAGTCCGGCACCGAGGGCTACGCCACCGCCACCAGCGTGCCGGGTGTTTTTGCCGCCGGCGACGTGGCGGATCATGTCTACCGCCAGGCGGTCACCTCGGCTGGTTTCGGTTGCATGGCCGCGCTGGATGCCGAGCGCTGGCTTGACGAACAGGCGGGAGTTGAGACCAGAATTGGCGAATGAGCCGCACCACGCGCATCGCCGAAAGCCTTTCGCAGGTTGGTGCGCGCGCGTGGAACCAGCTCGACCAACACGGTAACCCCTTCCTCAGCTGGGGTTTCCTCAATGCCCTGGAGGCCACCGGGTCGGTGGCCTCCGACAACGGCTGGCAACCGTTTCACCTGTGCATCTACGAAGATGAGCAGCTGGTTGCGGCCGCCCCAACCTGGCTCAAGGCCCACTCGCGGGGCGAGTTCGTGTTCGACTGGGCCTGGGCCGACGCCTACCACCAGAACCAGCTCGAGTACTATCCAAAGCTGCTAACCGCGGTTCCCTGGACGCCGGTGGGCGGGCCGCGCCTGCTGGTCGCCCAGGGGCATCCCGAGGCCCATGCGCTGCGGCTTGCGCTGGCCGAGTTCGCGCTGGCCCAATGTGAAGCGCTCGGCCTTTCCTCCTGGCATTGCAATTTCGTCAACGATGACGACGCCAGGGCGCTTTCCGTGGCCGGCCTGCTGGAACGGAAAGATTGCCAGTTCCACTGGCGCAACCGTGACTACCAGGGCTTCGACGATTTTCTCGCCACGCTGAAGTCGAAAAAGCGCAAGAACATTCGCCACGAACGCCGCCAGGTGGCACAGGCGGGCATTCGCTTTGAACGCCGAACCGGCGCATCCCTCGGTGGCGAGGAAATCGCCTTCCTGCATCGCTGCTACCAGCGCACTTTCCACGCCTACGGCAACCACCCTGCCCTGACCCTCGATTGCTTTGAGCGCCTCGCGGCCGATATGCAAGACGCGCTCGTTGTGGTGCTGGCTTTTGAGGACGAGTCGCCGTTGGCGATGAGCATGAGCCTGTGCGGCGGCGGCGTTCTCTACGGCCGCTATTGGGGCACGCTGCGCGATGTGCCGGGGCTGCACTTTGAAACCGCTTACTACCAGGGCATCGAGTACTGCATTGAGCATGGCTTGTCCCGCTTTGAGTCCGGCGCCCAGGGCGAGCACAAGATTGCGCGCGGCTTTGAGCCCTCGCAAACCCGTTCGTTTCATTACATTGCCCACCCGGGCTTTCGCCAGGCCATCGCCAGTTACCTGCAACGCGAACAGGAGTGGCAAAGCGCCTACCGCGGCGAAGTCGAGCGGCATGTGCCCTTTCGCCTGGTCTCGGGCCGCTAGACATGTTCCTGGAAGACCTGCCTTGCCTGGATGGCGCACCCGACTCCGCTTTTCCGGATAGCGAAGACGCCATGGTGTACCCGCGCGGCTTGCTCGCCTGGGGCGGCACGCTGAGTCCCGGGCGCTTGCTGGAAGCCTACCGGCGCGGCATCTTTCCGTGGTACTCCGAAGGACAGCCCGTGCTGTGGTGGACCCCTTCACCGCGCTGCGTGCTTTACCCAGGCCAGGTGTATGTCTCGAAGCGAACCGTGCGTCGCCTGCGCGGAGGTGCGTTCGAGATCAGGGCGGATACCGAATTCAGCGCGGTCATGGAGGGCTGCGCCCAACCCGGTCCAGGACGGGAATCCACCTGGATCACAACAGACATGCGGAACGCTTACCAGGCACTGCACGAGGCGGGGCACGCCCATTCGGTGGAGGCCTGGCGAGATGGCGAGCTGGTGGGTGGCGTTTACGGCGTTGCCATCGGCCGGATGTTTTTCGGAGAGTCGATGTTCAGCCGGGCCAATGACGCCAGCAAGGTGGCGCTGATCACCTTGTGCCGGCAGCTGCAGGCCTGGGGTTTTGGGCCGATGGATTGCCAGGTCGAGAACCCCCACCTGCTGAGCCTGGGCGCAGTGGAAGTGGATCGGGCCAGGTTCGAGGCTGCGCTTGCAACCCATACCAGCAAGCCCTTTGCGGCGGAACGCTGGTCTCGCTTCAGGGGCGCCTGGGACTGGTAAGCCCCACGCCCTACCCGCCTGGCGGCCTGGCCAGCAGCGCCTCGAAGCGCGCCAGCACGGCATCATCCAGGTCGCCGCGTTCATTCGCCAGGTCAAGCACGGTGCGCGCCAGGATGCGGTAGATTTCCGCGTCGTGCGGATCCTCGTGCGCCAGCGCCGCCAGGTGGGCTTCCACGGTGCTGGTATCGCCGCGCACGATCGGCCCGGTAATGGAATGCTTTACGCCGTCCCGAAAGACATCTTCGGTGGTGATTTGCAGCAAGCTGTGGGCCGCCGCCGCGGCGGTGTCCTGGTCAAGACCGGCCTGTTCGAGCCAGCCCTGCGACTTCCAGATCACGCCCTTGGTTACGTTGCTGATGATCGCGAGCGCGGCGTGATACAGGCCGCGGTTGATGACCTCCACTTCGCGCCACTCGGCACCGCACGCTTTGAAGGCCGTGCCCAGGCCGTGCAGCGCCCCGGGCGCGCCCTCGGCCACGCACACGGTGCCGCGGAAAGACGCAGCATCGGTGGAGATAAAGGGCATGGATCGAACCGGGTGCACTGCGGCCGTTGCGGCGCCGTCGCCGGCCAGGGAAGCCAGCACATCGGTGCCGTGGCGGCCGCTGAGGTGAAAAACGATGTGGTCCGGTGCGACGATGGCCAACTGTTGCAGGCGCTGGGCGGCGCTGGCGATCTCATCGTCTGGGGTGGCAATCAGCCAGGCATCGGCCGCGGCCAGTTGCCTGCCACTTTCAGCGACCGTGCCCGCGCCCAGCGTCGCCACCGCGTGTTCTGCGCTGGGCACACTGCGATTGAGCACCTGGCCGATTTCCACCAGGCCGGTGGAAGCCAGGGCCGCGGCGATGGTGCCGCCGGCGCGGCCACAGCCGATAATCGAAAGGCGCATACCAGGCCGGGGCGGGCTTAGCCGCCGGGGTTTTCCATCCCGGGATCAGAATCCAGCATGAAGTAGATGTGGGTGACCAGTTCGTCTTCCGCGGTGTCGCCCGGATCGGAAATGTAGTGCTCCCACGAAACCCCGCTGTGGTCCAGGCGGTGAACCGCGATGTAGGCAGCCGCCTGGTTGTAGGTCGAGGATAGCTCGCTGTAAGGACCTATATGCACGGCGCGCAGCGCCAGCCCTGCCGGCGTGTAACCCACCTGGATAGGGCTGGTGGCTGTCACCGTTGCATCGTCCACCGGGATCGCCGCATCGAACTCGTAGCTGTTTTCATCCCAGGAGTGACTGATGGAAATCGGGTTGCCGGCGTGCTCCAGTCCGCGCGAGGCCATGAAACGGCTGATCTGGCCATAGGCGGCGCCCAGGGCGTTGGCGACAGCTTCGTCGCTCTGGCCACTGCTGGTGGAAATGAACAGGATGGGAATCGCCTGCGATTCAACGACCGCCACGTCGAGATCGGCGAAGTCTGCGTCCGGGAAGGACTCGGCGTACTGCTTCAGGCGATTGAGCCCTTCCTCGTAGTCGGCGCCAATCCAGCGATCGAGCAGCAGCCCCATGTACTTGCCAAACACGGCGTCAAAAAAGCCGCGGTCCTGGGTTACATCCGTGTCGAAGCCCCACTCCACCCGGGTGGCCTGCCCCACCGGGCGAATGTCGTAGTAGGCGTCGGCTTTGCCCTGCGGGCCAAAATCGAGGTGGGTGCGGATCATGGAATAGGGTTGGCTCTCGCGGATTTCCTGCCAGCCGGTGCCCACCTGGCGCGGATCGCCATCCCAGGCCACGCGGGCGCCAACGCCTCGCTCTGGACCGGAGTAGTCATAGCGCGCGTTTGGGTCGCGCTCGGCCCACGGTGACCACGCCTGGAAGTGTCGAAAATCGTTGAGCAGGCCGTAAATGACCGATGGCGGGCGCTCAATGGTGATATTGCGCTCGACGTGGACGTTGGCGGGCAGCAGCATCGCGCCGGCCAGCACCAACAGTGCGAGGGTCAGGAGGAAAATCAGCAGTCTGAGCAGCATGGTCCGCGCTCCGTTTCCATGGTTTGCGATTCGGTGTCTGCGATTCGCTGTTTGCGATTCGGTCTAGTCCCTGAGTGTACCCCGGAGTGTATCCGATTTGGACCGGCTATCCGATTCCAGCCGGCGTGCCTTGTCCTCTTCGGGGAACCAGTCGGGAACGCTGTCGTCATCTTCCCAATCGTAGCGGACCATTGGCGGGCGGTCCCAGTTGCGGAACAGGATGGCGGTGAGCACGCCCATGATGGCGCCACCCAGGTGCAGTTCCCACGACATCTGTGGGCGGATCGGCAACACGCCCCATACCATGGTGCCGTAAAGGAACCACACCATCAGCGCCACCGCCATCGAGCGCATGTCCTTGCGGATCAGGCCGCTGACGAAGACATAGGCCAACAGGCCGTAGACCAGGCCGCTGGCGCCATAGTGAAAGCTGGGGCGGCCAATCACCCAGGCGATGATGCCGGAACCCACCCAGATCATTGGAATTGCCCGCAGCGCGGAATTCGGATAAAGGAACAGCATGGCGGTGAGCGAGATGACCAGCGGCACGCTGTTGGAAAACAGGTGGCCTGCACCGCCGTGCAAAAGCGGCGCGGTAACCAGGCCGATCAAGCCGGTAACAGAACCAGGCCGCAGGCCAAACTGGCCGAGGCGCAGCCCCAGCATTTCGTCTGCCGCCAAAATCAGCCACAGGAAGCCAAGGAAACCCAGTGACAGCTTCAAGGCCAGCGAAAAATTGGCCTTTGAGCGGTTGGAAAGCGTGTAGCGCGGGTCGGGATGCTGCAGGCTCATGTCAGCTCCGCGGGCATGACCGAGGCGATGGCCGTCCGGGTCTGGGCCCTGAGTTCTGACAAATCGCTGATCGCCAGGTCTTCGGTGTCAATCGGCGGGTGGATCACCATCCGCGCGCGGCCGGGAAACAGCCGCAAGGTCTTGGCCGGAAGTATGTCGCTGGTGCCCATGATAGTAATCGGCAGCACCGGCAGTTTCTGGTCGATGGCGGTGACGAAGGCGCCTTTCTTGAACGGCAACAGCTTGCCGTCCAGGCTACGCGTGCCCTCGGCGAAAAACAGGATGCCTACACCGTTGCCGAGTCGCGCCAGAGCATCGCTGATGGCCTGCTTGGCCGCCGCGGGTCGGCTACGATCAACAAAGATATGCCCGACCTTCTCGCAACCGATGCCGATACCCGGCACCTTGCGCAGTTCCTTTTTCATCACCCACTTGAGATCCAGGTTCAGCCAGCCGTAGAGCAACAGGATGTCGTATTGGCTCTGGTGGTTGGCGACCACCACGTAGCTTTGTCCTTCGCGGGCGTTTTCCGCACCTTCCACGGTGACGCCAATGGGCGTTATCCGCGCCAGCAGGCGCGCCCAGCGGGCGGCCACGTGGCGACTGGCCCAGTTGGGGTTGATCACGATGGCTGCCAGCACCGAAAGGCTACTGGCCAGCAAAGTCAGAACCACCACCAGCGGCAGGAATACCAGCACCACGTACAACTGGTAGGTCCAGAAAAGAATCTTCTTCATGGGGCGAAATTATCGTGCAAAGCGAGGATCGTCAAAAAAAAGGGGCGCCCGCGTGGGCGCCCCTCCTGTGCACATACCTTGAAGGAGTCAATCAACCGCCTCAGGCGGCTTTCTGCTCCTCTTTGCTGTTTTCAAGCAGCTTCGAGCCTGACTGGATCGCGATCGAACGCGGCTTCATTTCCTCGGGGATTTCCCGCTCGAGATCAATGTGCAGCAGCCCGTTGTCGAGCCGTGCGCCGGTGACGCGTACGTGGTCCGCCAGGTTGAAGCGGCGCTCAAAAGAGCGCGTGGCAATGCCGCGATAGAGGTAAGTGCCTTCCTCGTTATCGCTTTCGTTCTGGATGTTGCCAGATACGATCAGCTTGTTGTTCTCGCTGGTAATCTCCAGGTCGGCGTCGGAAAAACCGGCAACCGCCATGGTGATCTCGTACTGGTCTTCGCCGCTGGCCTTGATGTTGTACGGCGGGAAACTGCTGCCCTGGTCCAGGCGGGACTCAGTGTTCAGCATGCGCGCCAGGCGATCGAAGCCAACAGACGTACGGAAAAGGGGTGAAAGGTCGAAAGTAGTCATTACCGAATCCTCCTATGAAGCAATATCGGTGTTGTTTGTGACTCCCGCCTTGTCAGGCCGGGAGGGTTTGCGGCTCCATCAGGCAACCGCAGGAACATAGATTGGGATGGCGTGAAAAAGTTCAAGGCCCGAACGTGAAAATCTCCTTACTCGTAACGAATCGACAGCAGTGCAAAGTGGCGCCGCGAATCGGGCAGTTCAACCTCCACCTCATCGCCCGTTGAACGCCCGAGCAAGGCCCTGGCCAGCGGTGAATCCACCGAGATATAGCCCTTTGCCGCATCGGTTTCATCGGCGCCGACGATGCGGTACTCGACGCTGGTGCCCGAGTCATTGTCCAGTGTCACCCAGGCGCCGAAAAACACCTTGTCCTGGCGTGGCGGTTTGCGGTCGATAATCTCTACCGCATCCAGGCGCTTGGACAGGTAGCGAACGCGACGGTCGATTTCGCCAAGCTGCTTCTTGCGATAAATGTACTCCGCGTTCTCCGAACGGTCGCCCTCGGCGGCTGCGGCCGACAGCGCGGGCACCACCTCGCGGCGGCGCTTTTGCCACAGGGCTTTAAGCTCCGCATCGAGTGCGGCTGCACCCTCGGCGGTGATGTACGGGCTACTGCGCGGTGGTGGTGGTTTCCAGCGTGGCATGGGTTCGCGATAAGATCGACCAAGTAAACAGTCTGGCAATTTTAAAGATTTGTGACGATTTTTCCCTCCCCTGCGTCTTACCGGTCATGACGACGTCGCCCTTCGATATTCCTGTCGATGACCTGACCATTGCGCGCGCCCAAAAAGGCGACCGCGAGGCGTGCGGGCGGCTGTTCCGCGACTTTCACCAGCCGGCCTGGTCGGTGGCCATGCGCCTGTGCCAGTGCCGCGAAACCGCCCACGAGGTCACCCAGGAAGCCTTTATCACCGCTTTTCGGCGACTGAAACAGTTTCGTGGTGACGCGCCCTTCTGGGGCTGGATGCGGCGGGTGGTGATCAATCATGCGATCAGCACCCTGCGCAAAGGGCCGAAGGGCGTGGTGGTAGAACTGGAAGACCACCACGTGCATGAAGAGGCGCCACAGGAACGGGTTGGCCAGAGCATGGACCTGGAGGCGGCGCTGGCGTGCCTGGACGAGGTTGACCGCGCGGTGGTCTGGTTGCATGACGTGGAGGGTTACAGCCACGTCGAGATTGCCGGCATGTACGAACAAAGCGAGAGTTTTTCCAAGACCCGGCTTTCACGAGCCCGGGCCAAGCTGCGCGAGCTGGTGCAGCCCGCAAGCGGCCAGGTGGCCGTGGGCGAGGCGGGAGGCTAAGCAGTGATGAGCGCAAGGATACTGATGATGAATATTTCCACCCAAACAAGTGACGATCCGCTGGGCCTGCGCGAGTTGCCGGACATTGGGCCGGAAGCCGGGCGCATGGAAGATGACTGGGCTGCTGTCCAGGCTGCGCTGGATGAGCAAGGGCAGGTCCGCAGGCAGCGCTGGCTGGGCGGGCTTGCCGCCGCAGCGGTGCTGGCCGTGGTGGTGCTGGTTGCCCGCATGCCTGGCGCGCAGGCGCCCGAGATGGGCGCCGAACAGCCCTCGATAGTGCAGCAGGCCAGCGAAGCGCCTGCCGCCCAGCCGCAGGTCGCCGAACCCGGCGCGGAAGAGCTGATGGCCATGTCACAGGGCATGGAGCGCCAACTGCGCTTTTTGCGTGACGAGGTGGACGGCCTGCCCCCCGGTTTCCTGATCTACCAGGTGGAGTTGCAAGACCTGATCAGCCAGGTGGATGACGCCATCAGCCTGGACCCGGAATCTGAAGACCTGTGGGGCCAGCGTCTGGGCCTGCAGATGGACCTGATGAAACTCTATCGCAGTCATTTGCGACGGGATCACAGTGGTTTGGCGTCTCTATAGCCAAGCAACGTGCAAATCCCTGCACCCTGACTGTTGAACACACAAGAGTAAGTGATGACCAAGATGAACCGTAAAAACCTGATGTCGAAAAGCGTGGCGCCGCGGAATGCGGTCCGCTATGCAATTGCCAGCGCCCTGTTCGGATCTGCCCTGCTATCCAGTGCACCGATGCTGGCCCAGGACCGTGATTACGAGCAGGTCGAACGACAGCGACTGGCGGCTGAAGAACAGCGCCTTCGCAGTGAGGAAGCCCGCATTGCCGCCGAAAAGCAACGTGAGGAAGCCGAATTAGTCGCTGAAGAGCAGCGCCTGCGCCGTGAACAGGCCTTGATGGCGGTTGAACTGCGCCGCGAGGAAGCTGAGCTGGCGGCTGAATCTGCCCGCCTGCGGGCCGAGGAGTTGCGTGCGGAAACCGAGCGCTTGCGTGACGAGGCGCAGATGAATCGCGAAACGATGCGCGAGGAACAGGCCAGGGAGTTCGCCCGCGTGCGCGAGGAGCTGAGCCGCACCCACCAGGAACTGCGCCGTGCTTCGCAGGAAGTGGCGCGCGCGCATCGCGACCTGGCACTGGCCGAAGATCGCAGTGTTCGCACCCGCGTGATCAACCTGGGAGACCGGGCCATGCTGGGCGTGATCCTGGGTGGGCCGATCCAGGAAGGCATCCGCATCGTCGGTGTTTCGCCGGACGGCCCCGCTGAACGTGCTGGCATCCAGACCGGCGACGTACTGGTTTCGATTCGCGGCGAAAGCCTGGCGCAAGGCGAAAGGCGGCGCGCGGCGCGGGATGTGGTTTACGAGGTGATGAGTGACCTGGGCGAGAACGAAGAGATCCTGGTTGAGGTGCTGCGTGATGGCGAACGCCTGGAATTCATGGTCAAGCCGGACAAGCGGGAACCGACAAGCTGGGCGTCCTACATTCGTCTTCCTGCAGCGCCGGCAGCCCCTTCCGCGCCATCTGCCCCCGGTTTCCCAACCGCCCCCGCGGTCTCTGTAGCGCCCTCTTCGCCGTCCGCGCCTGGCGCTCCGTCGGCTCCAACGGCGCCTGAGTCACCCGAGATCTTGCTGGGGACCCTGGATGTTCCGCCGGTGGACGCGGTCGCCCTGATTGCCGAGGCCGAGTTGCTGGCCGAGGAGTTCGAGCAGATTCGCATGGTGGTAGCCGATGGCACGATGCCGCCGGGCTACGCCTTTGAGTACGAATTTGGCGAAATGGATTTCACTTTCGATGAGCAGGCATTTTCCGAGATCGGTGCGCAGGCCCTGAGCGAAGCCAGTGTCTGGTTTGGCACACCCGCCACCCTGGGCGTCCGCTTCACTGAGCTGAACCCGGGCCTGGGGGCGTACTTTGGCGCTGAACAAGGCGTGCTGGTGCTGGATGCCCCCGAGGATAATGCCCTGCAGCTCAAGGCCGGCGACGTAATTGTGCGCATCGGTGGGGAAGAAATTCGAGCCACGGCTGACGTGGTGCGCGCTTTGCGGGACTACGAGACTGGCGACACGGTCACACTGGCCATTCGTCGCAACCAACGTGATGAAGACCTCAGCGCAATCATGCCGGAAAACCGCCTGGGGTTTATCAGCAGGGAGTTCATCCAGAGCGATGGCGAGGTTGAAATCATGCCGGAAATCGCCACCGAGTAAAGCCGCCCTCGCTTGAGCAGCCGCGCGGCGCGCGGGATAATGCCCGGTCCTTTCAACAGGGAGCGGGCATTTCCGCTTAAGGTGTACTCGTGGCCGGCCAGGCAAACTCGCTGAAATCTGTTCTATTCGCACTGGGTGCGAACTCCGCCATCGCCGTGGCCAAGGGTGTTGCGGCGTTCATCACCGGCTCCAGCGCCATGCTGGCCGAGTGCGTGCACTCGATCGCCGACGCCGGTAACCAGGTGCTGCTGATCCTCGGCCTGCGCCAGACCAGCAAGCCGCCCACCGATGAACACCCCATGGGGTTCGGCAAGAGCGTGTATTTCTGGTCCTTCCTGGTGGCTGTCATCCTGTTTACGGTTGGCGGCATGTTCTCGATCTACGAGGGTGTGCACAAGCTGCAGCACCCTGCCCCGGTGCAATCACCGATGGTGGCAATCGGCGTACTGGTGTTCGCCATCATTGCTGAATCCATTTCCATGTGGGGCTGCATGCGCGAAGTGAACAAGGAGCGCATGGGCCGCAGCCTGGCGCAGTGGTTTCGCCAGAGCCGCAGCAGCGCGCTGATCGTGGTGTTTGGTGAAGACATCGCGGCCCTGCTGGGCCTGGTTTTCGCACTGATTGCGGTGGTGGTTGCGGTGCTTACCGGCAATCCATTCTGGGATGCGGCAGGCACCATTTCCATTGGCGTACTGCTGATCGTGGTGGCGGTGTTTATCGCCATCGAGGTCAAGCAGTTGCTGATTGGCCAGGGCATTGATCCCCTGACCCTCAAGGAACTGCGCGCCTTTGTCGAAAGCCGCGACGGCGTGGATGAAGTGTTCAACCTGATCACCATGCATTTCGGCCCGGATGTGATGGTGGCGGTTAAAGCCCGGATGACGCCGACCGGCAGTGACCGCGACCTGGTGGCTGCAATAAACCGTGTCGAGCGCGAGGTGCGCGAGGCCTACCCGGCGATTACCTGGTCGTTTTTTGAGCCCGACCTCGAGGATTGAACATGGCTGCCGAGCACAACCCCAAAGTCGGATTCGTCAGCCTGGGTTGCCCCAAGGCGCTGGTGGATTCCGAGCGCATCCTCACCCAGCTTCGCTCTGACGGCTACCAGATTTCCGGTACCTACGAGGATGCCGACGTTGTGGTGGTCAACACCTGTGGGTTTATCGACAGCGCCCGCGCCGAGTCACTGGAAGCCATCGGTGAGGCACTGGATGCGAACGGCAAGGTCATAGTGACCGGCTGCCTGGGGGTGCAAGAGTCGGAAATTCGCCAGATTCACCCCTCGGTGCTTTCGGTCACTGGCCCGCAGCAATACGAGGCGGTGGTTTCAGCGGTGCACCAGTACGCACCCTTTGAGCGCGAATACGACCCTTACACCGACCTGGTGCCTAAACCCGGCGCGGGTATCAAGTTAACGCCCAGGCACTATGCATATCTAAAAATATCAGAAGGTTGTAACCACAAGTGCACATTTTGCATCATCCCATCGATGCGCGGAAAGCTGGTCAGCCGGCCCATTGGTGACGTGATGAGCGAGGCCGAGGGGCTGGTGCGCGCCGGTGTGAAAGAGTTGCTGGTGATTGCCCAGGACACCTCGGCCTATGGCGTGGATATCAAGTACCGCATGGATTTCTGGGGCGGCAGGCCGCTCAAGACCCGCATGTTGGAGCTGTGCCAGGCCCTGGGCAGCCTCGGTGTTTGGGTGCGCTTGCACTATGTTTACCCCTACCCGCACGTCGACGAGGTGATCCCGCTGATGGCGGAGGGCAAAATCCTGCCCTACCTCGATGTTCCCCTGCAGCACGGCAGCCCGCGCATTCTCAAGGCGATGAAACGCCCGGCCGCCGCAGGCAACACGCTGGAGCGAATTCGCAGATGGCGCGAGATCTGCCCGGAACTGACCATCCGCAGCACGTTTATCGTCGGTTTCCCCGGTGAAACCGAAGAAGATTTCGAGGAACTGTTGGCCTTTCTTGAGGAGGCCCAGCTCGACCGGGTTGGCTGCTTCAAGTACTCCGACGTGGAAGGCGCCCGCGCCAACGCGCTGGAAGGCCACGTGGACGAAGACACCAAGGCGGAACGACTGGAGCGGTTCATGGACCTGCAGGCCGAAATCAGTCGCTCTCGGCTTTCGGCCAAGGTCGGTACGCGCCAGCAGGTGCTGGTAGACGCGCGTGATGGCGATGTTGCCATTGCCCGGTCAAGCGCGGATGCGCCCGAAATTGATGGCCTGGTGCACATTCAGAACGCGGGCGACCTGCAACCCGGCGCTTTTGCCGAAGTCCAGGTGCTGGCGAGTGACGACCACGACCTGACCGCCCGCCTCGCGGACTGATGCCAGGCCGCGCATGACGCCCGTCGGGGAAATTCTCTGGCGCAATCGCCAGCAATTGGCTGGCGACAGCCCTACCCTGCTGCTCAACCCACCATCGGACGCGCTGGCGGCGCAGTTGCAGGCGGAAAGCCTGGCGCTGGAGGCAGTATGCCTGTCCCACCGGGTATACCAGGCATTGGCGGCGCAAGGGGTGGCGGCCGGTTTCGGGATCACACCCGCTGGCGCCGATCGCTGGCGCCAGGTCATCCTCTTCCAGCCGCGTGAAAAGGCGCTACTGGAAATGATGCTGGACCTGTGCGCCGCACTGCTTCGCGAGGACGGCGTGCTTTGGGTGGTGGGCGAGAATCGTGCGGGCATCAAGTCGGCAAAAAGCCGCATCGAGGCGCGCTTCGGCGCCTGCGCCAAGCTGGACAGCGCGCGTCACTGCACCCTTTTCTCGGCGAAACCTGCCGCGGCCAATAACGCCGGCCGTCGCTTTTCCCTCGACGAATACGTGGCCGAGTGGCCGCTGGAAACAGCCCACGGGGCTTTGGCGGTGCATTCCCTGCCCGGCGTGTTTGCTCACGGCCGGCTTGATCGCGGCACCCGCCTGCTGATTGATGCGCTGGGTGGCGAAGGCGCCGGTCAAAAGGTCACCGGCCGGGTGCTGGATTTTGCTTGCGGCGCCGGGGTCATTGGCCTCGCCCTGGCGGCTAGCGCCGGGGCGATGGACCTGACGATGCTGGACGATTCGGTGCTGGCGCTGGAATCGGCGCGGCGCACGCTGCAGGCGAACGGGGTGGAGGCCGACCTGGTGGCTTCCGATGGCTACTCTGAACTGTTGGCCTCGGACCCGGTTCCCGCCTACGACTGGATTATCAGCAACCCGCCCTTTCATCGCGGGATTCACCAGGAGCTGGAAGTAACCAGGAATTTCCTTGAGCAAAGCCGCGAACTGTTGGCGCCCGGCGGTCGCCTGTGCCTAGTAGCCAACGTGCACCTGCCCTACCAGCGCTGGTTATCGGAACTCTTTGCCGAGGTTCAAGTCATAGCAGCCGATCGCGAGTACAATACGTGGCTGGCTTGCGGCCCCCGGCGTTGAATCGCCCCGGGGCCGGGACGGCATAGCAGCAATTTGGAGCAAGAATTCAACATGACCAGTTCATCACTTTTCAGTGGCCCGTGGCGCAAGCCCGGGGCTTATCGCGGCTTGCAGCGCCTGGCCATCGCCCTTGGCGGTGCTTTGCTGATTTTTTCCAGCGTTTCCTTTGCCCAGGATTCAGAACAAAGCGACGAGCCGGTAAACCCGCGCTACGTCCCCACCCCGGCGCAACTCGAGGCCGAGGCGGCCTATTCCGAGGGCATGTACCTGCCATTTGACGGCAAGAACACCAAGGCATTCGAATCCAGCCTGGAGAAGATCCAGGAAGAAGTGACCGATGCCGAGTTCACCACCCTCACCAACGCGATTGATTACCTGTTGGTCTACGACCTGGGTGCGCGCCGTGATCCGGAGGTGTTGTACAAGCGCCTCGACGGCAAGACCCCCTTCGATGTGCTGCGCATGGTGAAGTGGAAAGCCGGCCGGCCCTGACCCCGC
Organism: Gammaproteobacteria bacterium; assembly: GCA_030428105.1. Classification (GTDB taxonomy): domain Bacteria; phylum Pseudomonadota; class Gammaproteobacteria; order Xanthomonadales; family SZUA-36; genus JAUIBE01. Next base: position 27,660 of record JAUIBE010000001.1, read on the forward strand.
GACTTTTTAGAGCCGGCCTTAGCGGGCCGGCTCGTCCCCTTCCAGTTTCAGAATCCGGGTTTCCACCACCGGTCCATCCAGCGCTTTCTCTACTAGCCCGCGGTAACGTCCCAACTGCTTTTCCCAGCCGGCGACAACGGCAGCATCGGCTTCACTCGACTGGCCGCTCTTGAAGTCGAAAATACGCAACGCGCCATCGCCGTCCTGCACCAGGAGATCAATGACATGGCGCGACAGGCGCGCCCCATCTTTGCGGTACAACGCCAACTCCGACCAGCTTGCGGCGCGATCCGCCGGCAGCTGGCTCATCACCCCTTCTTCGCCGACAGCGGCCAGTAGCGCCTGCATGCAGCGCTGATGCAACTCATCCAGGGAATCGCTGGTTGCGCCTGCCCTGACCAGGCTGGAGCGGATCGAGGCAGATGATTCGCGGATTCGCGCCTCATCCCATGCCGGCTGCGGATGGTCGTGGATCAGCTCGAGCCATTCGTGCAGCACCAAGCCGAGCGCCACGGATTGGCGATCGGGCAAAGCGCGCAGGGTTGCTGGTTCTTCGCCTGTTGGCGCATCTACGGGCGCTACTGGTGGTATCGGCTGTTTCATTCGCAGCAGTGGAAAATCCACTGGACTGCCGCTTTCAGCCGACGCCTGTGCTGCCGTCTCGGCCACCGATCCCGCCAGGGTCTCGATTGCGTCTGTGAACGGCGCACGAAGGGCTTCAAGAAAGGTGCCCTTGCGTATGCTTGCACGGCCGTTGCTGTTGAACTTGATGGTGGCCACCAGGTCGAGGCGACGACGGGCGCGGGTGCAGGCCACGTAGAGTACGCGCTGATCCTCGTAGCGCCCGCGCTCGGCATTGATTTGCTTCAGGTAGTCGTACAGGGTGAAATCGCTTTCTCCGGTGACGCGCCACGGCGCCATCAGCACGCCCGCGCCATCATCCGGGCCGGCAAACTCCTGCACGGCCATTAGCGGCGCGTCGGAGTTGCCGGAACCACGATGCAGGTTGGGAAGGATCACCGCGTCAAACTCCAACCCCTTGGCGGCGTGGATGGTCATGATCTTGAGTCGCGCCGGGTGGCTGGCGGCGTAGAGGCTGGCCAGCTTTTCCTCCAGGCGCTCGACCAGCTGCTGGCGCCCTTCCGACTCGGTTTCCTCGACCATGGCCAGGAACACCCGGGCGTCCTCCGCGTCGGAGGCGCGGGCGCAGCAGTCGGGGCCACCGAGGCGGTTCCAGCACCATTCAACACGGTCACTGAGGCTGTCAGTGCTTGTCATTGCCCGGGCCCGGGTCATGATTGCCAGAACCTGGCTCGCTCGCTGCGCGGCGTCGCCGGAAAGCGCTTCTTCCTCAAGGCATTGCCGCAGGCTCTCCAGCACATCCACCTCGGGGTCTTCGCCCACCGCAATGTGCAGATCCTGCAACACCAGTCCGCACCAGGGTGCGCGCAGCAGTGCCAGCCATGCCACGCGGTCCAGGGGGTGCATCAAGGCGCGCGTGATTGCCAGGAGATCTCGCACGACGGGCCGGTTGGTGACCAGTTCCATGCTGACCGCCTCGAACTCGACGCCGCGTTGCTGGAGCGCACTAGCCAGCAAGGTGACGTGGCTGCGCGCCCGCACCAGGATGGCGACCGACTGGTTGGCTGGATCTTCCAGCGCTTCGATGGCCAGTTCAGCCACCCGGTCCTCGTGAGCCTGGCCCGCGTCGGTATCGGCGATGGCGTGCGTTGTGACCTTGCCACCAGGCTCGCAAGCGGCGGTTACCGGGGTGTACGAAACCGCGCCGCTGTCACTTTCATCGACGCTCGGGAACACCGCGGCGAAAGTCTGGTTGAACCAATCGATCAGTTCTGGCGCGGAGCGGAAATTGGCTGTCAGCGTTAACGGCGCCACCTCGACCGGTCCCAGCGAACCCGCTTCGACAATGGTATTGAAGAAGCCCACGTTGGCTTCGCGGAATCGGTAGATCGACTGCATCGGGTCGCCCACCAGGAACAGGCTGCGGCCATCATCCGGCTGCCAGCCCGAGATCAGCCGCTCCAGCAGGCCAAACTGGGCGTGGCTGGTGTCCTGGAACTCGTCCATCAGGATGTGATCGATTCGCCCGTCCTCGGCCAGCAGGGTATCGCCCGGCTGCGTGTCTTCGCCAAGGGCATCCAGGGCAGCAGTGGAAACGGCGGTGAAGTCGGCTACCCCTTGCTCGGCCATCAGCGTTTGAAGCTCAACCAGCGCCAGGGAGAGCACCGCCCGCGTGTCGTCCAGGCGGGCCTGGACCGCTGCTGCATCGGAGTCCAGCGGCGGGCTGTGGGCCATGCGAAGGATTTCATCCAGGGCTTCCGGGTTGTCGTTCCAGCCGGTGTAGATTTCTCGCAGGCGCGTAATGCCGGGCGCCTTGTTGTCGCCTCCGTTGGGAAACAGCGAGGCCCTGATGCCGCCCGGAGCGCGGGGCGAGCCGGAATTGGTGCAGAACACCCGGGCGAAAGTCACCATGGCCTCCAGGCGGGAGGCGATATCCTGGTTGACCGGCGAAACATCCAGCCCCATCGACTGCACCAGGCCAACGGCCTCGTGAACCTGGTGCGCGCCAAGTCGCTGTGAGAATATTTCCAGCGCCACTGCCTGGCGGTGGGCCAATAGCGCCTGCAGCGCTTGTGGCGAGGTTACCAGGTGGCGGTCCCACAACGAACGCTGGCGAAGCATGTCCACCAACGCCTGCTCCAACCTGGCCACATCGCCACCGCGCTCGACCAGCAGGTTGACCAGCGCTGCCTGCGCTTTGCGGGCGGTGGTGTCTGGGGTTCGCTCCGCTGCCAGCGCATCGATATCGGCAAACAAGGCGCGAACGGCCTGGCGGTACAGCGGTTCTGCGCCCTCCAGGACACGGATGCCCGACCATTGCGGCCCGCGAACCGGGTCGCGCGCCAGCAGTTGCATGCACAGGCCGTCGATGGTGGTGATCCGCAGCCGGCCTGGATTGCGCAGCAGGTTCCAGCCGAGGTGTTGGTCTCGCTGCAGCACCTGCGCGGCCAGCGCAATGGCTGCCTGGTCGTGCGCTGCCTCGGCCTGTTCGCCAGCCTGCGCCTGGCCGAGCCTGCGCATGATGCGGGTGCGCATCTCCTGGGTGGCCTTGCGAGTGAAAGTGATCGCCAGCACGCGCTCGGGTTGATCGACGCGCGCCAAAAGGGTGAGAAAACGCTGGGTAAGCACCTCGGTTTTGCCGGAGCCGGCCGGCGCCTGGACGATAAAGGACCGCGCCGGGTCGAGGGCTTGCTGGCGCTGCTTGAGATCAGTCGCCATGGCTGGCCTCGGCTTCGTCATCCGGTTGCGTCGGTTGGCGCAGCACCAGGTCGAGGTTGGAAAAACGCATCGCGTCCGCGTCGTACACCCGGTTGGGCGCATGCCCGGACAGGATTTCCTCCAACAACGCCTGGATCTCCTTGCGCCAGTGCGCCATCAGCTGGTCCCAATCCACCGACTTCACCCGACCGCGATCGACGCCCGCCTGGCGAATACCCCGATACTTGGAAGTCGCATCATCGGTGATGCCATCGAAGCCCACCTGCTTGCTGCCGTAGCCGGCAGCGGCCAGCGAAACCCCGCCGATGGCTTTACCGACGGAGTCCAGCAAAACAGCGTACAGCGGCAACTGGACTTCCTGGATCCGTGAATCCATCCATTTCAACGCGCGGCTACCGCCGGCGCCGCTGCTCTTGTAATCGACCAGGAACCAGCGGCCATCATCCAACTGGTCAATGCGGTCAATCTGCACCTTGATCTCGGCGCCGTTCAGCTCGATGCGTCGGGCGGTTTCCAGTTCTTTAACCGTGAAACCCTGGCGCGAGGCATCCAGCTCGAGCCAGTCGCCGAGGATGCGTTGCAGTCGCTTGCGCTCGGCCGTCATGCCGGTGGCTGTCAGGCGCGCGCGCACGGCGGAATCTCCCAATGCTTCGTTGATGGCCGGAACGATGGCGGATGAACCGGGAATGCCGCGTTCGGAGTCAGCCTGGCTGTAAAGCGCCTTGAGCGCCCGGTGCAGCAGGATGCCGCGAAACATCGGGTCGGCGAACGGCTGCGGCGCCGCGGGAAAATCAGCGCCCAGGCGGTAGGCCAGGTAGGCCCACAGTGGACAAGCGGCCTGGCGGGAGAAAAAGCCTGCGCCGCCCGGAATGCGAATCGGGCCACTGCGGTCGTAGGCGAAACCGGCGGTGTCGTTAATCGATTCCAGTTCTGGCGGTTGCAATACCGCGGGATCAGGCGCTTTATCCGGCGCGTCATTGGCTGGCGCCGCTTGTAGAATCCCGCTGCGCCCACGAGGACCCTCGCCGGCGTCTTTGCTCCAGCTCAGGTGGACTTCCCCGGCCGCTGCGCACAACTTGCGCGTAAGTGCGTGGTAATGGGCGAACTGCCCATCGGGATTCATGCGCGGAATGGCACTGCGCGAGGCCGATGGCAACAACGGGTTGGGAGTAATCGGTGGCGGCCAGTTACTCTCGTCCAGGTTGCAAACCCAGATGGCGTCGAACCTGCCCGCCGCTGCGACCGCGGGTGAGAGAACCTGGACGGGCGACAGCGGGCCGCCGCCAAAACCAAGCATCGTCTCTTCCGCCATTTTCTGCAGTAACAGGAGTGTGTCCTGGTCAAGCCCTGGAAGCGGGTCAGGCAGCAAGGCCAGGCGTTCCAGCATGGTGGACACGCGGTCTGCTACGCGGGAAAGGTCCGCGCTGGACGCAGGGCCGGGCCATTGCCAGTGATGCAGGTACTGCCAGGCTTGAGCGCCGGCGTTGCCGGGTGACTCAAGTGATTGCAGCTGTTCAATCCTGGCAGCGAGCAGCGGTAGTGAATCCAGCATGTGGTGACGTTTCGCGAACAGCAGGATGTCGGTCAGTGATAGCCGGAACATCCCATGCCTGCGCAGGCGCAGTTCAAGCAACGCCCTGGCACTGGCCTCTTCTGAGTTCCCTGCCCAATGCGGCGAAAGCAACCACTGGCTGATGAGCGGGAAGTCGACCCTGGAATTGACGCCGGCCAGCGAAAGTTCGAGCAGCGCGAGGGCATCCTGGAACGCGCCGTGGGCGGCCAGCGGCCGGCAGCCAGGAATGAAATATGCCGCATCGGCCGATTCGGCAGCTTTTGATGCTGGGAAGCCATCGGCCAGCTGTTTGCGGATCAGGCGGGAGAGTCGGCCGGAAACGGTATGCGAACTCGGCATCACCAGGGCGATTCGCCGGGCGCCCGCCGCATGCGCTTGCTGCGCCCAGCGGATAGCGGCCTGGATTTCCTGTTCGGGCGATTCGAACGCGGTTGTTGCCGGCCACTGTGCGTCGTTTGCTTTATCGAAGGACTTCACCACCACCTGGTGCCGCTCGAGACACTCAAACAGCCGCCGCTCCAGCGGGGTCAGTTCGGCGAAACCGCGCGTTTCAATAGAACCCGGAAGATTCAGTTGCGACGTTTCCGCCGTATCCAGCAAATCGATGAGGTCTGAGATCCAGTCCTCGGCATCGAAAACCAGTTCGTCATCGAGGCGCGCGTGAACGGAGGCGCGCCAGGCAAAGAAGCGCTCTTCGAGCCAGGGGAGTTGCTTGCTCGCATGCCACTGCCGCAGGAGGCGGTCGGCACCCTGCGCCTGTCGGGCCGCGTTGAGGGTAAACCCCCTGCCCTGGCTGCCCGCTGTGGGTGGCGCCTTGTCCAGCCACAACAGCAAACCGGAAAGGGCGTCGAGCGTGGCGGGAACTGGCATGCCCAGCAGGCGGCGCAGGCGCACCGCATGCTGTTCCACCCAGGACGAAAACATGAACAATGCCGGTTCAGGCGCGACGCTGCCGTCAGGGGTGGCAAGGAAATGCTCGGCCATCACCTGCTGCAGGATCTCCCGGTTGGGAACCAGGGTCACTTCAGGCGCATGTTTTGAACTGATTCCAGCTGGCGCTTGTTGTTGCGGCACGAGGTTGCTTGTTGTCACTGGTAAGATTGCCGGATGTGCGGCAAAACGTCTGTCTACAATATCACCTGGAAGGAAGTTTTTGACTACGCTTCCGCGCTGGTTGCGCCGGGCGAGTTCCCGGCGGACCCGGCAAACCGCTTCAACGTCTCGCCTTCACGCCTGCGGCGTAAATCCGAGCCTGATTCGATGGTGTGGGAATCGCTTCCGGTGATCTGGCCGGATGAGCATGCCGACACACCCGCCGAGGCCATCTGGCCATTTCTGCCCGCCTGGTCACAAGGTCGCCTGCCCACCAACAAGGAGGGGCGGCTGATCTCCACTGCCAACGCCCGCTTGCGCACCGAAGGCGCGCCGTTTGCGCCTACGTACATGCCGGCGTGGAAGGCCGGGTTCCGCGTCGTCGTCGTGGTTTCCTGGTTTTACGAGTTCGACAACCGGGTAAAACCGCAGATTCCCTACGCGGTATTTCCCACCGATGCGCCGTTCTGGATGCTAGCGGGACTGGCGCGCCGCACCACCATTGCAGACGGCAGCAAGCACCTCACCACCAGCATTATTACGGTCGATCCCAACGAGGTTCTGAAGTCCGTTGGCCATAATCGCAGCCCAGCAATCCTGAGGAACGGCGAAGAGGCTCGCCGCTGGTTACGCGCGGACGCAGATGAGGCGCGCGCGCTGTTGCGCCCGCACGGCAATGAAACGATGGGTGTGGAAGCGGTGCCGATGGGTATCAAGATACCCGGCAACGAAAATATTGAACTGCCCGAGAGCCTGTTGAGCGAACGCGCCGGCTAGGGTTTGAAGCCGGTACCCTGGCGAACTTCTTTTTCCTGGCCTTCCGGATTTTCTGCACCGGATTCGAATTTCATCGCGCGCATGGACAGGCCAGCGGTCGATTCCTCGGCAGCCTGCCTGGCGAGGTCGGCGTCGCGCTTGGTGAGGTATTCGTCCAGCCCCTGAAAATCCGCCTCGTTCACTTCCTGCTCGGCCATGCGGTCTAGCGGATCTGGGTTAGCGTAACTGGCGTGGTACACCCCACTGCCTGGTGCGTGGCCGAAGGATGACTTGGTGGAACGCTCTCGCGTGCGGCGCCAGATATCACCAGGCGAGTGTTTGCCCTGGCCGCTCTGCAGCCGCGCCCTATTTGGGTGAATGCGGCGAGGATTGGCGCCGGTGCGGGGGTTCACTGGCCGCCTTTTCTGTTTCGCGGCATCGGCAGCTTCCTGTTTCTTGTGGGCGCGGCGAAACAGCCATATCACCAGCCCGGCCGCCACGATAACGAACGCTGGAAAGTAGATGGATTCCACTAGCCGCCCGAGACCTTTCTAGGTGAGTCAGGGCCGTTCTCAACCACGCGCAGCCCGGCCAGTTTGTCCTGTTTGAGCTCGACGTCCTGGTTAAGTTTGCGCGCGTACATCTGGTCGTGACGGCGTTCCTCGATGAGGGCTGCGGGCAAATTCGGCCGCGACCATTCGAAATCGGCCATTTCCGAGCCAGAATGGTTAACAACCCGTCCGTAGCGATCTTCAACCAGTGCGCGAATGGAGTGATCGCGGCGCTGCTTGTACTCCAGGTCCTTGACCTTTTTCGATTTGAAAAAGCCCGTGATCGAACCAGCCATGCGCTGCCCGGTGGACTTGGCGTAGCGATTGGGTACCGCGCCGTTCTTGCGGCCGCTGCTCGGCCAGCCCCAGGGGGTGCGAACGTCCATGCCCCGGATATCAGATACCGGGTCGAAAACCTCGTCGACGGCATCGTCAGCGTGGTAGCTGCGTGCGGCGCGCCGGCCCTTCTCATCCCAGCCCACCATGGTTGCCTTGCCGTCAATGCGACGCGTGCCACGGCGCAGTGCGCGGCGCTGGAAATCACGCTCCCTGGCGATTCGTTCGCGCTGCAGGCGATCGCGCCGGGTTTCCTTGTTGAGTTGGTGAATGGTGCCCCTGGCAGCGCGAATCATGCGCATTATGGTCAGTATCAGGAACGCTGCGACCAGAAAGAACAAGGCAAAGTATGTAACTTCGTTTCCCACTTGTAAGCCCCAAGTATCGTGCCGACTGGCCTGGTTTCGACCGTATTGACCCCGATCGGCATTAAGTCGTCACGCGCGCACTCCGGCGCCTCGACGACTGGCCGTGACTTACAAATTCCTTTTTGATCCCTGTCAGTTGCCCGGTATTGTGGTTCCGGGTTGGCGGGCGCGTTGCGCCTGCCTGTTGTCGCGTGGCTTCCGTGTACGACAACGCATTGTTTTTGCCCAGTTCACCAACGCAGTGACCTGGGTTTTATTCCCTGTACGCTTTAAATATAGCACATTTTGCGAGGATTTCGCGGGTTTTGGCGGGTGTGGGGTTTGGTTTGGCGCGGGTTGGTGCTTGTTGCCTGACGAGACGCCTCTGCGGGGATTGACCCAGGCCGTCCATGGCCTGGGCCCTAAGGGCGCCCTGCGGGCGTCCAAATTTGTTCCCGACAAATTTGTCGAACCCGCCGCGCAAGCGCGGCAGCGTCCATCTCCGCCAGAGTGCACCGGATAAAAAAAAGCCCGCACAAGGCGGGCTTTTTGTATATCTGGCGTCCCCTAGGGGATTCGAACCCCTGTTGCCGCCGTGAAAGGGCGGTGTCCTAGGCCTCTAGACGAAGGGGACATTGGTGGAGCTAGGCGGGATCGAACCGCCGACCTCTACAATGCCATTGTAGCGCTCTCCCAGCTGAGCTATAGCCCCAGATGAGCCGGCGAATTCTAAGGGCTGAATCCGGGCTTGTCAAACCATCGATGGCGCGGCAGTTTTTGCGCCCGCGCCTTCGTGCTCAGACAGCGGAATCATGGTGCACATGCTGTGCCCCTGGCGGAGCAAATAATCGAGCCAGCGATCGAGTGCGCGGTTCTGTCTCCAGGCCAATTGCAGCATCTGGCGGGGTGGAAATGCCGGGTCCGCGGTACGTGCGCAACCCTGCTCCTGGGAGAACGAAGTGGCCTCGGCCAGGCGCGCATCGTGGTAGTTGCGAATGTGCGCCTCGGGCGAGAAACGCAAGTCGTCCTTGTCGCTGAACTGGTAGGTCAGGCGAAAGAACGTGGTGTAGGCGTGGCGCTCCAGCACCTCCAGGCGCAGCAAGGGCGAACCGGAGACCTTCGAAACCATGTGATCGTGGTAAGCCACATCGTCCGGAACCAGCAGCTGAAGCTGGCGGTAGATCTCCGCCTGCACCTGCTGCAAACGGCGTAGCCGCGGGCGCTTTCCCAGTCCGTTAGGTTGGCTGAATGAAACCATGGCCAAAGCCTAACACAGTCAGAACATCTCTCTTTGCAGCCCCAGCTGCATCAGCACCAGGCTGGCAATTTCCTCGATTGAACTGTGGGTGGTGTAGAAAACTGGCACCCCTTCGGCGCGCAGCAGGCTTTCGGCGCTTTCCACTTCCCAGTGGCACTGCTTGAGCGAGGAATAGCGGCTTCCAGGGCGGCGGGTCTCGCGAATCTGCGCCAGCCGGTCGCCGTCAATCATCAGCCCCACCACTTTTTGCTTGTGGGCGCGCAGGAACGTGGGCAGGCGCTGTGATTCCAGGTCGCTTTCGGTCAACGGGTAGTTGGCGGCTTTCACGCCGAAATGCAGCGCCATGTAGAGGCAGGTGGGGGTCTTGCCAGAGCGGGAAACGCCTACCAGGATCAAATCGGCGTTGTCATAGGTCAGGCTGACACCGTCATCGTGCGACAGCGCGTAGTTGGTGGCCTCCATCCGGTCCTCGTAGCGCTGCACGTCGGTGACGCCGTGCGCCCTGCCCGCCTCGCGCCGCGGTTCTACCCCGAGGGCTTCCGCCATCGGCCCGAGAAAGGCCGAGAAGAAATCCAGGATGTAGCCCTGGCTGGTGGAGAGCAGGTCGCTGAGCTCGGTATTGACAATCGAGTTGAACACCAGCGGCGGCGCGCCATCTTTCTCGGCGGCCTCGTTAATGCGCTCTACTGCGCTTTGGCCAGCTGCCTTGTCACTGACAAACGGAATGCGCACCTGGCGGAAGCGCACGTCGGGAAACTGGGTCAAAAGACTGTGACCGAGGGTCTCTGTGGTGATGGCCGTGCCATCCGAAATAAAGAACACCGTGCGTTGCATAGCTGAGCCGAATAGAATTACAGGTTTTTGAAACGAGTTTTTCGGGAGAAACCGGAGTTGGATCACTATATAGCATGGTTGAATGACCTTGGGATGAATGACCTCGATTCCGTTGGCGGCAAAAATGCCTCCTTGGGCGAGATGATCAGCCAGCTGTCCGGTGCGGGTGTTTCCGTTCCTGGCGGTTTTGCCACCACCGCACATGCATTTCGCGAGTTTCTTTCCCAGTCCGGGCTAGACGCGCGCATTGCCAAGCGGCTTTCCAGCCTGGATGTCGACCAGGTGGAAGCCCTGGTCGAGGCCGGTCGTGAGATTCGCCAGTGGGTGATGGATACGCCATTCCAGCCCGCGTTTGAACAGGCCATTGAACAAGCCTGGGCGCAGTTGTGTGAGATCGCCGGCGCCGAGCCCTCGGTAGCGGTACGCTCCTCGGCCACCGCCGAAGACTTGCCCGACGCCTCGTTCGCCGGCCAGCAGGAAACCTTTCTCAATGTGCGCGGGCTGGATACGGTCAAGGCGCGTATCCACGAGGTCTTCGCCTCGCTGTACAACGACCGGGCCATCGCTTACCGCGTTCACCAGGGTTTTGAACATGCCGGCGTGGCGCTCTCGGCGGGCATCCAGATCATGGCCCGCTCCGACCTGGGTGCCAGCGGCGTGATGTTCACCCTCGATACCGAATCCGGTTTCCGCGATGCGGTGTTTATCACCTCGAGCTGGGGACTGGGTGAAACCGTGGTCCAGGGTGCGGTGAACCCCGATGAATTCTATGTTTACAAGCCGGCGCTGGCTTCCGGCCACCAGCCCATCCTGCGCCGCAACCGCGGATCCAAGGCCATCGAGATGGTCTACGCCGAGGATGGCGCTGGCGTGCAGACGCAGGATGTGGACCCCGCCCGCCGCGCACGCTTCAGCATCACCGACGAACAGGTGGTGGCGCTGGCTAAGCAGGCGGTGATCATCGAGCAGCATTACGGCAAGCCGATGGATATCGAGTGGGCGCTGGGTGGCGACAGCGGCAAGCTCTACATTGTCCAGGCGCGCCCGGAGACGGTACGCAGCCGCAGTGGCCAGGTGGTCGAGCGTTACCAGCTCCAGGAAACCGCCCCGGTGCTGTGCGAAGGCCGCAGCATTGGCCACCGCATCGGCGCCGGTCGTGCGCGCGTGGTGCGCGGCATCAGTGAAATGAACCTGGTGCAACCAGGCGAAGTGCTGGTCACCGACATGACCGATCCCGACTGGGAGCCAATCATGAAGCGCGCCGCCGCCATCGTTACCAACCGTGGCGGGCGCACCTGTCACGCGGCGATTATCGCGCGTGAACTGGGCATTCCTGCTGTGGTGGGCTGTGGTGATGCCACCGAGACGATTCCCAATGACGTGGATGTAACGGTGTCTTGCGCCGAAGGAGACACGGGCTTCGTTTACGAGGGCGCCCTGCCCTTCGAGATCAAGCAGGACAAGCTCGAGGAAATGCCCGAGCCGCCGCTGAAGATCATGATGAACGTGGGCAACCCGGATCGTGCGTTCGATTTCAGCCAGGTGCCCAACCACGGCGTTGGCCTGGCGCGGCTGGAATTCATCATCAACCGCATGATTGGGGTGCACCCCAAGGCGCTGCTGAATTACGCCGAGTTGGACGCAAACACCCGCGAGGATGTCGACCGCAAGATGGCGGGCTACAGCGACCCGGTTGAGTTCTACATCACCCGCCTGACCGAGGGCATGGCCACCATTGCTGCGGCCTTTGCGCCCAAGCCGGTGATCATTCGCCTTTCCGACTTCAAATCCAACGAGTATGCCAACCTGATTGGCGGCAAGCGCTTTGAACCTGACGAGGAAAACCCGATGCTGGGCTTCCGTGGCGCCTCGCGCTACGTTTCCGATGATTTTCGTGATTGCTTCGAACTGGAGTGCCGCGCCCTGCGACGGGTGCGCGAGGACATGGGCCTGACCAACGTCGAGGCCATGATCCCGTTCGTGCGCACCCCGGCCGAGGGTGAAGCGGTGATCGAGGTGATGAAGTCCTTTGGCCTGGAGCGCGGCAAGAACGGCCTACGCATCATCATGATGTGTGAATTGCCATCCAACGCCCTGCTGGCCGACGAGTTCCTCAAGTCCTTCGACGGCTTCTCCATCGGCTCCAACGACCTGACCCAGTTGACCCTGGGGCTGGATCGCGATTCCGGCTTGATTGCCCACCTGTTCGACGAGCGCCAGGCAGCGGTCAAGGACTTGATTGCGCGCGCCATCCAGGCGTGTCGCAAGCAGGGCAAGTACGTGGGTATTTGCGGCCAGGGGCCGTCGGATCATCCGGACCTGGCCGAGTGGTTGCGCGACCAGGGCATCGACAGCGTGTCGCTGAACCCCGATACCGTGGTGGATACCTGGTTGCAGTTGGCCCGCTAGAAGGTCGCGGTCTAGTTTTCGGGTAAGCCCGAAACCTGGCCCATGAACTGGCGGTAGTAACGCAGTTCCTCGATGGATTCGCGGATATCCGCCAGCGCCTCGTGGCGATTCTCCTTGCTGACCCCGGCGGCAACGCCGGGGGCCCAGCGGGTGGCCAGTTCCTTGATAGTGCTGACATCCAGGTTGCGGTAGTGAAACCAGTTGCACAGTTCGCGCATGTGCCGCGCCAGGAAGCGCCGGTCCTGGCAGATGCTGTTGCCGCACATCGGCGAGCTGTTGGGCTCGGTGTAATCGGATAGAAAATCCAGGGTGCGCTGCTCGGCCTCACCCATGCTCACGCCCTCGTTCAAAACCCGCTCCACCAGCCCCGAGGCCGTGTGGTGCTCGGTATTCCAGTCATCCATGGCATCCAGCACGCGTTTTTCCTGGCGAATGGCAAACACCGGCCCGCAGGCCACTTCTTCAAGTTCCGAGTTGGTGATGATGGTGGCAATCTCGAGGATGGTGTCACGCTCGGGGTCCAGGCCGGTCATTTCCAGGTCGAGCCAGATCAGTCGGGATTTTGAGTCACTCATGCGGCGTAGGCCCCAGCTATCAGTGGTGAAGTGGCAGTGATGAACTATAGCAAGCCATGCCGAATCCCGGCGCGGCATGGGGTATATTCTGCCGCATGAATCCAACGCGCACAGCCCATTGAGCTCCAGCGATCCGGCCGCGCCTGGCGAAACCGCGCTGGTGCTGGTCTCGCATGGCAACCGCGGCATTGTGTTGTCCCCGTCGAGAGGCGAAATCGAGGTGCACTACCGCCGAAGCGTTGGACGGCCGGTGTGCGGTGATGCGGTCACGGTCAATCATGATGCTGGCGAGATGGCCGCGGTGGAGTCGATCCATCCGCGTCGCAACAGCTTTGCGCGCGCAGACGCCCGCTTTCGCCAGCAGGTGGTGGCTGCCAACCTCGATTACGTGCTGGTGGTGATTGCCGCCGAGCCAGCGCCCAGCCGAGACCTGCTGGAGCGCTACCTGGTGGCGGCGCATAGCCTGGATATCCAGCCCGTCATCGTGCTGAACAAGGCAGAGCTCCTTGCTGATGCAGCGCCGGCCGACGATGGCCCGCTTGCTCGCCTCGAGGAGTACGCCGAACTGGGCTACACGGTGGTGCGCACCTCGTGCAAGGCGAATCCAGGGGTTGCTCCGCTGGCCGACCTGATTGCCGGGCACACCAGCATCCTGGTGGGGCAGTCGGGGGTTGGCAAATCATCGCTGGTTAACCGGCTGATTCCGGATGTGGATATCCAGACCGGTACGCTGTCGCACTCGACCGGCAAGGGCAAACACACCACCACCAGCACCATGATGTACGCCCTGCCGGGCGAAGTTCGCGACCCTGGCTTCCTGGTGGATTCGCCCGGGGTGTGGGAATACGGCTTGTGGGAAATGGAAGCCGGCGACTTGCAGCACGGCTTCGTCGAATTCCAGCCTTTCCTGGGCCAGTGCCGCTTCAACAACTGCCTGCACGCCAGCGAGCCGGGTTGCGCGGTCAAGCAGGCGGTTGACCAGGGGCAAATCCGCGCCTGGCGCTATGCGTCTTACCTGCGTCTTCTGGAGCAATCCTGAAGGCATTCCCTGTGGCGGCCAATTCGCTGCCCTGTGCTATATTCAAATCATCCAATGCAGCAATGCAGGAGATTGGGCAATGGCAAGGATGAACGCAGGAATCTCTCGAAGGATCGGGTTTTCATGGGTGCTGGTCGCGCTGCTGGCAGCTCCGGCGCTCCACCTCTCCGCCGATGTGCTGGTGATCAACCAGGTGCAACAGGGCGATCGCATGGACCTGCCGCGCAACGGGCAGACCACGGGTGAAGTCGAGAGCCGCTACGGCAGCCCGGAAAGCAGGAATTCGCCGGTTGGCGACCCACCCATTACGCGCTGGGTTTACGACCGCTGGAGTGTCTACTTCGAGTATGACCGGGTGCTGTATACCGTGATTCACGAGGGCGAAGTGATCGAGGGCATGTCCGAACCGATCGTCGAGATGGCGCCCGACGACGAAACCTGAGCTACAAGCCGGGCCCGACTGAAACTACCGTCCCGGCGCTGAATTAGGTATCCTTGCGCACCGCTTTTTTTAGTGCAATTTCCTGAGTTTTCAGCATGCCGGACCCGGAAACCCCGCCGGACAGTACAGCCGTAGAACCCATACGTCGCGTCCAGCGCGACGGGGTGAACTATACCCTGCTGGGCACCGCCCACGTTTCCCGCACCAGCATGGAGACGGTGCGCGAGATGGCCTCCAGCGGCGAGTTTGACGCCATCGCCGTCGAGCTGTGCGAGACCCGCTTCAAGGCCCTGCGCGGCGAACGCGACTGGACCGACCTCGACCTCTACAAGATCATCCGCCAGAAAAAGGCTGGCCTGGTGATGGCCAACCTCGCCCTGGGCGCTTACCAGCGCCGCATTGCCGAGCAGTTCGGCATTGAGCCGGGTGCGGAGATGCGCGCCGCGGCGACGGTCGCCGAGGAGCGTGACCTGCCTTTGCAACTGGTCGACCGCGACCTGGCGGCCACGCTGCGCCGTTGCTACGCCAACGTGCCGTGGTACAAGCGCCTGTACCTGATGATGGGCCTGCTGCTGGGCGTGGTGAGTTCGGATGAAATCGATGAAGAATCCATCGAGAAGCTGAAACAGGGCGACATCCTGGAATCGACGTTTACCGAGTTTGCCCAGCACTCGCCAGAGCTCTACGAGGCCCTGATTGCGGAACGTGACCGCTTCATGGCGGCCAGCCTGCGCCAGCAGAATGCCGAATTCGCCAACCAGGAAACTCCGCGCGAGGTGTTGGTCGTGATTGGCGCCGGTCACATGAAGGGCCTGGCTGAACACCTGGCGGAAGACCAGCAGGCGCCGGATGGCATGCTGGAAGAACTTTCACGTATTCCACCGCGGGCCAAGTGGCCGAAGCTTATTCCGTGGGCCATCATGGTGCTGGTGCTGGTGGGCTTCTACATCGGCTTCTCACGCAGCCCCGAACTGGGCTGGCACCTGGTTTACCTGTGGGTGGCCATCAATGGCGGCCTGGCGGCGCTGGGTGCTCTCATCGCGCGCGCGCACCCGTTAACAATACTAAGCGCCATCCTCGCTGCGCCGTTAACCTCCTTGAACCCGACGATTGCCGCGGGCATGGTCACAGGCCTGGTGGAATCGTACCTGCGCAAGCCCAAGGTGGCCGACCTGGAGCGCCTGCGCCACGATGTCACCACCCTCAAGGGCTGGTTCAACAACCGGGCCACGCGCATTCTGCTGGTATTCTTTCTTTCCAATGTCGGTTCCGCCATTGGCACCTGGGTGGCGGGGTTCAAGATTTTCGGCGCGCTCAGCTAAACAACAAGAGGGTAAAGCCATCAAGATTCTTGCCATTGCCATTGTACTTCTTGCTGCGGCCAATCCCGCGCTGGCCCAGGAGGCCGCGCAACCCTCGGTAGCCGCAACCTGGGTCTCCATCACACCACCACTGCTGGCCATCGTGTTGGCGCTGGCGTTTCGCCAGGTGATCCCTGCCCTGTTCCTGGGTGTCTGGCTGGGCGCCTGGGCGATCAATGACTTCACCCTTGCCGGACTGTGGACCGGCCTGCTCGAAAGTTTCCAGGTTTACCTGCTGGGCGCGTTTGCCGACTCGGATCATGCAGCGGTCATCCTGTTTTCGCTGATGATCGGTGGCATGGTTGGCATCATCTCGCGCAATGGCGGCATGCACGGCATCGTGCGGCATATCGTGCGCTGGGCCGACGATACGCGCCGGGCCTGCCTGGCGACGGCCTCAATGGGCCTGGCGGTGTTCTTTGATGATTACGCCAACACGCTGGTGGTGGGTAACACCATGCGGCCGGTCACCGATTCGATGAACATTTCCCGCGCCAAGCTGGCCTACATTGTCGACTCTACGGCTGCGCCTGTGGCTTGCCTGTTCCTGGTCACTACCTGGATCGGCTACGAGGTGGGGTTGATTGGCGATGCCCTTTCTTACCTGCCCGACCTGAACGCCGAGGCGTACCTGGTTTTCCTTTCCACCATCCCTTACAGCTTCTACCCCATCCTCGCGGTGGTGTTCGTTTTCATGGTGAGCTGGAGCGGGCGAGATTTCGGCCCGATGCATGCCGCCGAAGTGCACGCCCGGGCGCACGGGGTCAGCCAGGTGGAGATGAGCGACAACGCCATGGCGGAAGATTGTGAACCCATCGAGCCGGTGGAAGAAGCGCCGCAACGCGCCATCAACGCGGTCATTCCGCTGGTGGTGCTGGTGTTCTCGGTGATCGCCGGCTTGTACGTCACGGGTTCGGCCGCAGCGGAGAGTGATAATCCATCGCTGCGTGACATTATCGGCGCCGCCGATTCCTACAAGGCGCTGATGTGGGGTTCGCTGCTGGGCATGACCACGGCGGCCTTCCTAACCCTGGTACAGCGCGTGATGACGCTCGACCAGGTGGTCAGCGCCTGGTACAAGGGCATGCGCGCGATGATCTACGCCATGATCATCCTGCTGCTGGCGTGGTCGCTGGGCAGCATTACCGAATCCCTCAAGACCGCGGAATTCCTGGTGGATGCGCTCGGTGACTGGTTGCCGGTCGGGATGCTGCCCTTCGTGGTGTTCCTGCTGGCGGCAGGAACCGCGTTCGCTACCGGCTCAAGCTGGGGGTCGATGGGCATCCTGGTGCCGCTGGTCATTCCGCTCACCTGGGCGATCATGAAGGCCAGTGGCCAGTCTGGCCCGGAAGACATGCACCTGCTCTACTCGTCCATCGCTTGCGTCCTGGCCGGCAGTGTTTGGGGCGATCATTGCTCGCCGATTTCGGATACCACCATCCTTTCGTCCATGGCATCGGGCTGCGACCACATTGAACACGTGCGTACCCAGTTGCCTTACGCCCTGCTGGTTGGCGGGGTGGCGCTGGCGGCCGGCACCATTCCGGTGGCTTATGGCATGCCCTGGTGGTTGGCAATACCCATCGGCATTGGATTACTGATTGTCGCCTTGCGCGCGCTTGGCAAGCCGGTCGAGTCACCGGTTGAGTCGCCGGTCAAAAAACCGGCCAATACCTGAATTCCAGGCGTATGACCCAGGGTCCTTTCCAGGCGCGGTTTGAACTGCAGCCAGGCAGCGCACGCGCCTGGTCCGGACTGCATTCCAGCGCAGTGGCGTTGGCCTTGCGCCATGCCGCGGCGCAGGCGCAGCGTCCAGTTTTGGCGATCGCACGCTCCAGTCACCAGGCGCACCTGCTCGCCCATGACCTGGAGCTGCTGGCCGAAGACGACCTGCCGGTACGTTTCTTTCCCGACCACGAAACCCTGCCCTACGACCCGTTTTCGCCGCATCCGGATGTCATCGCCGAGCGCCTGAGCACGCTTTCCGAGATGATCAGCTGGCGCCAGGGCATCGTGGTGGTGTCGGCCCAGGCGCTGATGCAAAGACTGCCGCCGCGTGAATACCTGGCGGCGCGGTCATTCTCGCTGGACGTGGGCGAAACACTCGTACTGGAAACCTTTCGCGAGCGCCTGTCGCATTGCGGCTACGAGGCTTCCGAGCAGGTCTACCAGGCCGGCCAGTTTGCCATTCGCGGCTCGGTGATCGATATCTACCCGGCGGGCAGTGAGCAGCCGTTCCGCATCGACCTGTTCGATGAAGAAATCGACACCATTCGCACTTTTGACCCGGAAACCCAGCGCTCAACCGGGCAGGTGGATTCGATTCGCCTGTTGCCGGCCCGCGAGTATCCCTTCGACGAGGAGGCCGCCAACGCCTTCCGGCAGGCGTTTCGCCTGCGCTTCGATGTCGACCCCCGGCGGGTGACGCTTTACCAGGACATCCGTGCTGGCACCCATCCCCAGGGGCTCGAGCAATACTTGCCGCTGTTCTTCGAATCCACCAGCCGGGTGGACGACTATTTCAGCCACCCACCGCTTGTGTTTGTTCAGGCCGGGGTTGAGCAGGCGGTTGCCGACCAGGCGCGCCGTACCGGCGAACGCTGGGAGCAGCGTCGCCACGACATTGAACGTCCCTTGCTGGAACCGGCAGAGTTGTTTTTCGATCCGCCGGCGTTGGCGGGGCTGCTGGAGTCATCGCCGGTCACGTGGTGGGAAAAGGCGGGCTCGGACGACGATGCGCATGATCTGCCGCTGGGCGTTTCGGTAGACACGTTTACTACCGAGGCTGCGCCTTCCCTGCCCCTGCATGAACGCGGCAAGACTGGCGGCGATGCGTTGAAGGAGTTCCTTGCCGGCTTCAGCGGGCGGGTGCTGTTTGCCGCGGATACGCCCGGCCGTCGCGAAATGCTTCGCACAACCCTGTCTGCATTTGATGTTTCACCGGCGCAGGTAAAGTCTTTCGCACAATTCCGCAGCGCGCCGGATCGCATCGCTCTGTGCGTGTTGCCGGTGGAAGACGGGTTCGTGGCGCCGGGCGAGTTTGCCCTGCTCACCGAGTCCCAGCTGTTTGGCGGGCGCTCGCGCCCGAAAGCAGAGCGCGCCAGTCGCGACCGTGACCCGGAAGCCATCATCCGCGACCTTACCGACCTGGCGCAGGGCGCGCCAGTGGTGCACCAGGACCACGGCGTGGGGCGCTACCTGGGCCTGGAGGCGCTGACCATCGACGATCGCCAGGCCGAGTTCCTGATGCTGGAATATGCCGGTGGCGACAAGCTCTATGTGCCGGTATCGCTGCTTCACCTGGTCAGCCGCTACACCGGCAGTTCCGAGGAGTCCGCCCCGCTGCACAGCCTGGGTGGGCAGGCCTGGGAGAAAGCCAAGCAACGCGCGGCAAAGAAGGTGCGCGACGTGGCTGCCGAGCTGCTTGATCTGCACGCGCGGCGATTTGCACGGCCCGGCATCAGCTACCCGCTGGACCAGCGCATGTACGCGGAGTTTTCCGCCGGTTTTCCTTACGAGGAAACCGCCGACCAGGAGTCCGCCATCGAGGCGGTCATCGACGACATGCTCAGCGGCAAGCCGATGGACCGGGTGGTATGCGGCGATGTCGGCTTCGGCAAGACCGAGGTGGCGTTGCGCGCTGCTTTTGTTGCTGTCCAGGCGGGACGCCAGGTGGCCCTGCTGGTGCCCACCACGCTGCTGGCGCAGCAACACTACAACAACTTCAGCGACCGCTTCGCTGATTGGCCGGTGCGCCTGGCCCTGCTGTCGCGTTTTCGTAGCAGCAAGGAAGTGGAAAGCACCCTGGCCGAGGTCGCCGAGGGCAAGGTCGACATCGTTATTGGCACCCATCGCCTGCTGCAGCGGGATATCCGCTTCGACAACCTGGGGCTGGTGATCGTCGATGAAGAGCAGCGCTTCGGGGTGCGCCAGAAAGAGCAACTCAAGCAGCTTCGCAGCGAGGTGGATCTGCTGACGCTCACCGCCACGCCCATTCCCCGCACGCTGAACATGGCGATGTCGGGGGTACGCGACCTTTCGATAATCGCCACCCCGCCGGCGCGACGCATGGCGGTTAAAACGCTGATCACGCCGTGGGAAAAAGGCGTGTTGCGCGAGGCCCTGCAACGTGAAATCCAGCGCGGCGGCCAGGTGTTCTTCCTCAACAACGAGGTGCGCACCATCGAGCGCATCGCTCGCGAGGTGGGCGAACTGGTGCCCTCGGCCCGCATTGCCATTGCCCATGGCCAGATGCCGGAACGCGAGCTGGAGCGCGTGATGCTCGATTTCTACCGACAGCGTTTCAACGTGCTGGTGTGCACCACCATCATCGAAAACGGCATCGACGTGCCCACCGCCAACACCATTGTCATTAACCGCGCCGACAAGTTTGGCTTGTCCCAGCTACACCAGTTGCGCGGCCGCGTTGGCCGTTCGCATCACCGCGCTTATGCCTACCTGGTGGTCCCCGACAAGCGCAGCATGACTGCCGATGCGCACAAGCGGCTGGAAGCCATCGCCTCTCTGGAAGAGCTGGGCGCTGGTTTTACCCTGGCCACTCACGACCTGGAAATTCGCGGCGCGGGTGAACTACTGGGCGAAGAGCAAAGTGGCCAGATCAACGCCATCGGATTCAGCCTGTACAGCGAAATGCTGGCACGTGCGGTCGAGGCTATCAAGGCCGGCCGCGAGCCGGAGTCGGACGAGCAATGGCACCGCGGCACCGAGGTGGAGCTGCATATCCCTGCCCTCATTCCGGAAGACTACCTTGCGGACGTAAACACGCGACTGACGCTGTACAAGCGCATTGCCAGCGCCAAGGGCGAGGAGGAACTGCGCAACTTGCAGGTGGAAATGATTGATCGCTTTGGCCTGTTGCCCGAAGCGGTCAAGAACCTGTTCGAAGTTGCCCGGATCCGCCAGTTGGCGGTTGCCATCGGTGTGGATAGGATAGACTTTGGGCCACACGGTGGACGCATCGAGTTTCTCGAAAATGCGCGGGTCAATCCCCAGGCGCTGGTACGAATGATTGGCCAACAGCCAGATTCCTTTGCGCTGGATGGCCCGCAGCGCCTGCGCATCCACCTGGAGGAAGACGAAGGGGCAGAACGAATCAGCTTGATCGCTTCCACCCTGGCCAATCTCGGCGAACCAGAAAACTGAAAAAATACGATTATTCAATGGCTAACAGAATATTTTTGATTGTTTTTCTTATTCTATTGGCCGTTCCTGTGAAAGCGCAGGAAGCGACGGGCAGTTTCCGCGTCGACGTGATGGTTTTCCGCCTGCTGGAAGCCGCAAACGCCCCCAGCTACAGCGATGCGATCCCCGAGCACGGGCCCGCGATCGACTTGAGTCGCCTTCACAGCGGTGGAGGTATGCCCGCAGCGCTGGCCGACCCGGTGTTTCCGGGCCCTGAAGACCACCAGGTACTGCCGCCAGTCGGGCCTTTCCCAGATGATCTGCCCTTCAGTCGCATCCGCTATCTCGAAGAAGGTAGCGAACAGATTCGCGCCGCCTGGCGCAACCTGCGGCTGAGCGCAGAGTATCGGCCGGAGCTGCTGCTTTCGTGGGAGCAACCCAACGACAGCGACTCACCGCTGGTGTTCCTGCACAACGAACAGGTGCTGGCCGTGGAAGATCCCTGGCTGCCGCTGCGCACCGTCCCGCCGTTGCGCGCGGTGGAGCAGCCCGAAGGGGATGAACCCGGCCAATGGGCGGTCGACTACCTGTTTCTTTACGACCTGCCAGGCGGAAGCGTACGCCTGACCACCATGCCCCTGCCCCGCGATCGCTACCAGATCGAAGGCACGGTGCGCTTGCGGCGCGAGCGCTTCCTGCATATTGACCTCGACCTGACCTGGACCGCCCCGGCGCCAGGAGTCGACCCGGCAAGCGCCGGCGTTCCTTTGAGGGCGGAATACCTGGGCTACGAGGTGTATTCCCTGAAGCAGTCACGCCAGGTGCGCAAAGAGCGCATGGAATATTTCGATTCGCCCTACCTGGGCGTGCTGGTGCTGATCAACGAGTTTGAGCCTGTAGAAGCCGAGGTGGCGCCGTGACCCCTACCCTGACCACTGCCCTTGTGAGCGTTTGCCGTTTCGCTTTTTGCGCCACGCTGGCCATGTTGATGGCGAACAGCGCGGTGGCCGAAACCACCGTGGAAATACCGTTTGAGAAATTCGTTCTCGATAACGGATTGCGCGTCATTGTCCACGAGGACCACAAAGCCCCTGTCGTTGCGGTGGCGGTGTGGTACCACGTGGGTTCCAAGAACGAACCCGAGGGCAAAACCGGCTTTGCCCACCTGTTCGAGCACCTTATGTTCGAAGGAACAGAGAATTACGACTCCGAGTACACCGAGCCTTTCGAGGAGGCCGGCACCATCCAGCAGAACGGCACCACCTGGTTCGACCGCACCAACTATTTCCAGACCGTGCCCACCCCGGCCCTGGACATGGCCTTGTGGATGGAGTCCGAACGCATGGGCCACCTGCTCGGCGCGGTAACGCAGGAAAAGCTCGACCAGGAGCGCGCGGTGGTGAAGAACGAAAAGCGCCAGGGCGACAACCAGCCGTACGGCACGGTTGGTTACCGCATCCTGGAAGGCCTGTTTCCGCCCGGCCACCCCTACCGCCACGACTCGATTGGCTCGATGGCCGACCTCGATGCCGCCTCCCTGGAAGACGTCCACGCCTGGTTCCGCCAGTACTACGGCGCCGCCAACGCGGTGCTGGTGCTGGCCGGTGATATCACCCCTGAAAAGGCACGCCCGCTGGTGGAGAAATACTTCGGCGATATCGATCCTGGGCCGCCACTGACCCGCATGAAAGCATGGGTGCCACAGCGCAGCACCGATACGGTTGAGGTGATGGAAGACGACGTGCCTCATGCGCGGGTCTACATCAACTGGGCGGTGCCGGGCCGAACCCAGCCCCAGCGCGCGCCGCTGGAGTTGGCCGCGGCAATTCTTGGCAGCGGCAAGAACGCGCGCCTGTACCAGGCGTTGATGCTCGATACGCAACTGGCGGTAGACGTTTCGGTGGACCTTCAGCCGCACGAGTTGGCCAGCACTTTCAGTATCGAAGTGACCCTGGCGCCGGGCGTCGCCATCGATACGGTGGTTGATATCGTCGATGCCGAGCTCAAGGCGTTTTTCGAATCCGGACCGCGAGAAGACGAGTTGGAGCGCGCCAAAACCGCCTACAACGCGGCGCTGGTGCGCAGCCTGGAGCACGTTGGCGGCTTTGGCGGCAAGGCCACGATCCTGGTCAGCGGCGAACTCTACGATGGGCGGCCGGATTTCTACCAGACCCTCACCGCCTGGATCAATGACGCCAGCAGTGAAGAAGTGCGCGATACCGCCAGGCAGTGGCTTTCCAGCGGTCGCTATCGGCTGGATGTGCTACCCCGTTCGCCCTTGGTGGCCACGCCATCGCAGGTCGACCGTTCCCAGGGCCTGCCTGCCGTGGGTGAACTGCCTGGTGTCACTTTCCCACAGGTGGAGCGCGCCGAACTGAAAAACGGCATCGAGGTGATATTTGCACGCCGCGACGCCGTGCCGTTGGTTAACGTCACGCTGGCTTTCGATGCGGGTTACGCGGCCGACGCCGGTGGGATGCCGGGAACCTCGGCCTTTACCCTGGCCATGCTGGAAGAAAGCACCGCGAATCGCACTGCGCTCGAGGTCGAAGCACTGGCCGAATCTCTAGGCGCAGAAATTGGCACCACGGCCAATCTCGACCTTTCGCTGGTTTCCCTGTCGGCGCTCAAGCAGAACCTGGTGGAGAGCGTGGAGCTATTGGCCGAGGTGGTGCGCAGCCCGGCATTCTCCCAGGATGAACTGGAACGCCTGCGTCAACGCTGGCTGGCGCAGATTCGCAGTGAGCAAAGCCAGCCGTTTGGCATTGCGTTGCGCACCCTGCCTCCCTTGCTTTACGGCGATGAACACGCCTACGGAATCCCGCTTACCGGCAGTGGCACCAGCGAGGCCATCGAAAACCTTGAGCGTGACGACCTGCAAGCGTTTTACGAGCAGTGGATCCGTCCGGATAACGCCAGCCTGTTCGTGGTGGGTGATACCACCCTGGACGAAATACAGCCCATTTTGGAATCCGCGTTTGGCAACTGGAAGGCGCCGAGAAGTGACCTGCCCGGCAAGGTCCTGGATACCGTGGCGCTGCCACAGGAATCGCGTGTTTTCCTGGCCGATCGCCCCGGCGCCGAACAAACGCTGATCCTGATGGCCCACCTGGCGCCGCCCACCGGAGTTGCGGACAACATGGAGGTGGTGGTCATGAACGACGCGCTGGGCGGCAGCTATAACGCCCGCGTCAACCAGACCCTGCGGGTCGAAAAGAACTGGTCCTACGGCGCCTATACCTGGCTGCCTGACGCCCAGGGGCAGCGCATGTGGATGATGTATGCGCCGGTGCAAACCGACAGTACCGCCGACGCCATGGCGGAAATGCTTGGCCTGGTACAGGCCTACGTGGGCAATGAACCGGCAACCGAGGCGGAACTGCAGCGCAGCGTACGCAGCAACACCAACAGCTTGCCGGGCCAGTACGAAACTTCCGCGGCAGTGATGGGCGCGTTGCTGGAAAACTACCAGTTCAATCGTCCCGATGATTATGTTTCCACCCTGAAGGACCGCTACCTGCAGTTGAACCTGGAAGGCGTACAGCAAAGCGCCATCGAGAACCTGCATCCGGGACGAGCCACCTGGGTGGTGGTTGGCGACCGCGAAAGAATCGGCGCTGAAGTGGAAGCGCTTGCCCGCGAGCAGGGCCTGGGTGAAGTCCGCCTGTTGGACAACGCGGAGGAGTAAACAGCCGCTACAAGCCCGGCGAAAATGTTGATATGGTCGCAGTCCAGCCTTGGGGAGTTTGAAAGATGAACCTGGAGAAAGTGATCTTCGCCTTTTTTATCGTGCTCGCACTGACGCTGAATTTTGGCTTCTTCCTGGGCGAGATCGACAACACCGACCACCATCACCCCATCGAGCTTGCGGCGGCGCTCGCGGCCAGCCTGATTGCGACCGTGGTGAAATTTGGCGACCGCTCGCAGATGGGCGCTGTCCTGCTGGCCACCAGCCTGGTGGCTGACCTGCAGTTGCTGATCGCGGCGCTGTTGTGGGCCTGGGCGGTTTACGTGACCAAGACCGGCATGACCGCCGAGGTGCTCTCCAGCGTGATTTCCATGTCGGGCGGCGCGTTGCTGGCCAACCTTGTGTCGGTCACCCTGCTGGTATCTGAAACCGTCATCGTCCGCCGCTAGGCAATGACCTGCCCCGCGGCCACCCCGCGCCCATGAACGATACCGTCTGGCTCACCCTGCGGCGGATGCGAACGCCGCTGATCGTCCTGATCATCGTCTATTCGCTGTCGGTTTTCGGCCTGCTCATGATTCCGGGGGTCGATCCCGAGGGCAACCCTTATCGCCTGAGCTTCCTGGATGCCGCTTACTTCGTGGCGCTGATGTCCACGACCATTGGTTTTGGCGAGATCCCTTACGCCTTTACCGACGCCCAGCGCCTGTATGCCTACCTGATCGTGTTCCCCAACGTGGTGGCGTGGCTGTATTCCATCGGCACCATCCTGGCGCTGTTTATCGACCCCCAGTTCAAAGCGGTGTTGCGCCGTGGGCGTTTTGCGCAGCGGGTGCGCTGGCTGGGCGAGCCGTTTTACATTGTCTGCGGTTTTGGCAGCACTGGCACCATGATTACCAGCGGGCTGCATCGGCGGGGCATCGCCGCAGTGGTGCTGGAGAAAGACGAGGACGTGCTGCACCGCATGACGCTGGTGGACGAGTTTGCGCATACCCCGGCGCTGGCCTCGGATGTCACCGACCGCCGTTACCTGGAAACCGCCGGCCTGCACGACCCCTTGTGCCAGGGCGTGATTGCGATCACCAACGAGGACCACGCCAACCTCACCATCGCGATCACTTCCAAGCTGCTGCGCCCGGAGTTACCGGTTTACGCGCGCAGCGAAACCGACCGCACCAGCGGCAACATGGCCTCGTTTGGCACCAACTACATCATCGACCCCTACGCAATTTTTGCCGAGCGCATGTTCCTGGCGCTGAGTTCACCGGTCAAATACCTGCTGCAGGACTGGTTGATCAGCGTGCCGGGCAGCGCGCTGCGCGAGCCGATTGATCCGCCCACCGGCCGCTGGATTATCTGCGGGCTGGGCCGGTTCGGTTCGCGCATGGCGGCCCGGTTGGAAGAAGCGGGAATGCCCTACGCCGTGGTGGATGTGCACCCGGACCGTATCAAGGGCCGTGAAAACGGGGTGCTGGGCCGTGGAACCGAGGGCGAGACCCTGAAAGAAGCCGGCATCGATGACGCCTGCGGAATTATCGCCGGCACCGGCGATGACATCGATAACCTTTCCATCGTCATGACTGCGCGCGAACTGAACCCGAAACTGTTCGTGGTGGCGCGCCAGGAGAACCAGCCCAACGATGTGCTGTTCGATGCCTCCGGCGCCGACCTGGTGGCGCGCCGCAACCTGATCGTGGCCCGCCGGGTGCTGGCCATCGCCACCACACCGCTGCTACAGGCGTTTTTGCAGTACATGATTCGCCAGGACGACCAGTTCGCCCAGCGCGCTGTGGGCCAGTGTGAGGCGGTTCTGCACGGTCGTGCGCCGAGCCTGTGGATGATCGAGGCCACCGATGACCTTGCGGTTGGCATCCAGACCGCGCAGGAGAACGGTGTGGAAGTTCGCTTGCAGCACCTCAGCTACAACTCGCGTAGTGAGACCAGCGAGCACCTGGACTGCGTGTGCCTGGTGCATGAGCGTGGCGCTTCACGCATTTTCCTGCCCGGGGAAGACCAGAGCCTGCAGGTAGGCGACCGCCTGTTGTTTGCCGGGCGCGACCCGGCGCGGCGCGAGATGCTGTGGGCGCTGTGTACGCCCGACGCCCTGTTTGCCTACGCCACCGGCCAGCATCTGCCCAGCGGTGCGCTGGGGCGCTGGCTGCTCAAGCGCCGGAAACTGCAGGTAGAAGAATCAGAGTAGCTTGAAAGGGTCGGCGTCATCCAGGAACGGCAGGTTGCTGCGCAGTTCCTGCAGGGCGTCGAGGTCGAGCGTCGCCATCGCGGCGCCTTCGCTATCCCCCAGCACCGCCAGTTCATTGCCCAGCCCGTCGTAGGCCGCGCTCAGGCCCGGATACTGCAGCCCTTTGCCATCCTGGCCCACCCGGTTGATACCGATCACGCAGGCCTGGTTTTCGATGGCGCGGGCGCGCAACAGCGAGGCCCAGGCGTTCATGCGCTTGGCCGGCCAGTTGGCCACGAACACCTGCAGGTCGTAATCGCCCAGGTTGCGGCACCAGACCGGGAAGCGCAGGTCGTAACAGACCTGTGGGTTGATGCGCCAGTCGCGAAAATCGAAGATCGCGCGCATGCGCCCGGCCTTGTAGTGCTTGTCCTCGCCGCCGTAGGCAAACAGGTGGCGCTTGTCGTAGTGCGCCAGGTCACCGTCCGGGGTGGCGAACAGGAAGCGGTTCAGGCGCTCACCCTTCTCCCCAATGATGACACTCCCGCCGATGGCGGCGTCGTAACGCTGCGCCAGCTCGTGCATCCATTCAACGGTCTCGCCGTCCATGGTTTCCGGCTCGCGGTCAAAATCGCCCAGGAAGCCGGTGGTGAAGGTTTCCGGCAGGAACACCAGGTCGGCGCCTTGCGGATCCTTGTCCAGCGCGGATTCGATCAGCTGCTGCAGGTGGCTGCGGTTTTCGGCCGGGTCCTGCCAGCACAACACCGGTTGCACCAGCAATGCGCGCAGCGTGCTCATGAGTGCTCAGGACGCATGTAGGGGAACAGCAGTACGTCGCGAATGGAGGCGCTGTCGGTCAACAGCATCACCAGCCGGTCGATGCCGATGCCCTCGCCCGCCGTGGGCGGCATGCCGTATTCCAGGGCGCGGATGTAATCGTCATCGAAATACATGGCTTCCTGGTCGCCGGCATCACGCGCCGAGACCTGGTTGCGGAAGCGCTCGGCCTGGTCCTCGGGGTCGTTGAGCTCGGAGAAGCCGTTAGCGATTTCGCGCCCGGCAATGTACAGCTCGAAACGGTCCGTGACCTCGGGGTTGTCGTCGTTTCGACGAGACAGTGGTGAAACCTCGGTGGGGAACTGGGTGATGAAGACCGGCGCCACCAGCTTGTCTTCCACCGTGGCGTCGAATACTTCCATCAGCAGGCGGCCGGCGCCCCAGCTTTGTTCGGTGTGAATGCTGCGCTCTGCGCAGATGCCGCGCAGGACATCCACGTTCCACAGGTCGGCATCAGCCAGGTCGGGGTTGTGATCGCGCACGGCCTGTTCTACTGAAAGGCGCGCAAAAGGTTGGCCAAAATCCAGGTCGACTCCCTGGTAGTGCACCACGGTCTCGCCTGTGACGGTGAGCGCCAAACCCCTGAGCATTTCCTCGGTCAGGTCCATGAGGTCGTTGTAGTTGGCAAACGCCCAGTAGAACTCGAGCATGGTGAACTCGGGGTTGTGGCGGGTGGAGATGCCCTCGTTGCGGAAATTGCGGTTGATCTCGTAGACCCGCCCCAGGCCGCCCACGATCAGGCGCTTGAGATACAGCTCCGGCGCCACGCGCAGGTACATTTCGAGATCCAGCGCGTTGTGGTGGGTGACAAACGGCCGCGCTGCAGCGCCACCGGGAATCGGGTGCATCATCGGGGTTTCCACCTCCAGGAACTCCCGCCCCGGCGCTTCCATGAATTGGCGGATGAAAGTGATGATCTGAGAGCGCTTGCGGAACACCTCGCGCGAATCGTCGTTGACGATCAGGTCGACGTAACGCTGGCGGTAACGCTGCTCGGTATCGGTCAGGCCATGCCATTTCTCAGGCAGTGGACGCAGTGACTTGGAAAGCAGGTGCAATTCGGAGAGGCGCACCGAGAGCTCGCCCTTGTTGGTGCGGGTAATGGCGCCGCTACCGCCGATGATGTCGCCCACATCCCAGGTCTTGAAGGCGGCAAACACGCCTTCTGGCAACTGGTCACGCTGGACCATGAGCTGGATGTCGCCATCGCGGTCCTGCAGGCGCACGAAGGCCAGCTTGCCCATCACCCGCTTGGCCATCATGCGGCCGGCCACGGCGAAGGATTCGTCCACGCCTTCCAGTGCTTCCGCGTCGTCGTCGGCAAAGCGCTTTTGCAGCGCACCCGCCGTGGTATTGACTCGAAAGCCGTTGGGGTAAGCCTCGCCCAGCTCACGCAGGCTGTTGAGCTTGCCGCGGCGTTCGGCAATCAGGCGGTTTTCGTCTTCGGGCGTCTGGCCCGCGGTTTCTGCTGTGTTCTGGTCCTGGCTCATTACTCTGCTCGGGCTATCGGGTATCTGCAGCGGAGGCTCAAAGGCCTTCTTTCAGTGATGCTTCCACAAACGGGTCAAGATCGCCATCCAAAACACCCTGGGTGTTGCCAATCTCGACATTGGTGCGCAGGTCCTTGATGCGCGACTGGTCGAGCACGTAGGAGCGGATTTGGCTGCCCCAGCCAATGTCCGACTTGCTCTCTTCCAGTTTCTGCTGCTCCTCGCTGCGCTTGTGCAGTTCAAACTCGTACAGCTTGGCGCGAAGCTGCTTCATCGCCTGGTCTTTGTTCTTGTGCTGCGAGCGATCGTTCTGGCACTGCACCACGATGCCGGTGGGCTCGTGGGTGATGCGCACCGCGGAGTCGGTGGTGTTGACGTGCTGGCCGCCGGCGCCGGAAGCGCGGTAAACATCGATGCGCAGGTCCGCCGGGTTGATATCGATCTCGATGTTGTCGTCGATCTCGGGCGAAACAAACACGGCTGCGAACGATGTGTGACGGCGGTTTCCGGAATCGAACGGTGATTTGCGCACCAGGCGGTGCACGCCGGTTTCGGTGCGGCACCAGCCGTAGGCATACTCGCCATCGATGTGGACGGTGGCGCTCTTGATGCCTGCGACTTCGCCCGGTGAGACTTCCACCAATTCAGCGTCCCAGCCGCGCCGCTCGGCCCACTTCAGGTACATGCGCAGCAGCATTTCCGCCCAGTCCTGGGCCTCGGTGCCGCCGGATCCGGCCTGGATATCCAGGTAGCAGGGCCGGTCGTCCATCTCGCCGGCAAACATGCGCTGGAATTCCAGGCCCTCGACCTGCGATTCCATTTCATCGAGATCGCTCTCGGTGGCGCCCAGCAACTCCTCGTCACCTTCCTCGGCGGCCAGTTCCACCATGTCGGCGGCATCGGCAAGCCGGCTGCCCAGCTTTTCCAGGCCGCTGACGATGTTTTCCAGTTGGGCGCGCTCACGCCCCAGCGACTGGGCTTTTTCCTGGTCGCTCCAGATATCGGGGTTTTCGAGTTCGCGATTGACTTCTTCGAGGCGTTGTTTCTTTACCTCGTAGTCAAAGATACCCCCTGAGCGCCTCGGTGCGGCGCGTCAAGTCTTCAATCAGGTTTTTGAGGGGGTTGGTTTCCATGGTATAGCTCCAAAGCCTTGCCAGCGCCTTCCCTGATTTGTCGCCGGGGCGCAAAGCAGCGCATTTTACATCAGCGGGGCAACAAGATGCTCGACGATCAACTGGCAGGATTCACGCCCGCGCCAGCGGTTCACGTCCAGGCGGTAGAGCATGCGTGCGGCGCTACCACCCTGCCCTCCGGCGGCGCGCTCCAGGTCTTCAGGAAGATGGTTGAAGGCGATGGCGTCCAGTTCCTCGCCGCCGGCCACGTGGCGCACAATCATCTTGAGATGTCTGTCACCGACAATGCGCTGGTCGATGACCCGGAAGTGGCCATCAAACAGCGGTTCGGGAAAGCGCTGGCCCCAGGGGCCGGCGCGCTCCAGTGCAAGGGCCAGTGACAGCCCCAGCTCGCCCGGCTCCAGTTCGCCGTCAGTGCGCAGCTCATTCACCGGCTCTTCGCCGTCCAGCATGCGTTCAACCTCGGCCACGAAGGCGTCGTTAAAGGTATCCAGGTACTCGGCATCCAGGCCGAGCCCGGCCGCCATCGCGTGGCCACCGAAGGCACTCATCAGGCCCGGGTGGTGGGCGTCGACCGCGGCGAGTGCGTCACGGATATGCAGACCCTTGATGGAGCGCCCGGAGCCCTTGAGCTTGTTTGAGCCGGGTGATTCGGGGGCAAAAGCGATCACCGGGCGGTGCACCGCGTCTTTCACCCGAGAGGCCACCAGCCCCACCACGCCCTGGTGCCAACCCGGGTCATGGATGCACAAGGCGGGCGGCAACTGCTGGTCGCGCATGGTTTCGAGCCGCGCCTTGACGATTTCGAAGGCCTGCTCCTGCATTTCGTCCTGCATGTCACGTCGCTGGCGATTCAGCTCATCAAGCTGGGAGGCCATGTTGGAGGCCTCGTTGGCGTCATCGGTGATCAGGCAGCGGATGCCCAGCGCCATGTCCTCGAGGCGCCCAGCGGCGTTCAGGCGCGGTCCTGCGGCAAACCCCAGGTCGGAGGCCGATGCGTAACGATAATCGCGCCCAGCCACCCTCAGCAGCGCCATCAGGCCGGGCCGCGCACGGCCATGGCGAATGCGGGCGATGCCATTGTCCACCAGGATGCGGTTGTTGCGATCCAGCGGCACCAGGTCGGCGACCGTGCCCAGCGCCACCAGGTCGAGCCACTGGGCCAACTGCGGGGCTTTTGCAGGCGCAGACGGGCCTGAGCCAAACCACCCCTGCTCTTCCAGCTTCATGCGCAGCACGCCGAGCAGGTAAAACATCACGCCGACGCCCGCCAGCGCCTTGCTGGGAAAGTCGTCGCCGTGAAGGTTCGGGTTAACAATGGCAGTCGCTGGCGGCAGGACCTCGCCAGGCAGGTGGTGGTCGGTAACGATCACCTCGGTACCCAGTTCCGCCGCGCGCGCCACGCCGGCCACGCTGCTGACCCCGGAATCCACCGTGATGATCAGGTTGGGCGGATCGCCAGCCAGGGTATCCACCAGCGGCACAGTAAGCCCGTAACCGAACTCAAAGCGATTGGGTACGCGGAAATCGACGTTTTGCGCGCCCATGGCGCGCAAGGCCAACACGGCCAGCGCGGTTCCGGTGGCGCCGTCGGCATCGAAATCGCCCACCACCAGGATGCGTTCCTGCTGGCGCACGGCGTTGGCCAGGCGCTCAGCCGCTTCCTCGATGCTGCCCATGCCTTGCGGTGGCAACATGCGTTTCAGAGCGAGGTCGATGTCTTCGGCGTTGCGAATCCTGCGGGCGAGGAAAATTCGTCGCAGGACCGGATGTAGATCCGCGGGCAAGGCGTCAGGATCGGAGTCAACCGGCCGGCGGACGACCTGTTCGGGGCGAATCATGGTGCCCCCGGCTTAAAGGTATTCGACTTTGACGATCTCGTAGTCGCGCTCACCGGCCGGCGCCTGCACCGTTACCTCGTCACCCTCTTCGCGGCCAATCAGGGCGCGCGCGATGGGCGAACTGACCGCGATGCGGTTCTGCGCAATATCGGCTTCCAGGTCGCCCACGATCTGGTAGGTGGTTTCCTTGTCGGATTCCACATCGGCCACCGTGACGGTGGTGCCGAACACGATTTTGCCATTGGCGTTGAGCTTGGAAACGTCGATGATCTGGGCCGAAGACAAGGCGCCTTCCAGGTGCTGGATGCGGCCTTCAATAAAGCCCTGCTGCTCACGCGCAGCGTGGTACTCGGCATTTTCCTTCAGGTCGCCGTGGGCGCGCGCCTCGGCAATCGCCTCGATAATCTCGGGACGCTTGACCTTCTTCAGGTGTTGTAATTCTTCGCGCAGGCGGTCGGCGCCTGCCTGTGTCAGTGGTGTTCTCATTGGTCTTTCCTTGTGCGACAGCTTTGCGGCTGCCCTGCTGGCCTGATCCCCAATCCTGGGGGATTATAGATCCAGGCCGCGATGCAACTGCTGCAGGCTGTGCACGGTGTAGTCGTTTTCGTGGTCCAGCGCCCTAAGGGTAGCGAAAGCGCCGGCAATCGTCG
Source organism: Gammaproteobacteria bacterium (assembly GCA_030428105.1). Lineage (GTDB taxonomy): Bacteria > Pseudomonadota > Gammaproteobacteria > Xanthomonadales > SZUA-36 > JAUIBE01. The sequence goes on from JAUIBE010000001.1 coordinate 60,493, forward strand.
TGGAATAACTGATTTTACGCTGCAAAGCCTCGCGGCGTATAGAGAAAGAGTCCTTGATCGCCACCCGCCCCTCGGTGGTATTGACGATAAACTGGATCTCGTTGTTTTTCAGCAGGTCGACCACGTGCGGCCGGCCTTCCTGCACCTTGTTGACCAGGTCGCAAGGCACGCCGTGCTCGCTGAGGAATCTGGCTGTTCCGCCGGTGGCGACCAGGCGGAAGCCGCGGCCGAGGAGTTCACGGGCAATGGGCAGCAAGTCGGGCTTGTCGCCATCGCGCACGCTGAGGAACGCGGTTCCCGGGCGCGGAAGCCCCAGGCTGGCGGCTTTCATCGATTTCGCCCTGGCGCCGCCGAAGCTCCAGGCAATGCCCATCACCTCGCCGGTCGAGCGCATTTCCGGCCCCAGGATGGGGTCTACGCCGGGGAACTTGATAAACGGCAGCACCGCTTCCTTGATAGAGTAGAAGTTAGGTAATATTTCTCTTGTATAACCCTGTTCTTGAAGGGTTTTACCAGCCATAACCCGCGCTGCGATGCCCGCCAGGGGCACGCCGGTGGCCTTGGAAACAAACGGTACTGTGCGCGAGGCGCGCGGGTTAACTTCCAGCACGTAAATATCATCACCCTTGAGCGCGAACTGGGTGTTCATCAGGCCCACCACGCCCAGTTCCAGGGCCATGGCCGCCATTTGCCGGCGCATCTCGTCCTGGACCCGCTTGGACAGCGAGTAAGGCGGAATGGAACAGGCCGAGTCGCCAGAATGGATGCCGGCCTGCTCAATGTGCTCCATGATGCCGCCGATCAGCACATCCTTGCCGTCGCAAATGGCGTCGACGTCCACTTCCTTCGCGTGGTCGAGGAAATGATCCAGCAGCACCGGCGAGTCGTTGGAAACCTCCACCGCCTCTTTCATGTAGCTGCGCAGCTCTTCCTCGCCGTGGACGATGTCCATGGCGCGTCCGCCGAGCACGTAGGAAGGCCGCACCACGATGGGGTAGCCAATCTCCTCGGCCTTGCTGATGGCCTCGTCGACGCTGGTAGCGGTGCGGTTTGGCGGTTGCTTCAGGCCGATCTCGTTGAGCATGCCCTGGAAGCGTTCGCGGTCCTCGGCGCGGTCGATGGAATCGGGCGTGGTGCCGATGATGGGCACGCCCTCGGCTTCAAGGTCGCGCGCCAGCTTGAGCGGGGTCTGGCCGCCGAACTGGACGATCACACCGGCAGGCTTCTCGGTGCGGACGATCTCCAGCACGTCTTCCAGGGTTAAAGGCTCAAAGTACAGCCGGTCGGAGATGTCGTAATCGGTAGAGACTGTCTCGGGGTTACAGTTGACCATGATGGTCTGGTAACCGTCTTCGCGCAGCGCCAGCGCGGCGTGTACGCAGCAGTAGTCAAACTCGATGCCCTGCCCGATGCGGTTCGGGCCGCCGCCCAGCACCATGATCTTCTCGCGCTCATCGGGGTTGGACTCGCACTCCTCCTCGTAGGTGGAGTACATGTAAGCCGTGGTGGTGGCGAACTCCGCCGCGCAGGTGTCCACGCGCTTGTACACCGGGTGAATGCCCAGTGCCTGGCGCCTGGCGCGCACCTGCGCCTCGTCAGCGCCCAGCAGCTTGGCAATGCGGCTGTCGGAGAAGCCCTTGCGCTTGAGGTTGAACAACTGGCGCTTTTGCAGCTGTTCCGGGGTCATGCCGCGAATGCTTTCCTCGCTGCGCACCAGGTCTTCCAACTGGGCCAGGAACCACGGGTCGATGCCGGTGGCGGCCTGCACCTCGTCGAGCGTCATGCCCTCGCGGAAGGCGTCGCCGACAAACAAGATGCGCTCGGCGCCCGCTTCACGCAGTTCTTTAACCAGTCGCGCACGACGCTGCTCGGCGTCGTGGTCGGAGCCTTCCTTGTCCAGCGTGTAATCGAGGATCTCGCTGAGGCCGTCGCGCCCGGTTTCCAGGCTGCGCATGGCTTTCTGGAACGATTCCTGGAAGGTGCGGCCAATCGCCATCGCCTCGCCCACCGATTTCATCTGGGTAGTCAGCAACGGGTTGGCGGCGGGGAATTTTTCGAAGGCAAAGCGTGGAATCTTGGTGACCACGTAATCGATGGTCGGCTCGAACGAGGCCGGCGTCACGCCATCGGTAATCTCGTTGCGCAGTTCATCCAGGGTGTATCCAACCGCCAGCTTGGCCGCGACCTTGGCAATCGGGAAGCCTGTGGCCTTGGAAGCGAGCGCAGAAGAACGCGACACGCGCGGGTTCATCTCGATGATCACCACGCGCCCGTCGGCGGGGTTGACCGCGAACTGCACATTCGAGCCGCCGGTATCCACGCCAATCTTGCGCAGCACGGCAATGGAGTAATCGCGCAGGCGCTGGTATTCCTTGTCCGTCAGCGTCTGGGACGGGGCCACGGTGATTGAATCACCGGTGTGAATGCCCATCGCATCAAGGTTCTCAATTGAGCAGACGATGATGCAGTTGTCCTGGTGGTCGCGCACCACTTCCATCTCGAACTCTTTCCAGCCGAGCACTGATTCTTCCAGCAGCACCTCGGTGGTGGGCGAAAGCTCCAGGCCGCGCGAGACAATCTGCTCGAATTCCTCGCGGTTATAGGCGATGCCGCCGCCAGAGCCACCCATGGTGAACGACGGGCGGATGATGGTGGGGAAGCCCACCGTCGGCTGCTGCTGGAACGCCTCTTCCATGCTGTGGGCGATGGTAGCCTTGGGAACCTCCAGGCCGATTTCCAGCATGGCATCGCGGAACTGCTCGCGGTCCTCCGCCATGTCGATGGCTTCGCGCGAGGCGCCAATCATTTCCACGCCGTGTTTTTCCAGCACGCCTTCGCGCGCCAGGTCGAGGGCGCAGTTCAGCGCCGTCTGGCCGCCCATGGTGGGCAACAGCGCATCGGGCTTCTCGTTGGCGATAATCTGCGCCACCGTGCGCCACTCGATGGGCTCGACGTAGATCACGTCGGCCGTTTCCGGGTCGGTCATGATGGTGGCGGGGTTGGAGTTCACCAGGATTACCCGGTAGCCCTCCTCGCGCAGCGCCTTGCAGGCCTGGGCGCCGGAGTAGTCGAACTCGCAGGCCTGGCCGATGACGATGGGGCCGGCGCCGATGATCAGGATGGATTCTATGTCGTTGCGCTTTGGCACTAGCGGCTCTTCCTCAACGTGTTCCTCAGGGGTGTCACGTTGCTGCCGGCTTCAGCGCCGGACATTAACGCGGCAAACTGGTCGAACAGGCCAACGATGTCGTGCGGGCCGGGGCTGGCCTCTGGATGGCCCTGGAAACCGAAGGCAGGGGCATTGGCCAGGCGGATGCCCTGCAGCGAGCCATCGAACAGCGAGCGATGGGTGGCGCTGACGTTTTCCGGCAGGCTTTCCTCATCCACCGCGAAGCCGTGGTTCTGGCTGGTGATCATCACCCTGCCCGTCTCCAGGTCCTGCACCGGGTGGTTGGCGCCGTGGTGGCCGAATTTCATCTTGATGGTGCGCGCGCCAGCCGCCAGGCCCAGCAACTGGTGGCCCAGGCAAATGCCGAAAGTCGGAATGCCGGCCTTGATGAATTCACGGATGGCTTCGATGGCGTAGTCGCACGGCTCCGGATCACCCGGACCATTGGAGAGAAATATGCCATCCGGCTCGTGGGCCAGCGCCTCGGCTGCCGGCGTGGTGGCGGGCACCACGGTGATTCGGCAACCGCGTTCGGCCAACAGGCGCAGGATGTTGCGCTTGACGCCGAAGTCGTAGGCCACCACGTGGAATTCCGCTTCTGCGCTGCTCCACTCGCCCTTGTCGAGATCCCAGGTGCCTTCAGTCCACGGGTAAGGCTCATCCGTGGTCACTTCCTTGGCCAGGTCCTGGCCCTGCATGCCAGGGAACGACCGCGCCAGCTCCAGCGCCTTGTCAGCCGCGTTTTCACCCTCGGCATCTGCACCCGCCAGGATCGCTGCGCCCATGGCGCCCTTCTCGCGCAGAATGCGGGTGAGCTTGCGCGTGTCGATTTCGGCGATGGCAACCACGCCGGTGCGCGCCAGGTATTCGGGCAGGCTTTCTTCTGAGCGATAGTTGCTTACGCGAAGCGGGCAGTCTCGAATAATCAGGCCTGCGGCATGCGGACGCGATGACTCTTCATCGACGGCGTTTATTCCGGTGTTGCCAATGTGCGGGTAAGTCAGGGTCACCAATTGGCGGGCGTAAGAAGGATCGGTAAGGATTTCCTGGTAGCCGGTCATGGCGGTGTTGAAAACCGCCTCGCCTACCGTCTGCCCGGTAGCGCCGATGCTGATGCCGTGGAACACGGTGCCATCATCCAACGCCAGGATCGCCGGGAGGTTGTCGAGGTCATTCCGGCGATCTTCTTGATTCAATTTCCTTTCTCCAGACATGCGAAACGGGAATTGCCGCCCCGGCGCTTCCCGTTTGATTCACCCGCATATTTTCGATCATTTCGTTGACCAGCGGGTTTTGGTCTTACCTGAGCGACTGGATTTTACAAGATGGGTGTTGCGGCTGTCCAACGCGAGGGACCGGGTGGCGACCTGAAAGTCGCTTCTAGCGTGCGCCGCGAATCCAGTCGGCGGCGGCGTAGCGGCCGGGCGGCTGCTTCACCAGCCATCGGGCGGCGTTCAACGCGCCACGCGCGAACAGGGCGCGGTCGACCGCGTGATGCGACAGGGTCAGGGTTTCTTCGCCCAGGTCGATGGTGACGGAATGGTCGCCTACCACTTCGCCTTCGCGAAAGGATTCAAACCGGATGCCAGGAAAATCCTCGGCAATACGCGAGGGATCGGTGCCAGGTGCGCCCCCTGCCGGTTCACGAAGCTGGCGCGCCAACATCAACGCGGTACCCGACGGCGCGTCTTTCTTGCCGGTGTGGTGGGTTTCCTCCACCGTGATCCCGGCCGATGAGTCGATCACCTTGCCAAGGTCTTGCAGCATCTCTGCCAGGAGGTTGATACCAAGGCTCAGGTTGGGCGCCCAGAGCACCGGCGCAGCTTCGCCTGCTGCATCGAGTAACTGGTGGGTGTGTGCATCGATGCCGGTGACACCGCTCAACAGCGCAACGCCATTCTCACGGCACCATGCAGCCGCCAGCGGCGTGGCCGAGGCCAGGCTGAAATCGATCAGCAGTTGCGGCGGCTGGCCCAGGGCTTCGCCAGCTTCATCGAGCGAAGTGAAGCCGGCAACGTGGTCGCTGCCCGCGACCCGCTGCGGGGAAACCAGGCCAACAAACTCAAATTCGGGAAACTGAGGCGCCAGTGACAGGACGCTTTGCGCCATGCGCCCGGCTCCAAAAAGCAGGGTGCGCGTCATCAGGCTTTACGAGGTTGCGCGCGAAAAAAACTGCCGCACGCTGTCCATCCAGCGACTGGCGCGTGGATTGTGGCGATCACCGGCCGCGCTGACGGACTGCTCAAACTTCTTCAGCAGGTCTTTCTGCTCGCCGCTAAGGTTGACCGGGGTTTCCACCTGCACGCGGCACATCAGGTCTCCCTGGCGGTTGCTGCGCACCGAGCGCACGCCCTTGCCCTTGAGGCGGAACAGGCGCCCGGACTGGGTTTCTGCCGGGATTTTTAGCTTGACCTGGCCGTTGAGCGTGGGAATTTCCAGTTGCCCGCCGGTGGCCGCGGTGGTGAACGAGATGGGCACCTCGCAATAAAGGTCGTCGCCGTCGCGCTCGAAAATCTTGTGTGGGCGCACCCGCACTTCCACGTACAGGTCGCCGGGCATGGAGGCATTGGCGCCCGCCTCACCTTCGCCAGCGAGGCGAATGCGGTCACCGTTGTCGACGCCTGGCGGAATCTTCACCGCCAGCGTGCGGGTTTCGCGCACCCTGCCCTGTCCCTGGCAATCCGGACACGGGTTCTTGATCTGCTGGCCGGAGCCGTGACAGGCCGGACAGGTCTGCTGCACAGAGAAAATACCCTGCTGCATGCGCACCTGGCCCACGCCACCGCAGGTGGAACAGGTTTCTTTCTTGCCGTCCTGGGCGCCGCTGCCCTTGCAGGTCTTGCACTGGCCCAGCGTGGGCACGCGAATCTCGCGCTCGGAGCCGCGCACCGCGTCTTCCAGGTCGAGCTCGATGGCGTAACGCAGGTCTGAACCGCGCTGGCGCGCCTGGGCGCGGCGTGCGCCGCCACCGAAGATGTCGCCAAAGATATCGCCGAAGATATCGCCGACATCGCCCTGGAAGCCGTGTGGACCACCGCCGCCGGCGTTGCCATCGACGGCGGCGTGGCCAAACTGGTCATAGGCCTGGCGCTTCTGCGGGTCTTTGAGTATCTCGTAGGCCTCCTTGGCCTCCTTGAACTTGTCCTGCGCAGATTCGTCGTCCAGGTTGCGATCGGGGTGGTACTTCATCGCCAAACGACGATAAGCCTTCTTCAGCTCATCGTCGCTGGCGCCCCGGTCTACACCCAGGACCTCGTAATAGTCACGCTTGGCCATGGCAGCTTTCGAAGCCCTTTAGTCTTTCTTGTCTTCGTCGACTTCCTCGAACTCGGCGTCCACCACGTCATCGGGCGATGCGCTGTCACCGGCCTCGGCATTGGCGCCTTCACCGGCCGCTGCAGCCGCGGCTTCCGCCTGGGCCTGGGCCTGCTGGTAAATCACCTGCGCGGCCTCGGTCAGCTTGTTGACCGCGGATTCGATGGCTTCCTTGTCGTCGCCTTTCATGGCTTCTTCAACGCCCTCGATGGCGGACTCGATGTTCGACTTGTCATCGTCGCCGATCTTGCCGTCCAGCTCTTTGAGGCTGGAGCGGGTGGCGTGGACCATGGCGTCGGCATTGTTGCGCGCGGTGACCAGTTCGTGGAACTTGCGGTCTTCCTCGGCGTGGGCCTCGGCGTCCTGGACCATCTTCTCGATCTCTTCATCGGACAGGCCGGAACCCGCCTTGATCTCGACCTTCTGTTCCTTGCCGGTGGCCTTGTCGGTGGCGCTGACGTGCATGATGCCGTTGGCGTCGATGTCAAAGGTGACTTCGATTTGCGGCATGCCGCGCGGCGCCGGGGCAATGCCGGCCAGGTCGAAGCGTGCCAGCGACTTGTTGGCTGCCGCCATTTCACGCTCACCCTGCAGCACGTGCACGGTCACGGCCGACTGGTTGTCCTCGGCGGTTGAGAAGGTCTGCGACGCCTTGGTGGGAATCGTGGTGTTCTTCTCGATCAGCTTGGTCATCACGCCGCCCAGGGTCTCGATACCCAGGGAAAGCGGGGTCACGTCCAGCAGCAGCACGTCCTTGACGTCGCCCGCCAGAACGCCGCCCTGGATGGCTGCGCCGATGGCGACTGCTTCATCCGGGTTCACGTCCTTGCGCGCTTCCTTGCCAAAGAACTCGGAAACGGTTTTCTGCACCAGCGGCATGCGGGTCTGGCCGCCCACCAGGATCACGTCGGAGATGTCGGACACTTTCAGGCCGGCATCGTCCAGCGCGGTGCGGCTGGGGCCAACGGTTCGCTTGACCAGGTCTTCCACCAGCGATTCGAGCTTGGCGCGGGTCAGCTTGATGTTCAGGTGCTTGGGCCCGCTGGAATCGGCGGTGATGTACGGCAGGTTCACCTCGGTCTGCTGGCTGGAAGACAACTCGATCTTGGCGCGCTCGGCGCCTTCTTTCAGGCGCTGCAGGGCCAGCGGATCGTTGCGCAGGTTGACGCCCTGGTCCTTTTTGAACTCTTCCACCAGGTAATCGATGATGCGCTTGTCGAAATCCTCACCACCCAGGAAGGTGTCGCCGTTGGTGGCCAGCACTTCGAACTGGTGCTCGCCATCCACCTCGGCGATCTCGATGATGGAAATATCGAACGTACCGCCACCCAGGTCGTAAACCGCGATCTTGCGGTCGCCGCCCTTCTTGTCCATGCCGTAGGCCAGCGCGGCCGCGGTAGGCTCGTTGATGATGCGCTTGACGTTCAGGCCGGCGATCTTGCCGGCGTCCTTGGTGGCCTGGCGCTGCGAGTCGTTGAAGTAGGCCGGCACGGTGATCACCGCATCGCTGACCGTTTCACCCAGGTAATCCTCGGCGGTCTTCTTCATCTTCATCAATACGCGTGCGGAAATTTCCGGCGGCGCCATCTTCTTGCCGTCGGCTTCCACCCAGGCATCGCCATTCTCGGCTTCGACAATGGTGTACGGCACCAGGTCGGTATCCTTTTGCACCACGTCTTCCTTGAACTTGCGGCCAATCAGTCGCTTGATGGCGAACAAGGTGTTCGTCGGGTTGGTGACCGCCTGGCGCTTGGCCGGCTGGCCCACCAGGACCTCGTCGTCCTTGGCAAAGGCGACAATGGAGGGGGTTGTGCGGTCGCCCTCAGCGTTTTCGATGACCTTGGGCTGGCCACCTTCCATCACTGCAACGCAGGAGTTGGTGGTGCCAAGGTCAATGCCTATGATCTTGCCCATGTTGTTATATCTCCCAAACTTGTCTGTTGTGCTCTGCGAGCCTGCTTTGGCGCACTGTGCTTCTGGTCGGCGCCTTTCGATGGTTCAAAAATGGGGTCCGGCGGCTTCTTTTCAACGTGTCGGTGACGCCCTAGTCGCGCCGTGAAACCACCACCATGGCCGGCCGTATCAACCGGTCGTTGAGCTTGAATCCCTTTTGCAGTACCTCGATCACCGTGTTGTCGTCGTGATCCGCTGAAGGGACCATCGTCATGGCCTCGTGAAACTCCGGGTTAAAGGCCTCGCCCGCCGGGTCGACAATTTCCAGGCCGTGGTCCTGCATCACCTTGGCCAGCATCTTCAGGGTGAGGGCCTTGCCTTCGCGCAAACCCTCGACCGTGGCCGAGGCCTCGTCGATTTCCAGGCCGCGTTCCAGGCTGTCGCGCACCTGCAGCAGGTCCTTCATGAACCGCTCGAGGGCGAATTTGTGGGCCTTCTCCATCTCGCGCGCCATGCGCTTGCGCTGGTTATCCACTTCGGCCTGCATGCGCAGCATGGCCTCGCGGTGGCGGTCGAGTTCCTGCTGGGTCTCGCTCAGCGCCTGGGTCAATGCTTCCACGTCTGCAGTCTCCGTGTTGTCGCCCGCGGCTTCGCTGTCAGCGTTGCTGGTTTCGGCTGCTTCCCGGGCCACGTCGTTGGTGTTCTCTTCGGGCGTGTCCGCGCCATTTCCAGGGGCGTTCTCGGCCTCGCCGTTGGGCTTGTTTTCTGTCTCAATGCTCACGATCGATGTTCCTTGCCAGGTTCGTCTTCAGGCTGGCGGAAAATATGGGGATGTGGTGATCACATTCAAGCAGTTGGCTGACCACGAAGCGGAATTCTCCCATTGCGGGGCGGAAACGCCCGTGCTAGTTTTCGAGCGGATTCATACGGGGGCAACCATGCTCCAGCACCTTTCCATTCGCGACTTCGCCATCGTCCCCAGGCAGGACCTCGACCTGGAGGCGGGCTTTACCGTGATCACCGGCGAAACCGGCGCGGGCAAGTCCCTGATTGTCGACGCGCTTAGTCTGCTCAGCGGGCGCCGGGCCGATACCGACCTGATCCGTGAGGGCGCCGACAAGGCCGAACTCAGCGGTGAATTCATCCTTGGCGAGCAGCACCCGGCCGCTGAATGGCTGCGCGAAGCCGAGATGGATGACGAGCAAAGCTGCCTGCTGCGTCGAGTCATTTCCAGCAGCGGTCGCTCGCGCGCTTGGATTAACGGCACGCCGGTAACGCTTAACCAGCTACAGGAACTGGGCGCCCTGCTGGTCGAAATTCACGGCCAGAACGAACACATCCGCCTCAGCCAGCCCGAAGAGCGCTTTCACCTGCTCGACCACGGTGGCGGCTATGACGATGCCCTGGGTGCCGTTAGCGCTGCCTACGCTCGCTGGCACGCCTGCGATGCCGAACTGGAACGCCTGCGCGGCGCGTCTGCGCTTGATGCCGGCGAACTGGAGTTGCTGCAACACCAGCTCAAGGAACTCGAGCAGGTGGCATTGCCCGCCGAGGCGGTCCACGCGTTGGAAACGGAGCAAAAACGCCTGGCGGGCGGCTCGGAGTTAATGTCTGCGCTGGAATTTGCCGGTCGCGCCCTTTCCGACAGCAGTGACGATGACGTGCCAGCCATCGCGGAGCAGCTTTACCGGGTGGTCGCCACGCTGGAGCCGCTGGAAGAAACCGACCCACGCATCGGCGAGGCGCTCGCCATGGTTCGCGAATCGGCGATCAACTGTGAAGAAGCCCGCAAGGTGGTGGAGCGCGTGGGCAGCGATATTGACCTTAGCCCGGAACGCCTGCGCGACGTAGAGAGCCAGCTGGGCGCCCTGTACGACCTTTCCCGAAAACACCGTTGCGCCATTGATGAGCTGGAGACGGCTCGCGATGCGCTTGCCGACCGAATCGAGCAATCATCGTCGTTGGAGTCGCGCATCGCCCGCCTGGAGAAAGACCTGGCACAGGCGCTTGCCGACTACACCGAGGCCGAAAGCTCGCTTCACAAGGCGCGCGCAAAACGCGCTGCGGCGCTGGGCAAGGCGGTGACGCAGCAAATGCAGGGGTTGGCGATGGAGGGCGGCCAGTTTCGGATTGACCTCGAACCGCTGGCGGATACCAGGCCGACTCCGCGCGGCAGGGTGCGGATTGCCTTGCTGGTCAGCGCCAATGCCGGCGTATCCCCGGGCCCGTTACGCAAAGTTGCCTCGGGCGGCGAGCTCTCCCGTATCAGCCTGGCCATCAAGGTGGCCAACCGCGAGTTGCGTGAGCAGGCGGGCAGGAACGACCCGCCAGTTCAGATTTTTGACGAAGTGGATGCCGGCGTGGGCGGTGACACCGCCAACGCAGTCGGCAGCCTGCTGCGCGCCATCGCCGGCGACGCCCAAACCCTGTGCGTCACCCACCTGGCCCAGGTGGCCGCCCGCGCCCACCACCAGGTAAAAATCGAGAAGTCCACCGAAGGCAAGCAGCTTTCAGTTAGCGCCACCGTGCTGGAAAACGTGGCCCGCGAGGAAGAAATTGCCCGCATGCTATCCGGCAAGGTCTCCGACAGCAGCCTGGCCCACGCGCGAGAACTGATCAAAGACTCTGCTGCTTAGCCAGCGTTCCCCGAATACTCACCACGCCCGAGCCGCGGACAGGGGTGCTCCTGTCACGACCTTAAATGACAGGACGTCATTTAAGAGTTACAGGGATGTATTCATACGTGTCGTGGCAGGAGCACCCCTGCCGCGGCATCACATTCGAGTGGGTCCCGGATTGCATGCCCACCCTGGTGGACGCACTTGGGAATCAATGGGAGCTATTTTTTCTTGCGGACATAGAGGACCAGGCTATGGTCCTCAATTTCGTAGCCATGGGCGGCAGCAATCTCTTCCTGCAACGCCTCGATTTCCTCGGAAACAAACTCGATGACCTCGCCACTGGACACATCCACCATGTGATCGTGGTGGCTGCCCTCATCCAGTTCGTAATACGCCTGGCCGCCTTCGAAGTTGTGCTTGACCACCAGGCCGGCGGTTTCAAACTGGCTAAGCACGCGGTAAACCGTGGCCAGGCCAATGTCTTCGCCCTGCTCTACCAGGGTGCGGTAGATGTCGTCGGCAGTCATGTGTTTTTCCGACTGGCCTTCCAGCACATTGAGGATGCGCTTGCGGGGATGGGTGACCTTGAGGCCAACTTGCTTGAGATCTTTGGTTTCCACCTGAATATTGTATCATTGCGCCTCGCGCCCGACCGGACAATTCAAGCCTAATCCGCTGACGAAACCAAAATGACAATCCAACGAATTCTGATTTGCCTTGCTGCCGTGCTGGTGCTCAGCAGCTGCAACCTGATTTACAAGCAAAATGTGCAACAGGGCAACGCCCTGGAGCAGGAAGACCTGGATGAGCTGTACATCGGCATGAATCGCCGCCAGGTGCTGTTCGTGCTGGGCACCCCCTCGGTGCGCGACCCCTTTCACCAGGACCGCTGGGATTACGTCCAGACTTACTCGCGGCGCGGCGGCGACCTCATCCAGCGCACGGTTACCCTGAATTTCGAGAATGACACCCTGGCCGAGATCATCGGCGCCGAGAGTCCGTTCGATACCACCATCGAGGAAGAAGCCGGCCTGGGCTCGGGTGACACCGAGGAAATCGATCCGGACGAGAAAGCCTCCGAAGAGCGGTTCGAAAAAGGCCAGGACGTGCTCGACCAGGGCGCGGACGACGATATCTAGCCGGTCGGCCTAAACAGGGGGCTTCCTGGTAATGGCCCGTTGGCGACGTACTTCCTTCGGGTCTGCCACCAGCGGGCGGTAGATCTCCACCCGGTCGCCCTCCTGCAACACGGTATCGGCGGGAACCTTGCGACTGAAGATTCCCAGCGCGGCGGGGTCGACCACCATGGCCGGAAAACGCTGGCGCAAACCCGAGCGCTCAACGGCTTGCTCGGCCGTGGTGCCCGGCGGCACATCGAGTGCCACGAGCTGCTGGCGTTCAGCCAGCGCGTAAATCACCTCGACGCGAATCGTCTCAGCCATAAAGCGCCTGTGCGCGTTGCGCAAACTCGCCCACCATGCGCTCGGTAACCCGGGCGAAGCCGCGTCGAAAAGCGCTGGACAACAGCGAGCTGGAGAATTCGAACTCCAGGCTCAAGCTGACCTTGCAGCCGTCATCACCAAGCGGCTCAAACTTCCATGACCCTGCCAGGCTGCGGAACGGCCCTTCCACCAGCGACATCACCAGCACTTCGCCCGGAACCAGGCGGTTGCGGGTGGTGAACTGCTGGGTGAGCCCGCCCACCGTCACCCACAGGCTGGCCAGCTGTTGCTGCTCGTCCTGTTCGTGCACCTCGGCATCGCTGCACCAGCTAAGAAACTGCGGGTATGCGGGCACGTCGTGCACCAGTCGGTACACATCAAGCGGCGAATACGGAAGAAGCGCGAAACGGTCTATCTGCATGTGGGTGACATTCAAACAAGCTGGCTCAGCCGCAGAACAGCGGTGGGGCAAGGATAGCATGTCGTTCACCGGGCCTATAGAATGTCGCGTCCCCGGCCACGCGATCGAATGGATGCGGGGCAAGAGCAAAACCGAACAGAGATGAACCAGCAGCAAGGCACAGGCAAAAAAACCATCGCGGTCAACAAGCGCGCCCGCTTCGAGTTTCATGTTGATGAACGCATCGAGGCCGGTATTGCGCTGGAGGGCTGGGAGGTTAAATCACTGCGCGAAGGAAAAGTGCAGTTCACGGACAGCTATGTCCTGCTGAAAGACGGCGAGGCCTACCTGTTTGGCTGCCATATCGAGCCGCTGCAAACCGCTTCGACCCATATCCACCCGGACCCCACCCGGACACGCAAGCTGCTGATGCACCGCCGCGAAATTGACCAGCTGATTGGCATGGTCGACCGCAAGGGCTTCGCCCTTATTCCCACCGCCCTGTATTTTTCTCGCGGACGCGTAAAAGTGGAGATCGGCGTGGCGCGCGGCAAGAAGCAGCATGACAAGCGCAAGGTGGTGAAAGACCGCGAGTGGAGCCGCGACAAAGCGCGCATCATGAAACACAACCGCTAGCGTTGTGCGCAGGTTCCAGGCAAGACAACGGAACCCGCGAGCGGTAAAATAGTCTGATCTACACAAGCTTTGGGGGCGACCTGGTTTCGACGCGGGTAGCAAAACCCAAGGTGCATGCCGAGCTGCATTCAACTCGTAAAACTGGTTGCAAACTTTTAGTTGCCAATGATGACAACTACGCACTAGCAGCTTAAAAACCTGCGTAGAGCCTTCCGCCCGCTGCGTGCCCGTACGCGCGGATCACGGGAGTCGACCCATACGGGATCGCGATGAAGCACGCCTGGTGTGGATTCGTTAAAACTTATCCAGGCTCGTGGTTGGTCTTCCCTGCCTTTCGGGTAGCCCGCCACTAAATAAATAGAAAGGATAAGCATGTAGAGCCGAGGGCGGAGTGCTTGCGGACGCGAGTTCGATTCTCGCCGCCTCCACCAAATAAAAAACCCGGACCGACGAATATCGGCCCGGGTTTTTTTTGTCCGGGATTACTGCAGCCTGGCTTCGGCTTCAGCAATCAACGCGTCGTACTCGGAAAGAATGTCCAGCTTGTTGGATTCCAGTGCGGAAATCTGCGCCAGCAGTTCCTGCTGGGTGTCGCTGGCCAGCCCGGAGCTGGCGTCCGCTTGCTGTCGAAGCGTGGAAAGCTGGTTGTCGATCTCGCTGATCTGTTGCTGGCGCTGCGTTTTCAGCATGGCCAGGAAGTCAGTGAGGTATTGCTCATCGGTAGAGCCGATGGTGGCCGGATCGCCCGGCATGGATGTGTCTTGCGAGACGGGCGGCGCTGCGGCCGGATCCCCGGCATCAGCAGGTGGGGGTTCATACCCATCGATCGGCGCCGCGAACTCGTCGTCCACGGGTGGTGCGGCAACATCGCCCCCTACACCGCGCGTATCCATCACGACACCCTGCACCTGTATCTCCTCGGCACCGTCGCCACAGGGCATATCGGAAAACTCGATACCCGCCGCCGTCTGGCAGCGATAAACCTGTGCCTGCAGTGCGAAAGGAGCCGTCAACAGGGCCGCGGCACAAAACGTTGCACAAAATCCTTTTGGCATTGTTCCCTTTCCCATAACAAATCAGTTATTTGGAGCGTGAGTATAACATTGGGCTTGAGATCAATTCAGCCGTCCGTAGACCAAACGAAGCCGTTAGTCCGCCGGCAACTGAAATTCGGCCACGATTTCCGAGCGCGAACCGTGGAAAATTGGCTGTGCATCAGCCGGCCAGGCAGCCCTGAAATCGTTGACCAGTGCGGCCGGAAACGGCTGGCGAACGGTAACGGCGAATGGAAATGCGGCGCTGCTCTGGCTGAACAATTGCACGGTCAATTCTTCCGCCGGGTATGCCACTTGCAACGCGCGCGCAGGCCCTCGCTTGCCGGCTTCGGCATGATCCAGCGCAGTCACGCCTTCAACCAAGACGCGGTGCACGCCGGCCGATTCGGGAAATGAAAGCACCAGTTGCTCCGACTCCGCGGGGGTGCGAACGACCAGGGTGAGCCGTTGCGCCGAACCTTCAGCTTCCTGGCTGCGGCCGGTAACGGCCACCTCGGGGCCTGCCAGGGCCTGGTGGTTCACCGGAATGGCGTACCGTTCCACCTGGCCGCTGCCACCGTAGGGCCGCACGTTTCGGGTGGCGTAGCGTGATGGCACATCCTGGGGCACCAGGTTCATCACCTCGGTATACGAGCGATCGGCGGTGGCACCGGGTGTCTCGAGGTAAACCAGCGCATCGCCCTGCTCCGCCCCCTGGCGATACACCAGGTTCATGCCGCGCGGGCGGTCGGGCTGAAAGCCAGGCATTAGCTGGTGGATCAGGGCAATGGCCGCTACCACGCCGGCCAGCACGAATGCCGGCCGCCAGTCGGGAATGGGGTCTTTGTAGCGGGCAAAACAGGCCGGCAGGATCAGGATCAGGGGCAGCGCGAGGGTGGCGGCCTTCAGGTGCGCCAGTTCAAAGGACAGCACCACGTCGAGCAGGAAGAAGTGGTAAAAACCCATGTAACAGGCCAGCGCAAAGCCGAAGGTGGTGGCCAGCACCAGCTTGCGCCTGGCGCGCCAGCGGAAAACGTCCAGCAGCATGCCAATCACGAACGCCGCCATCGGGATCAGGGCGATAAAACTCGCTGCCGCCAGTTTGAAATCGAGCCAGAAAGCCAGCCCCGCCACCGCCGACCAGCAAACGATGGTGGCCGCGCCGAATGTCACCCGGTGGGCAAACAGCTTGCAACACATCCAGACCACCAGCGCACACAAGGCAATGATGGCCAGGCGCCCTGCCCAGGGGTTGGGGTGTTCAATGGCGTTGGTTTCCACCCAGTGCCCCAGGGGCCAGCTTAGCGCCAGAGCCCCCCCGCCAAGAAGCACCAGCGCCGTGACGACCGAAACGATGGCCCAGAAGATCGCCGCGGGGCGAAGCTGCGTCTTGCACGCAATCACCACCCCGATCAGCAACAGCACGGTAAGCACCATGGTGACCCCGCTGGCAATGCTTTGCGGGTAGTGCCACAGCAGGTGGCCGAAGGCGTCGATATACGCAGCGTCTTCACGTGCATGTAGATCAGCGATATCGCGGTCGGCCAGCGCCAGCAGCATCGACCAGGCGTTCTGTCCGTGGTGCTGCAGGCTGCCCCTGTCCAGGTGGTCGAGGTCGTCCAGGCTGGAGTGATACACCGCCACCCCGCCGCTAAAGGCGAAATTCAGCCCCTGGACACCGCGCTCCTTGTACACCGAGTAATCGGTGTCGTTGGGCATCCGCTTGTACACCTCGAAAGCAAGGGAATTGGCGACCGGGCGTTCCAGGTTTTTCGACAGGATACGGATCAGGCTGCGATTGCCGTCACCGGTCTCGAACATGGAGCTTGGGCCGGTCACCCCGCGCGCCTCGAGGTTGATCACCGCGGCCACCCGCGAGAACGCGGGATGGTATTCGGCAAAGGCGTGGGCGCCGATCAGCCCCAGTTCTTCGCCATCCGTGATCAGGAAAATGATGTCGTTGCGAAACTCCGCAAGCCGCGCCGCCATGCGCGCGATTTCAAGCACCGCGGCGGTACCTGCGCCATCGTCGGCCGCACCTGGACTGGTCCAACTGCTGTCGTAGTGGGCAGTGACGAGGATAGCTTTGTCACTGGCCGCGCCCGGCTTGACCGCGATGATGTTCTGCACATCGGCGCAACTGCCGAAGCGTGGATTGCAATGGAACAGGGACTGCACTTCGGGCTGGTAGCCCTCGGCGCTGAGAAAGTTTTCGATGCGCTGGCGCACCGCCAGGTTGGCGGTTGAGCCAGCCACGTGCGGCACCGGCTCCGGCAACAGGGTGGTGAGAATGGTCCACGCCCGGTCGGCGGAAAACTCGTCCTGGGCAATGGCGGCGCTACGCGGCGCCGGCGGACGCAGGCAAATGACCAGCGCAATGACCACTGCCACCGCGATGATCACCAACGCGGCGGGATGCACCAGTGCGTCCAGTGCACGCCGATTATCCCTGCGCCCCATGACTCTCCCTTCCCCCGAAAATGCCGGCCCTGACCCTTACTGTAGCCGTTCGCAGAATCGATGCAAAGCGGCGCCTGAACGCCCTATCCGATCAACGCCAGTGACAACCATGGCCAGAACGTGATGAGCAGGACGGAAATCATCAGGATGAAGAAAAACGGCAGGGTATCCAGGTAAATGGCGACAATCGGCCGGTCAAAGCGGTAACTGGCGATAAACAGGTTCAACCCGACCGGCGGCGTGATGTAGCCCAGCTGCATGGTCGCCAGGAAAATGATGCCCAGGTGAACCGGGTCCACCCCGAACTGCAGCGCCACCGGCAGCATCAGCGGCACCACCAGGACGATGGCCGAGAAGATGTCCAGGATAGCGCCCAGCATCAGCAGGAACAGCAGCAGCAACACCAGGAAAGACCACTGGCCATCAACCCATTGGCTGATGGTGGCCAGCAGTTTCTGCGGCACGCCGGTGTCGATCATGTAATTGGTCGAGGCCAGCGACATGCCGAGAATGAGCAGGATACCGCCCACCAGCACCATCGATTCGCGAATGATGCGCGGCAGTTTCTTGAACTTGATCTCGCGCAGGATAAAAACGTCCACGATCAGCACGTACAGCGCGGTGACCGAGGCGGCCTCGGAAATGGCGAAATAGCCGCTGTAAATCCCGCCCAGGACGACGATCGGCAGCGGGATTTCCCAGCGCGCCTCCCACAGCGCGGTGCGAACCTCGCGCCAGGAAAAATCAGACAACGGCACGCGAATGGCGCGGTTCTTCCACACGCTGTAACCGGAGAGCAACACGAGCATGAGGAATCCGGGTAGCACGCCGGCCAGGAACAGCTTCTCGATGCTGATTTCCGCCACCACGCCGTACAGGATTAACGGCAGCGACGGCGCAAACAGCAGGCCCAGGCTGCCCGCCGAGGTGATCAACCCCAGGTTGAATCGCTCGGGGTAACCGGCCTCGTTCAGCGCCGGGAACAGCAAGGCGCCAAGCGCAATGATGGTTACCCCGGAAGCGCCGGTGAAGGCGGTAAAAAAGGCGCAGGCTGCCAATGAAACAATTGCCAACCCGGCCGGCATCCACCCCATCAAGGCACGGGTCACGCGCACCAGGCGTCGGGGTGCACCGCTTTCGCTGAGCAGGTAGCCGGCGAAGGTAAACAACGGAATGGCGATCAGCATGGGGATTTCGCCAATGCTGAAAAACTCGATGGCTATCGCCTGCAGGTCAATGGCTTCCTTGTTGAAACCCCACATTGCGCTGGCGGCGATCACCGCGAACAACGGCGCCCCCAGCAGCGCCAGCACGCCAAGCAATATGGGAATCACAAGCCCGGCTCCGCTGCGCGCCGCCCGAACAAAGCCATGATGTCCTTGAAGCAATACAGCAGGTAGCGGTACGTCATCAGGCCAAAGCCCAGCGGCAGCACCAGTTGCAACAGCCAGGCCGGGGTATCGCCCAGCACGACATCGCCATACTCACGGGTGGTGAGTGCGAACTGCAGGCTGAACCAGGTGAGCAGGCCACAAATGCCCACGCTGAATGCGTGCGTCACCAGGCGCGCGACCGGAAGCACCCGCGGGCTGAGAAAATTGTCGAGCAGGTTGATGGCAATGTGCTTGTCGCTGCGGCTGGCTGCGACTGCGCCGGTGAGGGCAATCCACAACACCAGCATGCGCAGCACTTCGTCCGACCAGAAGAAGCCGATGTCAAAAAAGTTGCGCAGCAGGATTTGTGCGGCCGACAGGCCAATCATGCCCAGCAGCAGCAACAGCAACAGGACGTTCTCGATGGCTTCCCCGAACTTGCCCAGGGCATCCAGGCTGCGGCTGAGGCCGGACACCTGGCCTACTCGGCAGCGCCTGCGCGGTGGCGCGCGATGATTTCCTGCATCTGGTCAAACAGCGCCTGGTCAAAGGCGCCGGCGCTGGCCTGGGCCGCGTGGGAAGCTTCCACGGTGGTTCGCCACTCGGCGACCTGGCCGGCATCGGGCTGCACCATTTGCAGGCCACTGCCCACCAGCGCTTCCAGCGCATCGGTGTTTTCCGCCACGCCCCCGGCGTCAAACTGTTCGTAGACGGCGCCGAATACCTCGCGGACCACGCCCTGGTCGGCCTCACTCAGCCGTGAAAACGCCTTCTTGTCGATAATCAATGCGGCGTAGACGTACGCAACCGGCAGGTCGGTGACGTACTTGAGGCGGGTATGCCACTGGAACACGATGGCGCCCACTGGTGGTACTGCCACGCTGTCGAGCAGGTCGGTCTGCAAGCCGGTCAGCACATCGGTGATCGGCATCATCACGGGCGCAATGCCAAGCGCCTTGAAGGCGGCGAAAGAGATCTCGTCACCCTCGGGGGTCCAGGTTTTGCTGCCGGCAAAGTCGGCAATGCTTGTCAGCGGCTGGTTGGACATCAGGTAGGCGAATCCACCGCCGGCCAGGCCAAAAGAAACATAGCCGGCCTCGTCCAGTCGACGCTGCAGTTCCGCGTCCATCTCCGCGCGTACCGCGTTGACTTCATCGACATTGTTGAACATCAGCGCCAGTGAATAGAGCATGGCGTCTTTCTGGAACACCGCCAGTTCGCCCGCGGTAAACGCGCCGCCGTGCAACTGCCCGGTGCGCATCTTACGCTGGACCTGGCGCGCATTGCGGCCCTGTACGCCGCCGCCGTAGAGCTTGATTTCCACCCTGCCCTCGGTGCGTTCCTTGATCTGCTTTGCGCCTTCACGCATTTTCACCATCCAGTCGGAACCCTCGGGAACGACGGTGGACAGCTTGAGCGTTTGCGCCTGCGCAGTCGACACGCCCAGCAGCAGCACGGCGCCCAAACAAAGCGCGAGAAAATGATTCAGCCTAAAGCCGCGTTGAACAATCATGGTGAAGCCTTTTTTGTTGATTCAGAAGTAGTCGTCTGCAGATTCAAGCAGCGCCCTCGCCTCTTCCTGGGCCAGGGTATTGGTGAGTACAAATCCTCGCTGGTTGGGGTCTGCTTCGAGAACTTCGGTCAATAATTGATCGTGAAGTTCCCGCTCGTACAGCGTACGGGCGTAAAACTTTGCGTAGTCTACCTTGATGCTAAGGTCACGTTGACCCTGCGCGGAAAGCGCTTTCTCAAAGTGCGCTTTGCCGGCGTCGAAATCACCGCCCAGCGCCGGGGGACGGATGGTATTGAGCACCCCGAGGTATTGCTCGGTTTTTGCCGGGCGGAAATCGGGGTCCAGCGCCTGCATGCGTTCCAGCGTGATGCGCACCTCCGGCAGGCGGGCAAGCGCCCCCCAATCGCCGGAGTGGGTGCGAATGTAGGCCATCTCGCTGAGCGCCAGGGTGTACAGGGCGGGAACATCTTCCTTCTTGAACACCGACAGCCGGGCTTCATAGGTCTCGTAAGGCTGGTTCCAGATCTGGCAGCCGGCCTCGCGGGTGGCGCACAGGGCGCGGCGGCCGTAATCGCGGGCGCGGGCGGTGAGCTTTTGCGCACGTTCCGGGTCGGCCACGAACACCACACCATACGCGGCATACAACTCCGATGCCGCGGCCAACAGCGCGGGGTTGTCGGGTGAGTTCTCCACCATGCCGTCGAGCATCATCAGGAAGGCAGGGGCGCCATCGCGGACGATTTCCGGGTCGTCCTGGTTGAGCATCGCGGCGCTGATGCTGGAGGCCATTCCGGCCCCGGCATTGGAAACCACCGAGGAACAGGCGCCCAACCCCAGCAACAATGCCACCACCAACGCCGCCACCAGTGCGGTCTGCATGCCCTTCAGCACCATTACTCTCCGTAGGGAATCCAGATGTTTTTGATTTCCGTCGCTTTGCGCAGGAAGATTTCCCCTTCGCCCTGCTCGCGGTCCGTCCAGTCGTGGTGCTTGCCGTGGTTCACCCAGGTGCGTTTCATCGTGGCCGCGGCTTCCTCTTCCACCAGCTTGCTGCCTTCGCGCGTACCCCAGTACCACAGCCCCTCGATGTCGTAGTGCCTGGCCAGCACATCGGCCAGCACATCCTGGTTGCCAGTGACAATGTTGACCACGCCGCCGGGAAGGTCCGAGGTATCGAGCACCTGGTAGAAGTCGGTCGCCAGCAGCGCATAGTGGGCAGAAGGCACGACCACCACGCGGTTGCCCATCGAAATGGCCGGCATGACGGTTGAAATAAAGCCCAGCAAGCCTGCTTCTTCCGGCGCAACAATGCCGATGACGCCCAGGGGCTCTTTCATCGCCAGTGTGACGTTGCGAAACGGTGTCGAGTGCACCTGGCTGTCGTACTTGTCGGCCATTGCCGCGTAGGTGTAAATGCGATCGAGGCAGAGCACGAACTCCTGCGCCGCCTCGGCGGTGGAACGTCCATTGAGCTGGGCGATACGGCGGGTGAATTCTTCCGCGCGGGCGCTGAGGTTTTCAGCGATGTAGTACAACACCTGGGCGCGGTTGTGGGCGCTGGTGCTGGTCCAGCTCTCGGCCGCGCGGGCGGCTTCCACCGCGTTGCGAATGTCCTTGCGGTTGCCCGCTGGAACCTCTGCAATCACTTGCCCCTTGGCATCCATGGCAGCGGTGCTGTAACCGCCATCCGGTCGCGACTGCTTGCCACCGATGTAGAGCTTGGGGGTGCGGTCTATGGTGGGCACCTTGCGCGATTCCGACTCTTCCACGGGCACAAATCGCGGCAGCGGATGCACCGGCTCCAGGGCCAGTTGGTCTTCCCAGCTGGGCTTGACGTACTCGTACAACCCTTCCTTGCCGCCCTCGCGGCCAAAGCCGGATTCGCGGTAACCACCAAAACCGGAAGCTGCGTCAAACTGGTTGGTGCAGTTGATCCACACCGAGCCGGCCTTGAGTTTGGGCGCGATATCCAGCGCCAGGTTGATGCTCTCGCTCCACAGGCTGGCGGCCAGGCCATAACGCGAGTTGTTGGCCAGATGAACCGCTTCAGCCGGAGTGCGGAATGTCATCGACACCAGCACCGGGCCGAAAATCTCTTCCTGGGCCAGGGTGGCCGAGGGCTGGATATCGGTAATCAGGGTTGGCGGGAAGAAGCAGCCGCCCTCGGGCAGGGTGCACTCGGGTTGCCACTTGCTGCCGCCCTCTTCCACGCCCAGTGCGACCATTTTCTCGACCCGCTCCAGCTGGCTTGGGTCGGCCAGGGCGCCCACGTCCACGCCCTTGTCCAGCGCATCGCCCACCACCAGGCGGGACATGCGGGTCTTGATCTTGTGGTGCAGGCGGTCGGCGATGGACTCCTGCACCAGCAGGCGTGAACCGGCGCAGCATACTTCGCCCTGGTTGAACCAGATGGCATCCACCAGGCCTTCGACCACGCTGTCCAGGTCGGAATCTTCAAACACGATAAATGGCGACTTGCCGCCCAGTTCCAGGGTGAGCTTTTTACCGGTGCCAGCGGTTTGCTTGCGCAGGATGCGGCCAACCTCGGTGGAGCCGGTAAAGGCCACCTTGCGAACATCCGGGTGTTTCACCAGCGCGCTGCCGGCCTTGTGGTCGCCCAGCACCAGGTTGAACACACCCTTCGGCAGCCCGATGTCCTTGCAGGTTTCGGCAAACAATGCCGCGGTGGCCGAGGTGTATTCGGCCGGCTTGAGCACCACTGTGTTTCCCATGGCCAGCGCCGGGGCTACCTTCCAGGCCAGCATCAGCAGTGGGAAATTCCACGGAATCACCTGCCCCACCACGCCCAGTTCCTTGTAACCGGGCAATTCGCGGTTCATCACCTGGGCCCAGCCGGCATGGTGGTAAAAATGCCGCGCGACCAGTGGAATGTCGATATCGCGCGATTCACGAATCGGCTTGCCGTTGTCCATGCTTTCGAGCACAGCGAACAGGCGCGAGTTTTTCTGGATGGCGCGCGCCAGGGCATACAGGTAGCGCGCCCGGCCGTGGCCACCGATGGCCACCCAGCCCTCGAGTGCGTCAACCGCCGCACCCACGGCCTGGTTCACATCATCGTCATTGCCATCGGCCACCTGGGCCAGCAGTTCGCCGGTGGATGGACTGTGCGATTCGAAGTAGTCACCCGAGGACGGCTTGCGCCACTGCCCGCCAATAAAGTGATCCAGCGCCTGGTCACGTTCCCGCAACCACGCCCAGGCCTGGTCCGCGCTTTCCGGCGCGGGGCCGTATTCCATGGTTTCAAAAATATCGCGTACCGACATGGTTTCCTTCCCTGTCTGCCCGGTATCCGGGCGCTAACCCACCGGGTGCCGGTAATCGGCCGAGTAACTGCCGGTGAGAAAATGTTCCAGTTGGCGCTCTATATCCGCCAACAGGCTGCTGGCGCCAAAGCGGAACAGCTGCGGAGAAAGCCAGGCCCGGCCGAGTTCTTCCTTGATCAGCACCAGGTAATCCAGGCTCTCCTTGGCCTTGCTGATACCACCGGCCGGCTTGTAGCCGACGTAGTGGCCGGTCAGGTCGTAAAAATCACGTATCGCGCGCACCATCACCAGGCTGAACGGCAAGGTGGCATTGACCGACTCCTTGCCGGTGCTGGTTTTAATAAAGTCGGAGCCGGCCATCATGCACACCCAGCTTGCCTTGGCCACGTTGCGCAAGGTAGCCAGCTCGCCAGTGGCAAGGATGGCTTTCATGTGGGCATCGCCGCAGGCTTCGCGAAAATCGGAAACTTCGCGGTACAGGCCTTCCCAGTCGCCGGTCAGCACCTTGGATCGGCTGATGACGATATCGATTTCTTCAGCGCCGGCTTTTACCGAGGCGCGCACCTGGGCCAGCTTCAGCTCGTGCGGAATCTGCCCGGCGGGAAAACCGGTGGACACTGCCGCCACGGGAATGCCAGTGCCTTCCAGCGCTCGCACCGCGGTTTCAATGAAATTGTGGTAGACGCAAACGGCGCCGGTGGTCAGCCCAAGATCAGCAACGCCCAGGCCTTCCAGAATGTCTTTACGGATGGGCCGACGGGCTTTTTCACACAAGCGGCGAACCTTGCCGTCGGTGTCGTCACCGGCCAGGGTGGTGAGGTCGATGCAACTGACGGCTTTGAGCAACCATGCAGCCTGGTGTGATTTCTTGATCGACCGGCGCTTGCCAATGGTGGCCGCGCGGCGCTCCACGGCGCTGCGGTTGACCCGCACCTGCTCGACCAACTCCGATGTGTAGGGCATGCCCGGATTGCGCTCGATTGGTCGGCGCGTTATGGGATGCACGTTTTGTTCCGTTGCGCTGGCCATGAATGGCTCCAAGAACGACTCTTTATCCCCGTATCTTCCGGAGCGACAGTATAAACGAGGCAGGGCTTCCAGGCATAAACGCTCCGGTCGCAGAAAACGATGATTGGCTGGCGCAACGGCAAGCTGGCCTGGCTGAATGTCGGCAGGCCCGCTGCCCGGCAGCACCGGGCAGACGAAAGCGCCCTGCTGTGGCATACTGCCTGACCGCTTTTGACTGCAATTCTCCGGAGTTTCGCATGACCGATCAGGGCCCTCGAGCGACGATGCTCATCGTCGTCTTGTCCGCACTTGTTTCATTCTTTTCTTTCTCGCCAGATACCATAGCCCAATCGAAGGACGGCGCTGAGCCGGGTTTCAACGAGCAAACCTTTTCAGGTCTGCAATGGCGCAGCATTGGCCCCGCCCTGATGTCCGGGCGTATCGCCGATGTAGTCATCGACCCCACTGACAAGGCCACCTGGTACGTCGCGGTGGGCAGTGGCGGGGTGTGGAAAACGCAAAACTCCGGCACCACCTGGACCTCTGTCTTCGATGGCCAGGGTTCCTACTCGATTGGCGCGATCACCATTGACCCGAACAACCCCAATACCATCTGGGTAGGCACTGGCGAAAATGTCGGCGGCCGCCACGTCGGATACGGCGATGGCGTGTACCGCAGCCTGGACGGCGGCAAAAGCTGGGAAAACATGGGCCTGCCGAATTCTGAGCATATCGGCATGATCCGCGTTGACCCGCGTGATTCCAACGTGGTGTTCGTGGCCTCGCAAGGGCCGTTGTGGAAAGCCGGTGGCGACCGCGGCCTGTACAAAACCGTGGATGGCGGCGAGACCTGGGAGAAAGTTCTCGGCGGCGGCGAATACACCGGCGTTACCGAGGTGCACCTCGATCCGCGCAACCCGGATGTGCTGATCGCCGCCACCCACCAGCGCACCCGCAACGTGGCCGCGTTGATGAATACCGGCCCGGAAACAGGCATCCACAAGTCGGTGGACGGCGGCAAGACCTGGCGCCAGGTAAAAAGCGGGCTTCCCGAATCAGCGATGGGCAAGATCGGCCTGGCCATCTCGCCGATTGACCCTGACGTGGTGTACGCCATCATTGAACTGGGTCGCCGTGAAGGCGGCTTCTACCGCTCCGCCGATGGTGGCGAGAGCTGGGAGAAACGCAGCGACTACGTTTCGGGTGGCACCGGGCCGCATTACTACCAGGAAATCTTTGCCGACCCGCATCGCTTCGATCGCATCTATTCCATGGACGCCACGTTGCACATCAGCAACGACGGCGGCACCACCTTTGTGCCGGACGAAGGCAAGCCCAAGCACGGCGACCATCACGCCATGGCGTTCGACCCGGATAATCCTGATCACTTCCTGATGGGCACCGACGGCGGCCTTTACGAGACCTGGGACCTGGGCGCCACTTACCGCTACATGGCCAACCTCCCGGTCACCCAGTTCTACAAGGTGGCGGTGGATTACGATGAGCCGTTCTACAACATCTACGGCGGCACCCAGGACAACAACACGCAGGGTGGTCCGTCGCGCACCGACAATGTCCACGGCGTGCGCAACAGCGACTGGTTCATCACCCTGTTTGGCGATGGCCACCAGCCAGCGGTCGACCCCACCAACCCCGATATCGTTTATTCCGAGTGGCAGCAAGGCAACCTGACCCGTTTCGACCGCGTGACCGGCGAGATGATCTACATCCAGCCGCAACCGGAAGCGGGAGAAGAGTCGGAGCGCTGGAACTGGGATGCGCCCATCCTGATCAGCCCGCATGACCCGGCGCGGCTCTATTACGCCAGCCAGCGGGTGTGGCGCAGTGACGACCGTGGCGACTCCTGGCAGCCGATCAGTGGCGACCTGACCCACGATATCCAGCGACTGGAAGAACCCATGATGGGCCGCCAGCACAGCTACTCCGATGGCTGGGACCTGTACGCGATGTCGCGCTTCAGCACCATTACCTCGCTGTCCGAGTCACCGTTGGTCGAAGGCCTGCTTTACGCCGGCACGGACGATGGCTTGATCCAGGTGTCCGAGGATGGCGGCGAAAGCTGGCGCGCCATCGATCGCCTGCCGGGCGTCACCGACCGTTTCTTTGTCAACGACATCAAGGCCGACCTGCACGACGCCAACACGGTTTACGCGGTGGTGGATGACCACAAGTCGGGCGATTTCACCCCGTACATCTTCAAGAGCACCAACCGCGGCGGTGGCTGGACCCGTATCAGCGAAACCCTGCCCGACCGCCACATCGCCTGGCGCCTGGTGCAGGACCACGTCAATCCGGAGCTGTTGTTTGCGGCCACCGAGTTTGGCGTGTTCTTCAGCGTCAACGGCGGCGACAACTGGACCAGGCTTTCCGGCGCAGCGCCAACCATCTCGGTGCGCGACCTCGCCATCCAGACCCGTGAGAACGACCTCGTGGCGGCGACCTTTGGCCGTGGCTTCCTGGTGCTCGACGACTACACGCCGTTGCGCAGCGTAAGCGCCAGCCAGTTGCAGGAAGGCGCCACCCTGTTCCCGGTGAGGGATGCCAAGTGGTACCTGCCGCGCACCCCCCTGGGTGACATGGATACCGGCAACAAGAGCTCGCAGGGTGATGGCTATTTCGTCGCCCCGAACCCGCCGTTTGGAGCGGTTTTCACTTACTACCTGGCTGAAGGTTTCAAGACGCAGCGCGATGCGCGCAACGAAGCAGAGAAAAAAGCCGCAGCGGCCGGAGAAGACACGCCCTTCCCTAACTGGGAAACCATTCGCGCCGAAGACAACGAGGAAGAAGCCGCGGTGGTGTTCACCATCCGTGATGCCGAAGGCAAGCTGGTGCGGCGCATCGAAGGTCCTGCGACCGCTGGCTTCCACCGCGTCGCCTGGGACCTGCGTTACCCCGAAACTTCTCCGTGGCAGCGCAATCCCACCGGTCCGGGTTTCCTGAGTACAGCCGGGCCACTGGCAGCGCCGGGCGCCTATTCAGTGACCATGGCCAGCCGGGTGGCCGGCCAGACCACCGACCTGGGACAGCAGCAGTCGTTCGACGTAGAGCCGCTGCGCAGCCGCGGCCTGCCGGGCGCCGACCCGGACGAGATGGTCGCTTTTGCACTGCAGTTGGACGAGATGCGCAGGACCACGGCCGGCGCGGCAGCTGCCATCGGCGAGTTACTCGTTGAAGTCGACGCCATCAAGTCAGCGCTGGGCCGCTCGACCGCCCCGCAAGACCTGCGCAGCGAGGCGGACGCCATTCGCGCGCGCCTGCTCGACTTGCAGTTGCGGCTTTCCGGTGATTCCAACCGGGCCATTTTCAATGAGGGCGGCCCGGTTTCGGTTAGCCAGCGCGTCAGCGTGGCTTTCCTGGGAACCGCCTGGTCAACCTACGGGCCAACGCCAACCCATCGCCGCTCGCTGGAAATTGCCGAGCAGGGCTTCCAGCCAGTCAGCCAGGCGCTGGATGAAATCAACGATTCTGACATGCCGGCACTGCGTGCTGCCCTGGATCAAGCCGGCGTGCCCTGGACGCCGGGGAGAAACTAAGCAGAAACACCAATGAAAAATACTGTTTTTCATATATTTGCGCTGCTTTTCGCATGTGTTTTACTGGCATCATGCCAGCGCGAGGAGCCGCCTGAGCCGATAGACCTGGGGGCACACCTGCCCGCGGCGCCAGGAATGAACGTGCTGGTGGTGAGTTTCGACGCCCTGCGCGCCGATGGCCTGGGCCTGTACGGCTACTCGCGGGAAGTGTCGCCCAACCTGGATGCCTTCGCAGCCGAGTCACTGGTGTTTGAAAACGCCTACTCGGCGGCGCCGGTTACACCCACCTCGTTTGCGGCGGCATTTACCGGCCTGTACCCCTTCAAGGTGTTCGTGGGCTGGCAGTTGATCCCGGCCGCCACCCTGGCCGAAGTGATGCGCGCAGCGGGTTACCGCACGTTTGCCCTGCTCAACAATGCGCAGCTCATTGTGGAGCGCAACTTCGACATCGGTTTCGACCATTACGAAACCGGCCCATGGAAGGACGAGAACCTGGCCGAGGAAGCCATCGCCCAGTTGGACGAGGCGCTGCAAGACGAACGGCCGTTCTTCGGCTGGGTGCACTTCATCTCACCGCATACGCCCTACACCTACCGTGATGTATCTGCGCATATTGCGCCAAGGCTCGACGAAGGCCGATTTGCAGAATCGGTAGGTGGGTCGTTTGAAATTCACAGTGACGAGGAACTGGCGCGCGCCCGCGACCTGTACGACGGCGAGGTGTTTTTCGCCGACTACCTGTTTGGCCAGTTGATGGCGTACCTCGATGACCGCGGGGTCCTGGACAACACCATCGTCGTGGTCACCGCCGATCATGGTGAAGAATTCATGGACCACGGCCAGGTACAGCACAATGCCCTGTACGAGGAACTGGTGCGCGTCCCCCTCCTGCTGCGTCACCCTGGCAACCTGGCGGGCGCCCGCACCGATGCACCTGCCAGCACCATGGACCTTCTCCCCACCCTGGCCGCCCTGGTTGGCGCTGAAGCGCCGGATGCGCTGGATGGCATCAACCTGGCCGCGCCTGTCTCACCTGAGCGCCACCGCATTGTCACCTCGATGACCAACGCCAGGCGTTACGAGATTCTCAGCGAGCGCGGTGGCAAAAAACTGATCCAGATCTGCACCCCGGAATTCACCGAGGAGCTTTACGTGCTGGACGACGACCCGGGCGAGAAGAACAACATCGTCCTCGATAACCCCGACCTGGCCAACGAACTCGGCGGCCGGCTGGAGGGTGCGCTTCGAACGGAGCCCTGCGCCCTGATTCGTGCAGCCAACCAGGGCAAAGCGCCCGAAGACCTGCTGAGTCCGGAACAGATTGAAGAACTCAAGTCTCTTGGATATATCCAGTGAACCACATGAATGATTGCAAGCGGTCGCTGACGCGCCGTGCTATTGACCATGGCCTGTTTTGGGCGTTGATCGCCGCGCTGCTGCTTGGCGGCTGCGGCGGAGAAGCGCCGCCGGTCGATAAACGCCTGATCATCCTCGGCTTTGATGGCATGGACCCCAAGCTGGCCAGCCAATGGATGGCGGATGGCAGCCTGCCGAATTTTTCCAAGCTGGCGGCCAACGGCGATTTTCGCCCGCTGGGAACCAGCAACCCGCCCCAGTCCCCGGTGGCCTGGTCTGGCTTCGCCACCGGCCACGAACCGGGCGAGCACGGTATTTATGATTTCCTGCGCCGCGATCCGGAAAACTACCAACCGGCCTTCTCCATTTCCCGTAATGAACCGCCGGAGAACGTGCTGGAACTCTTCGGCATGAGCCTGCCCCTGGACAGCGGCGCCATCATCAACCGCCGCCTGGGTGATCCATTCTGGTCGCAGATCGAGGCGGACGGCGGTCGCTCGACGGTGTTGCGCGTGCCGGTAACTTTTCCGCCCGACCCCATTCACCGCATGTTTGCCGGCATGGGCGTGCCCGACCTGCTGGGCACCCAGGGTACTTACACCATTTTTTCCACCCACCCGCTGGGCGACGCCACCACCGGCAGCACCCGCGCGGTACGCATTCGCCCCAACCGCAGCGGTCACATTGAAACCGCGCTGGAAGGCCCGGATCACCCGCTGAAGCCCGAGCACGGCCCGCTGCAGACTCCGCTGCTGATCGATCCGGTCAGCGAGGGAGGCGAAGCAGCCCGCGTGGAGCTCGGCGACTCGGTTGTCGACCTTGCGCCCGGCGAGTGGTCAGACTGGATCACGGTTGAGTTCGATTACTTTGGCCCGGCCTCGGTCAGTGGCACGGTTCGCGTGCTTCTGGTCAGCGGTTATCCGCGGCTTGAACTCTATGTCTCGCCGATTCAGATCGACCCACGCGCGCCGGTGGTCCCCCTGACCTCGCCATCGGATTACTCCGAAAAACTGGCGGATGATTTTGGCCTGTACCACACCATCGGCATGCCCGAGGAGACCTGGTCGCTGAACGAGGGCCATATTTCCGATGCGGCCTGGCTGGACATGGTGAAAGCGACCCTCCAGGAACGCGAGAACATGTTCTTCCAGGCGCTTGATGCCAACGACAGCGACGTGGTGACCGGTGTTTTTGTTCAAACCGACCGCGTTTCACACATGTTCTACCGTGGCATCGACCCCGAGCACCCGCTGCACGCCTCCACCGGCCGCGCAGGTCGCCAGGCGATTCACTGGATTTACCAGGAAGCGGATCGCATCCTCGGCGAAACCATGGCGCGGATGGGGCCCAACGACCGGCTGATGGTGATCAGCGACCATGGTTTTGCGCCCTTCCGCCGCGCGGTGAACCTCAACAGCTGGTTGCAGCAAAACGGCTACCTGGTTGCCCAACCGGGCCGGCGTGAAATCGGCCCCGGTTTCGCCGGCGTCGACTGGAGCCAGACCCGCGCCTACGCACTTGGCCTCAACAGCCTGTACATTAACCGCGCCGGTCGCGAATCCCAGGGCATCGTGAACGAGGCAGAGGCCGAGGCGTTGAAAGCCGAAATCAGCGCCGCGCTGGCCACCTTCCAGGATGAGGAAAATGGCCTGATGGTGGTGAAAGAAGTGTTCAATGGCAGCGAAATCTACCCGGAGAACGGCAACGGCGATGCCCCCGACCTGGTGGTCGGCTATGCGCCCGGCTTCCGTGCCTCCTGGCAGACCACGCTGGGCGCTTCTCCCGCCACCTTGATCGACCCGAACGACCGCAAATGGTCTGGCGACCACTGCATGGCGCCTGAGGCTGTGCCGGGCGTTCTGTTCACCTCGTTCGAGGCCGACGATTCGTTGCAATCCATCGCCGACGTGGCTGACTACGTCCTCGAAACCTGGAAGAACTAGGTTCGTGAGCAGGGCCGAGCCCCAGGCCAATTCGCAAGGCGATAGCGGTGGCGGGCGCATCGACGTTCCCGCCGGGCTTTATCGAGCCTCCCGGTTCTTCGCGGCGACACGTTCAGCGTGGCGAGCCCTGGGCAATTTCGAAACGCGCGCGGTTGGCGAGGAAATCGCGGGGCTGAGTGTCGACCGGCCAATTTACGTGACCAGCCTGGCGCGAGCCGGCACCACCATCGTCACCGAGATGCTGGCCACCCACCCTGAGCTCACCTGCCACCGCTACAGTGACTTTCCCAACGTGTGGACGCCTTACTGGCGCAACCACCTGCTGCAGAAGACCCGGCGCGAGACGCCGCAGCCGGTAGAGCGGGCCCACCGCGACCGCATCATGGTGAGTAACGACAGTCCCGAGGCAGTGGAAGAAGTGCTGTGGATGGCGTTTTTTGAACACATCCATGACCCGGAACAAAGCAACGTGCTGGACGCGACCACCAGCAACCCCGACTTCGAGCAATTCTACCCCGAACATATCCGCAAGCTGGTTGCCGTCCGTAAAGCACGCCGCTACCTCGCCAAGGGCAATTACAACGTCTCGCGCCTGGCATACCTGCACCGCCTGTACCCGGATGCGCGCTTCCTGGTCCCAATTCGAAACCCGCAGCACCACATTGCCTCGCTGGCCAAGCAGCATGCGCTGTTCAGCCAGGCGCATGCACATGACAACCGGGTTGGCAGGCAACTGGCCATGTCCGGGCACTTCGAATTTGGCCCCTTCCGCCGCGCGGTGCATTTTGGCGATGACGCGGTTGCGCAGCAGGTTAAACAGGACTGGGATGAGGGCCGCGAAGCACTGGGCTGGGCACGCTACTGGGCGGAAACATACAATTTCCTGGCCAGCCAGCTGGAGGCCAACCCGGCGCTCGCTGAACGTGCCCTGCTGTTCCGTTACGAGGACCTTTGCGAACACTCGGAAAGCGTGATCGACCAGTTGGTGCAACACTGCGAACTGGCCGCGCCCGCGTTCGCACAATCGCGTGACCACTATGCCGCGTATCTCACGCCGCCCTCGTACTACAAACCGTCATTCAGTGACGCTGAACTACAACTCATCGAACAGCACACGGCTCATGCGTACGAACGTATTGGTGAATTCTGCGTCCGCCCCTGACCGCGCTACCAGCAAGTTGCGCTATACTTCGGCGCCAATTCGAACATGGCTTTTGGAGAACAATGTTTAGAATCGTGTTGTTAGCCCTTGCCCTGCTGATTTCAGCACCGGCAATGGCCTATATCGGTCCCGGCGCAGGCATCAGCGTGCTGGGCTCCCTGCTGGGTATCCTTGCGACCATCGTGGTGGCCATCGGCGCCATCGTCATGTGGCCGCTGCGCAAAATGCTGAAGAAGCGTCGCCAGGCTGCTGCGGACAATGCCCAGGCTGGCGAAGAGGCTGGCGCAGAAGCGGTTAAGCCCGCGGACAACGACACCGCTTAAGTGGGCCTGTTCGACCTGCTAGCGCCTGTCCTGGGCGCCATCGACAATACCCTGTCCGGTTTCTTACCCGGCGGTCTGCGGCTGGCGCTGTGGGGTGTCCTGGCCGGCTGGCTGACGATGCTGCTGTACCGCAAGCTTTCGCGCCAGGAAGCGATTTCCGAGCTCAAAGCGCGGCAAAAGGTGCTGCAGGAAGAGATCGCGAAGTTTGATGGCGAGATGTCCGATTTGATGCCGCGCATCAAGGAAGCGTTCTCGCTGGGCTTCAAACAGCTTGGGCTGGCGATTGGCCCCGCCCTGCTGGCCACCATCCCGATCCTGTTTATCGTCGTCTGGGTGGCTACCCAGTTTGTTTACGAGCCACCACAGGCCGGCGCAAAGGTTTCAGTGACCGCCGAGCCGAATCGTGGCGATCTCACATGGTCGGCCAACGCGTCAGCGCAAACCAGCGAGGATGGCTGGGTGATCACCTGGCCTGCGGCTGAAGAATCGGTTGCCCTGAGCGCCGCGGGTGACCCTGTGCTGACATTTTCCGATGCTGAGCTTCACGGTGTCATCCACAAGAAGCTGTGGTGGAACACCTTGATCGGTAATCCGGCAGGCTACCTGCCAGGGGAATCGAGCGTGGAAGCAGTGCATGTTGCCCTGCCAGAACGCGCTTACCTGCCCTTCGGCCCGGACTGGGTGCGGGGCTGGATGTTCCTGTTTTTCGGCACCTTCCTGCTGGCTTCGATTGCCTTCAAATTTATTCTCAGGGTTGCCTGACGAATCGTTGTTCAGCGGCGGGCGCGGAAAAACGCCCGCAGTATTTCCCCGCACTCTTCCGCCATCACCCCACCCACGCATTCCATCACGTGGTTGTGGGCTGGATGACGCAGCAGATCGAACCTGCCGCCGGCTGCGCCGGTCTTCGGGTCATGCGCACCAAAAACCAGCCTCTCTACCCGGGCATGGATCATCGCACCCACGCACATTGCGCAGGGCTCCAGGGTGACATACAGGGTGCTGCCCGGTAAGCGGTAGTTGGAAGTGGCCGCGCCGGCAGCGCGCAGGGCCAGGATTTCGGCGTGGGCGGTTGGGTCGTGTGCTGCGATGGTGCGGTTCCAGCCACTGCCGATCACCTCGCCATCACGCACAAGCAGTGCGCCGACCGGGACTTCACCTTCAGCCTCGGCGCGCGCCGCCAACTCCAGCGCCTCCCCCATCCAGGCCGAATCGCTCATTCCCACTCGATGGTGGCGGGCGGTTTTCCGGAGACGTCGTAGACCACCCGCGAAACGCCGGAAATCTCGTTGGCGATGCGCAGTGAGACCAGTTCAAGGAACTCGTAGGGCAGGCGCGCCCAGCGCGCAGTC
This sequence comes from Gammaproteobacteria bacterium, assembly GCA_030428105.1. GTDB lineage: Bacteria > Pseudomonadota > Gammaproteobacteria > Xanthomonadales > SZUA-36 > JAUIBE01. Next base: position 94,331 of record JAUIBE010000001.1, read on the forward strand.
ATGAAATCGATGGTTTCCACCGCGCGCAGCGCAATAACCCACTCGTAACGGCGCTGGTCACCGGTGACACCCACCGATTTCACCGGCAGGAATACGGCAAAGGCCTGGCTGACCTTGTCGTACAGGTCGTGGCGGTATAGCTCTTCGATGAAGATGTGGTCGGCCTGGGCCAGCAGGTCGACATACTCGGGCCGAATTTCGCCGAGGATGCGTACGCCGAGGCCTGGGCCAGGGAACGGATGGCGGTTGACCATCTCCGAGGGCAGGCCCAACTCGATGCCAATGCGGCGCACCTCGTCTTTGAACAATTCGCGCAGTGGCTCCACCAGCTCCAGCCTCATGCCTTCAGGCAGGCCACCGACGTTGTGGTGCGACTTGATCACCGCCGCCTTGCCGGTATGGCCGCCGGCGGACTCGATCACATCCGGATAAATGGTGCCCTGGGCGAGGAAGCGAATTGGCTCATCGCCGGCTTCTTCCACCAGCGAGGTGGCCTGCTCCTCGAAAATCTCGATAAACATGCGGCCAATCACGCGGCGCTTGTCTTCCGGGTCGCTAACGCCCTCCAGGGCGCCCAGGAAGCGTTCGCGGGCATCGACGCAGATCACCTTCACGCCCATGTGGCGGGCGAAGGTGGCCATTACGTGGTCGCGTTCCTTGTAACGCAGCAGGCCGGTGTCTACGAAGATGCAGGTCAGGCGATCGCCCACCGCGCGGTGCAGCAGCGCCGCCACGACGCTGGAATCCACTCCGCCCGAAAGACCGAGAATGACCTGGTCATTGCCGATCTGCTCACGGCAACGTGAGACTGCATCGTCGATGATGCTGCTGGCGGTCCACAGTGCCTGGCAGCCACAGATTTCGCAGACGAAGCGCTCCAGGATGCGCTTGCCCTGAACCGTGTGGGTAACCTCGGGATGGAACTGCAAGCCGTAGAATCCACGGCCATCGTCGGCCATGGCGGTCACGGGCGCAGAAGCTGTGCCTGCGAGAAGTTCAAAACCGGCGGGCAATTCGGTGACCTTGTCGCCGTGGCTCATCCACACGTCCAGCACCGGGTTACCGTCGTCATCGACATGATCTTCGATGTCCTGCAACAGGCGGCCGGGCTGGTGGACTTTCACCTGGGCGAAGCCGAATTCCTTGAGCGGAGATGAAACCACCTCGCCGCCCAGTTGCGCGGCCATGGTGTGCAGTCCGTAGCAGATGCCAAGCACCGGCACATCCAGCTCGAATACGATTGAAGGGGCCTGGGGGCCGTCCTCGGCGTGCACCGATTCGGGACCGCCGGAAAGAATGATGCCGCGGGCGCCAAACTCGCGGATTTCGGTGGGGTGCACATCCCACGGCCAGATCTCGCAGTAAACGCCGATTTCACGGATGCGGCGCGCGATGAGCTGGGTGTACTGTGACCCAAAATCGAGGATCAGGATGCGATCAGTATGGATGTCGCGTGTCATAGGCCCTTTATCAATCACCCTCGTTCGATCAACCTGGCTTTACAGTCAAAGTCTAGCCAAGTTTGTAATTGGGAGCTTCCTTGGTGATCTGCACGTCATGCGCATGGCTTTCACGGATGCCGGCGTTGGTGATGCGCACGAAACGCGCCTCATCACGGAACGCGGCGATCGTGCCACAACCGGTATAGCCCATCGACGAACGCAAACCACCCAGCAACTGGTGAATCACCCCGGCCAGGGGGCCCTTGTAGGGCACACGGCCTTCAATGCCCTCGGGAACCAGTTTTTCTTGGTTCACGTCGGCCTGGAAGTAGCGGTCGCTGGAACCGCTCTGCATGGCGCCCAGAGAGCCCATACCGCGGTAAGACTTGTAGGAGCGACCCTGGTAAAGCTCAACTTCACCGGGAGCCTCCTCGGTGCCGGCAAACAGGCTGCCGATCATCACCGTCCACGCGCCGGCGGCAATGGCCTTGGCGAAGTCGCCGGAGAAACGTACGCCGCCATCGGCCATGGCCGGCACCCCGGTATCCTTCAAGGCAGCCGCAACGTTAGCCACCGCGGTCACCTGGGGAACGCCCACGCCCGCGACGATACGCGTAGTACAGATGGAACCTGGCCCCTGGCCTACCTTGACGCCATCGGCGCCGGCTTCCACCAGCGCCAGCGCGCCCTCGGCGGTGGTGACATTGCCACCAATCACCTGCACATCGGGAAATTCTTTTTTGACCCAGCGGATCTGGTCGAGCACGCCGCGGGTGTGGCCGTGGGCGGTGTCCACCACCACCACGTCCACATTGGCTTCGACCAGGGCGGTAACGCGTTCGTTGGTCTGTCCGCCGACGCCCACCGCTGCCGCCACGATGAGTCGTTCCTGCGAATCCTTGGCCGCGTTGGGGAAGTCGGTGGACTTCTGGATATCCTTCACCGTGATCAGGCCGCGCAACTCGAAGTTGCGGTTTACCACCAGCACTTTCTCAATGCGGTGCTTGTGCAGCAGGCTGAGCACCTCGTCCTGGCTGGCGTCTTCCTGCACGGTGACCAGCTTTTCCTTGCGCGTCATGATGTTGCGCACCGGGTCGCCGAGGCGGGTTTCAAAGCGCATGTCGCGGCTGGTGACGATGCCGACCAGTTCGTTATCGCGTTCGCCACCACGTTCTACAACGGGCACACCGCTGATGTTGTTCTGGCGCGTGATTTCCAACACTTCCTTGATGCTGGTGTCGGGCGTGACCGTGATCGGGTCTTTGATGACCCCGGCCTCGTACTTCTTCACCACGCGCACCTGGGCCGCCTGCTTCTCGATCGACATGTTCTTGTGGATCACGCCAATGCCGCCTTCCTGCGCCATGGCAATGGCGAGGCGGGCTTCGGTGACGGTATCCATGGCTGCTGAAACCAGCGGCGCGGGAATTTCGATGTCGCGGGTCAGCCGGCAGCGCAGGTTGACGTCGGCCGGCAGGACTTCAGAGTAGGCAGGCACCAGGGAAACATCATCAAATGTCAGGGCTTCTTCAATCGGCTGCATTCGACCGCTCTCCCGGAGATCCTAAAAGATAGCTGGTGGACCTTGGCGATCCACGCCCAGGATTTCTTTCCTGGGTAAACCAACGCCCGGGGGCGTCCCGGGCGAGGAATCCGATATTATATCTCGCCGGCCGCTTACATCACCACCTTGAATCACGCACAACCATGAATGATTTACGCATCTACACCCCCACCGAGCTGAACCGCGAAATCAAGCTTCACCTCGAGGCGGGATTCTCCCGGATCTGTCTTGAAGCCGAGATTTCGAATCTTTCCCGGCCCGCTTCAGGGCACCTGTATTTCAGCCTCAAGGACGACCGTGCGCAGGTGCGTTGCGCCTTGTTCCGTTCGGCCGCGGCGAGATTGGGGGTGCAACCGGAAAACGGCATGAAGGTGCTGGCGCGGGGCCGCATCAGCCTTTACGAGGCACGTGGCGATTACCAGATGATCGTCGACTCGCTGCAACACGCCGGCGAAGGACTATTGCAGCAAAAATTCGAGGAACTGAAGAAAAAGCTGGAAGGTGAAGGACTGTTCGAGGCTTCCCGCAAGCGCCCCCTGCCCGCCTATCCGACCCGCATCGCGCTGGTCACATCCCCGAGCGGGGCGGTGGTGCGTGACATGCTGCACGTGCTCAAGCGGCGCTGGCCAGCGGCCCAGGTCCGGATCTACCCGGTACCGGTGCAGGGCGATGAAGCGCCACCAGCAATCATTTCAGCGCTGGCGGCAGCCAACCGTCACGCCTGGGCGGACGTGATCCTGATGGGCCGTGGCGGCGGCTCCCTGGAAGACCTGTGGGCCTTTAATGACGAGGGCGTGGCCCGTGCTGTGGCTGCATCGGCCCTACCGCTGGTTTCAGCAGTGGGCCACGAAACCGATTTCAGCATCTCCGATTTCGTCGCCGACCTGCGCGCGCCCACCCCATCGGCAGCGGCTGAACTAAGCACGCCCGATGCCGCGGTCTTGAAGCAGCAATTTGCGCGCTTTGAACGTCAACTCCAGGTGCGCATGGAAGACCGCAAAAATCGAGCGGGTCAACGCCTGGATTACCTGGCGCACCGGCTCCAGCAGGCGCACCCCCAGCGCCGGCTTGATGAGCAGCGCAAGCGACTGGCGCAGGCGCAGGCTGGCCTGGAACGCGAGATCCGCCGCAGCATCGACCAGCGCAGGAACACGCTGCGCCAGTATGGCCGTCAGCTCGAGGTGTTGCACCCGGCGCGCATGATCGCCACCGGCCGGGAGCGTCTTCGTGGGCTTGCCGCCAAGTTGAACCGGGAGGCGGCACTGACGGTGCGCCGCCATCGCGAGCGCGTTTCCCGCCTGGCCGGCACGCTAAACGCCATCAGCCCGTTGCAAACCGTGGGTCGGGGCTATGCCCTGCTCACCTCGGGAGACGACCACCAGGTGGTTTCACGTTTGCAGCAGGTGCCCCAGGACGGTCGCATTACCGCCCTCATCAGCGATGCGCGCCTGCAATGCAGGGTAGAAAGCAGTGAAGCGCAGGAGCCAGCCGCGCTGTTCGGCGAAACGCCGGACTAGCTGACTTCACCCATTCGCAGGGTGACCCCGGGCAGGGACTCGGCAAACTCGGCGCCCATCAGCAACGACGGCGTGTAGAAACCGCCCTCCACATCGTTTTCCAGCACGTGGCGGGTAATCGCCACCGAAGCGGTTGCAGTCAGGTCGTAGCCGTTGGGTGTGGTCATCGTGGCGCTGGCGGTACGGCCATCAGCGGTCACCACCTCTCCCCACAATTGTGATTCTGTGTTGGCTCGCTTCTCCGCCGAAGGGCCGGCGACGCTTTGCTCAATTTTCCGCTTCATTCGCTCACGCACGAAACCCAGCCCCATCAAGGGCGCCAGCCAGCGCATGCGGCGCATCTGGGTCAACCGCGCGGGCGGCATAGCCATGTAGACCTCGATATTGGGGATTCCGGTGCTTACATGCGCGGTATAAACATCGCCCCAGGGGATGGTCACCGCGTGACGCTCGCCGCTGGCGAACGGGACCTGGCGCGCCTTGTAACCTGCCGGGACGCGACGCAAACGGCCGTCCTGGCGCACACAGCCCCCACGGGACATGTTCTCCGCCGCGGTTTTGGCGGTGCCCGGGCTGGGGCCGCCGCCGGCCTCGAAAGCCAGGGTCAGGTGGGTAGCCGAAGGCAATACCTGAACCAGGCGAGCGGCCAGGCAATCGGTGGGCACCACGTCAAAGCCAACACCCGGAATTAGCAGCACATCGCGGCGCGAGGCCTCATCCGACTGGCGGTGGGCGTTGGCAAACACTGAAATCTCGCCTGTAATGTCCAGGTAGTGCACGCCGGTTTGCAGGCAGGCCTCGATCATCGGCTGGCTTGTCACCGAGAACGGCCCGGCGCAATGCAGCACCGCGCGGCAGTCTTCAATAGCGGTGCGGGTGGCTTCGGCGTCGGCGAGGTCGAATATGCGCCACTCCAGCCCCAGTTTTTCTGCCAGTTCACGCACCGACGCTTCGCTGCGCCCGGCCAGGATCGGCTGCATACCCTGGGCCAGGGCCACATCCGCCACCAGCCGGCCGGTGTAGCCATTGGCGCCGTAGACCATCCAGCGAGTCGATTCGGTACTCATGCCTCTTCCCCTCGGTTCGACTGCGATGTCGCTGTCTTGGCCACGCGGCGGAAGTAGGATTCGGGCAGCCAGCGCTTCAGGCGCCAGGCTCGTTTTGTCATCGGGTGAGTCAGCACCATGAACTCGCCCTTGTCCATGGCGCTCATGGCCTGCGCAGCAACCTCGTCGGCGGTGACCGTGGCGTTGTCCATCCAGCGCTCCACGCGCGCCCGCTGCGCCGGGTTATCGGCGCGAAAAGTGTCCAGCAATCGGGTTTTGACAAATGCCGGGCAAACCACGCTGACGCCCACCCCGGAACCATGGAGTTCCGCGCGCAATTGTTCAGACAAGGCGATTACACCGGCCTTGGCGACGCCGTAAGCGCACATACCAGCCATCGCGGCGATACCGGCAAATGACGAGACGTTGATGATGTGACAGGGGTTTGAGCCATCCTGGGCGGTTGAGCACAACAGGGGAATAAAACGGTGGCAGCCGTAAACCACGCCCATCAGGTCGGTATCAATCACCCAGCGCCAGTCTTCCAGCGAGGTTTCCTCGCAATTGCCGGCGGCTGCAATACCGGCGTTGTTGACCAGCACATTCAGGCCGCCCCAGGTGGCGGAAACCTTTTCATGCAGTTCATCCCAGTGCTTGCTGTCACAAATGTCCATCACCTGCCAGAAACCGCCAGGCGCGATGGACTCCAGCGACTGCGAAACCCGTTCCGCACGCTGGGCGTCGATGTCGCAAACACCCACGCGGAAACCCCGGGCCGCAAAAGCCCTGGCCATGGCTTCGCCCAGGCCGCTGCCTGCGCCGGTGATGACGACTGTTGCTTGAGTCTGAGCCTGCATGATGTGCGTTGCCCGGCCCGGCTAGAACAGTTGACCCTGTTCCAGGTCTGGTGTCTTGTTCTTCTTCTTTGGTTCGGCGGCCCTGGGTTCCGGTTCAGGCTCTGCTGGCCCGGACTGCGGCTCCGGTTCGGCTTCAGCTTCACTGGCGCCTGCGGGTTCGGGAACTGGCTCTACTGCCTCGTGCTGGGCAATTTCCTCTTCAGGTTCAGGCTGGACGACCGGTTCGGGCCTGGGTTCGTGAATGGGTTCGGAAATCGGTTCGGGCCTGGGCTCGGGCTGGGCAGCGGCGGGCTCCGGTTTTGCTGCAACATTCGCGGAAGCCGAGGCTCCGCCCTGTCGATTCAGCAGTGTAAGCAACTGGCCGATGGTCACGCCGGCCTGGAGCGAGTGACGCATGGCCTTGCGATTGTTGATGCGGTACCGGTTGCGGCGTCCGTGCTTGGAAATCTCCAGGTAGCTGGCCTCCTGCAGGTCGCGAACAATCTTCTGTACCGCGCGCTCGGTGATGCCAACCTGCATGGCAACGTCACGCAGACGCGCCTCGGAGTCTCGCGCCAGGCAAACCAGCACGTGACCATGGTTGCTGAAAAAGGTCCAATCGCCCATCATCTGTTCCAGGTTTGGCGAGGTGGCCGTGATTGTTACTGTGCTAAGCGGGGCAACCTCGAATACTATGAATGATATTTCGTGTTTACGATTTCTTCAATGAATGGTTGAGCGGCCAGGGGCTGTACATTGACCCAGAACAAAACCCAGCAAACCGATGCCAGCGTTGATCGCTTTATCCAGGCGGTGGAGCCTGAGCAGAAACGCCGCGACAGCGAGGCGGTGGTCGCCATGATGGAAGCGGCCACCGGCGCCAGCGCAAAAATGTGGGGTACCAGCATCGTCGGCTTCGGCAGTTACCGCTACCGCTATGAAAGCGGTCGCGAGGGCGACTGGATGTTGTGTGGTTTCTCGCCGCGCAAGCAGAACCTGGTGGTGTACATCATGCCCGGCTTCAGCAACTACGATGCGCTGTTGGAAAGACTCGGCAAGCACAAGACCGGCAAGTCATGCCTGTACATCAACAAGCTCGCCGATATCGACTTCGATGTGCTCGAGCAACTGGTCACCGAGTCCGTGAACGATATGCGCAGTCGCTACGAAACTTCGAACTAGGCCACGCATGCAAGCGCTAGGAAAGCTGTTCCTCAAAGGCCTCGCCGTGGTTATCCCGGTGGTGCTGACCGTCGCGGTGACCTGGTGGCTGGCCTGGGGCGCGGAAAAACTGCTGGGCCGCCTGCTGCGCGCAACCCTGCCCGACGGCTGGTACATCCCCGGCATGGGGCTGGTAGTCGCCGTCTTCCTGATCGGCGTGGTGGGCCTGCTGTCGCACGTGCTGATTTTCCAGAAGCTGTTTAGCTGGGGAGAACGCCTGGTCAATCGCCTGCCCCTGGTGAAAACGATCTATAACGCCGCCAAGGACTTCATCGGCTATTTCAGCCCCGACAGCACGGCGATGGAGAAAGTGGTGCTGGTGCGCATTCCCGGCCAGGATTTTGAGCTGCTGGGCTTTGTTACCCGGGAAACTTTTACCGGCCTGCCATTCGACCTGCGGGCGGACGACCCGGTGGCGGTCTACCTGCCGATGAGTTACCAACTGGGCGGTTACACGCTGTTCCTGGATCGGGCATGCCTGCAGCCGGTGGACATGACCTTCGAGGAAGGCATGCGCCTGGTGCTTACCGGCGCGGTTGCCGGGCGCGAGCAGCGTAATTCGCGCAGCCCAGGAAAGGAAATGGGAAACAAAATAGAAACTTTGGACGACAACTGATTGTCGATAGTCGCTGGAAATAACCAATGTCCCGGGAACACGAAGCGAACGGACCCATACCCGCACGAAATTCCCAAGGAGAACCCCGAAACGCCATGATGCACCTGAAACTCACTACCCTGCCCCGCCTTGCGCTGGCCTTGCTTGTCCTGACCCTGGCTGCTTGCGGCAACAGCGATGACGGCAATGCAGATACCGCTGAAAACACCAACACCAAGCCGGACATGAAAACCATTCGAGGCACGCTGGACTACCACGAGAACTTCAACCTGGCCCCGGAATCAGTGGTCACCGTCGAGTTGCAGGACGTGTCACGCCAGGATGTGGCCGCCGAAACCGTGGCTGTCAGCGAGTTCCTGGTGCCCAAGGAGCGGCCAATGCCGTTTGCCCTGGAGTACGACGCCAACAAGATCCAGCCGGGGCACCGTTACAACCTGCGAGCCAAGGTGATGGAACAGGTGCGCCTGCGTTTCGTTTCCGACCAGGCTTACCCGGTATTGGAGAGCGACACCCAGCCCGCCGTGGCCATCCTGCTCAAGCACGTACCTGGCGGCGATGTCGAGCGCATGCCGGAAACGGTTCGCGCCAACAATCCCACCCTGGTGGGCCATTACCGTTTCCGAAACAAGCAGGGCGAGTTCGTTGATTGCGCCGATGGCGTGGTCCACCCCTTGTCACGCGAGGGCGGCGGCGTGTACGCGCTGGAAAGCCAGTACCGTGACGTGGCGCCGGAGTACGGCGACGAGGTATTCGTACGCCTGGTGGGCAACTACCTCACCCGGCCGGCGCGCTCCGGCCAGGGCAAGGAAGACTACCTGGTGGTTCTGCAGATCGAGGAAATGTCCGCGCTGGGCTCCTGCCCCTGACTCCTTTAGCCTGGCGCTGGTTTACTCGCCGCCAGAAGCCTGGGTTGCGATCTGCTCGCTTTGCGCGCCGCTGAGGCGGTCGGCATAGGGCTTGAAACTGATCTCGCGGCCCAGGAAGTCTGTCACCAGGTCGGCCGCGGGCTTGGCGCCGCCCCTGGCCAGCACCAGGTCGCGGTAAGAGCCGGCCGTTTCGACGTTGCGCAGCCCTTCTTCTTCAAACCGGGTGAGCATGTCGGTGGCGATGGCCTTCGACCACTGATAGGTGTAGTAAATCGCCGAGTAGCCATTGAGGTGGCCGAAGGAGGCATAGAAGTTTTCTTCCGGCATGGGTTCGAACGGGCTGTAGTTACGCACGATTTCGTCGCTCAAGCCCTTGATGTCCAGCCCCTCGGGGTTGCGGTTGTAAAGCCCCATCGAGAGTGCTGCGAATGTGAGCTGGCGGCGTGTGCCCAGCCCCAGGCCGAAGTCACGCGCAGCCATCATGCGATCGAGCAAATCGCGCGGAATCGGTTCGCCATCGGCGTTGCGGGCGAATTGGGCGATGGTGTCGTAATCCCACACCCACTCTTCGAGCATCTGCGAAGGCGCTTCGACGAAATCCCACTCGGTGTTGATGCCGGAAATGTTGTCCCAGTGATGGTGCCCGGCAAACAGGTTGTGAATGAGGTGGCCGAACTCGTGCAGGTAGGTCACCACCTGTGAATGCTGCATCAGCTCATCGCCAGCCGGGAAATTACACACCAGGGTAGCGACAGGCGATTGCACGCCGGAAATGCCGTTGCGCATCGGGAATGCGGCGGCGTGCTGGTACTTGCCCTCACGCGGGTGCATGTCCAGGTAGAAACGCCCCACCAGGTAATCGCCATCCCACATCTCGTGGGCGGTGACCGACTCATGCCATACCGGGGTGTCCCAGTCACGGAACTGAACGCCAAACAGGTCCTGCACCAGGGTGAGGATGCCTTCGCGGGTGGCGTTGTAGTTGAAATACTCGCGCACCCGCTTGGAATCAACCTCGAACTGCTCGCTGGTGACTTTCTCCATCAGGTAGCTGCGCTGCCACGATTCGACCTGCTCGGCCTGCGGGTCGATCTGCTGCAACCGTGCCAGCAGCACTTCGTACTCGGCCTGCTGGCCTTCCTCGGTGTAGCGCGTGAGTTCCTCCAGGAACTGTTCCACCCGTTCGGGCGAACCCACCATCTTGTCGGCGGTAATCAGTTGGGCGTAGTTGTCAAAGCCCAGTAGTTGCGCCAGTTCATAGCGCTTCTCCAGCAGCTTGCGCAACACCGGTTCGTTCTCCGGGTAGGCGCGGGTGTTGTACAACACGGTCAGCTCACGCCGCGCCGCGTCATCGTCGGCATACTGCATGAACGGAAACAGGTCGGGGTACTGGGTGGTAATGCGAATCTTGCCGTCTTCGCCCGGCGGATGGGCATCGATGAAATCCTGCGGCAGGCCGGCAAGCTGGTCGACAGAATCCAGTTCCATGGTCATCATGGCTTCGCGGATATTGCGGTCGAACTCCTGGCCCACGGCGAAGATTTCATCGTTCAAGGCCTTGATGCGCTGGCGCGTGGCCTCGTCCTTGTCGACGCCTGAAAGCTTGAAGGTCAGCAGGCCTTTCTCCACGGAACGGCGGGTATCATCATCGGCGCCATCCAGGTCAATCGCGCTCAGGCGGTCGTAGATCGGGCGCGACAGTGACAGGTCGGAGAACAGCGGTGACAGCGATTGGCTGCAGGCATCCGCTGCATCACGCACGCTTGCATCAGGGTGCACCGCGCCCAGGGTGCCGGCGGCCATGGCCATGTTGCTGACACTGACCACCTGCGCGTTGATCGCTTCCAGGTAGTTGGTCACCGTCGGCGTGTCGGCGAAGGATTCAAGCGCGGCAACGCCCGCCTTCATGTCTTCCACTTCTTGTGCACAGGCGCTCGCCATGGCTTCCGCGGTTCCCAGGTCGGCAATGTCCCACGAGCGGTAGCTGTACAGGTCAAAGTCCGCGGTTTCAGCGACCATTTCGCCAGCCGCCTCCTCGGCGGCGGGCTGCGTGGAGACCTGTGTGCTCGGCGCCTCGCTTTGCCCGCAGGCAGCAAGCAGAAATATGGAAATTGAAATTGGGAAATAGGCTGCTGTTTTCATGGCGCTGTTCACCGGATCCTGGCTGATGGAATATCGCCGCCCTGCTTGGCGGCGGCAAAGGGTAACAGAATGCCGTGCACGCCGCCTTGCGCGATAGACCTGGCGCGGCCAGCGGGCCGCTCGCTGCGACAAAACGCGACGGGTGAAAGGTGGCGCGCATTTCAGGTAAGCTGCATGGCAGTTCAAATAAGCATCCCATGAATACGAAACCTGAACCGCAGCGGACGGCGAAAAACTACTGGCGCGAAAACGTTCGCCTGGTCGTTGGCTGCTTGCTCGTTTGGTTCGTGGTTTCCTTTGGCTTTGGTGTCTTGCTGGTCGACTTCCTCAACCAGTACCGCCTGTTCGGCTTCAAGCTCGGCTTCTGGTTTGCACAACAGGGGTCGATCTATGTCTTCCTGGTGCTGATTCTGTTTTATGCCTGGCGGATGAACCGGCTGGATCGCCGCTACGGCATCGAAGAAGCCGGCGACGAGACGGATTGCTAGTGGACCTGCGCACCCTGACCTACCTGGTGGTGGGCTTGACCTTCGTGCTCTACATCACCATCGCGGTGATCTCCAAGGCGCGATCTACCGGCGATTTTTATGTTGCCGGCAAACACGTGCATCCACTGGCCAACGGCATGGCGACCGCGGCCGACTGGATGTCAGCGGCGTCGTTTATCTCCATGGCCGGGCTGATCGCCTTCATGGGCTACAGCGGCTCGGTGTACCTGATGGGCTGGACCGGTGGCTACGTGCTCCTGGCGCTGCTGCTGGCGCCCTACCTGCGCAAGTACGGCAAGTTCACAGTCCCTGAATTTATCGGCGACCGTTACTACTCAAGGGCCGCGCGGGTGGTTGCGGTGATCTGCCTGATCTTTATTTCCTTCACCTACGTGGCCGGCCAGATGCGAGGCGTGGGAATCGTGTTCTCGCGCTTCCTGGAAGTGCCCGTAGGCGCCGGCCTGATGATTGGCATGGGCGTGGTGTTTATCTACGCCGTGCTGGGCGGCATGAAAGGCATCACCTACACCCAGGTGGCGCAATACTGCGTACTGATCTTCGCCTATACCGTCCCCGCCGTGTTTATCGCCCTGCAACTGACCGGCAACCCCATTCCGCAACTGGGCCTGGGTTCGAAAGTGGCGGGCGAGTCGGTTTACCTGCTCGACAAGCTGGATGCCCTGGTCACCGACCTCGGTTTCCGCGCCTTCACCGAGGGTGACAAGAGCACCATCGACATGTTCGCCATCACCCTGGCGCTGATGGTGGGCACCGCCGGCTTGCCGCACGTGATCGTGCGCTTTTTCACGGTTCCAAAGGTGTCTGATGCACGCCGCTCTGCAGGCTATGCCCTGCTGTTTATCGCCCTGCTCTACACCGTTGCGCCGGCGGTGGGCGCGATGGCGCGCTACAACCTCACCACCACCCTGCAGCCGGGACCGGTGGGCAGCGAAACCGGCAACCTGGTTTACGAACAGCGACCCACGTGGTTTCGCACCTGGGAAGACACCGGCCTGCTGGCCTTCGAGGACAGGAACGGCGATGGTCGTATCCAGTACTACAACGACCAGGACCCGGTGTTTGCCGAACAGGCGCGGTCATACGGTTGGAACGGCAACGAGCTGAGCGTCGACCAGGACATCATGGTGCTGGCCAACCCGGAGATCGCGCGCCTGCCCAACTGGGTCATCGCACTGGTGGCTGCAGGCGGTATCGCCGCGGCCCTGTCGACCGCCGCCGGGTTGTTGCTGGTGATTTCATCATCGATTTCGCATGACCTGCTCAAGGGCATCATCATGCCGGGGATCACGGAAAAACAGGAGTTGGCTGCCGGGCGAATCGCTGCAGCGGTGGCTATCGTGATTGCGGGCTACCTGGGCTATGACCCGCCGGGCTTTGTTGCCCAGGTGGTGGCTTTTGCTTTCGGGCTGGCCGCGGCCTCGCTGTTCCCGGCCATCCTGATGGGCATTTTCAGCACCCGGGTCAACAAGCAGGGCGCGATTGCGGGCATGCTTACCGGGCTGATCTTCACCTTTGCCTACATCATCGTGTTCAAGGGCGTGTTCTTCCAGCCGTTCGTGGAAAACCTGCCAGCCAACTGGCTGTTTGGCATTTCACCCGAGGGCATCGGCGTGGTGGGCATGGCGCTCAACTTTGCCGTGGCCACCGTGGTCAGCCGCTTCAGCCCCGCCCCTCCGGAGGAAGTCCAGGCCCTGGTGGAAGATATTCGCGTGCCCGGCGCTATTCGAGTTTCTCCCTGACTTCCGGGTCGGCCAGGTGCCAGATCAGCGCCAGTTTCTGGCGGTTATAAGTCGCCTCTGATTCCATCCCCGCGGCCTGCTGGGCTTTGAACAACCCCAGGAGTGCTGGCGCGCGCTGGCGGTTGCGTTTCAACTCCAGCGCATAGGCGGTGGCAGCCGCCTCGTCGTTGCCGGAGGCAGCATAAAGGTCGCCCAGCAGTTGCGCCGAGGGCATGTCAACGAACGGCGGGCCGTAGGAACGTGGCATGTCGCCCTCCAGGCGGCTGGCTTCGCCCGCAAACGCCACCGCGCGGGTGTACTCACCCCTGGCGGCTTCGATCATCGCCAGCAGTTGCTGTTCCATCACGTCAAGCCGCTCCAGGTACAGCAGGTCAACCGGCGCCGGCTCTTCCTGGCGGCGGATGGTGGCGGACAGTTCTTCCTTGAGCCGCAGGAACTGGGCCATCTGCTGCTGGGCCTGGGAAGGCAGGGAGGCATGGGCCGAGCGCATCGCCTGGGCAAAGTTGTAGTTCAGGTTCGGGTCAATCGCGTCGCCCATGCGAAAGGTCCAGTCCAGCACTTCGCTGTCCCAGTCACCGGTTTCCACCAGGTAACGCAACCACATTTGCACCGCCGAACCGACCACGCTGCGGTCGGGATCCAGGGCCAGCCGGTCAGGTTGCGGGCCATCGTAGGCCTGGGCTTCCTGGTAAGCGGCATCCAGCAAGGTGCGGGCTGCCTCCCAGCGACCCTGTTCGAGGTAGCCGTAGATCAGCCAGGCGTTGGCGTGGCCGGTGCTTGAAGGCCCTTCTCCCTTCTCAGCACGCACCGCGTTGCGAACCCGAACCGAGGCCTCGTTGGCGATGACCACGTCATCCCACATGCCCAGCGCATTGAAGATATGCGAGGTCATGTGCTGGGCGTGCGCGGCATCCGGCGCCATTACGGCCAGTGCGCGCGCCGCGCGCAGACCCAGCACGGCATGGGTTGGGTCGTCTACCCCGTGAATCAGGTAGTGCGCCGCGCCTGGATGCTGCGGGTTCTCGGAAAAGACGCCCTGCGATATGGCGGCGGCCAGCATGTAGCTGTCCACATCGCGCACGCCATTGCTGACGCCCAGCACTGCCAGCGCGTAAAACAACTGCACCTCGAGGTCCTCGGGAAACCGCGCCGCCAGGCCTTCCATCTTGCGCAGGTAGGCACGGTCGCGCTGCGCCTTGGGGCCATCGCCGTAAAGGGTTTCCACGGCATCAATCAGCAGTTTTTCGCGGGCGGCGGGAGTCGAATCCTGGCGCGCCAACGGGGTATCGCCCAGTTGCAACAGGGCCAGGCGCCCGGCGGTGCGGTCCTGCGAATTCCACAACGGGTGGTTGTGGGTCATCGCCTCGCCCCAGGCAGCCATGGCGAAACCCGGCTCAAGCGCCCAGGCGCGCTGGAATTCCTCGCGGGCCAGCGGGTACTCAAACAGGTGCAACAGCAGCATTCCCTCGATAAACGCCGCTTGCGCTTCCGCGGATTCCGCCATGGTGGGGAAGCTCAGCTCGCCCAGCACCCGGCCCGTTTCGACCGGCTCCGGGTTGTCCGCTTCACCAGCCTGCGCCAGCAGCTTGTTGCAGGCCAACATCGCCAGCAAGACTGCGAGCAATACGGAAGTGCGTTTCAGTGCGAATCGAAAAGGCATATGCATCATGAATGACCCTGGTTGTACAGTAGAATGTCGCGCGTGACTCAGCGCAAGTTCATCGCCGTTGCCGGCAACATTGGTTCTGGAAAATCCTCGCTGGTGGAGTTTCTCACGGGGACCTACCACGTCGCCTCATTTTACGAACCTAACGACGAAAACCCATACCTTGCCGATTTTTACCACGACATGAAGCGCTGGGCGTTTCATTCGCAGATGTTTTTTCTCTCCAACAAGTTTCGCATCCACATGCAGGCCGACCGCATTCCCGGCGTGGTGGTGCAGGACCGCACCATTTTCGAGGACGCCGAGATTTTCGCCACCGCGCTGCACCAGATGCGCAAGATCGACAAGCGCGATTGGCAGACCTACTGGGAGTTCTACCAGACCATCCTCAGCGCCATCCAGCCGCCCGACCTGCTGATCTATGTGCGCGCGCCCATCCGCACCATCAGGCGGCGCATCAGGATGCGTGGCCGGGCGATGGAACAGGATATTCCGCTGAGCTACCTGAAGCGGCTGGAACGCCTCTATGAACAATGGGTCGAAAGCTACAGCCTGAGCGAAGTGCTGGTGCTGGAATCCGACAAACTCAACTACGTGGCCGACCTGGTTGACCGCCAGGATGTGCGCGAGCGGGTCGAGGCATTGTTGCCACGCGCACTGAAACGCGCCGGGTCAATTTACTGATTGGCGCTTGCTTCGCGGCGAAACGGCCGTATATTGCACTGCGTTGCCAAATAACCAGACAAGCGGAATTCACGATATGCACCCGGACATGCCCCTCAATCGAATCCTTTGCCTTTTCCTGCTCGCCCTGGCCCCGCAGTTGGCCGTGGCTGAGTTGCCCAGCATCAAGCTGAGCGTAACCGGCGTTGACCCGGCTACCGGGCGCATCGAGGCCACCCTGTTTGATTCCGCCGACAGTTTCCTGCTGGAAGCACACCTGCAGGAATCAGGTGACGTCACCGAGGACGGCACTTTTGAAGCGGAGTTCGTGGGCCTGGCTGAAGGCGAGTACGCCATCGTGGTGGTGCACGACGCCAACGACAATGGCGTGTTCGATTCAGGTTTCCTGGGTTTCGGCGGTGAATCGGTGGGCTATTCCAACGATGCTTCAAGCTGGCTTGGGCGCCCTGGTTTTGACAACGCCAAATTCACCGTCAACAGCGCCAACCAGGAAGTGCATATCAGCCTGGACTGATCTGCCGCTTCAGGCTGGCGATCTTGTCGGCCATTGCCGCACGGTTGGCCTCGGCCCTGGCCATCGCCTCGCGAATCACCTTGTCCTGGGTCACCGTCGCGTAGCCGGGCGGATGATCGTTATCCACAAACGCTGCAAGCGGCCCTACCTGCACACCAGGGTCCGCGGCCAGGAACATCACGATGCTCTTTCGTGGCCAGGCGGTAGGCGGCACACGGTGCGGCGTGGCGCGAACCTGGCCGTTTGACCAGTGTTCCACCATTTCACCGATCAGCACCGTCCACTGGCCCGCCTCCACCGGCGCCCGGATCCAGTTTCCCTGGGGCGATTTCACTTCCAGGCCCGGCGCGGTCTGGTGAATCAGGGTGATGCATTCGAAATCGGTGTGCGCTGAAATGCCCTGGTTGACCCCATCAGCCGGCGCCGGGTTGGGTGGGTAGTTCAACAGCCGCATGGTGTTGAGCACCTGGCTCGAGGCCTTGCTGGCGAGAAAGCCGGACTCCTGCCCCAGGATTTGCGATATCAACGGAAAAACGGCGGCCGCAGTTTCAATCATGGCGTCCCAGTGATCGCGAACGGTGTCGCGAAAACCCCCAATTCGTGGCCAGATGGACGGGCGCACGCCGCATCGCAGGTGCTCCGGAACCTGCGCAAGGCGCTCGTTGGCAAGCACGCAGTCGAAAGATTCCACCCAGGCAATCGTGTTGGCTTCGTAGGCGGGCTCTTCCATCGACGGTGTCCAGCCATTGGCGCCGTGATTGCGGTCGCGATGACAAGCCTGCTTCTCCGGATCATCGTCGGCGAGGGAAAAGAACGCATCCATCTGCGCCAGCAGCGCCTGCGTCTTTTGCGGGGTTATCGACCCGCCGCGGATATTGAAACACCCAACTTCACCGCAGGCCGCCAGGATATCCCCCGGCTCAATCGGCGAATCCAGGTCAAATACAGGTATAGCCGGCTTGCTCAACAGGGTTTACCACTCCAGGTTGTGGCCACGCGCGTGGCGGAAGGTGCCGCTGTCTTCGATGCGCAGTTCGATCATACGCTCCACCAGGCCGGCGGCGGAGGTTTCCGGGGCGATTTCGCCCTGGTTGTTGACCATGTCGGTAGAGACGAAGCCAGGATGCAGCATGTACGCCCCGACCTTGCGTGGAGCCAGGTCAACGCTGAGGCTTTTGAACGCCATGTTTACCGCGGCCTTTGAAATGCGGTAGCCATAGTAACCGCCGGAAGTATTGTCGCCGATGGAACCCATCGCGCTGGTGATCACGAAGACCTTCGAACCTGCTGCGAAACGGTCAAGCAGTGCAGCGGAAACCATCAGCGGGCCCAGCGTATTGACCCGGAACTGGCGTTCGATGGCGGCGACATCCAGTGGCTCCAGCGTGTCGCGCTCAAGGATTCCTGCATTGTTGACCAGCCAGTCAATGTTGCGCCCTTCCAGCTTCCGGGCAAGGCCTTCAACCTGCTGCTGGTCGGAAACATCCACCCCATCTATCACTTCAACACCCAGGGCATCGAGGTCGATGCTGGAACGACGGCAAACGGCGATGACCTCGGCGCCCAGCGCCTGGAGTCGTTGCGCCAGTGCCAGGCCAATGCCACGGTTTGCGCCGGTGATAAGAATGGTTTTGCCTGCCGGTGAGTCGCTCATAAATGGGTCATCCTTGCGTTAAACGGGTGAAAACATAAGACGGGTTAACCGGTCATATCCGGGCAGTTTGCTATAATTTCCAGTGTATCGGACCGCAACCATGGCTTCGAAAACGTGCGACAGCAAGGTTGGTATCCTGGTCACGCTCGTGGCCACGGCCCTGTTGTTCTCGTGCAGCACCGTCCCGGTGCACGACACTGCCTCACTGCCCCCGCTGGAAAACCAGCAAGCCGCGCAGTTGCCGCAAGCCTCCCTGACTGCGGTCAGCCCTGAAATGAAGCAGTTCCTCGAATGGCATGTTCCGGCCAACACGCCGAAAGCGAAGCTGGCCTGGACGCTGGCGGTGCTGATGACCGACCCGTACATCCTGCAATTCGAGTACAACCCAGCGGTCACTCTGCCCCCGGCGGAAACCTTCAACCAACGGACCGGCAACTGCCTGTCGTTCTCGCTGATGCTGGTTGCGATGGCGCGTGAGGTGGGTGTACCAGCCAGGTTCCAGGAAGTGGTGCTGGAACCCGATTACAACAGCGTCAACGATACGTTTATCAACAGCCGCCACATCAACGTTGTCCTGGGCCGGGGGCATGACGTTTACCTGATAGACGTCAGCGGCCAGATTCTCGACAACGCGGTGCGCAGCACCCGCATCCCCGACCACAAGGCAGCTGCCCAGTACTACAACAACCTGGGAGTTTCGGCGCTCCTGGAGGATGACCTGCCCACCGCGTGGGGGCGTTTCAACCAGGCCATCGCAACCGACCCGGATCTCGCCTACCTGTGGTCAAACCTCGGGGTGGTTTACAACCGCAATGGCCAGGTCAGGGACGCCGAGTGGAGTTACCAGCGGTCATTGGCGGTGGACAGCCGCGACAACATCGCCACCAACAACCTCTACGTGATCTACCAGCAGGAAGGCCGGTTTGAAGAAGCGGCGCAGTTGGAGCGCAAGGTGGAGCGCCACCGCAAGCGCAACCCCTACTACCTGGCCAAGTTGGCCAGTGATGCGTTGAGCAGCCGCGAGTACCAGCAGGCCATCAACCTGCTGGAGCAATCCATTCGCATGGACGACAAGGAATACCGTTTCCACGGCGCCCTCGCCCAGGCCCATTACCTGGCGGGCAACCATGATGACGCGCGCTTGAGCCTCGACCTCGCCCGATCGCTGGCCCCACCCGAGGCCGCGGACTCGATGCAGTCTTTACCCCTGGCCAGTTTGCCCGACTAGTGTTTTCTACGCGGCGCCGATGCGAAAGCGGCTTTCCGCCAGGCGGTCGGCTGCCGCCCCGGTGGTTATCCCCTGCTCGCTGGCCATGCGAATAATTTCTCGCGAGGTTTTGTAGATAGCCCGCACCCGGTCTGGCACGGTGCTGGGGTCACCGCCCTGCCACTCGGCTGCGCAACTCACCAGCCCACCGCCATTGGCCACGTAATCCGGCAGGTAGACGATGCCGCGCTGCGCGAGTTCTTCGGCGTGGCGGTCGTGTTCAAGCTGGTTGTTGGCGGCGCCGGAGATCACTTTGGCCTTCAGGCGGGCAATGGTGTCGTCGTTGATGATGCCGCCCATGGCGCAAGGCGAGAACACGTCCGATTCCACGTCGAATATGTCGTCGGGCGCAACAATGGTGACTTCCAGTGCTTCGGTGATGCGCTGCAGTTGCTCGGGAAACACATCGCACACCGTCAAGCGCGCGCCAGCCTCGGCCAACTGCCGGCAGAGATTGAATCCAACGTTACCCACGCCTTGCACGGCGACATGGATGCCATCGAGTGAGTCGCTGCCAAACACTTCTTCAACCCCCGCTCGCATGGCGCTGAAGACGCCAAGCGCTGTCAACGGCGCGGGGTCGCCATAGCCACCATCTTCTTTGCGCAAGCAACTGACGCAATGGGTTACACCGCGCATTTCACGCATGTCATCGGGGTTGGTGCCGATGTCCTCGCCCACCACGTACTGGCCTTCGAAGCTGGCAATGGCCCGCCCCATGGCCTGTAGCAAGGCTGGCGTTTTCTGTGTGCGTGGGTCGCCAATGATCACCGACTTGCCGCCACCCAGGCCGCAGTCGAGCACCGCTGCCTTGTAGGTCATGCCACGCGACAGTCGTAGCACGTCACGAATGGCTTCCGCCTCGCTGTCGTAGGGCCACATACGGCAGCCGCCGAGCGCCGGGCCCAGGCGGGTATTGTGAATGGCGATGATGGCCCTCAGGCCGCTGGAAGGGTCGTTGAAGAACTGCACCCGTTCGTGGTCGTCAAACTCCGGGGCTTCGAAAACACTCATTGTGCGCTTCCTCGGGAACCAGCCTGGCCGCGATCATAGACCATTTGCCTGCCCTGGGCGTGATTCGAGCAACTTACAGGCGCGCCAGCAGGGAAACCGCCTCGCGCAGGGTCTGGTCTTCCTTGGCAAAACAGAAACGCACCACCCTGGCGTCGATAGGCGCTTCGGAGAACACTGAAACCGGGATCGCCGCCACGCCATGGTCCATGGTGAGTTGGCGGCAGAACTCCGTGTCTGGCAGGTCGCTCAGCTCGGAATAGTCAGCGAGCTGAAAGTAAGTACCAGCAGTGGGTGTAAAACGAAACTTCGAGTCTTCCAGGAGGCTGCAGAACAGGTCTCTCTTGCGCTGGTAGAACAGGCCCAACTGGTCGGCAAATTCAGGATGCGCGGCCATGTAATCGGCAATCGCGTAACTCAGCGGCGCATTGGTACTGAAGTTGATGAACTGGTGGACCTGGCGGAAAGCGGCCATCAGCGAAGGCGGGGCCACGCAATAGCCAATCCGCCAACCGGTGATGTGGTAAGTCTTGCCGAATGAAGAGATAACGAAGGAACGTTCAGCAACCAGCGGGTCGCCCAGCAGGCTGCGGTGCGGCTGGCCATCGAACACCATGTGCTCGTAGACCTCGTCGGAAATCACCAGCAGGCGCGGAAACCGCTCCAGGATGGCACGCAACGCATCAACATCCGCTGCGCTGAAACAGCTGCCCGCGGGGTTGTGTGGCGTGTTCAGCATCAACACGCGACTGCGTGGGCTCAACGCATCTTCAACCCTTTGCCAATCGACCGAAAAGTCGCTGTGATTGAGTGGCACCCGCCTGGGGATACCGCCATTCAGGAGGATGCCGGGCACGTAACAGTCGTAACTAGGGTCCAGCACCACCACCTCGTCGCCACGATGCACCACCGCGCTGAGTGCACAGAACAGCGCCTCGGTTGCGCCCGGGGTAATGGTGATCTCGGTGTCCGGGTTAGCGGCGCGGCCGTAGAGACGCTTGACCTTTTGCGCCACCTGCTCGCGCAAGGCCGGCACGCCGGCCAGCGGTGCGTACTGGTTATGACCCCTTTGCATATGTTCACTGACCAGGTCCCGCAGCGCTTGCGGACCATCGTAATCAGGAAAGCCCTGGGCCAGGTTGATGGCGCCGTGATCGGCTGAAAGCTGCGACATCACGGTGAAGATATTGGTCCCGAATCCGGGCAGTTTCTGATCGGCGGCTTGCTGCATGGCGGCACCTTAACACGCAATTCATGGCGGGTTTCACAGGCTGGCCGAGAATCTGCTATTTTGGCGTGGTGCGCGCCGCGGCGCGGCCAATCACCAGGCACCGGGGGAGTTCATGAATCGCGAACAGGTCGTGACAAACATCAGGAAACTTGGGCTGGCCCTTCTGCTTGTGCTGGGCGGCGCGGGCATGGCGCCCGCGGCGCAGGCCGAGGATTCGATCGCCCGAGTCTGGAACGATCACCTGCTGGAAGCCATACGCCACGACTTCGCGCGACCCACCGTGCATGCGCGCAACCTGTTCCACGTATCCGCGGCCATGTGGGACGCCTGGGCTGCCTATGACAGCCAGGCGCGCGGTTTCCTTTACAACCAGAAGCATGCAGCTGCCGATATTGAAACAGCCCGCCAGGAAGCCATCAGCTACGCCGTCTACCACTTGCTGGTGTGGCGCTTTCGCTTTTCACCCGGGGCAGATGCCACCATCCAGAGCCTGAAAAGCCGGATGTTCGCCCTCGGATACGATCCCGACTACCAGGGCACCCAGGGCAGCGGGCCCGCCGAGGTTGGCAACCAGATCGCCAAGGCGTATATCGGCTTTGGCCTGGTGGACGGCTCAAACGAGCAGAACGGTTTCGCCAACCAGTATTACCAACCGGTGAACGAGCCGCTGTTGCCGGATTTCCCCGGCAACCCCGATATCACCGACCCCAACCGCTGGCAGCCGCTGGCGCTGGAATTCTTCGTCGACCAGGGAGGCAACCTGATCATCGGCGGCTCGCCGCCATTCCTCAGCCCGGAATGGGGCCAGGTGTGGCCTTTTGCCCTACGCTATCGCGACCTCGACATCTACCAGCGCGATGGCTTCGATTACTGGGTGTACCACGATCCGGGTCCGCCGCCCCTGTTGGGCGTCGACACGCAAACCTACCGCGAAACCTTTGAAACCGTGGTGTTGTGGAGTGGGCTGCTCGACCCCACCGATGGCGCGATGATCGACATCAGCCCCGCGTCTCGCGGCAACAACACGCTGGGCACCAACGACGGCCACGGCCGCGACCTGAATCCGCACACCGGCCTGCCCTACGAGCCCCAGGTGGTTCCGGCCGGCGACTACTACCGCGTGCTGGCCGAATTCTGGGCCGATGGGCCCGATTCGGAAACCCCGCCGGGGCACTGGTTCACCATCGCCAACTATGTCTCCGACCATCCCGACCTGGTGAAACGATTCGAAGGCAAGGGCCCGGTATTGGGCAACCTGGAATGGGATATCAAGCTTTACCTGATTCTGGGTGGCGCAATGCACGATGTGGCCATTTCGGCCTGGGGGGTGAAGGGCTGGTATGACTACATCCGCCCGGTGTCCGCCATTCGCTTCATGTGCGACCAGGGCCAGGCCACGGACCCTGGCGGCCCCAGCTATCACCCGGAGGGCATCGGCCTGCACCAGGGCTCTATCGAGGTGATTACCGAGGAAACCGCAGCGCCCGGCGGGCGGCACTTCCCGCTTGGTGGCAACATGGGCCAGCACATTGGCAAGATCGCGGTGCACGCCTGGCGCGGGCCGGCCTACATCAATGACCCGGAGACCGACTTTGCCGGCGTTGGCTGGATTCGCTGCGAAGACTGGTGGCCGTACCAGCGCCCAACCTTCGTGACACCGCCTTTCGCCGGCTACGTGTCGGGGCACAGCACCTACAGCCGTGCGGCAGCGCACGTGCTCACCCTGATGACCGGCGACGAGTTCTTCCCGGGTGGCATGGGCGAGTTCCACGCGCCGATGAACGAATTCCTGGTCTTCGAGGAAGGCCCCAGCGTCGACCTGACCCTGCAATGGGCCACCTACTACGACGCCTCGGATGAAACCAGCCTGTCGCGCATCTACGGTGGCATCCACCCGCCGGCCGATGACATTCCCGGTCGTTTCATGGGCGCCCGGATTGGCCAGGACGCCTTTGACCTGGGCAAGGTCTATTTCAGGACTCGCACCCTGGGCCTGGGCGGCAAACCGCCTGGAAAGGAACCTGGGCCGATAAAACCCGGCGCCAAATAGCCTGGGCTTTACTGGTAGCCAATCAGCACGGCGATCACCATGCACACGCAGCCAGCCAGGAACAGCTGCAGGGAGAGCGGCCAGATAAAGCGCAGCCAACGGTTGTAGGGAATACCGCAGATCCCGAGGATGCCCATCAACACGGCGTTGGTGGGCACAATCATGTTCATGAAGCCATCGCCCATCTGGAACGCCAGCACGGCAACCTGCCGCGAAACCCCGACGATGTCAGACACCGGCGCCAATAGCGGCATGGTGACGTAGGCCTGGCCTGAACCCGAGGGAATAAAGAAATTCATCACGCTCTGCATGAACAACATGCCAATCGCAGCCAGTTCGGCGCCCGCATGGGTCAGGGGCGTGGCCAGCGCATTGACAATGGTATGCAGCACCAGGCCATCGCTGAGCATCAACTCGATGCCCCGCGCAAAACCGATCAGTAACGCAGTTCCGGCCAGTTCCGAGGCGCCCAGCGTGAATTGGCGCGCCATCCGGTCGAACGACAACCCGCCGACCAGCCCCACGGCCAGCGCCAGGCCAACAAACACCGCGCCCAGCTCCACCAGGTACCAACCGTGCTGGCTGATGCCCCACACCATCACCACCAGCGTTGCCAGGGTCAGCCACAGCACGGCCTTGTCCCGCACGCCAAGAACCCGGGGTTCCGGCGGTTCGGGCGGTTGCGCTTCGGGAATATCGGCAACCAGCGATGCGGACGGGTCGGCGCTCACCTTCAGGGCGTAACGCCGCACGTGCCAGAAACCGATGGCCAGGAACGGCAGGAAAATGACCAGTCGCAATCCATAGCCCGAGACTGGCTCGAGGCCAGCGACTTCCTGCGCCACCAGCAAGGTAAACGGGTTGATCACCGCTGTGCCATAACCAATGCCGTAGCCAACAACCATGATGCCAACCGCGGTTACCGTGTCCATCTTCATGCCCACGCACAAGGTAATCAGGATGGCGATCAGGGGAATGTATTCTTCGGCCATGCCGATGGTGGAAGAACCAGCTGCGAATGCCAGCATGCCCATGAAAATCAGCGCCGCCGGCCGGCCGCCAAAGCGCCGCAGCACCGATGCCAGCGCGGCATCCAGTGCGCCGGTCGAGCGAATCACGGCCAGCGCACCGCCCACCAGGAAAACAAAGAAGATAATCCCCTGCGCGGCGGCGAGACCGCGCGGAATGACGGTGAAGATCGACCACACCGGCGGCGCCTTCACTTCCGGCAACTGGGTATACGAGTCCGCCACCACCACCTCGCGGCCATGGTCATTGACGGTGGTTTCAAACTCGCCCGCCGGCAGGACCAGGGTCAGCAGCCAGGCAAAAACGATCATGCAAAACAGCAGGACCAGGGTGTGCGGAACCTTCAAAGACTTGGACATGTTGTTCTCTTTATTTCCCCTGAATTGCCCCTATTCTAGATAATTGCAGCGGCAACGTGGCCGCGTTCACCGAATGGGTATTGAGAATGATGCGAATAATGCTGTTCCTGGCAACCAACGCCGCCGTGCTGGTGCTGATCTCGATCGTGTTCCAGGTGCTCGGGATCGAAGGCACCCTGGCGCAAAACGGCGTCGACCTGAACCTGCAGGCCTTGCTGGTTATGTCCGCGGTGATCGGCTTTGGCGGTTCGTTCATCTCCCTGGCCTTGTCAAAGTTCCTGGCCAAGCGCTCCATGGGCGTGCAAATCATCGAAAAGCCGCGCAACAACACCGAGCAGTGGCTGGTGGATACTGTCGCCCGCCAGGCCAAGGCTGCCGGCATAGGCATGCCGGAAGTCGGTATTTTCAACTCCCCGCAGCCCAACGCCTTTGCAACCGGTATGCGGCGCAACGATGCCCTGGTGGCGGTGAGTACCGGCCTGCTGCAAAACATGAACGCCGACGAGGTGGAAGCGGTGCTGGGCCACGAGGTCAGCCACGTGGCCAACGGTGACATGGTCACCCTGGGGCTGATCCAGGGCGTGGTCAACACCTTCGTGATTTTCCTTTCACGCGTAATCGGCCACGTGGTCGACCGGGTGGTGTTCAAGACCGAGAGCGGCTACGGCCCGGCCTATTACATCACCTCGATCGTGGCGCAGATCTTCCTGTCCATCCTGGCCAGCATGATCGTGATGTGGTTCTCGCGCCGGCGCGAATTCCGTGCCGATGAAGGTGGCGCCAAGCTGGCCGGGCGGCAAAAAATGGTCGACGCGCTCAACGCCTTGCGCCGTGGCCACGAGCAAAAGGACCTGCCGGGTGAGTTCGCCGCTTTCGGCATTTCCGGCAACCTGGCAACCGGCTTCAAGCGCCTGTTTATGAGCCACCCCCCTCTGGAGGAGCGCATCGCGGCGTTGAAATCAGGCCGTTAAGGTGGGAAGCTTGGCCCCCGTTATCCCCCTAACTTGGTAAAGGTGCTTTCCATGATCCAGCGAATTGCGAGGACAAGGACGTTCGGCGCGCTGCTTACGCTGAGCATTATTTTCTCGAACGTGGCGGTGGCGGACTTCCCCACCATCTCCGGCATTGAGCCCACGGAAAGTGACCGATGGTCCGCGACCCGCGGACAAACCACCATCCAGTTGATGCCCGGGGTAACCGAAGGTTTCGGCCTCACGCTTACTGGCAGCGCCAAAGATCCGGTGTCTGACATGCCGGGAGAACTCGGCTTTTCGGTGCAGGCGGGCAGCAGCCTGGAATTCTGGGCGCCGGCAGCCGCATGGGACGGCTTCACAGCCGGAAGCCTTGAACACGCCGGCCGCCTGGCCCTGGGTTGGGACGGTGGAGCGCTGGCTCTGAATGACTTCAGCGTGGCCCCGGTTGGCCAGGATGCGCTGGGCGTTTTCGACAACGCGGGCAACCAGGTTTTCCGGCTCGATTACATTCACACCATGCTGTACCCCGAGTTCCAGCAAATGACGATGCGCAACATGGATGTGAGCATTACACCCTGGCTGGCCGCCAGGATGGGAAGACCAGAACTTGACGGCACAGTCATCGCCGTTGCCTACACTCATACCGACCTGGACATTCCGATGGGCGGCCAAACCGAAGGCACTTGCTCCAGCCCGAACTGGCACAACGGCACCACGTTTATTACCGACGTTGAGCTGATCAACCTTGGCTCGGTGCAGCAAGTGGCGCGTCAAGCCGGCGTACGGGTAGCCATCGCGCCCTCGGCGACGCTCCGTAACGTGGGCACGGCGGATGTTCCCTGGTTCGAGAAATTCACTACCGGGCCCGGTGGCACCTACCCGCAGCCCTATAACCGCGACCAGCACCCGTACCTGGTATGGGCGATGTACCGCATTGTCGATGATATTCCGCAGCAGATCGGCCAGTCGGCGGTCAAGCATGCGTTCTTCACCGTCAACAGCAGCTGCACCTGCGGCGGCGGCAGCATCCTGTGGTCGGCGGACAGTTCGCCCAACGGCCAGGGATGCACCGATACCTACGGAGTGGGCAACAACAATTCTCCCTCGCACCTGGGTATCCGCGATGAACTGCCGTCGTTTTCAGGCGCGTTCGAACAGTGCGGTTCGATGTTTGCGCCCGGTGCCACGCCTCCCGGCCCATGCAGCCAGACGGTCAGTGGCACAACCGGCGACTCATTCGAGCGTCGCCTGGTAGTGGACGAGAACGAGCTTCAAACCGACAACGCCCAGTACTACTTCGAAGGCTGGTACGTGATTCGAGATGACATCGACATTTTCAACACCATGGCCCACAAGTCGGTAACTCCCAACTTCAGCGGCTCATGGTCGTTCCCGGCCGGCGCCCACACGCTGGGTCCGGCGGTCGACTCGTGGGTAGCGCCCAACACCCGTGGCGCCAACGAGGCGCACGATGTGCAGCTGACCAACGACGGCCACTTCAGCGTTGCCGTCAAAGTGACCGACCTGGGTGAAAACCAGTACCGCTACGTATACGCGGTGATGAACTACGACTTTGACCCGCGGATCAACAAGTTTGAAATGGATCTGCCCGCCGGCGTGGTGATCAGCAACGTCCAGTACCTCGACGGCGACAAGGATGGCGGCAATGACTGGACCCACTCCACCGCGGACGGCAAGCTGACCTTTAGCGCGCCCGCCGGCGGAGCACTGGAATGGGGTCATATGAACACCTTCGTGTTCGAAGCGAATGCTGCACCGGATACTGGCGACACCCGCATCGAGGGTTTTGAGAAACCCGCCCCGGGCACTGCGGCAGTCCTGACCCCTGGCGGTATCGAAAACCTCTTCAAGAGCGGCTTTGAGCCGTAAGCGTCAGTTTCTTCGCAACAATATTGAGGCGCCCAACAGGGCGACAAGCAGAATCACGGGAATCCAGCCGGCCAGCGCGCCGGCTGGGTATTCCGCCGGGTAGAAGTCGCCACTGACCCCGGGAACGCTCCACAGATCCCCACTCCCGCCAGCCACCAGCAACTGGGCTTTCATGCCCTTTTCCATGTGCTGGGTCAGGTCGCAATGCACCAGGTAGCTTTGCCGGTCGCTGGGCACGATAAAGCTGCCCTCCACGGTTTCGCCACCGTTGGCCTCGATATGGAACATGCCACCCGGATACAGGTAGCGCGGCAGGCCATGCACCATCCACTGGTGACGCACCTCGTCACGGTTTTCGAACACCACGGTGACCAGGCTGCAGGCCGGGGCTTCCAGCGAATGCTGGTCATAGGTGAAGGTTGAACCGGGGAAGGTATCCGCGAACTCCGCTCCGGCCCGAACATGAAACTCAACCTGGCCGGAAATTTCCACGCAGTCGCGTGGCAGGCGATCGGTGTTCTCGTTCATCACCACACCACCAGGCACCTCGCGGTGGCCATGGTGCGCGTGATGGGCGTTATCTGGTGCTGACTGCATGATCAGGATTTCGGCTTCGCGGAAACCAGCGCCCACGCTGCCGCCAGGGCTAGGCCCATGAACAGCGCCACGAGCAACAGCCGAACTTGCAACCCGCGATCTGCGCCCGCCTGGCCCAGGCGCTGTGGCGCGTAGGATTGCCACACCGGGGTGCGACGCGCGTAATAGGCCTCGGTGAAGTAGTTGTCCAGGCTGACGCCCTGGGTGCGTGGCCTGCCACTGTCCGCCAGGTACTGCTGGTAGACAATCGCGCTGATATGCCCGCCCGGGCCAATACCATCACTGGTCACCGCGCGGTTGCCATGGTCGTGGAACAGCCAGATTCCCGGCCCGTAGGCGCCCTGCCCGTCGTTGCTGGTGGCCAGCGCCAGGTCGAGGCGTTGCGCCGGGGCAATGGAAACCACATCGCGGCGTTCCCGGGCGACTTCGGGAACTTCCACGCCATCGCGGTGAGTGACCGTAACCGTGTGTCCGTGGGTATGCAGGGCGATGGCGTCACGCCCGCCGTTCACCGTGCGCATCAGCACGCGCTCTTCCGCAGCCACCACCACCAGCGACTCACGGAAGGTGTACGGGAACGAACGGCCATTGAGTGCAAAGTAGTCGGCCGTTGCGTCGGTAGAGTCGTAGTCGCGATGCATCGACTGGGTAACCACGCGCGGATCGGTATGCTGTTGGATACGTACGTTCAACTCTGCATCCACATCGGTGTAGTGCAGGTCATACTCGCGATCGTATTGCTCACGCACCGCGGCGGACGGCGCGCGAACCTGGCCGGCGCCAGGATTCAGTGTCTGCAGCCAGTTGTTGGGGCGATCTTCCTCGATGATGAACAGGCCCTGCAGGCCCATCATCACGTGCACGTGCGGCTGCACATGGCAGTGGTAGAACTTGGTGCCCGTGTTGCGGGGCGTCAGCTCATAAGTGCGCGCACCGCCCGGCATCACCGGCATCTCGCTGGCGATGGGCACACCATCGTTGCCCTCGCCGCTGACATCCACGAAGGGGTGGTCGGCGCCGTGCAGGTGAATGGTATGCGGCATGTAATGGCCGTTTTCCAGGGTGATCCGCACGCGGTCACCCAGCTCCACCCGGATGGCCGGTGAAGGCAGGCGCAACAGGTTTCGCGCCCGGGTCGATTCGAAGTTTTCGGTGGCCATGCCGGCCAGTTTGGGAGCGAACACCCAGAACCCGGGGTGAATGCCGGGCGCGAGGTCGTACCGTGCCATCAACTCGCGGGATTCCGGCGAGGCGCCGTTGAGCTCAGCAACTTCCAGGCGAATATGGATTTCATCCGGGTCGCCATCGCCATCCAGGTCGCGGCCCTTCTCGACTGCGTCGGCAGTCAGGCCACTTTTTGCCAGTGTTTCAGCGGAAACCTGGTTGGTGCCGCGTACAAACGCTGCCACCGCGTAAGGATTATCGGCCAGGCAGGTGGACACCGGTTCCAGGCTTACACCGTCAATTTCCTGCGCGTTGCGCCATTCGTCGCTGGCGTCCAGCGCAGTTTCTGGGCAGAAGGCCTCCGGGGTCTCGGCCGCTGGCTCAAGCGTTGCCGGTGGCGAGGTGTAGCCAGGAGTCCCGAACCACGTGGACAACAGCAGTCGTGTCTTCGCCGGGTACCACGCAGGGGGCATCGAAAGCGCAACGCCAATCAGCGCTACGCCCAGTGTTATCCACGCCAGCGCTCTGTGTCTCAAGGCCTGTCGCCTCCCGGGTTGCTATCGGCTCTGCGCTTGCGCCATCGGCTTAAGCCGCCACTGCTGTGCCAGAAGTGCAGCTGCACCAGTCCGGCGATCAGCAACAACGGCAGCAACCAGCCGATCCCGCGCCCGCCCACGTGAAAGCCAAACACCGCGTGGTACTCCTTGTCCAGCGTCGGGTGGCGCGTGCTGACCACGCCGATATACCAGCCTTCGCGCTCGAAAGTCGCCTGGGTGGTCATCGAACCACTGGCCTCAACGCGTGGCGCCTGGTGATAAACAGTGACCGCATCCAGGTCGCGAATCGACTGGACATCTTCCAGGCTGGCGTATTTTTCACTGCCGTTCACATCGTGGATGATACGAAACTCCAACGCCATGGTGCTGAGGCTGTCGTGCAGGTAGTCCATCACGAACAAGGTCTCGCCCAGGTCGGGCACTTCCTCGCAGAATTCCTCGCTGGCCCGGGTTTGTGGCTGATAAATGGTGAAGTGGGCACGAAACAGGCCTATATCGATAATGCACTGGTCTTCTTCCATCACCACCCCACCGTGTGCCTGTAACTGGCCAGCGATCAACAAAAGGCCACACGCCAGCAGTGCCAGCAGGCCGCAATTTCGTGCTAATTTCATGCGACCCGGCTGACGGGGCTGACAATTTCCGGCAACCGGTTGCCCAATTTCGTCATCAAAGCCGCCGCCCTGGTTGCCATCGCGAATCAAGTGCGCCGCATATCTCATTGATTTAACTGATTCTGAGTCACTTGTAGGGGGCTTGCAACCGGGTCCGAAATGTTTGGCATGTTTTATGCATGACTCGAGGTGTAAGTGGATTGTTCCGATTTCCGGGCACGAAGGGAAATCAAGAAGGGAAATGGAGTTTCCTATGAAACAGATTGTACGGCTAACAGAATTTCGCGAGCAAAAATTGAGATGCATCGGTGGAGATGGTCGGGCCACGCCCTACCAGATCACAACGTCGGATGGCAGGGTGCTCGGAACTATTGATCAAATTCTGCCACCTTCTGAAATCGTATCCGCGAACAATCGGATTGACCTGCAAAGGCCGTCCTTGTTCAGACGTCTCGCCACGCTGTTCGCTTAAGCAAGTTATTCTCAGCTAGAACTAAAGTCTAGAACGATCGTAGTTGTTAGCTCGGAACCCCAACCTGGCAGCTCCCTCTGCCAGGTTGGGGCAGAGTGCAAGAACCGGTGCTATGCTCTTTGCAGCCAAACCGGTCAACCAAATCTAGAGGGAACCCACCATGAAACGACGCCAGTTTCTGCAGTCATCCGCTGTAGCCGCTGCGAGCGCAGCGCTGCCACTCACCCTGTTTAGCAAGACCGCGCTAGCCCAGGCCGCCGAACAGATCGCTGAAGTGCAGTCGGATGTCCTGGCAGTAACGGGCGATGGCGCCGAGATCTCGATCGAACGCGCTGCCGTTGAAGAATTGAAAGGCGCCTTGCGTGGCAACCTGCTGATGCCCGGTCAGGCCGGCTACGATGTAGCCCGCCACGTTCTGAACGCTGACGTCGACAAGCACCCGGCCCTGATCGTGCAGCCCACGGGCGCCGCTGACGTCTGCACCGCGGTGAATTTCGCAAGGGAGCGCAACATGCTGCTGGCCGTGAAGTGTGGCGGTCATAGCTGGTCGGGCAAGTCCACCTGCGACAAAGGCTTGCAGATTGACCTTTCCACTTTCCGCGATTGCCAGGTTAACCCCACTACCCGGCGCGCTTACGTCGCAGGGGGCAGCCTGCTGGGTGAGCTGGATCACGAAACCATGGCCCATGGCCTGGTCACGACCGCGGGCACGGTGTCACACACCGGCGTTGGCGGGCTAACCCTGGGTGGTGGTTTTGGCCGGGTTGCCAGGCGCTTTGGCCTGGCGCTGGACAATGTGCGCAGCGTGCAACTGGTCACCGCTGATGGCCAACTGCGCAATGCCAGCCCGGAAGAAAACCCGGAGTTGTACTGGGGCGTGCGTGGCAGCGGAGGCAACTTTGGCGTGGTCACGCAGTTCGAATTCGAACTGCACCCCATGCAACGTGACGTGGTCGCCGGCTCGGTGGTATATCCCCTGGCCCAGGCCAAGGATGTTCTGCGCCACTATGGCGAGGTGCTTGCAGCAGCGCCGGATGACCTCTACCTGGATTTCGTCCTTTCCTCTGAAGCGGGCTCTTCGGACGGCGTAGCGGTAATTTATGGCTGCTATTCTGGCCCCCAGGAGCAGGCCGAAAAAGTGCTTGCGCCGGTGCGTGGTTTTGGCACCCCGCTGCAGGACACCTTCGAAACCCGCGACTACGTGGCCGAGCAGCGCCGCTTTGACAGTTCGGACCCGCGCTCCGATGGCTCATACTTGAAATCCGGGTTTATTACCGAGGTAAGCGACGGCCTGGTGGACGCCATTGTCGATGGCTTTTATTCCGGCCCCGACCGTTCCGCCACCCTGTTCTTCCAGTGCTCCGGCGGCGCCATCAGCCGCGTACCGCAGGACGCAACGGCATTTGCGCATCGCTTTGCGCTCGCCAGCGTGTTCACCACCGCCTCGTGGCCGGCAGGCGACCCCCGCGGCAGCCACGTCCAGCACGTGCGCAATCACTGGGCGGCGATGGAACCGTTCACCCGCGGCTTCTACGTCAATGAAGTTTCAGATGAGTCGTCACAGCGGATTAACGCCAACTACGAGGGCAATTACCCACGCCTGGTGGCGCTGAAAAACCAGTACGACCCAACCAACCTGTTCCGCTTGAACGCCAACATCAAGCCAACAGCCTGAGCGAAAACGACAAAAGACAGCGGATTGCCTTGTCTGCAAGCCCTCGCCCAATTTAAGATGGGGAGATTGGTTTGATGGGATCCGTTCTTACACCTCCAACAGGGAAGACAAGTCATGAATGATCGCCTGCTACGGCGCGCTATCAGCGCCCTGGTCCTTTTTGCGCTTATTTGCATCACTTCAAGCGGTTTCGCCGCCGTCCAGAGCGCCACGTATCGCGGCACGATGGAAGTTGTCAGGTACGACGTTTCGCCGCCTTTGAAAGACATCCCCGGTGTGCCGGTTCCGCGGAACCTGCAGGACTGGGGCGGCTTGATTATCGACCCGCCTGGCACTGACCAGCCGAAATACGGCAAGCAGACGCCCGACCAGGCCGTTCAGAGGGACCGGCCCAGCCAGGACATTCCCGACCCGACGGTCAACTTTGACGCCACCCCCAACGTGGCTGGCTTTTCTCCGCCCGACCCGGTTGGTGACATTGGTCCCAACCACTACGTGGTGATGAGCAACGTTCACTTCGAGATTTACAACCGCGCCGGCACCTCGGTATTCGGCCCGGCCGCGAACAACACGCTGTGGGCCGGCTTTGGCGGCCCCTGCCAGACCCAGAATGCGGGCGACCCGATTGTCCTGTATGACCAGTTCGTCGATCGCTGGATCCTGACCCAGTTCACTTCCACCGCGGAAGGCGGCACCGGCCTGTTCTACAACTGCGTGGCCGTGTCCATGACCTCCGACCCGCTGGGTAACTACCACCGCTACCAGATTTCCAATGGCACGGTGTTCCCCGATTACCCCAAGTACGGTGTGGGTGAAGACGCCTATTACATTTCAACCCGTGACTTCAACGGTGGCGCATACGCCAGCATTGGCGCATTCGCGATGAACAAGCAGGACCTGATCAACGGCGTCATCGACGCCAACACCGTGATTGGCTTCCTGGTTGACCGCTCCAACCCCGAAAACGTCGGCGACGGCATCCTGCCGATGGACATCGACGGCGACACCCTTCCCCCGGTGGATTCACCGCACTATTTCGTCGGCACCATGGATGACGGCGGCCCCTACGGCGCAGCCCAGGACGCGATGACGGTGTGGGAGTTCGTGGTTGATTTTGATACCCCGGCCAACTCGTCGTTCACCCTGACGGATATCGTGCCAATCGCCGACTACGACACCATTTTCCCGTGCAGTGGCCGAAACTGTATTGGCCAGCCGGACACCGATGTGGGCCTGGATCACCAGGGTTATCGCCAGCGTCCGCTGCATCGAGCGGCCTACCGCAATTACGGCACCCATGAGTCGATTGTCACCAACCAGTCGGTGGAAGCGGCGCCCGCCATTTCGGGTATTCGCTGGTGGGAACTGCGCGACCCGGGTGGTGTACCCACCATCTTCCAGGAAGGCACTTTCGCCCCTGGCATTGAGGACGATGTGCACCGCTGGTTTGGTTCCGCCGCAATGGATTCAGCCGGAAACATCGGCCTGGGTTACAGCGCCGGTAACGAAGATGTGTACCCCAGCATCCGTTACTCCGGCCGCCTGTTCACCGACGCTGCGGGCTCCATGCTCCAGGGCGAGGGTGAATTCGTAGAGGGAACCGGTTCTCAACTAAGTACCGGTAGCCGCTGGGGAGATTACACGTCGCTGAACGTTGATCCGCTGGATGATTGCACCTTCTGGTACGTCAACGAGTACATACCGACAACCAGCAACGCCGGCTGGCGCCTGCGCGTGGGCGCCTTCAAGTTCGACGAGTGTGGTGAATCCGGCTTTGCCATGAGCCCGGCTTCCGCCCCGGAAATCGGAATCTGCGCCGGTGATGACGCCAACTGGGACCTGAACCTGGGTTCGGTTGAAGGGTTCGTCGACCCGGTCTCACTGTCGGTTACCGGTAACCCTGGCGCCACCACGACCGGCTTCAGCGTCAACCCTGTTTCGCCGCCAGGCACCACCACGCTGACCATCGGTAATACCGGTGGTGTGGCCGAGGGCGAATACGATATCGAAGTGACCGGTACGGCGGCGGGCGTGGACAGCCGCGTGGTGGATCTCGAGTTGGAAGTGGTTGCTGCAGAGCCAGGACAGAGCACCCTGCTCACCCCGGCCGATGCCGCCATCGACACCGCGCTGAACCCGACCTTCAGCTGGACCGATGTTGGCGCCGATGAGTACACCATCGAAATCGCCACCGATCCGGGTTTTGCCAATATCGTCGTCACCGAAACGGTTGATGACGACGAGTTCACCCCATTCCAGTTCCTGGCCAGTGGCACAACCTACTACTGGCGCGTTCGTGGCAGCAATGCTTGTGGACCCAGCATCGACTCGGCGGTGTTCTCATTCACCACCATGTCCCTGCCGGGTGACTGCCCGGCCGGCCAGGCCACCGTGGTTGCCCAGTTGTTCGACTTCGAGTCGGGCGCACAGGGCTGGACCAGCGGCTCCAACCTGGGCCCGAATACCTGGACCTTGTCTGTCGCCAATCCGAACAGCGGCGCCCAGCACTGGCATGTCGATGATGTTGGCGAGCCGTCTGATACCTTCCTGACATCGCCGTCCATCGCCATTCCGGCCGGCCTTGGCAACCTGACGCTTCGGTTCTTCAACTTCCAGAACTTCGAGACACCGGGCGGTCCGAACGAGTGTTGGGACGGCGGCATGTTGGAGGTTTCCACCAACGGCGGCGCCAACTTTGCAGAAGTGGTTAACGGCGATCTCCTCACCGACCCGTACGACGGTGCGCTGAGGGCCGATTCCGACAACCCGCTGGGTAATCGCCAGGCATGGTGTGGCGCACCGCAGCCATACCTCGACTCGCGCGTCGATATCAGCGGCCTGGCCGGTGAAAACGACGTGGTGTTCCGCTTCCGCGTTGGTACCGACGTGACGGCAGGCGGCCCCGGTTGGGACATCGATGATGTCGCCATCGTGGGCTGCTCAACGGTTCTCGAGTTCGACCACGGTTTCGAGACCAGCGACGCGCCTTAGTCGTTAGCGATTCAGCCAGCTTGCCTGGCCAAGCAGGAAAAGGGCCGTCCCGACAGGACGGCCCTTTTTTTGTCGCACCACGCCAGCCAATACCACCGCCCGAATGCGCTAAAATCCCGCGCTGTGATTTTTCCCATCTTCATCAGGCTCCGCACCCCCGTAGTGGCCACGCTTTCACTCCTTGGCGCCCTGTGGCTAAGCCAGGCACAGGCCCACCACCCGGAGGGACAGGAGCCACAAAGCGAGGATGTAGTCATTGCCCGGATTTACACCACCGACCGGGAGCGCATCCTGCGTTTGGCCCGTGATTACGATCTCTGGTACTACATTCACAAGCAGGGCTATGCCGTGATACGCGCCGATCGCGCGAGGCTGCCAGCAGATGCACGGATTGACGAGGAAGCGACGCAGGGCCTGGCACCCGCCGAAGCCCCCTTCCGCGGCAGCGGCACCCTGCCCGCCCGCGATTGCTACCGGACGGTTGAGCAAACCTATTCAGACCTGCAAGCGCTGGCCACAGCCGATCCGGGGCTGGCGCAGTGGGTCGACTTCGGCGACAGCTGGGAAAAAGCGCAGGGGCTGGGCGGCCATGACCTCCATGCGCTGGTGCTCACCAACCAGGCCATTGCAGGCCCCAAGCCGGTTTTCATGGTGATTTCGGCCAGCCACGCCCGCGAACTGGCGACCGCCGAGGCCGTCACCCGCTTCGCCGAGATGCTGTTTGATGGTTATGACAGCGATCCGGACATCACCTGGCTGTTGGACTACTTCGAGGTGCACGTGATTTCCCAGCACAACCCGGATGGGCGCAAGATGGCCGAGGCCGAGTGCACCGGCGGATGCTCCCCCTCGTGGCGCAAGAACACCAACCAGAACTATTGCGGCGCCGGTTCTTCGCTGCGCGGCGCCGACCTGAATCGCAACGCGGATAGCAGTTTCTGGGGCGGGCCGTCATCCAACGGCAGCGAATGCAGCACCACGTACCGTGGGCCCAGCGCCTCTTCAGAACCTGAAACCAGCGAACTCGAGGCCTACATGGCCGCGGTTTTTCCCGACTACCGCGATGCCCCCGACAATGACTTCGATACGCCCGCAGACGCCGATGCAGATGGAGTCTTCATTTCGGTGCACAGCTCCGGAGATATCGTCTTTTATCCCTGGGAAGGCATCAACAACGCACCGCCCAACCTGGCGGGATTGCGTGGCCTGGCGCAGAAAATGGGCTTTGCCACCACCTTTGCCGCCTGCCAGAACTGTTTCCTGGGGCCGGCTTCCGGCACCAATACCGATCATATCTATGAGCGCCGGGGCATTTCGGCGTTTACTTTCGAGATTGGCACGTCCTTTGGCCAGAGCTGCAGCAGCTTTGAAAGCACCGTGCTGCCGCAAACGCTGAACGGCCTGCTCACCGCTCTGCGCCACACGCGCAAGGCCTACCAGAGCCCACTGGGGCCGGATGTGCTGGACGTCCAGTTTCTGCCCAGTGCAAGCGGCGGCGTTTTGACCGCCACCGCCGACGACACCCGGCGCGCGGTGAATGGAGGCGGCGAGCCTGTCGACGCGAGCCAGGCGATTACCCAGGTGCGCTACACGGTTGGCGTTCCGCCCTGGTTGGCCGCCGAGTCCTGGCCGCTGGATGCAACGGACGGCGCTTTTGACAGTGCCGTCGAAGACGCGCAGGCTGATGTGCCTGCGGCGCAACTATCCGGCACACAATTGATCTATGTCTACGCGCAGGACGCCAACGGCGACATTGGCCCTCCAGCCGCGGTATGGACTTCCGGCGCTTTGTTCAAGAGTGGTTTCGAGAACTAGCCCGGAACGGCTTGCGAATTCCGAATTCATCACCAGATAGCTAGCAATTCCCCAGGAGAACTACACATGGGTTTTACCACCGACCAGATTCACGCCGGCGTCACGCCGGACCCGGTAACCGGCTCCATCCTTACGCCGATTTACCAGAGCACCACCTACGTACAGCCCTCGGTTGACGAATACCTGTCACGCGGCTTTTCCTATTCGCGCACGGCCAACCCCACGGTCAAGGCGCTGGAGGCCAAGCTGACGGAACTGGAAGGCTGCGCGGCGACCGCGGCCTTCTCCACCGGCATGGCGGCCATTCACGCCACCCTGGTGGCGTTTCTGAGCGCCGGCGACCACGCCATCATTTCGGATGTGGCCTACGGCGGCACCTACCGCCTGTGCACCCAGGTGCTCACCCGCTTTGGCGTGGAGTTCACCTTTGCCGATACCTCGAAACCGGAGGAAGTGAAAGCGGCGGTGCGTGACAACACGAAGATGATCCTCACCGAGACGCCGGCCAACCCGACAATGAAATGCACCGACCTGGCGGCCATCTCTGAAATCGCCCGCGCGGCGGGCGCCGTGCACGCGGTGGACAACACCTTTCTCACGCCGTACTTCCAGCGGCCGCTGGAACTGGGCGCTGACCTTGTCGTGTACAGCACCACCAAGTACATGGACGGACACAACGCCACCGTGGGCGGTGCAGTCGTCAGCAAGACTGCCGAACTCGATGAAAAGGTCCGCTTTATCCAGAACAGCACCGGCAGCATCATGTCGCCGCAGGTGGCGTGGCTGACCCTGCAGGGCATCAAGACGCTGTCGATTCGCATGGATCGCCAGTCGGCCAATGCCATGGCCATCGCCAAGTTCCTCGAGGCACACCCGAAAGTCGCGCAGGTGGCCTACCCGGGGCTGGAGTCATTCTCCCAGCACGAACTGGCCAGCCGCCAGGCCACCGGCTACGGCGCCATGCTGTGGTTCGAGGTCAAGGGCGGCCTCGACGCCGGCAAGATCCTGATGGACAACGTCAAGCTGTGGTCACTGGCGGAAAACCTCGGCTCAGTGGAATCGCTGATCACCCACCCGGTCACCATGACCCACGCCGCGGTAGAGAAGGCCGAGCGCGATCGCGTCGGCATCATTGACGGGCTGGTGCGCCTTTCGGTGGGCCTGGAAGACGCCGAGGACCTGATCGCTGCCCTCGACGACGCATTGAAACTGGTCCCCTGAGCAGCGAACCCCGCTTCGCATACAGGTCCGATTCTGGCTAGTTTGGGCTCCATGGCGCAGTATACTTCTGCGTCATGGAGACCCACTCATTCAACCAGGCCGACCAGGAAATCTTTGAACGCGCCCGCCTCGCGCGCGACACCCGTTACGACGGCCGGTTCTTCATAGCCGTTCGCACTACCGGCATCTACTGCCGCCCGGTTTGCCCCGCCAACCCGCCACGTTCGGAAAACATCACTTTCTATCCAACCGCAGCAGCGGCCGCAGAAGCGGGATATCGACCATGCCTGCGCTGCAGGCCTGAAACTGCGCCGGGCACGCCGGCCTGGGCGGGCACATCCACCACGGTTCGCCGCGGATTGCGCCTCATTGCAGGCGGCGCTTTGGACGAAGGCAACATCGAGAGCCTTTCCGCCCGCCTTGGGGTGAGCAGCCGCCACCTGCGGCGCCTGTTTCGCCAGCACCTGGGCGCCACCCCGCAAGCCGTTGCACACACCCAGAGGCTGCACCTGGCCAAGCGCCTGATCGATGAAACCAGTCTGCCCCTGGGGCACATTGCCGAGGCCTCCGGTTTTGGCAGCGTACGCCGGTTCAACGATGCGTTTCTGAACAGCTACGGCCGAGCACCCGGGGCGTTGCGAAAAGTTTCGCCTGTTGCGGAAACCGAAGCGGACCAGGCTGTCAACCAACCGCCCCTGTCAGTCAGTATCAGCTACCGCCAGCCGTTCGACTGGCCCGCCTTGCTCGGCTACCTGTCGCACCGCGCCATTCCTGGTGTTGAGCACATTGCGGATGATCGCTACCTGCGTAGTTGCCAGGTGGGCGACACCAGCGGGATCATCGAGGTTGCCGCGGACAGCAAGCCGGGGCGCTTGCGTCTGAGTCTTCACGGGGTGCCGATCAGCAGCACGCTGAACTGCGTGCAAAGGATTCGCGAGTTGTTTGACCTGGAGGCACCGGTCGAGGACATCACCAGCGCATTGGGCACAGATCCCGCCCTGAAGAAACGCCTGGCTGCCCGGCCCGGAATTCGCGTGGCGGGTGCCTGGGATGGCTTTGAGCTTGCCATTCGCGCCATCCTTGGCCAGCAAGTAACCGTGGCTGGCGCTTCCACGCTGGCTGGACGCCTCGTCAGCCGATTCGGGTCACCGATCAAGGACTTCGCCAACCCCCACGATTTGAGCGTGTTTCCAGGTCCGGAGAAGCTGGCGAACGCGGACATAGAATCCACCGGCGTAATCTCCAGCCGAGCCAACAGCATTCGCAGCCTGGCGGGCGCAGTGGCCAATGGCAAGATTTCGCTGGAGGCGCCGGGCGATCCGGATGAACTGAGGAAGTCGCTCACCGCCCTGCCCGGCATCGGCCCGTGGACCGCCGAGTACATCACCATGCGGGTGGCCAAGGATCCGGACGCTTTTCCATCTTCCGACCTGGGCTTGCGCAAGGCGCTGGTGCCCGGAGAACGATTGACTGCCAAACAGCTTGAAAAGCAGGCAGAGGCGTGGCGCCCCTGGCGCGCTTACGCCGCCATGCTGCTGTGGCAAACATCAACTGACTAGGGAGACCAGGCAGATGAAATACTGCTATCTCGAAACACCCATTGGAAAACTGTTGCTGGCCGGCGAGGACGATGAACTGCATTGCATCGCCTTCCCCAACGGCAAGATGAAACGCGAACCGGATGCGGACTGGAAGCACGTAAAAAGCGCCTTTCCCGAGGCGCGCAGGCAGCTGAAAGAATATTTCGCCGGCAAACGCCAGGTTTTCAACCTGAAACTGGCGCCAAACGGAACCCCGTTCCAGCGCCAGGTGCTGGATGCCCTGCAGCAAATCCCCTATGGCGAAACGGCTTCTTACGCCGACATTGCCCGCAAACTGGGCAGGCCAGGCGCTGCGCGGGCGGTGGGCGCCGCCAATGGCCGCAATCCCCTGCCCATCGTTATCCCCTGTCACCGGGTAATCGGCAGCAAGGGTGCGCTCACCGGCTTCGGTGGCGGCATTGAAACCAAGAAAGCGCTGCTGGAACTGGAGAACTCGACCGCCTGAACAACTGGGAATTGTCATCCGCATGGATTAACTTAGCTGGCTTGTGACCAAGCCTGCGAAGCCAATCCCATGCGGAAACCATCCCTGACCTCTATCGCCTGCCTTTGCCTGGCCGCCGTGCTTGCCGGCTGTAGCGGCGCCCCGGTTGCCCGGCAGTCCGAACAGGCCGCCGATACCACCTTCGAGCACGCCATTGACGGCCCGGCGCCCTGGAGCGACCAGGCATTCGACCACCACGAAGACCAGTTCCAGTTTGCCGTGTTCTCGGACCTGACCGGCGGTGAACGCGAAGGGGTGTTTTCCGTCGCCATGGAGCAGCTTCGCCTGCTGCGCCCCGAGTTCGTCATTGGTGTGGGTGACTTGATTGAAGGGGGCACCGAGAACCGCGAGCAACTATCCACCGAGTGGGATTCGTTTGACCAGCGCGTGCAGCGCTCCACCGCGCGGGTGTTTTACGTCGGCGGCAACCATGACCTGACCAACCCGGTGCAATGGGAAGTGTGGGAGCAACGTTACGGGCCACGCTACTACCACTTCGTGTATCGCGACACCCTGTTCCTGGTCCTCGACAGCGAAGATGCCACCGCCAAACGCCAACAGCAGATTTATGATTCGCGCGAAGCGGCGATGGCGCGCGTGGCCGAAGAAGGCTGGGGCATCTGGGGCGAAACCGAGTACGCCCAAACCGTTGAGAGTCACACCGGCACGGTCAGCGCGGAACAATCAGCCTATTTCCGCCAGGTGATCGCCGACCACCCCGATGTGCGCTGGACTTTCCTGTTTATCCACAAGCCGGTATGGAAAGCGGAAAACGAGCGTCACTTCCTGGCCATTGAAAAAGCGCTGGATGGTCGTCCCTACACGGTGTTCAACGGCCACAACCACGATTACATCCACACCACCCGCCGCGGCCAGGATTACATTCAGCTCGGCACCACCGGCGGCGTGCAACTATCCGGCAAACAGATGGCGGTAGATCACCTCACCCTGGTGACGGTTTCTGACAGCGGTGTGGACGTCGCCAACCTCAAACTGTCGGGCATTTTCGACAAGAGCGGCCGAATCCCGCTCAATGGCGACGCCTTGTGTTTCGAGGAATGCTTCCCCGAAAACTAGCCCGCGACTGTTTTACGCCGGAATAATATTGTTGTTCAGGCGGAACAGGTTACCCGGGTCATACACCCCTTTGATCTGCTCCAGCCGTGGCTGCGCCGGGCCGTAATTGCCCGCAGCCTGCTCCCGGTCGTAATGAATATTGTCGTAGTAGCCACCGGTAAACGGTTGTAGCTCGGCAAACCAGGCGCGCGCCGTAGACATCGCCCACTCGTCATCCGCCGGGTCTATCCAGCCGCCGCCCACCATGATCATGGTTTCGGCGTTGCGGTGCGGGAAGGCGGTATCCAGCTCACCCACGCGGGTGGTGGCGCCGCCCGCGGTATGGGTAAAGAACGCCAGGCGCGGATCGGGCACAAAGGTCTCGATCACCGCATCGGCCAACTCTCGGGTAAAGGACTGGACCATGCCGTTCTTGATGTAGGAACGCACGCCATGGCCAAAGGACGCGTCTTCCTGCGTCTGCATCACCATGTAATCCTGCATCTTGATGCCGTCATCCGCCGGGGTGCCAATGGCCCGCAATGGAGCCATCTCCGCCTCACCGACCGCCGGGTCGCCGTTGTACACCACTTCCATGCCAACAAAGCTGCCGCCGCCATCCGGCAGGGTCACCATGATGGGCCCCACGTACAGTTCATCGGAAAGCCCGGCATGCCAGTCAGCGTAGAAGTGCAGCACTTCGCTGGCCTGGTCCACCGGCCACATGATCATTCCGGAAAGAACCTCGCGGTTGAACGGGTGCAACTGGTAATCGAAACGCGTGACCACGCCAAAGTTGCCGCCACCGCCTCGGATGGCCCAGAACAGGTCGGGCTCCTCCTCGGCGCTGATGGTGCGGAGCTTGCCGTCTGCAGTCACGATTTGGGCCGACACCAGGTTGTCCACCGCCAGGCCATATTTCCGGTTCAGGCGACCAAAACCGCCGCCCAGGGTAAACCCGCCGATTCCGGTGTGTGACACCACCCCGCCGGTGGTCACCAGGCCATGTGGCAAAGTCGCGCTGTCGAGGTGGTTGAGCCACGCACCGCCCTGCGCGTGTGCGATCTGCGCATCGGTATCGACATTCACCCGGTACATCTGCGAAAGGTCGAGCATCATGCCGCCATCACACACCGACTTGCCCGGCCAGCTATGTCCGCCGCCTCGAACGGCCAGCAGCAGTTCCTGCTGGCGCGCAAACGTGACCGCCGCCTGGACATCCTGGGGATTGGCGCACTGGGCAATCAATGCCGGCCGCTTGTCGTGCATGCCGTTCCAGATCTTGCGGGTTTCATCGTATTTCGGGTGGCCCGCCAACATCAGGGTGCCATTCAGCTCGGCACCCAGTTCATTGACCGCGGCTTTTTCCAACTCGATGTTGGCGCCATCCAGCGAAATCGCGGCGATGCCGGTATCCGCCGGAGCCGTTGCTTCTGCAATCGTCTCAGGCTGGGACCGCTCGCAGGCCGTCAACAGGGGAAATGCAGCGGCAAAGCTGGCGGCGAACGTATTTCTGCAAAACTGGCGTCTACGCATGGGGCACCTCTGACCGATTGATTCTCACCACTGTGAAGGATAGTCCAAGGCGAAGCATTTTGCCCCGTTGGCAAAACAGGCAGCCCCGTTCGCAAAGGAAACCGCTTGTTTGGGCAAGCCGGTTTGCGATACTGGGTGCATGACGATTCGGGTCCTGATCGCCGACGATGAGCCGCTGGCGCGCGATTTGCTCGCCCAATGGGTGCGCCGCGATCCCCGGCTGCGCCTGGTTGGCCAGGCGGTGGATGGCGAGGAGACGCTCGACATGCTCGAACGCTTCCAGCCGCAATTGCTGTTCCTGGATATCCAGATGCCCGGCCTGGATGGAGTCGAAACCCTGCGACGCGTTCGCGCACGGGGCCTGAAACCTTACGTGGTGTTTGTTACCGCCTGGGATCAGCACGCGGTGAAGGCATATGACCTGGAAGCCGGTGACTACCTGGTGAAACCGGTGCGCAAAGAGCGTTTTGCCGCCGCGGTTGCCCGCTGCCAGCATGCCCTGGCCGAGCGCGAGTGCTTCGAGGCGACGCGCCAGCAACAGTCGCCGCTGCTGGTGCGTGAAGGCGATCGCCTGACTCCATTGGCTCCCGGCGCCATCATCTGGGTGGAAGCCGCCAGCCAGTACGCGCGGGTGCACACCGCCAATACCGGGCACCTGGTTTCACGCCCCCTGGCCGACGTGTCATCCGAACTTCCAGAATCACAGTTCCTGCGGGTGCACCGCTCCGCCCTGGTCAACATTGACCACATCCGTCACCTGCATAATCGGCGCGGCGCCGTCGCGCTGGAAATGAGCAATGGTGCGCGGGTACCCGTGGCCCGTTCACGTCGCAAGCAGGTGCTGGAACGACTACAGCACTGCCCCGGGCCAACCCATGACTAGCCGCAGCCGGGACCGCGCGAAGTGGATAGCCTTGTCCCTGCTGGGCTGGACCTTCCTGGCGGCCATCCCGACATCCTCGGCCTACATCATCGACGGCTCCTATGGTTTTGGCCGCTGGCTGGGCATTTTTCGCTATATCGCGCCGTGGTATTACCTGTGGGCCCTGGTGACGCCATTCATCTACCGCCTGGGACAGGGTCCGCTCAGCCCGCAGCGAAGCTGGCCGATAGCAATTGCCGGCCACATCCTGCTGGCCGCCGGTTTCAGCATGCTGTTTGCCGTGTTGATTCACCAGGACAACGCGCCCG
The DNA here is from genome assembly GCA_030428105.1 of Gammaproteobacteria bacterium. Classification (GTDB taxonomy): domain Bacteria; phylum Pseudomonadota; class Gammaproteobacteria; order Xanthomonadales; family SZUA-36; genus JAUIBE01. The sequence goes on from JAUIBE010000001.1 coordinate 139,132, forward strand.
CCTGGCTGGCCGGTCGCAACGCCATCGGTTACTACGCGATGAGCGCTTTCAGCTACCTGCTGATCCTGATGGGCATCCACGGCTACAACATCCAGCAGCGCCTTCGTCAGCAGGAAGCCCTGGTTGCCCGGGAACAACAACGCGCCCTGCAACTGAAAGCCGACCTGGCGGGCGCCCAGATCGCACAACTCCGCGGCCAGATGAACCCGCACTTCCTGTTCAACGCGCTCAACTGTATTGGCGCCTTGATAGAAACCGGCCGCAATGACCAGGCCTACACCGCGCTGGAGGACCTCGGTGACCTGCTGCGCACCTCGCTGGAACGCAGGGACCAGGGGCTGGTGCCGTTGAACGAGGAGCTGCAGTTTGCCGAACGTTACCTGGCCATGGAGCGCGTGCGCTTCGGCGAGCGGCTGCAGGTAGCCACCGACATCGACAGCGCAGCCGCCCAATGGCCAGTACCGGCTTTCCTGCTGCAACCCCTGATCGAGAACGCGATAAAGCACGCGGTCGCCCCTAGCCAAAAGCCGGTCACGGTGAATATCACGGCTTGTCGCGACGGTGCGCACGTGCGCATCGAGGTTGCGGACAGCGGAAGTAGCTCGCCGGCAACAGCGGGCACCGGGGTGGGCCTGGAAAACCTCGGAAAACGCCTGCAGCTTCTCTACGGCGAACAGGCTGCACTGGAGTTTGTTCAAAGCGCGGCTGGCGCCCGGGTCATCCTGCGCATTCCGCAAGCACCAGCCCGCGCACCAGGTGACCAGGCCGGCGCCAATTCGCCCGACCCCTTGCAAGACCCGCCCGGGCTGGGTGATCCTGTACCCACCTGAAATCAAGCGGCCCATCAAGACTTCCTGCGGCCACCAGACATCCGGGAGACACCCTTCAATGCAGACCCAAGCCATCCTGCTGCACGAGTTCGGCGGCCCTGAAGTTTTGCGCTATGAATCCATCGAACTGCCCGAACCGGGCGCGGGCGAGATTCGCATTCGCCACACCGCCATTGGCCTCAACCTGATCGATACTTACCAGCGCAGCGGCCTCTATCCGCTCGAGTTGCCCTCCGGGCTTGGCAGCGAGGCAGCCGGGGTGGTCGAAGCAGTGGGTGAAGGCGTGGACAGCCTGCAGCTTGGAGATCGCGTGGCCTACACCGGCCGGCCGCCCATGGCCTATTCACAAGCACGCAACTGGCCTGCAGACCGCGCGGTGGCGATCCCCGACGGGATCAGCGACGAGGAGGCAGCCGCGGTGATGCTCAAAGGCCTCACCACCTGGTACCTGCTGCATCGCAGCTATGTGGTTCAGCCCGGTGACACCATCCTGCTATACGCCGCCGCGGGCGGGGTTGGCAGCCTGGCCACCCAGTGGGCGACCCACCTGGGCGCCCGGGTGATTGGCATCGTTAGCAACCAGGCCAAGGCCGAGGTGGCCAGGCAACACGGCTGCAGCGATGTATTGATGGCCGATGATGGCGACATACCCGGCAAAGTCCGCCAGTTGACCGACGGCGAAGGCGTGGCCGCGGTTTACGACTCGGTGGGCAAGGACTCGTTCTGGGATTCACTCGACAGCCTGCGCCCGCACGGCACCCTGGTGAGCTTCGGCAATGCATCGGGCGCGGTCGAGCCATTCGCGCCGCTGGAACTGGCCAAGCGCGGCTCGCTGTTTGTCACCCGGCCGGTGCTGTTCGATTTCATCAGTACCCCGGAGAGCCTACGCGAAGCCTGCGCGGTGATGTTCAAGGCCATCGCCGATGGCGCCATGAAAATCCACGTGAATCAACGCTACCCGCTGGCCGAGGCCGCCCAGGCCCACCGCGACATCGAGGCGCGCAAAACCACCGGTTCAACGGTGTTGTTGCCCTGAGTTCAGCGGTTTGTCTTGGTCCACCACGGGAAACGTCAGGCGAAACTCCGCGCCGGGTTCGCGGTTGAGCACATCCACCCGGCCACCCATGGCCACCGTTAGCTGGTGGACAATGGCCAGGCCGATCCCGGTGCCCACGGTCTCGCGTGTCAATTCTGATTCCGGGCGGTAGAACATGCGGAAAATCTTGCGCATCTGGTCCTTGGCGATACCCGGCCCATGGTCTCGCACCGCCAGCGTGACATCACCGGCGCCACCGCTGGCGCCAAGCACGATCCGGCGCGGCTCGGCCTTTGCCGCGAACTTGATGGCGTTGTCCACCAGGTTGATGACGATCTGCATCACGCAATCCGGGTCCACGTTGATGCGCGCAGCTTTCGCTGGCTCGTCGGCCTCGACCAGGATCTCGAAGCCCGCCCGTTCCGCCTGGCTGGCAATACGTGAGCGCGCCTGGTCGAGCAATGCCTCGGTGCTGATCACCTCGGTTTCAAAGCTGGGTGCGTTCCTGGTCATGCTGGCCAGTTGCAGCACGTTGGAAATCAGCCGCGTCAGGCGTTCCGACTCCTCGTGGATGAAACCGTAGTACTGGGAACGGCGGGTCTCGTCGGTCCACCCCTCCAGCAGCATTTCGCTGTACATGCGAATCGAGGTGAGCGGCGTTTTCAGTTCGTGGCTGACCGCGGATACGAAGTCCTGCTGCTGGCGCGCCAGGCGAATCTGCCCGAGCCCCAGGCGGTACAGGGCCAGGAACCCCAGGCCGAACACCACCACCAGCAACAGGGTGGTCCACTTGAGCACGCTGGCCCCGGGGCCCGGCGGCAAGGCTTCCACGGAAAAGACCAGCTCCAGCGCATCAAGTGGTGAAGACAGCCTGCGGCGGTACAACAGGTCGCCTTCCAGCGGCCCCTCCAGCGTGGAAAGGTCGCCCGCCCCCTGGGGCGTCTCCAGGCGGATCATGTCTTCGCCATAGCCAACCACCAGCTGGCTGAAGGTGGAAAGCGTGGTGGCCTGGAAAGGCGCGATGATGGCGTCTTCGATAAATCGCTCGCGATCCACCACCGCACCCTGCACCGTGCGCGCACCGTCTCGCCACACGGTTCGAAACAGTACGAATTCACCACTGTCGAGCATGGCGAACTGGTACGGATCCACCTCGCTTTCAAAAGTACGTATGCGCAGCGCGGGCGCCGGGGACGGTGGAGCCTCCTCATCCTGCCTGCCTGCATACAGGCGCTCTTCCTCGGCCACTTCGCCAAGCAAACTGTCGGTTTCAGACTCGACCACCGGCTCAAGTAGAGCTGCCTGCTCCAGCCTGCGGGATCGTGATTCGGCCGGGGGCGTTGCCGCCATTTGCCCCGCTGCCGCGCTTTCCGGCTCCTGCATCCGCTTGTCGTCGGCATCCGCCTCCAGCGCCTGGGATTTGCGCTGGTAGGATTCATCCAGTTGCAGGTTCTTCAACCTGGAGGGCTCGCTGTTATCCGCCGCCTGGCTGCCTTCCCGGCGTTGAACCAGCGCCACGGAATCCGCAGACATCTCCTGTCGCGGCGCCTGGGCGGTGCTGTTTGCCAGGTTTAACCGGTCAAACAGGGCCTGCTTCTCTTCTCCGCTTGCGCCGCGTTCATCCACCAGCCGATTGCCTTCAAGAATGGTTCGAATCCTGCCGGTAACCGATTGGCGCTGTTCCAGCTCACCGGGCGTAATGCCGAGCACATCAGGAGATGAGCCCGCATCGGGCAGCAACGGTGATGTGAACTGTCCATCAGCACCGACCTGGAAGTACCCGATGGTGCCAGGCACATCCTCAACCACCGGCACCGCTGACAATGGTGAGCGCTGCAGGAAACCGGCGCCGGGATCACCGCTCACGTTGAGGAAAGCATAGGCATCAAATCCGCGGCCCTCCGCCAGGTTCACGGCAGCCACCAGTTGCTGGTCGATACGCTGGGTCAGTTCCTCGGCCTGCCCGCGGTACTGGTGAAAAGCCTCCCAGCGGAGCTGCCCGTAGGCTTGCCACAGCACAGCGGCAGTAGGCAAAGCGAGCGCGACGAACAGCAGCACCAACACCCAGCGCAGCTTGCGTTCGTTGGCTCCCGGCCCTGTGAATCGACCCATCACCGCCTTACAACCCGGTATCGAGGCGATAGCCCGCGCCGCGAACGGTTACCAGGCTTTGCGGGTTGGCAGGATCGGCTTCGATCTTGCGTCGGATCTTGGCAATATGAATATCAACCGTACGCGTTTCAATTTCGAGATTTCTACCATAACCCCATACTTTTGTTAATAATTCTTCCCTGGAAACCGGACGGTCGCTGTGTTGCGCCAGGTAGGACAGCACTTCGATCTCGCGACGGGTAAACGGCACTTCGCCGTCTGCGCCCTGCCCGGCCAGGTTTTCCGTATCAATGGTGATGGCAGGCAGGGTGATGGTTCGTGCCTGGGCCTGGCCCACGCGTGACCGGCGCAATACCGCCTCGATACGCAAGACCAGTTGTTGCACGGAAAACGGCTTGGAAACATAGTCGTCTGCGCCCATGCGCAGTCCCTGGATGATGTCCGCATCTGAATCACGCGCGGTGAGCATGATGATGGCTTGCTCGCGATCGTCCTGGCGCAGTTTCTCGCAAATGGCATAGCCGTCCATGCCGGGCAGCATCACGTCCAGCAGCACCAGGTCGAACTGACCGCTTGCGGCTTTCTGATACCCCTCCGGGCCGGCGGCGGCAGAATCCACCTGGTAGCCGTGGTACACCAGCACATCGCACAAACCCTCGCGAATGGCGGTTTCGTCCTCGACGACCAGGATTTTCATGTTGTTGTCCATGGCTTGTTTTCCATGGGCGCCAGCTTACCGCAAAGCGCGCCGTGTCCCGTGCGAGGCAATGTAACTTCCAGGTAAATTTTTGCCCGACGAATTTACCGGGCCATGTCTTATACGGTTATGCCCCCGCGCCTACGATGAGTGCCCATCGCAATCGAGATGGCAGCTAACGGAGGCAATCGCATGGCACTTATCCACCGAATTTCCCAACTGTTCCGGGCCGACATGAACGCGGTCCTGGACAACATCGAGGCGCCCGGGCAAATGCTTCGCCAGGCCATCCGCGACATGGAAGACGAGGTCGCGGCAACCGAGGCAAAGCTGGCAGCGCGCGGGGAGGAGCAAGAGCAACTGGCCGCGAGGTTGGCCAGGGTGCGCCAGGCAGGCGCCGAACTGGAAGCGCAACTCGACCTGTGCTTTGCCCAGGATCGCGAGGACCTGGCCCGCAATATCGTGCGCAAGAAGCTTGAGAACGCACAGCTGGCCAACGGCCTGGAAGTACGGATTCAACAGGGCGTCCGCACCATCGAGAAATTACGCGCCCAACTGGAGCAGAACCAGGCATCCACCGAGTCAATGCGCCAGAAGGCGGAGGCATTCAGCAGCCTCGAACAGCACGATACTGGCCAAACCCCGCCGCAGCCAGGTATGGCGCGTTCCAGCCATTGCGTGGATGAAGATGCCGTGGAAGTGGCCTTTCTGCACGAGAAAGCCATCCGCGAGGGTTCAATCGAGGCACCCGGGAGTGCGTCATGACTACCCGCCGCAGCTTTTTCCATGGTGCAGTGATCGCAGCGGTACTGGCGCTGGCAGCCGCGATATCCGTCACGGGGCTGACAGTGCTGGCCGGCGGGGAAACCGTGATTCGACTGGTCGTTCCGCTTATTTGCGGCGCCTACCTGTTGCTGCTGCTACGGGGTGAACGCGCTGCGACCGGCAGGGCCGTTACGTTGGTGGCCTGGACGGTCTTCAGCATCGCGGCCTGGTGGGCCGTCGACTCGCTGGCCTTCTACCTGCTGTTGCACGCTGGCGCCATCTGGCTGACGCGTAGCCTGTTTGTTTACGCCAGTTTGCTACCGGCGGTCGCTGACCTCCTGCTCACCGCCCTGTCCGCCGCTGCTTTCAGCTGGGCTTTGGCGCGTAGCGGCAGCGTGATGCTTGCAACCTGGTGCTTCTTCCTGGTGCAGGCGTTGTGGACCCAGATTCCCCCACGCCTGCCCAGCCGCGGCGCCTTATCGCTACACCACACCCCGGACCACACCGCGAATGACCGTTTTGACAAGGCACGACGCCGCGCCGATGCAGCCATTCGACAACTTTCCACAGGAGAACCCCGATGAGAACCAAGTTACTGACTCTTGCACTGTTCGCAGTGACACTGGGCGCAGTTGTTTTCTACCCGCAACTGCAGGCCCGTTACAACAGCGAGGACCCGAGGCCGCTGAGGCCGCCGCAGGTCGTGCAGCAACCGCGAATCGACGTGGTGTTTGCGCTGGATACCACCGGCAGCATGTCTGGCCTGATCCAGTCGGCCAAGGACAAGATCTGGTCCATCGCCAGCACCATGGCCTCGGCCCAGCCCACCCCCGAAATCCGCATCGGGCTGGTGGCCTACCGTGACCGTGGCGACCAGTACGTGACCCAGCTGGTCGACCTTTCCAGCGATCTCGACTCGGTCTACGCCACCCTGATGGACTTCGAGGCCGGCGGCGGCGGCGACACCCCCGAAAGCGTCAACCAGGCGCTCAACGACGCCGTGCACGGCATGTCCTGGAGCCAGGGCGAACAGGTCTATCGCGTGATCTTCCTGGTGGGCGATGCGCCACCGCACATGGACTACAACGAACCGCAGTACCCGGAGATCATCCAGGCGGCACGCCAGAAAGGCATCATCGTCAACACGGTGCAGTGCGGCAACATTCCAACCACAGCGAAACCGTGGACTGCGATGGCCAACCTCGGCGCCGGTGATTTCCTTCACGTGGACCAGGCCGGCAGCGCGTTCGCCATGGAAACGCCTTTTGACGAACAACTGGCCGAGCTGTCGGCAAAGCTGGACGCCACCCGGCTGTATTACGGCGATGAAGAGCAGAAAGCCAAAATGCAGGCCAAGGTTGCTTCTACCGACAAGCTGGAAGCCAGCGCGCCGGTGAGCGCCAAGGCCCGCCGTGCCGTGTTCAACGCGGGCGAAGGCGGTCGCAAGAACCTGGTGGGCGAGAACGAACTGGTCGACGCGGTGGCCAGCGGCAAGGTCAAGCTGGAAGAACTCGATGCCGATGCACTGCCCGAGACGCTCAAGCCAATGGCCGAACCCGAGCAGAAAGCCTACGTCGCCCGACTTACCCAGGACCGTGCGGACATTCGCAAGCAGATTGCACAGCTTGCCGATGAGCGCGAGTCCTATATCCGCGAGCGAGCCGAGGAGGAAGGCGGGCTGGAAGACTCACTCGACCAGAAGCTTTACGAGGTGGTCGCCCGCCAGGCCGAAGCAGCCGGGCTGGATTACGAGGAAGGCCCCGATCTGTAGGACGCTTCGCCTGTCATGACTGCACAAAAAACAAAGGCGGGGCCCTGCCCCGCCTTTGCCTTCCCTTCCAGCGTGCATCAAGTTACGAAGACGCGCTTCCCCAGCGACCGCTCCAGCACTGCACCGCGAGTTCACCCGTTTCACCGCCCGCGGTGCGCACACCACGGTCATCCAGGGTTAACACCCCACAATCGTCCGTTGCCTGGTTGTTCTGGGGTGTCGCCGTGAGCACGAAACTCTGGTTGGCGTCGGCAGTGGCAACGGTGACCTCGTAGTGGCCGTTGTTGGTTGTACCGCCGCACTCTTCGTCGTCAAAAGCGTTGTTACGGATAAACAGGCGCTCCTGGCAGGCCGCGGCAGCAAGCAGGGATTCGATGCCCTCGCTGCGGTTGCTGCGCACCACGTAGCGGTTGTAGCTGGGCAGCGCTATGGCCACCACGATGCTTAACACCACCAGGGTGATCATCAACTCCAACAGGGTAAAACCCCGGTTTGTACGCGCTGCTTTCAAGCTAACTGTCCAGCCCCGACTTGCTGCCGCGCAGCAGCCTGATCTGCAGCAACTGGCTGAGGCCATCCTCGGTTTTGCTGTCAGCGAACACCAGTTCTACCTGGTCGCCTTTGCGCAGGCTTTCCTCACCCACGCTCAGGCCTCGGTAGATAACCTTGGTGTACTCGGTGTTGACCTTGTACTCCTTGCCATTAACCACAACCATGTTTCCTTCCAGGTAGACGCTGTCCAGCGTTCCGCGGACCCGTTCTTCCGCCGCCAGCGTGCCGGCCAGCGCCAACAGGACGGCCATCAGCACAAACGACTTCATGATTTTCATATTCAACTCCGTCCCTTATCAGTGTTTCTGGTCCCAGCTCTGGCGACCGCAGGACAGCGGCTGATGAGCTGCGGCTACCATTTCGATACTGCCGTTGGTGCGCGTGGTGTAAGTAAACGACTTCGCGCCCGAAGCGCCGCAACCACGCGGTTCGTTCGGCCGTGGCGGGAATACCCCGCCCAGGTCGGATGCGCGGTCGTCGTAGAGCATCGCCGGCAGGTTTGGAATGCTGAGCATTTCCATCGCAACCGGGTTCACCACCGACGGGCCTGAGCCCGGAGGCGCATTGGGGTTCTGGCGAATCAACGAATCACTCGCGTCAATCACGTTGTCATCGTTGATATCGAACACCGCGAAGCGCGGCGCGGCGCCGGTTTCTGCGTCAAGCGCGATCAGCCAGCCGGTACCACCAGCCGAGCACACGTCTTCCTCGGGTATCAGCGTCACCAGGAAGGCGATGTTGTCGCGCAGGATCACCCGCTGAACAATGCGCTCTCCCTCGATCGGCAGGTCGATAAACCAGCCGCGTGAATCGGGGTCGCCATCTTCATCGAACCAGTTAATCGAGTTCGCATAGTCGTCATGGATAATGCGGTGGCCGGTTACTCCGTCAACAGTAAACTCAGATTCCTTGAGTGCATTGCGGTTGAAGTCATGCGCGCCGTAATTGTTACGCTGGTTCAGGGCCTTGTTGTAGAACGCGTCACGATCCCAGATGGCGTAAACAGACTGTGTGGGAACGCCCTCGGTTGCGTCGTCGTTCACCTCCAGGTACTTGCCCGTGCCAAACACCACCAACACGCCTTCGCTGATCGAAAGCGGATGGCGCATCACCGCAGGCTTCGTGGTAATCGGCTGGCGACTGCCGTCGGCATTGATGGCGGTAAACAATGGCTCGCCGCCAAAGGCCAGCCCCCACGAGGCGCGGGAACTGGAAGTTACGTCGACTTTCCACATGTTGCCGTCAAGGTCGCCTATGTAGATGAAATCACCCATGTGATCACCGTCAACATCGGCTACCGACGGCTCTGACAGCCCATCGGCGCCCGGAATGGCAATCTTGCGGTAGTCGCTGGCGCTCCAGCCATTGGCGCCGTCCTCGATCGACACCAGGTAGAGATAGCTGTCGCCGTCCGGAGACGCATGGCCATCGGCTTCGATGTTGTTATATCCGGATGCAAAAATGGCGTACCACTTGCCATCCGCCAGCTTGCGGATCTGCGGCTGGCCGAACACGTAACCCAGGTCGGCATCCACCTCGTCGGTGAACTCCCACATGACGCTTGCCGCGGTGAACTTGGTCGGGTCGGTGACATCGATGGCGTAGACACCCTGCCCACCGCTGCGCAGCGATCCCACCAGCACTGACTTCCAACCGGTGGCCGTCTGGATATCACCGTACTGCGGTGAACCGTCGACGTAGTAGTCGTGCGAATAGAACTTCGAGGTCAGGTCGGGAAGCTTGTGAATGATCTCGTTGGGCACGTAAGCAATCAGTTCCTGGCCGTCGAGCTCGCGGAAACCGTGCACCATGCCGTCGTTGGCCCCGACGTAAACCATGGCCGGCCGGTCCTTGTTGGCGATGGCGAACTCGCGATAGCCCGGCAGGGAGTAGTAGAAAGGCGGTGTGCCAACGTACTGAGGGTCGGAATGACCAATGTCGCCCAGCTTGTGGTCACGCGCACGGAACAGTGAGTTTTCGTAACTGCTGTCACCGCGAATGTAGTTCAGTCGCCTTTGCCAGAAGCCGTCTGGGGTGCCAGTGTGCGGACTGATGTCCAGCAGTGCCCTCTGCCCAGCCGTGATGCCGCCGCTGGTGAAATCGAGACCGGCCTGGGTTGATGGGTTGACGGTAAAAACCTTGCGACCGCTCTGGAACCAGGAGTTGGGCCGCGTATCGAGAACGGATCCGGCCTCCCACGCGGTTGCACCAAGCTCGCCGCTGAGCGAATTGATGTTGATCGCCAATAGCTGGCCGTGCCAGTCAAAGGCATCAAACTTTGCCTGGAACAGCTTTGAACTGCTGCTGATCGAGCCACCATTGGTTGCACCTGAAGCGGCGCCGCCAATCCGGTCACTGATATCGAGGATGGCGTTGGTCAACTCGACAGCCAGTTCTTCCGGTCGCGCGGCAGAGATGTACTTGCCTTTACTGTTCCACGCGGCGTGCCACAGGTCATCCACCACGCGTTCATTATCGCTGGCGCCAGAGGTGTACCACTTGCTGCCGTTGTTCAGGTTGTCCGGCCAACCATCGCCATCCAGGTCCACCAGAGAGCCGCTGATACCAAAACCAACGGTGTAGGTCACCATGTGCTGGTGGCTGGCGCTGTCAAACGGATCCGTTGGAACCAGGTTGGGCTGGGGCGACAAGTCACGCCGATAGAAGTAGTTGGCCACATCGGCCAGTAACACGGTTTCGTCGCCGTAGATCACGCCGCCGTCGTTGTCGTCGTCACTGCTGGGCGTACTGGGCGGGTCGCCATTCCAGTAGCCATCGGAGAACAGGATGGTGAAGTTCTTCTGGCAGGCCGAAATGATTGGGTCGTCGGTTCCCGAAAGGGTGTTGTCGTAGTACTTGCCGATACGCTCAAGCCCCCTGCGCAAGGGCGTTCCCACCGCTTCCTGCTCGTTTTGCAGCAGGGAGGTAATCAGGTTGATGTTGTGGGTCAGGAACTCGTTGAGTCCCTTTGCCGGCACCTCGACGAAGTTATCGACGTTGTTGATCATGCCCAGCCCGTAGCGGAACGAGGGCAGATCGTTGACGACGTTGGACACCGCGGCCTTGGTCACCATGGCGCGGCGGCGGTAATACTGGTACCAGTTGGCCACGTTCTGCGCGAGCATCGATGGCGAGGTGTTGACACCCAGGGCCGCCTTGCAGCGCGAGTCGCTGGGTGAAAGCGCGGAGGTGGTTACATTCAAACCGCTGCTGTTGGGATTGCTGGTGTGCAGGGTGCAGGAATAGCCCAGCAGCCCCACCGTGACGCGTACATAGCTATCCCATTCGTCAACAATTTTGTTGTCGCCAATCCTGACGTCGGTGCGGTCGGGGCGTGAACCGCCAAAGCCCTTGTCATCAATCCAGTGGTTGTAAGTGAAGCCACTCAGGTTGCGCAGGTCCAGGTAGCCGGGCTGGGTAATATCCGGGTTGGAATGCGCCAGGTTAAATAACGCATTGGGATACCCCGGCCACGGCCGGTATTGCACGTTCGGGTTGAAGAACAGGACGTTCAGCGCAGTGCTGCGAACGCGCCAATCCCAGGGCGATGAACCCCTGCCGCGGGTGCATAACTCGATAACGTCGCGGTCGTCGTCATAGCAATCGGTATCGTAAGCGTCGTCATCCGAGCTGAAGACGTATTCGAAAGTGCGGTAAATGCGTTCGCCATCGTCTGTTTCACCGGTCCAGTCATAAAACTCGCCGGTGGCCTCAACCTGGTCACAGCCCTTCTGGGCGTTGTACCGGCAGGTGGTGAAGTGTGTTGGCGTCATGATGTCCCAGTCCATCGACCCAGAGTCATCCATTTGCATGAAGATGTTGGGCGTGGTGCTGAGATTGACGAACAACGGCACCTTGGGCAGCAACAGGGCCGCCTCCGCAGTGTTTGGCGCTGCCACGCCGGCCACCATGGCGATGGCCGCAACCGTTGTAACCAAAATTGAACTGCGTGCGATATTCATATTGAACTCCGCCCGGCCCCTTGGCCCGGGATTACTCGAACCGTTTTGCCATCACCGACGCCAAGACGGCGTCGCTGCCTGTCCGGTGACCAACCCCCATGGCGGTCACCCGGTAGTAGGCAACCCCCTTTTGTGGATCGCCGGAAAGATCATCTACACGGAAAAACTGCTCTTCCATGATGTATTTCGGTTGCGCGCTGACCAGTGGCACCTCGTGCGGCAACACCTGGCCATTACCAGGGTCAACGCCGTAGCTTTTCGCCGACGCCCACAGGCTGTCCTTGGGGTGCGGGTTACTCGGGTACTGGCCCACCACCCATACTGGAAAAGTGGAATCACAACTGCTCTCGCAGGCCCACGGGCGCGCCAAAGTGTCACCACCCAGGCTTTGCAGCCAGGCTGCGCCCCACCGGCCGCCGGCTTCAGTTGATTCGAAAGCCAGCTTCATATCCCGGTAGTTACCTGCCAGGCGCTCCTGTATGACCGCGCTCTGGGTGTGCGTGACGCCCAGCATGACCAGCACCAGGAGCACGATCAGGCCCACGAAAAGTACTGCGCCTGATTGCCTGCGCAGGTTGATCGGGCTCTTGCCAGCGAACTGCTTATTCATAGGGTGAGGTTCCTGAGGGTAATGGTTGAGGTAAATACCTTGCGCAGGCGCTGGTCATCGGGTGCGTTGACCGTCACATCGAGCACGTCGAACTGGGCGGGCGAGGAATTGCCGCCCACCACTTCCGGGCTGGCCAACAGCAGCCCGATGCGCAATGCAGTCGGCACACCGTTGGGCACCTCGTCGAGCAGCCCCACCGCTTCACACAGGAACTGGCTCTGTATGCAGATGGTGGCCGCGGGCTCAATCGAATCGCGGGTGGTCCATGCGTTGATGCTGAAATCCGGCGGAAAGTCTGTATCCACGCCGTACAGCACCTGGAAACTCTCGACTCCGTTCGCCACCACCCGGTTGCTGTATTCACTGGTCAGGCTTTGCGGGTTGGCGCCGTAGTCGCAATTCATCAACAGTTCGTCATCATCGCTGACCAGGAAGGTGATGCGCTTGTAGTCGGCCATGACTTCGCCGGTTTCCGGATCAAAATCGGTGTTGGCGACGCCATTGCAGTTTTCGTGGTCCATGTACATCAGCTGCAGCACGTCGTCGGCGCCGGATGTACCGTTACTGGAAGCCGAGGTGATGGGCGCGTAGCCGATCCTGGGATGGTTCCAAACCGCGGCCCGAAAGCCGGCCTGGCGCACTTCCTCCGCGATGAGTTGCATCGCGATGCGGCCGTCTTCCTGGACCCGGCCGAGACCATCCTGGAGGCGAAAACTTTGCCGCGACGACGAATACATCGCCAGCACGACCAGCAACAGCACCAGGCCAATGGCCATGGCGATCATCAGCTCAAGCAGGGTGACTCCCCTGGCGGATCGAACAGAGCGTGCAACAGGCTGCATGTTCATGGCACCAGCGCTACCACGTGACGGTGAAAGCTTTCACCGGCGTCAAGGCTTTCCTCGGCGCTGTTATCCAGCCAGAAAATCTTTAGTGTGTTCAGGCCGTTGCCATCGCAGGCCGGTTCGCCGGGCTGGCCATCATCAGGTGTTGAATCCATGCAGATCAGGGCGGTGCCAGCCGGCAGGACATTACCCACCCGGGCCATCCATCGACTGGCGTCAAACTGAACCTGCTCCAGCGCGGTGCAGGTTGAGCCTGGCGCACAGTTGGCACCGGAAGCCCCCGGCGTGGTCGCAAAGTTGCCGCCCTCGTAACCGGCGAGATTGCTGCGCATGGCGTCAGCCAACTCATCGGCGAGCAAGGTGGCCTGTGACACGTAATGGCCATCGGCAGTACTGCGCAAAGCGGTAAGCGACAGGGCCGCCATGCCTACCAGGCACACAGCGAAGATAACCACCGCTGCGAGAATCTCAATCAGCGTGGTGCCGGCCTGCAGGCGGCGCCATTTCACGGCGGCCACCTAGGTCTCGGTTTCGCTGGGAACTTCCTTGTTGGATGCGCGAATGGAACCAAATGCGCTGACGGTAATGTCAATGCACCTGGCCGGGACGTCACTGTCCTCAAAGCACGATGTGATTACGGCATCTGAACCCAGCGTGGTTCGCCCGGTTGGCGTGAACACGATGGGTGTACCCGAACCGGTGGCCTCGACCCCGGCGTCAATGGCCGCGGTTTTTAGAATTTCCGTGGCTGCGGGTACAGAATTACCGTCGCTGTCGATAAAGACAATCCAGTTGGAATGCCAATGATTATTGGAACAACTGGTGCCATTTTCCGAAGGGCAGATAGTAATATCCTCACCCTGCGTAATGGCGGTAAAGCGGGCGAAATTCAGCCCTGAAACGATCGAGTTACTGGCGCTAACTACATGATTGTTAGCGGAAAAAATTCGCAATGACGGAACAGCCACACCCAAAAGGATGGCGGCTACGGCCAATGCAACCAGAAGTTCGATCGAGGTGAAACCAGAAGACCGCCGGTGGCGGCAAACAAACAACCTCATAGACCTTCTCCCCGTTTGATAAGGCCTACGTCCCTGTAGCGTTCGCTAGCTTAAAACGAGCAGCTTACTTTATCCAACACCGCCTGGAGATCATTTAGTACCGTTCATCCATTATCACGACGAAGCACTCCCCCAACGACCTGACCAACATTGGCTTGCCAGGTCGCCACCCTCACCCCCGGCAGTGCGAACGCCACGGTCGTTCAGGGTCAGTGCACCGCAGCTGTCCTTGGTCTGGTTGTTCTGCGGCGTCGCGGTAAGGACAAAGTTCTGGTTCGCGTTTGAAGTAGCCACGGTAATCTCGTAGTGGCCGTTGTTCGTGCCTCCTACACAGGCATCCTCCGCGAACGCATTATTGCGAATGAACAGTCGCTCCTGGCAGGCAGCCGCGGCAAGCAATGCCTCGATGCCTTCGCTGCGGTTGCTGCGCACGACGTAACGGTTGTAACTCGGCAAGGCGATCGCGACAACGATGGAAAGCACCACCAGCGTGATCATTGCCTCGATCAGCGTAAAGCCCTTGTTCCTGTGAGCCATGGCCGGGCCTAGCTGTCCAGGCCCGACTTGCTGCCGCGTAGCAGGATGATGGCAAGCAGGTTTGGCAGGCCGTCCGCAGCGACACTGCCATCAAACACCAGTTGCACCCGGTCTCCCTTGCTCAGGCTTTCCTCGCCCACGTTCAGGCCACGGTAAAGCACCTGGGTGAGTTCGGTGTTCACTTTGTATTCCTTGCCATTGACCACCACGTAGTTGCCCGGCAGGTAGACCTTGTCCAGCGTGCCTTCAATGCGCTCCTGGGCTTGCACGGAGCCTGCAAACAGCAGGCCCATAACCATCAGCAGAAAGAACTTCTTCATGATCTTCTCCATCCCAACGGGCTAGTGGGTTTGATCCCAGCTCTGCCTTCCACAGGAAAGCGGCTGGTGGGCAGCGGCAACCATTTCCACGCTGCCGTTGGTCCTGGTGGTGTAGGTAAACGACTTGGCGCCCTCGGCTCCGCAACCACGTGGCTCGTTGGGCCGCGGTGGGAACACGCCACCAAGGTCTTCGGCGCGATCGTCATAAAGCATCGCCGGCAGGTTGGGAATGCTGAGCATCTCGATACCCACCGGGTTCGTGATGGTGGCTTCTGAACCCGCCGGCTGGTTCGGATTTTCACGCATCAACGAATCGCTTGAATCAATCACGTTGTCGCCGGTGATATCCAGGACCGGGAAGCGTGGCGCTGAGCCGGTCTGGGCGTCCAGTGCCATCAACCAGCCGGTGCCACCCGCCGCGCAAACGCTCTGCTCCGGGATCAAGGTGACCAGGAAAGCGATGTTGTCGCGCAACAGCACGCGGCGAACGACGCGCTCGCCTTCAACAGGCAGGTTGAGCGTCCAGCCGCGAGAACTGGGGTCGCCGTCTTCATCAAACCACTGCACCGTGTTGGCGTAGTCGTCGTGGATCAGGCGATGGCCCGTCTGCGCATCCAGGGTGAACGAGGCCTGTTTCAGCGAGTTTCTGCTGAAATCATGGTCGCCGTAGTTGTTCCGCTGGTTCAGCGCCTTGTTGTAGTAGCCGTCACGGTCCCAGATGGCGTATACCGACTGGGTGGGTACGCCCTCTGTAGCATCGTCGTTCACTTCCAGGTATTTGCCTGTGCCGTACAGCACCAGCACGCCGTTGGTAATCGACAGGGGGTGCGGAATAACCGCCGGCCGGGTCGTGATCGCCTGGCGCTGGCCACTGGCGTTTTTCGCGACGAACAGTGGTTCGCCACCAAACGCCACGTGCCAGTTGGAGGGGTTGTCCGAGGTGATGTCGATCTTCCACATGTTGCCGTCGAGGTCACCCACGTAAACGAAATCACCGATGTAATCGCCGTCCACGTCCACGACCGCGGGTTCAGACAGGCCGTCCGCGCCCGGAATGGCAATCTTGCGGTAATCGGATCCGGACCAGCCGTTGGCGCCATCCTCGATATTGAGCAGGTACAGGTAGCTGCCACCATCCACCGAGGGGTAGTCATCGGATTCGATGTTGTTGTAACCCGAGGTGAAGATGGCGCCCCACTTGCCATTGGCCATCTTGCGAATCTGCGGGTCGCCAAAGACATAACCGAGATCTGCGTCATCGGCGTCGGTAAATTCCCACATAACACTGGATGCGGCGAAGCTGTCAGGATTGGTGATATCCAGCGCGTAGACGCCCTGAGCGCCGGCGCGCAAACCGCCTACCAGCACAGACTTCCAGCCATTGGCGGTTTCGATATCGCCGTAACTCGGCGAGCCATCGACGAAAAACTCGTGCGAGTAGTTCTTCGAGGTCAGCTCAGGCAGCTTGCTGATCAGCGCATTGGGAATGTAGGCAAAGCTCTCGGTGCCATTGCCCTCCCGGAAGGCGTGCAACATGCCGTCGTTAGCGCCCACGTAAATCATCGCCGGGCGATCCAGCTTCGATAGCGCAAATGCCTGGTAACCCGGCAGCGTGTAATAAAACGGCGGAACGCCGACGTACTGCGGGTCGGAGTGGCCGATATCGCCCAGCACATGTTCGCGATTGCGGAACAGGCCGCCCTCGTCACTGCTGGAACCGCGAATGTAGTTGACGCGCTGGTTGCCCAACCCATCGGGATTTCCGGTGTCCGGGTTGATATGCATCAGCGCCTGCTGTTCCGCCGTCAGGCTCGACCAGCTGAACGCCAGGCCGTTCTGGTTGGCCGGGTTGCTGGTGAATATCTTGCGCCCGGAAAGGAACCAGCCGTTGGATTGCGCATTGAGAATGGCGCCCGCTTCCCATGCGGTCGAATCGAGCTCGCCGGTGACCGGGTCCACGTCGATGGCCAGCAGCGAGCCGTGCCAATCGAAGGCATCAAACTTGGCCTGGAAAATACGTGACTCGCTGTTGATCGATCCACCATTGGTGGCGCCCGAGGCGGCACCGCCCACGCGGTCGCTGATATCCAGGATGGCCTTGGTCAGGTTGCTGACCAGTTCTTCCGGTCGCGCCGCCGAGATGTACTCGCCCTTGGAGTTCCACGCCGCGTGCCACAGGTCGTCCACCACTTTCTCATTGTCGGTGGCGCTGGATGTGTACCACTTCAGGCCATTGTTGAGATTGTCGGGCCAGCCATCGCCGTCAAGGTCGACCAGTGATCCGGTGATACCGAAGCCCACGGCGAAAGTGACCATGTGCTGGTGATTGGCGGTGTCGAACTGGTCTGTCGGCACCAGGTCGGGCAACGGCGAAAGGTCTTTCTCGTAGTAATAGTTGGCAACATCCGCCAGCAGCACGCGGGTTTCATCTGAAGTGCCGTTGTAAACAACGCCACCATCGCCGTCATCGTCCCAACTGATGTTGTAGGGGCGATCGCCGTTCCAGTAACCATCGGAAAACAGCACGGTGAAGTTTTTCTGGCAGGCGGTGATGATGGGGTCGTCTTTCCCGCTCAGCCTGTCGTCGTAGTAGCGCCCTACCCGCTCCAGGCCACGACGCAACGGCGTGCCGTAGGCGCGCTGGCGATTTTCCAGGTAGGTTTCGATCAGGTCGGCGTTATGCGAAGCGTACTCATTGACCGAGGCGGCCGGCACTTCAACGAACACGTCGTCCTCGTTGATCAGGCTGAAGCCGTAACGGAACGCGGGAAGGTCGGTAACCACCCGCGACACCGCGGCGCGTGCAACCATGGTGCGACGGCGGTAGTACTGGTACCAGTTGGCCACGTTCTGGGCCAGCATGGCGGGTGACCGGTTAATTCCCACGGCGTCGACACAACGGGAGTCCGAGGTGGACAGCCCGGTGGCGGTCACATTCAAACCACCCCGGTCCGGGTTACTCGTGTACAACGTGCAGCTGTAGCCCAGTGAGCCCACGGTGACTTTTACATAGCTGTCCCACTCATCGACGATTTTGTTGTTGCCGTAAGTGACATCTGTTTTGTCAGGCCGTGAACCGCTGAACCCCTTGTCATCAATCCAGTGGTAGTAGTAGAAGCCGCTCATGTTGCGGGTGTCGTAGTAGCCTGAAAGCGAAGAATCCGGGTAGGAACGTGCGGATGAAAAGTTTGCATCAGAATAACCGGGCCAGGGTGTGTACTGGACCTCCGGGTTGAAGAACAGCACGTTCACCGACGTGCTGCGCGCGCGCCAATCCCAGGTCGCGCGGCCACGTGGCTCATCACATAACTCCATTACGTCGCGGTCATCGCGGTAGCAGTGGGTATCGTAGGCGTCGTCATCCGAGCTGAAGACATACTCGAAGGTGCGAAACACCATGTCGCCGTTGTAGTACTCACCAGTCCAGTCATAGAACTCACCGGTGGTCTCCAACTGGCTGCAATACTTGCGGTAGTTATAGCGACAGGTACTGAAATGCGTGGGCGTCATGATGTCCCAGTCCATCGAGCCCGAATCGTCCATCTGCATGAAGATGTTGGGCGTGGTGCTGAGATTGACGAACAGCGGAACCTTGGGAAGCAACAACGCCGCCTGGCTGGTGCCAGGCGCGGAGATGCCCGCGGTAAGTGAAATAATCGCAACGATCGAGCCGATCCATGGCCTGACGAACGTTTTCATAGGGAGACTCCGATTCCTTGTGTTTGAATGACGCACAGGCGGTTACTCAAACCGCTTGGCAAGCACCGAGCGCAGCACGGCATCGCTGTTGGCGCGTTCGCCGGTCCCCTTGGCTGTAACTCGATAAAAAGCGACGCCTTTTTGTGGCTCCCCCGCCAGGTCGTCGCGTTTGAAAAACTGTTGTTCAATCACGAAGCGCGGCTGTTCGTGGGTCCCCGGCACCCTTTGCCCCAGGTCCTGGTCATTGCTGGGGTCGATTCCGTAGGTTCGCGAGGTAGCCCAGAATGATGCGCTGGGACCCGGATGGGTCGGGTACTGGCCAAGGTCCCAGACGGCCGATGTCTGGTCGCAGTCAGAAACACATGGCCACGGGCGGTTCAGTGAATTGCCGGCCAGGCTCTGCAGCCACGCCGCCCCCCAGCGACCGCCCGCTTCACCGGCCTCAAACGCAACCGAAAGGTCGCGGTAGTTGCCAGCCAGGCGCTCCTGGATGATCGCGCTCTGCGAGTACACAACACCTAACAGGATCAGGCCGATCAGGATGACGAGACCGACGAACAGCACCGCGCCTGACTGGCGTTCCGGCCTGGCCTCTCCCCGGCGACGAATGGTGACAGCTAAACGGTTCATAGAGTGAGATTCCTCAGCGTGACGGTCGAGGTAAATGCCTTGCGCAGGCGCTGGTCATCCGGCGGCGTGATGTTGACATCAAGCACCGCGAACTCTTCACCAGTGGTTTCGCCACCGGCGGGCTCAGGGCTGGCCAGCAACAGACCTACTTTCAGGGCCGACGGAACCCCCTGTGGAATGGCATCAAGTAATCCACCCACTTCGCACAGGTATTGGCTTTGCAGGCAAACAGTGGCGCGCGGGTCGATGTTTTCAACCGTGGTCCAGGCGTTGATGCTGAAATCCGGCGGAAAATCGGTATCAATGCCGTAAAGCACCTGGAAGCTTTCAACGCCTCCCACCACCGGCTGCGTATTCACCTGGGTGGCCAGGTTCTGCGGGTTGGCGCCGTATTCGCAATTCATCAGCAGGTTGCCGTTGGCCACCGAAAAGGTGATCCGCTTGTAGTCAGCGCGCGGCTCGGCGGTCTCGGGGTCGATGTTTGCGTTGACCGCCCCGTTGCAATCCTCGTGGTCCATGTACATCAGTTGCAGGGTGTCGTTGGCGCCATCGGCGCCATTGGCCGAACCCGTGGTCAGTGGCGAGTAACCATTCAGGGGATGGTTCCACACCGGGCTGCGAAAGCCGGCCTGGCGAACCTCGTCGGCCACCAGGTGCATCGCCACCCTGCCGTCTTCCTGCACGCGCGTGAGTCCGCTTTGCAGGCGAAAGCTCTGGCGTGCGCTGGCGTACATCATCACCACCACGGCCAATAACACGATTCCCAGCGCCATGGCGATCATCAACTCCATCAGCGTCATGCCGCGGGCATGCCTGGCTGTACTCATGGGTATGCACCTCATCTGAACCGTCCTCATGGCACCAGGGCCATGGCGTGGCGGTGGAAGGCCTCTCCCTCGGCCAGCGCTTCCTCGGCGCTGCTGTCCACCCAGAAAATCTTCACCGTGTTCATTCCCTCGCCGTCACACGCCGGCGCATCGGGCTGGCCATCATCCGGCGTTGAATCCATGCAGATAAAAGCGCTGCCGGCCGGGAGCGCATCGGATACGTGGGCGAGCCACTGGCCGATGTCATACTGGGATTGCTCCTGCGGCGTGCAGGTACTGCCGGGGCCGCAGTCGAGCTCTGCAGATTCGGGGGTGCTTGCGAAATTATTGGATTCGTAGCCAGCGAGATTGCCGCGCATGGTGTCGGCCAATTCGTCCGCCAGGATGGTGGCCTGCGAAACGAAATGGCCATCGGCGGTTGCTCGCAGGGCGGTCAAGGCCAGTGCGGCCATGCCGGCCAGGCTGACAGCGAAAATCACCACTGCCGCCAGGATTTCAATCAAGGTGGTTCCTTTCTGCCGAACTCGTGCGTCCATGCACCCTTCTCCTCTGATACTGCCCTTGCTGATCGAGCCGTGTATCCGGCCCTTGACCTGCTGTAACTACCCGCTGGTTTCAGTTGCGACTGTTTGCTCGACCGACTGAATGGCGCCGAACGCATTGACCGTGATATTGATGCACTTGCTGGTTACGCCGGAATGGGCGTAGCAACTGCTGATCACTGCGTTTGAACCCAGGGTGGTGACTCCGTTGGAACGAAAGACAATGGGTTGGCCGAAACCGCTGGTGGCGATGGAGCTATCCAGCACCGTCGTTTTTAATACCTCGGCTGCATCGGCAACCCCGTCCTCGTTGGCGTCCTGGAAAACAATCCAGCTCTCGTTCCAATGGTCGTTGGAACAGGAAACGCCGTCTTCGGAGGGGCAAATCGTGGTGTCATCTCCGGACGTGATCGCGTTGAAGCGCGCGAAATTCAGCCCGGAAATAATGGTGTGACTGCCGGAGACCACCTGGTTATTGGCGGAGAGCTCCCGCAGGGAGGGTAAGGCGAGGCCGAGGACGATCGCCGCAACGACGAGCCCGACCAGGATTTCGATGATGGTAAAGCCGGCGTGCGTCCTAGGAAGGCGCCGCTTGGCTGAATTGGTTTTATCCCTGATGGCCAACATCCCTTTTGGCTTCCCATAATTTGCCCGCAGTAACACTATCACCAAAATGATTGCTTCACACTGCCGTCCATCGCTCAAGGTTTGCCGTTCATCAAAGCGTCATATACCGCAACGCCCTCGAGCAGGGTGAGCACCACCTGCGTCTCGGACAGCTCCTGGATATTGATTTTAAAGAGGTTTCTATCCAGAACAGCCAGGTCGGCGTACTTGCCAACTTCGATGGAGCCGGTTTCCAGCTCCAGGCCATTCACCCAGGCAGACCCAAGTGTGAACGCCTCGATGGCCTGCGCCAGGGTAATGGCCTGCTCAGGATTAAGCTGACCGGAAACCTGCCCGGATGGGTCGGCGCGAGTCACAGCCACCCCCATCTGCGTAAACGGGTTGGCGGTTGAAACTGACCAGTCACTGCCAAAAGCAACGACCGCGCCGGATTGCAGGGTGCTGTTGATGGGGTAAAGCCATTTGCCACGCTCCGCGCCTATGTAGGGCAGCGTGAGGTCTGTGATGTAGGCATCGGGATAAGCCCACAGGGGTTGGAAGTTGGCGGCCACGCCCAGTTCAGCAAAGCGCGGGATATCCGCCGCGTTGATCAGTTGCAGGTGGGAGATGTGGTGACGGCCGCCTTCGGCGCCATTGTCCGCCCGCGCCTGCGCCACCGCGTCCAGGGACTGGCGGATGGCGGCGTCGCCAATGGCGTGGAAGTGCACCTGGAAATCCTCGGCGTCCAGCGCAGAGACAATCGTCTTGAGCGCTTCCGGCTCGATCATCGGTATGCCGCTGGGCGAACCCTCAAGCAGGTAGGGTTCCAGCATGGCCGCGGTATAGTTTTCCATGACCCCGTCCTGCATGATCTTGACGCTGCCGGCGTTGAGCTTTCCACCGGTGTAACGCGCGCGGCGATCAACCATCTCCGCAACCTGTTCCAGCCCGCGGTCGCGCTCCCACCACTGCGCGGTAACCGCGCGGATGGTTAGCTCGCCTTGCGCCTGGAGTTGCGCGTAGGCTGCGAGGTCCGCCTCGCCAACGTTGGCCGACTGCAGCGCGGTAATGCCATAGCCGTTCAACATCTTGATCGCGTAGCGCAGCCCATCCATGCGACCCTCCGGTGTTAAGGGCGGCAGATGGCGGGAAACCAGGTACGTGGCGCCCTCCTGCAAGCTGCCCACCGGCTCACCGTTGGCTTCACGATCGATGCGCCCATCCGCCGGGTCGAGGGTATCAGCGGTGATTCCGGCGATTTCGAGCGCGCGGCTGTTGACCCAGGCAGTGTGTCCATCTGCGCTGCTCAGGTACACCGGGCGGTCTGGAACCACGGCATCCAGCAACTCCTTGGAGGCCAGCGCGCCCGGGCCGAACACCGACATCGACCAGCCGCCACCCTGTACCCACGACTCGCCGGGGTTGGCTGCTGCGCAGGCCTGCACGATGGTGATGTACTCATCCAGCGTGCTGGCGGCGTTGAGGTCGCAGCTTAGCGCCTCCACCCCGCCACTGATGGGGTGAACATGGGCGTCCTGCATGCCAGGCATGACCATTCGCCCGTCCAGGTCCAGGACGCGGGTCCCGGAATCGATATAGTCCGTCACGTCCTCGTTGCCACCGACGAAAACGATCCGTCCCTTATCCACCGCCAGCGCCTCGGCCCAGGGCTGTTGCGGATTCACGGTGTAAATGGCTCCACCTCGCAACACCAGGTCGGCAGCAGGTATTTCGGCCACGGGTTTCGCTTCCACTTGCCCGGGGTCCTCAGCGACACCGCAAGCAGCCACAAGCACCGCGAGAAATACGCCGCTTGATATGCGCGCAATTCGAGATACATCATTCCGGTCTGCTGCTGTGTACACTATGTTCCTCAGCCTCACTCTGGGTCAGAAAAATGAAACCACTTAGAAAAGGAATTCTAGCTGCGATTTTTCTCCTGGTCGCCACAAATCTCGTGGCCCAGGAGTTCGATATTTACGTCAGTGATGCGGGCAATTTCCAGAACCCACCCTGGCAGATCCTGAAGTACGACGGCAACGGTCAGAATGCCGAGGTCTTTATCGACCAGAACCTGGCCTGGCCACAGGACATCCTGTTTATCGAAGGCGCCAACTCGGTGCTGGTCAGCAACCTCAGTTCGGGGCGCATCACCCGCTATAACGCCGATACCGGCGCCTACATCGACGATTTCGCCACCGGCCTGGCCGGACCCACCCGGATGAAGATCGGCCCAGACAACCTGCTGTACGTGCTGCAATGGAACAACAACCAGCCGGTGCGACGCTACCAGTTGAACGGCACCTTCGTGGATGAATTCACCAGTGTCGGGGTCAACCAGGCAATCGGCCTGGACTGGGATGCCCGGGGAAACCTCTACGTGTCCTCTTATAACGGCGATTTCGTGCGCTGGTTCGATACCCAGGGCAACGACCAGGGATTCTTCATTTCCGAGGACCTGGTGGGGCCCACCAACATCTGGTTCGACGCCAACGGTGACCTGCTGGTCAGCGATTACGATGGCGGCGCGGTGCGGCGCTTTGATTCCGATGGCAACTACCAGGAAGATTTCATTCTCGCCATCCTCAACGCCGAAGGGGTCGATTTCTACCCCAATGGCGACGTGCTGATTGGCAGCGGCGGCGACAGCTCGGTGCGCCGCTACGACGCCAACGGTGACCTGGTAGCCACCGTGGTGGCCAGCGGCGCCGGTGGCCTGATGACCCCCAACGCGGTGGTCCTGCGGCCCAGCAGCGGCTCTGATTTCGAAATCAACGCCGGTTTGAACGACGCCTGGTACAACGCGGACACCCCCGGCCAGGGCTTCTTCATCACCGTCTTCCCGGATTCACAGCAGATTTTCCTGGCCTGGTTTACCTACGACACCGAGCGCCCGCCCGCCAACGTGGGCGCCATCCTGGGTGAGCCCGGACACCGCTGGCGCACCGCGTTTGGCCCTTATTCAGGCAATGCGGCCACCCTGGCCGTGGAACTGACCGAGGGCGGCATTTTCAACTCGGCCCAACCAGCGCCAACCCAGTCAAGCGACGGCTTGATCGAGGTGTTCTGGGCGGATTGCGAGAACGCGGTTGTGTCGTTTGATATCCCGTCCGCGAACGTGTCGGGCGACATCCCGATTACTCGAATCGCCAATGACAACGTGGCTCGCTGCGAGGAGATGGCCAGCGCACAACAGTAGATTGGCCGGGTGAGTGAGAATCAGGGGTCGGGCGGCAGCAACGCGATCAGCGCATCGTCAACCAGGTCGCGCCAGTTCTCGAAGTTGTGCGACTTGCCCCGGTTTTCCACCCAGGTGACGCGGTAGCCCTTTTCTTCCAGCGCATCACGAAAGCGCCGTGCCGCGCGGAAGTTGTCATTGACGGTGCCCGCCGACAGGAATACGCGCAGCGGTTCGGTTTCAGTGTCGCGGTACAGGCGGACCATTTCCTTGATGTGCTGGTCGTTTCCCGGCGAATGCATGCCGATCCCGGAATAGCGCGAGGAAACCATTGCCCCCAGGCAAGCGGCGTTGATGGCGCCAAACGAAAGCCCCAAAACATTGGTATCATCACGCGCCGCGCTAATTGGGTAATCCCGGATCATCGCGGGCAACAGCTCGCCGGTCAGAAACCGCGCATAGTCGGCATTGCACATGAATTGCGCATGGCGCCGGTTCACCTGCAGGTCGTCCGGGTCACGCGGGTCGATGAATACGATGAATGCGGATTGCATTTCGCCCCTGGCCATCAGGCCAGTGGCAACCTCCACCGTGTTAAGCGGCTGGATGTAGAGCTGCCCATCAGTGACCAGTAGCACCGGGTATTGCTGGCCAGCCTCGAGTGGCTCGGGCGTGTAGACACGATACTGGAGGTCGTATCCCATATACTCGCTGGAAATACGGATATTGTCCGACAGGGAGCCGGCCAGCAGGGAATCGCCAACTTGGAAAGCCAGCAACAGGCACAACAAGCCTTGAAGTAGACACTTTTTCATAAGCAACAATCGACGAATTCTAACAATGTCAGCCACCAACACCCCCCAACGTGCGATAGAACGGCTGTGGCCAGAGGTCATGACGAGCCCGGAGCTGCACTTTCACCAGTTTGACCCCATCCAGCAGGCCGGCCTGTTCGTGGAAATGCCCCCTGGCGCGTACCGCGCCGCGAGTTTTCTGGACAGCCGTGGCATTCCGCCACAGGCCGTGGCCGGTTGGTTTTCCTGGCAGCAGATCCGCCAGGCGGTGCTGCAGGGCAACGCGCCGGAAGGCGCCCTGCACTTCATCTTTCACATTGGCCACACGGGCTCCACCCTGCTTTCGCGGCTGCTCGACGAGACCAACGCGGTGCAATCGCTGCGTGAACCCCTGGTATTGCGCGAACTCGCCGAATTGCATGATGTACGCGGCTTGCCCTCTGCGCTCATGTCACCCGCGGAAATCGACGCGGTGGGCGAAACCCTGCTGCGCCTGTGGAGCCGGGTCGGCGAAGGGCGCCAATGCACGGTGGTCAAGGCTACCAGCACAACGGCGAGAATCGCCGCCTTGCTGATGAAAGCGCGACCGAAGGCCCAGGCGGTGTGCCTGAGCATGGCGGCTGACAAGTACCTGGCTGTCGTCCTGGGTGGCCCCGCTTCGCTGCGCGACGTGCGTGGGCAGGCGGGAGAGCGCATGCGCCGCATGCAACAACAGCTTGGCGAAGCGCCCAAGGCCGTCAGCGAGATGAGCCCGGGCGAACTGGTGGCTGCCAGTTGGGTCACCGAGAATCTCACGCACCAGGCGCTGGCCGAAGCGACCGGCGCACGCGTATTAAACGTTGATTTCGACGGCTTACTGGCGCGGCCGGTGCCGGTACTCGAACAGGTGCTTCAGCACTTCTCCATCCCCGGCGGCGCCGAAATGGCCGCCCGCATGGCGCACAGCCCCATCATGGGCCGCTACGCCAAGGCGCCTGAACATGCCTACTCATCGCG
This sequence comes from Gammaproteobacteria bacterium, assembly GCA_030428105.1. Classification (GTDB taxonomy): domain Bacteria; phylum Pseudomonadota; class Gammaproteobacteria; order Xanthomonadales; family SZUA-36; genus JAUIBE01. The sequence continues at coordinate 165,502 of JAUIBE010000001.1, forward strand.
CTTGCGCGATGAAGTGATTCACCAGGCCAGGCAGCAGCACGGTACCGAGATTACCCGCGGCACGCGCTTTGTCGAAACCCTGGCGAAGCGTTACGCGCCAGTGGCGAAGTTGCTGGAACAAGAAGAGGCCGGCTGAACCGCCAGTACCCAGGCCGATCGCCGGGCAGCCTTGCTCAGGTAGACCACATGCGGATCAGGTTGCTCTTGACCGTATCCAGTCGCACCTGGTTTTCCATCTTCATGTTCATCCCTTCCAGGGCCGCCACTTCGTTCAACTCGTAGATCATCTGGCGGTGCATCTCGTTGGGCACCAGGCTTTCAATGAACGTGATGGCCACCAGGCGCTGGCCGCGGCTGACCGGCACCACCTCGTGCAGGGTGTGCGACGGATACAGGATGCAGTGGCCCGCCGGGTACTTGATGTTGACCGTTTCCTTGCCGAGGTGCACACGCAGCTCGCCGCCTTCGTAGTCAGCCGGGTCCGAGATGAATATCGTGCAGGACACGTCAGTGCGCATCCGTCCACCCGGCGTGGTGATATAAGCCACGTCGGCGTGCGCTCCGTACTTCATGCCCGGTTCGTAACGGCACAACAGCGGTGGCGCGAGGATTTTCGGCAGGCAGAAATCAGCCACCTCGCGTGAGCGTTGCAGCGCAGTGCCCAGTATCTGGGTTGACTCCTGGTAGCCCGGGTCCTGCAGATCCACCTGGGTATTGTTCTTGGTGGTGTTGCCCGGGTTGGATATTCGCCCATCCAGGAACCTGGCGCGGCCAGCGATTTCGCGAAGGCGGCGCACTTCCTGGGGTTGTAACAAATCGGGTATCTGCAAAAACATGGGCGCTGGCAACCTGCTAATGGTAAGTGGCGCAATTCTAGCGGCCTGCCTGTGAAGTGGCCAGCAGCGGGCGGTCACGCATTTTTTTCATCCCACCTTTATTCGCGGGGACGATCGGTTAACCTATCGCCATGGCATCAAAGATTCGAACCGTAAAACTTCCCGAAAAAGACCAACCCCTGCGCGAAGACGTCAGCCTGCTTGGCAGGCTGGTGGGTGAAACACTGGTAGACCAGCACGGCCAGGAACTGCTGGACCTGGTTGAACGCGTACGCACCGCATCGATTCGCAATCGTGAAGGCGACGGCGACATGGCCACGCAGTGGGGCAAGGGGTTTGGCGACGACGGCCTGGGCGCGCGCGAACTGGAGGAGGCCCTCAGCGAGCTGGACCAGCAAGACGTGCAAAAACTGATTCATGCGTTCTCGGCCTACCTGCGGGCGGTCAACCTGGCCGAGAAGGTGCACCGAATTCGCCGCCGCCGGGTGTACCAGCGCGCCGATGACAAACCGCAGCCAGGCGGAATCGAAGCGGTGCTGGGCGAACTGAAGACCGAGGGGCATTCACCCGAAACGCTGAACCAGATCCTCGAAGGCCTGCGCATTCACCCGGTTTTTACCGCCCACCCTACCGAGGCCACCCGTCGCACCATCCAGGAAAAGGAATACGACATCGTCCTGCGCCTGGTGGAGCGTCTGAACCCGGAGCTGACTCCCAGCGAGGAACGCCTGGCGATCCGGCGCATCCGCGCGGCCATCACCTCGGCGTGGCAGACCCGACTGGAATCACATTCCAAGCCCACCGTCGCCGACGAACTCGACAACATCCTGTTCTACCTCACCGACATTCTCTACCGCGTGACGCCGGCCTACTACGACGTGCTGGCCGAGGCACGCGCCAACGAGATTGGCGGTTCCGCTGACGATGAGCAAGGCGCCGAGATCCTGCGCTTCGGCTCATGGGTGGGTGGCGACATGGACGGCAACCCCAATGTCACGGCCAGGACTTTCACCGAGACCCTGGCCCTGCAGCGCCAGGCGATCATTGGACGCTATGTCTCGGAGGTTGAAGGCCTGGCGCGTTACCTGAGCCAGTCGACCTCCGAGATTGGTGTCTCGAGCGCGGTGCAGGAGCGGCTGGATCACTACCGTGGCCTGATGCCGGCGGTAGCCGCCTCGATGCCAGGGCGCTACAACGACATGCCCTACCGCGGGTTGCTGACCTTCGTCGCATCACGCCTGCGCGCAACACGGGATGACCGCGAACTGGCCTACGAATCGGTCGAGGCCTTCACCAGCGACATCACCCTGATCCGCGACAGCCTGTCACAAAACAAGGGCCGCCACGCCGGCCAGTTCGGTGTCGATCGCCTGCTGTGCCGAATACGCACTTTTGGATTTCACCTGGCCACCCTGGATGTGCGCCAGGACGCCCTGCTCCACCGCCAGGTCCTGGGCGAATTGCTTTCACAGCCGGACTGGGTATCCACGGATGCAGAGGCCCGCGCTGCCCGGCTCGCCGGCTTGCTGGAATCCGCGCAGTGGCCCGCGCTTCCCGCCGAAGAATCCCTTTCCGACCAGGCCCGCGAGGCGCTGGCGGTGTTTCGCGCGGTCCGCAAGGCCCGACTCCAGTACGGGCCGACCGCGGTGGGCATGTTCATCATCAGCATGGCGCAGGGCGCCGACGACGTACTCACCATCCTCGCCCTGGATGAGCTGGCCAACCAGGGCGCTGAAAAAAGCCTGCCACTCGAAGTAACACCGCTGCTGGAAACGGTGGATGACCTGGACGCCGGCCCCGCTATCCTGCGCCAGCTACTGGGCTTTTCCATCTACCATCGCCACCTGGCCACGCTGGGCAATCGCCAGGCCATCATGGTCGGCTATTCCGACAGCAACAAGGATAGCGGCATCGTCTCATCGCGCTGGGCGCTCTACGAGGCACAACGCAGCCTGGTGGCTACCGGCGCAGAACTGGGCGTGGAGGTCACCTTCTTCCACGGCCGCGGTGGAACCGTGAGCCGGGGCGGTGGCAACCTGGTGAATGGAATCCTTGGCGCCCCACCCAAAACGGTCAACGGCTTCCTGCGCGTGACCGAGCAGGGAGAGGTAATCAACCAGAAGTATGGCGTGCGCTTCCTGGCCCTGCGCAACCTGGAGCTGGTTACCGGCGCTACCCTCGCCCACACCGCGCGAAGAGATGCGGCAGCACTGAATGCCGAGGAAAGCGAAATAGTCGCCTTCATGGCCGAAGTGTCCCGCAGCAAGTTTCGCGGGCTGGTTTATGGCGACCCGGGCTTCCCCGGCTTTTTTCGCTCGGCCACGCCTCTGGACGTCATCCAGAGGCTCAATATCGGCTCGCGCCCGGCTTCGCGTCGCAGCGGCGAAGGCATTGAGAACCTGCGCGCCATTCCCTGGGTGTTTTCCTGGGCGCAAACCCGCATTGGTTTTCCCGGCGTGTTCGGTTTTGGCACCGCGTTGGAAAGCGCGGTGGAGGAATTCGGACTCGATCGCCTCAAGGCGCTGTTGGCGAACCAGGTGTTTTTCCAGGCCATGGTTAACGACGTCGAGATGGTGCTGGGCAAGTCGGAACTGGGGCTTGGCCGGCGCTACTCCAGCCTCGCTGGCGCCGATCGCCAGCACTACTTTTCAATCATTTCCGAAGAGTTCCAGCGGGCCAGGAAGCAGATCCTGCAACTCAAGGGCATTGACGAGCTGCTGGATGACCAGCGCGTGCTGCAGCGCAATATCCGCCTCAGGAACCCTTACGTTGACCCGCTGCACATGCTTCAGATCGATTTGCTGAAGCGCTGGCGCGAGGGCAACCGCGAAGACGACGACCTGCTGGAAGCGCTCAAAGGAACGGTAAAGGGCATAGCCCTGGGTATTCAGAATACGGGTTAGTCTTCATCCACCTCAAGCTGCCCACTCATACGCCGCCAGAAGTGTGACCAGCTAAGGCCCACTGCCAGCAAGGTCGCCAGCGCGAACAAGGCCAGCCAGGCGATGGCGTTCATTGAGCCGGCGCTCAACAAGCCGATATCCACCAGCAGCCAGATGCCGGTGCCAATGACCGCAGCGCCAATCAGGCTTCCCAGGAAGCCCAGGCTGCGCTCGGTGGCAATGATAAACACCGTCCAACCCGCCACCAGGATCACCCCGGTAAAATAGTGCTGTGGGCCCAACCCTTCGCCTTCAAACGCATTGCGCGCCCAGTGGAACCACGACCAGCCGGTCGGATTGAAGGTCAGGAACACCAGCACCAGGGCCGCGCCCCAGCGCCACAGGAAGTCGGTGAAGCCAAAGGAACGGTGGGTTTTGATGTTGTCGTTTTTGCTCATTAGCCTGCCTGTTGCGCCTTGATCCCGTGGTTGTGAGTTGCCCGAGGCATGGTCCATACTGCGGCCATGGCGGGGAAGCCAGCGAGAATTATCCTTTCCTTTGGCGGCACCTCGCAACGCCTTCTGACCCAGCCGACACTGCCCCAAGGATGATGACCCGCATGCGATCGAGTGATGCCCTTCCGCAAGCCGCCCGGTGGATCACCACCTGGCCGGGCCTTGTGTTGCTGCTGTGCGGCCTGGTTCTGTCCACCCAGGCGCGGGCGCAGGAAACATGGATCCTGGTTGATACCGACGCGCTCACCCTCAGCGTGATGCAAGGCGACAAAGCGGTGCGCACCTTTGAAAACATCGCCATTGGGCGCAACGGCGCCACGCGCAACCGCTTGTACCTCGACCAGAAAACCCCGATCGGCTCCTTTCGTATCTCGCGCATCAAGGAAGACAGCCAGTACTACCTGTTTTTCGGCGTTGACTACCCCGACCTGCAGCACGCCCGGCGCTCTTTTGAGACCGGAATCATCAGCGAGGCGGAATACAGCGCCATCCGGCAAGCCCATGAGCAGGGAAACGAGCCTCCTGCCAACACGCCGCTGGGCGGCTACATCGGCATTCACGGCATCGGCGATGGCGACCCCACCATCCACGAAAGTTTTAACTGGACCGATGGCTGCGTGGCGCTGACCAACGAGGAAATGGACGAGTTGCGAAGCTGGATCAGCATCAACATGGTGGTGTTGATTATCTAGCCCCGCTACAAACCTGTGCGCGTACTGCTATGATGCTTAAGGCTCTTGAGGGAGCCGGCTTAACTACACCCAGTCAATGTAGTGGAGGGAGAACGTGAACAAATTCATTAACACGCTTTTGGTCGTTTCCGTACTGGTGCTTGGCGCAGGCCTCACCGGGTGCGCGACCACGCAAGATGTAAAACGCCTGGAAGGCGAAGTGCAAACGGCAATGAGCCAGGCCGCAGCCGCGCAAGCCGCTGCTGACGAGGCCAAGCGCGAAGCCGCAGCCGCCCGCGCTGCTGCCGAACGCGCTGAACAGGCCGCGATGGATGCCAAGGCGGCTGCCGAGGCCACCGACGCCAAGATCGACAACATGTTCAAGAAGACCATGCGCAAGTAAGTCGCAGCTTGCTCGAAGCAAAACCCGGCCCGGGAAACCGGCGCCGGGTTTTTTTATGGACGTCTCAGAACTGGCGTGGTGCGATCAATACCGGCACACCCGACTGCTCATCCAGCGCCTGCGCCAGCGCCTCTTCCCGCACCTGGCTGGGCTCGACCCCGGGTAGCTCCGCCAGCAACTCCAACGCCATGCCATGCAGCTCGGCCAGGCTCAGCCCGTCTTCTTCCAGGCCTGGGTGCACCTCGACAAACAGGCCTTCCTCGTGCCAACCAAGTTTGACCGGCTGGTTCACAAAAGTGACCGGCGTGCCAATGGGCACCCGGTCAAACAACGCCTCGATGTCTTCCGGGTACATGCGAATACAACCGTGCGTCACGCGCATGCCCACGCCGTAAGGACGGTTGGTGCCGTGCAGCAGGTATCCGGGCAGCGCAAGGCGAATGGCGTGGTTGCCCAGCGGGTTGTCAGGCCCCGGCGGCACCACGGTGGGTAAAGTCTCCCCCTCCAACGCGGCCTCTTCATGGATCGATTTTGGCGGCGTCCACGACGGGTTCACCACCTTGGAGGTGATCCGGGTCTGGCCCAGCGGCGTGGCCCAGTCCTGCCGACCGATACTGATTGGGTGAGTGATCAGCACCTCGTTTTTCTCGCGCCGAAGCGGCTCTGGGAAATAGTAAAGGCGCATCTCGGGGATGTTCACCACCACGCCCTTACGCTCGGCTTTCGGCAGCACGTAGCGACTGGGAACGGTGACCCGCGTGCCATCACCAGGCAACCAGAACTCAACCTCCGGGTTGGCGATGCGGATTTCCTCGTGGCCCTGGTCGTAGCGCCTGGCAATATCGGCCAGCGTATCTTCGGCGGTGGCATAGGTGACCGCCTCCACGCCAACCACGTCGATACCTGGTGGCGGGCGCTCAAAGAAATCACCCTGCGCGGGCTGCACGCCCAGGGCAATCGCTGCGAGCACAAGTAAACGTGGCTTGAACACGGGCTGTCCGGACCTCTGGAATACCAGCGCCGATTATAAATCACGCTGCTCGCCGCCACGGCGGTTAAGCGTTTCGCCCTCCACCAGCATCCAATTATCAAAACAATCGTAACGATTCCGCTTGCACGTGCGTCTTACTCGACGAGAACGGGATGACAGAGGGAACCTGGTTCATGAAAATCCACGATACGTCCGCCCAGGACGTTGTCATAGAGAAGAAAACCGGCCGAACGCGCTGGCTCATCACCGGCGGTGTCGCCATCGTCCTGGCGCTGTTTGCTTTCTGGGCCGTGCCCGCGGTGCAGCGCTGGGCGGGTTCGTCGGTATCGGTGCCGCTGGATCGCCTGCGCATCGCCACGGTCAGCCAGGGCGATCTCGTACGGGACGTTTCCGTGCAGGGCCGCGTGGTTGCCGCGGTCAGCCCCACCCTGTTCGCCCCGGACCAGGGAACCATCACCCTCCAGGTAGAAGCCGGCAGCGAGGTTCAGCAGGGCCAGGTGCTGGCAGTGCTGGAAAGCCCCGAGCTGCAAAACCGCCTGCAGCAGGAACAGGCCACCCTAGATCGCCTGAGCGTTGAACTGGATCGCCAACGCATCGAAACCCGCCAGAAGATTCTCGACAACCAGAAAAACATCGACCTGGCCAAGGTGGCCCTGGTGGCCGCCGAACGCGAACGCCGTCGTGCCGAATCGGGCTGGGAAATCGAAGCCATCTCGCAGATTGACTACGAAAAGACCAAGGACGACCTCGAAAACGCCCAGTTGGCGCACAAGCACGCGGTAGCCGACGCCGAACTGGACGAAGAACGACTCAGCTTTGAATTGCAAACCCGGGAGCTGGAACTGGGCCGGCAGAAATTCCTGGTCGAGGACCTGGAACGCCAGGTCGATGACCTGAACATGCGTTCACCGGTCGACGGCATTGTCGGCAACCTGCTGGTGGACCAGAAAGCCAGCGTGGCGGACAACCAGGCAGTGATGGCGGTGGTCGATCTGTCGGCCTTCGAGGTGGAAGCCCAGGTGCCGGAAAGCTACGCCGATGACCTCGGTATTGGCATGGGCGCCGAGGTGCTGGTGGGGAATGACCCGTACAACGGCACCCTGGTCTCGGTTTCTCCCGAGGTCATCCAGAACCAGGTCACCACCCGTATCCGCTTCAGCGAAATCACTCCGCCGGGACTGCGCCAGAACCAGCGCCTGACCACCCGCATCCTGATGGAAAAGAAGGAAGGCGTTCTTACCCTGCCCCGCGGCCAGTTCCTGGATTCCGGTGGCGGACGCGTGGCCTACGTGCTGGGCGATGACGGCGTGGCGCGCCGCCGCTCGATTGAAATCGGCGCCCGCAGTCTTTCACAGGTTGAAGTGGCCTCCGGCCTGGAAGCAGGCGAATCGGTGGTGATCTCCAGCATCGACGCTTTCCGGGGCGCGGATACGGTGCTGGTCAATAAATAGAATCAAGATTAATAATCTATCATAACTAACTGTTAATACGTGTTTATAACAGGAATATACAGGAGAGAACTTATGCTTCGCTTCGAGAACATTTCGATGGTGTACCGCACAGACTCGGTGGAGACACACGCCCTGCGTGAGTTTTCCCTGGACGTGGAAGAAGGCGAGTTTGTCGCCGTGACCGGCCCGTCCGGTTCCGGCAAAACTACCTTCCTCAATATCGCCGGGTTGCTCGAGCGCTTTACCGCCGGGCGTTACCTGCTTGACGGCAAGGACGTCTCGGCCCTGTCGGATGCCGAAACCTCGCGCGTTCGCAACGAGAAGATCGGCTTTATTTTCCAGGGCTTCAACCTGATTCCCGACCTGAACATCTACGACAACGTCGACGTACCCCTGCGCTACCGCGGCTTCAACGCGGCAGAACGCAAGCGCCGCATCGAGAGCACCCTGGAAACGGTGGGCCTGAGTTCGCGCATGAAGCACCTGCCCTCGCAGCTTTCCGGTGGCCAGCAGCAACGCGTGGCCATCGCCCGGGCCCTGGCTGGCAACCCGCGTTTCCTGTTGGCCGATGAGCCCACCGGTAACCTCGATACCCAGATGGCGCGCAACATCATGGAACTGATCCAGTCGATCAACATGTCCGGCACCACCATCATCATGGTGACCCATGACGATGCCCTGGCCGGCATGGCCAAGCGCAATGTTCACATCCGCGACGGCCGGGTCAGTGATGACGGCTCCAGCGTACAGCTTGCCAACGTGGCGACTGCCTAGGAGGCACCATGTTCCGCTACTACCTGAAACTGGGCTGGCTGAGCATTCGGCGCAACCCGCTGCTAAGCGCCCTGATGGTGGCCGCCATCGCGGTGGGCATCGGCGCCAGCATGACCACCATCACGGTTAACTACACCATGTCGAACAACCCGATTCCGCATAAATCGGAGCAATTGTTCGCGGTGCAACTGGACAACTGGGACCCAAACCAGGACGACCCGTCCTCGTTCGAGCCACCCGACCAGGTGACCTACACCGACGCCATGGCCCTGATGCGCGCCAAGAAGGCCTTTCGCCAGGTAGCCAGCAACCGCTCTGGCCTGGTGTTGGAGCCGGAAAACCCGGATGAGCGCCCCTTCTCGGTAGACACGCGAAACACCTGGGCAGACTTCTTCCCCATGTTCGAAGCGCCGTTCCTGTACGGCAGCGGCTGGGATGAAGCTGCCGATGAAAACATGGACCAGGTGGTGGTCCTCAGCCAGGCCATCAACGAACAGGTCTTTGGCGGCGAAAACTCGGTCGGCCGCAGCGTGCGCCTCAACGGAATGGATTTCCGGGTGGTCGGTGTACTCAAAGAATGGTTGCCGATGCCGAAGTTCTACGACGTCACCAACGGGCCATTTGACCCCACCGAGGAAGTCTTTATCCCCTTTACCGTCGCCATCGAGCATGAACTGCCGCGTAACGGAAATACCAACTGCTGGAAACCAACCGATGGTGATGGCTTTGAGGCCTTCAAGGCCTCCGAGTGCGTGTGGATCCAGTTCTGGGCGGAGCTGCGCAACGAGGACGAGAAACGCGAATACATGGAGTTTCTCAACGCCTACGTCGAACAGCAGAAGGAACTGGGCCGCTTTCCGCGACCGATGAACAACCGTCTCGATGACGTGATGGAGTGGATGGAGCGCCAGGAAGTGGTGGAGGAAGACGCCCAGGTGATGATGGGGCTTTCCCTGCTGTTCCTGCTGGTCTGCCTGCTCAACACCATCGGCCTGCTACTGGCCAAGTTCATGCGCAAGAGTGGCGATATCAGCGTGCGAAGAGCGCTGGGTGCGCGCAAGTCCGACCTGTTTCGTCAGCACATGATCGAAGCGGGCCTGATCGGCCTGGGCGGCGGTGTGCTGGGTGTCGGGCTAACCCTGCTCGGTCTCAAGGGCATCCAGAGCCTGTTCGGCGACATCGTCGACAACCTGGTGGGCATGGACTGGGTGATGGTTTTAACCGCCATCGGCCTGGCCATTGTTTCCGCCCTGCTCGCCGCGCTTTACCCAACCTGGCAGGCCTGCCGCATCATGCCGGCCAGCCAACTCAAAACCCAGTAAGGGAGATCAGCCATGGAATTCGGACCTATCTGGCGCGCAATGATGCGCAACAAAACCGGCGCCATCCTGATTGCCCTGCAAATGGCGGTCACCCTGGCGATCATGGTGAATGCCATCACCATCATCCAGGAACGCGCCCAGGCCATGAGCCGCCCCAGTGGCGTGGATGAACCCAACATCTTCTACATTCTCAGCATCGGCTTTAGCGAGAACTTCAACGAGCGCCTTGCGATCGAGGAAGACCTCGCGGCGCTGCGGGCGATGCCCGGGGTAGCCAACGCCATCCAGACCAACTCGATGCCGCTGTCCGGCGGCGGCTGGTCGATGAGCCTGCAAACCGAGCCTGGAGCGGGCATTGAAGGCACCGGCACGGCCTTGTACTTCATCGACGAGCATGGCCTGGATACCTACAAGCTGAACCTGGTGGCGGGCGAGAATTTCTCGGCTTCTGATATCGAGTGGCGCGAACCAGCCGACTCGGGTTGGCCGCAGAAGACCATCATCACCCAGGCGCTGGCTGAAACCCTGTTCCCCGATGACTGGCGCAGTGCGCTGGGCAGCACCGTGTACATCAACGATGACCAGCCCATGACCGTAACGGGCATCGTTGAGCGCATCCAGGCGGCCTGGAATGGCTGGTCGGGCGTAGAACGGACCATGCTGGTGCCACAACACACCCTGTTCGGCTCTACCAACTACGTGATTCGTGCCGAACCCGGAATGCGCGACCAGTTGATGCCACAGGTGGAAGAACTGCTGGCCAGCAACAACAAGGATCGCATCGTGCGCCGCATGCGCACCATGGATGAAACCCGCGAGCGCTCCTACCGCGATGATGCAGCGATGATCAAGATGCTCACCTTTACCGTGATCCTTCTGTTGTTAATCACTTCTCTGGGCATTGTTGGCCTGGCCAGCTTCTCGGTCAGTCGACGCACCAAGCAGATCGGCACCCGGCGTGCCCTGGGCGCTTCTCGCAGCGCCATCGCCCGCTACTTCCTAGTGGAGAACTTTCTCATCAGCGCAGCCGGCGTGGTGCTGGGCGCGGGGCTCGCCGTGGGCCTCAACATGCTGCTCGTGGAAGCATTCGATGTCGACCCCGGTTCGTTGATCACCCTGGTGCCACTGGCCATGCTGGCCTTGATCGTGATCGGGCAAATGGCGGTGCTTGGGCCCGCACGGCGTGCGTCCAACGTTGCCCCGGCGGTTGCCACGCGAACGATTTAGACCATGAACCTTCGCTATGGAAACTACCTGGCCGGGCTTGCAACGCTGCTTGCAAGCCTGGCCTGCCACGCCGCCCCGGCCGACCTGCTTCCGGGTGTGGTCATGGAGCAAAGCACCTCCGATGCGCTGGAAGCCATGAACGCCTGGTGCCCCGATTCCACCATCGAGGAATTCAAGAAGCCGTCTTTTCCCCTGGCAGGCGAGAACGAGCGATGGGCGATCTTCGAGGGGTGTGAAGACGCACCGTTACAGTTTGAAACACTCGCCATGGTATTTGCCGATGGCAGCCTGGCGCACCTGGAAGCACGGGGCATCGACCCCGCAGCGGTTTCACCCGCGCTGGGCGAGGCCGATGGCGTCTACCTGGGCATTGAGAACCGCTTTAGCGGCACCGTGTGGTTAGACGGGTCCGGCAACCGCCTGGTCTGGTTGGCGCCTGACGCGGTGCACCCCAACCTGTTTGCCTGGAGTAGCCCGCAGCTTGACCCGCGGCCACCAGCACCAAGATCGACCCTGGTTCCATCCTTGCTCAACTTCGCAGCAAACCTGGAAACCCTCCGCCCCATCTTCGAATCCACCTGCGGGAAAGTTTCCGTGCTTGAAAATGAGCGCGTGTGGTTGCCCAGCCAACCCGACCAACAGGTGCAGATCGACTGTTTCGGCCTGCCCTACGCCGGTTTTGAACGAAAAATAGAGGCAGTGTTCGGCGATGGCAAACTACAGGTTATCTGGGTATTGACCGGCAAGGCCGAAGAAGCCCGCCTGCGTCGCCAACTGGAAGAAGACTGGGGCGCACCGTCGCTGGTCAACGACACCTGGGAGGTGTTCGGCCAGGGACGAATCTCGCTGCGAAAAGACAAGCCGGAGTTACTGATTCTCTCTGACGAGATGATCCCGCTGTATTCCGCGCAGTTTGAGGAAGACTAACTCCAGCGGCCGTCCGCCCCAGCGAACTAGTGGCCGGAAGCGGACCTCAACCAGCTTCGCAGTCGATTGGAGTCGCCGAACGGCGTGAGCTTGCCAAAGGAATTCAGGAAAACCACGGACAGGTCTTCGCCGTCAATCGTGGTCTGCATCACAAGGCAACGGCCGGAATCGTTGATATAGCCGGTCTTGCTGAGCGAGATATCCCAGCTGTCATTCTTGAGCAGGCGGTTGGTGTTGACGTAAGTCAGCGGGCCGCGGCTTGACCATGGCTGCACCGACATTGAGCGCGTGGTGCTGGCCTGGGTGATCAAAGAGTACTTCCGCCCGGCCGCCACCAGCAGCGCCAGGTCGCGCGCGGTGGATCGGTTTTCAGTCTTCAGCCCCACCGGATCAGCAAACTGGCTGTGCGCCATGCCCAGCGCGTTCGCCTTTTCGTTCATGGCGGCGACAAATGCATCGGTACCCCCAGGGTAGTTGCGCCCCAGGGCCGAGGCAGCGCGATTCTCCGAGGCCATCAGCGCCAGCAGGAGCATTTCCCGACGCGTCAGCGTGGCGCCGTACTCCAGCCGCGAGCCGGTGAGGCGCACGGTATCGCGGTCGTCGCGGGTGATGGTGATTTTTTCATCCAGGGAAAGACCGCTGTCGAGGACCACGATCGCGGTCATCAGCTTGGTGATCGACGCAATCGAGCGCACGCTGTCGGCGTCTTTGCCGTAAACCACGTTGCCCTGGCTGTCGATAACAATCGCCGAGGCCGAACGCAGCCCCGGGTCGCCGTTCAGTCCGTCAAACGCGCTTGCCTGTATGCCGCAGGGTAAGAGTGCAAGTAGCAAGGCCAGGCTAGCAGCCCGCATTCTTCAGCTCCGTCAGCCGGCCCATGGCATAGCCGCCCGCTCCGTAGGGTTCGGGCGCGATAAAGCTGTAGCTACCGTCGGTGCAGCCATCAAACTGGAAGGTGACGTCGCCCCAGGGTTCGAGCACCACGTCCTCGGCCACGAAGCGGTCACCAAAAGCCCCTCCCGAGGCGCGCAGCATGTTTACCGTCATGGTCTGGTCCGGGTTTACTTCGCCGGTGCCCAGCAACCACATCTGCTTGCCGTCGGTGTCGTAGGTGAACCAGTAGACCAGCAACTCGTTCTCGCTCACTGCTTCCATGATGAAGCCAAGGCCGTCACGTTGCTCGTTGTACCAGGCGCCTGACAGCGCCGCGGTGCCCTCTACCGCGGCGTCGTCGGGCGCGCCACAGTCAAGACCTTCGATGGCCGTCAGCCGAACCAGGCTGAGCTGGCCAGAGCCGAAACTGCCGCCATACTCGGCGAAGGCATCGCCGCAGTTGAGAAACTCCAGGTTGAGCGAACCCCACGCCTCGCGCTCCACGTCATCGGGGTCGAAAGCGCTGCCAAAAGAGGCGCCTGCGGTGGATTCAAACTGAACCTGCGCTTTCCTGCCAACCAGTTCGCCGGTGCCCACCATCCAGGCCTGGTTGCCTTCAAGGTCGTAGGTGAACCAGAACACCACCACCTGGCTGCCAACGCCCTCGGCGCCCGGACGGTCCAGCACCTCAACGATAAAGCCTTCGCCGTCGCGCTCGGGGTTGTACCACGAGCCAGAGTATTTCTGCCGGGCGACCGCCTCGACCGGAATCTCCGGGTCGGCCTCGACAATTTCCAGGCGGTGCTTCATGCCCAGGAAAGCGGTGTAAAAATCGAAGGTGATACGGCTTCCGGTATCGGCCACGTCACAACCCGAACAGTTGTAATTGGAGTAGAGCTTGGGGCGATACTTCGAGGGCTCCTTGTAACGCGCCATCACGTAGTAGGACTCGGGAAAATACAGCGGCCGTGACCAGTCGCCGTTCTCATCGGTGGTGCGCTCACAGCAGTGCGGCTCACCGTTGCGGTCGAAGAACTCAACCGTGGCGCCCGCCAGCGGGCGGTGAAAAAGATCGGTGACGGTGCCCGTCATCATCACCCCCTCTTTAAGGTTGGTATTGAGGGTGAGGTTGTTGTCCTCGATATGAATCACTGCGCCATGCTTGGTCATGTCGCAACCGGCATTGTCACAAACGTCGTTGCCCGCCAGCTCGTCGATGTAGCGCCACACATCGCCATGTGCGTCGTAATGCACCTTGTAGTCGCCATTCGGAATACCGCTGATTTCGTAGGTGCCGTCAGCGCGGTTCTCGGTGGTGAATTCGGGGACTATTTCGCCAGTGTTGGCGTCAAACAGCCTGATGGTGACCGGGTAGACGGGGTAATGGTGACCATGGACATGGACCCAGCCGTCGATAGAGCCTTCGGCGTGCGCGAGCGGTGCAAGGACGAGTAACAGGAGTGCAGTTGCGATTCTTTTCATGGCTGCCATCGGTACAAAATGTCGCCATTCTAACGATCGAACCAGGGCTTGCAAACTGTAAAACCAGGCAATGCGGCAGAATCATTGCCAATTGGGCGGGCAGCGCCAACATGATCTAGACTGCGCCCATGAGAAACACAAAAACCATCGGCCGGTGGGCCACGTTCGCAAGCCTTTTTCTTTTCTCAGCTTCACTCCACGCCGAGGTCATCGCCCTGCAGGCGGAACGAATGTTCGATGCCAGGAGCGGCGAGGTGTCCGGCCCCGTTACGGTGCTGGTTCGAGATGGCGTCATCGAGGCAGTCAATCCCGACGCCCTGCCCGACGATACGCGGGTCATTGACCTGGGGGACCGCACCCTGCTCCCCGGGTTGATCGACATGCATACCCACCTCACCCTGGATTTCTTCAGCAGCGATAGCTGGGTGACCGCCCCCGTGCTTCAAACCGTCGCCGACTGGGCCATTCTGGGCGTCAAGTTCGCGCGCCTGACGCTCGATGCGGGCTTTACCACGGTACGCGACCTTGGCGCCTGGCCCGGTTTTCCCGATGTAGCCCTGATGCGCGCCGTTAACCGCGGCGATGTGCCCGGCCCGGACATTTGGCCCGTTGGCCACGCGATTTCAATCACGGGTGGCCATTGCGACATTACCGGCATGGCCCCCGGCATCCATGAACTGGGTCCGAAGCAGGGTATTGCCGACGGCGTGGATGAAGTGATCAAGGCCGTTCGCTACCAGTCCAAGCACGGCGTGCGGGTGATCAAGATCTGCGCCACGGCCGGGGTGTTTTCGTTCTCACAGAACGCCGAGGTAGGCGCACTGCAATATTCATTCGAAGAGCTACAGGCGATTGTTCGCGAGGCCCACAAGCTGGGCCTGAAAGTGGCCGCCCACGCCCACGGCACCGAGGGCATCAATACCGCGGTGCGCGCCGGGGTGGATTCCATCGAGCACGGCTCCATCCTTTCCGAGGAATCCATTCGCCTGATGAAAGAGCACGGCACCTTCTACGTGCCGCAGGCATACATCGTTGATATGGAACTGCCGCCCGGCACTCCAGCGGCGATTATTGAGAAAAGCGAGTACCTGACCCCCCTGGTTGAGCGCAGCCTGGAAATGGCCTACGAGGCGGGTGTGAAGATGGCGATGGGCACCGACTCCGGGGTGTACGCCCATGGTGACAACGGCAAAGAGTTCGCCGCTTTTGTCAACGAGGGCCTGCCGCCTGCTTACACCCTGCAAATGGCAACAGTATTCGCAACCGAACTGCTTGGCGTGGATGATCGAGGCGTCATCGAAGCCGGCAAGCGCGCCGACCTGGTGGCGGTGCCGGGTAACCCACTGGAAGAAATCAGCGTCATGGAAAACGTGCAGTTCGTGATGAAGGAAGGCGCGGTATACAAGGCGCCCTAGGCGCCATGCTCGCGCAGGTACAGCCAGGTGTAGATCACCAGCGAGGCCACCACGTAAATCACTTCCACCAGGCTGCGGCGGCCGGGATGGCGGTTGGCGCCCGAGATTTGCAGTACGAACTGGTACAGCAGGAAGGTGTAGAGCACGTAGTAGCCGAACGGAATGACGTGAACCGTCCACGGAAAATCGTCGGCGGATTTTCCGAAGTGCGACAGGATCCAGTCAATCTGGGCGTAAATCCCGTACAGGCCCAACGCCGCGTTGATCAGCATCCATTGCACCTTGTCCACCCCGAAAATGGAGAGGTAAAAGATCAGGTAGACGAAGATGGCAAAACCACCGTGCAGGTAGAGGAAGCCCATTCCCGGCCCATCGCTGGAATAGGCCATCAGGAAGCCTGACAGCCCAAACATCAGCATGTGCACCCCGAAGAAGGGATAGACGAAGAACCAGGGCATCACCTCCCCCGACTCAACCTGCCTGCCATTTACCGTTAGCTTCATTCGCGGAACCGAACCGCCAGCGAGCGCAGCCCGCGGAACAGGGTCTTGTCCTGCCAGCAAGGCGCCTCATCCACCATTTCGATTTCACCGAAACGAGCCAGCAACTGGCCAAAAGCAATGCGCGCCTCGGCACGCGCCAGGCGCTCGCCCAGGCACTTGTGCACCCCCTTGCCAAACGCCAGGTGGCGATTCGGCCGGCGCCCCACGTCGAAGACATCGGGGTCAGGAAACTCATCCGGGTCGCGGTTGGCCGCGCCAATCACGGCGGAAACCTGCTGTCCGGGCTCCAGCACGACGCCGCCCACCTTGTAGCGCCCCTGGGTAATCCGGTAAGTCCCGCGTTGCAGCGGGCTCTCGAAGCGAAGCATTTCGTCTACCGCGGTATTCATCATCGCCGGGTCATCCCGCAGGCGCTGGGCCTGGTCGGGGAAGCGCAACAGGCACAACAAGCCACTGCCCAAAAGGTTGACCGTGGTTTCATGACCCGCCAGCACCATCAGAATGCAAAGCCCGAGGGTTTCCTCGGTGTCGGGCTCGTCCAGGTCGGCTCTCAATTCGGACAGGTGGGCGATCAGGCTTCCTTCGGGCGCGTTGTCGGCAGCGATCAGTTCCAGCAGGTACTGCGTCAGCTCACCCAGGCTGGTGACCAGGCGGCTACGCGCTTCATCGGAAGAACGCGCGGAATCGAAGCCGGAAATCAGGTGATCGGTCCAGACTCTCAGGCGCGGCATATCGCGGGAAGGCACACCGATAATTCGCGCCACCACGCCCAGCGGCAGGGCCACCGCGAACTCGGCCATGAAATCCACGGTTTTTCCTGGCTCGATGCGGGCAATCAGCGTGGCCACGTTGTCGGCGATTTCCGCTTCCATGTTGGCGATACGTCGCACCCCGAACAAGGGCGCAATCATTGCCCGCAGGCGAGTGTGCTCCGGCGGATCCAGGTTAAGCAGCATGCGGTCGAACGCCGTAACCTGCCCTGCCGGAACCAGCTTGCTGAGGTCTTTGCTGATGTCCTGGGTATCACGCAGGATGCGGGCGACGTCGCGATAGTGCGAAAACAGCCAGATCCCCTCGGTGCCGGTGCGGTCCACGTGCGGCAGCCACTGCGGCGCGCCCGCCGCCTGCAATTGGCGATAGGCGGGATACGGGTCGCGAATGAAGTCTTCGCTGCTCAGGTCGATCGAGGTGGGTTGTGGCATACGGTTAAATTCTGCTGAAGGCAGCGATTATAATGTCGCCTTCGCAGGGATGACATTCTCGCGCCACCTTTGAATTTTGATGCCAGGCATTCAACGCGTTGCGATCATCACGCACGCCAACGACAACTTTCACAACAGCACCTACCTGCTCCGTCGCCTCTCGCTGTGCTGGGAAGGGATGGGAATCGAGGTCCAGGTACACAGCGATCCCGGACAGGCGCCGCTGGACGTTGACCTTGCCTTCCTGCATCTCGACCTGACGCGGGTCCCGGAACCTTATCGAACCCTGATAAGCCAGTACCCACGGGTCATCAATGGCCGGGTTCTCGATATTTCCAAGTCGGCCTTCAGCCGCCAGATTCTTCGCCGGGGAGAGGCCTACAGCGGGCCGGTCCTGGTAAAAACCGACAACAACTTCGGCGGCATGCCGGAGCTACAGGAACGCTATCGCGAGGGCAGCGCCGGTTCCGACCTGAGTATCCAGCGCCCGTGGAGCCGGGTGGAGGCGCTCACCGAGTACCCCACGTTTGACAGCGCGGCAGCCGTGCCGTCCGGGGTCTGGCGCAACCCGCACCTGGTGGTTGAGAAGCTGTTGCCAGAGCGTGACGAAGACGGCCTTTTCGTCCTGCGGGTGTGGATCTTCTGCGGCGACCACGGCATTTACTACAAGTGCATTTCCGAAGAGCCCATCATCAAGAGCCACAACACCATTCGCCGCGAAGGCCTGGAAGTCAGCGAAATCCCGCCTGGGTTGCGCCAAATGCGCGAACAGCTTGGCTTCGACTACGGCAAGTTTGATTTCGGTATCGTTGACGGCGAGGTGGTGCTGTACGATGTCAATCGTACGCCCGGGGCGCCAGGCGATGGAAAATCCAGCCCCGAGGCCGAGGCCAACATCCGGTTCCTCGCCGAGGGCATCACCACGTTCACCGACCGCTAAAGGTAAAACCACGCATGTCAGAACTCTTGAACCAGCAGTTGGGCAGGGAAGAAATCGCGGCCCTGTCCTCGGCCTACATTGACCAGGGGGTAAAAAAGGACGCCTGGGAAATCTGTGAAATCTCGGTGGATGGCCCGATCCTCAAGGCGCGACTTCGCATGACCGGTTTCTTTGTCTCGCCAACCGACCCGGGCGGCTTCCACCTGACGATTTTCTCTACCCAGGAATTCCTCGCCCAGTTGGCCAACATCTACCTGCACCTGGCCGCCGGCTACACGACCAAGGAACGCGAGACCTGGATGCGCGAGTGCTCGATCACCAGCCGCAAGACGATTCGCGACCCGGAAAACATCCAGGTGGAAATCGATTTCTTCGGCCTCAAGAAAATCGGCGGCGGGGTTGCCTCGATGGCCAATGCCCGGGTATTCGATGATGAGGGCGGCCTGTTTACCGCCCGGCTGAAGGGGTTACTTCGCTAGGCGCCGGTTACGCCTGGCGATAGCCAAAGCGGGTCAACAGAACCCTTGCGCAGTCGCGCTCCAGCGGCCTGCGACCGTGCATCACCCGCGAGTTATCCAACACCAGCACATCGCCATCGGCCAGCCGGTTCTCAAACGCCACGGCGTCCTGGGTATCGATAAGCTGGTTGATCACCGCTGCCGAAAGCGGCTCGCCATCGCCGAAGCGCACCTGGTTGGTTTCCAGCGCGTAAGCGCGCGCATCGCGGTAGCGCGGATGCGGCACCTGCGGCAGGTGCGCCAGGATGGCATTGCAGAACACCTTCGCACCCGCCGCATCGGCTTGAATAGCGGAACGACGGCAGCGGTAATGCATGATGTCGTCTTCGAAGCGCCACTCCAGCGAAGGGTAGCGCTGGCGAATCTCTTCAAGCTGGTCACGCGAATCCGTCTCGAACTCCGCCTGCCAGCGCGGTGGCTCCCAGCGTGACTCGAATATCACGCCCTCGTCCTCGAATCGCGCCCTGAGCGCATCAGGCATCCGCTGAACGAACGCCCGCCCGTCAACGATAAGCCCTTCCCCACCCTGCTCCACCGGAGCCGCCAGGCAAGCAAAGAAAGCGAGCTCGGGTTCGGCAAAGGGGCGGTAGGAAGCCTCGCTGTGCGCCAACAGGGTGATGTTGCTTTCCGGCGCCCTGGCGGTAAACCCGTCGCTTTGTCCCTGGGGCAGGCGTTCGCGGCTGGCGATGCGGTAAAACCGCCTGCACAACTTGCGAGAAAAACGCTCGAAGGATTCAAGATCCCAATGGAAGCCACGCAGCAAGACGGCGCCGCTGTCGGCAACCTGCCGCTCCACTTCACCCGGCACAACTGAAGCAAGCGCCAGGCCGGGGCTGCCGTGCAGCGCGTTCACCCGGGTTTTCATGGCTGCCTCCACCGGGGCGCGTTACCTGGCCGCGCTAAAAGCGGCCCGTGCACTCACGGCTTGAGGGTTAGCACGTCGGTGTGGATCAGCATCAACACCTCTTCGGCAGTATTGCCCAGGAACTTCGCACGGGCGCCCTTGCGGCCCACGGTGCCGATGACCAGCAACTGGGCCTTGACCCGGGCGGATTCACTGACAATCACCTTGGATGCCGGTCCGCGCTTGAGAATGATGTTCTTTTCGGCAATATCGTACTTTGCCGCCAGCTTTTTCACTTTCGGCTCGAGCTTTTCTTTCAGCTCGCGCGCATGGCTGTGTTCATCGATAAGGTCCAACTCGGTAAGCACCGGTGAAATATGCAGGGCGTGCACCAGGTAAAGCGGGCAACCCAGCGCCTCGGCGTACTTCCGGGAAGTCTCGATCACTTTTTCGTTCAGCTTTTGCTTGCTGCGCGAACGGGTCGCCAGGTCTACCGCGGCAACCACCGGGCGGGTCTTGCGCCATTGCTTGTCTGAAACGATCAGGGTCGGCACAGAGCAGTCGCGAATCAGGTGCCAGTCGGTGGGTGTGTAGGCAAAGGTCTCGCTGCGGTGCCCCGTCTTCACCACCGCCACCGGTGGGTTTTTCTTGCACGCATCCTCCACCCATTCATGCACCCGCTTGGACCAAACCACCTCGCTGCTCACTTTCAGCCCTGGCCGCTGGTGCTTCTCGACTTGCCGGGCCAGGCTTTCGCTGCGGTGCTTCAGCAGGTCTTTCTGGACCCGTTCTGCGATCGCCGGGTTGGAATCTTTCAGCGATGCGAGTGACTCGTGGAAAAAGGCCACCACGTGGGCCTTGCAACCCAGCGCCTCGGCCAGGTGAAAACCACGGCCCAGGGCGACCTGGCGGTTTTCTTCACGGTCGGCAATGATCAATACAGTCTTGTCTGATTTCTTGGCTGGCATATTCAATCGAAGTTTCGGTGGAAAACACTCGAATTGTACACCGTCCGCGCGCCGCCATCAGTGGCAATGCCCCGGTCTTTGCCTTTGCCTCGACCGGTTGGACATCGCTGCCTATACTGCCGTTTGTTCAGCTGCCCCGATTGCCAACCCTGACCGCCAACCCTGACCGCCAAACCCGGCCGACAACCCCAACCTCCTGCCTCAAAAACGATGTATGCCAACCACAAAGTCATTGTCGTGCTGCCAGCCTACAACGCCGCCAGCACCGTGTTGCGCACCTGCCGGGAGGTGCTTGAGCAGCCGTATGTTGATGGAGTCATCCTGGTAGACGACGCAAGCCAGGATGAGACCGCGCAACTGGCCGCCACGCTGGACGGCGTTACGGTTCACCGCCATGCCGAGAACCTGGGTTACGGAGCCAACCAGAAAACCTGCTATCGCCTGGCGCTGGAAGCCGGCGCAGGCATCGTCATCATGGTGCACCCCGATTACCAGTACTCCCCGCGACTGATTGCCGGGATGGTGCGCACGATTGGCGATGGTGAGCATCATTGCGTGATCGGTTCGCGCATCCTGGGCGGCCGAGCCCTGGCAGGCGGCATGCCACGCTGGCGCTACGTCGGCAACCGCTTCCTGACCACTGTGCAGAACTGGCTGACCGGCGCCCGCTTGTCGGAGTACCACACCGGCTACCGCGCCTTTTCGCGAACCCTGCTGCAGCAGCTTCCGTTGCAACGCAACTCGAACGACTTCGTTTTTGACAACCAGGTACTCGCGCAAATTCTCTGGCGAGGATTCAGCATCGCCGAGATCAGCTGCCCAACCAGTTACCACGCCCAGGCTTCGTCGATCGGATTTGCGGCTTGCCTGCGCTACGGGTTTGGCTGCCTGGGCGTTGGCGCACGCTACTGGCTGGCGCGAAAAGGCTGGTTCAGCGCTCCGGACTACCTCGCTCCGGCCAGGCCGGAACCAGCAGCTACTGCGGGCAGTCCCGGGCCGGACCAGCCCCCAGCTCCTGGGCGTGAAAATACTCGAAGACCTTGACCCCACCCCACAGCGCCAGGCGGTCGCTGGTTTGCACGCTTCCAAACAGACGGCACAGGCGGGACAGGGTCTCGTACCGCCGTTGCGGCCGGTGCTTGCCCCGCTCCGCCGCCAGGAAAACCACCAGCGCGCTTTCGCCCTCGTGCCCGGCCAGGGCCTGTTCGTCCAGCGACCAGATACGAAATTGCAGCGCCCGGCCATCGGATCGCGCCTTGGCGCCATCGATGGTGTAAGCCCGGGGTGCGCCGTGGTACATCAGGTGTGCGGCGACCCCGTAGTGGTCGCCAATCACCAGGTCGGTGCCCAGCACCTGCTCCAGGACGAAAGCCCGATCGGCCATTTCCCGCCAGCCAACAAAGTTGCTGTTGAGAGGAAATACCAGGCCCGGCGCGCGCTGCCACAGTTGGTTGGTATGCGCCTGCATCAACAACATCAACGCCAACGCCACGCTGGCCACGGCCGCCAGCGCAACCGTCGAACGACTGAGCCAGGCCGGCGCCGACCCAAGCATCCGTGGAGCCACCACCAGCAAGGGCAGGTAACCGACCAGCGGCCAGTGATAGTTCGCGTAGCCGTGCCCCATGAACGGGCTAAGCAGGAAATACACCCCGGCGCCCAGGGTCGCAAACCACCACAACAGGCAGTAGCGATCATTCCCGTTACGTGCACCGCGCGCCAGGTTCATCCAGGCCAAAACCAGGAAGCCGAACAACAACGGAGTGACCAACAGCACCTGGCGAAACATGAACACGAAGCCTTTGCTATCGAAGGCCCAGGGGTGTCTTTCGAGAAACTGGTAACTCAGGGCCTGCTGATGATGCACAGCGTTGAACCACAGCACCGGCGCCAGCCCAAGCAAACCGATCATGGCGCAAAGCCACGGTCCAGGTCCGCGCAAGTGTTCCCTGCCTGCCGTCGTGAACAGCAGGTAGAGCGCACCAGCCAGGGCCAGCGGCGCAAAACGGTAGTGACAAAGAAATCCCAGTGCCACCAGCAAACCTGACAACAACCAGAACTGGATCGCCCCGGTACGGGTAGCGCGCTCAAAGGCGCCCATGAAGGCAAGGCCTATGGCTACCAGCAGTGAATCGGCTACAGCCAGCGGGCCAACGCCGATCATCAACGGCAAAGCCAACACCAGCCCCGCGGCCTTCCAGGCATCCTGTGCCCCGACCAACGGCCTGGCAATCCAGTACATCAGGAGCGGGGTGGAACAGCCAGCGAGCAGGAAAAACAGGCGCACACCCAGGTAGTCCCCGCCCAGCAGCCCTGTTCCCGCGCGCACCGCCCACGCAGTGAGCGGCGGAATGTCGCTGTAGGAAGGCGCCAGGAATCGCGATTCCAGCCAGTAGAACGCCTCGTCCTGGAACAGGCCAAGCTGGCTGGCGAGGTAAACCTTTAACAGCGCGACCAGGGCGAGCGCGGCGATAACCCACGCTGCCGAAGGGGAAAGCCGCCTGCTGGCGCCGTGGCTCAATCCGTTTCGGGGCACGGCCCCGGCGGCAACTGGTGCAGGTACTCGATTTCCTTCAGACGCCAGATCCAGATGGAAACGATGATCGCGGCTGCAACCGGGAGCAACCGCGGCGCCAGCCCCAGCACCAGGAAGTCATAGATGCCATGAACCACGGCTGATGCTGCAAAAGACGTCGCTGCCACCGGCAAAACCGCCCTGCAGCACAGGTAGGCCCGGCCAATGTAGTAACCCCAGATGGAAGCGAACACGATGTGGAGCATGGGGCCTGCAAACGCCCTGCCCCAGGCAGTCCAGCCATCGAGGAACGGCAGGTAGTAAACGTTCTCCACCGCGCCAAAACCCAGCGCGATAAACGAGGCGTAGATGATCCCGTCGATAGGCTCGTCAAACTCGCGGAATCGCAGGATCACTGCAACAAACGGAACCAGCTTGGCAAACTCTTCGACCGGCCCGATCACCAGCAGGCAATAGGCCAGCAAACCGGGCAGGTTCTGCTCTGCCAACAGGAAGGCATCGTAGCGCAGCCCCGCCATTCCAAGCAGGCCGTAAAGGGCCAGTCCGAGGTAAAAAGAACCCACGCCCAGCGAGAACGCGATCAGCAGGTGCAACGCCGGCTCCGGCAGGCAACGGTCCTTGTGGTAGTGGTAGGCCGCCCAGAACAATACCGGCAGGACGATTGGCAGAATGCATTGTGTATAGTACATCGATGTAAACGACCTGCACGGCTCCCCTTGCGTGCACACATCCTATCGGCCCGGGCCTGCAGAGCCAAGCGAAGCGCCCCGGCAACAGGGTCCAACAATGCGTTTATGAGATCACCTGCTCGAACAACAACCGGGTTCACCCGCCGCCAACTCCTCGGCGTGATGGCTGGTAGCCCTTTGTTGGCCTGCGCCCTGCCATTTGCAGCCCGGGCGGACTACCAGGAAGACCAAAGCAAGGTCTACCAGGCGCTGATTGATTCCCTGTCCGCTGGCGCACCGCCCATTGCCCGGCCTGGAGACGCGCTCAGCGTGCTGGATTTCGAGGCTGCGGCGCGTGACCGGCTCTCGCCGGCCCACTTTGCTTACCTCGCATCAGGCACCGATGATGACGCCACCGTACGCGCCAACCGCACCGGGTTCGAGCATTTCCAGTTGCGCCCTCGGCGTCTGACCGGGGTCACGGAAACCGACCTGCAGGTTGACCTGTTCGCCCAGCGATGGCGCTCCCCGATCATGCTGGCGCCAGTGGGCAACGACATGGCTTTTCACCCGCAGGGCATTCTGCCAGCCACGCAGGCGGCGGAGCAGCGGCAATCTGGGCAAATTCTCTCCACCGGCTCTAATGTTTCACTTGAGACGGTGAACAAGGCTCGTTCTACACCGGTGTGGTTTCAGCTTTACGCGCGCCGCAGCTGGGACTGGACCCGCGCCCTGGTGGCCCGGGCCGAGGCCGCAGGCTGCCCCGCGCTGGTGTTGACCGTCGATCTTGCCGCTGGCAGCAATCGCGAAACCCGGAACCGTATTGGCGAGCTGGACCCCGGTGACTGCGCGGCCTGTCACGCCAGGCCGCGAAGCGTTGCTGAGAAGTACCCTACACTGGCCGGGTTGCCGGCAGGCAGCGAAAGTGACGCGCCATTCAAACTGGACTGGCCCCTGGTCGATAAGATCCGCGACGCCACCACGATGAAGCTGCTGGTCAAGGGCATCGTCACCCGCGAGGACGCAACGCTGTGCCTTGAGCACGGCGTTGATGGCATCATTGTCTCGAACCACGGTGGTCGAGCGGAAAACAGCGGACGCTCCACCATCGAAAGCCTTCCGGAGGTGGTTCAGGCGGTTGAAGGCCGCGTACCGGTGCTGGTTGACAGCGGTTTTCGCCGCGGCACGGACATCTTCAAGGCGTTGGCGCTGGGCGCCGACGCGGTTTGCATCGGCCGGCCGTACATCTGGGGCCTGGCGTCGTTTGGCCAGGCTGGCGTGGAGGCAGTGCTCGAACTGCTCGAACGAGAACTGGCGCTGGTCATGCGCCAGTGTGGCACCGCCAGCATCGCTGACATTTCGCGCGAATACATTGTCTAATTTATCACATTAGTTATTTATCTTACTGTTTTGAATAGAATTCATATCATTGGACCGCCACGCAGCGGCACCACCCTGATGCTGGAACTCATGATTACGAGCTTCCGCTTCAGCCTCTACTCGCCCGAGGAAATCAGCGTCCTGATCGCGCCGGAAAACATTCCCGAGGACGGCACGGTATGCACCAAGAACCCGCAGGATCACCACCAGGTCGGTGCGTTGATAGACAAAGACCCCGGCCAGTGGTTTATTTCGATGATCCGCGACCCGCGCGACATCATTACCAGTCGCCACGGCCTGCGTCCTGACGTCTACTGGGCCAACCTGCGCCAGTGGCGCCAATGGCTGGACAACACCCGGCCCCACGCTGACCATCCTCGCCTGGTGGAAGTCCGCTACGAATCGCTGGTCCGCGAGCCGGACGCGGTTCAGGAGGCGCTGGTCCAGCGCATGCCGTTCCTGCAAAAGACCGGCGATTTCTCCCGCTACCACGAGGTGGCGCGGCCCTCCGACCAGTCAGAGACCGCCATGGGGCCGTTGCGCCCGGTCAGCGATGCCAGCGTTGGCAAGTGGCGCAACCACCTGGAGCGCGTCGCCGGCCAGATCGAAATTCATGGGCCGATCAGCGATGAATTGATTGCGTTGGGCTACGAACCTGATGATCAATGGCTGAAGCAATTGCAAGCCGTAGAGGCCGACACCAGCCCAGGACACTGGCCAGACGAACTACCGCCCGAGTTCGTAGAGAAATACCGCGCAGAACAGCGAGCGCGCCTGCAGCGCTACTTGCAAAAACGGGGGCTCTAGCCATGCCACAAGCAAAGTTCCTTGTCAGCGGCCGGGTCCAGGGCGTCTGGTTTCGAGAATCCACCCGCCGAGAGGCAGCCAACCTGGGTATCTCCGGCTACGCCAGGAACCTGCCGGACGGGACGGTTGAAGTGTTTGCTTGTGGGTCAGCGGAAGCGCTGGATGAACTGGCCGGTTGGCTGGCCCAGGGCCCACCGATGGCGAGCGTGGATGCAGTGCAAAGGCAGGACAATGCGCCGGGGGATTGCCCCGACGCATTCTTCACTTCCTGAAATTTCTTATCGCTTACTGGCCGGAAGGCGCCTGCGAAGCAACCGGGTAGCCCTCGAACATCTTGGCCACGCCGCTGTTGATGGCCGCGCGCACTTCTTCGTTGGTCCGCTTGTCCTGCAGGCGGCCAACGCCCACACCCTCGAACACCATCTTCTTTTCGCGGGCGTCGACCACGTCGACGTTTACCGTGCCCTCGGTGTATTGGCTGACGTGGGTGCTGGTGCCGTAACCGTAACCAATCCAGGGATCATAAAAGCCGGCGCGGTAGCCGTAGTAGCCACCCATCGGGAATGGATCGGTGGTGGTCGTCACCTTGGTCTTGTCTTCAAGCCGGGCCGAGACGTTGATCAGCAGGTCCGGATTTTGCGAGGGGGTGTAGCCCCTGGCATCCATTTCCCGGCTGATCGCCTCGCGGAACACGCTGCCAAAGATGGTTGAGTAGTTTGGCCCTTCGATTCCCAGCGGGGAGTAGAAGCCGTAGGTCTGGTAACTGCTGAAGTCGACCGAGCGGTCATAATCCGACTTGATCATGGGGCCGGAAGAACAGGCCGCCAGCAGAAGCGCAAGGGTTGCAGCAGCAATAGCTCGAGCAAAATGTTTCATGGTCACTGGTTCCAATGTTTGGGGGTGAGATCGAGGAGCAATTCTTGCAGTTGAAGACTCGGACCGGAGTATAAACCACCTGCTTTCGATGGAGTACGCGCTTTGCGATGCGCACGCGGGCAGTCCGTTGGAAGCTATTGGGGCGTACCCGCTGGTGGCAAAGACTGGAGCAACTGCCGCAGGCCGGGGTCAGCCGGGTTGATTTCCAACGCCCGCTGTACCCAGCGACGTGCCTCGTCAAACTGGCCGCGGTCCCGCTCAATCATGGCCAGCAGTTGCAATAGCTGCAGGTCGACCGGGTGGCGTTGGTGCGCGTCCGACAAAACCGCGAGCGCCTCGGGCGCCCTGCCCGCCGAGTTCAGGCCAACGGCGTAAACGTAGGCGTATCGAGCCGAACCAGGCGCCAGGTCCACGGCCCTGGCCAGGGATTCCAGCGCAGTTGCCTGGTCGCCCGCGCGAACCAGGGCCAGTCCATGCGCATGATGCAGCGCGGCGCTGCCTGCGGCCTGATCCAGGCCGTCCTGCAAGACCGATATGACCTCGATTTCACGACCCTGATGGCGGTATAGATCAGCCAGGTTCAGGTAGCCAGCGTCGAAATCAGGCGCCAGCTCAATGGCCCGCAGGTAGTCATCCTCAGCGCGCTGCATATCACCGGTTCGTGCATGCACATTACCCAGGTTCATCCACGACTCGGGCCGATCGGCGTTATAGCGCTGGGTGGATTCGTAATCTGCCAGCGCCGCGGACAGCCTTTGCTGGTCTAGCGGACTCAATGCTGCTGGTGCCGTTGAGGCAAGCACGCGGCCTGCTTCGGCGCGAACCGCCAGCAGCGGGTCGCCAAGCAGGTGACCAGCAAGCGCGAAGCGATGCTCGGCGGGCACTGGCTCCAGGGCTCGCAAGGCCGCCAGCCGCACCAGCGCCGATTCATCATGCAGCGCGGCCTGGACCACCTCGCCGGAAACCGGGCTGAGAAAACCCGCCAGCTCGACGACGGCCGTGGCGCGCGCCAACTCCGGCAGCGCCTTGTTGTTGGCAACCGACATCAAGGAAACTTCCGCCTGGGGCAAGCCGGCCCGGGCCTGCGAGAATGCGCTGGTCCACGACTGGTACGGTTGCGCGGCTTGCGGAAAAAGATCGTCATAAGCAGCGATCGCCCAGTCGAGATCCTGCTCGCTATGGCATTGCGAACAGGCGTTGGGCACACCGAATCGCTGGGTTAGCTTCGGATGCGGAATCCGGATGCTGTGATCTCGCCGAGGGTCAACCACCATGTAAGTGCGCTCTGGCATGTGGCAATCCACGCACGCGGGCGATTCCGCCGCCTGCGGGTGCCCATGGTGCGCAGTCAGCGCATACTTCGCGGGCAGGTGACACTGCGAGCACACCGCATCGCCTTCATACTTCAGCGCCAGGCTGTGCGGCTCGTGGCAATCACTGCACACTACCCCGGCCCGGTGCATCTTGCTTTGCACGAACGAGCCCCAGACGTAGACCTCGTCGTCGATCTGTCCATCGGAAAAGTACAGGCCTTCGGTCAGGAAAGCAGGCATGTGCTGGTTGAGAAAATGCGGGTCCGACTGGGCGCCAGCGGCTATGGTTCCACGCCTTGAGTGACACACCGCGCACACCTCAAGCTCGCTTGAATCCTGCCCCGCATCAACCCGGTAGGCAATCCCCGTGTTGGCATTCATCTGCCAGGATTTGCCGCCACGCGCCGGCAGAAGGATGCTTAGCCCCTGCTCTACATCTTCGCTGCGCAAGGCGCCGGCATCGGTAGCAGCGACTGCGTCGATGTGCGCCTGGCCCGGGCCATGACAGGCTTCGCAGGCCACGTTGAGCTCAGACCAGTGGCTGTCAAAACGGTCTGCCTCGGCGTCGTAGGCTTTCACAAAATGGGTGGAATGGCAGTCGGCGCACTGGTAATTCCAGTTTTGCTGGCGGCCGGTCCAGTGCAGTTCATCGCCGTGGGAAATTTCCTGGTCAGGATAGAGGTGAAACCAGCGCTGCCCACCCGCTTCTGCGGGTCGGCTGTCCCACGCCAGGCCCAAAGCCTGGACGCGGCCATCGTCGAACGGCACCAGGTACTGCTGCAACGGATAGACCCCAAAGGTATAAGCAATCTCGAAGTCGGCCATGACGCCGCCGGGCCCGTCGGTGTGAACGAAGAAGCGTCCATCGCGGCGGAAAAAGCGCGTGGTCACCCCGCCCACGGTAATCTCAGCGTTGTCGAAGTCGCCCAGCACCGTAGCGGCGCTGGCGTGTTGCATCGCCAGGTCGTGATGTGATCCTTGCCAGGCTTCGAATTCCGCCTGGTGGCAATCGGCGCAGGTCGCCGAACCGACAAAGCCATCGGCTGCGGTGAGCGACGCAGAGTGCGCGAAGAACATAAAAACCAGCAGCCACAACAAAACCGGCCGGGAACCCGCGTTCCCGGCCGGATGGTTCAACACTAAACCTGGGCTACTGTGCGCCACTGGGGTTGGAAAGCTTCTCCATCACCTTGTCCAGCGAGAAGCTGGCCGCCTCCTGGCGTGGCGGGTATTCCTGGAAGGTAGCCAGGAATTGTCCCACGTAGGCCTGCGCCGGCACGAGCAGGAAGGCGCGGTCCAACATCCAGTCGTAATAGGTATTGGAAGTGAGCTGCGCGCGCTCAAACGGATCCTGCCTCAGGTTGAAAATCAACGGCACGCGCAATGGAGTCAAAGGCTCCATCCAGGCGCGTAGCGTGGTGTATTTCTCCTGCTCCAGGAAGACAATTTTCCAATCGCCGTAGCGCAACGCCGCCAGGTCGCCGTCATCGGTGAAGTAGAAAATTTCCTTGCGTGGCGACTGCCCGGTTTCACCGGTAAGCAGCGGCAGAATGTTGTAGCCGTCGAGGTGAACCTTGTAGTTGCGGCCCAAAGCGCGCGAGCGGTAGCCGTCCAGCAGGTCTTCCTTGATGTCGTCCTTGCCGGCCATGGCCAGGAAGGTGGGCAGCCAGTCCATGTGATGGACAATTTCATTGGTATATGAACCCGGCTCGATCTTTCCGGGCCAGCGCACGTAGGCCGGAACCCGCCAGCCGCCTTCCCAGTTGGTGTTCTTCTCACCACGGAACGGGGTCATCGCCGCGTCCGGCCAGGTGTTCATGTGCGGGCCGTTGTCGGTGGAATAAAACACCACGGTGTTGTCGGCAATGCCCAGTTCGTCGAGCTTGTCGAGGAACATGCCAATGTGCATGTCGTGCTCAACCATGCCGCAGGAGTATTCGTCGATCGTGGGGTAGGTTTCCTTGCACCAGGCCATGCGTTCTTCGCTGACGTGGGTGCGGAAATGCATGCGCGTGCCGCTCCACCATACGAACCAGGGGGTTCCCGCCTCGTTCTGGCGCTCGATAAAGTCCAGGGCGCGGGCCACGGTTTCGTCGTCCACCGTTTCCATGCGCTTTTTGGTTAACGGCCCGGTGTCATTGATGGTGCCGTCGGCCTTTGAATCGATCACGCCACGGGGGCCGAAGCGCTCACGGAAGGTCTGGCCGTCCGGCAACACCATGTCCGCCGGATAGTCCTCGTTCTCGGGCTCCTCCTCGGCATTCAGGTGGTAAAGATTGCCGTAGAACTCGTCGAAGCCATGGTTGCTGGGCAGGTGTTCGTCACGATCGCCCAGGTGGTTCTTGCCAAACTGTCCGGTCGCATAGCCCTGGTCTTTCAGCAGTCCAGCAATGGTCGGGTCTTCGACCTGCATGCCCTCCTCGGCGCCTGGCAGGCCAACCTTGGACAGCCCGGTGCGAAATACGCTCTGGCCCATGATGAACGACGAACGCCCCGCGGTGCAGGATTGCTCGCCGTAATAATCCGAGAAACCCATGCCCTCGTCAGCGATCCGGTCGATGTTCGGGGTTTGATACCCCATCATTCCGCGACTGTTGTTGGATATGTTCCAGATTCCCACGTCGTCACCCCAGATCACCAGGATGTTGGGCTTTTCCTGGGCCTGGGCGATGGTCGCCGTGAGCAAAAGCGTTAGAGCAAGAGCAACACTTCGAACTGATTGATAAACCACGTTGAACTCCTTTAGTTGCCTTGGGAACGATTCAGAATAGAGCCGTTGTTGCGCACAGCATAGTAGCGTATGCGCCGTTCCCGCGCCCACACAAGCGCACGGAAATCACCTATGATCTTCTGGTTACCACTTATTTTTCGCCAGCGAGGAGCAAGGAGCATGCGAACACTACCAGCCATTGCCGGGGCCGTCGTGGCCCTGTTTGCAACATCAGCCCTACAGGCCATCGAGTTGGGGTCACTCTCTACCGACCGGACTGAAACCGGTTGGACCCTGGACGGCGCCGACATGACCATCACCCGGTCGAAACTGCTCAACCCGGCCAATTTTGGCCCCGCGGGCACCGTTTCCGAGTCTATCAACATTACCGATATTTCCGGTGAGATCACCTATACCGTCCTGTCCAACTTTGACGTGTTCTTCTTTGGCTGGATGGCAGACGCCGCCGAGATGCACCTCACCGAGGACGAGGGCGCGGCCATCATCGACTGGATCAACGATGGCGGGACCATGGTCATCAACTGTGATGACACGTCCCATGACGCCATTTGCATCGCGTTCGCGCTGAACATCACCGAGGACATCACCCCACCCGTCGACCCCACCCCGGCCAGCGCCAACCGGCCGATGTTCAACGGGCCTTTTGGCCAGGTCACCGCGCTTAGCGCCAGCGGCAACCGCGCCTGGTTCAGTGATACCGCCGGATTTTCGGTCCTGGCCGAAGACCAGAACGGCGACCCGGTGATCCTCGAGCAGTTGATCGGCAACGGGCGCGTTGTCGCCATGGGCGACAGCGACATCGTGAGTAACTACACCCTCAGCGACGGTCCCGGCATCAGCAATGACAACGACCGCTACCTGGGCAACCTGATCGCCTACCTCGCTTCCGAGGCCGGCGAAACCTTCTTTATCAACCCGGGTATCAACGGCAACTGGTGGGCCGGCCCGTCACGCAGCGGAGAAGGCGCCCAGATCGAAATGATTGTCACCGGCGAGGTCTACCAGGTAATCGTGACCTTCTACAGCTACGACAACGAGGGCAACCAGATCTTCCTGATTGCGCTTGGCGTGGTGAACGGCAACAGCGCTGCGCTTGATGTGTTCATTACCGAGGGCGGCATGTGGGGGCCCAACTTCGACCCGGCGGACGTGATTGAAAGCCCGGCGGGAACCGGCTTATTGACCGGCTTCCACTGCGGCTCGATCAAGTTGGAATTCTTCCCCAACGCCGCGTTGCAGCAGGAAGGCTATGTGGATGTCGAATTCGACATGGAACGGCTCGCCGAGCCGGCAGGGCCCTGCCCCATCCCGCTTCAATAGCGCCTAAACGCACCGTTTGAAAGAAAGACCCGCCCCCTCGCAGGGGCGGGTTTTTTTATGGCTGGTCCCCCACCCGGGCATTGGCGGCCATCGCCGCTTGCTGCAGCAGGCGGGCCGTGCCCTCATCCACCGGGTCGTCTTTGCGGTAACCGGGAATGGCCGCCGGCAACTCGGTGGGTTTGTTGCCGGACAACTGCTGGTACATCACCAGCGCCGCCAGGTAGGTGCCAAGCCGCGAGGGGTGAAAGCCATCGCGGCCGTACAGGCCCAGGGCCGGATCACGGCGCCAGGCTTCCATCCAGGCCTCACCCACCGGAAACAGGCCAGCACCGGCCTGATCCGCTGCCATGCGATAAGACTCGGCAACCAGCGGGAAATCGCGTAACCGGGCGGCGGACGGCCACACCATGTAAAACACCGGCGCGCCCCCGGTGGCGCGAACCCTGTCGGCGAACAGCGGCGCGTACTCCAGCAGGTAGGGGCGCCCCTCGGTGGCCGATGGACCCTGCTGCATGATGACGTAATCCCACGCGCCCGAATCAATGCTGTCCAGGGTCTGCGAGCTGTTCCAGTGATCAGGCAGGCCATAGTTTGGGCGGGCGCGCGATTCAAACGCAGCAACCGGCGTGCCGTTGCGTTGCAACAGCCACGCCAGCATTTGCGGCAGGTCGTTGGTGTAGGTCAGGCTGTTGCCGATAAACAGCAGCCTCAAGCCGTCTTCAGGACGCTCGGAGGGGCGTTTGCCGCTGTCTGCGCCAAGGCCCGGCGCCAGCGCCAGGCACACCAGCCATGCAAGCAGTCGCCGGCGCACGCCGCTTCGCCAGGAACCCCGTGGCTACTTGCCGTGCGCCTCGTCCAGGCGCTTGACCAGCAGCTCCGCCCAGTGGCGCAGGGTTGAATCCAGGTCCGCCTTGTTGCTCACGCTGGTAACGCGATGCGCAAAGCCATCGTCCCCCGCTTCCTGGGTATCCAGCACCTCGGCAAATTTCTCGTTCGACACCGAGTCATAGAGCTCTGCGTAGAGGGTCAATGAACCCGCGTCGCGAACAATGGTGGCGCCAGCAAAAGCGGCCTTGTCAGGCTTGGGGTCAGCCACCTCGATATTGATCAGCGCCGGCCGGATGACCATCACGTCCTGGCCAACGTACTCGGTGATGCTGTAACCGCCCTTCTCCAGTTCCTTGGTGAAGACCGCGGTGAATTCCTTGGCGATCTTGTCCTGCATTTCCTTGACGTCATCATCGGAAACGCGCATGTCGGGGCGCATGACCGACTGGTTGTAGTCACGCTGCCAGTTCTTCTTGAACGAGACCAGCACGTCGGTGATTGCGATCTTGTCGTATGCGGTCAGCGACGCGCCCGGCTTCAGGTAGACCGCGGCAAGCTTGGATTTCTTCTGTAGCTGCAAGCCATCCTTGGTGGTTTCAGGAAGCTTTTCGCGCGACATTGCCGGCGCGGAAATGACGAGGCAAATAGCGGTGACAGCGGTGGCCAACAGGGTTGAGGTTTTCATTGTTACTGTGCTCCAACTTCGCATGAGAATGGGTCGAGGGAGTATAGCGGCCAAATGTTCAGGAAGTGAGACCAGGGTCGGCCATCACTTTTTCAAAAGCCGCAGCCTGTTCGGGCGTGGCGTCGGACTGGTAACGGTCCTTCCATTCGCCATAGGGCATGCCGTAAACAATCGCCCTGGCGGCATCCTTGTCGAGATCAACTCCGTGACGCTCAGCAGCCTCCTGATACCAGCGGCTCAGGCAGTTGCGGCAGAAGCCGGCCAGGTTCATCAGGTCAATGTTTTGCACGTCGCTGCGCTTGCGCAGGTGCGCCAGCAGCGTTTCCAGCACTTCCGCCTCCAGGGTGGTGCGGATATCACTATCAAGTTCATTCATCGGTTTCGCCGTTTTGCGGGAAAGCTGCGATGCTGACGGCTGGCCGGGCGAACGTCAATCCCCCGGCGGTTGCTGCGGCGGCGGGCAATGCGGATAACCCTTGTCAAAAACGATTCGCCACTCGCCGTCGTCTTCGAGACGCCAGATGGAGTGAAAGTTTCCGACCTGGTTGCCCGCAGGGTCGAACACCGGGCCCGAACTCTGCGCGAGGTCTCCGGACGCCAGCACGACCACGGTCCGCGGCTGCCACGAGAACGGCGCCTGGTCGCCATCGAAATAACCTTTCCAGGCCTCGGCAACGGTGGCTGCGCCGCGCATGGGGTTCTCACCCGCGAAGAAAATGGTTTCCGCCGACAGGAAAGCCTGGAATGCAGCGAAGTCCCGGTCGGCCATGGTCTGGGCAAAAGCCTGCTCGGTCTCGCGCACCTGGTTTTCCAGTGGCGTGACATCGTCGGCTAGCAGCGGAAGCCACAGCAGGGCGCCCAGCGCGCAAAGCATTTGAAGCAATTTTGAAGTGTTCATGACCACGAATTATAGGTAAGGCAAGCGCCCCGCCGACTGCTAGAATGCGCGAACAATCGACAAACGGAGCGCCGCCATGCGACAAGCCACCGTAAACCCCGACCCAAGTCATGCAGGCCTCTGGTTCGCCGGCTGGTTTGCCGGGCTTCCCCTGACCTGAGACATCCGCTGAGGGACGCAGGCAATGTGGCTGAGATCGCTGTTCGCCGTGGGGCTCTGCCTGGCCCCGGTGTTGTGTGCCGCACAAGAACTGGTGCCCCGGGCGTATTGGCCGGCGCCCAACGGCACCAATGTTGTCGTGATTGGATACCAGTATTCCACCGGCGACGTGGTGACCGACCCCACCCTTCCTATTACCGGCGTTGATTCGAGGCTGAACACCCTCAACCTGGCTTACCAGCGAACGCTCAGCGTGCTTGGCCGCACCGCCAACCTCCAGTTCGCCGTGCCCATGATCGATGGCCAGACGACCGGCACGGTGGCTGGCATCGACCGTGAGCGTAACCTCAGCGCTTTTGCTGATTCCCGCATCCAGTTTTCCATCAACCTGCTTGGTGCGCCCACCATGGACCGCCAGGCTTTCCAGGCATTGCGCGCCAAGCCAAGGCCAATCATTGGCGCCAGCGTCCTGCTCCAACCGCCTACTGGCGCTTATGACGACAATCGCCTGATCAACGCCGGCACCAACCGCTGGGCGGCCAAGCTGGGTTTGGGCGCAATCTGGCCAATACACCCAAAATGGCTGCTGGAAACCGACGTGGGGCTCTGGCTGTTCGAGGACAATGATGACTTTCTCGGCCAAACCCGCAAACAGGATCCGGTCGCCTCGCTCTCGGTTCACCTGGTGCGGCGCATAAGGCCAGGATTCTGGGCATCGTTGGACGCAAACTACTATTACGGCGGGGAAAGCCAGCTTGGCCCGGAACGGCGCGAGGATCTGCAACGAAACTCGCGCCTGGGCGCAACGCTGGTGTTTCCCGTCCAGCGGCGCCACGCCATCAAGCTTTCTTACAGTACCGGGGTCGCAACAAGGAGCGGAGGCGATTATGATCTCTATGCCGTCAGCTACATCTTCGGCTGGTAACCAGGCGGCGCACCCAACCAGGCCAAAGGAAATGAAAATGAAGAAACTGTTCTGCCTACTCGCCCCATTGCCCCTGCTGCTCGCGACCAGCGTCCAGGCGGATAGCCTTTCTGGCGCGCGCCACCTCTTGTGCTCCACGCTCAGCAGCGACATTTGCCTGCAGGACGAGGGCTGCATGGCAGTGCACGTTACTGACCTGAACATTCCCAGGTTTATCAAGGTAGATACCCGCACCGGCAAGCTTGCCACCACCCAGGCCAGCGGCGAAAACCGCGAGACAACCGCCGCCTCCACGGCGCGTGATGACGGCCAGATCATCCTCCAGGGTGTGGAGCAAGGCCGCGCATTCAGCCTGTACGTCAATGAAGACAACGGCGATGCAACGTTTGTATCGGCATCCGATGGCGCGAGCGTTACCGTCTTCGCCGCCTGCACCCCGGCTGACAGCTAGGCATCAAGGAGCTATTCATGAAACCAGTCATTACCACCCTGCTTTTCGCAACGCTGGCCGCCTCCACTGTCCAGGCCCAGGAACCTGCAACCGGTCAAAAATCCCTGGCTGGCACCCTGGGCATTTACGTGTTTCCGAGCCAGGGCCAGAATGCAACACAGCAATCGGAAGACGAGGCCGCCTGTTACAACTGGGCAGTTTCCAACACCGGCACCGACCCTTTCGACGCCCAGAAGCAACAGGCCGCCACCGCTGAACAGGGCCAGGCGGCACAGGAAGAAATTGCGCAGTCGGGCAAAGGCGCGGGCGCCAAGGGCGCCGTGGGTGGCGCCGCGGTAGGCGCACTGGTTGGAGAGATCGCTGATGACGACGCCGGCAAGGGTGCGGCCTGGGGCGCAGGGGTTGGCCTGATCGCCAGCCGCCGCCATGCGCGTCGCGCCAAGGAAGAGGCGTCGCAACAGGTGGCGGTGCAAACCGAACAGCAACAGGCCGCTACCCAGGGCCAGATTGACGGCTTCAAGAAAGCGTTCAGCGCCTGCATGGAAGGCAAGAACTACATCGCCAAGTTCTAGGCAGAACGTACTGACTGGAACCAACTCGACAAACGGGAAACAGCAGCCATGAGCGAAGCCGACAGCGAAGGAAAACCATCGGTCAAGGAACGCCTCAAGGAAGAACTGGTTAAGTATGCCCTGGTAACGGCTTACCTCTACCTGTGCTTTATTGTGCTGTTGCTATGGAAAGCGGCTGTTCTGCAACAACATGGCATCGACGCGCTTCACTACGGAACCGCCATCATCAAGGCGCTGGTGCTTGGCAAGTTCATCCTGATCGGCGACGCCATCAAGTTTGGCACCCGCAAGATGGGGCCAACCATGCTCCATCGCATCGTCCGCAGAACGGTGGCGATGTTCGTGATCCTGCTGGCGCTAACCGGGCTTGAAGAATGGCTGGTTGGGCTGGCGCATGGAAAGTCACTGGCCCAGACATGGGCGGAATTTACCAGCAACAGCCTGCTTGAGAACCTGGCGCCCGACCTGGTGATGTTGCTGATCCTGGTTCCCCTGATCGCTGCCTCCGAGCTACGCAAAACCCTGGGCAGCGAAACCATCAAGCGTCAACTGCTGGCGCGCGATGACGCCGGGTCAGCGCAGTAGTCAGTTGGCGAGACCGCTCCGCCGGCGAGAAAGGCAGACCAGCAACAGTTCCACCGCTGCGATAAACATCAGCGCGTAGCCGGCCAGTTCGGTCCCCTCCTCCACCGCGTTCTTGACCGCGCGCTGGTAACCATCACCCATCAGCGCTTCCCAGAAGCTGCCGCGCCCGAACAGGCGCGAGTAGACAATGGTGACCAGGATACCGGCCAACATCACCCCGGAACTGGGTTCACGAGCGTAGGCCAGGATCGAGTCACGAATCGATAATGGCTGGCGCCACAGATACAGGCCCGTGGTTAACAACACAACCGCTACCAGGGACTGCCAGGCACCATCAAACACGGCGTCCAGGAAAAAATCCGCCTCGCGGATAAACATCATGGCGGTCAGCGCCGCGAGCATGATGCACGCTGCCCGCAAAGGCCGGTTGATCACCGCCGCGCCCAGGAAGCAGGCGCTGGCCAGCAATGCTGAAATGCTTTCCAGCCATTCCACCAGCGATTGCTCGCTGTACTCTGCGCCGGTCTGGTCACGATAGCCTTCCATCATCACCAGGTGAGCCATCGCGCCCATCACCAGCATGTAGATGAATATTCGAACGAACAGCAATGCCACTGACTGATTCATAACCCAATTGTAACCTTCGGCACATGACGTGCATCCAATAGTTTACGAAGCTGGCCTAAACACCATGGGAGAATCGGATATGAGTAGATACCTGGCATTGTTCGCAGTGCTGGTCGCAGGCAACCTGCAAGCCTGGAATTGCAAGCACGAGCGCACCATCGAAACCGAACTGGACCTGTCCGGCAGCGACAGGCTGACCATACTCGCCGCCGCGGGCGACCTGGAAGTGGAAGGCAGCCCGGGGCGCACCACGGCCGTGGCGACCGGCAAGGTTT
Organism: Gammaproteobacteria bacterium; assembly: GCA_030428105.1. Classification (GTDB taxonomy): domain Bacteria; phylum Pseudomonadota; class Gammaproteobacteria; order Xanthomonadales; family SZUA-36; genus JAUIBE01. The sequence continues at coordinate 203,882 of JAUIBE010000001.1, forward strand.
GCGCTTCCAAGGAGAAGTGGCTGGACGACACCGAGATTTTCACCGAAGGCGGCAGCAGCGCAGAAATCGCTGTAAACCTGCCAAGCCACGCCGACAACTGGAGCTGGGCCGGCAACAACTACGTGTACATGGATCTACGCGTGGTGGTTCCCGACCACATCCAGCTGGAAGTCCGTGACAGCAGCGGCGATATGGAAATACTTTCCACCGGGCCGGTGGAGATCAAGGACAGCAGTGGCGACATCGAGGTTGAAGACGTTCGCGGCGACGTGGTTCTGAACGATTCGTCGGGCGACATCGACCTGGTGGATATCGACGGAAACGTGATTGTGCGCCAGGACAGTTCCGGCGACATCTATGGTCGGGATATTGTCGGTGCTGTGGTGGTCGAGCGTGACAGTTCTGGTGACATTCGCTTTCGCGATGTGCGCGATGACTTCGTGGTGGAACGCGACTCTTCCGGCGATATCGTCGCCAACAATATCGGCGGTGATTTCCGCGTGGTTCGCGACGGCAGCGGTAGCATCGACTCGCGCGGGGTCAAGGGCACGGTGGACATTCCAGACAAGGGATAAGTAATTGGCCGGGGCAGCGCTCGCCGCCCCGGCCTGGTTTACCGGGGGCCATCCCGGACAGGCACTGGCCTGGATGAACCCCGGCCGAAACCTAGTCGCAACTCAGGTCAGGCATGCCGCCACGGCGACCATCCTGGTGAAAGCGATCCCTTCGCTCGGCCAGCACCTCTTCGAACTCCTCGGCCTGGTCGACGGTCAGCACATCCAGAATCGCCGAATGGGTTGCATCCCGCTGGGCGCAAATCTCTGGCTTGGCCTCTTCCATGACACGCTCAAAAGTGGCGCGACGCTCTTCCTCGGCGGCCTGCAGGATCACCAGCAGTTCCTGTGACTGCTCATCGCTGAGATCCAGGGCTCGCTGCATGCGTGCCAGCTGGTGTTCAGCGCCAAACTTGCCGTGCATTTTTCCGCGCTCGTGGCCTGGATTACCGGCAATGGCGGCAGTCGACAACAGCAGGCCTGCCAGGCCCGCCCCCAGGGCAACTTTTCGAATATCGAGTTTCATATCAGCTCCTTGTCCATTGGTCCAAAACAAAGTGGTCCGATCGGGCTTTCGTTTACGGTCGCCGTTCGACCCACGGTTTACATGTTGCTGTCTGAATGCGGACAAATTGTGGAGAAACTGTGAACTTTGCGCCGCTGACTTGAACGCCACTTCGCGGCCATGCACGATGGCGCCATGAAGAGCCTCTTCGCCAAGATCATGTTGGCCCAGGTAGCGGCAGTGGTGCTGGCCTTGTTGATCGTGCTGATCATCACGCGGCTCAGCCTGGACCGCGGCTTTACCCAGTTCCTGGAGCGCCAGGAAAGTGGCATCCTCGGGCACCTGGCGCCCGCGCTGTCAGTGATCTACCAGCACCGTGGAGGCTGGGAATTCCTCGAGCAGGACCCCGATAACTGGCACCGCATCCTGCAGCGCAGTTCGAAGCTGAGCGGAAGGCAAGGACGTCACCGGCAGGCTCTGCCCCCACCAGGCGCCCGCGCAGGGGCCGAACCAGAACTCCGTTGGCTTAGAACCCTCGACCGCTTGTCGCTGCGCGACCGGCTGTTCCTGCTCGATCCGGACAAGCAGGTGATCGCCGGTCCGCCCCCGGATCACCACGGTAAAGCGAACCCCGACACCCGCAGCATGAATCTTGAACCCGTGGTAGTCGACGGCCAGACCGTCGGCTGGGTGGGGTTCGCGCCGATTCGCCACAAACGTCCACCAGAGGTCAGCCGCTTTCTCCAGGGCCAGGTCAAGGCGCACCTGCTTGCCCTGCTGGTGGCGCTGGGCCTGGTGTCATTGTTGTCTTACGCGCTGGCGCGCCACCTGAGCCGGCCGGTGGCGCGGCTGGACGCCACCGTCGATGGCCTTTCCCGCGGCGAGTATGAGCGCCGTGCAGAAGTGGAAAGCCTCGACGAAATTGGCCGCCTCGCCGAAAACGTCAACCACCTGGCAGCGACCCTGGAGAAAAACCGCTCTGCCCGGCGCCGCTGGATGAGCGACATTGCCCACGAACTGCGCACGCCGGTGGCCATTCTCAAGGGCGAGATCGAAGCCATTCGCGATGGCCTCAGAAAACCCGACGACCACACCCTTTCATCACTGGCTGACGAAGTGGAACAACTTTCCCGCCTCGTAGATGACCTGCAGTCACTCGCCCTTGCCGATGCCGGGGCCCTGAACCTGGAGCGCGGCAATATCGACCTGGCAGCGCTAACCCAGCAAGCGGCGGAAGCCTATCGCGAACGCCTTGGCGCGCGCCATATCGACCTGGACCTTTGCGTCGAAGCGGCCGTACCCATTCGCGCCGACGCCGGTCGTATTCGCCAACTGCTCAACAACCTGCTGGAGAACTGCGGGCGTTACACCCGCGAGCATGGCCGGGTAACGCTGTCAGCCATCCCCCAGGACGACGGCGCACTGCTCAGCGTTGCCGATGACGGCCCCGGGGTCAGCGACCAGGTTCGCGAACAGCTGTTTGAGCGCTTCTACCGTGCAGAAGCGAGCCGCGCCAGGACCAGCGGCGGAAGCGGGCTGGGGCTGGCCATCTGCCGCAGCATTGCCGAAGCCCATGGTGGAAGAATCTGGGCCGAAAGCAACCACAACGGCGGCCTGAGCGTGCATGTTTTGCTTCCAGCTTGAATGAACTGATGTCCCGAATCCTGATTGTCGAAGACGAACCAAAGATTGCTGCTTTGCTGCAAGAGTATCTCGCGGCTCATGGCCACCAGTGCACGTGGATCGACCGGGGTGACAAGGCCATGCAGGCCTTCAAGGCCCATGCGCCGGAGCTGATCCTGCTTGACCTGATGTTACCGGGCATCGACGGCGTGGAAGTCTGCAAACAGGTGCGCGCACAAAGCGAGGTTCCCATCATCATGGTGACCGCAAGGGTCGAGGAAATTGACCGTCTGCTGGGACTCGAACTGGGTGCGGACGACTACATCTGCAAACCGTTTTCGCCCCGGGAGGTGGTGGCGCGTGTGAAGGCGGTATTGCGCAGGGCCGGCGCGGCGGGACGGCCCTCGATCCACGGCCTGGAACTCGACCACGAGCGTCACCTTGCCACCTTCAACGGTGAAGCGCTTCAACTGACAGCGGTGGAATTTGCCTTGCTGGAAGCACTGGCCCAGCGCCCCGGGCGAGTGATGTCACGCGCCCAGTTGCTCGACCGGATGTACAGCGATTACCGGGTGGTCAGCGATCGCGCCGTCGACACCCACATCAAGAACCTGCGCGCAAAGCTCAAGACGGCTGCGCCGGATGTAGAGCCCATCGAATCGGTCTACGGCCTGGGCTATCGCTATTCAGAATCCTGACCCACCCGGCGCAGGCTTGAAAAACCCCTGCAAGGCCTGTGCTAAGGTGAGCGCAAATTTCCCGCGACCCTGATGTGAACCCTTCCCCCACTCCCCGCCAGCGCGCGCTGTACATGCTGGGCCTGGTCCTTGCCGGCGAGGCGGTCTACGCCCTGCCTTTCCACGTCACGCGGTTTTTTCGCTCCAGCGTGCTCGAGACTTTTGGCCTGACCAACACGGAGTTGGGTACCGCACAGGCAATCTACGGCGTAATTGCCATGCTTGCGTACTTTCCTGGCGGGCCGCTGGCCGACCGCTTCTCGGCGCGCAAGCTGCTGGCCGTATCCCTGTGGACCACCGCCGCAGGCGGTCTTTATATGTCCACCCTGCCCGGCCCGCGCGGCGCCATCCTGGTTTGGGGCTTTTTTGGCATCACCACCATCCTGCTGTTCTGGGCGGCGCTGATCCGCGCCACGCGTGAGTGGGGAGACAGCGAAACCCAGGGCCGGGCCTACGGACTGTTGGAAGCCGGTCGCGGGGTGCTGGCGGCGGTGTTGGCCTCCATCGGCGCAGCCGCCTTCGCGCTGCTTTTTCCAGAGGGTTTCGCAAGCGCCAGTTTCGCAGACAAGAAGCAGGCCGTTCGCCTGGTAATCCACGGCTACACGCTGGTCACGGCGCTGGCAGGCGTTTACGTGTGGTTCGCACTCAAGGACGGCGCCGCCAACGAACAGAGAAGCGAACACTGGGATCCGCACCGGGAGTCGGTCTGGGCGCATGTCCGCCAGGTGCTCAAGCTACCGGCCGTGTGGTTGATTTCCGGGGTGGTGATCTGCGCTTACGTTGGCTACAAGGGGTTCGACAATTACTCGCTTTACGCCGTGCAGGGGTTCGGCCTTGACGATGTCGAAGCCGCGCGTATCACCGCCATCGGCGCCTGGATGCGCCCCGTGGCTGCACTTGCAGCCGGTCTCCTGGGCGACCGCTTCCTGGTATCGCGCATGACGGTACTGTGTTTTTGCGCCCTGTTGTTCTCCCAGGTCATCTTCGCCCTGCTCACCCCCCAGCCGAGCCTGGAGTGGGTGTTGCTGGTCAACATCCTCATAGGCAGCAGTGCTGCGTTTGGCCTTCGTGGGCTCTATTACGCCCTGTTGGAGGAATCACGCGTTCCGGTGGTGGTCACAGGCACCGCGGTTGGGCTGATCTCGGTACTGGGTTACACCCCGGACATCTTTGTCAGCTACATCGGCGGTGTCTTGCTGGATAGCGCTCCGGGCTTGCAGGGGCACCAGTACTACTTCTGGTTTATCGCTGCCTTTGCGGCCATCGGGGTGGTGATCAGCCTGGCCCTGGTCTGGCTGCTGAAACGAGAGACCCAGGCCAACCCGGCTATGGACTCCAGTCGCACCCCTCGCTGATCCGCGCGCCAGCGCTGATCAATGCACCAGCGTCGTAGATATTTCCGTCGGCGAACAGGAACAGCACAACCCCGCCAGGCATCATGGTGACAAAGTTGCCCCCCACGCCTTCCATGTGGGAGGCGAGCGAGTTGCAGCCAGAACCCGCCTGGGCCGACCACAGGCCGTCGCGATAACCCACGCTGTAGAGTCCCGGTCCACTGTATTGCAGGCTGCGGTTGGTGCTCCAGGCGCTGTCGTTATCCATACGCATGGCGCGGCGGGTCAGCGCCCGGTGCAGCAGTTGCTCACCGTTCCACTCACCCCCGGCTTGCAGCAGGCGGGCGACCCGCACCGCATCGTGCGGGTTCATCAGCAGGCCCCAACCGAGCGGCACCGCGGCCGGTGTTTGCGCGTTCACGCGCAGGCGCATGGAGGGTAACCAGCGGATTCCCAGCGGTTGGAAAACTTCTTCGTTCACCATGGTCCACAGGTCTGCCTGGGCGCCCTCTTTCGACTTGAGGTAGTTGTCCATGGCAACCGCCAGCACCATGGTTTGCGACGAGTTGTAACGCATTACTTCGCCAGGGCCCCAGGGATAGTTGCCGAAGCTGAACGCACCGTCCAGGCGGTCTTCCAGCCACAGGGAGTAGTTGAACAGGTGCCAGTGCGGGTTGCCCTCATCGCTTTCGTCGGCGAAGGTCTGGTTGGCGTTCGCATCCGGATAGTTGTCGCCAATACCGGTGACCATTGAAAGCGCGTCACCGAAGGTCACCTGGTTCCAGCCGTTGTGGCTGGCCGTCACCTGCACGTGGTCGGCGATGCGCTCGTTATACACCCCGGCGCCATACTTTTGCGCCAAACGCAGCAAGGCAACGGCGCCGCCCGCGGTTTTGCTCACCGAAAACGCACCGTGGCGCATGGACTGCGGGAATGGGTGCGCACCGCCGCGGCTGTAGCCCGGGTGCAGGAACAGCTCGTCTCCGACCGCGACACCGCCCTGGCTGATCGATTCGGCTGGCACGCTGCGGGTGACCAGGTTGCTGGTGGCCACGCCGAAAGTGGCGACGAATTCCTCCCACGGGCGAACCGCGAGACGCGTGGCCAGGTCGCGACGAAACAGGCGTTCGGCCTGGTAAGCGGCGCTGGCATCGGACTCAACCCGGTCGGCCATCATAACCGCCCAGGCATCCCAGGGATCCGCCCAGGGCACATTTTCCTGCATGATCTGCAAGTGCACCGGCGAAATGGCATCGCCCTTGTAGAGGAAGGTCATGAGGCCGTGGTGCGCCGCGTTCCACTGCACGTGAGACAGGGTGAAGGGCACCGCGGCGCGGGACCAGGCGCCGTCACTAGGCTCCGACCACACCCGCCCCTCGGAAAACACGATATGCCACGGCGAAGCCCCTTTCGGCCACAGCAGTCCGGGCTCGACCGGCACCAGGTAGTCACCCACGGTTGTGAAATGCACGGTGACATCGGGAAACACGGTGTTGCCGGTAAATGGCGACGCGCTGGCTGTAAAGTGGTCGAGCGGAAACGACAACCCGGCCTCGAACCGGTGATGGGCGGGCGCACAATCCGCCGCGGGTCCGAATTCATGGTTAGGCAGCAGGCCGTTCGCCGCCTGGTTGTTGAAGAACTCAACGTTCAGCACGGAACGCTGAAAATCCCCGCAGGCTAGCGCCTCGGGTTGGAACACCGCCCCCTCGTCGCAGCCAAGCCCGGCAATACGCGTCAGGCGTTGCATGGACGAGCCGCCGTTGCCCAGTTGCGGATCCTGCGGCGCCCAGTTGAACTGCAGCGAATCGCAGGTCAGTTCACCGGAAAGCGCGCCCCAGGAATGGTAGTCGACCTGTGCGGGGTCGTATTCCGGGCCGAAACGTCCACCCGAAGTTGTAAATGCGTCTTCCAGCGTGAGTTGTCCGCCGTTGATGGCGCCGATGCCCATCACCCACATCTGCCCGCCATCGGCGTTGTAGGTGAAAAACACGCCGGTGGCCCGGCCTCCCGGATGGACATGCAGGACCACGCCTTCGCCATTGCGCCCGGGGTTGAAGTAGCTGCCGCTCAATCCTGATCGAAAATCGTAACCGGCAGCGCAATCGGTGTCGGCCACGCTGGCCAGCCTTACCAGGGACTGCGAACCACTGACACCGTCAATCGTGTAATCCAGGGCAAGTGCATTGCAACCATTGATTTCGAAGCGGGCGCTGCCGGCCACGGCAAACTCCACTTCGGCGGGGTCGAAACTACCGCCAAAACGGGCGCCCCGGGTCACTGTCCACTCATCCACGTCAAAGCCGCTGCCGTCGAAACTGGCAACCCCCAGGAACCAGCGTTGCCGGCCCTCATCATCATAGGTAAACCAGTACACCGCGGCGCTGTCGGGACCGTTGACGTCGATTACGAAGCCTTCGCCGTCATGCTCGGGGTCGTAATACATGCCGCTCAAAGACTCGAAGGAAGTCGCAGCCTCCAGCGAGGCAGCGAAACATAACAGGATGAAGAGAAAAGCCAGACGCAAGAGAGTCACCAAAGCCAGGGCAGTGGGGGCATTTTAGTTGAATCGCTTGAGATTAAATATGTACGGAAGTGACCGGATTGCCGCGACCGCTGCGAAACGGAGAGGACCACCGGTCGATTTCGCTTCCCGGCTGTGCTTGCAAGCCGGCGCTTGCGGATACTAGAATTGCCGCGTCAGGGATAAACTATCCCAGCCTAACGACGCCGATTAGCCCGTCAAGGAGGACAGGTTATGTCACTGCCCGATCGATCATCCAACGCCAAGGGCTTCCAGATGCCCGACGAGTTCTCTTTTGGCCTGGAAGAGCGCACCACGACGGTCGGCGCCATCAAGATTGAACTTGATGATGACGACGATACCGCCTGCATTCACGAGTGGTACAAACGCGACGACAGCGCGCAAACGCTGGCGCACGAAGGCAAGACCATCCTCGAGTGCCGCAAGTGCGGGCGCACCGTCGCGGTTTACGACTGGAAACTCCAGAGCGCCTGATGCTTTCCATGCGGCCGGCGCACGCTAGGCCGCCCCGGTAGACTCCAGCGCACCGGCGACCAAAAGCCGGTATACATGCTCTCGTAAACCCCTGGGCTGTTCCAACTGCAGTCGCTGCAACAGCGGCCTCATGGCTTCGTTGTTTCGAGCGGCCCAGCCCTTCATCACCAGGCCCGCCAGCGCACGCCGGGAGTGGGAAACCTCTGAAAGCAGGCCCAGCGCCGGCAGCAGCGCCTGTTCCACAGCGGTGAATTCGGTACCGAAGGGAAACACGCTCAATAGCCCGTCTTTGCGACCCTTGTTGATGACCTCATCCACCCTTTCCGGCAGGTTATTGGTGAACGCCGCCGGAATCTCGAAATCGCGCGGAAGCTTTCCTGCTGCCCTGGCCTGCTGCAGCAAGCCGGGTTGGAAGCGGGAATCGGCCACCGAAAGCATCGCCGCAATCACCTCGGCATCGGTTTTGCCACGCAGGTCGGCTATGCCGTACTCGGTGATGATGATGTCGCGCAGGTGGCGGGGAATGGTTTCATGTGGATAGTTCCACACGATGTTGGACTCGAGCCTGCCCCTGGAGCGCCGGGTGGCTGCAAGGGTGAGCACCGAACGAGCGTCCTGCAAGGCAAAAGCCTGGGTGACAAAGTTGAACTGGCCACCCACGCCGCTCACCACTGCGCCGTTTTCAAGGCCATCGGAAATCACCGCACCCAGCAACGTCGCCTTCATCGCGTTATTGATGAAACATGCTTTCACCCTGGCCGCGCGCTTGGCCTCTTCGTCAATGTACAGCTGGTTGGTGAATGACACGGAGGTCATGTGAAACCGACTCCTCTGTTCATCGTCCATCGCGTTCAAGCGCCGGTAGAATTCGCGACTTTCGACGAAGAAGCCAGCGTGCACCAGTGCGCCGTCCACGCTGCGACGAATCACGCCGTGGTCGACCAGCTCCAGCAGGCCATGCACGAACATCTCGCTGGAGGCGTACAGGCCCTGCTCAAACGGCCCGCAGTCGCTGAATCGCCCCGCATCACCGGTAGAAAGCGTGTTGATCAGTTGACGAAACGCGTCGTTGTGTTCATGACGAAGAATCAATGCCGCTGACACCGCGTCGCCGATCGATCCGATACCCACTTGCAGGGTGCCGCCATCGCGAACCAGCCGGGCGGCATGCAGGCCGATCGCCTGGTCACTGTTGGTGATCGGCCTGCGTGGTGCGGAAAACAGCTCGAAGTCGGTTTCCGGGCTGTCGAGCACAAGATCGAGTTCGTCGCGATCCACCAGCGCATCACCACCCATGAACGGCATTTCGCTGTTGGCCTGGGCGGCGACCACGAAGCTGGCACGGCCGTCACGGCGGGCCTGTAGCAGGTCGATGCTCAGGTCGGTATTGCTGGACAGGCTGTAGCGGACTCCCCCGGGTTCCTGGCGGCGAGCCACCAGTTGCGCCAGTACATTGGCCCCGGTATCGATCATGTACTGCAGCACGTGGGTGTAGTTGGCCGAAATGTGCGAGGCCTGGGCACCCGGCTTGCCCAACCACTTGCCGGCGAGGAAAAAGAATTCCTTGATGCGTATGTTTTGCGGCAAGCGCCCTTCCCGCCTGGGCCGGGTGTAAGCCAGTTCCGGGTAGTCGCCAAACAGGCGCTTGCGAGCCGGCTCCATGAAACGCCGTTCGAGCTCGCTTCCTGGTCGCGGCGCCTCCAGCGTCAGCGCGGTAAAGATCTCCAGGTCCAGCGAAGGATCGGCCATGGCGCGCTCCACCAGCGCATTAACGATATGACAGGGTTTACCCACGCCCAGTGGCAGGGCCATCACCACGCGTTTGCCAACTCTTTCAAGCAGGGCGTCGACCAGGGATTCGGTTGCGGCGAACTGTTGGGTCATGAATGGGCCTGCGCGGCATGGGGCGGAGTCAGCGAGTCACGATCTTAACTGGCGCCGCGCCAGGTTTCGAGGCCTGCCCCTTTTGCCCAGCGGCAGCGATGCGCCGCAACGGAATAGTTTGCCCAATGGCCGGCCAGCAGGGATACTTACACACCAGTTTCATAAGCCTCCATTTCCAGGGAAGGACGCAGTACCCATGACAAACCAGTCTTTGCTTTCCACCGCTGTATTCGCCCGCAGCCATGCAGTGATCAAACTCGCGCTGATGACCCTGCTGCTCGCGCCTGCCCTCACGCTGGCAAGCGTAGGCGTCGACCCGTGGGTAAACGACCAACTCAACCGCAGCGGCAGCGCTGAGTTCATCGTCGGCTTGAAGGCGCGTGCAGACCTGGACAGCGCCCGCAATGAAACGGATCTCCTCACCCGTCGCACACAGATGGTTGAACGCCTGCAACAAACCGCTGAAGCCAGCCAGGCAGGATTGCGTGATTTCCTTGACAGCGCCGGCGTTGAATACCGCAGTTTCTGGATTACCAACGCCATTTGGGTGCGCGGCGACCGGCAAACCCTGGACGCACTGCGGGCACGAGGCGACGTGGAATGGATTTACGCCAATCCAGAGGTTCCCTTGCAAATGCCCACCGTGGCCTTTGACCGCCCGGATGCACCCGATGCCATTGAATGGAACATAACCCTGGTTGGCGCACCGGATGTGTGGGCTGCTGGCGTCACCGGCGAAGGCGCGGTCATTGGCGGCCAGGACACCGGTTACGACTGGGACCACCCTGCCCTGATCAACCAGTACCGCGGCTGGAACGGCGCCAGCGCCGACCACAACTACAACTGGCACGACTCCATTCACGTCGACAATGGCCTGTGTTCCGGTGATTCAACCGAGCCCTGCGATGACAACAACCATGGAACCCACACCATGGGCACGATGGTGGGTGATGATGGCGGCAGCAACCAGATTGGCGTTGCCCCGGGTGCAAAGTGGATCGGTTGCCGCAACATGAACGCCGGTAACGGCACGCCGGCCAGCTACATGGAATGTTTCCAGTGGTTTATCGCGCCGACCGATCTCAACGGGGAAAACCCCAACCCGGCGATGGCTCCGCATGTCATCAACAATTCCTGGGCCTGCCCGCCGTCGGAAGGCTGCGCCACACCGGATATGCTGCGCGAGACGGTCAACAATGTTGTGAATGCCGGCATCCTGGTGGTGGTTTCAGCCGGCAATGAAGGCTCTGCCTGCAGCACCGTGGCCAACCAGCCGGCCATTTACGAACTGTCGTTCTCGGTGGGATCAACCACCAGCAGCGATACCGCCTCGGGTTTCTCCAGCCGCGGACCGGTAACCGTGGATGGTAGCAATCGCATGAAGCCCGACATTTCCGCCCCCGGTAGCGGCATTCGATCCTCGGTACGTAACGGGGGCTATTCTTCGTTCAACGGCACCAGCATGGCGGCACCGCACGTGGCCGCGCTCACCGCCCTGATGATTTCAGCCGACCCCAGCCTCGCCGGCCAACTGGATACCATTCGCGAACGCATCCAGAACAACGCCCTGGACCTGACCAGCGCGCAAACCTGCGGTGGCGTGCCGGGAAGCGCAGTGCCCAACAACACCTTCGGCCACGGCCGTATTCGCGCCTACAACAGCGTGTTTGAGGAATTCTTTGACCAGGGTTTCGAGTCCACACCCTAGCGCGGTTTTGAGTGGCAGGCCCTGCTTACTCAGGGCTTGCCCAGTTTTGGAACTACCCGCCTGATCAGCCCGGGAAAGAAGCGGTTCAGCCACACGCTGTGCTTTTCTTTACCGGTTGCGACGACAAACTCCGGCACGCCGCGCTCCAGTTTGCGCAGGATGATTTCGGCGCACTCGTGCGGATCCATGCCATTGGCGATGTTGTGGTCGGTTCGTCCGAACTGGCTGCCGTCACCAGTCACTGCTGCCTCGGAAATGTTGGTGCGCACAAAGCCGGGAAGAATGATGCTGACCTTGATGCCACTGCTTGCCAATTCCGCGCGCAGGGCGTCGTAGAAACCGATGACCGCGTGTTTTGCCGCGCAGTAACCGGTTCGATAGGGCACGCCAACTTTACCAGCGATGGACGAGGTAACCGCGATGTGCCCGGACGCCTGCTTCAACAGGGTCGGCAATACCGCCCGGGTTAGCGCGATCTGGCCAATCACGTCGACATCGAAAATTCGCCGGTAAACCGACAACTCGGTGTCCACGCACAGCGAGCGCTGTGAAATCCCGGCGTTGTTGATCAGCAGGTCGATGCGGCCAAAGACGGCAAGCACATCGGAAACCGCCTGCGGCATCGCACCATCATCAGTGACATCCAGGGGCAGCACCAGGATGCTTTCCTCGCTGGAGCCTGCCGCGATACAAGCCTGCTTGACCCTGTTAAGCGCTTCTTTGCGCCGCGCTGAGAGCACCAATCGGTGGCCGCGACGGGCACAGGCAAGGGCCAGCGCTTCGCCGATGCCGGAGGAAGCGCCGGTAATCCAGGTTACGTGTTCAGTCATGGCAGCTCCGACGGTCGCAAAAGCCGCAGTTTACACCGCCCGCAGGGGTTCATCAGGGGTTGGGACTGGACTTACTTGGTAAGCACGGCGCACGCGTCTTCCCGCGTTTCATGAGCGCCGGAATCACAATTGAAACCACACAGGTAGCGCGCACTTTCCCAGGTGTCGTACTCGCGAGCGAGGTGCGAAAAGGCGTAGTCGCGGCACTCTTCGATGGTGTCGAACGGCCCCACAGCCAGCACACGGCTGACCGAATCGCCAAACGGATGGATCCAGCCCATCCAGTCATCCTCATTGAAAAAATCGGAAATCCGCTGCCAGCCATTCATGCCCAGGTTATTGCTGTGCACAAATGCCCACCAGAGCAGAAGGATTGGAATGGCAAGCCAAAGCTTGTGGCGCAGTGGCGCCCTTCTTTTCCTGGTTGGCATCATTTCCCCCTGGATTGCGCCGAAAAGCTGTTCAACCTGCGTGCAGCATTGCAAGCAGATTCCAATCCCTGGAGAAAATCCCTTGAGGCGAGATTATAGCCAGACCAGGCGCGGTTGCGCCAACGGACGCAGTACTACTGCTGGGCGATGGCTTCCTCGGCCTCTTCTGCTTCCTGGACGAAGATCTTGATCCACTCACCCGGTTTCGGCTCACCCGTGGGGTAATAGCCATTGATCAGGCGCATGTCGTCGGTTTCCATCGCGTCCAGTTTCAGCTCAGCCGCCAGCGCTTCAAAGGTAGTAGCGCTGGTGGCGCGCACATAATGGATGCGCTTGGGCTTCTTGCCGGCGATCTCGCGGCTGGAGATGGGCCGGAACGTATTGATCGATTCAATAAACTGCTCATCGAACGCTGCGAAACCAGCCTGGTCATCAACCTCGCCGGTGAAAAGGAAAGCGCCCATCTTGTAGAAAACCACCGCGATGCGCTGGTCGGGCTCACCCCCCTCGCCTTCCAGGATGCCGGTATAGCCTTTGAGCCTCGCGGGCTCAATTGCCTGGCCGTCTCGCAGCGGCGGCATGTTGAGGTGGTTATAGAGGTATTCCTCGGGCGTTTGTGGTGTGCGCTGCATCGGCTTCATGCTCAGCCGGGCGCCACCCTCTGCCGGACCGCCCTGCACGGACCTGTCGCTGGAACTCTCTGTATAGGTCCAGCCCTCGGGGAAATCCAGGCGGATTTTCCGGTTCATGTCGTAGTAGCGCTCGGGATCGGCCTGCTTTTCCTTGAAATTCTCTCCCCACACCAGCCCTTCGGTCATCTGGCGATAGCGCTCTTCGCCGTTTCCGCGGGGAGCGCCACCGGTTTCCAGGCGCTCGGCCTTCGCCACGCCGCTGCGAAGGCGCATATCGCTACGTGGGTGGGAGGCGAAAATGCCGTGATAAGTCTGGCGCCCAGCCCCGGCCTTGGCGGCGCGGTCTTTTTGCAGCACTTCCAGGTCTTTCATGGTGGTGAGCATGTTGAGCATTTCTTCCGGGTCATAACCCAGCAGCACCATGTAGCGTGCCGCGGTTTCATCCGCTTCCAGTTCGTTGTCGCGGCCGTGACCCTTGAGCAGTGAATTGGCATAGGCCATGCCCGCCTGGTAGACCTCCTGGCTTCCCGACAGCGCCGCCGCCAGCCAGGTGACAAACTTGGCGCCGCCCGCCTTGGTGGGCATCGAGGTCACGTGTTTCTGGGTGACGTGCGCCACCTCGTGACCCAGCACCGACACAAGCTGCGCCTCGTTGCCGATGTAGTTCAGCAGCCCGCGGTTGATATAGACATAGTTGCCCTCGGTGGCGAAAGCGTTGACGTCCTGGGAGTCCAGCAGGGTGAAGGTAAAGTGCTCACCCGCCATCTCGGAAACCGAGACGATATCGCTGACCAGGCGACCGACGTACTCGGCCAGTTCCGGGTCATCGTAGACGCCCACGGTGGTTAGCATTTCGCGGTGCAGTTGATCGCCCTTGGACTGGGCTTGCGCCAGCGGCGCAGCCAGCAGCAGCCCGGCCAGGGGCAGGATGAGGCACAAGCTGTTGCTGCGCAGGCGGCGCATCAACCCACCTCTTTGGCGAAATACGACCTCAGCTTGGCACCCATGCCCTCGCAGGCCTGGCTTTTGACGGGGCTGAGCAGCGGAATCGGCGCAACAATGCCGATGACGTACGAGGTGCCTTCAGAGTCCACCCGGATGCGGGCTTCCTCGGTGAGGTCGGCCAGGTCCCAGACCACGGCCTCGAAAAATACGTTTTTGTCCCACGAGGCATAACCGAAGCAGCCGCCGCCTGTCGGCCCAATCCCGCAGCTCATGGTGCCAGCGTGACCGGCGGATTCCACTTCACCGTCCAGCCATACCAGGTATCTGATGTTTTCCTGCGCCACCTTGGCTTTGACCACCGGATCGCTCATCAGGTTTCGCAACCGCTTGATTCCTTTTGGCGCGGTGCGCGGCTCAAACCATGGATACAACGCGTCGATAAAGGCTTGTTCGGGCACCACGTCGAAGTGCGATCCATCGAGCTGGTTACCCAGGCATTCGATAAAACCAGTATCGGTTTCGTAGTGGCCGGCGTCGCGCCGCCCCAGCACCGCAACCTTTTCGTGCGACTGGATCTCGATCAGCTCTGTTGTGGGCCGGTAATCGTCGATGGTGGTGGTGGAGGCGCACGCGCACAGCGATGCGCTGGCCAGCAACATGACAATGCGTGAAAAACTCATGGTCCCACCTGCTGTCTTTGCTCAATCCACACGTGGACAGCCGGTATGCGGTAGAAATCGAGCAGCAGCTTGGCGCCGGCGTCACGCAGGGCCACCACGGTAGCGCCTTCGATGGCGCGTGTACGCGACAGCATCACAGAGTCGGGCGTCTTGCCATAAGCCGGCAGGAACCACGAATCAATCGGCACGCCATCGGCAGTTTCGATATCCAGGCGGTACTTGATCCAGACCTCGTACACGTTCAGGTAGGACTGGTTGGGCGTCGAAAGCTGCACTTCCTGCACAGAAGGGATGATCACCAGGTCAGTTCCTGGTGGGGCTTCTGCTTTGGAGTTCACAATCTGCACGTCATCAAACAACCCGTCAAAGGCCTTGGTCCACAGGTCTACCTGGGCGGCGCCAAAGGTGATATCCACCTTCTCCAGTGGCAGCGCCTGGAAATTCCTGAATTCGTGGTCCATCACGATGGCGGCGCTGATATCCCGTGGCTGTGACACCACTGTGGGAAAGCGATTCGTATCAACCGTTACGCTGGCGGACGTGGCGCATCCGGTCAGCATGGCGCCGGCTACAAGCATTAGACCGGCTTTTGTAATCCAATCTGTCATCATGCGTTCAATGTAACCCAATTCAGGGCTGCAATCCTGTCAGGCCAATAAAGGTACCACCGTTGTGATAACTCAGTTCGCGCATCAACGCGGCGAACTTCACGGCAGACTCGCTGGGGGTCCTGCCCGGCGGAAAATGCACCGGGAAGCCAATGGTGTGAATACGCACCAGCCGGTTGGCGCCTGCATGCGCCTGGTTCATGTTTTCCACCGCTTTCACCACCCGGCGGATGGAACGCCCCGAGAAATCATCCCCCAGGGTGTAGATGCTGATCTTGCGGTCGGGGCGGTAAAACGTCTGGATGGCGGCCTGTATGCCTTCCACCGGGCTGGAATTACTGAACGGCGCCCAGGTGTTGAGTTCGGACAGCACCCGGCGGCGGGTTTCCGGCGTATCGCGCATCCACGCCCGGCGGGTGTCGGGGAACATGTACTGCCCCATGTCGTTCATCACCTGCAGGCCCTTCACTTCCGGGTAGATGTTGAGAATGTTCATCATCTCGGCCTGCAGCCGCCGCCAGCCGGCCATCTGCATACTGCCGGAGGTATCAATCACGAAGATGATGTATTCGCTGTCCACCGGGATGCCGCCGATCAACTGGTTGACGTAGCGGTCCTGAGGCACCAGTCGCTCCATCTCCTCGGTCAGCACCTGCACAGCCAGTTCGAGCTCGGCCTCTTCCACCGCCTTGGACTGCGCCACCTCGCGCGATTGCCGTTCCACGCTGGCCAGCTGCGCCTTGAGGCGCGCAACGCGCTCTTGCAGGTCGGAAAGCTGTTCCTTGCGCGACTTCAGGTCTTCGTTCAACACCACGGATTCTCCGCGCACCTCGAACAGGTGCTCGGTGAGCTGTTGCACCTGGGCCTTGAGATCCTGCTCGGCCTGCTCCAGCGCTGCGGGGTCGCCCAGTCGGGCAATGATGAGCAGCAGTACAACCGCGCCGAAGCCACAGCTGATGACGTCCAGGAAGGCCAGGCTGGCCTCGCGTACGCCACGACGTTTCTTTGATGCCATGATTGCGCTACCTCACATCCATCTCAGGGCCAATCCCGCGACGGCGCCACGAACGCGCCGTTGGTGGCCATGGCGAATTGCCAGTACAGCGCGGCGGCTTCCGGGTCGCCCTCCATCGGGAAAAGGATGGTGTTCACCGGCACACCGGCAGGCAAAATTTCGACCGCGCTGAGGAAATTCCTGCGCCGCTGCTCGCCGGTAACCATGTGGTTCTTCGGCGCTTCCTTGCCCTGGGTGGGCAAGCCATCGGTGAGCAGGAACAGGTTGTCGGGTTTTTCGGCAAAGCCTTCCAGGATCGCGATCGCGTTCTGCAGGCTGGTGCCACCGTCGGGGGCATAGGCTTTCAGGCCATCCACCGCGTCTTCGAGTTCCAGCGAATCGGCCGCGTCCATCCACTCGCCTTCACTGCCGGGAACGGCCGGGAAAGCCTCGGTATTGAAAATATAGAGTTGAAAGCGGCTGCTGGGGGGCAACTGGGCCAACAGCCACTCCACGGTGCGCACGGTCCATTGCCACTTCGCTGCCTGCACGCGTTGATCTTCGGCCATGTTGCGCCGCCGCACCGCGTTCACCACCGTGTCTGCCAGCATACTGGCCGAGCCATCCACCAGGATCATCACGCGCTCGCCGCCCAGCTTGAGGCCGGTGAGGTACTGGCGGTTGCCATCGCCCAGGAACTGGCGGACCTTGTCGGCGAACTCGACCTCTTCCATCGTCGAGGTCTCGCGTTCAAGTTCTTCCACCTGGCGCCGCAGCATGGCGATGCGCTCTTCCGGGTCGGACTGGATGCTTTCCTCCACCTCGCGCAGGTCGGTGATGTAACGCTCGCTCAGGCCCTGGGCGGTGACCAGTTCCAGTTCCAGCTCTTCGAGGCTGTTGAGCAGCAACACGCGTTCTTCCTCGGCCTCGGAGATGTCTTCCTGCAGCAACTGTACTTCGGCCGTCAGGCTGGGGTCTGGCACCGGCTCCTCGGCAAAGTTGTGACGCAGGATCAAAAACAGCAGCGTGACCGCGCCGAACCCGCAAGCCATGATGTCCAGGAAGGACAGGCTGAAGGCGTTCATCCGGCGTTTCTTGATCATTGACATATCCGCGTACCCTAACCGTTAGGCACCCGGATTAGCCGAAGTTCATGCCCGGCCACCCGAATCGATTCACCCGGCGCGCAGGACTGCGGCAACTCGGCCTCTTCGGAGCGATGCAGCGCTTCGAGCCGCTGGTTGCGCAGCACCACGGTCAGCGCGGCTTCCTCGTCGATTTCTTCACTGATGGCCAGCCCGCCGGCTGTAACGCGCACGGTCACCGGCGCATCCAGCGGCAGGGCCAGGTCGCCGTACAGGAGGTGGGTGGCCACCGCCGTACCATTTACGGCCACCGGCGCATCCTCGGTCTCCACCCGCTCGAACTTGCGCATCCGATACAGCGCGTCTACCTGGCTGCGAATTTCGTCGCGGTGCGCCAACGCACGTCGTGTCGCCGCGCTGGCCCGCGCCACCCTCGCCTCGCTGAACTCCCGGCACAGCCCGGCCAGCGGGGCCGCGTTGTGCGCCAGCACGCGGGGGCAGTCCCACTCGCCCAGGAAGGTTTGAAAGGCTTTCATGCGCTCACTCACCAGTCGCTCGACATCGTCCTTACGCAGGATGCAGGGTAACTCGCCGTTGTCGGATTCGAGGCGAATCGAAACTTCCTCCTCCCAACCCAACCGCGTGAGCCAACCGGGAATTTGCTCGTAAATCGACTGCTCAGTTTCCGAGGAATGCAGCGGATCAAAGCGGTAACTTTCAATCAACACGTCACTGATGTGGCGGGCGATGGCGTTGTGCACCTGGTTAAGCCCCGCGCCTGGAAAGATTTCCTGGTCGACGATGCGCACCGTGCCACCTTCGCCGCGGCAAACGGTGAGCACCGCCTCGTGCTGGTGAAAATCGGCATACAACGCTTCCCCTTTGATATCGAGACAGGCTGCCAATGCGCTGTCCATCACCGTGACAACCTCGGCAGGAAGCGCGCCGGCCATGCCAAGGAGCTGCGACAGCTGGGCGCGGGTAAAACTTCCGGGCGCCAGCAGCATCAGCTCGCCTGGCTCGCCCACCTGTCGCCATAGTTCGCGCAACTGGGCAAAGGCGATATCAACGTGATGGCGGGCAAAGCGATGTTGGTTGGCCAGTGGTGTCTGGTTGAGGTGGCACCAGTACTGGTTGTACATGTGCTGCGGTTCGCGCCAGGCGACCGCGAAGGCGGCCTCACCAGTAACGATGCCATCAGGCGTCAGGCGCGCATAACCGGGCTCCTCGAACCGGGCGCCGTCCTCGGCGTGGATCAGGAGTGACTGGTCATTGAACTCAATCGCTGCCAGCGTCATGTACGCTCCGATTTAAGAAACCTCAGCAAGCGATTCTCACAGTAGGAATAGCTGTCCAGCACCAGGCGCTCCTGCACCAGTTCGAGCTGGTGCATGAAAAACATCACCACCATGCTGATCAACAGGGCGATAAACGTCGAGTTGAAGGCCACGCCCAGGCTGGCGGTTACACCGGCGATATTTCCCGCCATCGCTTCATGCGCCTGCCCCAGTGCAGAACCAATACCGCGCACCGTGCCAATGAAGCCAATCGACGGAATTGCCCAGGTGATGTAGCGAACCATCGAGAGTTCGGAATCGAGTCGCGCACTTTGCGTTTCACAAACCTGGTTTGCAGCATCAGTGGCCGATTCCACCGAAGCAGTCACCTGGAATCGCGACAAGGCGGTGCTTAATGCCCGTGGTAGAAGGTAATCCTGCTGTTTCTTGGGCAGGGACTGCAGTGGCCGGGCCAGTTGGCCGGCATCCCCGGGTAGTATTCGGGTTCCTTCTGATACCGAGATCAGCGGCAGTTCCAGCATGCGCGATTCGCGCGATGCGGTGCGCCACTTGTATCCCATGATGGCCAATGCCCACAGCGCCAGCACGAAGCAGGCCTCCTGTTCGAAATCCTTGATCACCACGAAGAACGAGCGTGGCACCACGTAGTCACCGCCTGCTGCGGAAACTTCCGCGGCATGGTTGACGATGGCATCGGCATTGGGCCGCACCACGGTCACGTAGATGGCGTGCACCAGGATAACGGCGACCAGCAGGGCGACCAGTTGGAAAAACAGTTCGTTGGAATTTTTCTTCATGGGCTCATTGTGTCTTGTTGTGGCCTGTGTCGTGGTACTCGGCAGTTAAATATCTGAAGGAAGTGGAACCGGGTAATCCTCGGAAATCTCTTCTCCGGGCTCAAACTCAAGGTCGGAAAGCGAATCGTCCTCGGGCGGCTGCGGGGGAACGCTTTCTTCCACCGCGTCAGCAATGCTTCCATCGTTCGACGCTTCGCCAGCCTCTGGCGCGGGCTGAACCTCGGCTTGCTGAACCTCTGTCTGCTGGTCTTGAGTGGCGCTGGCCGAGTCACTTGCCTCGGCGTCATCGTCCTGGGCGATGGCAAAGGCGTAAACCGCACAAAGCAACAATATCAGTAGCCACCTCATGGCTGTACCCCCGGTCGATCGACATAACGCGCTATTCTGAATCCTGTCTCATAGTTGCCATCGCGACCACCATCGCGGTAGGCGAGGCGCAGTTCGGCGCGCGAACCTTTGCCCCAGCTTGCCCCGCGAATGGTGTAACGATCGCCGTTCTCCGGGCCCAGCGGGTCGACCAGTGGATCACCCGAATGCCCCTGGATTTCATAGTGGTCGCTGACCCACTCGGAGACATTGCCGCCCATGTCGTACAACTCGTTCCAGTTGGGCGCAAAGCTGCCAACCGGCGCAGTTACCGGGTAGCCGTCGTTGTAGTTGGTGAGCACGAAGGTGACAATGGTGGCCGCGCTCTCATCGGCGTAGTTGCCGACGATCGAGGGCGGCGGGTAAACCTGGCCGTCCCAGGGGAACATCTGCGCCTGGCCGGAAGCTCCAACCCGCGCAGCGAATGCCCACTCCGCCTCGGTGGGCAGGCGGTAACCGTGTGATTCGGGGTTGCGCCCAACCACCCGGCCGCCTTCTTCGATATAAAACGGCGGCAGGCCTTCCTGGCGGCTTAACCAGTTGCAGAACATCGCTGCCTGCTGCCAGCTCACGTTGACTACCGGCTGGCTGTCCATGTCGAGGGTCTGGCCACGAACCGCGCTGGAACTGTGCTCGCCGCGGAACTGGCGGAACTGGCCGTTGGTGATCTCGTGGGTGCCGATGTAGAACGGCCTTTCCAGCCGCACCGTGCGCTCGGCCTCGTTGGCGCGGCGTCCGGGTTCGCGTCGCGGCGCACCCATGGTGAAGGTATTGTTGGGCTTGAACAGCTTCAGGCCACCGCCTACCGGCGAGTTGATTCTTGGTGGGCGGGTGGCCCAGTACGCCTGGTCGACGGTTTGCAGGGAAATATCCAGCGACTGGGCGTGTTGCGGGCGGGGCGTGATTGCCTGGCTGTTGGTCTCGTAGCCGCTCTTGCGCACTGTCAATTGGTGTTCGCGGGCGGTCAGTGACAGCGTACGACTGCCTGTTCCCACGGAACGACCATCAACCAGCACTTCAGCATCCTCGGGAGAAACGGTAAGTTCTATGCGGCCTATGATTGGTGTTAACTGAAGATCAATTCGTGAATTACCTTCCGGCTCAACCTGAACCGTGCGAGAAGCGGTTGAATAACCTTCAAGGAACAATTCGACGCGGTGGTCACTTAGCGGCGACAACTCAATACGCGCTGGCGTGGTGCCCCGGAACGTACCCCCCACGCTCACATTGGCGCCTGAAGGTGAACTGTGCACTTCCAGCGTGCCATCAGCCACGATCATCTCGATCAGCGGATGGGCTTCGCTGGTACCGGCCTTAACGAAAACCTGGTCTTCCCAGGTCTTGTAGCCCCGCTTGGCGACTTGCAGCATGGTGCCGGTTTCCAGCACCTCCGCGGTTAGCGGCGTGACGCCCACCAGTTCGCCGTCAATCAACACTTCTGCGCCGGCTGGCTCGGAGGTGATTTCCATTTGCCCCCAGGCCGGGTCAAGCGACACCTCGGCTGCCTGGGTGCGCCCCAGCCCTTCAATTTCAATCTCCCGGCTCTCCGGAAAATAGCGGTACTTGCGAAACTCGAAAACGTGCGCGCCGCGTGAAATCTCCTCGATGGCGCCGGGCGCCATGCCAACCAGTTCGCCATCGATCAATACCTCGATCTCGTCCAGCTCGGAACTCACTTCCAGGCGGCCCGGAAGCGGCTCCAGCACCAGGTCAATTTCCTGGGTGCCCTGGCGCCCTACCGTCACCGCGGTTTGCAGCGGGTAATAGCCCTCGGCCTCGGCGCTGACCTCGCGCTCGCCAGGCAGCAGCAGGAAGTTGTTGCCAATATGGAATGAAAGCCCGCCTACCGAAACACTGGCGGTTTCCGGGTCGAGGTTGAAGATAACCGCCCTGGCTGCAAACAGGTACAGCAAGATCACGGCGGCCACGATGCCAATCACACCCAGGCCAAGATAGAGCGGCGAGACGCGCAACCGCCGCCTGGCGCCGCGTGCGTCCAGTGGCGTAAAGTCGGTGGCCGCCAGGGGCCGTGGTTTGGTCTCTTCCAGCATCAACAAGCGTTCAGGGTATTTTCCGGATGCGAACCCGGATGGGTTAGAAAAGTTAGCGCATCACGATGCACATTCAAGCTCACAACACGCATCGCATCGTGGCTTTTGTCCACCAGCAAGCGCTCAGCCAATCGGTTCCTCGCAACGTACCACGATGGCTTGCTCCATCGGCTCACCGGTTATAGTGAATTCGACCCGGACATCGCGAAAACCCTTTCGCGTGCCGGCGGCAATGTAGCGACCAGGCCTCAATTGCATGGACGTTGTGGCGAACTGGCCAAGTTCAGCCACCCGGTAAAGCACCACGTGGGTCTGGTTATCGGATTCGAACACCACGTTGACCGGCAGCGTGGCGCGCTGGACCAGGGTCTGCAACTCGTCGACCTGCGCCTGGAGGCGCGGGCCAGGGTTGCCGATTCCGCGGGCATCCTCGAGTGTCTTGCGGGCCTTTTCGTACTCGCTCTTGTTGGACAACAGGAGTGGTTCATCAATGAATGTGACCAGGCGTTGGTCCAGTTCGGCACGGATGCGCGACGGCAGCAGCCGCGCCTTGGCATCGGCCAGGGAGGGATCGGTTTCCAGCAGCGACTGGTAGATGGCAACCGCGTCACTCCACTGTTCGTCAGACTCCAGTCGCGCAGCCTGCGCCAGCGCCAGGTCGACTTCGCTTTGCGCCTCCAGGTTGGCCACCTGGGCCAGCGCGGTAGCCACCGCCGGGTTTCCAGGCTGGATCTGACCGGCTCGGTTAAACGCCGCGCGAGCGCCCTCGTAATTACCTTGCTGCAGGGCGGCAAAACCCTGGCTCATCTGCGCCCGGAAGGCGCCGCCGGTTACCTCGTTGTTCGCCGTGGCCAGCAGTTGAGCAGCGCGCTGGTGTGCAGGGTCAAGCGCCAGCGCTTCGCGATAGGCCGCTTGCGCTTCCTGGTATCGATCACGCTCCAGCGCGTAGTCACCGGTTTCAATCGCCTGGCGAACCGGCTCCAGTGTCTCGACGCGGGCCACCAGGCGCTGTACTTCCGGGTCGTCAGCGGCAATCGCAGTGGCCAGTTCACTGGCACTGGCGGCGACCACGGGGTTCAGGTTTTCAATCGCCTCGAATCCCTCGCGCTTTGCGTCAGCCAGCTTGCGCTGCCCCAGCGACTCGAGAATGAGCAGTTGCTTGCGCGCGTCACGGTAGCGCTCCAACGAAGCGCCGTAGTTGCCGTAGCTGTACTGCTCATCGCCGTCCTCCACCTTGCCCATGGCGTTGTGAAATTCGGCTTGCGCCCAGGTTTCGACGTTTTGCTCCACCAGTCGGTCACGAATCAGGACAATTTCCGCAAGCACGCCCTGCGAATCCTGGCGATATTGCTTGAGCTCGGCAGCGGTGGAAGGCGCGACGGTCTCCGCGGAGGGAACCGGTACCGGGGCCAGGTCCTCGGTATCGGACGCGATCCATGGACCATCGACAAAGCTGGGAAGGAAGAAAACAGTGCCCACGAGCACCACGCCCAGGACAATCAGGACGATCTTCTGCGTATTGGACTGAGAGGACTGGCTGGCCCGCATAACTACAGATCCCTCCAGCCTACTGGAAACTGCCTGACCCTGTCTCTGGCCCTTGCCCTGCCCCGGCTCCGGCTCCAGCTCCGGCCCCGGGTATGGTTCGTTCCTGTTGATAGATTTCTTGAAGCAACTCGCGCCACTGCGAATACTGCGCCTGCACCGTTCCGGTAAGCGTAATCGTGCGGTCTTCCAGGGCAATCACCTGGGGCGCGATCATCGCCTCCAGGGAAGAGCCCATTTCCGCCAGCCGCTCGGTTTGCGCGGCAGACTTCTGTTTCGTATCCAGGCCCTGTTTCAGCACGTAACCTCCGGCCGCAGCGGTAGCCGTGGAGCCATCCATCTGCATCCAACTGCTGGCCGTGGTGCGGCCGTAAATACCGGCGATAATCGCGGCCACGCCGGCAATCATCTGGCGATTGCCGCGTTTTTTCAGTTGCCGCGCCTTCACCACCGAGTCATACGAAGCCCGGCGGAACTCCTGGTAGGGCGTATGCATCTGACGCGAGAAGGTGTCGTAGTAATCCTGCATGGTGTCGACATACAGGTAATCGCGCTGGCGAATCTTGTCCACCCGCTCGAGAATGCTGTCGTCTTCCGCCGGCAGGCGCTCGATTTCCAGCAAGCCGTTGTCGCCTTCACTGATGTACTCGTTGAATGCCTCGGGAGAAAAGTCCCGGGCGAATCGCAGCTCTGATATCTGCCGCAGGCGAACGGCATCCTGTTCACTCATGGCCTCGCGAACCTGCAGGACATTGTTGGCGATGGTGGTGAACAGGTTCTGGAACGGATCGGTGGTGATCTTCAGGCGCCGGTCATAGGTGTATTTTCCCACCACCTGGCGGTGGCGTTGCTTCAACCAGCGCTTTCCGCTGCTGTCAAAGACCTCGATTTCCATGTCGAGGGTTTCCCCGTCCGACTGGAAAATGGTGCCGGTGACGTAAACATCCATCACCACTTCGCTGTTGGGCACCACCCGGATCGCCCCCCAGGCGCCGGATTTTTCCATGGTCTTGGCGAGCTGGTTGGAGAAGTAGATGGATTCAGCGTAACGCACCTCGGGAAACACGGTGTCGTCTTCATCGGTGAGGTGCAGGCCGTCGTTGAGCGGCGGAATGCCGACGTCAAGCAAAGCCTCTGGTGGAATCGGCTGCGATGGCGTCTTGATGGGCTGTACGGTTGAAGTGGTGGTCTTGTCGATGCCCGCAAAGGCATTTGCCGCGCACAACAGCATGGGCGCAAGGAAAATCGCCACCGCAGTCCGTAATTTCAGCCTCAAGAGGTTTGCCATTCGCTTATCGTTCTCCCTGTATTCGACGATACTCGTCCCACAGCTTGTCGCGCAAGACCGGATCGCGCTCGTTCATCGCGGCCTCTCGAATCTGGCGCAGGACGATGTCATCGGTTCTGCCGTCGCCGATATCCTCGGGAACTTCGACCACGCCACTCTCGCTGGGTTCGCTGCCACCGGCGATGCCGCCGGTGTCGCGGTTCGACATTTCGGCGCCCCCGCCAGCCCCCGAACCGGCCCCGCCGGCCGCATTCTGGCTGCCGGATTCAGAATCCTCGCCTTCATCGGCCCCGCCTTCGCCCTGTTCGCCACCGGCTGCCTGGCCGCCGGCTTCGCCGCCCTGGCCTGATTGTTGGCCGCCCCCCGGCGCGCCGCCCGCAGCGCGTTGAGCAACCGCCTGGTTTTCCATTCCGCCGCCTTCGCCCTCGCCTTCCATCTCGCCTTCTTCGTACAGCGGCTCTCCTTCACCCGAACCGGCGCCACCGCCCATCGGGTCAAGAATGTCTATTTCCTCTGTGCCGCCGCCCGAAGCGCTGCCGGCCAGGGTCTCTTCAAAATCACCCAGTGAGTCATCGAGCTGCGCATCGAGCCCACCAGCGCCCTGGCTGCCCATCTCGCCACCAGGCCAGGGCAACTGCTCGCCCACCTCGGTGCCCATGCTTCCGCCCGAGCTTCCGGATGGAGAACCGGGAGATCCCTGGGAACCTTGTGACCCCTGTGACCCCTGTGACCCTTGTGACCCTTCCGAGCCCTGGGATCCCTGCGAGCCTTGCTGTCCTGAAGAGCTACTCGACGAACTGCTCGACGAGCTGCTCGAAGAACTGCTTGATGAACTGCTCGACGAACTGCTCGAGGAGCTGCTTGATGAACTGCTCGAAGAACTCTGGGAGCTCGAACTGGAGCTGGACTGTGAACTGGAACGCTGCTGCGGCATGGCGCAGGCCGTCAGGAGTGCGGCCAGGGCAAGTATCAGTATCCACCTGGCGTGTCTCATGATGTGATCTCCTCGGTTCCGCTGTCTGCTTCGACATCAGCCCGGAACACGTGTTGCCAAATAAAACCTTCGGTTGTAACCGCCTTACCCTCTTTCAGACCGGGCCGGAAGGGAATGTCCTGCATCTCGCGTTTCAATTTCGAAATTTGCGCGGCGCTCAGGTCTTCCGGCGGATTGAGAATTTCGACATAACGCACATCACCGGCGCGGGTAACGGTCATGGAAACGTCGAGTCGTTTCTGGTCAGGATCCAGCGGAGCCCCATCCAGCGGCAGCGGTTCGATTTCGGCGAAATCCATTGGCCTGGGCTGGGCCAGGTACTCCTGGATATCCGGACCAAGCTCCTGGCTGCTGGCCAGCACCTGGTACGCCTGCTCGTAGAGCTTGCGCGCGGTGCGATATTTCTCGAAATGCAGGCTCCAGTCGGCCAGGTCCGCCAGCGCCTCGGCATGCTCCAGCGGCGTCACCTCGGGGTTCGCCTCGAGAATGGCAATGTAACTCTCAAAGGCCTTCTTGCCGTCGCCGTAAGTGTCGCGCGGGGACTGGTCGGCGTACCCCAGCGTTGACTGGTAGGGCGTATCGCTGCCAACCAGAATGCGCGGCTGGATCCAGTCTTCCTCGGCCATGGTAAAGCGCAGGGACTGGAAATTGGCCTCGGCGTTACGCCGATACGCCAGCCCGGTTTCCAGGCTGCCGGGGCCGTGCACCGCTTCATTGACCTCAACCATGCTCTCGGTGAGCTCGATGATGCGACGATAGTCGGACATCTTGGACTCTTCCGGGTCGAGTGGCTTGGTGGTGGCGTACCAATGGTAGATGCGCTCATACACCGGGATCAATTCGGCGCTGGCCTCGCCAAAATACTGGGTATTGATGAACTCGATGTTCTCCATGATCTTGTCGGCCTGGCCGGGCTCATCAAGGATCATTTCAATATTCGCGATGAGGTAAAGCAGGTTCGTCTGTTCGGGGCTGTTGGGCCCTGAATTGACCCGCACCACCATGACGCCGCGGTGATAGGCATCGCGCGCCGACTCGTAATCGCCCTCGTTCAGGTAAGCCTCGCCGAGACCCAGGTACAGATCAGACAGGGTATCGACATACGGCCCGCGCTCTTCTTCGATCTGGTCGATGGCGTCGAGGTAGGGCCGCGTGGGGTCCGGGGGGATGAACAACTGCGGCGCATCGTCCACTTCCTCCAGGGTTACAAACCCCGGCTCGGAAGCAGCCTGTTCGCTGCTTTGCTGCGCAATCAGCGCAGGACTGGCAAAAAGAAACAGGATAATCAGGCAGATAGAAGCCCCTGGCTGCAAATCGCGCAACCTGGAAACTGCCGTGGTGCGCACGGTCTTGGCCTGTATGTGTGCTCTTTTCACAGGCGTACAGCCGGTTCTGTGGTAGGGCATAGCTTACACCTGATGCCGATCCTTGTGGAAATTCGCAATGACGAAACCAGGGCAAAACAAGACAGCCTGAAGGGTGCGCTCGACGACCGCTCTCGAGCCTCTGACCTCGATAATAGACCTGACCCGGCAAACCGCAGGTTCATTGCGCCGAATCGGAAAATTTCTGTGATCAGTCGCTCTTTACGCCAAACGCCAGGTCGCCGGCATCACCAAGGCCAGGAACGATATAGGCGCGCGCGTTCAGTTCTTCGTCAACCACGCCCAGCCACAGCGTGGCGTTGTCGGGGAAATGCCTGAGCGCGTGGTCCACACCCTGTCGACTGGCCACCAGGGCTACCACGTGGGTATGGGCTGGGGCGCCATGCGAAAGCAAAGCCTTGTAGGAAAGGATCATCGAGGTGCCGGTCGCCAGCATCGGGTCACACAGGATGACCGTCCTGCCCTCCACGGATGGACTGGAGAGGTATTCCACTTCCACCTCGAAATCGTCGGAATCGCCCTCGTGTTTTCGGTAGGCCGAAATAAAGGCGTTGTCGGCATGGTCAAAGTAATTGAGCAGCCCCTGGTGCAGGGGCAACCCGGCGCGCAGGATGGAAGCGACCACGGGCTGTTCGGCCAGCGTGAACCCTCTGGCCTGACCCAGGGGCGTTTCTACTCCCAGCTCGCGGTACTCGAGCTGGCGACTGATCTCGTAGGCGAATATCTCGCCGGCGCGTTCGAGGTTGCGACGAAACCGCATGCGGTCTCGTTGCACCTCGCGGTCCCTGACTTCGGACAGCAGTGTATTGAACAGCGAGGCTTGCTCGCTGAGCACATGTACCTTCACGCCCATGACATGAAGATAGCCGGGAACCGCACTGGAATCCAGCGCGGCCTATAAAAACAGGGAGTTGCCCCGCTCACACCAGCGGGGAACGTGATCAGGATTCGTCTGCTGCCTGCTCGTCGGCTTCTTTGACAACCACGTCGCGGCATACGCGCTGCAGGCGGGCGCCGGTCTGGTTGGTCTTCACGGTTTCGCAAACCCGCTTGGTTTTTGCGCCGTTGGCAGCGGTGTCAGTGTCCTTGGTGCCACTGGAGGCGCAGGCGCTCAAAAGCAAGGAGAGGAGCGCAAAAGCAAGTACTTTCTTCATCGTTATTTACCTTCAATATCAACACAAAAAAAACGGACCCTGATGTTGCCTGGTCCGTTGGGGATGAGGATCAGAATTCCTGACCCGGCTAGTCTAGCATTAAACAGGCGCGCAAAAGAAGACCGGGCCAGGCCCGGTCTTATGACAACATTGTTGACAAATTAGAAGGTGTCGGATTTTGCGCTTTCGCCAGACTGGTTTGAACCGGCGCCGAACCAACCTTTGACCCGGTCGCGCCCACGCCCGGTGGCCGTGGAAATGTCCACACCGATGGCGTACATGGTGGGCACCAGGAACAGGGTGACAAAGAACGCCAGGGCCACACCGAAGGCCAGCGAGATCACCACCGGCTTGAGGAATGCCGCCTGGATGGAGCGCTCCATCATCATCGGCGTCAGGCCGATAATGGTGGTGAGCGTGGTCAGCAGGATCGGGCGGAAGCGTTCCACACCGGCGCGCACCACTGCCTCGTAGGCGTTGATACCCTGCGCCCTTAGCCGGTTGCAGTAATCCATTAACACCAGGTTGTCGTTCACCACCACGCCGGCTGCTGCGGCAATGCCGAAGTAGCTGAAGATGGCCATGGTTTCGTTCATCACCAGGTGGCCGAAAATGGCGCCGACGAAGGCGAAAGGTATGGCCACCATGATCAGGATCGGTTGCGCGTAGCTCTTGAACGCCACCGCCAACAAGGCGTACATGGCGAACAGGGCAATCATGTACAGGCCGGTGACTTCACGCAGGAACCGTGCCTCGCCTTCGGCCTGGCCAACCGCACCACGCTGGATGCCCGGGTAACGGCTTTCCCACTCGGGGAAGAAGTTCTCGTTCAGGTCATCCATGATGTCGCCGCGGACATCGTCCTTCAGGTCAGCGGAAATACGCGCCGCCCGGTTACCATTCCAGCGCTGGATGCGCTTGATACCCGGTGCATATTCAAGGTCAGCCACGGACAACAGGGGCACAGCGCGCCCATCGGGCATGCGCACACGGAAATCCTTAAGGCTTTCGATGGAGCGACGTGACTCGGTCGGGTAGCGCACCTTCACTTTCACGTCCTGGCCGGAGCGCGGCAGGCGCTGCACTTCCTCGCCGAAGTAGGCCTGGCGCACCTGGCGATTCACCTCGGCCAGGGTCAGCCCAAGCTTGGTCGTGCCCGGCTTGAGCGTCAGGCGGATTTCGTCGGATGCGCCCTCGAGGTTGTTACGCACATCGTAGAGCGCCTCGTAGGTGCGCAACTGGTTTTCCAGGTCCTGGGTGGCTGCGCGCAGCACTTCCAGGTCGGGATGGCGTATCGACAACTCGAAGCCGGGATCATTGTCGTTCAGGGTGTGTTGCACCGAAACATGCTTGGCATCGGGCACATCACCCATCAACTCGCGAAGGCGAACCGAGGCATCCTTGGCAGACATGTCGCGAACCTCGGGCGGCGCCAGCTTGACGATGGCGATCACGCTGTCGCGCCGTGAACGGGTGTACCAGTTCTCGATCAGGCTGCCCTGCCCGCCGGTACGTTCATTGACCTCGTCCTCCAGCTCGCGCTGGGCGCGCTGCATCTGCGCCAGCACTTCCAGCGCGCGGCTGTAGGGCGCGCCCTCGGGCATTTCGACGTTGATGATGATCTGGTCAGACTCGATTTCCGGCATGAAGCTCTTCTTGACGTAACCCGTGCCGAACAGGGCGAAACCAAGCAGCGTCACGAAAATGAACAGGGCCAGCGTGATATAGCGATGCTTCACAGCCGCCGTGCCCATCTTCTGGTAACGGTTGCGCGCAAAGCTGGAAATGCCATTGGAAATCTTCATCTGGAAGTGCGAGAACGCACCCACTTTCTCGTACTTGCGCGGCTTCATCTTGGAAAGGTGAGCCGGCAGGATGAGCAAAGATTCGACCAGCGAGAACGCCAGCGCCAGTATCACCACCCAGGTGATGTGACGGGTGAATTCGCTGGTGGAGTTGTCCAGGAAGATCCATGGCAGGAAGGCAATAATCGTGGTGACCACGCCGAAGACCACTGGCTTGGCGACCAGCATGGTGCCTTCAACCGCCGCTTTTACGGAGTCGTTGGGAAACTCGTGTCCCTTGGTGTGGATGCCCTCACCCACCACGATGGCGTCGTCGACCACGATACCCAGCACCAGGAGGAAGGCGAAGGTGGAGAGCATGTTCAGGGAAACGCCCACCGTTGGCAGGAAGACAAAGGCGCCCGCATAGGCTGTGGCAATGCCAACTGCGACCCAGAACGCCACGATGGGACGCAGGGTTAACAGCAACACCAACATCACCAGCAGCAGACCCATGAAGGCCGATTTGCCGATGGTCGCCATGCGGCCTTTGAAGTCTTCCGCGTTATCGGTCCACAGGGTCAGCTCGGCCCCGGCAGGCAGTGTGTCCTGCCGCTCCGCGATCCAGGCGCGGATCGAGTCCGAGGCGGTGACAATGTCCATGATCTCGGTGGTCATCACCTGCAGCAGCACCGCAGGTTCGCCATTGAGCGTGGCGAGGATGGGTTCGTCCTCGAAGCCGTCAACCACGTTGGCCACATCGCCCACGCGGATGGTGCCGCCGTCGGGTGTCTGGCGAACGATGATGTCAGAGAACTCGGCCTCGGTGTCGGCCTGGTTGCGCACCTTGAGCTGGTAGGCGCCAACCTCGGTGCGGACCGTGCCTGAGGACTGGTTGATGGAGTTGGCGCGAATCGCTTCGGCCAACTCGGAGAAACTCATGTTGTAGCGGCGCAGGGCTTCTTCACTGACCTCGATGGTCACTTCTTCACTGCGCACACCAAACAGCTCGACCAGCGACACCGCGGGCAATTGCGCCGCCTCGCGCCTGAGGGTTTCGGCCAGGCGCTTGAGCTCGCGCTCACTGAGGTCGCCATGCACGGCCACGCGCATGAACTCGTTGCGGTTGACCCACTGGATGACGCGCGGCTGCTCAATGTCACGGGGCATGGTGGTGATCGAGTCGATCCGCACCTTGACCTCGTTCATGAAGCCTGGGAAGTCGACTTGCGACTCGGCCAGGACGCTGATGGAAGCCTGGCCTTCGCTGGAAGTGGAACGCACCCACTCGATCGCATCCATGTCACGCAGCGATTCCTCAATGCGCGCAACGATCTGGTCCTCTACTTCCTGGGGCGTGGCGCCAGGCCAGGAAATCTCGATCTGCAGGCCGGGGAAACGGACCTGCGGATCCATTTCTCGCTCCATCGAGGTGAATCCGATGACGCCGGCGACGAAGATGCCAATCATGGCGAGATTGGCGGCTACCGTGTTACGCGCCCACCATTCAATCAACTTGTTCATGCGGGGTGCCCTTGTCTGGTCGCTGTATGGTTATGTTCTGCTTGCGATCTGGTTGGTGCTTACTGGGTGGAAGCCAGCGCGTTTTCACGCCGAATGGCCTGCACCCTCATGCCGTCGACTGCAGCCGGGATGGTCGATGTCACCACCTGCTCGCCCTCGGAGACACCGCCCGCCAGTAAAACCCGCTCCTCGGAAGTAGACAGCACATCCACTTTGCGGATTTCCAGCGTTTCGTTGTCGTTGATCACGTAGACCTCGTCATCCTTGCGCAGGGCCAGGCGAGGAATGGTGTAAGCCTGGCGCTGGCCGGCACCCTCGATCTCGGCGGTCACGAACAGACCCACCGCCAACGGCATGGATGAGCCCTCGGAAATGCCATACGGGTCATCCACCTCGGCAAAGGCGTAGATCAGGCGCGTGGTCTGGTCGACAGCGGCCTGGGTTCGGACGATGTGACCGCTCCAGGTGTAGTCGCGGGTGCCCACGCTGGCGCGCAGGGTGACAGCCGGGGCGTTGTCCTCACCGGCCACGAAACCCAACGGCAGGTCGAGCTCAAACAACTGGGTATCAGTCAACGGCAGGCGGATTTCGATGGTGTCGGTGGAGAACACGCGGCCCAGCGGAACGCCCGGCGTAACGTACTGGCCAACACCCACGGCCTTTTCACGGACCCGGCCGCGGAATGGCACCTTGATCTCGGTGCGCGCCAGGTCAAGGCGGGCCTCGCTCAGCTCAGCCTCGGCCGAACGGATCTTGGCGCGAGCCTCTTCCACCTGCGGTTCATTCAGCGCAAACGGCGTGGGTTCGCGGTTGTTCTTCTTAACCTTCCATTCATCGCGCTTGATCTGGGCGTTGGCCAGTTCGCGCTCGAGGTTGGTCTTGGCCTCGGCCACGCGGGCCTCGGCGCGGACCACCGCCAGGCGGTAGTCGGTGTCATCAATCTTGATCAGGGTGGTATCCGGGTTGAACTCCGCGCCCTCGGCAAAGGTATCGGAAACCTTCACCACCCGGCCTTCAACCTGGGAGACGATATCGATTTCCGTCTTGGGGCGAACCTCACCCTGGGTTTGCACGTTAAGCCTGACGGTGTCCGACTTGACGTCCTCGACGTACAGCGAAACCAACCGCAGTTCGTCTTCCTTTTTCTCCGGTGGCGGCTTGGTGGCACCCAGTGCCACGACGACGCCGATCCCCAAAAGTACGATCAGCAGCGGGGCTGCAATTTTCAGATACTTTTTCACTTCATGTCCTCTTTTCGGCGACCGAATACCAATCAATTGGGCGTTTTGGTGTTCTATTCAGGTATATGACGTCCAATTGCGGGCCAAGGTTACTGGCGCACAAAAAAGAGCACATGGCCCAAAAGTCAGTGGTGAGTTAAAACGAGAGGTATATGGGACCAGCGGCGAAAGTTTCCTGAACTTCCGACGCTGGCCCGCAACGCGCTATGTAATTGAGCTTAAACGAATTCGAAGCCGGCCTGGCGCAGGCTGACGCCAGCGTTTTCCAGGCACCAGGCGAGGATGGCCTTCTGTGCGTGGAGCCGATTTTCGGCCTCGTCGTAGATCACGGAAGCCGGAGATTTTGCCACTTCCTCGGTGACTTCCTCCCATTCGTGCATCGGCAGGCAGTGCATGAAAATGGCGCCATCATTTGCCTTTGCCATCAGCTCCGAATTGACCTGGTAGGGCCAGAACATGTCCAGCGATTTGCCTTCCTGGCCCATTGAAACCCAGGTATCGGTGACCAGGACATCGGCGCCTTTGGCGGCTTCCGCGGCATCGGCGGTAACCGTGGCGCCGGCCGGCACACGGTCGTGGATGGCCTCGGGGCAAGCCAGCACCAGTTCAAAACCGAACAGGGGCGCCGCCTCGACAAAGGTGTTGGAAACGTTGTTCGAATCACCAAACCAGGCCACCTTTTTGCCCTCAATTGCGCCCAGGTGCTCCTCGATGGTGAGGATGTCGGCCATGATCTGGCACGGGTGAGATCGATCGGTCATGCCATTGATCACCGGGATCTCCGCGTACTTTGCCAACTCCTCCATCAGCGGCTGGTCGCTCATGCGGATCATGATGGCGTCAACATAGCGCGACAGCACCGCGGCGGTGCTTTCCACGCTTTCAGCGCCCCCGAGCTGCATTTCATCCATGTTCATCACGATGGTATGCCCGCCAAGCTGTTTCATCGCCACTTCGAAGCTCATGCGCGTTCGGGTCGAGCGCTTGTCAAACACCATCGCCAGTGACAGGCCATCCAAGACCTGCGGCGGGGCAAACTTGGAACGCTTCAATTCGTGCGCATAGCGCAGGATGGCGTGCAGGGACGCGGGCGGAATGTCGGCAAGATTGATGAAATGTCGAATACTCATTATTAACTCGGTTTGGCCAGGCGCCCGATCACTGGGTGACCAGGGGTAGCGTCAGGCTGGTTGGGGTGTCCGGGCCAAGGTGCAGCTTGACCGTGGCGGTACGTGCATCAGCGCTGGTTTCCTTGGCCACTTCCTTGCCAGAGTTGTAGTTGCGCTGGTTGCTGACCATGTTGGACGGACGGATAAACAGGCGCAGACGGCTGCCCCTGGCGATCTTGCGCGAGAAGAAATAGAAACGCTCGAAAACAAATCGCTCCACCTGTCCCGGCGTCATCAGGGTTTCCTCGGAAAGCGAGTTGCGGAACCGCGCACGCTGGGTTTCGCCGCTGAGCGCAATGGCGGTGCCATCGGCTAAAACCTCGTAAAGCGTGACATTGATGTCTGTGTCCGGCACATCCATCTCGAACCAGGCCTCGAAGCGCGGGTAGCCGGCGATGATGCGGTCCTCAGTGAACGGCGCCGAGTGATAGACCAGGCCGTCGCCATCCAGCATCTGTACCTCGCGCTGGTCCAGGTTGTAGTCGTCAACCGGGTCCAGCTCCGTTTTGCGCGTGTCCAGGGGGTCGTAGACGAACGGGTCAACATCACCGCTTGACTGGGCCTGGGGCGCCAACTCGCCGGAAGCGAACAGGTTGTTCGCCGCACCCTCAGACTGCAGCCAGAACTGCAGTTCGGCATCAGCAATATCTTCCAGCGAAGCCGCGCCGCGCCACTCGTTTGCGCCGGCGATGAAATAAGTCACGCGATCAAGCAGGAAGGCCGGGCGATCGCCCTCCTCCATCGTCCAGCGGTACCAGTCGCGATCAAGCGCAAAGGCGTCAAACATGGCGTTGTCACCAAAGGTGATCCCACCCACTTCCAGGCGCGGAATGCGGGTGCCGCCGTGGTCCCACGGCCCGAGTAACAAGTAGTGGTTCTCCTTGCCCCGCACGCTGCCGTACTTCATGTGGCGCTGGTAGTACTCCATCGCGCCAGGCTGGTCGCCATCGTAGTAGCCGGTGATGGTCAGGATCGGCAGGTCAAAACGCGCGTAGGCCTCGTTGCTGGGCACGCGCGCGGCCCAGTAATCATCGAACATCGGGTGGCTGGCCCATTCTTTGAACTGGGCGTTGTGGTGGCCCACCAGCTCATCCAGCTCCATAAATGCTGTACCACTGGTGTGGTACTCCCGGAATTTGCGGTTCCAGAACCCACTGTCACCAAACAGCCGCCCCTGCGGGGTGACGCCGCCGGTCAGGCTAAGCCAGCGGATGGTGTACGGATACTGCACGTTGTAGTTCATCGGGAAATCGGTGCCGTGGTGCGGCGAAGCAATCGGCACGATGGTGCTCAGGTGTTCGGGGAAATAGCGCGCCGTGGCCCACTGGTTGTAACCCCCGTAGGAGCCGCCACGCATACCGACCTTGCCGTTGGACCATTCCTGGTCGGCGATCCACTCCACGATATCGCGGCCGTCTTCGCCATCCTCGATGCCCAGCGGTTTGAAATCACCGCCCGAATTGCCGCGCCCGCGGGTGTCCACCACCAGGAAAGCAAACCCGCTGCGCGCGAAATAAAGCGCATCGGGATGGTAGCGATCACTGATATAGGGGGTGATGGTGACGATGGTCGAAAGGCGCTGGCCCTCCGAGCCTTTTGGACGATAAAGCGTTGCGCCGAGAATGGTGCCATCGGCAACCGGAATCTCCACGCCCCAATCGAAACGAATGTCGGTTTCCGCGCGACCGGGATCCGTTTCAGCGACCTCCTGTGCCAGTAATGGCTGCCAGGCGGCAAGTGCAAGGATGAAGGCGCAAAACAAAGCGGATTTTTTCATAACCATATAGAGAAATTCACTAATCGGGCGCACCGCTCATGGCGGCGCCCTTGTTACACTTCAGGCTAGGCAGACAAAGGCTTTAGGGCGAAACAGGGAATGATAAAGACCTTCGCCACCGAAGTCATGACCCATGACATGGAATTGATGGACCCAAAGTGACTACAGCCCCCCTTTCAACCAACCGCGTGCTGCGCGGTGTTCGCTACGAGATTCGTGGCGACCTGGCCCAGCGCGCGCTCGAATTGCGCCGCAAGGGTTACGACATTACTGAACTGAATATCGGCAATCCCGGCGTGTTCGGTTTCCGCATCCCGGAGACCATGCGCCAGGCAATGATCGAGAACCTGACCGCCAGCGAGGCCTATTGCCACCAGAAAGGCGTATTTCCGGCGCGCGAAGCGGTGGTCATGCAGCAGCAGTTCCGCGGCGTCGAAGGCGTAACCGCCGAAGACGTGTTTATAGGCAACGGCGTCAGCGAACTGATTGATATCACCCTGCGCGCCCTGCTGAACACGGATGAAGAAGTGCTGATTCCCAGTCCCGACTATCCGCTGTGGACCGCGTCGGTCTCCCTTAACCGTGCAAGACCTGTGCACTACGCCTGCAGGCCCGAAAATGGCTTCGAACCGGACCTGGGGGAAATCGAGTCACTGATTACCCCGAGAACCCGCGCCATCGTGGTGATCAATCCCAACAATCCCACCGGCGCGGTTTACAGCCGGGAAACGCTGGAGGGAATCGCGCGCCTGGCCGAGCGCCACCGCCTGGTGGTGTTCTGCGACGAGATCTACGACCAGATCCTCTACGACGGCGCCGAGCATGTTCCGATGGCCACCCTGGTGCATGACACCACCTGCGTCACCCTGTCGGGCCTGTCAAAGGTGTACCGCGCCTGCGGCTACCGGGTGGGCTGGGCAGTATTCAGCGGCGCGCGTTCCACCATGGGCGATTTCCAACACGCGGTTGAGTTGCTCGCCTCGCTGCGCCTGTGCGCCAACGTTCCCGGCCAATGGGCCGTGCAGACTGCCCTGGGCGGTTACCAGAGTATTTCCGCGCTGACCGCGCCCGGTGGACGCCTGTACGAAACGCGCCAGGCCATTATCGATGGCGTCGAAGAAAGCGATTATCTCGATTTCCAGGTGCCGGCTGGCGCCATGTACGGCTTTATCCGTTTCAACCAGGAGCGACTCGGCGGCCTCGACGACAAGCGCTTTGCCCTGGAGTTGCTGGAGCAAAAGCACATCCTGTTGGCGCCCGGCAGCAGCTTCAACGTGCCCTATACCGACCATTTCCGCATCACCAACCTGCCCACCGCAGAACGCATGGCGCGCGTGTTTGGGCTAATGGAAGAACTGCTCGAATCGTTCGAGGCATGAGCGACGAACCCACAGGCCTC
This sequence comes from Gammaproteobacteria bacterium, assembly GCA_030428105.1. Taxonomy (GTDB): domain Bacteria; phylum Pseudomonadota; class Gammaproteobacteria; order Xanthomonadales; family SZUA-36; genus JAUIBE01. The sequence goes on from JAUIBE010000001.1 coordinate 241,223, forward strand.
TACCTGGTATTGATCAGCATCCATGGCCTGATCCGTGGCCATGACCTGGAACTCGGCCGCGACGCCGACACCGGCGGCCAAACCAAGTACGTGGTGGACCTGGCCAAGGCCCTGGGCGAGCGCCCCGAGGTGGACCAGGTGGACCTGGTCACCCGCCGCATCGTCGACCCGAAAGTCAGCGATGACTACGCCGCGCCGATCGAGCCGCTAAACGATCACGCACGCATCGTTCGCATCGACGCCGGGCCCGAGGAATACCTCGCCAAGGAACAGCTGTGGGATCACCTGGATTCGTTTACCGACAACCTGGTGAAGTGGATCAACCAGCAGCCACGTCGCCCCGACACCATTCACAGCCACTACGCCGATGCCGGTTACGCTGGCGTTCGCTTGGCTAACCTGCTGGGTGCGCCGCTGGTGCACACCGGTCACTCTCTGGGACGCGACAAGCGCAAGCGGCTGCTGGCCAGCGGCCTTTCCGCCGCCGAAATTGAGAAAACCTACAACATGGCGCGGCGCATCCACGCCGAGGAAGAACTGCTGGCGAATGCCGACCTGGTGATCACAAGCACCCACAACGAGATCAAGGAACAGTACGGACTCTATAACTTCTACGATCCCGAGCGCATGGCGGTGATTCCGCCCGGCACTGATCTCAAGCAGTTCCGGCCGCCGCGCGATGGAGAAGAAGCGGCTTTCACCAGCGCGCTGGCGCCGTTCCTGCGCGACCCGGACAAGCCAATTATCCTGGCCCTGTCGCGGCCGGACGAGCGCAAGAACATCGCCACCCTGGTGCGCGCCTACGGACTGTCGGAAAGACTGCAGGAGCTGGCCAACCTGCTGGTGATTGCGGGTAACCGCGATGACATTCGAGACCTCAATCCCGGCGCCGAGGGTGTTCTGACTGACATGCTGCTGGCCATCGACCGCCACGAGCTTTACGGCAAGGTTTCCATTCCCAAGCACCACCGCCCCGAACAGGTTCCGGATATTTACCGCTGCGCAGCGGCCAGCGGGGGCGTGTTCGTCAACCCGGCGCTCACCGAGCCGTTTGGCCTGACCATCCTGGAGGCGGCGGCCAGTGGCCTGCCGGTGGTGGCCACCGAGAACGGCGGGCCGGTGGACATCATCGGCAACTGCCACAACGGCACGTTGGTCAACCCGCTGGATGCCGATGACATTGCCAACGCCATTCTCGATCTGCTGGAGAACAACGAGAAGTGGCGGCAGGCCGCGCACAACGGCCTGGCAGGCGTTCGGGAACACTACACCTGGGATGCCCACGCTGCGGCCTACCTGGAGCGCCTGGAGTCTTTGCGCGGCCGGCACCGCGCCACGGCAGTGGAATGGCCCTCGCCGTTGGCTGGCAAATACCGCGACAAGGCGATTGTCACTGACCTCGACCAGAGCCTGCTGGGCGACCCCAGCTTGCTGGGCGCATTCGCAAACCTCATCTTCCAGAATCGCAAACGCCTGAGTTTCGGTATCGCAACCGGGCGACGCATGTACGCCGCGATGGAGGCGATCAACGGTAACGACCTGCCGCTGCCGGATTTCCTCATCAGCAGCCTCGGCACCGAGATTCACTATGGTCCTTACCTTGCCGAGGACAAGCAGTGGCCTGACCATATCGATCACCACTGGAACCGCGAAAAGATTCTGCGCCTGCTGGAAGACCAGCCGGGGTTGGAACTGCAGCCGCGCAACATGCAAAGCCGCTTCAAGCTCTCCTATTACTACGACCCTGAAGAAGCACTGTCGATCCAGCAAATCGAGGACCTGCTGCACAAGCAAGACCTCACCGCCAACGTGATCGGCTCGTTCGGCCAGTTCCTCGACATCGTTCCGGCGCGCGCATCCAAGGGCCAGGCATTGCGCTGGACAGCCCTGCGCCTTGATATTCCGCTGGAACGCATCCTGGTGGCCGGTGGCTCGGGCGCCGATGAAGACCTGATGCGCGGCAACACGATGGCAGTGGTGGTGGCCAACCGCCACCACGAGGAACTGTCCAACCTGGTCGATACCGACCGCGTCTACTTTGCCAGGGCGTCGCACGCCAGGGGCCTTCTTGAAGCGGTAGAGCATTACCGCTTTCTGGATGATAAGCCCGGGAGTGGCGAGCGATGACAGGCAAACTGCTGCTGTGCACCGACCTCGACCAGACCCTGATCGCCAACGGTGCGGCAGTGGAGTCGCCCGGCGCCATGGCTTTACTCAAGCACTGGCTTGCCAGCCACGACATCCGACTGGCCTATGTCAGTGGCCGCAGCCGCGCATTGGTGGAAGCTGCGATTAAGGAGTTTGACCTCCCCCTGCCCCACCATGTAATCGGCGATGTGGGCACCACGCTCTACCACGTGGACGAAGACGGACATTGGCAGGCTGATGCCGGCTGGTCGCAAAGCATCAGTGAAGACTGGGGCGGGCGAAGCTCAGACCAGCTGGCTGAAATCCTAGGTGAGCCCGAACTGCTCGATTTCCAGCCGCAGGAGCGCCAGGGGCAGCACAAACTCAGCTATTTCAGCGCCCCGGGCAGCGATGTCACCCCGGCGGTCCGCTCTATCCTTCACAAGCTCAATGAGCAGGGCATCAGGGCCCGCGCCGTCACCAGCGAGACCCATTCGACCCAGGGCGAGCCGGAAACCGGTTTCGTCGACATCCTGCCGCGCTCGGCCTCGAAGTACCACGCCATCCGCTACCTGATGCAGCACAGTGGCTTCGCGCTGGAGAACACGGTGTTTTCGGGCGACAGCGGCAATGACCTTGAAGTCTTGGCCAGCCCCCTCCCCGCGATTCTGGTGGCCAACGCCAGCGAACAGGTTCGACAGCAGGCACGCCAGGCTGCCGAGACCGCCGGTCACCCTGACGCCCTCTACCTGGCGACGGGTGGCTGGCAGGCGATGAACGGCTGCTACGCCGCGGGAATTCTCGAGGGAATTGCCTACTACCACCCGGCCTGGGCGGACTGGTTCTCACACCAGGTGTCCGGCGCCGCCTGATGCCTGTGCCAACCCACACACCGCTGGTGTTCGGCGAGGTCCTGTTTGACGAGTTCCCTGGCGGCCGGCGGGTACTCGGTGGGGCCCCTTTTAACGTGGCCTGGAACCTGGCGGCATTCGGGCTGGCGCCACGCCTGGTCAGCCGCCATGGGAATGACGCTGAGGGTCAGCACGTTCGCCAGGCAATGTCCGCCTGGGGCATGTCCACTGGCCTACTGCAAACCGACTCCAATCTGCCCACCGGGCGCGTGCAGGTCCGCCTGGATTACGGCGAGCCGGAATACGAAATCTGCCATCCGGCAGCATGGGATGCCATCGAGCCAGTCGAGATCAATGACGCCGGGTTTCTCTACCACGGCAGCCTGGCCCTGCGCGATCCAACCGCCGCTTCCGCACTAGAGCGCCTTCGCCAGCAGGCAAGCGGCCGGGTTTTCATGGACGTTAACCTGCGCCTGCCCTGGTATCAGCGCGAACAGGTGATGGCCGCCATGGAACGCGCGAACTGGGTCAAGCTGAATGCCCAGGAAAGCAGCGAGCTCGGCTTCGACCAGCAAGACCTGCCACGCTGCACTGCCGATATCTTGCAACGATTTTCACTGGACGGGGTGATTGTCACGCGCGGCGGCGATGGCGCCGTGGTGGCGACCGCAAGTGGCGACTTTCTTGAAGCCCGCAGCCATAACCGCGCCGAGCTACTAAGCGCGGTGGGCGCTGGCGATGCGCTGGCTTCAGTGATGATCCTGGGGCTGCTGCGCTCATGGCCCCTGCAACAATCCCTTGAACGCGCCGTGGCCTTTGCCGCAGCGGTGTGCACGCTGCAAGGCGCCATCACTGACGACCGCGCGTTTTACCAGGCGCATATCGACCATTGGAGCAGCAACGACGCCGGCTAAACCATGTACGAACAAACTTCACACGCCCTGCTGAACCGCATTCTCGACCGGCTCAAGCCGGAATTCCGCAAACGCGACCTGCGCTACTTCTACACTCGCCTGGGCGCCAATTTCTACGCCATCCACAGCCTGTTCAAGCAGCTCTACGGCCAACGGGACAATTTTGAGACCCAGATGGTTCGCCTGGTGGAAGTGCTGGCGCAAAACTACATTGAGCGTAACAAGCGCTACAAGAAACAGGATATGCAGCGCGAGCAACAACCCGACTGGTTTCTCGATCAACGCTGGGTGGGCATGGCGCTCTACGCCAACGCCTTCGCCGGCAACCTGGCGGGGGTGAACGAGAAGTTGCCGCACCTCGAAGAGTTGGGCGTCAACCTGGTGCACGTGATGCCCATCCTCAAGTGTCCGCCGGGGGCCAGTGACGGCGGCTACGCGGTCAGCGATTTTCGCGATATCGACGAACGGGCGGGCACACTCGATGACCTGCGTGAGTTGGGCAAGGCCCTGCGCAAACGCAACATGCTGCTCACCCTCGACGTGGTACTCAACCACACATCCGACCAGCACGAGTGGGCGCAACGCGCGCGCGCCGGCGAAGCCCAGTACCAGGACTACTACTTCATGTACCCCGACCGGGAGATTCCCGACCGTTTCGAGGCCGCCATGCCGGAGGTATTCCCGGAGACTTCGCCCGGCAACTTCACCTGGGACGAGTCCACCGGCAAGTGGGTGATGACGGTGTTCAACCACTACCAGTGGGACCTCAACTACCGTAACCCGGCGGTGTTGATCGAGATGCTCGATATCATCCTGTTCTGGGCCAACCAGGGGGCGGACGTCCTGCGCCTGGACGCGGTCGCCTTCCTGTGGAAAAACATCGGCACCGCCTGCCAGAACGAACGTGAGGCCCACGTCATCCTGCAATTGCTCAAGGATTGCTGCCAGGTGACTGCTCCGGGAGTGTTGTTTATTGCCGAGGCCATTGTCGCCCCGGTGGAGATCAACAAGTACTTCGGCGAAGACGCGGTCATCGCCAAGGAATGCGAAATTGCCTACAACGCCACCCTGATGGCCCTGCTGTGGGACGCAGTGGCAACCCGCAACGCAAAACTGCTGAACGAGGGCATTCAAAACCTGCCCGCCAAGCTCGACGGCGCCACCTGGCTTAACTACGTGCGCTGTCACGATGACATCGGCCTGGGGTTCGACGACGCCGACATCGAATGCGCGGGCTACGATCCGCGTTCACACCGCAGCTTCCTGGTGGACTGGTTTACCGGCGCCCACGATGTTTCGCCCGCACGTGGACGACCATTTGGCAAGAACGAGCGCACCGGCGACGCCCGTATCGCGGGCTCACTGGCTTCCCTGGCCGGGCTGGAAGCCGCGCTGGAATATGGCGACAACGACGAGATTCACCGCCGCATCCGCCTGGTGTTGACCTTGCACGGCATCATTCTTTCGTTTGGCGGCATCCCCCTGTTGTACTACGGCGACGAGGTGGGAACCCTGAATGATTATGGTTTTCTCGAAGACGCCACCAAGGCCGGCGATTCACGCTGGCTGCACCGCCCCACCCTCGACTGGCAACAGGTGATGCGGCGCAACGCCCGGAATTCGCCAGAGCAAAGGATATTTGATGGCCTGGGCCACATGATCGAGGTGCGCAAGCAAACCCCGGCCTTTGCCGATTTCAACAACCGCGAACTGCTACGTTGCAGCAATCCGCACCTGTTTCTCTACCTGCGCAGCGCTTTGAGTGACGAACACAGCCCGGTGCTGGTTGCCGCCAATTTCGATGCAGAGGCGCAGCAGCTTTCGCTGGCCGACCTGGACACGCCGGCCTGGCTTGCGAACGAAGGCGCCCGCGAACTGCTCAGCAAGCGGGTGATTGAGCCCGGCCAGGGCCATCTCGATATCCCGGCCTTCGGGCTGTTGTGGTTGGCTCGCCCCGGATAAGCACGGCATCGGGATAAAAAAAAGGCCGGGTATGCCTTCGCATACATACCCGGCCTGAAGAAGACCCCTGAGTGCCAAGGGTCGTGGGGATTCGTGTTAGATCAGCATCAGTTGGCAGCTACCCGCGCGGCCAGCTCGGTTGTGCGAGCCTCGAGAATCGCCAGGTTGGCGCGCGCCGCGCGTGACTTGGAGTTGCCGGCAATCACCGTCTCGAAGTCCTGCCTGGCCCCGGCCACGTCACCGGTGACTGCCCGCAGCACGCCGCGGTTGGTCATCGCCATTGCCTTCTGGATGCGACGCCGTGCCGCATTGCGCCATTCGCTCGCAGTGGCGCTGTTCATGTTGCGCGTTTCCACTGCAGCGTCACAGGCCATTTCTGCGTCTTCGAAATCACTGGTCATGGTCAGCAGGACGCAGCGGTTGTTGAAGTTGTCAAACGTTTTGAAGGTGCCCTTTTCGACCTGGGCCAGCGCTTCGTACCACTCGCCGGACGCAATGCGTCGACCCTGGGGCGTGTCGTCATACACAAGCATCTCGAAATCTTCTGGTGCTGGCTGCGCCCAGGCGCTCTGGGCCAGGAGCAGAAAGGCGGCTGGAATGACGGTCTTGAATCGGCGAATGGTCTCGCCCGCGTTCAGCAGTTCCTTGTACATGGGGCACCTCCGGTTTGACTGTGAAATTCTGTTTTCGTCGCATCGTTTCCGGGCGACGCGTTCAAACTAAGCCAATCGAAGGGTGCGAAAAAAGCGAAACAAACTCGGCCCAATGATGAGAAAAATTCATTCATCCCCGGAGGCCCTTTGCCCCAACGTTTCCACCAACCAATCCGAGAAGATTTTTACCTCGGCCAGCTTGTGGTTGTCGCCGTGGTGGCAGATGTAATAAGCCTCTCCGGTTTCCAGCGGGTGGTTATAGAACTGAACAAGGCGGCCACGCTCAAACGCCGAGCGGGTTAACTCACCAGGCACCAGGGCCAGGCCAACACCCCGTTTTGCCGCCTGGACGATAGCGCTCATTGAGTCCACCCGGATCACGCTGCTGGATTCCGGCAGGCGAATGCCACACTGGTTGGCCCACTGCCGCCAGGCGCCTGTTCGGTTCTTGTGTACGACGAAAGGAACCGAAGCGGGTTTACCTGCAAGCAAGCCCGCAGCTTCTTCTTCCAGCGATGGGGCACATGCCGGCAGCAATGTCAGCGGGAATATTTTTTGACCGGAGATTCCCGTCGGTGGACGCCGATACAGGCGAATGGAGAGGTCAACCGCGGTGGCCTCGCGGTCAGTCGATTCGTCACTGGCGTCGATATTGACCTCGATCTTCGGGTGCGAGCGGGTAAACTCCTGCAGCCGCGGCATCAGCAACTCACTGGCCAGGAATGGCTGCACCGATACCAGCAAGGAAACCCGGGACTGGCTGGCCTGAAGATTGGCAGCCGCTGCCTCGAGTCTTACCAGGGCAGCCGAGGATTCGCGGTAGAACACCTCGCCAGCGGCGGTCAGCTCCAGGCCACGGCCAACCCTTTCAAACAGTGGAACGCCGAGCTCCGCTTCCAGGTTCCTGACCTGGTGGCTGATGGCCGACGGCGTGAGAAACAGCTCGTCGGCGGCGCTACGCATTGTTCTGTGGCGCGCTGCTGCGCAAAACGCGCGCACGCCGCGCAGTGAAATCCTTCGACCCGCAGGACCCATGAATACCTACTCCAGTTGCTTTTTATCCCCGCGCCGCAAACCCTGGCTCGATGACCATGTTCGGGAATGCGGACAGTGATGTTTTATGCAGATTTCGTACCAGTTTCGGCCCGGCGTTGACGGCCGTTGCAGGCCCACAAGAACTGCTTTTGCGAGGAGCGCAGCAATCCCGGTCTAGACTCACTCACTGCAAAAGAGGTTTGTTGCACCATAACGGTGCAACAACAGTCCAGAACGGTGCGATTCAGGCTGGGTTGGCTTGTTCCTGCTGGCTCAACAGCAGCGTCTGGGTTGGATAGGCAAATTCGATTCCGCGTGACTCAAAAGCCTCGTGAATATCCAGGTTGATCTCCTGCTGGATATCCATGTAGAGGTTGAAGTCAGAGTCGAGTACATAGTAAACCGCTTCGAAATCAATTGAGTAGGCGCCATAAGACTTGAAGTGCGCACGATCGAAACGCACTTTGTCCTGGCGGCTGACCGCTTCCTTGATGATCGACGGGATGGCGCGAAGAGAATCGCGCGGCGTCTGGTAGGTTACGCCGATGGAGAACAGCACCCGGCGCTCGTACATGCGGCCATAATTGCGCAATCGGCTCTGCAGCAGGTCGGCGTTGGACATTACCAACTGCTCGCCGGATAGACTGCGCAGGCGGGTGGTCTTGAGCCCCACCTGCTCCACCACGCCGAGGAAGTCGCCCACCACCAGGAAGTCTCCAACCACGAACGGCTTGTCCAGCACAATCGAGAGGGACGCAAACAGGTCCCCGAGAATGTTTTGCACCGCCAGCGCAACCGCGACGCCGCCAATGCCCAGCCCGGCCACCAGGGCGGTGATATCCAGGCCCAGGTTGTCCAGCACCAGCAGTAAAACCACGGACCACAGGACGATGCGGCCAATCCAACTCACAACGCTCAGGGTGGCAACGCTGGCAGGGTCTTCTTTGCGCTTAGCGTCAATGGTCCGCGAAATCCAGAACTTGAGCAGGTTGCTGGCCCAAAGGCCGGCCTGGACACACAGCGTGATCACCGCCAGTGAACCCATCAGGCTGGCCAGCCTGGGTGGCAGACTCAATACCAGCGAGCCCAGCGCAAACGCGAACACCACCAACGCTGCGGTGGTGGTTTTGCCAAGCGTGTCGACGATGGCGTCATCCCATGCGGTGCGGGTGAGCTTGGCCATTTTCTGCACACGGGTCTTCAGCAGGCGTCGCAGCAGGTAGAACAACCCCATCAAGAGGATGGCGATGGATAGCGCAGCCAGCCAGTCGCGCCCGCTGTTGCCCAGGGAAACCTGGCTAATCAAGTCGTTGATCATGTTCATGTGTTATCTCTCCCGCTCCATAGCTTTGGTCCCGAACGCCTTCCTTCAACCCGAGCACTTACCATCGGGAGACAACGTTATGTCTCTTACGGCGTGATTTTTGCCGGCATGCGGGCTAGCATGTCGGGCCATGAGAATCATTGCCACTGTCTTGCTGTCATGCCTGCTGGCCTGCGCCTGTAGCAGCCCCGCTCCCCAAGCCTCTGGCGACGACCAGGGTGTAAACCTGGATGTCACCATGATTGACTTCCGCCACTCCAGCGGCGCCTACGTGCTGGGCTATTCCGCCGACGCGGAAGTGCGCAAGTTGTTTGAAGACCAATTGGTGGCTGATCTTCACGCCAGGGAGATAAATGCCTGGCCCAGCCATCCGGATATTCCCGATGCCACGCAAACCACCCGTGACAGCGTGATTGCCGCGGCAAACAACAAGAAGGCCATGTTTATCGTGTTGGCGGAACAAGTGCCAGCCGGTGAGCAGGCCGTTGCTCAAAGCAAGGGCGGACCACGCATCACCCACGAGCACCCCACCCTCCAGGATTTCTACCAGAACACCCGCCCCCCCAGCCAGGACTACGCGGCCGACGGCCAGGTCTACGTCGAGGTCAGCGCTTACCTGATCCAGGAAGACATGGCCAAGCTGTTCTGGTCGGGCACCACCTGGTCGTTCAGCGCCGATGGCAAGGGCGGCGCCATCCAGGACATCAGCACCACCATTGCTGACGCCATTGTCAGCGCCAGGGACCGTTACCTGGCCAACTGAGACGGCTCGCCCGCGATCACGCCGAGGGCGCTTTCGATAGCCGGAATTGGCTGATTTTTGGCCAGGTTTTGGCCGCCATTTTTTCCAAAAAATCAAGTGTCTTCGGTCTGATTCCCGGGTTTGGCGTTCGGGAGCAAGATACCTCCGGGGTTCAGCAAAATACATTGTTGATGGAGGCCCCGAATGATGAAACAACTACTCGTTGCTCTGCTTGTTTTTTTCTCGATCCCTGCTTTTGCCAACAACGCTGACAGCGGATTTTACGCTGGCGTTGGGCTGGGCGAGGCCAATGTCGATGACGCCGAAGAATACGCCATCGACGATGACAGTGATATCGCTTTTCGTGTCTACGGCGGTTTTGAGTTCAACAAGTGGCTTGCGTTTGAAATCGGCTACATGGATTTCGGCAGCTACCACGGCTCTGCGCCATCGATTGAAGGCCCGATAGAGGCGCGAGTTGCGCTGGACAGTTGGACCGCGAGCTTCCGCCCGCAGGTCATGATCGGCTCAGACTGGTTTGTCCAGGCCCAGCTTGGCTACCACTTCTGGGATGCCGATGCGCGCCTGTCTGGCGGCTCGATCAGCGCCGAATTCAGCGAGGACGGCGAAGACCCGTTCTATGGAATCGGTTTCGGAAGAAACTTCGGCACCGACTGGCGCCTCTCCGCGGAGTGGACCCGGTTTGAATCGGACGATGCCGACATCGACTTTCTCAACCTGGCGTTGAACTACCGCTTTGGGCGCTAAGCCTTAAGCTTCATCCTTTACCGGGAAAGCCGTCGCAAACTGCGGCGGCTTTTCCATTTACCCTGTTTGTTTCCCCTGGTCCTGTTTGTCATCAAAGCTGGCGGTGTAAGATGTAGTCTTGAAGCTTTCACTGAACGCAGTCTCGTGAACGACCCAGCAGGAAAATCCGCCAACCATCGCTTGCTGCCCATCGTGGTTGCCGCATTCCTGGTAGCGCATTCGACGGCTGCCTGGTGCCAACCAACGGCTGAACAAAGGCTGCAGGGCGTCGACCCGGTGCGCGACTACATCCGCGCAATTGACGACGCACAGGCGCTTGGCGGACCTTACTCCACCGACCTGGTGGACCTGTATTTCGGTTATGCCCACGCGCTGCTTGAGGAAGGTGACCTGGAGGGCGCGCTCGACGCCTTCAACCGCACAGTGATGATCACGCGCGTCAACCTCGGCCCCAACAGTCCCGAGCAGAGCAACTACCTGTACAGCATCGCCGACATCGAGTCTCAGCTCGGCAATCTCGGCGAGGCTGTTTCGGTCATCCAGAACATTTACATGCTGCACGCCCGCGATGGCGGTGAGAACAACCCACAGATTCTTGACGACGTGGTGCGGCTGCGCGACTGGTATGTGCAAACGCGCCCCGTCCGCGGCCCGCTGACGCGCACTTCTGACAACCTGAATCGTGGCTTCCTGGCTGACCGGGTGGCCGAACTGACCGAATCGGCTGAAGGCCTGGGCAGCGCCGATGCCGCCTTGCAGTACCGCGAAGCGGCGCAGGTTCACTTCCGCTCAATCCTGCATATCGCGCGCACCGCGGAGCCCCCTCAGCCCGAACTGGTGATCAGTGTTGACGGCAAGGGCAGCAACCTTTATTTCGAGCGCGCCATGAGCGATCACTTCAAATCAGGCGAGATGGCAATGGAACGGGCCGTGGCGTCCTGGCAGGCCAATCCGGACGCCGGCGCCCTCGAAGTGGCGGAGTCCATTGCCCAGTTGGGCGACTGGTACCTGGCGTTAAAGCATTTTCGCTCGGCGGAAAAGCAGTACGAGAAGGCCTATCGCCTGCTGGCCAGCAGCAAGGAGTCGCCCCACCTGGCCGATGAATACCTGGGCGCGCCCACGCCCTTGCGGTTCCTGGACAACGGCGATGACTTTGTTCGCGACCTCGATCCACCATTGGTGCATGACTCGCTGGCCATATCCATGACGGTAACCCGCAATGGCCGCTTGCTCGGCGTGCAGGTAATGAACCCGCCCGAGGGCGAAACCGAGGAAGACATCAGGAACTTCACTCAACGTCTTGAAAACACGCGTTTCAGGCCTGCCGTCATCAACGGCAAAGTGGAGAAACTCGACCACTTCCTGTGGAAGCCGCCGCTCATCAGTCCCAAAATCGCTGCGCGTAACGACTAACAACAGGCCAGCCGGTGGACACTCCGGCCACTGTGACGAACCGAATCCTTGCAACCTGGTCTGTAACTGTCAGCACAACGAACCGATCAACCGAGCAATCCTCTGAACATGGAGCCCCTATGACCACGAATCAGCGCAGAATCACCCGACGCGAACTTCTTCAGCACAGCAGCCTTGCCGCTGCGGGGCTTGCGCTGGGACCCGGAATACTGATGGCCTCGGATGCATCCAGCCTGCCGCTGATCACCAGGCCCATTCCCTCTACCGATGAACGCTTACCCGTGATCGGCGTCGGCACCAACCGTTTTGGCACGGACGATGCCGAGATGCTGGCGCAGATTCGCCAGGTGCTGGAAACCATGCCAAAACTGGGCGGCACCGTGGTGGATACAGCCAACTCCTACGGTGACTCCGAGGCGGTTATCGGCCGCCTGGTGGAATCAATCGGCAACCGTGACAAGCTGTTCCTGGCCACCAAGACCCCTTCGCGCGGCGAGGCCTCGATGCAGGAAATCATGGAAGCATTCACCAGGTTGCGCACCGAACAGATCGACCTGGTGGAGGTCCACAATTTCAACGAAACCGACAGCGTGATTCCGAGATTGCAGCAGCTCAAGCAGGACACCAGGGTTCGCTACATCGGTTGCAGCACCTCGCGTGATGAGCAGTATGCCGACCTGAAAGCGGCGCTGGACAAGTACGACCTGGATTTCATCCAGGTGGATTACTCCATCGATAACCGCAGCGCAGCCGATGAAATCCTGCCGCTAGCGCGTGACAAGGGCGTGGCCGTGCTGATCAATATGCCGTTCGGCGGCCGGCGGAACGCCTCCAGCACTTTTGCCCGGGTGGCCGATGTGCCCCTGCCGGACTTCGCCGCGGAGATCGATGTCACCAGTTGGGCCCAGTTCTTCCTCAAGTACGTGGTTTCACACCCGGCCGTCAACGTGGCCATTCCCGGCATGACCAAGCTGCGCCACCTCGAAGACAACATGCTGGCGGCGCGTGGCCGACTGCCCGATGCAGCCATGCGCAGCGAGATGGAAAAAGTCTGGGACGCTATCTAGACGAAGCAAAAATCCGGATCAGGAACGGCTGCCGTACTCGTTGATATCCAGGGCGAAAGCTCCATCATCCGTGCAAACCAGGCCAATTTCGCGGATATAGCGGTAAGTCACATCGGAAATCACCGTATCCGGGTCGATCACGTTGGCGATGTAGCCTGGGTGGCCCAGGTCAATCACGGTTTCTCTGGTAGCCTCACGCCGCTCAAACATGCGCGTCTGCGGGTCGGTTACGAAAGCATGACCGCGCAAGCGAACTACCGCACCCTCGGCTGCAATGACCTCGCCAACGAAGTGACGCCGGAGGGAGCCGTCATATAGAGCCCGGTAAATCACGTGTACTTTCTCTCCGATGCTGATCATTGCCGCTTTTCTCCGTTTTGCTGTTGACCCTTCCGCGCTTTCACGTTGTACTTGCGTTCAAGCATTTAGCGTGGCGAATCATATAGCGTAGTTGTCATGGGCCAAACACTTTTCGAAAAAATCTGGGACGCACACCTGGTGCGCCCTGCCGGGAGCGCGGAGGGCGATGGCGCCCCCGCCATCATTTACATCGACCTGCACCTGATCCACGAGGTCACCTCGCCGCAGGCGTTTACCGAGCTTGAAAGCCGTGGACTCCCGGTGCGCCGGCCCGACCTTTGCCTGGCCACCATCGACCATTCAACGCCCACCCTGCCTGCTGGCGCCGATGGCAAGCGCCCCTACATCACCGAGGCGGCCCGGGTGCAAGTTGAAACCGTGCAGGAGAACTGCGCGAAACATGGTATCGAGTTGCACGGCTGGGATAGCCCCAACCGTGGCATCGTCCACGTGATGGGCCCGGAACTGGGCGCCACCCAGCCGGGCATGACCATCGTCTGCGGCGACAGCCACACTTCGACACACGGCGCTTTCGGCGCCCTCGCTTTCGGCATCGGCACCACCGAGGTAGGCCACGTGCTGGCCACCCAGTGCCTGTTGCAGAACAAGCCGAAAACCCTGGGTATCCAGGTGGAAGGCGAATTGGCGGAGGGCGTCACCGCGAAAGACGTGATCCTCCACATCATCGGCGCCATTGGCGTGGATGGTGGCACCGGCTATGTCATTGAGTACTTCGGCAGCGCCATCCGTGGCCTCGACATGGAAGGCCGCATGACGCTGTGCAATATGTCCATCGAATGCGGCGCGCGCGCCGGCATGGTTGCCCCGGATGAAAAAACCTACGCCTGGCTCAAGGGTCGCTCGCACGCGCCGAAAGACGAGGCCTGGGACCGCGCTGTTGAGCGCTGGCGGCAACTGCCGACCGACGCCGATGCCCGCTTCGACCGGCTGGTGGAAATCCGCGCCGAGGATATCGAACCCAGCATCACCTGGGGCACCAACCCGGGGATGGTCATCGGCATAAGCGAAAACATACCCGACCGCCATGACCCGGCAGCCACGGACGCGCAAAGCTATATGCATTTGAAACCCGGCCAGCAGCTCCAGGGTGAGAAGGTAGACGTGGTATTTATCGGTAGCTGCACAAATTCACGTATTTCCGACCTGCGCGCGGCCGCCGGCGTGATGCGTGGCCGCAAGGTGGCCGATGGCACCCGCGTACTGGTGGTGCCAGGCTCGGAGATCATCCGCCGCGAGGCCGAGGCCGAGGGCCTGCACCAGGTGTTCATCGACGCCGGCGCAGAATGGCGGCTGGCAGGTTGTTCGATGTGCCTGGCGATGAACGGCGACATGGCGCAGGCAGGTGAACTGGTGGTAAGCACCAGCAACCGCAATTTCAAAGGACGCCAGGGACGCGGCGCACGCACCGTGCTGGCCAGCCCGCTGACAGCAGCGGCCAGCGCGGTCACCGGCAGAGTTACCGATCCACGCAGCCTGGCAGGAGAAGTGCAATGACCACCGACATCAGCAGCCATGTCATCAGTTGCCATTGCTATTGCCTGCCCTTCGACGACATCGACACCGACCAGATCATTCCCGGTCAGTTTCTTACCACCACGCAGCGCGAAGGCCTGGGAGCGTTCTGCTTTCATTCGTGGCGTCACGACGAGAGCGGTTCCGCGCTGGACGAACACCCGCTGACCGAGTTTGATAACAGCCGGCACCAGGTGCTGGTTGCCGGGCGCAATTTTGGCTGTGGCTCGTCCCGCGAGCATGCACCCTGGGCCTTGCTGGATATGGGCGTGCGCGCCGTGATCAGCAGCCGCTTTGCCGATATCTTTTTCAACAACGCGCTGAAGAATGGCTTACTGCCGATCACCCTGGATGAAGCCGTGGTCGAGTTCCTTCACCAGCATCCGCATCACCCGGTGAAGATCGATATCCAGAGTCGTTCGATAGAAATTGAAGGCCACGGAAGTTTTGAATTTCCGCTCGACCCGTTTGCCGCGCACTGCATTATTGAAGGCATCGACCAGATGGACTTTATCTTGCAGCAGGACGCGCTGATCAGGCAGCACGAGGAACGACGCCCCGGCTGACCCAGGCTGTCAGGAGTCCGTGATTTCCAGGTAGCCGCTCATCACCAGGCGGCTGACCAGTGCAACCTTTACCTCATCCCCGAGTCCGCCGGGAATCTCAGTCACGCTGAACTGCGGGGTTTCGATAATGAAACGTAACGCCGGCTCGGCGCCTCGGTGCACCAGCAAGCGTTCGCCCGGAATGCGCAGATCTGCGATTTCGCCCGTGGCGATGACATGCGCCATGGCCAACGGGCTATGGTGTACCCGGCTGGAAGGTGTAATGGGCTGTGCGGGCGGCTGACCGCCCAGCTTGGGCAGGTCTTCTATCATCCGCGCGCGGCGGCGTTCCATGGCATCAGCAATAAACTGTCCAGATTCACAGCGCGCCAGCAATGCCTGCAGGCCGCGACGCACTTCGGACTGCACCCGCTCCATGCCCTGGCCCTGCGCCAGGTCATCCGCCCGGCTGCTGATGCCGGCGCGAATGGAACGATCCAGTTCGGACAGGTGATCGACCACTGCGCACATGGCCTCGCGTACCGTCACCGGCAGGAAACCGATGGAAAGGTGGATCGATTCAGTAGTCGACTGCACCGTGTGCGGCGTGCCCCGCGGCAGGTAAATCACATCGCCCGGCACCACATCAACCACCTCGTGGCGTTCCAGTGGCGGCGCGCCCTCACCCGCTGACTTCCACATATTGGGCAGCGATGGCGGTTCAACCGAGATAAACCAGCGCTTGCGGCCGGTAAGCTGGATACAGATCAGGTCCACCTCGTCATGGTGCACCGGGGCATCGGCGCCGGCCGCGCTCCAGAAAATCCCCGGGCTGACCGGGTTTTCAAACAGCACCTCCAGCGCCCGACAGAACTGCTCCAGCTCTGGCGAAAGGCTGGTGACTTCCGGAATACGCACGGTGTAACCGGCCTGGTGAAATTCGCGAATCATGGCCGAAAAACCACCCGCATCGGCCACTGAGCGCGCCCTGGGCGGCACCTGTTGCGACGAGCCTGAGTGACAGGTCACAGTGGGCGCCAGGATTTCAAAGGCAGACAGGATGGTTGCTGCGGGATTGCTGCCCAGCATCGCGGCACGGCCGGCCGAATCACCCTTCCCGAGGTACAAGTAGCGTTGGCCCACCACCGCGTCGAAAAAGTGGTCGTAGGTTTCGGGAGCCAGGAGGCGGGAAAGGACTTGCTTGGCGCGTTCAGACATAGGCGCAGATGTTACGCATTCAGCCTGGCAACGGGAAGTCGCACTGTCCCTTTTGCACAATCTCAGGACGGCAGGTGGAGCGCCGAGAAGTGGCTGCGTAGTCCGCCCGGTGTAAGTTGAAAAAACCGCTGGAAGCTGCGGGTCAGATGGCTCTGGTCGGCATAGCCACAAACCAGGCTGAGCTCGGAGAGTGGCCTCGCGCTCTTTATCACGCGGTAAAACGCACGTTCAGCGCGAACCCGCTGGCGGTATTCCCCCATGCTGCAGCCCGCCGTCCGGCGAAACTTGCGCGTCAGGCTCATCGGGTGGAGCGCAACTGAATCCGCCATCTCATCCAGGCAAGCAGTCTCTTGCGACCAGGTTTCCAACGCCTGGTAGACCGGCGCCAGCTTGTTGCCCGGCCCGCGCCCTGTTGCCGATGCCCTGCCAGCAAGGTGATCGCCAAGGCGCTGCAACCACCCTGCTGTGAACTGCTGATGCGGTTCGTAGACCTGGCTGGAAAACAATTTTGACAACAGGAAGTAGCTTTGCGAATCCTCGATACGGAACGCCGCCTCCTGGCCGTCTCGCCGGGAATCACAGGAATCGGGCAAATCCACCAACGCCACCAGCGAGGCGTGAGAACCGGACTGGACCGAATGCTCGATGTTTCGCGGCAGGTATGCGGCATAACTTTCTGTTATTTCGCCGTTTAATGCACTAGATTCCAGGCGAACAGCACCTTTGAAAACCACCAGAACCCGGGATCGCCCTGCCGCAGATTGCGGGGCTTTTGTCGTCCTTAAACCGGCGATGCTTGGATCGTTCAAGAGCGCGCTTCCCGGGGGCAATAACGTTTGCAGCATCATTCACCAGCCAATGGAGTTGCAGCCATGATTCGCATTGCCGCATTGTTTCCGCACCACGTTCGCCTCACTTGCCTGTTTGTGCTGTTATGCGCTCCGGCGCATGCCGCGTCACTGGTAGACCAGGTGGTGGAAGCCTACGGTGGAGCCGCAGCGCTCGAAGCCATAAGGACCATTGAGTACGACCAGGCCGGCTACTTTATCGGCCGATATCAGAGCCGCGATACCTTGCCACCCTGGGACAGGTTGCCGGTTCGCACCTTTGCCGCTCTCGATTTTGAATCCGAAACCGGCGCCTGGGAGACCATCAGCACCTGGCCCGGCGAACTCAACATGGGAACACGCAGCGTGGTGGGGCCGGACGATTCCTTCACCCTCAACACCATTGCCCGCATCTACACCGAGGGAACGATGCATGGCTTCTCCTACATGAGCAACACCACGGCCTACCTGTTGCCCACTTTCCTGGCGCGCACCATGGCGCGGCAACCGGAAACTGCCGTGGCCGGGGACAAACGAAGCTTCAACCACATCGACTACGACACCCTGGTGTACAAAGATCGGCTGACACTGTTTATCCACCCCGAGACGCGCCTGATTGATGTCATGGAAAGCACCGAGGGTGGCATGTGGGATCACACCCTCGACGAGGACGCGAGCATACCGGTTCAGCGCTTTTATCGCGGTTACTTTGAGGTAGACGGGGTGCCGTTTCCGCGCCGTTACCAGTTGTGGGTGGGCGGTGAAGCGACCCGTGACGTGAGCTTGCATCGCCTGGTTTTGAACCAGGACATCTCCAAGCACCTCGACCTACCCGACGGATTCGCACAGGTGCCAAGCACCGATGGCTACAGTGGCGACTGGGAGATCAGCGTTGATGAACTGGGTGATGGCATTTACGTGGCCGGAGGCGGCGAAACCCGCATCCTCTATGTCGAGTTTGAAGACCACTTCATGGCGCTGGAAGCCGGCGGCTTTCCATCCTACGCGGCCGATGTGCACCAGGCCATGAAGCCGCACATGAACGGCAAGCCACTGCGCTACATCGTGCCCCTGCACCACCATGATGACCACGCCTGGGCAGTGCATTACTACAGCCGCGCCGGCGCCACCATTCTCACCACCCGCGACAAGGAAGGCTTCCTGCGCAAGCTGTTGGCACGCACCTGGGGTGCGCATGGCCCGGTCAGCAATGGAAACTTCGAGTACCTGGACCCGGGCCGCAACCACCGCGAAGATGCGCGCAACGAACTGGATGTCTTTGTCTGGCCACAGGCGCCGCACTCCGAGAACATGGTGATTGCCTACCACCGGCCATCCGCCACGCTCTTTACTGGCGACTTTTACATCGGTTGGGTCAGTCCCGAAGGCGAAACAGTGCGCCAGGGCGCCACTTACGGTGTCCTGGCGTTGCAACGCTGGTTGGAAGACCTGCAGGCAGTGGGAAAGATTGGCGACATCCGCCAGTACGTCGCCGTCCATGGCCGCGCCTACGACGCCAGCGAGTGGCAGACCATGCTCGCCACCGAGCGCACCGTCACCACCCTGCCCGGCAACCAGGTCTGGCCGACCGCCACCTGGCCGTCGCGCTATGGCCTGGCGGATGACACGGTCAACAACCCGCGCCGCATCCACGAGGCGAACCGCTAGGCATCCCGGCTTGCGACGAACCGACCGGCGGGAGCCAACAGCAGTCTTCCATCGCGTGAATTGAAGATTTCACCGCAATGCTCGTAACGATTGTTGATGCCCGTGCGTCATAAGCACTATGTTCGCCGCTGAAACAAGAGCCACGGCTGCCCCAGGCTCAATCGTGCAGGTTGACCAGGCACCCATGACTTTAGGCAGCTTCATTGGCGAATCGATGGCACTACCATCAGACCCACTGATAGCAGCAGATGGCAGGCCATCGTCACTAAAGTTGACGGTGAGCTGTAAGTGAACTGATGGCTCGGGCATAGCCACGGCACGGAGCGCAACGCATGGCCCACATCCTGGTTGGATACGAACTTGGCGGCGGTCACGGCCACCTGTACCGCTTGCTGCCGCAAGTGCGCGCCCTGGAAGCACGGGGCCACCGGGTCACCTTCTTCCTGCGCAACATCCGTGAAAACGCCGAACTACTGGCCGGCGAGCACCGCGCCCTGCTTCCGGTGCCCGACCTGGTCGCCAATATTCCCGGCGCGCCAAGCGCGGCGCCGCTGGCGACATACCTCGACATCATGTGCGTGGCCGGTTTTTACGACCGCCAGACCCTCAACGCCGGCATTCTCACCTGGAAAACCCTGCTCGAGCAGGCCAAGCCCGACCTGGTGCTGGCCGACCACAGCCCACTGTTGCTGCTGGCCTGTTACGGCCGCTACCCGGTAGTCCAGGTGGCCGATGGCTTCACCCTGCCCCCGGCCCATGGGGCCCAGTTCCCCGTGTTCAGGCGCGGTGGCAGACCCATGGTCGACCCCAACCACGTGCTGCGCGTGATGCAGGATGTACAACGGCAAAACGGCTTACCGGTGCCGCAGTCGGTAACAGAGCCTTTCCGCACTGCCGGCCGGCTGGTATGCAGCCTGCCCGATCTCGATCCATATGCATCAATGCGGCGCGATCCAGTCATTGGCCCGATTAACGGCTTGCAGCAGCCCCTGGATGCCGCGGAAGGCCCACCGCACTTCTTTGCCTATCTCGATTTACAACACCAGGCAACCTGGTCGCTGCTGCAGGGGCTGAAAGACTGTGGCATGAGCGGGGAGCTTTACGCCAAGGGCATGAACGATGAGTTGCACCGCGCCATGCAGCGCCCCGGGCTTACCATCCACCGCGAATTCCAGCCGCTGACCGAAGTACTCCAGCGTTCCAGCGTGGTCATTCACCATGGCAGCAACGGCACATGCTGCGCCGCGCTAAGCGCCGGCCGGCCACAGCTGTTCATGCCGACGCAGATGGAGTCGAGATTAATGGCTGAATCAGTGATCAAGCGTGGATGCGGCCAGTTGCTTACCTGCCGTAACAACACCGTGAGTGGATTACGCGAGGCGCTGGAAGGCGTCGCCAACAGCCGGATCATGGCGCGTCGCGCTACCGCGGTGGCGCAGGAGATTCACGCCCGCAAGCCCCAGAAGCCGATCGACCGCGTGGTCGACACCTGCCTCACCGTGCTCCACGAGCACTCCGGCGCCGCCGCCGTCGGCGCAGCCAACTAGCCCACGCCTGGCCTTCACACCCTCGCGTGCGTTCCGGGTGACGCATTTTTCACCCATATCTGGCTTGTGCGGCTCAACAGACTTGTTACCATGAATGGACCCGCCAAACTCCAGGACGCGCTTGAGCATACCCGGCAAAATTCATATCGACTGGTCGACCTACGATCCGGGCGACGGCTTCGACGCCGTGATCGGACCGGGCGGCCAACCCAGGCCCGCCGCGGCTGAACTTGCGCATACCCTGGGCGAATTGAGCCCCAAAGAACTGGCGGATCGCCAGAAAGCCGCCGAGGCCGCCATCCTCGAGATGGGCATTACCTTCACGGTTTACTCCGAGGGCGAGAACATCGACCGGGCCTGGCCATTCGACATCGTGCCGCGCCCCATCGCCCGCACTGAATGGGATGGCGTCGAGGCCGGGCTCAAGCAGCGGCTGCGCGCCCTCAACCTGTTTATCGACGATGTCTACCACGAACAGCGCATGGTGGCCGATGGCCGCTTTCCCGGCGCGCTGATCAAGAGCTCAAAGAACTATCTCGATGCCTGCCAGGGCGCCAACCCGCCACATGGCGTGTGGGCCAATATCTGCGGCAGCGACCTGGTGCGCGACAAGGATGGCACCGTCTACGTACTGGAAGACAACCTGCGCGTGCCCTCGGGTGTTTCCTACATGCTGGAGAACCGCTCGATCACCAAGCTGGTGTTTCCCGAGCTGTTCCGCCGCCAGAAAATCCGCTCGGTGGATGACTACCCGGCTGAACTGTTCAACATGCTGGTTTCCCTTTCACCCCGCCCCGGCGACGATCCGGAAGTGGTGGTACTGACCCCGGGCATTTACAACTCGGCCTATTTCGAACATTCCTACCTTGCTCGCTGCATGGGCGCAGAACTGGTCGAAGGCAATGACCTGGTGGTGGGCGACGATGATTGCGTGTACATGCGCGCGGTGGAAGGACTGACCCGTGTCGACGTGATCTATTCGCGCATCAATGCCGAGTACCTCGACCCAGATGTGTTCGTGAAAGACTCGCTGCTCGGTGTGCCGGGGCTGATTCGCGCCTGGCGCGCCGGCAATGTAGCCATCGCCAACGCACCAGGCACCGGCGTGGCGGATGACAAGGTGGTCTACACCTACGTGCCCGAGATGATCCGCTACTACCTGGGCGAGGAGCCGATCCTGCCCAACGTCCCCAGCCACCAGTGCGAGGACCCGGAAACCCTGGAATGGGTGGTTGAGAACCTGCAACAACTGGTGGTGAAGCCGGCCAACGAATCGGGCGGCTACGGCATGCTGGTCGGCCCCAAATCCACCGCCCGCGAGCGCAAGGAATTCGCCGGCCTGGTGCGCAAGAACCCGCGCAACTACGTGGCGCAACCGGTGATCACGCTTTCCACCGTACCCACCGTCATCGGCCGCAAGCTGGAGCCGAGGCACGTCGACCTGCGTCCGTTTATCCTCCAGGGTGCCGATATGTACGTCACCCCTGGCGGGCTGACCCGCGTCGCGCTGGTGCGTGGCTCGCTGGTGGTCAATTCCTCGCAGGGTGGCGGCAGCAAAGATACCTGGGTGGTGGGTTAGATCATGCTGTCGCGGGTTGCAGAACGGCTCTACTGGATGGCGCGCTACCTCGAGCGGGTGGAAAACACCGCCCGCCTCGTGGGTGTGTTTGGCGAATTGCAGCTGGACCTGCCCGAGGAAACCGGGCTCGACTGGTCGCTGCCGCTGACCATGCTGGGCCAGAAGGAAGCCTTCAAGTCGGCATCCGGCGATGAGGACGAACTGCACTTCCTGCTCAGCAGCCAGGACAACCCGGCCTCGCTGTTGAATGCACTGCGTTCCGCCCGCGAGAATGCGCGCACCACTCGAGACCTGGTGCCTACCGAGGCATGGCGCACCATCAACGAACTCTACCTGGGCTCACGCAAGCGCCTGAAAGAAATGGCCAACCGCCCCAGCAGCGGTTACGGCGCCGATATCATCGATCGCTGCCACACCATCACCGGCATTCTCGACGGCACCATGAGCCATGGCGCGGCGTTCCAGTTTGTCCGTCTCGGCCGCTCGCTGGAGCGCGCCGACATGACCAGTCGCATGATCGAGGTGGCTGCGGCCATCATGATGACCGGTCGCGAGGAGTTGCGGCACCAGGACAACAGTGTATGGCGCGCCATCCTGCGTGCGCTTAGCGCCTACCAGGCGTATCGCCAGTACATGCGCAGACGCATCGAAGGCCCGCAGGTAGTGGCCTTTTTGTTGCTGGATGAATTATTCCCCCGCGCCGTGATGCATTGCGTGCAGGTGCTGGACGAGGCCGCATCGCAACTGCCCCGCAACAAGGCCACCCGCAAGGAGATCACCGCGCTCAAGGCGCGCCTGGAAAGTGTCGACGTTGAGGGCCTGGATCACCCATCGGTTAAGCGCTATGTCGATGACCTGCAGCGCGATTTCGCCAGCATCGGCCTGGCCGTGTTTGAGACCTGGCTCAACCCGATGCGCATCACCCAGGTGCGCTAGCCCGCCATGCGCACATTCAGATGCCGTTGCGGCGCGCGGGTATTCTTTGATAACTCACGCTGCCTCACCTGCAACCGTGCGCTGGGATTTGACCCTGGCCAGCTGGAGATGGTTTCCATCGAGCCGGAGGCCGACGGTGTATTACGCGCTTCCGACGGGGCGCAATACCGTTACTGTGGCAACCAGCAGGAGCACGGCAACTGCAACTGGCTGCTGCCAGCGAGCTCCGCTGATTCGTTGTGCCTTTCCTGCGCCATGAACGACGTGATCCCGGCGCTATCCAGGCCGCATAACAAGACACTGTGGACCCGGGTGGAGGAAGCCAAGCGCCGGCTGGTGTATTCCATACTGCGCTACCGCCTGCCGCTGGAGGCCAACGGCCAGCGCCTCAATTTTCGTATCCTGGAAGACCAACGCCGTAACCCCGATGTGCTCGAGTCCTTCGTCGCCACCGGCCACCTGCAGGGCACCATCACCATCAACGTGGCCGAGGCCGATGACGCTGCGCGCCACGCCATCCGCGAGCAGTTACAGGAGCGCTACCGCACCGTGCTGGGCCACCTGCGCCACGAGGCCGGTCACTTCTATTTTGGCGCCCTGGTGCATGGGGACGTGCTGGAAGAGTGCCGCTCCCTGTTTGGCGATGAGCGAGCGGACTACCAACAGGCGCTGCAGCGCTACTATGACCAGGGTCCCCGCGCCGACTGGCCCGAACATTTCGTCAGCGCCTACGCTTCAGCGCACCCGGCGGAAGACTTCGCCGAGACCTTTGCCCACGTGCTGCATATTGAAGACGCGCTCGAAACAGCGCGGGAAACCGGCCTGGCGCAGGCGGCTGCGGATGCCGGTGGCAACTGGATTGATGCCTGGGTGAACCTGGCGATCACGCTCAACGAGGTGATGCGCAGCCTGGGCAGTGAAGACCCCTACCCCTTTGTGCTTAGCGACGCGGTGCGGCGCAAACTCGAGTTCGTCAGTCGGTTTTTGTATCAACCAGCTTGAACGGCGGACGCAGCGCAGGCGGGCTTGGCAGGCCTGCAAACGCCGCCTTCAGGCCTTCCTGCCAGGCGCGGCGCAGTTCCAACAGATACGCGTTGTCTTCCGATAGCGTCAGGCGTTCGTTGAAGCGCCCGCTGTCCGCGGTGTAGGTAAGCAACTCGATCGGCGGCCCTACCGAGATGTTGCTGCGCATGGTGGAGTCCATCGAAACCAACGCGCAGCGGGCAGCCACTTCCAAGGACAGGTCCTCGCTGACAATACGGTCAAGAATGGGCTTGCCATATTTCAGTTCGCCGATCTGCAGGTAAGGCGTCTGGATGGTGGCGGAAATGTAGTTGCCCTGGGGGTAAACCAGGAACAACTGCGGCGGCCGCTTGCCGATTTGACCGCCGACAATAAACGAGGCGTCGGCGCTGAAATCATCGTTGGCGGATTCATGCTTGCGCTGCTCGGCGCGGCTCAGCTCGCCGATGTAATCGGCCACCTGTGACAACTCGGCCATGCTGGTGATACACCGGGTGCCGCCCTTGTCATTGTCGCGCCGCAGCTGGCGTAGAACAGCCTGGCTGGTGGCCAGGTTGCCAGCCGTTAGGATGCACACCGCGCGCTTGCCGCGGCCTTCAAAGGTATGCATCTTCGAATAGGTGCTGACCTGGTCGACCCCGGCATTGGTGCGCGAATCGGAAGCGAACACCAGTCCCTGGTCTACTTTGATGGCAAGACAGTACGTCAAAACCGCGCCCTTTTACTGCTGTTGTTCTCCGTCCGCAGCCCTGGGCTGCACGAAGTTGATCCAACCGGTGAAGATCATTTTCTCATGGCTTTCCGACACAACGCCACAGTGCATATGGGTCAGGTCGGGGGGCCACAGCAATAAGTTACCCTTGATGCATTCGGTTTCTACCCCCTGGTGCGGGAAACGCGTCCCGCCGCCGGGGGTATCGGTGAGGTACATCATCCACACCAGCGCCCGGTTGCAGAAGAAAAGCTGGTCACGCTCGCAGTGAACGGCCGGGTAGCCGCCACCCTTTGGATACCACTGGATGTTGCACACCTCTGCCACGCCCAGCGGCCCCATGGCGCTACCGCCAGCCTGGTAGTAATACTTCTCCACGTACTCGTCGACGTGCTGGAGCAACACGCGGAAAAAGCCGTCGAAGTAATGGTAGGCGCTCATCGGCAGGCTGAGGTCCAGCGAATCCTTCATGCTTTTATCAATCCGGTGGTCTTTTCCCAGCTTGCCAGGCTGGGCGAAGTGCTTGTTCTTTTCAAAGAACTCGACGATCCGGTCACAGATCGCATGATCCACCTGGTAGGTCTCTATGAAAGAGTGGTCACTCATTCCTCATTTCTCGTTGCTGGCGACCTGCGGCGTACGGTTCACCGGCGTGATCTCATCGCCACGCGCACGCACCTGGCGCACCAGTTCGTTATTGCTTCCGTAGTCTTCTACTGACCCGCCGGGGCTGCCATAGAACACGTTGTCGCGGGCATTGTCACCGTAGTAAAGCGCTGCGCGGTCCGTTTGCAGCCCTTCCAGGTTGTTGCCGCGGAACACGTTGCCACGGCCGCGGTTGACCAGGTCCATCGCCTCGCCGGGGTTGAAACCGGTAAAGTCGAAGTCGGAAAACGCGATGCCCAGGTAGGCTGTGCCTTCAAACACATTATCGCGAATATCTGCGTTGCGCAGGTAAAACGGGCCAAACAGGCCGGGGGTGCCGGCCCAGCCGCCCAGCAGACCGGCGTACTGGCCATCCATGCTGCAGTGGTTGTCGCTGATCAACACCGAGCCTTCCGGGTTTACCAGGCCGGGCATGATGCATACCGCCGAGGATTCACCCCACATCCGCACCTGGTTGCCGGAAATAATCAGTTGGGCAGCTTCCGCCGCCGCCACTTTCAGCGATGCCGGATGGCCGCCGGGTATTTCCAGCCGGGGCGCCACCGTAAGCGGCGCACGGTCGGAAATGGCCGCGTCGGTAATAATGTCGTTACCGGAAATGTTGACCACGGCCGCCGGGTTGGCGCAGCTTTCAATCTCGATCGACTCACCACGGGTATAAACCGTGTTGTTGAGGATATCGATGCGGTCGAATCGACAACGCAGCAGCGAAATGCCATTGTCATCGCCGATTTCGAACGGCTCGTCCCGGTTATCGATGTGATTGCCCATGGCCAGGAAATCACCCGCGTGCGGGGCATTTTCCGGGTCGTCGCTGCCGGGCGCAAAGCCCGCCGCGGCCAGCGCAAAGCGATGACTAGCGCCGTCAATAAAGAACGCGCTGTAGCCGGTGACCCGGTTATTGACCAGTTCAACCTTGCCGCTGACCCTGGTGACATCCACCGCCAGCCCCTGGCCGCCGTTGAACCACAGGTTTTCCACCCGGATCACGCCGCTGCCATCGCTGTAGTCGCTGATCACCAGCGGTGAAATGCCTGCGTTGTGCAACATGGCCGCGCGTGGCGATGTGGGGTTGTCCGGGCCGGTTGGGTCAATGGCCCCTTCCAGGATGACTGGACCGTGGATATTGATGCAGAACGAGCAGCCGCCCAGATCAAATGCACCCTCCAGCACCACCCGACCACCGTTGGGGTCGAGGCTGGCCAGGTCGATTGCCGCCTGGATGGCTTGCGTGTCGGTTTCAGGATCATCCTGCCCCATCACTTGCACCGGGCAGGGCTCGCCACGGTTGGCGCGGCGAATATCACTCATCGCCACGCGATCCTGGTCGTTGACCACCATGTTGCCGTCGAGGTCGGCCGCGCACAGGCGTACGTCCGCGGTGAGGTCTGCGCTGCAGGTGTTCATCTGCTCGCTCAACAGGGCCTCGTCCGCCGCGGTGACGACATTGTCACGGTTGAGATCCGCACGCCGGCAGGCGCCAATGCAGTCGTTGCCCAGGTTGGCCATGACGATGTCCAGGTCGGCCTGGTTGGTCTGGCCATCCTTGTTCATGTCGAAGTAACTCGGCCCGGCGCCCATGAAGCGTTGAACGCCCTGCACATCCAGCTCGGTCACGCGCATATCCAGGTTGCCGTCACCCGGGCAGGATTGTTGCGAGGAAAGCAGCGCGTTGAGCTGGCTGTCCAGTTCAGCGTAGGCG
The DNA here is from genome assembly GCA_030428105.1 of Gammaproteobacteria bacterium. Classification (GTDB taxonomy): domain Bacteria; phylum Pseudomonadota; class Gammaproteobacteria; order Xanthomonadales; family SZUA-36; genus JAUIBE01. Next base: position 268,395 of record JAUIBE010000001.1, read on the forward strand.
CGAAACAGTCCGGGGAACGGCTGCAGACATTCCGGCGCGTTGGCGCAAGCGTTGCCGTTGGGAAGGCCGGGACCGGGTGACTGGTCGTTGCATACCAATGCGCCCTCGACATCAGCGGTCAACGTGTCTACCAGGCTGCAGACCTCGGTGGCCAGGTAATCAACATCGGAAATGGACAGGTCGTAAAACTGCTGGATCTTGCGCCGCTCGTAGGGTGGAAACAGCCGCGGATCATCCGACGGCATGTCGCAGTTGTTCTGCGAAATCTCCACCAGCTTGAACTGGCCGTCCTGGACGCTTCGCTGGGCCACCGGGGCCAGGCCCATCGGGTCGTCCGGGTTGGAAAAAGCTTCGTACACCTGGCAGCACGAACCCCACGCTCCGTCCGGCTCGCCGGGCAGGCTGGCATTGGGATTCTGGTAATCGCTGCCCGGCCCAAACCAGGTTCCGGTGTTGGACTCGCAGAACTGGCGGGTATCGAACAACAGGTCGTTGCAGAAACCGCCCGAGATCTCCGGGTCACCCTCATCGCTTTCTTCAATGGAGGCCAGGATAACGCATGGCCACAGGCGATTATCCGGGTCCACCGGCGTGGCCAGGGTGTTCTCACCAGCCACTTCAGCGTAGTTGTAGGTGCGCACCGGCGCGGCATGCGGTTGCTCCAGGTAGCCAATCATCGGCTCTGAATCCAACCGGTGAGATGGCGGAACAACCGTGGCCGGATCGATCCCGGCAAAGTTGGCGAACAGGCCGTAGAGATCGGCCACGTTCACCATCGCGCTGACATCGCGGCCGGTTTCACCTGAAACCAGCGGGCCCGCCACCACCAGCGGAACCAGCACGCCGGTCTGGAATACCGAACCCTTGGCGCGCGTGGGGTCGTAGGGCAAGCGGACACTGGGGGCAAAGGAGCCATTGTCGCCCACGATCACGAGCATCGTGTTGTGCTCGTCCAGCTGCAGCGCAGCAATGCCTCCGAAGGAATCCAGCGTAGCCAGGCCAAGGTCCTGCAACAGGATGGCAATTTCGCGGTCGACCGAGGTGAACATGCCGTCCAGCATCGGGAAGGTGTCTTCGAATCGGCGCACCTCGTCGCCCTGGCAGGCGCGCGCATCAATCGGGTCGCGCGAATCCACGGTTGGCGGTTGCTGGTAAGGAGTGTGAATGGCGTTGTAGCTGACGGTCAGCATGCGCGGCCCATCCTGGGCATTCCACCATTCCACGCCGCTGTCGGTTTGCGACTCGGACATGTAGTCGCGCACCAGCGGTGGCTCCTGCGTGGAAGCACCGGGGCAGCTCAGGTTCGCGCAGCCCTCACCCGTTGAAGAACAGCTGGTGGGCGCAGGCAGCGCACCCACGTTCAATGTTTCCGGCCACACGTAGTAGCCATTGGAGCGCTCGAAATCGAAATCGGCCGGGGGCTCAGCCTGGCAGGCAGCGCTGGGGTCGAGCAAACCGCCTTGCTGCAGGCACTGTTTGCCCGTCAAGCCAGCCTGGCAGGCTCCAGCCTGGAAATAGCAGGCTCCGGTCACCGGGATGCCGGCGATTTCATCGCGGACAAAACCGCAATCGTAGCTACCCGGCTCATAGGCCAGTCGACCGGCCTGGGTATCAATGGCGGGCGGTCCCGCTTCCATGTTTCCGCGGAAGTAATCGAAGCCGCGCGTGGCTGGCGAGCAGCTTCCCGAGGGGTTGACGTTGCCCATGTGGTATTTACCGACCATGGCGGAGCGATACCCGGCGGTGCTTAACAGGCGCGGCACCGTTACTTCGTACGGCGAAACCTGCGCCTGCGGCAGCATATTGGGTATCAACGCAGTGGTAACGCCGGTCCGCAGCCCCCAGCGGCCAGTGAAAAAGGCCGAACGGCTGGGTGAACATTCGGGTGTCGCCCAGGCGTTGGAGAAACGCACCCCTTCCGCGGCGATGGCGTCGATGTTGGGCGTTTCAGGGGCCTCCGCACCGCCATTGCCAAACAGGGTGAACTGGTCGATACCTGCATCATCGAGGATGACAAAGAGGATATCGGGGGGCGCATCATCCTCCTGGGCCAACAGCGCAAGCGGCAGCGCGAGCAGCCCCAGGGCTACAAGCACCGCGAAGCACTGTTTCATCGGGTTCATGGTAAACGTTGCGAAGTTAAGGATTGTCCTTGGCATGGCTGCCCCCCGGTCTCGGTCGATTCATTGCTGCGTCTGCAAGAATAGGCGCAAGCCACGCGACCATTGTGCCAAACCCATTGTGCCAAACAATGGCACCTCGTGGACGCTGTCCGTTTGGCGCCCCGCCAATGCCTTTCAAGCGGCTTTTCCGACCCGTGGTTTCCCGCAGGCCGCGTTTTGGGTTAGCATGTCGCCCCGTAAGTCAAACTGACGGCAACCGGAACAGGCACATGAACAACCATCATTTCCAAGACGACCCCTTCGTCGCGATGGCGCCTGTTCACCGTAACAAGAACACGGATCTTGCCGTCTCCCCGAAGTACCCGCTCTACCCCAGCTAGCCGGCCGTTCCACAAAACGTTCGTGCCCGGCTGAAATAATCCGGACTGTAGCCCTTTGTCTGCGCGTCCGGAAAACGCGGACCAAAGAGACTTACAACAATGCCTTACACGAATAATCAACAATCAGCTTTAAAGCGAGCCCTGGCCTTTGTGCGCGAAGCGTTGCGCGATAACGAGGCCGACTTCACTACCGGCCCCATCAAGCGCGGACTGGGCCTGCTGGCCATTCCGATGATGCTGGAAATGGGCATGGAGGCCATCTTCGCGGTGGTCGACATTGCCTATGTGTCACGGCTGGGCACCGACGCGATTGCCGCGGTGGGCCTGACCGAAGCCATGATCACCGTGCTCTACGCCATCGCCGTGGGCCTTGGCATGGGTGTAACGGCCATGGTTTCACGCCGCATCGGTGAGAAGGACCGCGAAGCGGCAGCCGTGGTCACCGGCCAGGCCATCTGGCTGGGCGCGCTGTTGGCGATGATCATCGGCGTATTCGGCGCGGCCAATGCCGAATGGCTGCTGCGCATGATGGGCGCGGAGGAATCGGTGATACGCGAGGGCGCGGGCTTTACCGCGGTTTTGCTCGGCGGCAACGCCAGTATCCTCTACCTGTTCCTGCTCAACGCAGCGTTTCGCGGCGCGGGTGACGCGCCCGTGGCGCTGCGCTCGCTGGCGCTGGCCAATGGCCTGAACATCATCCTGGACCCCTGCTTTATCTTCGGCCTGGGGCCGTTTCCCGAGATGGGCGTCACCGGCGCGGCGGTGGCCACCACCATCGGCCGTGGCGCCGGTTGCCTGTACCTGTTCTGGTACCTGTTCTCCGGTAGCGGACGGCTGGAGTTCGGTTGGCGCGACCTCGCCATCGTGCCTGCGGTGATTGGCCGCATGATCCAGATATCCATCGGTGGTATCGGCCAGTTCCTGATTGCCACCTCGAGTTGGATCATCGTGATCCGTATCGTCGCAATGTGGGGAAGTGCGCCAGTGGCGGCTTACACCATTGCCATACGAATGATGGAATTCGTGTTCCTGCCAGCCTGGGGCCTGGGCAACGCCGCGGCCACCATGGTGGGCCAGAATCTCGGCGCCTTGCGGCCGGACCGGGCGGAACAGGCCGCGTGGACAGCGTCTCGCTTCAACGTCATCTTCATGACCACGCTGGGCAGCATTTTCTTTGCCTTTGCGCCGTGGATCGTCGGCCTGTTTACCAGCGAGCCTGAAATTCTCAGCTACGGCATCAACTGCCTGCGCATCCTGGGTATTGGCTTCCCGGCCTACGCGGTGGGCATGATCATCGTCCAGGCGCTGAACGGCGCTGGCGATACGCGCACGCCCTCGCTGCTGAACCTGGTGGTGTTCTGGATGACGCAGATTCCGCTGGCGTGGTTCCTGGCCTCGACGCTGTCGATGGGACCCAACGGCGTGTTCTGGGCCATCGTGTTCTCGGAATCAATGTTGACCGTGCTGTGCATCCTGGTGTTTCGCCGTGGAGGCTGGCGTTTGCAGCAGGTGTGATCGCAGGGGTGTGGATGGGTAGTTCTTACACGGTGGTGTGAGAAATTGACAGGGTGGCCCGGCTGCCGCGGTAGGCGGCAGCCGGGAATCCCATGACGGGATAAGAGCCCTATCAGAGGCTGTCAATCCAGTCGTCCAGCTCACGCTCGGCCTCGTCGCGTGACTTGCCGTAGCGCTCCTGGATCTTGCCTACCAGGCGCTCCCGCGCGCCATCCAGCTGTTCCAGGTCGTCGCCGGTGAGCTTGCCCCACTTCTGCTGGACCTTGCCCTGAAATTGTTTCCAGTTTCCTTCAACGGTGTCCCAATTCATAAATCCTCCTAAGTGATAAATTGCGGGTTTGCCCCTAGGAAGATGCAAATTGCATGCCGGGTTTGCAGGATCGCTCTCGGGCAGGCCGGTTGAGCAGCCACAAACCAAAGCCGTTTATGCAAGAATGATCGCCACGTTAAAAGGACCTGAGATCCGCGTTGCAGCTATTCGAAGAACTTAAGCGCAGGAATGTTTTCCGGGTGGGCGCGGCCTACGTGGTGGCAGCGTGGCTGCTGCTCCAGGTGGCCGACCTCGTACTGGAAAACCTGGATGCGCCGCTGTGGATCATGCAGGTGTTCATGCTCGCGGTGGCCATCGGCTTCCCAGTCGTTCTGATGTTCGCATGGGTGTTCGAGATTACGCCAGAAGGCGTGAAGCTGGATTCCGAGGTTGACCACGAAACAGCCACCACCTCGTACACAGGCAAGCGCCTGAACCGCGCCATCATGGTCATGCTGGTGCTGGCGGTGGCTTACCTGCTCACGGACAAGTTTTTCCTGCGCGCTGAGCCGGACGAGCCGATCGTCACCGAGGTTGCCGGTGAAACCACGGCAGAGGCCGGAACCACCCCCGCCGAACGCGCAGCCCCGTCAATAGCGATCATTCCCTTTGATAATCGCAGCCAACTGGAGGACGACCGGTATTTCGTCGCCGGCATCCACGATGACCTGCTCACCACGGTGGCCCAGATCGGTTCGTTGAAAGTTATTTCCAGGTCATCGGTCGAGCGCTACGCCACTTCCAGCAAGTCGATCCCGGAAATTGCCGGGGAATTGGGCGTTACCTCGGTGATGGAAGGCTCAGTACAACGTTCGGGCGACCAGGTGCGAATCAATGTGCAACTGATCGACGCCGCCACCGACCAGCACCTCTGGGCGGAGACTTTTGACCGCGAACTGACCGCCGAAAACCTGTTTGCCATCCAGAGCGAAATTTCGGAAGCCATCGCCCGCGAATTGCACGCCACTCTCTCGCCCCGCGAGCAGGCGCGGATCAGCCAGGTTCCGACGCGCAACACAGAGGCTTACGAGTCCTACATGCGTGGCCGCATCCTGCTGGAAACGCGCCATTCGGCCGACCTGGAGGAAGCTCTGAAGCAGTTTCGTCACGCGGTGGCGCTTGACCCCAATTTCGCCTTGGCCTGGGTAGGCATGTCCGTCTCCGCCCAGTTCCTGGTGAGCTACGGCTCGATGTCTCCCACCGATGCCCGCGAAATATCGCAAATAGCCGTGTCGCGCGCGCTGGAAATCGACCCGGAACTCGGTGAGGCCTATGCGGCCAAGGCGCAACTTGCCCAGGAAATAGGTGATTTCAGCGAAGCGGAGCGGCTCTTTCGTCGCGCCATCGAACTCAGCCCCAACTCCGCCCCCTCCTACTTGTGGCTGGGCAATCAAATCAACGATTACCCGCAGCGCTACGCCGAGGCCATGGAAAACCTCGAAAAAGCGGCTGAACTGGACCCACAGTCGCTGGTCATCCGCTCGAACGTGGCGGCGCACTACCTCAACATCGGGAGGTTTGACGAGGCGGAGCAACAGTACCTGGCCATCCTGGATATTGACCCCGGCTTTGCCCAGGCGTGGTTTTCTCTCGGCAACCTCTACATCGCCCAGGGCCGCCTGGCGGACGCCCTGAAAGCAAGGCAGCAGGCCTACGAGGTTGACCCTGGAAACCGCTTCGCACTTTCCTCGCAGGGCCTCTACTGGTTACACCTGGACGCTCCGGACCAGGCCTGGGAAATTCGTAACCGCCTGGAGGAACTCGACCCGGGCGGATTCGGCGGCCACTTCGTTTCGGCCCTGATCGCGGTGTACGAGCACGATGGCGACCTAGCACGAGAATGGTTCGAAACCGTTGTTGAACGGTATCCGGATTTCGCCATCGCTCGCGACATTGGTGGCCACCACTTCGCCTATACCAGCCAGCCGGAACTGGCGCGCCAATGGCTGATGGAAAGCAATGACTCGATGCTCGACCCGGAGTCCAGGTTCCTGGAGGCGCAACTCAGCTCGGACCATGCCTGCCTCACCGGTTGGGCGTTGATGGAAACCGGCGATACCGTAATCGGCCGCGAGATTGTTGACGAGGCAATTCGCTTTATCCAGCAAGACCTCGACAATTACGTGGATCACAGCGAACGCTGGCCGCTGCCAACCTGCCTGGCGATTGCCGGCGATCATGACGCCGCGTTGGAGGCCCTGCTGCAAAAGGCCGAGTTGGGCCTGCTGGCGTTCTGGTGGGCCGAGTCACAGGCTAGCTGGTGGGACCCCGTTCGTGACGACCCAAGGTTCCTCCAGGTCGGTGAAATGGTCCAGGCCCACGTCGCCGCAGAGCGCGATAAGCTGCTGAATCCATAGCGCCGAAGCCGCCTTGCCCTGCGGCTGGTCGCAACATTCCAGCGACATATCGCGACCACCCTGCCTGTTTGCTCGAATGTGCCCTACGGTTTCTATCCATTGCGGAACACAAAAATGGGTGACCCTTGTGAACATTCCTGCCTGCATCTTTGCGGCCGCGCTGCTGCTCCTGGCCAGCCCATCGGCCAACGCGCAATCCATCGAGTTTGAAACGCTATGGCGTATTGAAGCCGACGAGCCCTACTACACGCGCCCCGTCGTGGATGGCGACTACCTTTATATCGGTGGTGAAGACGGTGTCCTGTGGGCCATCAACAAGACCAGCGGTGAGGCGGTCTGGTCCTACGAGGCACAGGCCGGTATTGGCTCCGCGGCCGGTTTCGACGACAAGCGTGTCTATGTGCTTTCGCGCGACGGACTGGTCCACGGCGTGGACAAATCCAGCGGCGAAGGCCTATGGACTTTCACAACCGCCGGCGAGAAGCAGTGGGACTACTGGGATATGTACCTGTCGACCCCGGTCGCCGATGACCAGCACTGGTTGTATTTTGGCTCTGGCGACCATCATGTTTACTCGATCAACAAGCGAAACGGACAGCTTCGCTGGAAGGCGAAGACGGGCGCCATCATCCATGGCGACCCGGTGCTTGCCGGGCAGAAAGTCATCATCGGTGGCTTCGACGGGTACATGCGCGCCTTTGATCAAGCCAATGGCCAGCAGATGTGGGCCTTCAAGACCGTGGGCAACTCATATTTCCGCGCTGGCGAGATTCCCGGATCGGCCACGGTGGCCGATGGCCGGGTCTATTTTGGCAGCCGCGACTACAACCTGTACGCCCTGCTGGAAGAAACCGGCACCGGCGCCTGGAACGAACGCACGCCGAGTTGGGTGGTGGGCAAACCACTGGTGGTGGACGGTGTTGTCTACATTGCAATCTCCGACCAGCCTGCTGCTTTTGCCTTTGATGCGGCTTCGGGCCGGGAGAAATGGACCACGCCCCTGCCACTGAATGTGTTTGCCGGGCCACAGGCGCTTGGTGAATCGTTGATAGCCGTGCCGGGACTGGATGGCCGAATCAACCTGCTGGATCGCGAAACCGGCGATATTCGCGCCTTTCACGACTCCCGCGAGGCGCAACGCAACCGCTCAGACCATTTCGACGAGGAAGGCAAACATACCCCGGGCGAAATCCAGTCTTTCGAAGACCTCTTCGCGCTGTACGACCGCAGCCTGGATGAACTTGGCGGAATCGCCGGCGGCATCGCCATCGAGGGCGACAGGATCTACTACGCCACCGGCGCGGGCTGCGTGGTTGCTGTCCAGGTTTCAGGCCTCCAGCAAGGCGACGGAGAAACCGCCAGCGAGTAAAACTACTTGCGGGGATTTTCGTCCCAGGAACCATACATCGGGTTCGGCAATACGAAGAATCGGTCACCGAATTCCTTCAGCTTACCCTTCTCGAAACGGACCTCCTGGTCCAGGTCGGGGAAGTCGCCGATGTTGTCGCCCACCCACAGGACGATTTCTACCGCGCCAGGTGCGCTTTCGCCGCCCAGCAACATACCGGGCCATTGCCCGGCGGTGCCGGCTTTCAGCGCATTCCAACGGGACTCCTTCTCACCATCGTCACCACGACACATGAGGATGTCGAACTCGATATTTACCGCCCGCAAGTTGTCAGCAGTGGCGTCGCACTCGCCTAGCTTGCGGTTGGTTACCACCGCGAAAACCCCGCCCAGCTCGCGCACCTTGCGGGCAAAGGCCACGCTGCCCGGAAGCGCTGTCGCCTCGGCACGGGCCACCCATGCGGCCCAGCTCTCCGAGCCGTATGTCTCGCCGCGCTGGGCAATCTCTACCTGGTAAAGCGAATTGTCCACCAGGGTTTCGTCCGCATCGGCGGAAACCGCCCAGGTCCCCGGCGCGCGTCCGGCCACCAGTTCTTCCAGGCGCGCGGTGGCCAGGCGGTACGTCTGGGCATACAGCGCATCATGCTCTGCCGAGTTGCGGGCCCAGTGCGTGGCGTGATCAATCGCCTCCTCAACCGGCAGTAGCTGGCGCTCCGCAGGCTCCGGAGCCGCGGTTGGCGCCGGCGCGGGGGTGCTGGCGCACCCTGCGAGCAACAAAGGTATCAGTGCGATTGCAAGACGCGGCGCTGTTCGACTCATGGTTAGCTAATACTCCCTCAGAATATGGCTTCGCACATGGTAGCACCTGAACATTACCGCAGATGCGTTACCATATCGGGCTGCGCGTCAAACCGCGTTCACTGAATAAAACATTCTGGAAAACCATCTGGAAATCAATCAAGGAATACTGACATGCGTTCAAGACTATCCCGTTACCTGGGATTCCCACTGCTGGCCGCCACCCTGGTGATGGCTGCCTGCGATCGCCAGGCGCCCGCGCCACAGGCCGAAACCGAAGCCCCGGCCGAGAGCGCCGTTGCCGAGCCTGTCGCAGAGCCCGAGGCCACTGAATCCAACACTGTGCTGGCCGAATGGACCGGACCGTTCAACGGCGTGCCCGCATTCGACAAGGTCAAACTGGAAGACCTGAAACCGGCCCTCGAGTTTGGCATGGAAGAGAATCTCGCTGAAATCGACGCCATTGCCAACAACCCGGAGCCGCCGACATTCGAAAACACCATCGTCGCCATGGAGCGCTCCGGTGAAACCCTCAACCGGGTGTTTTCCTACTGGGGCATCTGGAGTTCCAATGTCTCCAGCCCGGAATTCCGCGCCATCCAGCAGGAAATGGCCCCCAAACTTTCCGAGTTCCAGTCGAAGATCACCCAGAACGCGGCCCTGTTCCAGCGCATCAAGGCAGTTTACGAGGGCGAGGAGTTCGCCACCCTGCGGCCCGACCAGCAGCGCGTGACCCAGCTGATCTATGACGGTTTCGCACGCAACGGCGCCACCCTGGAAGGTGAAGCCAAGGAGCGCTACGCCGCCATTAACCAGCGCCTGGCAGAACTGCACACGCAGTTCTCCAACAACGTGCTGGCGGATGAAGAAGGCTATGTAACCTCCCTCGCCGAAGACCAGCTTTCCGGCCTGCCCGAGGATTTCGTCAAGGCCTCCGCCGCGGCCGCAACCGAACGCGGCGAGGAAGGCAAATACGCCATCACCAACACCCGCTCCTCGATGGATCCGTTCCTCACTTTCTCCGATGAACGCGACCTGCGCGAGCAGGTGTGGCGCAATTACTATTCACGCGGCGATAACGGCGACGAGAACGACAACAACGCACTGATGGCGGAGATTCTCGCCTTGCGTGACGAGCGCGTCGCCCTGCTGGGTTACGACAACTACGCCCAGTGGCGCCTGGAAGACCGCATGGCCAAGACGCCCGAACAGGCCTTCGAACTGATGGAAACTGTTTGGGAAGCCTCGGTGGCGCGGGTCCACGAGGAAGTAGCCGACATGCAGGCCGTGGCCGATGCGGAAGGCGCGGAAATCACCATCGAGCCGTGGGACTACCGCTACTACGCCGAGAAAGTGCGCCAGGCGAAATACAACCTGGATTCGGACGAGGTCAAGCAGTACCTGCAGCTCGACAAGCTGCGTGAAGCCATGTTCTTCGTGGCCGGCGAGCTGTTCGACTTCTCCTTCACCCCACTGCCGGAAGGCATGGTGCCCGTGTTCCACGAAGACGTGAAGGTCTGGGAGGTCAAGCGCAAATCCACCGGCGAACACGTCGGCCTGTGGTACCTCGACCCCTATGCCCGCCAGGGCAAGCGCTCCGGCGCCTGGGCCACCAGCTATCGCAGCCACGACAAGCTGGATGGACCGAAGAACGTTCTGGCCTCGAACAACTCCAACTTCATCAAGGGCGCGCCCGGCGAGCCCGTGCTGATTTCCTGGGACGACGCGGAAACGCTGTTCCACGAGTTCGGCCATGCGCTGCATTACCTGTCATCCAACGTGGCTTACCCCACCCTCAATGGCGGCGTGCGCGACTACACCGAGTTCCAGTCGCAGTTGCTCGAGCGCTGGCTGTTCACCCAGCCGGTGATCGATAACTACCTGGTGCACGTGGAGACCGGTGAGCCCATTCCCGAGGAGCTGGTTGCCAAGATCAAGGCGGCCGCCAACTTCAACCAGGGCTTCTCCACCACTGAATACCTGGCCTCCGCGCTGATCGACATGTACTTCCATACCGTCGACCCCGAGGGCATTGACCCCGATGCCTTCGAGCGCGAGAAGCTGGCCGAACTGGGCATGCCAGATGAGTTGCCGATGCGTCACCGCAGCCCCCACTTCGGGCATATCTTCTCGGGTGAAGGTTACTCAGCCGGATACTACGGCTACATGTGGGCTGATGTACTGACCGCCGATGCGGCCGAGGCCTTCGAAGCCGCCCCGGGTGGCTACTACGACGAAGAAATGGCCCAGAAGCTGGTGGACCACCTTTTTGCCCCGCGCAATTCGGTGGATCCGGCCGACGCTTACCGCGCATTCCGCGGCCGCGACCCGGAGATGGAAGCGCTGATGCGCGACCGCGGCTTCCCGGTGCCGGGCGAAGAGTAGAATCTTTTCAGCGACACACAAAAAAACGCCGGCCAGTGGCCGGCGTTTTTTTTGCAAGGAAAGCCGGCTTAGCGCTGCCAGCGCAGTCCCAGGAAGTAGTTGCGACCGGTGTGGTGGTACACGTAGGGGCGAGCAAATGCCGGCTCGCCGTCAATGTGCACCTGGTCGAAGAATTCATCCGTGATATTCACCACTTCAAAAGTTACCTGCCAGTTTTCGTTGATGTTGTACCAGGAAGAAAAGTCCCAGAACGTGGCGTCGTTGACCCCACGATCCGGGTAGCGGATCAGGAACTCGTCACGGTAGTTTCCGGAAACGCGTGCACTGAAGCGCTCGGTCTCGTAGTAAAGGGTCAGGTTCCAGCTTGACTCAGACAAGCCCGTCAGCGGGCCGATATCCGGCTCTTCTCCAGGCGCGGCGTAATCCACATCCGAATCCACCGATGTGTAGTTTGCTACCACGCCGAAGTTGCTCAACCAGTTGTCCTTGTATGAAAGTGGGGTCTGCACCGCCACCTCCCAGCCGCTCAGGTCGCCACCATTACCGTTGACGTTGCGGGTAACGGTGAACAGTGTGTCGCACTCGCCCTCGATCGGAGACGCGTCCAGGACACTGCAATCCAGGCCGAGCTCACCGAACGGAACATTTTCTTCGCTGATGCGGGCGATAAAGGAATCGATATCTTTCCAGAATGCGGCAACCGTAATCGCAGCGCCTTCAGCGAAATACCACTCAAACGCCAGGTCATAGGCATCCGCCATAAACGGATCGAGCGTCGGGTTGCCATAGCTGATGGCCGGATCGCCAAACACCGTGATAGAACCACCGGGCGTCAGGGAGCCGAGCGTTGGCCGGGTGATGACCTGCGAGTACGAACCACGCAACACGATGTCATCTGTCAGATCCAGCGCCACGTTCAGTGAAGGCAAGGTATCGGAATAGCTGTTGCTGCCTACCACGGTTTCACCGGAGAGAATTCCGGTAGACTCCACGTCGGTGTCGTACCAACGCAGACCGAAGTTTGCGCGCAGGCCCACGTCGCCAATCTCACCGATGTAATCAAACTGCAGGTAAGCAGCCGAATCGTCCTCGCTCACCGAGCGGATATCGCCGGTACGCGGATTGGCCGGCAGGTTGTACAGGTCAACCAGGGCGGCGGTTGCGGCAATATCAGGGATCACCCATGCGGTGGGCGTACCCGAAGGCAGGCCGAATTCGCTACCGAAACCTGTCAGCAGGTCGGCCAGGTCGGCGGTGACCGGTACCGATTCGCCAAGAATGTTGGCCACGGTCGTATCTCGCCGCGCTTCGTTCACATCGAAGAAATACTCCTTGTAAGCCAGGCCGGTTTTCATGGTCCAGCTTTCATTAAGATCCCACTCGAAATCGAGCTTGAACACGTCAAAATCGTTGTCGACGTTGTTGGGACGATCACGTACCTCGGTGAACACGAAATTGTTTGGGTTGGTTACGTCAAACCCGTAGTTGAACGCGGGCTTGTTCAGGTCGGCCGAATAGTCATAGCTGTAACCATCAACAAAGTTATCGAAAATCATGGTGGTCTGAACTGGGTTGTCGTAGCTCATGTCAGAACTGCCGATCAACCCCGAGATGCGCATGCTGTCGTTGATGTCATGAGAACCCGACAGCGTGTACTGCTTGTACTTGGAGTCCAGCTCATCGATGCGGTTTTCAACCCTGATAAACGCATTATCAAAGGTGCCCGCGATCAGGTTGTTGTTGTTATCGATGGTATAGGCGGTAACGTCCATCACGTCTTCTTCGTTACGAATCAGCGCTTCCAGGAACTGCTCCGAGCGAGTGCCATCCAGGCGCCCGTAAAGCACGTCCAGTACGAACTCGGTCTGATCAGAAGGCGCCCACTGCAAGGCAAGGTTGATACCAGTACGTTCCTGGTCGTGTACCAACCGGCCGTAACGCGGAATACGCGGATGCCAGGTATTGTTCAGGGTTTCAAATTCAGCCTCGGTAGCACACGCAGAGCAGCTGGCCCAGTCGTTGGTCTGCCAACGCACTGTTGAAGACCCTTCCTCGTAAATTTCACGTTCGGACCACGAAGCGCCCAGCAAGAACCCAAAGGTTCCGTCCGCGAAGGTTTTGGACAGCAAGGCCGAGATGCGTGGATCGGTGCTTCCGGACAGGTCGTTATACAAGGCCTGCATATTTACCACGGCGGCCTCGCCATCTTCGTAGTCGAACGGCCGGCCGGTCTTGAGATCGATGACCGCGCCAATGGCGCCCTCATCCACCCAGGCTTCAGAGCTTTTACGGATAATGATGTTGTTGAACAGCTCGGAAGCAAAAATATTGAAGTCAAACTGGCGAGAACGATTGGCGCCACCCGAAGAATCGGTTCCGCCCGAGGTGCCGAGGCCTTCCATGCCGTTGACCCGGGTGATGTTGAAGTCCGGTCCCAGGCCGCGAACCGTGATATTCCGGCCCTCGCCGCCATCCCTTCGAATAGCAATGCCGGGAATTCGCTGCAATGCCTCGGCGAGGTTCAGATCCGGAAAGTCAGCAATGTCCTCGGCGACGATGGCGTCGACGGAGGAAACACTTTCACGTTTAAGATCCAACGCCTCCTCGAGGCTTCGCCGGAAGCCGGTGACCACCACCTCTTCCAGGGCCCCGGTCTCGTCATCCGCGCCGCCCGATTGTGCCAGTGCATTACCGCTTATCACGCATAAACCTGCAGCGATACAGGCGGTAAGCCGTTGAAGATAATCCCCGATATTCGTTTTGCTATTCATAGTTATATGCTCTCTTCCAATTTAATACTTAGTCGATCACAGACGAACTTTCCTCCCTGGGCGTATGGCCATGGAGGCTAGAAAAAGACAAGAGAAAGGCAACCGGCCTGGGCCGGCGTAGTCGTGCTTGCGGTAGTCTAGAAATGATACCGGTGTCATTATAAACACACGATTGCGAAGTGATTTGATGCTACACCGCCATCTATGATTTGACAAGATAAATCGCGCAGTTCCAATAGCTTGGACTAGTCCTGAAGCCGTATTTCGGCGCTGGCCAACCCATTTCCACAGAAAAACCCTCGCCAACAAATCAAAATAAACTCTCTCTTTAAGGACTAGCAGTGTCATTCTGGAGCCCGAGTAATACAAACCAACTCGTAGTTGTCCCGAAAAAGGAATCTTGATTCCTGCCCCGGCCCAATCTGGTGCACGCCCGTCACGGCACCCGAAGAAACCACCTGGCCTTTTCGAAGCGGCATTCCCCGTCTCGCCGCGTTTTCCAGCATGAAGCGCAACGATTCAAGCGCGCCGCCCCGAATAGAGTTGGGACTTGCTGAACCAACGCACTCCCCCTCGATCCAGGTTTCGAATGGCTCTTCAGAGCTCACCAACGCCTTCCAGTCAGCAACTGCATCACCAAGAACAAGGCCTGCGTTGTTACCAAAATCAGCCACTGTGACAGCTGGGCCGAGGTCATTGATTCCTCCGAAGGGGCTGCCCGCCAACTCCACGCCAGGTCGAACCTCAGCAACCATCGATGCCGCTTCGGCCGCATCCCAACTTGTTTTCCCGCCGGGTGCGTCTTCCTTTAACACGAACACCAACTCGGCCTCGACCGCCGCAAACCCCCCGTCAAACAACTGGAACACGGCCGCTGCGTCGTTATTGGCGGTTTGGATACTCTGTGCGAATATCGGACCAGCCAGGCGATCGCTGCCGAATTTGCGAATGTTGTCACCGACGATCATTCCTACTTTCCAACCGGCCACCGTATCGGGCCAATCCCTGATCGCCATATCCTGGATGGTGTATGCCTCGTCCAGGCTTTGTGGAATGGGCCCTGGAAATACCTCCAGCCCGCTTCCCGAGATTCGTGCTTCCCTGAAAGCCCGCGAAATTCCACTTGCCGTTTGGTCTCCCTGGGGAGTGTTTTGGTCGTTCGTATTGTTCAAGAATTTTCCATCGGCCATTGTGCAGTTTGCGACAGGCTAGGGGAAACCGGTGTCATTTTCAAGCGTTTTTCTGTACAATCGGCCACCAGATCGCACGAAGATGATGCAAATAGCACCTGGCTATCCTACTTGAGTTAAGCAAAAAACCTCGGAAAAATAAATACCTAATGAGCGTACCCACCAAGTTGTTTCCACCAAGGCAAATGCACTGTTTTGTTGCACTGCTAATCGCAAACCTGATGTTGTGCACCCCTGTTGTCGCCCAGGGGCCTGAAGCAGAGGGCACGCCGCCACTTCAAGCCTTTCCCGGCGCCCTTGGATGGGCCTCGGAAACGCCAGGCGGCCGTAATGGGCAGTTGATCAGGGTTACCAATCTGAATAGTGATGGCCCCGGCAGCCTGCGTGCCGCACTCTCTAGGAAAGGGCCTCGCACAGTGGTGTTTGAAGTAGGTGGGGTGATTGATTTGTCACGCCAGACCCTGGTTGTCACCGAGCCCTTCGTCACCATAGCAGGGCAAACGGCGCCCTCCCCCGGTGTCACCATCATTCGCGCCGGTATCGATATTCGCACGCACGACGTTATTGTCCGCCATCTCAGGGTACGCCCTGGTTCAGCCGGCATGGGCCGTGGTTCCGGATGGGGTGAGGACGCGATCAGCACGGTTAGCGCGTTCAACGTGATCGTCGATCATTGTTCCTTAACCTGGGCCACCGATGAAAACCTGTCGGCCTCCGGGCCCCGTTTCACCGGGGATACCGTGGACCAGTGGCGCGCAGGCACCTCCCACAGGATCACCTTCAGCCACAACATCATCGGTGAAGGACTGGCGGACTCCTCCCACCCCAAGTTTGAACATTCAAAAGGGTCGCTGATTCATGACAACGTCACCGAACTGCTGATCTACGGCAACCTTTACGCCCACAATTTTGAACGCAACCCGCATTTCAAGGGCGGCGTCCATGGCCTTATCGTCAACAACCTGATCTACGACCCCGGCCAGCGGGCTGTTCACTACAACCTGCAAAGCCTCGAGTGGGGCAATGAAACGCCCCTGAATGGACAAATGACGGCAGTTGGCAACGTGCTGCGAGCCGGGCCTTCCACCCTGGAACCCCTGCCTTTCCTGATGCTGGGCGGAGACGGCGACCTGGACTTTCACGGTGCCGACAACATTGCGGTAGACCGCCTCGGAGCGCCCATGCCCGACTTCGGCCGCTATACCACCAGCCGGGCACGCCTGGTTGAACACGACGCACCGCTGGACTGGCACGATTCAGTGGTGGCCATTGAAGCCGCCGACGTGCAGGCCTGGGTGCTGGCCAACGCCGGCGCACGGCCCTGGGACCGTGACCATCATGATGTGCGCCTGCTGGCCAACGTGGCCGAGGGACGCGGCCAGATCATCGATAATGAAGCAGAAGTGGGTGGTTACCCTGACTACGAACCCAGCCACCGCCCGTTCAATCCGGACGAATGGAACCTGGAAACCATGGAGCCGTTGAACCCGGAAACACTTGACGGCGCGCGGAAATCTGGCGGAACCTGAGCAGGCAAACTTCCGGGCAGCAGGATAAGCCGTGTCACGCAGCAAACGAAAAATCACCATCAACGACATTGCGCGCCTTTCCGGCGTGTCCAAGAAAACCGTGTCGCGGGTGATCAACGACTCACCCAAGGTGCGCGAGCGCACCCGTGAAAAGGTGATGGCGGTTATCGAGGAGCATGGTTACACCCCGGACCCCCAGGCCCGCGCCCTCGCCCTGCGACGCAGCTCGCTGATTGCCATGGTTTACGACAATCCCAGCCCCCAGTACGTTGTGACCATGTTGCGGGGCATCCTGGATGTGCTGGAGGGAACCAGCTTCCAACTGGTCATGAAACCCGTGGATCGCCGCTCCGACAGTTACCGGCAGGACGTACTCCGTTTCGTTGAGCAACAGCGGATTTTTGGCGCCATCATGCCGCCCTCCGTTTCCGAGGACCAGGAGCTGATTGACATGGTCGCCGGGGCCGGTTGCCGTCATGTGCGTATCGCTTCGGTAGTGCTTGATACCCCCGAGAACACGGTGAAAACCCACGATAGCGACGGCGCCGCCCAGGCAGCGCGTCATCTTGCCGAGCTGGGGCATCGGCGCATCGCCCATATTCGCGGGCCGAAAATGTTTCGCTCTTCCCACGAACGCCTGCGTGGATTCAAGGAAGTACTGGTTGAGTACGGCATCAAGCTGGATTCCAAGCTCATCCTCGAGGCCGGCTATACATTTGATACCGGCGCCCAGCGCGCCACTGAATTATTGCGGATGAAAAACCCGCCCACCGCGATATTCACCGGCAATGATGAGATGGCCCTGGGTGTTTACAACGCGGCGCAAAAGGCCGGGATTCGCATTCCTGATGACCTGTCGGTGGTGGGCTTTGACGATACGCCGATTGCCTCGCGAATCTGGCCCAACCTGTCTACCGTACGGCTGCCCATTCGCGAAATGGGAAAAGCCGCAGCCGAACTCCTGATTCGCGACCGCCAGCCCGCACGCTCAAGCCCCCTGCCCTACGTGAGTTTCAGCCCTTCACTGGTGGTCAGGAAGTCAACGGCGCCGCCACCCTAGCGGCCAGGAAAGGACCATGCACAAACACCTGAAATATCCGCCAAATCGGAAATTTTGCTTTTAGTTTTAAATCTTTAGATGACACCGGTTACCTGAGCATGTTTGAAAGGCAACCAGAATCCAAACCTATCGAGGAAATTATGAGTCTGTACCAAAAGATCTACCAGGCAACCCACCCTGAAGGCCTGGGAACGCTGGACCACGAGAAACTGCGCGACCGTTACGTGGTGTCACCCCTGTTTCGCCCGGATGCGATCTCGCTGTTTTACACCCACAACGAGCGCATGATCATCGGTGGCGTTTCGCCGGTCAACGAGGCCCTGCGCCTTCCTGACCAGAGCGAGCCAATCGAAGAGCCTTTGCTGGCGCGCCGCGAGCTGGGGATAGTCAATGTGGGCAGCGGAACCGGCACGGTGGTGGCGGACGGCGAAACCTATGAGCTGAAGAGCCGCGATGGCCTGTATCTTCCAAAGGAAACGGCGGAGGTTAGCTTTGCCTCGCCGGACGCCAATGCTCCGGCGCGTTTTTACCTCGTCTCCACGCCCGCGCATACCCGCTACGAGGCGGTCAAGATTTCGATTGATGAAGCGGTGCCACTGGAACTGGGTGCGCTGGAAACCTCGAATGAGCGCACCATTTACCAGTACATCGTGCCAAAGACGTGTAAATCGGCGCAGTTGCTGCTGGGCGTAACGCTGCTCAATACCGGCAGCGTATGGAACACGATGCCTCCGCACCTCCACGACCGCCGATCAGAGGTTTACTTTTATTTCGGTCTTGAGTCGGACCAAAGGGTGTTCCACTTCATGGGTGAGCCGGACACGCCCAGGCACATCGTGATGTCCAACGAGGAAGCCGTCATTTCACCGCCGTGGTCGATCCACATGGGTTGCGGCACCAGCAACTATGGCTTTATCTGGGCCATGGGTGGTGAGAACCTGGATTACACCGACATGAATGTTCTTGATATCTGCCAGTTGAAGTAGGACGCAACCGTGAGCAATGCATTCAAACTGGAAGGCAAAGTCGCAGTCGTGACCGGCGCAAACAAGGGCATCGGCCAGGCCATCGCAGTGGCCCTGGCCGGCGCCGGCGCCGACGTGGTGTCGGTCAGCCGTTCGGCGCCCGACGAAACCGAAGCCGCGATAACCGCGCTGGGGCGTCGCTTTCACCACGTGGCCTGCGACCTTGGGGCACGTCCCGACGCCGATGCAGTGATTGGCGAGGCAGAGGCGGCATTCGGTGCGATCGATATCCTGGTCAACAACGCAGGGATCATCCGTCGCACCCCGGCCACGGAGTTCTCAGAAAAGGACTGGGATGACGTGCTGGACGTTAACCTCCGCGCAACGTTCTTCCTGTGCCAGGCAGCGGCGAGGCGCTTCCTGGCCAGCGGCAACGGTGGAAAGATCATCAATATTGCTTCGCTGCTGTCGTTCCAGGGTGGCATCACGGTGCCGTCCTACACGGCCAGCAAGCACGCTGTTGCCGGTGTTACTCGCGCGCTGGCCAACGAGTGGGCCAGCCAGGGCATCAACGTCAACGCCATCGCACCGGGCTATATCGCCACCGACAACACCCAGGCACTGCGCGATAACGAGGTGCGTAACCGTGAAATCCTAGGACGCATCCCGGCGGGCCGCTGGGGCAATGCCGACGATATTGCTCAGGCGGCGGTTTTCCTGGCCTCGCCCGCAGCCAACTACGTGCATGGAACCATCCTGCCCGTGGATGGCGGCTGGCTGGCGCGATAGCCGGGATGAGCCAGCGACGTTACATTCCCGCACCGCTGCGCGCACTGGCACTGGCCGTCCTGCTGTCACCAGCGCTCCTGTTTGCGCAGGAACGCGTACTTCGCGCCGCCGATATTCACCCTGAAGGCTACCCTACGGTAGAGGCGGTCAAATTCATGGGCGAACGGCTGGCCGAGTACAGTGACGGGCGAATCGTGATCAAGAGCTACCCCGGGCGCCAGCTCGGTGAAGAGCGCGACACGCTCGAGCAGACAGTTTTCGGGGCCATCGACCTGAACCGCGTCTTCCTGCCCATCCTCAACAACGTGGTGAAGGAAACCATGGTGCTGACCCTGCCGTTCATGTTCAGCTCGCGCGAACACGCGGACCAGGTGCTGCGCGGACCCATTGGGCGCGAGATTCTCGACGCCATGGAGCCTTACGGCCTGGTTGGCCTGGCTTACTACGATTCCGGCATTCGCTCCATGTATACCGCAGAAAATCCCATTCGGCATCCTGACGACCTGGCCGGGGTGCGCATGCGCATTCCCAATTCAGATGTGTCGGTGGCGATGATCGAAGCACTGGGCGGCAACGCCACGCCGATGGAGTTTGGGCAAATCTACGAGGCCTTGCGTAACGGCACCATCGACGGTGCAGAGAACAACATCGCGGCCTATTCCACCACCCAGCATTTCAAGGTGGCGCCCATCTACAGCCTCACCGAACACGCCATGCCACCGGAAGTACTGGTGATGTCAAAGCTGAGCTGGGACCGCTTGTCCCCTGCCGACCAGGCGCTGGTGCGACGCGCCGCAGAGGAGTCAATGGACCATATGCGCATCTTGTGGCTTGAGCGCGAACGCCTGGCCACCCAGCGGGTGGTAGATGGCGGCGCCACGATTATTGGCGACATCGACAAGGCGCCGTTTATGCAGGCAGTACAACCGGTATTCGAACTTTACCGGGACGATCCCGTCCTTTGGAGCCTGATCACCCGAATCAGGGAGGCAGGACAGTGAGCAACAACACCCTCAAAGAACCCCGCTGGCTGGCCTGGATCAGCCATTCCGCCGGCCTGTTTTGCGCCGTGCTGCTGGTGGTGATGACCGCGATTATTTCGTGGCAGATCTTCGGGCGCTACGTGCTGAATGACACCCCGAAATGGTCGGAACAACTGGCCGGTGTGTTGATGGTCTACCTCACCATGATTGGCGGCGCACTGGCCGTGCGCGACCAGGTGCATATTGCGCTTACCTTTTTCCACGACCGCTTCTCCCCTGCCTGGCAACGGCGTTGCTGGTACCTGATCCAGGTGCTGCTGCTGGGATTCGGTGCGGTGATGGCCGTGTATGGCGTGCGCATGGCCGCCCTGGTGCACGAATGGACCATCCCTACCCTGGGTCTCTCCCAGGGCGCCAATTACTGGGCGTTCCCGGTTTCCGGCGTCCTGATCGTGGTGTATTGCATCCTGCGCCTGCTGAGTGGGCCCGGTGAGCAGCCCGACGCAGACGGTGAAACCCCATGACCCTGTTTATCCTGTTTGCCACTTTTGCGCTGCTGCTTTACATCGGCCTGCCGATTTCATTCTGCCTGGCGCTTTCCTCGCTGGCCTCGGTGCTTTTCCTGGACCTGTCACCGCTGGTGGTTCTGCAGCGCATGTTTGCCGGGGTGAACGTGTTCGCCCTGATTGCCATTCCGTTTTTCATCTATTCCGGCGAGCTGATGCTGCACGGCGGTGCTTCCGACCGCATGGTGCGTTTCGCCCAGACCCTGGTCGGGCACTGGCGCGGCGGTTTGGGCCAGGTCAACGTGCTTACCAGCCTGCTGTTTGGCGGAATTTCCGGTTCGGCCATCGCCGGTGTTTCGGCGGTGGGTGGCGTGCTGATTCCGAAGATGAAGGAAGAAGGTTACGACGCCGACTACGCGGTAAACGTGACCGTTTCGGCCTCCACCCTTGGGCTGATGATTCCACCCAGCCACAACATGATCTTGTACGCCATTGCAGCGGGTGGCGGGGTATCGGTGGGCAGCCTGTTTCTCGGCGGAGTGATTCCCGGCATCCTCACCGCGGTTTTGCTGGGCATCGCTGCGTGGGCGGTGGCGCGCAAGCGTGGCTACCCCGTTTCCGCCTTTGCTGGCGGCAGCGCCATTTTCCACGCCTTCCTGGCCGCCCTGCCCGGCCTGATCATGATCCTGATCATCGTTGGCGGTATCCGGCTGGGCATTTTCACGCCCACCGAGGCCAGCGCCATTGCCGTGGTGTACGGCATTGCCATCGGTTTCTGGGTCTATCGCCAACTGGACCTGCCGCGTTTCTGGAAAGTGACCGCCCGTGCATCACGCACGGTAGCCTCGGTGCTGTTCCTGATCGGCGCAGCCAACGCTTTCGGCTGGGTGCTGGCAGTGAGCGACGCGCCGGCGTTCGTGGCCGACCTGCTGGCCGGCATCTCTGAAAACAAGATCGTGATCTTCCTGCTGATCAACCTCACCCTGCTGCTGCTCGGCACGGTGATGGACATGGCGCCGCTGATCATTATCGCCACGCCCATTTTCCTGCCGATTGCGCAGTCCTACGGCATGGACCCCACCCAGTTCGGCGTGATGCTGATCATGAACCTGGGCGTGGGCCTGATTACGCCGCCGGTGGGCACCGCACTGTTTGTAGGCTGCGCCGTGGGTGAAACCCGAATGGAAAGGTTGCTGAAAACGATCTGGCCGTTTTACCTGGCACACCTGGCAGCGATTCTGCTGGTGACCTTCGTACCCGGCTTTACCCTGGCCCTGCCCAACTGGCTGCCCTAGCAGCCGCGCGACCAGAACCAGGCGTTGGGCTGGCCATCGGCGCCGTAGGCGGGAATCCAGCCGCCCAGCGTGCTGCGGCCCTCGCCGCCCTCGCCGCCCTCGCCGCCCTCGCAGGGATTATCGGCGAGTACTTCCACCTGGAACCAGGTCATGCCGCCCACCTCGGTGCTTTGCAGGATGTTGACCGGTACTTCGATAGCTTGCCCGCTTTCATTAGCCTGCCCCGCCAGTGATGAACGCAGCGGGATGCCCGCCCCGGGTTCCGGCCAGGCAAACCCACTCCAGCTTGCCGTCAAGTAGGCCAGGCGCCCCACCGGCAGCTCCGCGTAAGGCATGAAGGTGCCTGCCTCGTCGGGCGGGAGCCAGCCAAAGCGGCCGTCCTGCAGTTTCAGTCGCGACCAGCCATCAATCCTCGCAAACACCACCGCCGATGGAAATTCGTAGCCCGACTCCCGGGTGAGCAGTAGCTCGTAGTCGTTAACCGTGGCCATGATGGTGGCGCCAGCATCCGGCGACTCGAACAGGCGCGCGGAGCCACCATGGGAGAACACCTTGATGTCCAACAGGCCGACCAGGCTGTCGTTGCCTGGATTACCTGGCTCAGGTTGGTTGGCGATGACCGAGGCCAGCATGTCCAGTCCGGCCAGTGCATTGAGCTGGCGCGCGACAAATCGTGCCGGGACGTCCTCGAAGCCGGTCGGCTCGGCCTGGCCACGGGCGAAGTGAATGCGTGTTCCATCACAACTGTTGGCCTGGTATCGGCCGTCAACCCGGCTGGCAAAGACCGCATAGATCGCACCCAACTCGGCGTTTAACCCGCAGGCGGCGGAATGGTTTGCCGTGTAAACCGTCACTTCCGAGGCGGAAAAACCAACGGCCGGCTTGTACGCCCGCGCCGGCAGGCGAAAATCCAGGCGAACCGATTCCCCCTCAGGCATGTGACCGACCAGCTCGCCCATAAACACCAGCTCAGCCGCGTTAAAGTACTCGGCCAGCGGCCGCTGCGCGCATTTGCAGGCCAGCGCATCTCCGCCCCAGGCGAGCAGCAATGCGAATACAAGCAGGCGGCTCATGACTTGTTTCGCCCCACCAGGAAGGCGATCACCATTCCAAAAGCCATCGCCACCGGCGCAAAAAACACCGGCCCAATCAGCAACTCCATGCCATGTGGAAAGCCAGGCGCCTTCTTCTCAGGCAGGAATACGGTCCAGAACTCGAGATTGGACCAAACAAGCACGGCCACCACTGGAAAAAAGCCACCCCACAAGACCAGCGCACGGGTACGAGGCTGCGACTTGGCCAGCCTGCAAACCAGCAGAACGACGCCGATAACCAGCAATGGAAACAGGCCGACCACTCCCGTGATCAAGGGGTTGGGGCGGCCTCCCGAGGCCTGCTCCAAAAACGCGCTCCAACTGCCGCTTGCGCCCATGCCGGACGCGATCCCGGTGACGAGGAATACAACCGTTGGCACCATCCAGGTCACGAACACCAGCGCCACGACCAACAAAACGCTCCTGGTCATCGAATTTTCCATTTATTTCCCCTTGTTCTGACAGATATTTTGGAACCCGGCCGATACAAACGGAACCAGCCGCTGGTGAATCGCTTCGAAATCGGACGAGTGACACACACCGCCCGATAAGGCGTCGATTCGCCTGGTGTCTGCAAAGGTAAGCGTCAGGGCGCCGGAAAGGAAGTGGTAACACCAGTAAATGTCGGCTTCATCTGCGCCAGGAAGCGCATTGCGCAAGGCATCAATGAACTGCCTGACCAGCGGATCGAAGTAGCGCGACATGGTTTTGCCGCCCCACTCCGGGTTGTTGTTTACCTGGGCCAGCAAGCCGAAATACGCCCGCCACGAAGGGTCATCGCTAACGATCCGGGTGAGAATCGGCTGGGTGAAAGCATTGATAATGTCTTCCACAGGCGCCGGATCGCTGTTTTGCAATACCATTTTCAGCGCCTCGGCCCTTTCGGCATTCAATACATCGGCGCGACGTTTGAGCAAGGCATCAAACAAACCCTGCTTGCTGTCAAAGTAGTACTTGACCAGGGCGACATCCACGCCAGCTTCGCTGGTGATATCACGCAGAGAGACGCCGTTGAAACCACGCTGGGCGAACAGTCGCTCGGCAATTTCAATGATCCGCTTCTTCCTGGGATTAGGCGCTTTCGAGCCGGCGTCACGCTTCATTATGGTCTTCATCCTGCCAGTGACACCAGCAGTCTTTGCGTGGTGCGTTCATCAGGCTAACACCCGCGTTGTAATATCGGTCGAGAAGCATAAACTATGCGAAATTAACCATTCAACATTCGTTGAATCCAATCCTCGAAACTTGTGCCGGAGCCCGGTCACTATCAGCGCTTGTGAACTACCACGAACACCAATATCACTCCCATGATGGCCTGGCGCTGCATTACCGCGAGTACGGTAACGGCGAGCAGGTCATCATCTGTCTCCCCGGACTGACCCGAAACTGCCGTGACTACGAAGGCCTGGCATCGCATCTTTCCAGGCGGTGGCGAGTAATCACGCCCGATCTTCGCGGCCGCGGAAAGTCCCAGCGCGACCCCAACTGGAAGCAATACCTGCCACCTACCTACGCACGCGACATGTGGACCTTGCTCGATCACCTGGGAATTGAGCAGGTTTCCATTGTTGGAACCTCGCTGGGCGGACTGATGGCGATGATCATGGCCGACCAGCAACCCCAGCGGTTACGCGCCGTGGTCATGAACGACGTCGGCCCACATGTGCCGCCCGAGGCCATTGCCAGGTTGCTGCAGTACGTGGGCCGCACTCCACCCCAGCCGGACTGGGAAAGCGCGATTGCCATGACCCGGAAAAACTACGGGCTGGCCTATCCGGATGCAGATGATGCGTTTTGGGAACAGCAGGTCCGCAATGCCTGGTCACAGCGCGAGGACGGCAGCGTGGCGCCCGACCACGACCCGAAAATCGGCGATGCACTACGTCACGCCAGCAAGGCCGCTGGCCGGGTGCGTTTCTTGCAAAAAATCGGCATCCGCCGGCTGCGCGGCATCAACTTCGACCCGTGGGACAACTTCAAAGCCATGAGCATGCCAACCCTGCTGCTTCGGGGCGAGCTGTCGGATATTCTCCTGCCCGAAACCGTGGCCCGGATGCAGGCGATGAAGCCCGACCTGGAGGTGGTTACCATCCCGGGGCGAGGCCACACCCCCACCCTGGACGAGCCAGAAAGCCGAGCCGCGATCGACCGATTCCTGGCCGAGCACGCCTGAACGGCGAAGCGGATCAGCCCTTCAGGCTGACTTGCGAATGCTTTCCTGCGCCTGGAGGTGGGCAATAATGCCGCGGGCAGCCTCGCGTGCATCGGCGATGGCGGTAACCACCAGGTCCGCCCCCCGAACATTATCGCCGGCGGCAAAGATAGCCGCGTTGCGGGTTTGGCCAGCCGCCGTTTCACCGGCGATGATGCGGCCGTTGTCGTGCGTTTCCACTCCGAGTCCCTGCAGCCAGTCGGCCGGGCTGGGACGAAAGCCGAAGGCGAAAATCACGCTGCTGGCCGGTAATACTTCTTCGCTGCCTGGAATCTCCTCTGGACGCGCGCGACCCCCTTCGGCGTCTTCCACCAGGTGGGTGCGAACCACCTCGAGGCCAACCAGCTTGCCATTGTCGTGAACCAGCCTGCGCGGCAGGGTGTTGAACTCGAACTCAACCCCCTCCTCGATGGCGTGTTTCACTTCCTTGTCGGAACCGGGCATGTTCTCGCGATCACGACGGTAAACGCACTTCACAGACGTCGCCCCCTGTCGCACCGCGGTGCGCACGCAATCCATGGCGGTATCGCCACCACCTAGCACCAGCACCTGCTCGCCGGAAAGGTCGATGTGGGGGTAGTCCTTCATGTTCAGCGCATACATGTGCGCCGTCTGGCCAATCAGGTAAGGCAGCGACGGCACGATGCCACCCTCGTCGGCTCCGGGAATATCGGCCTGCACCGGGTTGTAGGCGCCGGTGCCCAGGAACAATGCGTCGTGCATCGATTGCAGGTCTTCAGCGGCAATATCCTTGCCGATCTCGCAGTTCAGGCGGAAGTGAACGCCCATTTCTTCCAGCACCGCGCGGCGGCGGCGTACCACCTGCATTTCCAGCTTGAAATCGGGAATGCCAAAAGCCAGCAATCCGCCAATCTCGGGATAGCGGTCGTAAACCGTAACGCGGATGCCCGCGCGCACCAGCACGTCTGCGCAGGCGAGCCCGGCCGGCCCGGCGCCGACAATGCCCACGCTCCACGGCTGCGGGCGCACATGCGACAGGTCTGGCTTCCAGCCTTGCTTGAACGCTTCATCGACAATGTAGCGCTCGATGGCGCCAATGGTGACTGCGCCAAATCCAGTGGCCAGGGTGCAAGCCTGCTCGCACAGGCGGTCCTGCGGACAAATGCGGCCGCACACCTCCGGCAGGGAATTGGTCTCGTGGCACAGTTCTGCGGCCTCGATAATGCGCCCTTCCTCGGCCAGTTGCAGCCAGTTGGGAATATAGTTGTGCACCGGGCACTTCCACTCGCAGTACGGGTTACCGCAGTCAATACAGCGCCCGGACTGCTCGCTGGCTTGCTCGGCGTCCAGCTTGCGGTAGACCTCGCGGAAACGCTCTGTGCGCACCTTGAGCGGGAAGACCTCCGGCTCCTTGCGCGGATTGTCGAGGAACCTGAACAGTTCGCGATCCTGGCCCATGCTTATCCTCGCTTCGCCCTGACCAGGCGCAGCGGCACATCCTGGCGTGAAATGGCTTCGCTGGCGGCCTGCTGCCTGGGAATGATGTACACCCACTGCGGCAACATCAGTTCAAATTCATCCAGCACCTTGCGGCCCCAGTCACTGCCGGTGTACTCCACGTGGGCGGTAATCATGCGGTGTAGCTTGCGGCGCGGCGCGTCGAAAGTTTCCTCGATCAAGGGGCGCGCGGTGACGAATTCCGGGTTCAGGCGCTCGTCCACGTGGCCGGTGGCATCGAGCACAAACAGCTCACCACCGGTCATGCCAGCAGCCAGGTTGGGCCCGACCGAACCAAGGATCACCACGGTGCCGCCGGTCATATATTCGCAAGCGTGGTGGCCAGCGCCTTCGATCACCGCATCGGCGCCCGAATTGCGCACTGCAAAGCGCTCACCCGCCTGGCCGTGCGCGTACAGTTCTCCACCGGTGGCGCCGTACAGGCAGGCGTTGCCGCAAATCACGTTGCGCCGCGCGCGGCGGCGATCCATGTCATCGCTGCACAGCACGATGCGCCCGCCACTCATGCCCTTGCCCACGTAGTCGTTGGCGTCGCCCAGCAACTTCAGGCTCATGCCGTTGACGTTCCAGGCGCCGAAGCTTTGCCCCGCAGTGCCGACCAGGTTCAGGGAAACGCGGTCACTCGGCAGGCCTTCACGCCCGGCCCTGCGGGCAATCTCGCCGGCCAACATGGCGCCCACCGAGCGGTCATAGTTGCGCACGCGGAATTCTCCCGACCACGCGGCGTCGCGCTCAAGTTGAGGAACGGCTGCTTCAAGTACCTCGAGATTCAACTGCCCCTTGTCAAATGGCGGATTGCGCTCTGCGCTGCAGTAGGGGGTGTGTTCATTACGTGTCGCCGCCGAGCGCAACAGGGGCCCCAGGTCGAGCGCTTGCTGACGGGGTGTTTCGCCTTTAATTCGTTCCAGCAAGTCACTGCGACCGATCACCTCCTGCAGGCTGGTAACGCCAATCGACGCCAGCACCTCGCGCACATCTCGCGCCAGGAAACGGAAGTAGGCTGCCACGCGCTCGGGAAGCCCGTGGAAATGCGCCTTGCGCAGCACCTCGTCCTGGGTGGCAACACCGGTCGCGCAGTTGTTCAGGTGACACAGGCGAAGGTACTTGCAGCCCAGCGCCACCATCGGGCCAGTGCCAAAACCAAAACTCTCGGCGCCCAGCATGGCCGCCTTTACCACGTCGAGGCCGGTCTTGAGGCCACCATCCACCTGCAGGCGGATGCGATGGCGCAAGCGGTTATCCACCAGCGCCTGGTGGGTCTCGGCCAGGCCGATTTCCCAAGGCGTGCCGGCGTACTTCACCGAACTCAGCGGGCTGGCTCCGGTACCACCGTCATAACCGGCAATGGTGATGAGGTCGGCATAAGCCTTGGCCACACCAACAGCAATGGTGCCGACGCCGTGGCCGGAGACCAGCTTCACCGAGACCAGCGCTTTGGGGTTGACCATTTTCAGGTCGAAGATGAGCTGCGCCAAATCCTCGATGGAGTAGATATCGTGGTGCGGGGGCGGCGATATGAGCGTCACGCCCGGCGTTGAGCATCGCAGCGCGGCAATCTCGGCGGTAACCTTGTGGCCCGGCAGCTGGCCGCCTTCGCCGGGCTTGGCGCCCTGCGCCACCTTGATCTGCAGCACATCGGCATTCACCAGGTAATGGGCACTCACGCCGAAGCGGCCCGAAGCGACCTGTTTGATGGCCGAGTTGCGCGGCGAACTGAATCGCGCCGGATCCTCGCCGCCCTCGCCGGAATTGGAGCGCCCGCCCAGGCCATTCATCGCAACCGCCAGGGCCTCATGCGCTTCCGGGGACAGGGCACCGATAGACATACCAGCGGAATCGAAGCGCGGGAACAGATTCTCCTCCGGCTCTACTTGATCCACCTCGATGGGGTCGGAGTCCGGCTTCAGCTTCAGCAGGTCGCGTAGCGCCAGCGGCGCCCGGCCGTTCACCGCCTGGCGATAGGCCTGGTAGTCCTTCCAGCTATCGTTGTTGACCGCCTGTTGCAGGGTCATCACCACGTCGGGGTTGTAGGCATGCGCCTCGCCGCCGTGGACATACTTGTAGATGCCATCGCGCACCGGCGCCACTTGAGGGTTCCAGGCGTTGCGGCAAATCTCCGTCAGGCCCTGCTGGATATGGGCAAATCCCGCACCGCGAATCTTGGAAGGCACCTTGGGACAGCAAAGCTGCACCACTTCGCGGTCCAGACCCACGGCCTCGAACAGCTGCGAGCCTCGGTAGCTGGCCACCGTGCAGATGCCCATCTTTGAAAGAATCTTGAGAAGCCCCTTGCGGATGCCGCGGCGATAGCTCTTGCGCAGGTCAATCACGTCGCCATCGATGGCGCCGTTGGCCTGCTCCTGGTTAATCACCTGGAAGGCGAGGTAAGGGTAAATCACGGTGGCGCCAAGGCCCAGCAGCACGGCGAACTGGTGCGGGTCGCGTGCCGAGCCGGTCTCGATCAGGATGTTGGCGTTGGGACGCTCGCCGGCCCGCAGCAGGCTTTGGTGCACGGCCCCAACCGCCAGCGGCGCCGGAATGACCAGTTGTTCCTGATCGATGTCGCGGTCGCTGAGCACGATGATGGTGACGCCGTCACGTACCGCGTCAATGCAGGCCTGGCCGAGCGATTCCAGGGCGCCCTTGAGGTCGGTCTGGCCCGGGTCGAAATTCAGGTCAAAACGCTTGTTGCGGTAGTAACGCTGGTTGAGGTTGAGCAGCGTCTGGTACTTCACATAGTTGAGCACCGGCCACGGCAGCAACACGCGGTGGGCGTGCGAAGAGGTTTCCTGGAAAACGTTGTACTCGCGCCCAATGCAGGTTTCCAGCGACATTGCCCCCGATTCGCGCAGCGGATCAATCGGCGGGTTGGTCACCTGGGCAAATGACTGGCGGAAGTAGTCGTAAATAGAACGATTTCGCTTTGACAGCACCGCGATCGGCGTGTCATCGCCCATCGAGCCTACCGGCTCCTGCGCGGCCAGCGCCATCGGCTTGATAATGGTCTCAAACTCCTCGTCACCAAGCCCAAACATCTTGCGGTACACCGGCAGACGATCGGCCGAGGCCGCCATGAAGCGATCCGCCGCCTGGCGCTCCTGGTCGTCGTTGTTCCACACCCGTACCACGTTTTCCGACATCCACTCGCGGTAGTGGTGACGGGCCTTGAGGTTGTCGTCGATGGCGCCGGTCTTCCACAGTTTTCCGCTTTGCGTATCCACCGCGATCATTTCGCCCGGACCCAGTCTTCCGCGGCGCTTGATGCGCGATGGCGGGCAATCCCACACCCCGGCCTCGGATGCCACGGTAAACACCTTGTCGGTGGTGAAGTTGTAGCGCGCCGGGCGCAAGCCGTTACGGTCGAGGTTGCAGCAGGCAATGCGGCCGTTGCTGGAAACCACGCCGGCCGGACCATCCCACGGCTCCTGGTGCATCGAGTTGAATTCCAGGAAGGCCTTGAGGTCGGGGTCCATGTCGTCGCGCACCGCGGGCGGCATCAACAGGCGCATGGCGCGGAAGACATCCATGCCGCCGGCCAGGAAAACCTCGAGCATGTTGTCGAGCGAGGATGAATCGGAACCGCTGTGGTTCACCAGGTGGGAGAGCTCATCCAGTGCAGGCAACAGCGGCGAGAACAGGATGCGCCGCCGTGCATTGGCCCAGTCGCGGTTACCGTTCACGCTGTTGATTTCACCGTTATGCGCCAGGTAACGGAACGGCTGGGCGTAGTTCCAGCGCGGCAAGGTATTGGTGGAAAAACGCTGGTGGCAGATGCCCACCGCGGATTCCAACCGCTTGTCCTTCAGGTCCGGAAAGTAATCGGCCAGGTGACCGGCCTGCAACAGGCCCTTGTACACCATGGTCAGGTTGGAAAGCGTAACCACGTAATACAACGGGTCGGGGTCTTCCAGGTTGAGCTGCTCTTCAAAAGCAAAACGCCGCGCGGCGAACAGTTGGCGTTCTATGTCATGCGGCCCCCAGCCCGGCGGCGCATTGACGAAAATCTGGTAGATCGCCGGCATCGAGGCCAGCGCCTGCTCGCCGACGAATTCCGGGCGGGTGGGAACCTCGCGCCAGCCCACTACCTCCAGGCTGCGCCTGGCGAGGTGGCGCGAGAGTATCTGCTGGCCACGTTCGATCGCCCCCTGGTCGGGCGAAAAAAACACCAGCCCGGAGGCAAAACGCTCGGCCAGCCGAATGCCCTCCTCCGCCGCCACGCCGCGCAGGAACTTGTCGGGAAACTGCAGCAGGATCCCGCAGCCATCGCCGGAACGGCCATCGGCGGCAACGGCGCCGCGGTGGGTCAGGCGGCCAAGTGACTCGAGGGTGGATTCCACCAGCCAGTGGGATTTGCGCCCATCCATGTGTGACAGCAGCGCAAAGCCGCAGCTGTCGCGGAAGTCACGAACCGGGTCATGCAGTTTATCCAGGGTTTCAATCATCTAGTCATAATCCTGGCTGCCCACAAACATCTGGTACGCCAGGTTGTCGCTCTCATAAGCAAAGGGATACTCGCAACGCTCTACAAACGCTGCGAAGCGCTCCTCGTCATCCGGTGGAACCTGGATTCCGATCAACACGCGGCCATATTCGGAACCGTGGTTGCGGTAGTGGAACAGGCTGATGTTCCAGCCACCCTCCAGGCCTTCGAGAAACCGGAGCAAGGCGCCTGGCCGCTCCGGGAATACAGACCGTAACACTTTCTCGCCCGCAGCCGAAGCCCTGCCGCCCACCATGTGGCGAATATGCGCCCGCGCCATGTCGTTTTGGGACAAATCCGACACCGGGTAACCGTTTTCCCGCAGCGCCTGGATAATCTGGGAACGCTCGCGGTCGCCATGCTGCAAGGCGATGCCGACAAAAATGTGCGCATCGCCGGCGGGCGTACCGTCCGGCGGGCCGGCATAGCGGTAGTTGAACTCGGTAATCTGGCGGGCGCCGATGCAGCGGCAGAAATCCAGGAAACTGCCCGGCCGCTCCGGAATGGTGACGCCCAGCAGCGCTTCGCTGGAAACACCCACCGCGGCGCGTTCGGCAATGTGTTGCAGGCGTGCAAAATTGACGTTGGCGCCGGTCAGGATGGTGGCCGCTCGCTGGTGACCGGCGTGGCGCTTGCGATGACTCAGCGAGGCATACCAACGCTTCATGCCGGCCACGCCAATGGCGCCCGCCGGCTCGGCAATGGCGCGGGTATCCTCGTAGATATCCTGCACCGCGGCGCAAATTTCATCCGAGCTGACGGTGATGATTTCATCAAGCAGGTCGGCGCACAGCGCATGGGTCAGGTCGCCGGCGCGGCGCACTGCCACGCCTTCTGCAAAAAACCCCATTTCCGGCAGGGTGACGGGCGAGCCGGCATTCAATGCGGCTCGCATGGATGCTGATTCCTCGGCCTCGACCGCAATCAGTCGCAGGTCCGGTTGCATGTACTTGGCGACCAGTCCAATGCCGGCTGCCAGGCCGCCACCGCCCACTGGAACGAACAGCGTATCGATCATCCCGCCACTGATGGCGGGAATCTGGCGGAACAGCTCCAGGGCTATGGTGCCCTGCCCAGCGATGACTTCTTCATCGTCGTAGGGGTGAATAAACTCCGCGCCGGTTTGCTTCGCCAGTGCCATGGCATGAGCGCAGGCCTCGTCAAAGTTTTCACCGCTGATCCTGACCTCGGCGCCCAGTTTTTCCACCGCGTTGATCTTGATCACCGGGGTGATGTCAGGCATGACCACGGTAGCGGCCATTCCCATGTGGCTGGCGGCAAGCGCCACCCCCTGTGCGTGATTGCCTGCCGATGCGCAGATCACGCCCCGCGCCCGTGCCTCGGGGCTCATTGTCCGCAAACGGGCGTATGCCCCCCGCAGCTTGAAAGAATGCACCCGTTGCATGTCTTCGCGCTTGATCAGCACATCCACGCCCAACCGGCGGGACAGGCCCTCCATCGATTGCAAGGGCGTCTCACGCACCAGGTCTTCCAGGCGGCACTTCATGATGCGCGGCATGAAATGGTCAAACAGCGCGCGCCGATGGCTGTCGGAGTGCAACCCGCCCGCCTGGGCTCCGGCTGTTGCCGCGTAGGTTCTGTCTTCCGCCAATGCCTGGTTACTGGTCACTTGTTATCCGCCTGCCACGCTGAGAAGGGAATGTTCATCTGCATTAGTTTCAATGAGTTCGCACACTTTCATGGCAAATTCGTTTGTCCCTGGCCCGGCAGGGTCCAACTCGCGGGTCAGGATGCCGGCCTGCCAGCAACCGGACACTGCATGCTCCACCGCTTGCGCGGCATCTTCCCGCCCCAGCGAGTGGCGCAGCATCAGCGCGATGGAAAGCAGCATGCCGCATGGGTTGGCCAAATTGCGCCCGGCGATATCCGGCGCGGAGCCGTGGATTGGCTCGTACAGGCCAAATGTGCCGTCCGCCAGGGAAGCCGATGGCAGCAGGCCCATCGAACCGCACAACATGGAAGCCTCGTCGGAAAGAATGTCGCCGAACAGGTTCTCGGTCAGCATCACGTCGAAATCAGCCGGTCGTGAAAGAAGATGCATCGCAGCGGCATCAACCAGCAGGGTCTCGTATTCAAGATCCGGGTAATCCGCGGCAACCACCGCACCGACCACCTCGCGCCACAGGCGGGAGGTTTCCAACACGTTGGCCTTGTCCACCAGGGTCAGCTTTCCGCGCCGCGAGCGCGCCAGGGCTGCGGCCTTGTGGGTGATGCGTTCAATCTCGGCCCGGGTGTAGCTGCAGACGTCGACCGCCTCGTCGCCAACCCGGCGCTTGTCGCCGAAATAGATGCCGCCGGTCAATTCGCGCACCAGCACCATGTCGACGTTTTCCAGGCGCGATTCGCGCAGCGGAGAAAACCGGGCAAGCGCCGGGTGCGTGGCCACCGGCCGCAGGTTACAGAACAGGCCCAGTTTCGAGCGTAGCCGCAGCAGCCCGCTTTCTGGCCTGAGCTCGGTTTCGACGTTGTCCCAGCGCGGGCCGCCGATGGCGCCCATCATCACCGCATCAGCAGCACGACAGGCGTCCAGCGTTTCCTGCGGCAGCGGTGAGCCCCATTGGTCGAGCGCCGCACCGCCAAAGGGCCGGCTTTCCACCGACAGTTCAAGACCGAAAATCTCGTCCACCACCGCCAGCACCTCGAGGCCGGCAGTCATGACTTCCGGACCCACCCCGTCTCCGGGCAGGGCCACGATCCGGGAACCGGTTGATTCAGGCTGCTTCGAGCGGTTCATTGGCTTCAACCTGTGCGCTGCGCTGGTGGTAACGATTGACGACATTGAGCAAAGCGTGCGCCGCGGCGTCGACGATGTCGGTGGAAACGCCGGTCGCCCGGTACGCCTCGCCACCTACCCGTGCGCGCACGGTCGCCCTGCCCTGGGCGTCACTGCCCTCGGATACGCTGCTCACCTGGAACTCATCGATATGCATTGGCTGGCCCAGCGCATGTTGCATGGCGTTTACCACGGCATTTACCGGGCCATCCCCACGACCACTGAACACCCGCGGGGTGTGATCACGGAAGCGCAGCTTGAGGCTGGCCTCGGCGGAATGCACCTCGCTGTCAATATCGGTGTGAATGGAAATCGAGTCCAGGCTCCACGGGCCTTCCTGCTCCTGGCCCAGCACCAGCGCCTCGATATCCTCGTCGTAGACGCTCTTTTTCAGGTCGGCCAGGCGCTTGAACTTCTCGAATACACCCTGGAATTTATCTTCGTCGACCGGCAGGCCCAGTTGCTCCAGGCGCTTGCGGAACGCATGGCGGCCGCTGTGCTTGCCCAGCACCAGGCTGTTTTCCGGCACGCCAACCGATTCCGGTCGCATGATTTCGTAGGTGTCCTGGTGCTTCAGCACCCCGTCCTGGTGAATGCCCGCCTCGTGGGCGAAGGCGTTGCGGCCAACAATCGCCTTGTTGGCCTGCACCACCGAACCGGTCACCATCGATACCAGGCGGCTGGTGCCGTAGATCCGGGTGGTGTCGATACCGGTTTCCAGTCCATAGCGGTCATGACGGGTACGAAGGGCCATCACCACTTCTTCCAGCGAGCAGTTTCCGGCTCGCTCACCGATACCGTTGATGGTGCACTCCACCTGGCGTGCACCGCCTTCAATGGCGCCCAGGCTGTTGGCCACCGCCATGCCCAGGTCGTTGTGGCAGTGGCAACTCAGGATCACGTCGTCCGGCTTGTTGAGTGCCGCATTGATGTGGGCGTACTGGGCACGGATTTCCTCGGGCATCACGTAGCCCACGGTATCTGGCAGGTTGAGGATTTTCGCACCGGCGTCCACCGTGGCCTGGAAGTACTCGGTGAGGTAGGCCAGCTCGGTGCGGCCGGCGTCCTCGGCCGTGATTTCCACCTCGTCAAAGTCGCGCAGTCCGTACTCGATGGCGGCGCAGGCCTCGTCGATAATCTGCGACTTGCTCATTTTCAGCTTGTACTCGCGGTGGATTGGGCTGGTGGCAATAAATATGTGCAGGCGCCTCTTGGCCGCGCCTTCCAGGGCGCGGGTTACCGCATCGATGTCGCCACGCCGGGTGCGTGAAAGCCCGCAGATCGTTGAACTGAGCCCCATCGCGCCAATTGCCCGCACCGATTCAAAGTCGCCCTCCGAGGCAGCAGGAAAACCGGCTTCGATGACATCCACGCCCAGGTCCGAGAGCGCCCGCGCCACGCGGGTTTTCTCTTCCAGGTTCATCGAGCAGCCAGGTGACTGCTCGCCGTCACGCAGGGTGGTGTCGAAAATATGTACGTAGTTCTTGCCAGTCTTTGAATCAGCCATTTACCCCTACCCCCGGTCTTGCCTGGCCGCCTTCCGCGGCCGCGTTGTTTTCGCGACGGTGCACCACCATGCCGTACATGGCGGGGCTGGTCGCCTCGTAGCTCAGGTGCGCATCTGCTGCCTGGTATTCCGGCAGCTGGTACCAGGCCGCCTCGACCACGTCGTACAGGCGGCGGATCTGGCGCACCAGGATGTCGGGATTGCGACCACCGCAGTCGACATCGAGCGAAAGGTTGCGCGCCGCTGACTGACCGCCGGCGGGCCTGGAGCTGAGGTTCACAAGCGCGTGACCACGGCGTTCGATGGTGCCAAGAAGCCGGATCAAGGCGCCTTCGCATTCCCTGAGTGTGATACGGAGCTTGATGTTCATGATTGGTCCTCCAGTTCGCATCCTTCGATCATGGCCTCGTTGCTTTGCCCAGGCGGAACCAACGGCCAGACATTGGCCCTGGGGTCGATCTTGACGTGGAGCAGGCAGGGTCCATCGGTGGACTCGAGGAAGGCGATGCCCTCGTCGATTTCTGCCGCGCGCTCGATCGATTTCGCGGCGATGCCAAAACTGCGCGCCACCACGGCGAAATCGGGGTTATCGGAGAGGTCCACCTCGCTGAAGCGTTCCTCGAAAAACAGTTGCTGCCACTGGCGCACCAGGCCCAGGCAGGAGTTGTCCAGCAGCACGATTTTCACCGGCAGGCCGTAGCGCTTGAGGGTGCACAGCTCCTGGATGTTCATCATGATGGAGCCGTCGCCGCTGACCACGATGACCGGCGCATCGGGGGTGGCAAACTGCGCGCCGATGGCGGCAGGCAGGCCATAGCCCATGGTGCCGAGCCCGGCGCTGGAAAGGTGATGTTCCGGGGCGGTCAGCAGGCAGTGCTGCGCCACCCACATCTGGTGCTGGCCGACATCGCAGCTGATGATGGCTTTGCCGTTTGAACTTTCGGCAAAGCGCTGCGAGATCTTGCGCAGCAGGCCGGGGGCGAAGATGTCTTCGCCGGGATAGTTGTAATCAAACTGCGAGGCGTCCAGCAAGGCCGTGCAGTGCTTTTTCCAGTGGTCGATTTCCAACGGCGCCTGGTCGGTGAGAAAACGCAATGCCGGGGCTATTTCGCCGGGCA
Source organism: Gammaproteobacteria bacterium (assembly GCA_030428105.1). Lineage (GTDB taxonomy): Bacteria > Pseudomonadota > Gammaproteobacteria > Xanthomonadales > SZUA-36 > JAUIBE01. Next base: position 305,382 of record JAUIBE010000001.1, read on the forward strand.
GGGAAACATCGGCCTCGCGCAGCTTGGAAATCTCCGCCGGGTCGATATCGATGTGAATCACCCGAGCCTTGGGGGCGAAGGAATCCAGCTTGCCGGTGACGCGGTCGTCGAAGCGCGCGCCGATGCACAGCAGCAGGTCACACTCCTGCGCAGCGTGGTTAGCAGGCTTGCTTCCATGCATGCCGATCATGCCCAGGAAGCCCGGGTAATCGGTAGGGATCATGCCCAGTGCACGCAGCGTGCTGACCACCGGCAACTGGTGGTGATTGACGAAGGCACGCACCGCGTCGTGGCTGCGGCTGATTACGGTACCGCCGCCGATGTAGGCCAACGGGCGGCGCGCATCGCGCAAAGCGGTGGCAGCGCGCTGCAGGTCAGACAGGCCGTACTGCTCCGAGGGCGCGGTGTGCATGCTCACTACCGCGTTGCGGAAATGGCACTCGGCGGTGGCCACGTCTTTGGGCAGGTCCAGCAAAACCGGACCGGGACGGCCTGAAGCGGCAATTTCCAGCGCCTGCAAAACAGTATCCTGCAGGGTGTTGATGTCGCGCACGATAAAGCTGTGCTTCACCACCGGCATCGACATGCCGAAGATATCGACCTCCTGGAAAGCGTCGGTACCCATCACCGCGGTGGGAACCTGGCCTGTAATGGCCAGCAGCGGCACAGAATCCATGTAGGCGTTGGCGATACCGGTCAGCAGGTTGGTGGCACCTGGGCCGGAAGTGGCCATGCACACCCCCACTTCGCCACTGACCCGGGCATAGCCATCGGCAGCCAGCGCGCAACCCTGTTCATGGCGACACAGGATGTGCTTCAGACCCGCATCCACCAGCGCGTCGTACACCGGCATGATGGCGCCGCCGGGGTAGCCGAACACCTGGCGCACGCCGGCCGATTCCAGCGTGCGCACCAGCACCTGCGCGCCGTTGAGCAGAGGAACCGGCGCCGGTACCTGGGTGGCCTTGAGATAGCTGGCGTTGCTTGGCATGTCCATTTCCGGTCGGTTCCTCTGGCGGTTGGCCGATCAGGCCGCGCTGCGTTGGCGGCCCTGTTCGGCCTGGGCGGTGGGTGTATCGGTGGTTTGCGGCTGGCCGCTGTCGGCAATCCAGCTCATCTGCTTGCGCAGGGCCGCGCCGACTTTCTCAATGGGATGCTCCAGGTCGCCGTTTTCCATTTGGCGGAACTTGCCGAGCCCGGCCTTGTATTCCTCCGCCCACTCGCGCGCAAACTGGCCGCTGGTGATTTCTTCCAGCACAGCCTTCATGCGTTGCTTGGTGTCGCCATCGACGATCTTTGGCCCGCGGGTGAAGTCGCCGTACTGGGCGGTTTCGCTGATGAACTGGTTCATCTTCGCCAGGCCGCCCTCGTACAGCAGGTCGACGATCAGTTTCAGCTCGTGCATGCATTCGAAGTAGGCAACCTCCGGCTGGTAGCCGGCTTCCACCAACGTCTCGTAGCCACGAACCACCAACTCGGTGGCACCGCCGCACAGCACGGCCTGCTCGCCGAACAGGTCGGTCTCGGTTTCCTCGGCAAAGGTGGTGGTGATCACACCGCCGCGCGTGCCGCCAATGCCGTGGGCATAGGCCAGGGTCACTTCCTGGGCATTTCCGGTGGCATCCTGGTGCACCGCCATCAGGCAGGGAACGCCCTTGCCTTCCTGGTACTGGCGGCGAACCAGGTCGCCCGGACCTTTGGGCGCGACCAGGATCACGTCAACGTTTTCCGGAACCTCGATCTGGCCGAAGTGAACGTTGAAACCATGTGCGAACAGGATGGCCGAACCCGGTTTCGCGTTGGGACGGATATCCGCCTCGAACACGCCGGGCTGCTGCATGTCGGGCAGCAGGATGGCAATCAGGTCAGCTTGCGCGGCCGCTTCTGCCGGGGTGGCAACGCGCAAGCCATCTTTCTGGGCTTTTTCCCAGGAAGGCCCGCCTGGCCGGGCGCCGACTACAACGTCAACCCCGGAATCGTGCAGGTTGTTGGCATGGGCGCGGCCCTGGCTGCCATAGCCAACTACTGCTACCGTCTTGCCGTCGAGCGCATCCAGGCTCGCGTCTTTCTCAAAAAACATGGTCATTGTGCGTTCTCCTTGCTGGGTACCTGTAATTGCGTATCTGAAAAGGGAAAAGAGGTCACCGCGCCCTGCGAGGCCGATGAAACCAGGTGTGCGTACTTGGCCAGCGCGCCGCTTTCGTAGGCGATGGGTCGGGCTGGTGCCGGGCTACGGGTAGAGAAGTCGACGTCGGCGTCCAGCCGGCGGTTCTCCACGTCGATGGTGACCAGGTCGCCATCGCGCAGTAGCGAGATAGGGCCGCCGCGTGCGGCCTCGGGGGCAATGTGCCCCACCATGAATCCATGGGTGGCGCCGCTGAAACGGCCATCGGTGATCAGTGCCACTTCGCCGCCCAGGCCTTCGCCCGCCAGTGCCGCGGTCACGCCCAGCATTTCGCGCATCCCAGGACCACCGCTGGGGCCTTCGTTGCGGATCACCACGACATCGCCGGAAACGATTTTGCGGGCTTCAACCGCGCGGAAAGCCTCTTCTTCGGATTCAAACACCCGCGCCGGACCGGTGAAGCTGAAGCCGCCGGAACCCGCCAGCTTGGCGACGCAGCCTTCCGGCGCCAGGTTGCCGTAGAGAATGCCAAAGCCGCCGCGCGGCTTGAGTGGCTGGCCGGTGCCAACAATGACTTCCTGGCCGGGGGTTTCATCGCGTGACTCGCAAGCGGCAAACAGGCGCTCGCCGGAAACGGTATCGATGTCATGCATCAGGCCAGCCTCGCGCAGGCGGTTGACCAGCAAAGGCGTGCCACCGGCCTCGAACATGTGCGGCGCCATGAAGCGGCCCGCCGGTTTGAGATCGGCAATGATGGGGGTACGCCGGGAAATGGCGTCAAACTCGTCAATCTCGAATTCGATACCCGCCTCGCGGGCGATGGCCAGGATGTGCAGCACCGCGTTGGTGGAACCTGCGGTGGCGGTGGCCACGGTGGCGGCATTGAGCAGCGCCTCGCGGCTGAGAACCTGGCCCGAGTTGACCTTTCCGCGCACCAGGTCTACCAGCATGGCGCCGCAGGCACGCACTGCATCTTCCTTGTCGGGGTGTTCGGCGGGAATGTCGTTTACGCCCATTGGCGAGAGCCCCATCGCGGTCATCGCCAGCGCCATGGTGTTTGCAGTGAACTGGCCGCCGCAGGCGCCGGCGCCGGGACACGCGGACGATTCAATCTCGGCAAGTTCCTGGTCGTCCATCTTGCCGGCGGCGTGGGCGCCTACCGCCTCGAACACATCCTGGATGGTGATATCGATGCCCTTGTGCTTGCCGGCCATGATCGAACCGCCGTAGATGACCATGCCGGGCACGTTCAGCCGGGCGATGGCCATGGCGGCGGCGGGAATGGTCTTGTCGCAACCCACCAGCGCAACCACGCCGTCCAGGCAGTGGCCACGGGTGACCAGCTCGATGGAGTCCGCCACGTGCTCACGTGACATCAACGAGCACTTCATCCCCTCGCTGCCCATGGAAATGCCGTCGGTGACAACGATGGAGCCAAATTCGAATGGAGTGGCGCCGGCAGCGCGGATGCCTTCTTTGAGCGGCTCCGCCAGGCGGCGCAGGTGCATATTGCAGGGGGTGACGTCCGACCAGGTGTTGACCACCGCGATCATTGGTTGCGCCAGCTGGGCGTCGGTCAGGCCGGTGGCCCGGAGCATGGCCCTCGCTGGCGCGCGCGATGGTCCCTGCTTTATTTCTTCGCTGTTATTTTCCCTGGTGGCCATGTGCCGGTTTTTCCTTTCCTGCGATTGAGGCAAAAAAAAACCCGCACCTTTTTCTCGGTGCGGGTTTTTCAGGATTCTTGTTTAGTCTTGCTTAGCCTGCGCCCGCACCTCTGCTCATAATAAGCAGTACGATAATGGATACGAGTACGAGTACGGACGAGCGGTTAAGCGCGCGCACGAAGAGGCCCGAGAGTTCCCGGTTGGCAATCATTGCGAATTGGCCGTTGCGTGCTTGCATGGTTCGATGGAAACACAGCGTTCCAACACTGTCAACCAAAAATAATTCATCATCGAAGGTAGAATCCAGCCTGTGCCCAACGCCGGAGACCCAGTCTTGATCAGCATTTCCGCGAGCGCGCCAGGCGCCAGGGTCAGGCCTCCCATACAGGCTTTGCGGCACAGGGGCGCGCTAAGCTGATGCCACGCAAAGATTTTCTGGCGCTCGGCCTGGCCGCGCTCGTGGCACTGCTTGTCACCGGATACTGGGTGTTTGACATGGCAAAGGAGCGCCGCGGTCATGACCAGTACGTGACCTCCACGGAATGCCGCTCCTGCCATGCACGCGAGCACGCGGCGTGGCAAAAAACCTACCACCGCACCATGACCCAGGCAGCCACTCCGGCCAACCTGGCGGCTCCCATCGAAAACGGCACGGTGGTCGAGGCACTGGGTGAAGAAATCACATTCCACGTAACTGGCGAAGAAATCTCGGTCACCCTGCCCTACCTTGATGGCAGCCAACAGACGTTGCCGCTGAAGTACACCATCGGCAGCCACCGGATGCAGCAGTTCGCGGTGGAGAACGGCCAGCAGATTCACCGCATCCCGGTGTTCTACAGCATCCAGGATGAAGCCTGGATGCCCATCAGCGACGCTTTCTTCCATTTTCGCGATGAAAGCCGCGAGGGCTTCCTCAAGGGCTATGCCCTGTGGAACGGCAACTGTATTTTTTGCCACAACACCCGCCCCAACCCGGGCATGAACTACCCGGAGTGGTCATTTGACTCCAGCGTCGCGGAGACCGGCATCGCCTGCGAAGAGTGTCACGGCAACGGCGAGGTGCACCGCGACCGCAACCAAAACCCGCTGCGCCGCTACCTGACCCACTTCGAGGGTGAAGGCGACCCCACCATGGTGCACCCTGAAAAGCTCACCCAGCAGCGCGCCACCGAGGTGTGCGGCCAGTGCCATGGCCAGCGGGTGCCGGAACCGCGCGAGCGGATTGTCGAATTGATGACCGAGGGTGATCCGTTTCGTCCCGGCGAGCAATTGGGCGAGTACTACCAGCCGATTGACCCCCACACGCAACTGGATGAGACCATCCCACTGCGTTTCTGGGGCGACGGTTCCCCGCGCCTGACCGCGTACGAGTACCAGGGGCTGACCCAGTCCGATTGCTACCTCAATTCGGAGCTCACCTGCATCAGTTGTCATTCCGGGCACAACGGCGAGCCAGAGGGGCTGATTGCCGATGGGATGCGGGGCGATGCCGCCTGCGCCTCCTGCCACACGGAAGTCGAGACCCTTGCCCATGCCGGCCATGAACCGGAACAGGCGCCGTGCCGCTCCTGCCACATGCCGCAGGTGGTCTACGGTGTCATGTCCATCCACCCCAGCCACCTGATTCGCAACCCGGACCCCGGGCGCACGCTGCGCTACAACATGCCCAACGCCTGCAACCTGTGCCATTTGGAAGAAAGCGTCAATTGGGCCGCGCAGGGCATGGGCCAGCTGTTCGGCACAGAGGTTGCGCCGGGCGATGCGCCATTCAATACCCCCGAACTGGTACGCGGCTTCGCCCAGGGCGACGCGGTGTACCGGGTAATCCTGCTGGATGTCATGAACAAGCGCGGGCTGCGCCACCCCCTGATCGAATCGATGGCGGCGGCAGACCGTTTTGGCGTGGTGCGCCGCTTTGGCGAGCGGCTGGATGGTGATACCAACCTGGTACTGGATGCACAGCAGGCCGCGCTGCTGCGTCAGCTTCGTGAATCAGCGCCGCCGGCGCAGCCTTTTGAGTTTGGAGAATAAAATGAAAAAACTGTGGATCTGGCTGTGGTTGTGGCTGGTTGTCGGCCTGGTGTTGGAATACCTGATCGGCACCAAGTCAAGCGCCTACCTGGCGGAAGACATTCGCCGCGAGTTGTGGCGGCTGGCCCACGCCCACGGGGTACTGCTTTCCGCTATTGCGCTGCTGTGCGACGGCCTGCTCGGCTGGGGTGGCAAGGCAGCGCGGCCGTTGGTGGTGTTTGGCGCCATCGCCATGCCGCTGGGCTTTTTCCTGGGTGGCTGCTGGCCAAACTCCACTGACCCGCACGCGCTGGTGTTCATTGCGCCGCTGGGCGGGCTGGCCTTCGTGACCGGGCTGGGACTGAACCTGAGTTACCGGCTGAGGAAAGAATGAGCTGGCCAGTCCTGGAAACGCCTAATCCGCTTCTGGCTCTACCCCAAGAATTTCATCGACCCTGGCCATCAGTTCGGGTGTAAAGCGCCCGGCAATCTCCACCGCCTTCATGTTCTCCTCCACCTGCGCCACCCGGCTGGCGCCGGTGATCACGCTGCTCACCCTGGGGTTCTGCAGGCACCAGGCCAGGGAAAACTGCGCCAGCGTGCCGCCAACTTCGGCTGCCAATGGCTCCAGCGCTGAAACACGCGCCAGCACCTCGGCATCGGTCAGGCGGTCGCGCATCCAGTGCATGGTTTCAAGATCGCCGCGACTGCCCTCGGGAATCCCGTCCTTGTACTTGCCGGTCAGTAAGCCGGATGCCAGCGGGCTCCAGATGGTGGTGCCGTAGCCGCGTTGGTCGTAGACCTCATCGTAGTTGGAGCCCAGCCGCTCGCGATTGAGCATGTTGTACTGCGGCTGCTCGACTATCGGCGCGTGCAGGTGGTGACGTTCGGCGAAATCCAGCGCCCCAAGAATCCGCTCAGGCTCCCACTCCGAGGTGCCCCAGTACAGCGCCCAGCCGCTCTCGATGATGTTGTGCATCGCCCAGACCACCTCGCCCACCGGGGTGTTGGGATCATCGCGGTGGCAATAGATGATGTCGACGTAATCCAGGTCGAAGCGTTCCAGCGAGCCTGCCATGCCTTCCAGCAGGTACTTCCGGTTCAGCGTGTTGTTCTGGTTGACCGTGTCGGATAGCCCCCAGAACAGCTTGGTGGAAACCAGGTAGCTGCCGCGCGGCCAGCCAAGCTGGTGCAGGGCCTGGCCCATGATCTCTTCCGACTTGCCGCCCGCATAGGCCTCGGCGTTGTCAAAGAAATTCACGCCAGCGTCAAACGCCGCGGCCATCATCTCGACGGCGACGCCGACATCAGCCTGTTTTCCAAAAGTCACCCAGGAGCCGAACGAAAGTTCGCTCACCTGGAGCCCGCTGTTTCCGAGGTAACGATAATTCATTGCTCGCTACCTTCCAGCGCGTTTTCAAGCGCCGCGACCCGCGCTTCCAGCGCATCGATGCGTTCGAGCAGTTCATCGCGAGGCAGGCTGGCGCCCGGGTTTCGCGAAGCCGGCGCGGCCACCTCGGTAATTTCCGGCTCGCCGCATAATAGGTGGGTAAAACGGCCTTCTTTCTGACCCGGTTGGCGCGGCAGCGCGGTGGCGTAGCCGGCCTCGATTAGCTTGTCGAGCACCAGCCGCACATCTTCCAGGTCGTCAAACTCGAACAATCGGTGGCTGTGGGTTCGCAATTCGCCCAGGGTTTGTGGCCCGCGCAACATCAATACACAGACGACAGCGAGGCTGCGGCTGTAAAGCTTCCACGCCTTGTCCACGCGGTGTTCATATTTCGAAACCCGAGCCCCCCAGGCCTCGCGCACCAGGTCCATCTCCATCAATTCACGCAGGGTATGGCCCACCTCGCCTTCCGAGTAAGCCGTGACCGGGCTTCGCGCGGATTTCTGGTTGCACGCGTTGCGCAGCGAATTGACTGTTAGCGGGTACTGGTCGGGGGTGGTTTCCTTCTTTTCGATCAGGGCGCCCAGCACGCGCACCTGGATGGGGCTGAGATCGAAAACCTTTTGAACCGGGGTGTCTTGTAGATTGTCCATGATAGAGTGATCTTACCCCGCCATGCACCGCTGCGCGCGGGTTTATTTTTGACTGCTACAAACACACGCCTCGGGCCAATTTCACAGGGACTTACATGATCAGGAAGAGCGCTTTTGTTATCACCTTGTTTATCTCGGCAATGATTACCGCGCAGTGCCAGGAGCCGCCTTTTACGGCAACGCCGGTGGCCGAGTTCGATGAACCATGGGCGATGACGTTCCTGCCCGATGGGCGCCTGTTGGTCAGCGAGAAAAGCGGCAGCCTGTTCCTGGTGACCCAGGATGGCGCCCGCAAGAGCAGCATCGCCGGGGTGCCCGAAGTGGCTTACGGTGGACAGGGCGGACTGGGCGATATCGTGCTGCACCCGGATTTTGCCGAAAACCAGCAGGTTTACCTGAGCTACGCCGAGGCGGGAGATGACGGCACCTACGGCGCGGCAGTCGCACGCGCGCGGCTGGATCTGCCTGGAGATGACAGCAGCACTGGCTCCCTGCTGGATCTTCAGGTCATCTGGCGCCAGGTTCCCAAGGTCAGCGGCCAGGGCCATTACGCCCACCGCATCGCTTTTGACGAAGAAGGATTCCTGTTTATAACTTCGGGTGAAAGACAGAAATTTGACCCGGCACAGGACATGACGGCCAACCTGGGCAAGGTGATACGCCTGCATGACGATGGAAGCATCCCACAAGACAACCCCTTCGTTGACCAGGGTGGCGTCAGTGCCGAGGTCTGGTCACTCGGCCATCGCAACCCGCTGGGAATCGCCTTTGCGCCGGATGGCCGCCTTTGGCTGCACGAAATGGGCCCGGCCCACGGCGACGAATTCAACCTGGTGTTGAGAGGAAAGAACTACGGCTATCCGATTGTTTCTGAGGGCGATCACTACAGCGGCGCCGAGATTCCGGACCACGATACCCGGCCCGAATTCGAGGCGCCGAAGGTGGCCTGGATCCCCACGGTGGCCCCGGCCGGGCTAATCATTTACAGCGGCGACCTGTTTCCTGGGTGGAAAGGATCTGCATTGCTCGGCGGGCTGAAATCCGAGGCGCTGGTGCGCGTGGCCCTGGATGGTGATTCGGCCGTCGAAGCCGAGCGTTTTGACATGGGCAAACGCATCCGCGAAGTTGAACAAGGCCCGGATGGCGCTATCTGGCTGCTGGAAGACAAGTCTGGCTCGCGCTTGCTGAAACTGACCCCACCGCAATAGACCTGGTTGTAACCCGCGGAATAATCCTCGCCGGCGTATCAACGCGCCGGCGAATCCGCTAGAATGCGCGCGCTGAATTTTCCGCTCACCGGTAGTCCCTGCAATGGCTCAATACGTTTATACCATGAACCGGGTTGGCAAAATCGTGCCGCCCAAACGCGAAATTCTGAAGAACATTTCGCTGTCCTTTTTCCCCGGCGCCAAGATCGGCGTGCTGGGCCTCAATGGCGCGGGCAAATCCACCCTGCTGCGCATCATGGCCGGCATCGATACCGACATCCAGGGCGAGGCGCGGCCGATGCCCGACATCAAGGTGGGATACCTGCCGCAGGAGCCGCAGCTCAATCCTGACAAGGATGTACGCGGCAACGTCGAGGAAGGCATGGGCGAGATCATGCAGGCCCAGGAGGAACTGGAAGCCGTGTATGCCGCCTACGCCGAGCCGGATGCCGATTTCGACGCCCTGGCGAAGAAGCAAGCGCGGCTGGAGGCGATTATCGAAACCGCCGACGCGCACAACCTGGATCACACCCTGGAAATCGCTGCCGACGCACTGCGCCTGCCGCCCTGGGACGCTGATGTCACCAAACTGTCGGGCGGTGAAAAACGCCGCGTGGCCCTGTGCCGCCTGCTGCTTTCCAAGCCCGACATGTTGCTGCTGGACGAGCCCACCAACCACCTGGACGCCGAATCCGTGTTCTGGCTGGAGAAATTCCTCGAAGAATTTCCCGGCACCGTAGTGGCGGTCACCCATGATCGCTACTTCCTGGATAACGTCGCCGGCTGGATCCTTGAGCTAGACCGCGGCTACGGCATTCCGTACGAGGGCAACTACACCACCTGGCTGGAAGCCAAGGAACAGCGCCTGGAGCAGGAAGCCCGCGAAGAAGCCGCCCACATCAAGTCGATGAAGGAAGAACTCGAGTGGGTGCGGCAGAACCCCAAGGGCCGCCAGGCCAAGAGCAAGGCCCGCCTGGCGCGCTTCGAGGAAATGCAGTCACGCGAATTCCAGAAGCGCAACGAAACCAACGAGATCTACATTCCGCCGGGCGAGCGCCTGGGCGACAAGGTGATCGAGTTCAACGGCGTCTCCAAGGGCTTCGGCGACGACCTGCTGATTGATAACCTGAGCTTCAGCATTCCGCGCGGCGCCATTGTCGGCATCATCGGCGGTAACGGCGCGGGCAAAACCACCCTGTTCCGCATGATCTCCGGCCAGGAACAGCCCGACAGCGGCGAGATTGAATTGGGTGAAACCGTCAACCTGGCTTTTGTCGAGCAGAGCCGCGAAAACCTGGACGACAGCAAGACTGTGTGGGAAGCCGTATCCAACGGCCAGGACATGCTGCGCATCGGTAGCTACGAGCTGCCCTCGCGGGCCTACGTGGGTCGCTTCAACTTCAAGGGTTCCGACCAGCAAAAACGCGTCGGCGACCTTTCCGGTGGTGAGCGCGGCCGCCTGCACCTGGCCAACACCCTCAAGCAGGGCGCCAACGTGCTGCTGCTTGACGAGCCGTCCAACGACCTCGACGTGGAAACCCTGCGCGCGCTGGAAGAGGCAATGCTGGCCTTCCCCGGCTGCGTGCTGGTGATTTCACATGACCGCTGGTTCCTGGACCGCGTGGCCACACATATCCTGGCGTTTGAAGGGAATTCGGAAGTGGTGTTCCACGAGGGTAACTTCAGCGACTACCACGAGGATTTCGTGCGCCGCAAAGGCGAGCGCGCCCAACCCAAGCGGATGAAATACAAGCGACTGAAATAGGCGGTTCCGTGGCAGCGGTCTTTCGGCCGCGAGCCGCTACAACCTGGACCCCTACGCGCCCACCTCGGCATCCAGCATCTGCTCGTGCAGCCAGGCCTTGGCGCTGAACCATTCGCGTGCCACGGTGCGCTGTGACAGGCCGGTAAGCTCGGCGGTTTCCCGCCCGGTAAGCCCGGCGAAGACGCGGAGATTAACGATTTCCGCCTGCCGCGGGTCAAGTTCCGCCAGTCGTTCCAGCGCCTGGTCAAGATCAACAATTTCCGCCAGCGACAGCGTTGGCCCGAGCTCCGGGCGCTCAAGCATCGGAACACCCTCATCTGGATCGGTTCGTTTGGCGGCAGTTTTGCGACGGGCGTGATCCACCAGGATTCGGCGCATGGCCAGCGCGGCCGCCGAGAAAAAGTGCTTGCGGTCGTTCCAGTTCTGGTCCTTGCCCTGCAGCAACTTCAACGACGCCTCGTGGACCAGGTCGGTGGTCAGCAAGGTGTGGCCGTCGCGTTCCTGGCGAAGCTGTACCGCCGCGATGGCGTGCAGTTCCCGGTAGACCAGGGGCAGGATGGTCTCCACCGCCCCCTCGGAGTCGCCCAGTTCACGCAACAACTTGGTCAGGTCTTCGCTCAAGGCCTTGGTGCTCCCCTGTGAATGCGTCTCATTATGCGGATTCATCGGCATCGATTCCAATGCCGCTTGCGGCCAGTGGTTTGGCACAGGAAAGCCCCGATCGCCGCTTAAAATGGGCAAGCAAGCATCGCCGGCCCACTTGGGAACACCATCATGTCCACAAAACCGTTCAATAACCGCGTTCTCTTCAGCGCCTTGCTGGCAGCCGCCAGTTGCACGGCTTGCGCAGACCAGGCCGCCGTTTCCGACCCTTTCGCCTGGTGCGCACAACAAGGCGATACCGAAATCATCGGGGGACCGTTACCTGGAAAACTGGTGAGTGCGATGGTGGCCCAGGGGCTGGTTGCCGAAGAGGCCCCGCCACATGTTCAGCAAGCCAATGACTGGCGCTGCATGGAAGGCCAGGTCTGGGTTTGCCCGCTGGGCGCCAACCTGCCCTGCGCGGAGAAGGCCGATCTGTCCCGCGAGCCCTCACAGGCAGTCGCCGACTGGTGCCAGGCCAATGCCGGCGCGGATGTCCCCGCCTACGTCACGGGCCGCGCAACGGTATTCAGTTGGAAGTGCGATGGAACGACGGCGGTGATCCAGCGCCAGGTCAGCGCCGCGGACCCGGCGGGCTTCCTGTCAGCGTTCTGGTACCCGCTGGAAGAACCCGAATCCTGAGCAGACTGGCTCAATAGCTGTTTTCGAATCCCCTGTGGGCGCTGTTCATGTACCGTTCCAGGTCTTCGTGGGTTTCGACCGGCGTATCCATGCCCGGCTCCCAGATATACGGCGTGATGTAAACGATCACACGCCGCTCGAGGTCGGTACTCTTGCGCTCACCAAACAGGAAGCCCAGCCCGGGCACCGAGCGCGCACCGGGAACGCCGGCATTGCTCTTGCTGGACTGCTCCGCTTTCAGTCCGCCGATCACGATGGTCTCGCCCGAGCCGATGCGCATGGTGGATGAAGCATCGCTACGCGAACGCGCCAACTGGACGTTGTCCAACGTCGGAATGAACTGAGACACGCTGACCGCCAGGTCCATGCGGATCTGCTCTTCCGGCAACAGGAACGGCGTGATGGTCATGGTGATGCCGCTGGTCACCGGCTGCAGGGTAATTTCCCCGGAGTCCTCCGTAACCGTGGTCACGTAGCGGTCTTCGGCCACGTCAATCTTTGCCTCGTAACCCGGAATAGCCGCCATGTACGGCCGCGCCATGATGCGCGCCTGGTCTGTTTGCAGCAGCATCGAGATGGCGGCGCGAAAACCGCGGGTATTGGCCGCGCCCGAGAGGTTGGTGAACGAAATGGTGTCACCGGCCAGGCTGGCCCAATCGATCGACACATCGCTGAAATTGCCGCTGGAGCCTTGGGAAATTCGTGTCCCGACCTGCAGCAGGTCGGTCACGCTGAATTCCAGCACGGTGGCCTGCATCATGATGTGGCCGGTATCGGTATCGACCGCGCGCAGGATGTCCATGGCATTGCGCACGTCGGCCGAGGGACCCTTCAGCAAGATGGCGTTCTCGGCGTGGAGTGCGGTGAAGGTCAGCGACTTGGAGGGCGATCCCGCGTTGCTGTTTTCGGCATCGCTGCCGTCATCATCACTGCTTTCATCGTCATCCTGGCTATCCCCCACATCGATGTCGTAATCATCATCGTCGTCGTCATCATCGTCGTCGCTGCCATCGCTGAGCAGCGTATCGAGCAGGGGCTCCAGGGTGCGGGTGTCGGCGTACCGCATTACCCACTTGTGGAAGATGTAATCGTCTTCCGACGTGATAGCCAGCGGCAGTTCAGGAATGCGCCGGATCACCACCATGTCGCCGCTCAGGGTTGCCTGCATTTGCGCCGGCCGCAGCAGCGCTTCCAGCGCTTCGGGCATCACCAGGTTTTCAAAGCGTGCCGTTACCCGGCCGCTGATGCGCGACATGCCATCCAGGGTGTAGTTGAACCCCAGGCGCTCGATCACCGCGCCAATGTGCGCGTTCTCGAGTCGTGCCGTCACCTGCTGTTGCGCCAGCGGCGCGGATGGGTTGCTGACATCCAGGCGGTGAATGCCATGTTGCCGCGCGGCCGCCCGCTGGGCGGCAGCCTGTTGCGACTCCCGGTCAAACTGCTCCAGCAACTGGTTCAACTCATCGTTGGTCAGGGGCTCGGGGGTGGTGCTGCACGCGCCGATCATCAGCGCCAGCAACGCGCCGACGACCGGCGCCGTGGCGGAAGCCGGTCGGCGCCAGGCCTTCGGACCGGTCGCTTGCGTCCGGATGTTGCCGGCGGCTTCTGCTTTGTTCATGGACCAACCCCTGGTATCCCTCACAACGTCACCTCGGACTTGTTCTGCAGGCCCGAAAGCAGTGCTTCGGCCTCCCGCGTTTTAAAGTGGCCAGCCCCGTACACCGGCCGAAACGCCTGCGCCGCCAGGGACAGTTCCCGCTGCGCACAATCGCGATCTCCGCTGAGCAGGCAGGCACGACCCAGCAGGACATGTGCATCGAGAATCAGCATGTCGCGGTCTATTTTTTTCCACAGCGCCATCGCCTGCCCGGCCCATCGGCTGGCCGCCTCGGCGTCTCCCAGTTCAAGGTTGGCTTCCGCCAGCGCGGTAAGCAGGTAGCCGTAGTTGGGCGAAAACAGGCTCAAGCGCCCGCGGCCCTCGATTTCGGCCGATTCCAGATAACGCACCGCGGCCGCCGGGTCACCGTCCGCCACCATCAAGCGGGCTTTCGCCCGGGCGGCCTGGAAATCCAGGCTGGAAACCGGCGCGTCCGCCTGCAGTGATTCCTCGATGGTGACAAACAGCGTGCGCGCATCATCGATGCGCCCCAGTTCCATCAGCGCCCGAAACCGGGCCAGGTCGACGTAGGCCAGGCCGCTGCCGTCGGTGCCTGTAGCGCGCAGCTGGGCACTGATTGAATCCAGCATATCCAGCGCCTGCTGGTAACGTCCCGCCCCCATGTGCAACTGGGCCACCCGCCGCTCTGCCACCAGGGTACGGGCTGCATCCGGGCCCAACGCCCTGGCCAGGATTTCGCGGTGTCTTTCCATCGCCTCAAGCGATTCCTGGCGACGTCCCAACTCCTCCAGGCTCACCGAAATATTTCGCCACAGGTCGGCCACATCGGGGTGATCCGGCCCAAGCCGTGCCTCGGTGTCCTCCAGCGCCCTGTAGATCAGCGCCAGCGCTTCTTCATCGCGCCCCTGGCGTTCCAGGATGATGCCCAGGTTGTTGCGCGCCACGCCGATCCAGGGGTGATCGGGGGGCAGCGACTCGCTCCACTCTGCAAACACCCGTTCGGCGTACGGCAAGGCGCGCTCGATCTGCCAATCGTTGATCAGCACGGTGGCGACATTGTTCAGCGAAGCGGTGATTTGGCGGTCGCCAACCGGCAGGTTTGCCTCGCGCAACTCCAGCGCGCGCTGGTGATGCACCAATGCTGAAGGATAGTCCTCGCGAATCACGTACACGTTTCCTAGGCTGTTGTTGAGGTCCGCCAGCAGCAGGGGATACTCGCCAGCCAGTGGCTCGGCCAGCTCCAGCCCCTGCAACAGCACTTTTTCCGAGGCGTCGAGGTGGCCCAGTCGGCGCAAACTGACGCCGAGGTCTGACATCAGGTTAATGCGCTCCACCGGCGCTTCAATGGCGCTGGCGTCCATCACCTCGATGGCCTCGGCCATCAGCTCGGCGCCACGCTGGTAGTCGCCACGTTCGCCGTATACCCGGCCCAGGGTATGCAGCAGCCTGGCCTGCACCGCGGGCTGGTCGGCGAAGCGTTCTTCCAGCATCTCGGTGCCGCGGTCAATGATGTCCTGCAACAACACTTCTTCGTCTTCCACCCGCAGCGGGCTGGCGTGCTCCAGCAGGTCGACCAGGAATTCGGAAACCGCGTCGGATTCGGCCAGCGCGGCTCGGGTGTGGCGCACCTCCAGCTCCCTGGCAACGATGCCACCCAGCAGCGTGAGCAGCACCAGGGCAATCGCGCTTGCCCCGGCCCAGTGCCGGCGCAGGAACTTGCGGGCGCGGTAGGCAGTGTTGGGGGGATGCGCCAACACCGCGCGTCCCTGCAGGTAGCGCGACAAGTCACGTGCAAGATCCTGCGAGGTCGGATAGCGTCGGTCAGGTTCCAGCGCCAGCGCCCTGGCGACAACGGCGGATAAATCGGAGCGCAGCGTGCGTTTCACCGCCTGCACATTGCTGTTCAAACACGCCGCAATGCCTGACTGCTCCTGCGCGTCGAGCGCGTCGAACAGTTGCCGCATCGCGGGCGCTTCGCGGCTGGTCAGCCGGGCCACCCACTGCGCAAGGCTGAACGCATCCGCGTCGTAGGGGCGCTTGCCGCATAGCAGTTCGCACAACACCACGCCCAAGGCGTAGACATCACTGCGGGTATCCAGCGATTGCCGGTCGCTGATGTGCGCCGCCTCGGGGCTCATGTAGGCCGGGGTTCCAATCAGGTGGCGCCCGGTGAGGTTTTCGGCGCCCTGCTCCTCGGCAGAAAGCGCCGCGGCAATACCGAAATCGATAACACGCACGGTGGGCTCGCCGCTAACCCGGGTAACCATCAGGTTGGAAGGCTTGATGTCGCGGTGGAGAATGCCGCGGCGATGGGCGTGGGTAATGGCGTTGCAGGCGCCCACAAACAGGCCGATGCGCTGTTCCATGGTGGCCTTGTGATGGTTGCACCATCGGGTGATGGGCAGCCCCTCGACCAGTTCCATGGCCACCCAGGGCTCGCCACCATCGCTGACGCCCGACTCGAACATGGTCGCAATGCCCGGATGCGAAAGGCGCGCCAGGGTGGCGCACTCGCGTTCAAAGCGCAGCTTCTGGGTTTCGGTGGCGTGGGCGCTGATGATTTTGAGCGCGACCTCGCGCTCCACCGGTTCACCCTGGCGGGCCCGATACACCACCGCCATGCCGCCCTCGCCCAGCTTGTCGATGATTTCGAAATGTCCCACCCGGGCGCCGGGCAGGTGGGAGGCGCCGCCCTGGACGCCGTGCATGAACGAAGCCCCCAGCGTCTCCGCGCCAACCAGGATGGGTAGTTCAGACTCGAGAAATGCCTCGTCTCGCTCCAGTTGCTGCAGCATTTCAAGAATGCGGTCCAGCAATTCCGGTTCTCCGCCAAGCTGGCGGTGCGCCTCGGCGACCCGTTCAGATACGCCTAGTTCGGACAATTCGCACAGCACCGACTTCAAGCGCTGGTAGCTTGCCGCCGTGTCTGTGTGTCGCTGTCGCATTGGATGGTGACCCCGTTCCCCCAGCGCCCCACACTACCCGCACATCACCAAGCAGACAATGCCCGGCGAAGCAATAGTATGCGGCGAGGAAACCCCGCCGCACGGTGGGTGGTGGCGATACGATTCCCGCTCAGTTGTCGATCTTGCAGGCGTGCTTCTCGTTCTGCCCCTGCGCCTGGTGCCAATACTCATCGCTGACGTCCGAGTTGCTGACCGTGATGCCCTTGTCCGCCAGTTCGTCCTTGGCGGCGTCGGTCCACTCGATGGTCTTTTTCTTCGGCTTGTTGTCGTTCAGCGAAGTGCCCTTGGATTCCAGCACCAGCTCACAGCCCGGGGTCACGAACGGATGGGTGCTCTTGGTGCTGCCCCCGTTGATGTCGATGGTCACCTTGTAGCGACAGGGCGCGGGCACGATGAACACACCGTAGTCGCCCTCGTTGAGGCTGTTGTTGCTCGACATGTCCACACCGTTGCAGGCGGGATCCGAATCGTAGTCATTGTCGCGCATCTCGACCTTGG
Source organism: Gammaproteobacteria bacterium (assembly GCA_030428105.1). Classification (GTDB taxonomy): domain Bacteria; phylum Pseudomonadota; class Gammaproteobacteria; order Xanthomonadales; family SZUA-36; genus JAUIBE01. The sequence continues at coordinate 322,563 of JAUIBE010000001.1, forward strand.
TGGTTTTTACCTGGTAGGAGCCACCATTGGCATAAACCAGCGCCGCACAGGGATTGTCCGGTGCGCCGTCGCCATTGTTGTCTGCGCAGTAGCTGTTGGTCTTGGTGAAAGCCTTGGTCTTGGCGAACGCACTGGTGGAAACCACGGCCGAAGCCGACGCCAGCACCGCCAGGGCCACGCCGGCCGTTACGAAATTACGTTTTGCAGTATTGCTCATCATCACGCTTACCTCTTTTTGGGTTCAGTTCAGCCCTTCAAGCGCAGGCAAGTCGTGATTTGTGCCACAGGGGTTACACTAGCCGCTTCAATTTCGAGGGAACCCAACCATGAACCTTGCTCGCCCCCTGGGCCGGATGTACCTGAACTCCTTACTGTTGCTGCCCGGCATTGCGCTGGCTGACGAAGCGCTTCGCGAGTACACCTGGCTAACGGTGGGAGAACCCTCCGGCAAGCAAACCGTGCAAAAAGGCGATGATGGCTCCACCACCATCACCTTCAACTTCAATGACCGCGGTCGCGGACCCAACACCAGCACCCTGATGTGGCTCGACCAGCGCGGCTACCCGGTACACCTTTCTATTACCGGAAACAATTACAGCGGCGGCCGGGTTGACGAGAGATTTGAGCTGCTGGATCACCAGGCAAAGTGGTCGTCTGAAATTGAATCCGGCACCGCCCCTGCCGCAGATGCCGGTTTTTACATCGCCAACAATGGCTCGCCCGAGTTGCTGGCCGTGCTGGCTCGCGCCATTCTCAACGATGACGATCAGAGCATTGACCTGCTGCCGTCCGGAACCGCCTCAATCGATCAGGTGGCAGAAGCGACGCTTGAACAGAACGGTGAAAGCAAGCACATTGCGCTTTACTCCATCTCTGGCCTCGACCCCAGCCCCACCCACATCTGGCTGGACGAACAGCAACAGCTCTTCGGCATCGACTACGGCTGGTTCGGTATAACCACCGCGGGCTGGGAACAACACATCAATGTGCTCAAGGAAGCCCAGGAACAGGCCATCACCGAGCACTACCGCAACCTGGCCGCCAGCCTGACCGAGGACACCGGCGACATGCTGGTGATTCGCGGTGCGCGCATTTTTGACAGCCTTGCGGGGACGCTCACAGAGCCTGCCACCGTGTTTTCCTGGAAAGGCGAGATTTCATCCGTCTATTTCGAAGAGGTGGAAATCCCCGAAGGTGCGAGCGTGATCGAGGCCGGCGGCCAGACACTGCTGCCCTCGCTGTGGGATATGCACGCCCACGTCGACATGCCCACGTTCCTGAACTACCTGGCTTCAGGCGTCAGCAACGTGCGTGACATGGCCAACGACCCCGAGCGCATCAGCCAGCTTCGCGACGATGTCGCATCCGGCCTGATCATGGGCCCGGACGTCTACGCCCTGGGGTTTATCGACAAGCGCGGTGAATTCTCTGCGCCCACCGGCATGCTGGCGGACACCCTTGAGGAAGCCCTTGGACTGGTCGACTGGTACGCCCAGCGCGGCTTCTTCGGCATCAAGCTGTACAGCTCGATTGAGCCATCGTGGGTGGCGCCGATTGCCGACTACGCCCACCAGCGCGACATGCTGGTGATGGGCCACGTGCCGGCTTACATGAACGCCACCCAGGCGATTGAAGCCGGTTACGACGAAATCACCCACATCAACATGATTTTGCTCAACTTCCTGGGTGCCGAAGACCTGGATACGCGCACACCCACCCGCTTCATGGTGCCCGGCGAGCGTGGCGGGGATATTGATCTTTCCAGCCCCGAGGTACGCGCCTTTATCGACCTGATGGTGGATCGCAACATCAGCCACGACCCCACCCTGTCGATCTTCCTCGATATGTTCCTGAACGAACCCGGCCAGATATCGCCGGTGTTTCGCGACATCGCCGATCACTTTCCCGCCAACGGGCGGCGCCAGTCGATTGCCGGCACCGGACGAAATGCAGGCAATGAAGCAACTTTCGCCCGCTCGGCGCAGCGCACCATGGAATTGTTGAAGCTGCTGCATGACAGCGGTGTGCAACTGCTCCCGGGCACCGACAACGCCCTGCCCGGCTTTACCCTGATCCGCGAGTTGATGTACTACGCCGAGGCAGGTATTCCGGCCAACGAGGTCTTGCAGCTTGCCACCATTGGCTCCGCCAACAAGGCCAGGCAGGGGCACCGCCTGGGATCGATCAGCGTGGGCAAAGCAGCGCATATGCACCTGGTGGACGGCGACCCGACCGAGGATCTCAGCACACTCTACCGCGTGACCGAGGTCATCAAGGGCACCCAGCGCTACAACGCCGCGGAAGTCCTGCAATCGCAGGGCTTTACGCCATTTGTCGATGGCGGCGAATGATCATCAATCACAATAAAACCAACAAGAGGTAATACCGATGCGCACCACGAACCTGATTCTTGGCCTGGCGGCCAGCGCTATCCTGCTTGGCTGCTCGCAGGAGCCGCCGCCAGCAGAGCCGGCTGAAACTGCCCTGGCTGAAAGTACCCCGCCCGAGGTCCTGACCAGCGTCTACGAATGGCACGCCCGTGGCACTTCCGCCGGGGAAACCACCATTACCCGTTCGGGTGACGGCAAGGTGGCCACCGAGGCCTTCGTCCACTGGAACAACCGCGAGTACAGCCTCAGTTCCGAGTTACAGCTGGACGCCGACGGCATGGTGATTGGCCAGACCATCACCGGAACCTCGCCCTTCGGCGCACCGATCAACGAGCAATTCAGCTTCAGCGAAGGCGAAGCGCAGTGGAGCACCCGTGGCGAGAGCGGCAGAGCGCGCCGTGAGACCGCGGCGTTCTACGTGCCCACCGAATGGGCTGCCCTTGGCTCCATGGAAGCGCTGGTCCGAGCCGCTTCAGAGCGTATCGATGGTGAACTTCCGCTATTCCCGGCCGGAACCGCGCGGGTGGAGAAACTCGCCGACACGACGGTCCCCTCGCCCGAGGGCGAGGCTGTACTTTCGCTTTACGCGGTTAGCGGTATCGATTTTGCACCGCGCTTCGCCTGGTTCGACCAGGACATGCGCCTGGCGGCGCGTGATGCCGGCCGAATGGGCTTCGTTCCCGCCGGCTGGAGCCCGGAAATTCTCGAAACCCTGGCCACCATCCAGGGCGAGCAGAGCGCGCTTCGCGCAGAGCGCTATGGCTCTGAACTGGCGCATCGCCCTGCAGGCCGGGTTCTGATCGGTAACGTGGATGTCGTCGATGTGGTGAACGGCAAATTGCTGGAAGGCCAAAACGTGATTCTGGAAGGCGGCTTGATCAGCAGTGTTTCAAACGACACTCCCGACATGGAGATTGCACGGGTTATTGATGGCGCCGGCAAGACCCTGATTCCCGGCCTGTGGGACATGCACGGTCACTTCTCCCTGGAGGACGGCCTGCTGAATATCGCCGGCGGCATCACCAGCGTGCGCGACCTCGGCAGCACGCCTGAACGCATGGAGGAACTGCAGCAGAAATTTGATTCCGGGCAAGTCATCGGGCCAACGACCTATGCAGGCGCCATGATCGACGGCCTGAGCCAATACACCTCGCGCAACCCGGCGGAAACGCTGGATGAAGCGCTGGCCCTGGTCGATCGCTTTGCCGACGCCGGTTACGTGCAGATCAAGCTGTACAGCTCGATTCTTCCTGAATGGGTTCCAGCCATTGCGGAGCGGGCTCACGAACGCGGCTTGCGCCTGTCCGGCCACGTGCCGGCTTTCATGTCCGCCCAGCAGGCGGTGGATGGCGGTTACGACGAGATCCAGCACATCAACATGGTGTTCCTGAATTTCCTTGCCGGCGACCGCGAGGATACCCGCCAGCAAATTCGTTTTAACCTGTATGGCTCCGATGGCGGCAAGCTCGACCTGGACAGCGCCGAGGTCAACGCGTTCATCGACCAGCTCAAGGCCAACGATGTGGTCATCGACCCCACCGCGGCGATCTTCCACAGCATGATGACCCACCTGCCTGGCCAGGCCGACCCGACCTTCGAGCCGATTGCCGAGCACCTGCCGCTTGCCGTGCGTCGTGGCCTGTACATCCCGGCTTTTGAGATCGGCGAGGAGCGCGTCGACGCCTGGGCCGCAACCGCCGTGCGCCAGGGTGAAATGGTGAAGAAGCTGTACGACAACGGCATCCAGCTGGTGCCCGGCAGCGATGACATGCCGGCCTTTACCATTCACAAGGAACTCGAGCTGTACAGCGACTATGGCATTCCCAACGCCGCGGTACTGAAAATTGCCACCGTGGATTCGGCCAATGTGCTTGGCCTTGCTGATCGCACGGGTTCGATCCAGCCAGGCCTGGCGGCCGACCTGGTGTTGCTGGATGGAAACCCCTTGGAAGACATCAACGCGGTGCGCCGCGGGCTGCTGGTGATCAAGGGCGGCACGCTTTACCGCCCGGAAGACCTTTACCGGGCGGCAGGCGTGGAGCCCTTCCTGGATTCAGTAAAGCTGTAGCGGTCTGTTCCGCCTGGTATGGCCTGGCGCCTTACGCGCTGGCCCGCCAGGCGGCCAGCACCTCGGCCTCACGTTCGGGAGAAAGGCCGGCGCGCAGGTTCTCCTGCGCCTCGGCCGGACGGCTTGCATGCCACTCCAGCGTATCCTGCACGGTATCGGCCAGCGGCCGGTAAACCAGCCCCTGGGCAATGGCGCGGTCGAGCCGCACATTCAGGATCGGGCTTCCCGGCAACCACGCCGGCATTTGCGCCCACGGGTTCACCTCGTGCTCGGCCAGGAATTCCGCCGGCACCCAGGTGAACTCGACATCACTGCTGGTGGCCGCGCGGATGCCGTGGAGCATGCCGGCCATGGTGAGGCGTGACTGTGGCCCGGTAGCGTTAAACACACCGGACACATCGTTCTCAGCCAGGCGGACGATGAACTGCGTCAGGTCACGTACATCAATCACCTGCACGGCATCGTTGCCGCTGCCCGGCGCCAGCACATCGCCGCCACGGGCTATGCGCACAGGCCAGTAGGTGAAACGGTCCGTGGGGTCGCCAGGACCGACAATCAGGCCCGGACGAACCACAGTGGCCTTGCCCGGGAAAGCGGCCTCGGCGGCATCCTCGCACATCCACTTGAACGGCCCGTAGGTTTCGCCGGTGATTTCCTCGGAGCCATCCCAGCTCTCCGGCATCACGGCCAGCGCGGCGTCCTCGTCCAGGCGCATCGGCTCGGCCTCGGCAGCGTTTTCAGGCAGCGAGTAACCCGGGTCGTCGTAGACTGAGATGCTGGAAACATAGACGTAGCGGCCGACCGAGTCTTTCAGCAAGTCGGAGGTTTTCTGCACCCAGCTTGGGCGCGAGGCGTGGTTGTCGAATACCACGTCCCAGGAACGGCCTTCCAGCGCGCTGAGGTCATCGTTGCGATCGCCCACCAGCTTTTCCACACCGGGAAACAGGTCGGTATTGCTTTGACCGCGGTTGAAAATGGTCACCTTGTGGCCGCGCGCCAGCAGGTACTCGACCATCGGCGGGCCAATAAACCCGGTGCCGCCGAGTACCAGCACATTCATCGACTGGTCGGCCGGCTTTACCGCCGCGGCCGAAGCGGCCGACGAGATAGCTGGAATTCCCATGGCCATTCCAGCCAAGGCGGCCTGTTGAATAAATTGTCTGCGGTCGGTTGTCATCGTGCTTCCTCGTTGATGTTGTTGTTGCGCCTACAGCTCCAGGCGCATCTCCCACTGGCGGATGGCTTCTTCAAATCCCTGGCGTTGCAGCACTGCCTGCGTCGCTAAGTCCCTGTCGTCGATATTCACCGCCCGAATCATGGTTTCTGCGGGTAACGATTGGGCCAGCGCTGACAATAAACCAGCGGCGTAGCCCTGGCGACGGTGGTTGCGATGGGTGACCAGGCGCATCAGCCAGTCGGTTTGGGGATCGTATGCCAGGGCGGCGACGCACTGCTCATTGGCAAAGGCGCCCAGGTACACCAGTTCGTCGGACAGCGTGCGAATGGCTTGGTCACGTTGCTCAAATGAGGGTTCAAACGCTAGCTGGTCCGACAGCTGAAACAAGCTGGCAGCATCCATTTTGCGGACCGCGTCATGGCGGCCCAAACGCTTCGCCTCGCCAGCTGCCGCAGCGCATACCACCAGCCCCCGCGTACGCTGGAATCCTGCCTTTTCATAGGCGCGAATACCTGCTCGGTTTTGCTGCAGCACTTCCAGCTGCATGGCTTCCACGCCCTCGGCGCGTAGTCCCTCCAGCATGGCCGCCAGCATTTGGCCGGCCAATCCGCAGCCGCGGTGATCCGGGACAATCCCGGTGCAGATGTCGTAGGCGCGCTGCTCGCCACCCTCCCGGTCAACACCGGTCAAAGAAACCGCCACCAGTTGGTCTTCGAACCAGATACCCGCCGACAGCTCGGGCGCCCAGGCGTTCTTGTTCGCCCGGCGCAGCAACAGGGCTTCGGTCATCGCCACTGCCTTGACGGCGTAATCGGCAAACGCAGCCGAAAAGCAGGCATGGATGGTGGCGAAAGGAACCCCCGCCAGGGTGGTGACACGGTAGCGGCGCGAGCCCGACACAGAACTAACGCAACCAGGGCGCCTGGTTGGCGGTCACCTGTTCCCAGGCGTCTTGATCCAGTATTCCGCTGGCCTGGTAAGTGTCGAGCGTTTCGGCTGGAGACTGCAAGGCATCCCAGTCGGTACCAAACAGCAAGCGGTCGGCTCCGATTTCCCCCAGCCGTCCCTTCAGCGCTGCAATCTGTTCCTCGGTGGCGTTGGGCAGCACAACGGCGGCAAGGTCGAAGTAGACTTGCGCGCGCTGCAGCCGCCCGTCGGCCAGTGCATCGAGGAAGGCCTGCACGGCCTGGTCGGTGTTCTCGTCATAACCACCCCAACCTGCCATGTGGGCCATCTGCACAGAGACATTGGGCGCCCCGGCCAGCACCTTGTCGATAAATGCCGTGGCGTCCTGGTAACCGAATTCAGGGTTGCGGTTGCGCAGGTGAACCACGGCGGCTAAATGGTGGGCATCCAGAACCTGGAAAATCGCGGCAAGCTGTTCAAGATGCTCGGGGTTGGCCAGGTCTACATCCGAATTGGCCATGTGCAGCTTCAGGCCCGCCAGCGAGCCTTCTTCGGCCCAGTAACGCACCTCGTCCAGGGCGTAGTCCGCCAGCGGGTTGACGCTGAAGAAGCCGACCAGTCGATCGGGATAAAGAGCAACCTGCCGGGACACGAAGCGGTTTTCCTGGCGGACCAGGGCAGGGTCATTAAAACGGGTGTCAGCCAACCCCGGGAAGCCGAAAAAGTAGGCGATGGAAAGCACACTGGCTTTCTCCAACCCTGCTTCGTCCAGCAGCGGCATGAAGTCGTCAACGCTGGTGGGTGCCGGGCGGCTTGGCAATCCTTCACCGCAGGCGCCAGGCATCGCCTCGCACAGCGCCGCCCAGGCATCCGATGATGAGTCGGAACGAAAATGCACATGGTGGTCGGCGCCGCCATGGGGCACCTTGCCGCCAGTGGGCTCGTCCGTCAGTAACAGCGGCGCAAAAAGAACAAAAAGCACTGCTAACCCTCGAGCTGATTTCAACGCTGGTTTCATGACTGCAGGGATTCCGAAAACTGAAGACAGCCGAGGGTATCACGCCCTTTCTCATACAATGGCGTTGAATCGATGCCCATCGGTGTTAGCGCTTCGAGCACGAGCCTCGACTGTTATGGGTGAAAACTGCCAGATAGCCAGGGCACATGAGATTCTTTCAATTTCGTGCTAACCAGGCTGCGGGTTGATGCATCACAGGGAGGATGGTGACAAAAACAAAAGGCCAGGCGCCGCCCAGCGAGGCGGAATTCCAGCAAGCGATCGCCCAACGGGCGAGCCGCTGGTATTCGGCGTGCCTGCGAATTACGCGTAATCCGCAACTGGCTGAAGACGCACTGCAGGATGCCCTGCTCAACGCCTGGACCAAGCGCCACCAATTCCAGCACGGCGCGCGGCTGGAAACCTGGATTCACTCCATCGCGGTCAACTCCGCCCTGAGCCTGCTGCGCAAGCAAAAACCCGGCGTGTTCTCGGCGCTGGACGACGAGGTTGAAGATCCCGCCCCGTCCGCTGAACAAGCCCATCACCACGAAGCACTCAATGCTGAACTCGACAGCGCGCTGCGCAACCTGACCGAGGTCGAGCGCGTGTGCTTTGTGCTGCGCCACCTGGAAGAGTGGACCTTGACCGAAATAGCCATCGCCGTGGACAAGAACGCCAACGCCGTCAAGCAGGCCGTGTTCCGCGCGGTAAGAAAACTCAGAGAACGGATGCCTACCCTTGCGAGGACGCCATCATGAATCACCCAACTCCGGCCAACGAAGAGACCCTGGTTCTTTACTACTACAAGGACGGTCTGAGCGCGGCCGAACTGCGGGCCATCGAGCGCGAACTTGAACGCAACCCGGAACTGGCTGAGCGCTATCGCCGCCTGGCCCTTGAACTGGATGGCCTTGCTGAGCCGGCCGATGTCCCCATGCCCGAGGGCCTGGAATACCGCCTGCAAAGCACCATTGCGCGCGCCGCGCGGCTCGAGCAGCAGGACCAGCCCAAAGCGACAGGCTGGCTGCACCGCTGGTCTTTCCTGGCTGGCGCAACGGTAACCGCAGCGCTCGCCCTTGGCGTTGGAATAGGCATCTGGGTAGCGGGTGGACCGGGCCACGCCCCGGTGGAAACGGTTCCGGTTGTCGCCCAGCCCTCACCACAGTGGTCGCCGGCCGCCTTTGAACGGGGCCTGGAAACCTATTTTCGAACCTCGCGTAGCGAACTGGCAGGTCTTGAAGGGGGCGAAGGCAGCGACCGCGCCTCCCTGGCCAATGCCATGCTGCAACAGAACCGCCTTTTCGCCCAACTGGCGCGCCAGAACGGCGCCCCGGAGCTGGCCCGCGTGTTGCGGTCTTTTGAACCCATCCTGGCGCAGTTGGGCCGCGACGACCTTTCCGACGAGGACGTCGCCGCCCTGCGCGCGCAACTGGAATTTGAACTCAGCGTGATGCTAACCAAAATCGCCCGTGGCTCATCCCAGGATACGAAACCCAACACGCAGGAAATTTAACCATGAGCCAACACAAACCCATGAACACCAAGCAGAACATTTTCAGAACCTTCACCTTCAGCCTGGCCCTGGGCCTGGTCACGGCCTCGATGCTGGCGGCATCAGCCACCACGGTCCTGGCCCAGGAATCGGATAACGAAGTCGAGGCGTTGCAGATCGCCGCGGTTGAAGCGCTGATCGCCGCCCCGCCGGAACGCGCCCTGCCCCTGGCCCGCAAGGTGGTGGAAGGCGATTTCAATGACGAGATGAAGGAACGCGCCCTGTTCGTGCTCAGCCAGATCCGCGAGCCCGAAGCCCAGGAAATCATCCTCAACGTGGTTCGCGAAGGCAGCGGCGAGCTGCGTAACGAGGCAGTCCGGATGATGGGCATTAGCGGCGACCCCGACGCGCTGGCCCAGCTTCGCGGGCTGTACGCTGAAGGCGACGAGGAACTGCGTGAAGCGGTCCTGGAGGCCTACATCATCGCTGACGACGAGGACTCGGTGTTTGAACTGGCCACCCAGACCACCGATGAAGAAGCACTGAGCCAGTTGGTGGAAGCGCTTGGCATCATGGGCGCACACGACAAGCTGCGCCAGTTGCGCGGCCAGCTCAGCATCTCCGGCGAAGAAGTCAGCGAGGCGCTGATCGAGGCCTACGCCATTGCCGGCGACTTCGAATCGCTGCGCGAAATGGCAATGGACACGTCCAACCCCGAACAGCAGATCAAGGCCATGGAAGGGCTGGGAATTATCGGCAGCAGCGAGGCTGATGCAGCGCTGGTGGAAATCTACCGCGGCACCGACAACGCCGAGGTTCGCGAGGCGGCGATGGAAGGCCTGATGATCAGCGGCAACGATGAGCTGCTGCTGGAGCTGTACCGCGCCAGCAACGACCCGGCGGAGAAACGCCAGCTGCTGGAATACCTGGTCATTCTCGACAGCGACGCCATCTGGGAAGTGATTGACCGCGCCCTGGAAGGAGGCCACTAATGCGCCGCCCTGCACTTGCCGCGCTTTGCTTGCTGCTGGCAGCCGCCCCGGTGGCTGCCGCGGAGCCGCGCTTCGACGACGACGGCTGGTACCGCTGGGAAGTAGCCAGCGGTAGCAGCGGCCAAAATGCCTGTTGCCACCAGATTCGCAATGGCAAGGTGCTGCAGACGGGCTGCGACCTGGGCGTGGGCATCAATGAGTTCACCATCGAGGAAGACTGCGTGGTCAATCTCGACGCCGTGCAGATCTTCGCCGAGGTGCGAAACGGAAAGGTGCGTGAGATTCGGGCGCTAAGCGGTAACTGCCCGGTGCGCGCGGATACGCCGATACGCACGCTGGAGAACGTCACCACCGCCGAAAGCATCGCCTGGCTGGAAACCCAACTGTATGAGCGCGAATCGGTGATGGAAGAAGCCGTCATGGCGCTTTCCCTGCACGCCGACAGCGAGGCGCTGGCCTCACTGTCGGCGCTGGTGGAGAACCAGGGCCTGGCGTTTCAAATCCGCGAGCAGGCCCTGTTCTGGTTGGCGCAGTCCGGTACCGAGGAAGCGTTCGCCTACATCGACCGGCTGCTCGACTAACTATTCCTCGGCCAGGCGCGGCGCAATAAAGCCAGTCTCAACCGCCTCACGCAATACATCCGGCGGCAGCAGGCCCTGGGCCAGCAGGAAATCATGGTAGGCCTGGGCATCAAAACGATCAGCCAGCTTCAGCTCGGTCAAGGCGCGCAGCGACTGCAGCGTTTCGTAACCGTAGTAGTACGCGGTGGCCTGGCCGGGCATGCGGTAGGTGTAGCGCTCAATCTCGTTCTGGGCGCTGCTCTCATCTTCCATCACGTCTTCCATCAACACCCGCTTGGCTTCCTCGGCGGTCACAAGGTTGAGGTTGAGCATCGGGTCCAGCCAGATCCGCGCGGCGCGCAGCAGGCGAGCCTGGAGTGAGAACAGCTGCCCTTCCAGGGGCATGTAGGGCTTGGAAATCGCCTCGGCATACAGCGCCCAGCCTTCCACGTTGGCGGAATTGAAGGCGAAGGTGGCGCGCGCAATGGAAACACCACCGCGCAACATGCTGGTGAACTGCATCTCATGGCCCGGGCGCGCCTCGTGGGCGGACAGGGTCCACATCCCCGCGCGTACCGCGTAGTCACTGTCGGGCCAGCTGCCGTCCTCGTTCTGCGGAATGTTCGGCACGATGAACTCGGGATATTCGCCGGTATTGCCGATCAGGCGCGGAACATCCAGGTGTGCTGCCGGTGACTGGGCGGTCTCAGCCGCGGTCGCCATGCGCATGCGGGCCGGCTCGTTGGGCAGGGTTGCGAGGTTCTCGCGGGCAATAATGCGGTCGAGTTCCTCCATGGTCTCGCGGTAGGCCGCCAGCAGGTCATCACCGTAGGCCTGGTCCTCTTTCAGGCGCATGATCACATCCCGGTAGTCGGTTTCTTCCCAACCCTTTTCGGCTGCAACCAGGGGCGCCAGCGCCATCATCTCGTTGCGAATGTTCACAAACGCGATCTGGCCAGTGCGAATCAGGGCTTCGGGGCTGTCATCCACGCCGAAGTTCTTCAGCGCCAACTCGTAGAGCTCGCGCGGCAGCGCTGCATCCGGGCGGGCAACGGGCAGAACGTTTTCACGCACCCACTCGTTGTACTCGGCAAACTGCTCGGTCAGCAGCGCCAGGTCATCTTCCCAGCCTTCCAGCTCGGTGGCCTCGAACAGTTCGGGCAGCCCGGCCATCATCACTGGCGCACGCTCCAGGTCCTGCTCCACCTCGCCTCGGTACGGCATGATCAGGCCATCAAAGGCCATCCGCTCGCTCAGCAGGCGCTTGACGTCTTCAACCAGTGGCTCGTAGCCCTCGGCCTGCCCGGTATATTTCTTCAAGCGCACCAGGGCGGCGGGATGGCGCTCCGCCGGAACCTGTTTGTCCAGCAGGCCGTTAAAACCGAAGAACACCAGGCCTGCCAGGTTGCCGTAAGGGCTGACCCGCTCATAGTTGATCTGCGAGGCCTCGATGCCGTCTTCCACGGCCTTGATCATGATCTCGATGTCCTGGCGAACCCGCGGGTCGCTTTCATTCTCGAGCTGCGCCTCCAGGTAGGCCAGGCGCTCGGCCTCGACCGCCATCTGGCGCTCGTGGAGATTGGCCTTGAGATCAATGACCTCCTCGTCGTAGCCATCGATACCCTGCTGGCCGGCAAACTCCGGCACGAAGCGGGCGTTCATTTCCAGCACCGTGTAGGCGATTTCGTTCGATCGTGTCAGCCAGTCGGCCTCTTCGCCGTCCTGGGCCAACAGCGGGGCGGCGCCCAGGCCCAGTGAACAAACCAGGCCAAGCGTGGCAAGCGTGCGTGATGGGGCGTGTTTCATACTAGTTCCTCGCGAAAAATCCGGGACAAGGTACACCGCTGCCCGGACCCTGGCATGGGCGATAGGTCACGTTTGAGCAAATTCGCTTTCACACAGCACAATCCAGCAGGTTGTTAGCCTGGATGCATCGCCGGGCCGGTCGTAACCCTGGCCCGGTTCTGTTATGGTCTTTCGCCTTGATCAGAACCCCAACCCGGAGCACAACATGAGCCAGGCCAAGTCAGGCGACACCGTAAAAATTCACTACACCGGCACACTGGAAGACGGCACCCAATTCGATTCCTCGCAAGGCCGCGATCCGCTTGAATTCCAGCTTGGCTCCGGCCAGGTGATTCCGGGTTTCGACAAGGCAGTAGATGGTATGGCAGTAGGCGAAGAAAAGTCCGTCACCATCGACGCGGCCGACGCCTATGGCGACCACAACCCGCAGATGGTGCAGGAAGTGCCGAAGACTGCGCTGCCGGAAAACCTCGAGCCGCAGGAAGGCATGGCGCTGCAGGCCCAGGGCCAGGACGGGCAGCCCATCAACCTCACCGTGACCGAGGTAGGCGAGGAAACCATCACGGTTGACGCCAATCACCCACTGGCGGGCAAGAACCTGAATTTCCAGATCGAACTGGTGGCCATCGCCTGACCTGACCCCGGGGCAGCAGCCGGTGTCCGCTTCGGCCAGCATCCACGACCTTGATCTCGAGGCCCTGGATGCGTGGCTTGCTGCCCATGTCCAGGATTACGCCGGCCCGATTGCGCTTTCCAAGTTCCCGGGCGGCCAGTCCAACCCGACCTACCAGCTAAAAACGCCTTCACGCAGCTATGTCCTGCGGCGCAAGCCGCCGGGCAGGCTGTTGCCGGGGGCGCACGCAGTGGAGCGGGAATACCGCGTGATTACCGCGCTGGAAGCCCAGGGCTTCCCGGTGCCGCGCGCCTACGCGCTGTGCGAAGACGCGGATGTAGTTGGCACGCCCTTTTACGTCATGGAGCGGGTGGAAGGACGTATCATCTGGGATCCAACCTTCCCCGAGGAGCCTCGGGAGGCGCGTCGCCACTACTACACGGCGATGTGCGAGACCATTGCGCGCCTGCATTCCATCGACTACCGCGCCGCCGGACTGGAGAGTTACGGCAAGCCAGGAAACTTTTTCGAACGCCAGATTCACCGCTGGAGCCAGCAGTACCAGCAGGACAGCAAAGCCGGTCGCGTGCCCGCCATGGACCGGCTATGCGAATGGCTGCCGCAGCATATTCCCGCCGGGGAAGAGACGGCGATTTACCACGGCGATTACCGCTGCGACAACCTGGTGTTTCACCCCACCGAGCCGCGCGTGGTGGCAGTGCTCGACTGGGAGCTGTCAACGCTGGGTCACCCGTTGGCCGACTTCACCTACCACCTGATGAATTACTACACGCCTCCTGGGCTGCCGGCCAGCCTGGGCGGCATCGACCTGGACGAGGCGGGCCTTCCCAGCGCAGATGAGTACGTTGCCATGTATTGCGAGCGCACCAGGCGCCCGGGTATCGAGCAGCTGGATTTCTACCTGGCCTTCAACCTGTGGCGGCTGGCAGCCATCATCCACGGCATCAAGGGCCGCATGATTCGCGGCAATGCCTCCAACGACCGGGCCGCTACCCTGGTCGAAAAGCTTGAGCCGCTGGCCAACGCGGCCTGGGAAATCACTCGCTAATCAGTTCACCCTTGAGGCGCAAGCTTCCCGGTAACCCAGCCAAGCACCAGCCCACCGACCACGTAGTACAGCAGCGCCTCAGCGCTCCACCACGCCCAGATCTCGTGGGGCAGGTTGAAGATGCCCGACCAGCCAGCGGATATGCACAGGTTGATCAGCCACACGATCACGCCGTATTTCAGGCCCCGGATCGCGGTGGAGCCATCCAGACCACCACGAATGTTGTCGAAAATCCCCGCGATGATGAATGAACCGATGAGCCCGGTGGTAATCCACAGCGGCATCAGCGCCCCCATGTCCGGCGGCACCTGGTTGAGCTCCGGTCGCCAGAAGCCGGCATTCGCCTGGTAGGCCTCGACCAGCACACCCTGGTGGATCAGCGGCCCGGTAATCATGCCCAGCACAAACTGGGTTACGTACATGGCCAATCCACCTGCAACGATCACCTTCAAGTTAAATTTCATGTCTGCACTCCCCGGGTAATAGTGGGTCACGAAAGACAGCAAGTACCTGCCCTTTCCAATCCAGTATAAGATACCGCCGGCAACTTCACTGAAGCGCAGGAAACGCGGCCATGGCACTGGATCAATCGTTCGTTCGAGAACAATTCCCCGCATTCAGCGAGGCTTCGCTGTCGGGTTTCTCCCACTTTGAGAACGCCGGCGGCTCCTACGCCTGCCGACAGGTGATCGACCGACTTGACCGCTTTTACCGCCAGACCAAGGTGCAGCCATACTACGAGTTTGCGCCCTCCGAGGAAGCCGGCGCGCTGATGGACTCCGCCAGGTCGCGGTTGGCCGCATGGCTGAATGTTGATACTTCAGAGCTGCACTTTGGCCCATCGACTTCGCAGAACACCTACGTGCTGGCGCAGGCCATGCGCCAGATGCTGAAGCCGGGTGATGAAGTGATTGTCACCAACCAGGACCACGAGGCCAATATTGGCGCCTGGAGCCGCCTTGAAGACAGCGGCATCAAGGTGCGCGAGTGGAAGATTGACCCGGATACCGCCGAGCTGCACCCGGTGGACCTGGAAGCGTTGCTAACCGGTCACACCCGGATGGTGGCCTTCACGCATTGCTCCAACGTCATCGCCACCGTCAACCCGGTGCGCGAGATTACCGACATGATCCACGAGGCCGGAGCACTGGCAGTGGTGGACGGGGTTTCGTTTGTCCCGCACGGGCTGCCCGACATCCAGGCGCTGGGCGCCGATGTCTACCTGTTCTCGCTGTACAAGGTGTATGGCCCGCACCTGGGCGCAATGTACATCCGCAATGCCCTGAATGCCCAACTGCCCTTCCAGGGGCACTTCTTCAACGCCAAGAAACCGGGAGCGCGCTTTACCCCGGCCGGCCCCGACCATGGCCAGATTGCCGCCGTCAACGGCGTGGTTGATTACATGGAAGCGGTTCACGATCACCATGCAGACCCGGCAGCGTCCACCGCGGACAAGGCAGCCACTGTCCGCGCCTTGCTCCACGAGCAGGAAACGTCCCTGCTTCAACCGTTGCTGGATTTCCTGGGCAACCATCCGTCGGTTCGCCTGTTGGGACAAAAGAAGGCGAAATCACGTGCGCCCACCGTGGCGTTCGACGTGAACGGAAAATCGGTGGCCGCCATCGCATCAGCCCTGGGCAAGAAAGGCCTGGGAGTCGGGGTTGGGAATTTCTACGCCTACCGCCTGATGGAAGCGCTGGGCATCAAGCCGGACGAAGGCGTACTGCGGGTTTCCTACGTCCACTACACATTGGCCGAGGAGATTGAGCGCCTGGTACAAGCGCTGGATGAATTGCTGGACTAGGCCCTAGTACTCGCCGTAGGCAACCGCCGCGCCGAGGAAAATGTTGTCGGCGATGCGGGTGAGTTCTTTGGTGACCACGTTGTAAACCCACACCGAGTACTGGTCGCGCGAACCCAGCCGGCTCTTTTCCGTCTCCTGGAGCACCAGGGCATCCTGCCCCGGCACGTACACCAGCGCCCGGAAATTCCTTCCGGCCGGCAAGCCAAGCGGTTCCTGCTGGCTTCCTTCGAGGTTGGCCAGGCTATAGGCGGTCTCGGCAGCGGGCGCGCCGGGTGGTTTGCAGGCCAGCCGGTCAAGCGCGGCGATCCACACGGCGCCGTCCAGGCGGCACGCGGTTTCCAGCCCTTCCAGCCGGGTCATCGAGTTGTCGATCGCGTTCCAGGCGTGGATCTCCAGTTCATCGCCCCGCCCCATCTCGAACAAAACGATTCCGCCCTGCACGACCAGCATGTCGCCGAGCAGATTCTGGCCGTGGGCAAGAATGAGCTGGTTATCGCTGTTGTCAATTTGCGGCACGGCAAACAGCTCGGTGCCATTGTCGTAAACGATTGTCGCGGTTTCCGGCACGAAACGGGCCGCCACGCCCGCGTAGAGGTCCGCGGTTTCGCCGGTATCGATATCGAACCACGAGATCCGCGGTACGCGCAGGCGGTTGACCGAGGCCGACTCGGAGATCAGCAGGTGGTCATTCCCAAACGGGCTGACCTCCAGGATCTCGGTATCACCCAGGTGGCCTTCCACAGAAAGCCCTCCGTCCTGCAGGCTGAAGCGCATCAGGTAGGAACCCTGGCCGAAAAACAGACCGCCCTGGTAAGGGCTTCGCCCTTGCTCCTCGCACGCGACCAGCAATAGCGCGCCTGCCAGGGCCATGATTGCGCGGATTGTGTATTGCAGCTTGCAGGTCATAACTGGTTTTCCTGGCGCCAGGTTCAGGGCTTCAGGTTGGCGTTCATCAGCTTGTAGATGCGCCGGTATTCATCCAACCACGACTCCGGATGGACAAAACCATGCGGATCCAGCGGGTAGATGGCGATTTCGAAGTTTTCTTTCTTCAACTCGATCAGCCGCTGCACCACCAGCACCGAATCCTGGAAGAACACATTGTCATCCTGCATGCCGGCCGCGATCAACAATGGGCTTTCCAGGTTTTCCACGTAGTTGATTGGTGAACTGCGCTGGTAGGCCTCGGGGTCTACCTGCGGCGTGTTCAGGATGTTGGATGTGTAGAAGTGGTTGTACTGCATCCAGTCGGCCACCGGGCGTAACGCAGCCCCGGCAGCGAACAGGCCGGGATCACGGAACAGCGCCATGAAGGTCATGAAACCACCATAGGAGCCGCCATAAACACCGACCCGCTCGGGGTCGACGCCATAGTTGTCCACCAGCCAGGCCACGCCGTCCTGGAAGTCTTCAAGCTCGGGGTGGCCCATCTGGCGATAGATGGCGGTGCGCCAATCGCGGCCGTAGCCCTTGGAAGCGCGGTAGTCCATGTCAATCACGATGTAGCCCTCGTTGGCCAGCAGCGTGTGAAACATGAACTCGCGGAAATAGTACGGCCAGCCCATATGCGCGTTCTGGGTGTAACCCGCGCCATGCACGAACATCACCGCCGGGTAGCTTTCACCCTCGGTGTAGTCTTTTGGCAGGTAGAGCTTGGTGTAGATCGGCTCGTCGACATGCGAGGAAGGGACCTCGACAATTTCCGGAATCACCCAGTCGATTGCCTTGTATGCATCGCTGACCGTGTCGGTGATTTGCGTTGCCTCTTCGCCGGGTGCCGCACCCTGCACGTACAGATCAACGTGGCGGTCGATGTAGGAGCGGCTGAGCAGCAATTGCTCGCCATCAGGTGAAAGCTCAAACGCAACCACACCACCAAGGCTCGTAAGCTGCTCCAGTTCACCGCCACTCGCCGCCACGCGATAGACCTCGTAGTTGCCGGGGTGGGTGCGGTTGCTGACCACGTAGAACGCGTCGCCCGAAGGCGACAGCGCCGGTTCGCGAACCACGAAATCACCTTCGGTTAGCTGGCGTGCGCGGCGGTCGTTTACACCCTTGGTGTAGAGGTGTGAGTAGCCAGACTCTTCCGACAGGTACCACAGGGTTTCGCCGTCGGGCATCCAGTCGTAGTTGTTGTAATCCCAGTTGATCCAGGCGGGGTCCGTCAGGCGGTGCTGCACCTGCAACTCGCCGGTTTCAGGGTCGAGGGTGGTGAGCCAGCGATCCTTGTTGTCCCCGGCTCTCAGTTGGATGGCGGCCAACGTGCCTTGCGCGTTCCACTCCACGTCCATCACCCAGATGGAACGCTGTTCCGGGGCTTTCAGCGCTTTCTCCACCTCTTCGCGCTTGGCGCCATGCTCAACGTGCCATTCGATGGCGGATTCGCGCAGGTCGGCCAGCGGGTCTTCATCGATCCCGGGCAAGCCGGATACATCCACCACGCTGAAGCTGCGCTCTTCCAGGTTTACCAGCAGCATGGACTGTGCAGGCGGCTCGTCCAGGCCCACGCGGGTGCGGGTGTCGGTAATGGCCAGGTAACCATCCTCGGTGACATAGTTGGGCATGCGACCGCCCTTGCCGTTCTCAGCGCCCTTCTTCTTCACCGCCACCAGCATGAAGCGGCCCGATGGTGAAAGGGTGCGGTTCAGTTCCTCGTACTCGTCTCCCAGCCAGATCGGCAGTGGCGCACCGCTGGGGTCCTGGTCCTGGCGGGCATCGCTGTTCTCCTTGGCAGCATCATCACGCTGCTGCTCGCGACGCAGGGTTTCGAACACCCGCATCTGCTGTTCACGCAGAGTGTTGAACGCCGGGTCGGCATCCGGATCCTTCTCGAACTTCAGGTCAGTAACCTGGCGGCTCAAGCCGTTGGAAGGATTGAAGAGGTAGTAGCGGCCATCAGCCACGTAGGCCAGCGAGTTGCCATCGGCCATGAACATTGGGCGGGCTTCCGCGCCGACCGTGCGCGTGAGCTGGCGGGTTTCGCCGCTCTGCAGGTTTCGCAGCCACACATCGCCCCGCTGTATCCAGGCTACCGCGGTGCGATCGGCGTTGTAGACGCGGTTTTCGTTGGAACTGGCCGCCTCGGCCTCCGGCGCAACCCGCTCCGCTCCTCCACCCGTTGCAGCTACCCGGTACAGGTCGTTGAACTTCTCGCCCTGGCGCTTTTGCAGGTAGTAGATGCTTTGCCCGTCATCGCTCCACCACGATTCACTGGGCGCGTTGCCGATCCAGTCGGGGTCGGACATGATCAACTCCAGGCCGGGGCCTTCCTGCGCCTGGGCAGAAACTGCAATAAGAAAAGCAAAAAGAGAGAGAGAAAAGCGGTAAACCATCGAGTACTCCGGAATTATTCTTTTTGACGCGCCTGATTCGGCGGAACGGCAGTATAAACCAGGGTACCGCCGGTGCTGGAAAAAACTCGCCATTGCGCTATGGTGTCGGGATAGTCCGATTCACCTTCCTATTTCAACTCAGCAGGGGCCTATCGCATGACCACACGCAGAACCTTCATTTCTTTGTCCGCAGGCGCAATCGCCTCCGCGCCCCTTCTGGGTATCAGCGCCTCGGCCGCAGCATCCAAAATTGAACCCGCTGCGCAACCGCTGAACATCCTGTTTCTCGGCGGCACCGGCTTTATCGGCCCGCACCAGATTAATTACGCCCTGGCGCGCGGCCACAAGGTGACCATGTTCAACCGCGGCTCAAACCCGGGCATGTATGGCGACGCTGTGGAAGAACTGATCGGCGACCGCGATGACAACGTGGGCGAAGGACTCAACGCACTGCGCGGGGACCGAACCTGGGACGTGGTGATAGACAACTCCGGTTACGTGCCGCGCCACGTGATCGACAGCGCAACCCTGCTCAAAGACCGCTGCAACCGCTACCTCTACGTGTCGACGGTAGCGGTTTACGATTTCGACAGCGGCAGCGTGTTTGATGAGAACTCGAAGATGGCCACCATGGCGGATCCGTCTATCGAGGAAGTTACCGGTGAAACCTACGGGCCGCTGAAAGCAGACAGCGAGATGGCGGTGCGCGAGATTATCGGCGAGCGCTGCACCGTGGTTCGCCCCACCTACGTGGTTGGCCCCGGCGATCACACCGACCGTTTTACCTACTGGGTGGATCGCGTTTGCCAAGGTGGCGACGTGCTGGCACCCGCCACCCCCGACATGGACCTGCAATGGGTGGACGTCCGCGACCTGTGTCCGTGGATCATCACCCTGGCCGAAAACAACACGCCAGGCATCTTCAACGCCGCCGGCCCAACCTCGCCCTCTACCCGGGGCGGCCTGGTCTGGGGTATCCGCGCCATCACCGAGGCGCCGGTGGAGTTCTACTGGCCCAGCGAGGAATTGTTGGAAGAGCTTGAGATCAACCAACCACTGATGGGACGTGCCTCAACAGCGCAATTCGTGAATTCTGCTTCTATTAATGCCGGCCTGAACTATCGGTCCCTGGCCGATACCGCGCAGGGCACGCTGCAGTGGTGGAACGAGCAAACAGAAGAACGCCGTGCCAATGCTCGCCGCTGGCCAACCGCGGAGCAGGAAGCGGCAGCGATCGCGCGATTGAAGCGCTAGGGAAACCGCAACCCTACTGCGCGGCCATCACCAGGGTAGCCAACCTGGCGACCTCTGAGTCTTCGTGCCGGGTTAGAGGCTCCACGTCCTGGTAAACCGATGACGGTACCGCCTGGCCAGGATAGCCCACCATCCTGGCCAGGCGAGCCAGCGCCCTGCTCTTGTTGTAAGCAACCGAATCTCCGGCTGCGGCCCGAGCCAGCACGACCATGCGCTGGGAGGCATCGGCCGGCATGTCGGCAACTGCGGTAATCGCGTATTCGCGCACTTCGGCCTCCGGATCCTGCAGGGCCGCGTCGCGCGCTGCAATCCAGGTAGTTTCGGAGACTCTATCAAGATCGCTGTACAGGCTGGCCAACGATTGCGCCGCTGCGGTTCTAACCTCAACATCTTTCGACTGGCGCAAAAGTACTGCCAGTTGATCGACACAGGGGTCAGCCGCAGCACGCAGGTTGCTGCAAGCATCGATCGCCGCGAGTTGAACCTCGCTGGACGAATCCAACAACCCCGCCGCAACAGCCGTCGCCGCCGAAGGTTGTGGTGCACCACCTAAAGCTCTAACGGCTTCTTCCTGAACCTGCTTATTGTCCGCCTTGCTCATTGTAGTGAGCCAGGTCACGTACTCAACTGGCTTGCCGGGCATGCTGTCGAGCGCAGGCAATGCGTAAGCAGCGCCGGCGGCGCCCAGTTCGACATAGTCGGTCAGCCCGGAAAAAACAAGCTGGTCAAATCCCAGGGTGGTCAGCTCTTCAAGCGCCGCCTGGGCAGAATAAGCGCCCTGGATGTCATTCTCCTGCAAACGCCAGTCGAGGTAGTTCAACAAACCGGGCAACAAGGACGCTGGCGGGTCGACCCCGATCAAACCGCGTGAAGCGTTGTAAGCTGTGCCGCGGTTGCTTGAGCCCAGGCCCTTGCGAAATCCCTTTGCCACTTGTTCCGCTGGAATTCCTGCGCCGTGCAGCGCGCCGGCCGCGCGGACCGAAACTTCCGGGTCGTCATCCAGAGCCTCGAACAGCTGCGGCTCGGCCGACAATGCCTGCTCATGTCCCCACAAGGCGCTTGCGGCCGCCTTTCTTACCCGCAATTCAGGGTCGTTCACCAGGGCTTGTCCCAATAGCTGCGCTGCCTGCTCGTTGGATAAACGCACTTCCAGTATCTGGATGGCATCCAGGCGTTCCCTGGTATCGCTGCGCGGATTCAGCAAAGTCTCTTCGGCCTCGGCAA
This sequence comes from Gammaproteobacteria bacterium, assembly GCA_030428105.1. GTDB lineage: Bacteria > Pseudomonadota > Gammaproteobacteria > Xanthomonadales > SZUA-36 > JAUIBE01. The sequence continues at coordinate 344,250 of JAUIBE010000001.1, forward strand.
CGTAGCGGTCCGCCTGCGCTGCGACCGGAAACAGCACTATCAGGTACAACCCAGCGATCGCTGCGTAAATCAATTGTTTTGAGATGTTCATGATGTGGTCACCAGACCTCGCATCGATGTTCGGGTGGTTTCACCATTGCATCGCCCGCTTTGCATGAGAAAGCCGTGGCGAAGTCGTTCAAGTTGACGACCGTTCCGTGGACCATGGGAGCAGCCCATGCCTTGCTGCTGCCGCCTGCAGCGAGTGCCTGCCACCTGCCTTCGGTCGCGTCCGTGCACCATACCTGGGCGCTGGTGAGCAGATACCGTTGCGCAGGCGAGTAGCCGTCATTTAGCAGCTGGGCCTTGCCTTCAGTAGCGCGTTGATAGGCCTCCCAGGCAATGCTCCAGGAGGACAGTTCCGCCACCTGCTCGGCTACCACGAATTCCCCATCGACCGGAATACCGGGCGCGTATTCGTACTGTGAGAACTGTTCAGATACACAGGCGGCACGGGCGTTGAAACCGGCGGCATCAGCCTCGGTCCACCAGTCGCGTAGACGTCCCTGCGCGTCATACTGCCTGCCCAGCGGATCAAAGGCGTGAATCAACTCGTGCGCAAGCAGGTGGCCGAGTCCGCCGTAGCGCGCGGCAGGATCGTCTGCGCCGGACTCATAGAAGCGCAACATGGCCGCGGTGATAAATATGGCGTTGCGCCGGTTGTCGTATCCACCACCCATCCAGGTCACCGGCTCGGCCCAGTCGTTAGGGTCAAGTGGCTTGTCGAGCGCCTCCATGTGGACGCGCCTGGAAGCCTCTCCAGCGCGCTGCACGTTGCCGAAGAAATCGTCGTTGCGTACGACCAGGTGAGGATCATCAATCCACGACTCGGGCGAGCCGGCCTGCAAACGAACGGCGGCGAGCTTCTCCAGGGCCTCCCGCTTAGTCTCCGTGGCCATCCAACTTACGCCTTCAATGCGACGCTTCATCACGGCCCTGATCTCTTCGAACATCTCCTGGGTTTGCTGCTTCAGCCCTGGCAACGAGTTTTCACCCGTGAACGCATTGGCAATAAACACACGGCCGAGCGCCTGTGGCAGATCACGTTCAAGGGCTGAAAAGCAGGTGCGCCCACGATTCGGCGGACTGTCCTGCCCCTGCAACCTCCGCCCGTAAAACTCGAAACTCGCCTCTTGGAACCGGGCCGGAAGCAGGCTGGCCCGCTCAGCGACAAGGTGCCAGCGAAGATAGGCCTTCCATGTTTCCACAGGCACGGTTGTTACCAGGTGATCGAACGCTTTTAGCCACTCCGGTTCACGGGCATTGACGCGCTCAACCTGCGGGATTCCGTGGGCGCGAAAGAAGTCGGCCCACAGGAATTTTGGTGTCAAGGCCTGCAATTCTGCCGGGGTCACCGGGTTGGAGGTTGCCGCTGCATCATTGCGAACCACGCTTTGCGGCAAGCGGGCCTGAGCCAATGCGGCTTCAAGATCCAGAACCTGCTGGGCCTGGCGCGTGGCGACATCACCCGATACACCAAGCAGGGAAAGCATTTCGGCAATATGCGCCTGGTAGTCGGAGCGCAATGCAACAGCATCAGGCTCGTCGCCCAGGTAATAGTCGCGGCCGGGCAAGCCCATCCCACCGGGACTGATCCAAAGCCGCGCCGCCAAGGCGCCGTCCACAGGATCGCCCCAGGTGAAGATGTAGAAACCAGGCTCGCCATGGTCCGGCTGGTAAGGAATCGTGCGGTGAAGTGCGCCCAGTACCGCCGGCAGTTCATCCACCGAGCGCATTCCGTGGATCAGGGCCAACTCGGGCCGAAGCGGCCCAAGCCCGCGGGCCTCGATGGTTTTGCGATCCATACAAGCGGCGTAGTAATCGCCGATCATTGCCTCATCACGCGAGCGTCCGGTTTCGCCTTGTGCCGCGTTTTCGACCAGGACACGCACGTACTCGTCCATCTCTTGTGCGTATTGCGTAAACGGCCTGGACCAGAAGGCCACATCGTCTGGCATGGGGTTGGCTTCATGCCAGCCCCCACAGGCGTACTGGTAGAAATCATCGCAGGCATTCGCCGAAGCATCGATCGCCGCCGGATCCAATGGCGGCATCGTCGGCAGCTCAAGCGGATCCGCAGCCGCGCTCGAGCTTGCGATTGTGAGGCAGAGCACCAGTGCCAGGGTTTTATTCAAGGTGCTTTGTCCTCAAAGCCATCGGCAAAGATCGGTGGCTGGTACTCATACGCCCCCATGTCGATGACGGCTTCGCGGAATCGTGGCAGGCCATTGATATCAACCGGACTTCCGGGCCCGCCGGGGAACAAAGCCGGGTCGGTCAAAGGATTGCCCGCATTGCGTGCCGGTGAATGTTTTGACAGGCGAAGAATGCCGTAATCAGGATTGACGAACAGCGGGTCGACATGCAGCACGTTGATGAGATCGAAGTTGATCGAGCCCGTCCCCTGGGTGAAGTTGACAAAATCGTTGGGTGCAACGCCATACAGGCTGTGATGCGCCGAAACGCTAATGTTGCCGTTCAAGACGTGGTTAAACATCTCGTTGCCCTGGTTCGCGCCATTGTCCCAAACAATCGTGTTTCTCAGTATGGGCGAGCTCTCAAAGCTGTAAATACCACCCCCCCTCTCAACTGCATTGTTGCGGTGGAAGGTGTTGTTGATCAATGTAATTGCGCCGCCGCTGTTGGACATGGCGCCGCCAGTGGTGGCGTGATTCCCCGAGAAATGAGCATTGACGAAAGAAGCCGTGCTGGACAAGTTCCTTACCGCACCGCCTTCCAGGCCGGCGATGTTGCCGCGAAACGTGGCATTGCGAATGGCAGGCGCGGAATCGGTGTAGTTGTACATCCCACCACCGTATTCCCCGGTGGTGTTGTCAAAAAAATGCACGTCGATCAACAAAGGCGCAACGCCTTCCCGGTTATTCATCCCCCCACCGCTGACGCCGGCAAAGTTCTGGCTGAACTCAACCCGGGTCAGCTGCGGCGACGAACCGTCTCGATTGTGCATGCCACCACTGAAGTTTGCGGCCGCGTTGCCGAAGAAAATCACATCGACCAGTATTGGCGAACTGGCGGTAAGGTTGTACATACCGCCGCCGTTGCCTGTTGCGCCGTTGCCAGCCTCGTTGAGTTGAAAAACCACCGACGAGTAATGCCCTGAACTGCTCAGTTCGTTGAACACCCCGGCACCATTGTTGATGGCCTGGTTCCCCAGGAAGCGGCCGCCTGTCATTGCCGGGTTGCTGTTCACGTTGTACATGCCTCCGCCGGAATCGGTGGCGTCGTTTTCAACAAAATCAACGGAATCCAGCACCGGGTCGGTGTTGAGGTTGTACATGCCGCCGCCTTTGCCGGCGCTGTTGTTTTGGAAGAGAACGTTGTTGAGAGTGGCATTGCCATTCTGGATGTACAGGCCACCGCCATTGTTGGTGGCCTGGTTGTCCCGGAAGGCCACATTCTGCAGTGTCAGCGTGCCGCTGGTGACGTAGATACCGCCGCCACTACTGTTATTTCTCACGCCGTTGCTGATCTCAAGGTCGGAAATGTTAACTTCCTCGTTATTCCAGATATTTAGCACATTGTTAGTTGCCTGGCCGGGAAAACGATGGGCGCTTAGCACCGTGTTGTCGGGTTGGTCGCGTCCAGCCCCGACCAGGCTGATGTCCAAATTGAGCACCAATCCAGAAACCGTGAACTCACCGGGGCCAATATCGATCGTGTCATTCGCACTGGCCTGGGCAAAAGCATAGGAAACATTGGCGCACGCGGCCGGCAATGATGCGCACGTGCCGCTATCGGTGCCGTCCACTCGAACGTAGCGCGTGGTCTGCGCCACGGCATCAACAGCGAAACTTCCAAGCGCCAACCACAACAAAACCAGGGCAAGCCTCTGCTTCAGTTCAAATGGCGTGTCCCTGCGCCAACCTTGCTGCTTCATTTCTGTGTCTCCTGCCGTTTCCAGGTCATCCGGGCTGCATCAAGCCGTTTCACCCTTAAAAACAGGAAAACCCGTGAAAACTGATCACGCCCTCGCTGGGCCGCGATGGCCTGCGGGTATAATCGGCGGTGTCTGAAAAGCGGCGAACAGGGCTCTGATGGCCAGCAACGCGAATCCATCTCCAATCAATCCAGGCGATGCGGCGGAAACCCGCATATTGCTGGAGCGATGCCGCCTGGGCGACCCAGGCGCGCTTGATGAAGTGTTCGAGCGGGTTTACCAGCAACTGCGCATCCTGGCGCACCGGGCTCGGGGCGGCGCGCAGGACACCATGGGCACCACCGGCCTGATTCACGAAACCTACCTCAAGCTCAACAACGCGCAGCAGTTATCCGCATCCGACAGGCGTCATTTCTGCCGTATCGCCGCGCGCGCCATGCGCCAGATACTGATCAACGCCGCCGAGGCCCGCAGCGCGCAGAAACGCGGCGACGGCCAATCGCCCCTGAGCCTGGTTGAGGAACTGGTTGGCAGCGAATCCGACTGCCAGCGCATGCTTGATATCAACGGCGTGCTGGATGACCTGCGCAAGCAGGATGAACGCATGGCCGACGTGGTGGAGTTGCGTTATTTTGGCGGATACACCAGTGAAGAGTGTGCCGAGCTAATGGAAATCTCTGTGCCAACCGTTCAGCGTGACTGGCGGATGGCCAAAGCCTGGCTGGCTCAGTCGCTTTCCGCCTGACCCGGCGGGGTTTCCTCAGCCGCCAGCGGGTTGCCGGTTTCCAGGTAGGCATCGAGGATGTCCCGCTCGCCAGCGATCACGCCCGGCTCCACCATTTCTTCGATCTCGTTGGCAGTCTGGTAATGCAATTCGGCCTCATCACTCCGGCCCAGTTTTTCCAACGCCGCGCCATGCCACATTGCCAAAATGAAGCGAGCCTGGAGCTGTATCGCACCGCCCTCGTCCACCTCGCCGAGCATGGCCAGCGCTTCCTCGGCGACATTCACAGCCGACTCGAACCGGCCCAGGGTTACCAGTGCCTGCACTTCATGCGCCTGCATGCGCAAGTTAACGTCCAGGAAGTAGCGCGACTGGTCACGGCTTCCAGAGTTTTCGAGCGTCTCCTGTGACTGCCTGATTGTGCGCAGCGAGTCTTCGAATGCACCGTGCATGTACTGGGCTGAAGCCAGTGACAAGCCTGCCGTGGCAAGACCGCGCTGTCTGTAGCTGCTGTCTTCGCTGCGTTGCCACTCTTCCATCAGTTGGGTAAATCCCTCAACTGACTCCCCGGTACGCCCCAGGGACTTCAGCACATCGGCACGGATGCCCATGGCCCAGCGATACTCCGATGAATCGGGGTGCTTTTCCGCCAACCCCGCCATGGCCTGCTCTGCTGCGACCAATGCCTCATCCAGCCGCTCGTTGAAGTGCAGAAACGAGGCATTTCGAACCAGCAATGACAGGTAGTTCAAGTGCTCTTCACCAGCCAGGCGGCCGGCGATTTCGAGGGCCTGGGTGTTGTATCGCAGCGCGGCTTCCATATCGCCGAGCTGAAAATAGCTGAAGCCGGCGGATGAGTGATACTGTGACAGCGCCATCGAATCCTGGCCACCATCCCAATGGCGGGAACTTTCGATCACGGCAAGGTGCATTTCCAGCGCCTTGTTCAACTGGCCCAGTTCGGTATAGACCAGCGCAAGTTCCACCTGGGCTTCACGCGGATCCAGCGCCGGTGGCCCGGCCAGCAGATCCAGCGCCTCCAGCAACAGCGACTCAGCTTGTGGAAGCTGCACCATGGCACGCTGCGCCTGCGCCTGCCGGGTCTTGAGGGATGCCAGTCGCGCGCTATCTGAAGGACTAAGTTGGGCAAGTAGCGTTGCAGCCCTTTCAAGCCCCTGGATTGCCTCTTTGGCCTCGCCCCGCAAGAACTGCAGCCAGGCCATCCGATGCATGGCATCGACGCCATTGACACTGTTCTCGAGGTGAAGCCCGGGCTCGGCAAGCAGCAGGTCCAGGGTTTCCTGGGCAGCATTGAGGTCGCCTAGCGCAATCTGGGTGTCGACGATTTTGAGCAACACCTGCTGCATCACCTCGGGCTCATTCGCCAGCTCCACCTGCGCCCGTTGCGTGCCGTTCTCCAGCAGTTGCGAAACGCTAAACGCTTCACCCTGGCGCTCGGTGGGGGTTACCGAGTCGAACAATCGCAACATGAAGCGATTGAGTGATTCGGCCCGCTCGGCTTCCTGCAACCTCGCCTGGCTGTTCACCCAGGCCACTGACAGGCCGCCGATAACGAGCAGCAGCGCGAGCGCAGCGATGCTCACCGGCAGGCGCTGGCGGCGCACAAACTTGCGCAGGCGATAGCCAACGCTGTCGGCGCGGGCCGAAATGGGCAGTCCACGCATGAATAGCTCCACGTCATCTGCCAGCGCCTGCGCCGAGGGGTAACGTCGCTCCGGATCGCGGTGCATGGCCTGGGAAATAATCACATCCAGGTCGCCGCGCAAAAGACGTGCGCTTACCGGCGGCGCCTGGCTGGACGACGCCCGCTTCGAAGCCAGGTCCAGAGGCGCTTCGGTGACACGGCGAACGATTTCCTCGGGGCTGCGGGATTCGAAACGGTAAGGCCGTTCGCCGGTGAGCAGTTCATACAGGTTCACGCCCAGCGCGTAGACATCGGTGGCGGTCGTCAGCGGCTCGCCGCGAATCTGCTCGGGGCTGGCGTACTCTGGAGTCAGCGCGGTAAAACCGGCGATGGTGGCGGTGCTTGGCTCGGTGGTTCCACCGGTTTGTTCCAGCAAGCGGGCGACGCCGAAATCCACCAGGCGCGGCTCGCCATCTTCGGTGACCAGGATGTTCTGCGGTTTGAGGTCGCGGTGCAACACCAGGTTACGGTGGGCATGGGAAACGGCTTTGCAGATCTTCAGGAACAGCGCGAGGCGCGACTCCAGGTCGAGGTTGAGTTCGCGGCAGTAGGCAACCAGGTCACGGCCGTTGACGTACTCCATGACGATAAACGACTGGCCATTGTCGGCGATGCCCGCGTCGATGATTCGGGCGATGTTCGGGTGATCCAGCCGCGCCAGCAAGCGCTGCTCACGCATGGCGTCGACCAGCACCTGGGCTCCGGCGCCAGCGGGCCGCAAAAGCTTGATCGCCACCGTCTGC
>JAUIBE010000055.1 GCA_030428105.1 Gammaproteobacteria bacterium
GGCTACCCCGACCGCGAGGCCGAACGCGAACTGCTGATGTCGGAAGACCGCGCCGGCATGCTGGAGCAGATTACCCCCAAGCTCACGCCTGAAGACGTGATGGCGTTGCAACAGGACTGCGAGAAGGTCCACGTCAGCGACGACCTGCTCGACTACATCCAGTCGCTGTTGGCGGAGTCCCGCGACACCCGCTGGTTCGAAACCGGCCTGTCGCCGCGCGCTGGGCTGGCGCTGTTACGCCTGAGCCGGGCGCATGCCTTCCTGGATGATCGCGATTACGCAACGCCCGAGGACGTGCAGGCCGTGTTTCCCGGCCTGGCGCGCCACCGCCTGATCGCCAGTTCCGGTTTTGACGCCACTCCGGACGAGCAGATCGCTGAACTCATGAGGCAGGTTCCAATTCCCTGATCGCGTGGTGAGCCTTGCCACGACCGCCAGCAACCCCTCCAAGCGGCGCGTGACGCCATCGCAGCGTTTCGATCGCTGGCTGCTGGAGCGCATTCGGCGCCGCCGCGGGGTCACGCAGTTACCCCGCACCTTTGAATACCGGCATATCTTCGTCCTGCCCAGCACTTTTGGTGTCGGCTTCGGGATTGTCCTTGGGCTCACCGCGGTGGGTGGGCTCAACTTCAACAACAACATGGCCTTGCTGCTGGCCTTCACCCTGATCTCCATCACCCTGATGACCATGTTCCTGGCGTACCGCAACCAGGTGGGCATATGCGTCCTTGGGATTGGCGCCGAGCCGGTATTTGCCGGCGAGCAGGCCGAGTTCCAGGTGCTGGCACAGAATTCCGAGTTGCGCAACCGCTACGCCATCAGCGTGAAATGGAGCACCGCGGTGGGCAATGGCGGCAGTGGCGACTGCCAGGACTTCGCCCCGGAAGAAACCCGCAAGCTGAAGTTGCGCCTGCCGGCGCGCCAGCGCGGATACCTTGAGATGCCGCCGTTCGTGGTGGAGAACCGCTTTCCGTTCGGGCTGTTCAAGGCCTGGTCGGTAGTTATCCCGCAGGCGCGCTGCCTGGTTTATCCGCAGCCAGCGCACAACCCGCCGCCCCTTCCAAGAACCGGGCGCGGCGATTACGGCACCAGCAACAAGGGCGATGGGGAGCACTTCCACGGGCTCAGGGAGTACCAGCCCGGCGATCCACTCAAGCGGGTCGCGTGGCGCGCCAGCGCGCGCCACCGCAAGCTCTATACCCGCGAGATGGAAGCCCCGCGCGAAGAAGCCTGCGAGTTCAACTGGTACCTGCTAGGCGGCCGCGACAGCGAAGAAAAGCTGTCGATCCTGGCTGCCTGGATCCTGCGCGCCGAGCACCACCAGATTCCCTACAGCCTGGAAATGCCCGGTGATGCCCTGCCCACCGGCCTGGGCGAGTCACACCGCGACGCCTGCCTGAAGGTCCTGGCGCTGTTCCATGGCTAGCCGGCGCATCTCCACCGACCAACGTTCGATGCTGTGGGTAATCGCCACCCTCGGAATCGCCATGTCGCTGCAATTGGCGCGGCTGCCGCTGGGCATCCTGCTGATTGCCGTGGCGCCCCTGCTGTGGCGCGTTGCCGCCGAGATTCGCCAGTGGGAGCCGATGCCGCCGATCTGGCGATACCTGGCGCTGGGACTTTCCCTGCTGTTGCTGCTGACCTCCTATGGCAACGTGCTGGGCCGCAGCGCCGCGGTCGGCCTGCTGACTGTCATGCTGGCCATGAAGCTGCTGGAAACCTACCGCATCCGCGACGCCCGCGTGGTGGTGAGCTTCAGCCTGTTCCTGGCCGCCACCCAGTTTCTCTTCAACCAGGGCGTGATGACGCCGCTGTACGGCGCGGCCGTGGTGGCCACGGCGATGATCGCGCTGGCCCACCTGCATCGCCGCGAGGCATTCGCGACTACCCGCGAGGTGCCCGCCCTGGGCCGTACGGTGTACTCCGAGCTGGGCTTCAGTTTCAGGATCCTGGCGCTGGCGCTACCGGCGGCGCTGGCCCTGTTCCTGCTGTTTCCGCGCTGGAGCAGCCCGTTGTGGGGCGTTCCCGAATCCAGCCTGGATGCGCGCACCGGGCTGGCGGACACCATGTCGCCAGGCTCCATCCAGCAGTTGTTTATTGATGACTCTCCCGCCTTTCGCGCCGAGTTCACCGGCCCGGTGCCGCGCCAGGACCAGCTCTACTGGCGCGGGCCGGTGCTATGGAACTACGACGGCGAGCAATGGGAAGCCAACTTCTGGAGCCGCAACATCGAGGCGCGCGAACGGCCCGAATCAACGGCTACATCGTTCCGCTACACGGTGCAGTTGGAGCCCAACGAACGCAAATGGCTGTTTGCCCTGGACTACCCGGTGACGGTGCCGGCCGACACCCGCCTGACGATGGATTTCCAGCTGTTGCGCAAAACCCCGGTGACCCAGTTGGCGCGCTACCACGTCGTTTCCAACCCGGAGTTCATCGATACCCCCAACCTCAGCCAGGTGCTGCGGGACTCGGCGCTGCAGCTGCCGCAGGGGCTGAATTCGCGCACCCGCGACCTGGTGGAAACGTGGCGGGCGCAGATTCCCGACGACCTGGCTTTTGCCCAGCGGATATTGCGCCATTTCAACGAGGAGTCTTTCCACTACACCCTCGACGCCCCCTTGCTGGGCCTCAACGCGGTGGACGACTTCCTGTTTCGCACCCGGGCCGGCTACTGCGAGCATTACGCCTCGACGTTTACCGTGATGATGCGCATGGCGGGCGTTCCTGCGCGCGTGGTCACCGGCTACCAGGGCGGCTGGTTCAACGAGTTTGGCGATTACATGCTGGTGCGCCAGTCGGATGCCCACGCCTGGTCGGAAATCTGGCTGGAAGGCCAGGGGTGGACACGCATCGACCCCACCGCTGCGGTTTCTCCGCTGCGCGTTGAACAAGGCTCCCTGGGCGCACTTTCCGACCCTCGCCACATGCTGGATTTCGGCTGGATGCGCAGCGTGCGCAACGGCTTCGACGTGATGCAGCGCAGCTGGAACGACTGGGTCATCGATTTCAGCGCCGCCGACCAGGCGCGGCTGTTTGCCCCGCTGGGCCTGCAGAACGTCGACCCGAAGGGCCTGATGGCGATCCTGCTTGGCGTCATCGCGATCCTCAGCGCCTTGCTGATGCCGCTGATCCTGAAAATCCAGGGCCCGCGCCGGCGCAGCGCGCTGCAGGCCACCTGGCTGCGATTCCTCAAGAGACTGGAGAAGGCCGGCGTGCCATCGCGGCCTTCGATGGGCGCCAACACCATCGCTGACACGGCGGCGCAATCGCTGCCCGCCAGCGCCAGGGAGATTCGCCGGATTGCCGAGTTGTACAATCGCTACCGCTATTCCGGCTCACCGCCGCAGTTTCGCGAACTGAAAGAAGCGGTAAAAAGCTTCAAACCATCCAAGGCCATGGAGACCGCCTGATGAACCTGACCCTGTTGTTGCTTGTGGCCCTGGGCGCCATCGCGGTGTGGGGCGCGTGGACTTTCAATCGCATGGTCAAGCTGAAAAACCAGGTGGAAGAAGCGTGGTCGGGCATCGATGTCCAGCTACTGCGACGCTACGACCTGGTGCCCAACCTGGTGGCCACGGTGAAAGGCTACCGCGAGCACGAAACCAGCGCCCTGGAACGCGTCACCGAGCTACGCAGCCAGCGCGAAATGAACCCCCGCCGCCGCGCCGAAGGCGAATCCGGCCTGTCGCGCTCGATTGGCCGCCTGTTCGCCCTGGCCGAGGCCTACCCCGACCTCAAGGCCAGCGAGACCTTTGCCCAACTGCACGATTCCCTGGTGCAGGTGGAGGACGACCTTCAGTACGCACGGCGCTATTACAACGGCAGCGCGCGCGACAACAACAACCTGGTGCAGGCCTTTCCGCCGATGATCATCGCCCGGCTTTGCGGATTCCGTGAAGCCGAATTCTTTGAAATTGAACTGGCCTCCCAGCGGGCCAATCCGCGGGTCGACCTGGGCCCGGAGGAGACCAGCGAATGAAAACACTTCGAGCCCTGATTTGCCTTGCGCTGATTGCACTGCCCGCCGCGCTGGTCGCCGACGAAAGAATTCTCTCTTACCACTCCGAGATAGAAATCCAGGCCGATGGCGCGCTGGAGGTCACCGAAACCATCCGCGTGCGCGCCGAGGGCAGGAACATTCGCCGCGGCATTTACCGCGACTTCCCCACCCGCTACGAGGACCGCGCCGGCAACCGCTACCGGGTGGGCTTTGAGGTGATCTCGGTGGAGCGCGATGGCCGTCCCGAGGACTGGCATACCGATGGCATGTCCAACGGCGTTCGGGTTTACGCCGGTAACGCCAACCGCATGCTTGACCCGGGCACCTACGAATACCGCTTCCGCTATCGCACCAACCGCCAACTGGGCTTTTTCGAGGACTACGACGAGCTGTGGTGGAACGTCACCGGCAACGGCTGGATTTTCCCCATCGACCAGGCCTCGGCGACGGTTCGCCTGCCGGCATCGGTTGGCAACGACAACATGGTGTTGAACGCCTACACCGGCGTCTATGGCTCCACCGCATCGCATGCCCGCTACCAGGCCACCGACGGCCAGACCGCACGCTTTGAAACCACCCGGCCGCTGAGTTCCTGGGAAAACCTCTCGGTGGTGGTGGCCTTTCCCAAGGGCGTGGTGGCGGAGCCGGGCCTGGCGCAGAAATTCTTCTGGTTCCTGTCCGACAACGGTTCGGCGCTGATCCTGGCCATGGGCTGGCTGGTGATGCTCACCTGGTACCTGATGTCGTGGTCGCGGGTTGGCCGCGATCCGGCCACCGGGGTAATCATTCCGCGTTTTGAGCCGCCCGCGCATATCTCGCCGGCCGGCGCCCGCTACGTGATGTCGATGGGCATGCGCCAGCCGGCATTTATCGCCGCCATTGTCAGCCTGGCGGTAAAGAAGCAGATTGAAATCGAGGAAGACGATGGCGATTTCAGCCTGCGGCGTATCGACCACCCCGACGCCGAGGCGCCAACCCGCGGCGAGCAGGCCGTGCTGAACGCGCTGTTCTCCTTTGGCGACAAGCGTATCGACCTGGAAAAAGACAACCATTCCGAGTTTCGCGCCGCGCGCAGCGGCCTGGAAGTAGCGCTCAGCCGGGAACTCAAGCACCGCATGTTCCGTATCAACGCCCGCTACCTGCTACCCGGCATTTTGATTTTCATCGGTACGCCGGTGCTGGCAGCGTTTTTTCATGGCGGGCCACTGGTGTGGATCACCTACTTTGCCTCCGGCGTTGGCCTGCACGTGCTGTTTGGCTTCCTGATGCGCGCGCCCACCCCCGCCGGGCGGCTGGTGATGGATGAAATTGAAGGCTTCAAACGCTACCTGGGTACCGCCGAACAGGACCGCCTGGAAGCGATGCGTTCGCCGCAGCTTACCCCCGAGGTGTTCGAGCGCTTCCTGCCTTACGCCTACGCGCTGGGGGTTGAGAACAGCTGGTGCGAACGCTTTGCCCGCGAGGTGCCGCAAGAAGTGCGCGAACAGGGCGGCTGGCAACCCACCTGGTATCACGGCCACGGCCGCGGGCTGGATGCCGTCAACCACATTGGCAACCGCTTCAGCAGCGAGTTCTCCTCCGCCATCTCGTCGGCCTCGACGCCCCCGGGCTCCAGTTCGGGCGGTGGTGGTGGCGGCTTCTCCGGTGGCGGCGGCGGCGGTGGCGGTGGCGGCGGCTGGTAAACGCAGCAGCGGGCTTTAGACCGCACCCCTGTTGATAATCCTTCCAGTACTGTATATATTTACAGTGACTACTGGAGGATGTCCGCATGGCCCCGAAAGCCCTGACCCCGCGTCAAAAGCAAATTCTTAAATTTATTTCGGAATTTATTGAAAACAATAAATTTCCTCCAACCCGTTCAGAACTGGCCAGGCACTTCGGCTTTCGCTCTCCCAATGCCGCGGAAGCGCACCTGAGGGCGCTGGAGAAAAAGGCCTGTATTTCAATCGAGCCCGGGATTTCCCGCGGTATTACCCTGCTGCCATTGTCCTCCGAGGCGTTGCCATCCTCTCCGCACCGCCCCATTCCCCTGGTGGGCCGGGTTGCCGCGGGGAGTCCCGTGCTCGCCCAGGAAAACATCGAGGATGAATACCGCATCGACCCCACCCTGTTCAGCCACAAGCCCGATTACCTGCTGCGCGTCACCGGCACCAGCATGCAGGATGCGGGCATCCTTGATGGCGATCTGCTGGCGGTGCACCGCACCCCCGAGGCCCAGAACGGCCAGATCGTGGTGGCGCGGCTGAATGACGAGGTCACGGTCAAGCGCTTTCGCCGGCGCGGCAGCCGGGTGCAACTGATTCCCGAGAACATCGATTTCGAACCCATCGAGGTAGACCTGCGCAGCCAGGAACTGGTGATCGAGGGCCTGGGCGTGGGCGTGGTCCGCGTCACCCTGTGACCCAGGCGCTTGAAAAAACCGCCGATGATGGCCTGGATCAACTGCTGGACCGCACGCCCTGCCTGTGGAAAGGCCGCCAACCCAACCACGTGCAGGCGGTGCTCCCCAGCGGTGATACCCGCCTCGACCGCCACCTCCCTGGTGGCGGCTGGCCGCGCGGCGCCGTCAGCGAACTGATCAGCGAACGGCCCGGGTTGGGCGAATTCAGCCTGCTGTTCCCGGCGCTGGCGGCAGCCGGGCGCGAAGGCCGCTGGTTGCTGCTGGTCGACCCACCCTGGGTGCCCTACCCGGCCGCGCTGCACGGCAACGGCCTCGACCTGGAGCAACTGCTGGTCATTCGCAGCGGCAACCACAAGGAATCGCTATGGGCCTGCGAACAGGCCCTGCGCAGCATGCCCGGCAGCATCGTGCTGGCCTGGCCCGATGAAATCCGCTTCGCCGCCCTGCGCCGCCTGCAACTGGCGGCGGAAAGCCGCGGCGCCACATCGTTCCTGTTCCGCCCCGGCGCGGCCGCTTCCGCTTCCTCACCGGCAGCGCTGCGTATCAAGCTGGACACCGTCGGCGACGCCATGCGCATCGAGATACTCAAGTGCCGTGGCTCCAGGCCGGCCCACCCCCTGCTGCTGCAGCCTCCGCACTGCAGCCAACGAGGTCATCATGAAGCAAGCCCGGGCGGCCGAGACGCTGTTCGCGCACTGCCAACCCACCTGGCTGGTCGTTCGTTTGCCGCGCCTGGCGCTGGACTGCCACACCCGGGGCCAGGGCAGGCGCAGCAGCCCCATCGCCATCACTGAAACGGTTCGCGCCCGCGAAACCGTCATCGACTGCAACGCCAGCGCCACCGCCGCCGGGGTGCAGCGCGGCATGCCCGTGCCCGCCGCCTGCGCGATTGTTCCCGAACTGCAGGCGGTAACGCGCGACCTGGCGGCAGAAGAAGCGGCCATGCAGCGCATTGCCGCCTGGTGCTACCAGTACAGCCACCAGGTGCACCTGCCCGCCGGCCGCAGCGGGCTGGCGCTGGAGGTGGGCGCCAGCGAGCGCCTGTTCGGCAAGCCCGAGCCCCTGGCGCGGCGCATAGAGCACGAACTGGCCCGCATCGGCTACCGCGCCGCGACTGGCTCCGCCCCCACTCCCGAGGCCGCCTGGCTGGCAGCCCACGATTCTCTCTACCTGGCGCCGGGAACCAACCTGCGGCAGGCCCTCGGCGGCCTGCCGCTGGGCTACCTGCATTTGCAAAAAGGCGGTCTCGAAGCCATGGAAAGCATGGGCCTGGGGCGCTTGCGCGACCTGTTGCGCCTGCCGCGCAAATCGCTGGCGCGGCGCTTCGGGCCGGAACTACCGGCTTACCTCGACCGCCTGCTGGGCATCTGCCCGGACCCCTGCCCGCTCTACCAGCCACCCGAGGCCTACACGGTAAACCTGGAGCTGCCGGCCGAGATTGCCCTCACCCAGGGCTTGCTGTTCCCGCTCAAGCGCCTGCTGGATGAACTGTGCGGCGTGCTGCGCGGCGCCGACGCCGCGGTCCAGGAAGTGCGCATCACCCTGGGCCACGAGGACAGCAGCGACAGCCTGCTGCGCCTCGGCCTGCAGTCACCCAGCCAGGACCCGGAACGCCTGCTGTCGGTGCTGCGCGAGCGCCTGGAACGGCTGAAGCTGCCCGGGGCGGTGCGCAGCATCCGCCTGGAAGCGCCGCAGTTGCTGCGTTTTGCGCCAGGCCAGCAGCGCCTGTTCGGCGACGACGCCAGCGAGCGAGCGGAAGGTGTCGGGCAGTTGGCCGAACGCCTGCAGGCACGCCTGGGCGAGGAAGCCGTGCGTGGTATTGCCGGGGTGGAAGATCACCGCCCAGAGTACAGCTGGCGCACTCGCTCGCTGGGCGAAACCGCTACCTGCACGCCATTGCCGCATCGCCCGGCCTGGTTGCTGCCCCGCCCCAGGCGCTGCGACATCCAGGCTTACGAGATTCTAAGCGGCCCGGAACGGATTGAAAGCGGCTGGTGGGATGGCCGCGACTGCCGCCGGGATTACTTTATTGTCCGCGATGCCAGCGGCTGCCGGCTATGGGTATTTCGCGAATACAAACCGCGCAACGGCTGGTTCGTGCACGGCATTTTTTCCTGAGTTCTGGTACAAAAGACAGGAAAGGCGAGCAAACCAGACAAGGGAGGCCTCAAAATGGTGAGGAAAATCATCGCGATTGTCGCAGGACTTGCGGTCGCCGTGATCACGGTCATGCTGGTGCAGAAGCTGGGGCACCACCTCTATCCGCCACCAGAGGGGCTGCACCCGGCTGACGAGGCCTTCATGCGCGAATACATCGCCAACCTGCCGTGGGGGCCGCTTACCATCGTAATTGGGTCGTATGTGCTGGCCACCCTGGCGGGCGGCTGGGTTGCGGCTGCCGTGGCGGGTGAACGCCCGGCGGTATTTGCCGGCATTGTCGCCCTGCTGGTGTTGGCCGGGGCGGTATCCACCATGGTGATGTTTCCGCACCCCACCTGGTTCATGGTGACCTCGGTGGCCGGCATCATTGTTGCCGCACTGATCGCAGCGCGGCTGGCTTCAGCGCGCACCGGCGGCTACGGCAAGTCGGTTTAGGCGGCGCCCGCTTCCAGCGCGGCAACCACCCCTTCCACCAGCATCCTGACGCGGGCCATGGGCTCGCGCAGGGTTTCGGCGATGTCGTCCTCGGAAATTGCGCCGCGCACCACGCCGGCGCCCCAGTTGGAAACCACCCCGATGCCGGCGTAATCCAGCCCGAGTTCGCGGGCCAGGCCAGCCTCGGGCATCGAGGTCATGCCCGCCAGGGTGCAACCGTCGACGCGGGCGCGCTGTATCTCGGCCGCCGATTCAAGCCGCGGCCCCTGGAACACCCCCACGCAACCGCCATCTGACACCTGCACCTGCTTTTCCATCGCCACTTTGAGCAGCAACGAGCGCAAGGGGCCGTCGTAGGGATGGCCAAAATCCACGTGGTGCAGTTCAACTTCTTCAGAGTCACAGTAGGTGTGCTCGCGGCCCCAGGTGTAATCCACAACCTGGTCAAGAATATGCAGGGTGCCCGGCGCGCAGTGCTCAAGGATTCCGCCCACCGCAGACACCGCCAGCACATGGTCGGCACCGGCTTCTTTCAGGGCCCACAGGTTGGCCCGGTAATTCACCTTGTGGGGTGGAAAACGATGCGGGCTGCCGTGACGCGGCAGGAACAGCACCCGTACAGCCTCGTCGCGGATGATGCGTAGCGGGTCGGAAGGCAGGCCGTAAGGCGTATCCACCGCGATGGTGTCGATGACCTCGCCAAGCTGGTTCAGCCCGGTGCCGCCAATCAACGCCAGGGTTTTGCCGCTCATGGGTCCAGCGCCCGGATTTCGTCGAGGTGGCGCCAGTGCTCGAATGCATCCATGCCGCAACCAAAAACGTACTTGTCCTCCACCGATAGACCCACGAAGCGCGGCTTCGACTGGGTGGTAGGACGTTCATGTTGCTTGGTGACCAGCACGGCGCTTTCCACGCTGCGCGCGCCGCGGGCGCGGCAGTACTGCTCGATCAGTTCCAGGGTCAGGCCGACGTCGTAAATGTCATCGACAATCAGCACGTTGCGGTTCTGCAGGTTGAGGCGGGTCGGCACGCGAAATTCCAGCTCGCCGCCCTCGGTCTGGCCCTGGTAGCGGGTGGCGTGGATAAAATCGATGCGCACCGGCATTTCCAGGCGAGAAAGCAGCCAGGCCGCCGGCATCATGCCGCCCACCATCACCACCACCATGATCAGTTCTTCATCCTGGTAGTGCTGGTTGATCTGCTCCGCCATTCGATCGATGGCTGCCATCACCTGGTCACTGCCGGCGATGAGCGAAGAGCCCGCCAGCACGTCGCGCGGGTCGGAATGCTCGGTCAGGTCCATCGCTTGCTCCAGGTCATCATCGCTCAATTCAAAGCCTCCAGGCGCTCGCGCCAGTGCGCGCGCTCTTCCTCGGAAACGGTATTGGAAACTCTACCGTATAAACCCTGCATTGCGCGGTTCACATCACGGAATTCGCTGACGTCCAGGCCCGAACCCAGCAGCTCGGCGACCTCCTCCGGCTGGCACACCAGCACGGAATCGCAGCCGGCATGCAAGGCGGCACGGGTGCGTTGTTGCAAATCACCCAGCGCCTTGGCGGCATGCATCCCAAGGTCGTCCGAAAAAATCACCCCACCATACCCCAGGCGCTCACGCAGGCATTGATTGAGCCAGGGGTTGGAATAGCCCGCGGGCTGGTCATCCACGCACGGGTAAACCACGTGGGCGATCATCAGCGCATCGAGTTTGGGCGCAAGCCGGGTAAAAGGCTGCATGTCACTTTGCTCGATTTCATCCAGGCTGCGCTCATCGCAGACATCGGCAATGTGCGAGTCAGCCTGCACCGAGCCATGGCCGGGAAAATGCTTGCCGGTGGTTTTCATGCCAGCGGCGTGCATGCCATCGAGGTAGGCCTGTCCCAGGCGCACCACCACCTCGGAATCAGCCGAAAACGCCCGGTCACCGATTACATCGCTGCCCCGGTCGAGGTCCAGCACCGGCGCAAAGCTCAGGTCAATGCCCAGCTCGAGCATTTCCGATGCCATCAGCCAGCCATGGCGGAAAGAATATTCGAGCGCGTCTTCGGGTTCAGAATCGACCAGCGCACCCAGGTGACCCAGTGGCGGAAGCCGGGTAAAACCATCGCGAAAGCGCTGCACCCGGCCACCCTCCTGGTCCACCGCGAGTAACAGGCGCGCTGAGCGGCACGCGCGAATGGACTGCACCAGCGCCTTCACCTGCGCGGCCGATTCAAAATTTCGGGTGAACAACACCACGCCGCCGACCAGCGGGTGGTTGATCATTTCACGCGACTCGGAGCCCAGCTCCAGGCCGTCGATCCCAACCAGTACCGGGCCCAGCGGGGCGCTCATGCCTGGCGCTCAAACAGGGCGATGGATTCCACGTGGCCGGTATGGGGGAACATGTCGGCCACGCCGGCGCCGCGCAAGGCAAAACCATGATCACGGGTGAGCACCGCAGCATCGCGCGCCAGGGTGTCAGGATTGCAGGAAACGTACACCAGGCGCTGTGCGCCGCTGGCAGCAATGTGCGGAAGCATTTCCAGCGCGCCGGAACGCGGCGGATCCACCAGCACCTTGTCGTAAGGGTCGCGCAGCCAGTCGGCCTGGTCAGGTTCCAGGGTCAGGTCAGCGCAGTGAAAGCGCACGTTTTCGATGCCATTCCTGGCCGCGTTATGCTGACCGCGCTGGACCAGGTCTTCGCTGCCCTCAACGCCCACCACCTCGCCTGCATGGCGCGCCAGTGGCAGGGTGAAATTGCCCAGGCCACAGAACAGGTCCAGCACACGATCGTCGGGGCCTGGCTGCAACAACTCCAGAGCCCGGCTGACAATGGTTTGATTCATCTCGGCATTGACCTGGATAAAGTCGGCCGGCTCGAAGTGATAGTCCACGTCGAACGCGGGGATGGCATAGCGAAGTTGCGCGCCTTCCGGCTCAAGCAGGTGAATGGTGGCCGGGCCCTTGGGCTGCAGGTACACCGCGATGCCGCTTTCGCGGGCGTAGTTTCGCAGCGCTTCGATGTCCGCTTCGGGCAAGGGGTCGAGGTGGCGAAACACCAGCGCCACCGAATCATCGCCACAGGCGACTTCGATCTGCGGGATACGCTTGAAGCTCTGCAGCGAGTGGATCAGCGCAGCCAGTTCTTCAAGACGGCTGGCCACGCGCTCGTCCAACACATGGCATTCCGTCATGTCGGCCACGTAGCGGCCCTTGCGTTCGCGGAAACCCAGTAGCAGGCGCTCTTTCTTGAACACGTAACGCGCCGACAGGCGGGCCTTGCGGCGGTAATGCCAGATTGGCCCCGTCAGCGGTTCAAACCACTGCTCCGGCGCCACGCCAGCCTCGGCCATGGCCTCGGCCAGCATCTGTTGCTTGCCTTCTATTTGGCGGGCCGGTGAAACGTCCTGCTGAGTGCAACCGCCACAGGTGCCGAAATGCGGGCACCGCGGTACAAAAACTTCCGGCTCGGGGTTGTTTACTTGGTTACCCAGTTGCCCTGGTTGTCCTGGTAGTACCAGCCCTTGCGGGCCTTCTCCACCCACTCGCGGGCAAAGGTTTTCTGGATATCGGCTTCCCACTCGGGATGGCCATTGGCCACGGCGAT
>JAUIBE010000056.1 GCA_030428105.1 Gammaproteobacteria bacterium
GAGTCGTTTACCGTCGACAATGCGCTCACGTTTGGCGCGGCGCCCGCAACCACCAAGCTCCACCCCGAGTTTGATGTCAGCCTGGCATTCAACCCCAATTCGGCGGTCATCCCGGTCACCCGCATCGAGGGCTATGCCTGGACCGTGCTCGGCGCACAACGCGCCGGCAGCATCATCGGCGGCCAGGGCCGCGTGGCGATGCTGGGCGGCTCGCTCGATACCATGATCGGCAACCCGGTTCTGTTCGTCGACATCGGCGGCGATGCTTCCGACCAGAGTGGCGGCTCACGCGCCGCGCAGTGGATGCTGCTGCGCCAGGCAATGGATGAATCAGCCAGCGCCATTGAATGGACCCCTGATCCGCTGCTCTCGCCAGCCGGCCGCAAGGCGCTGGCGTTGTTCACCGGCCGGTCGGCCAACTCGGTCACCGTGTTCCATGTGAACCGCGCCAGCGACATCCTGCAGGTGCTGGCTTTCTCGGCTGAGCACCAGCTCAAGCCGGTGATCGTTGGCGCCGCAGAGGGCTGGATGGTGGCGTCCCAACTGGCCCGCGCCAACGTGCCGGTGCTGGTTGACCCGCTGCAGAACCTGCCGTCTGATTTCGACCAGCTTGGTTCACGCCTGGATAACGCCGCCCTGCTCGACCAGGCCGGTGTGCAGGTAGGCTTCTTCAATGCTGGCGACGACACCCACAATGCCCGCGCGGTGCGCTACCGCGCCGGCGTGGCAGTGGCCAATGGGCTGTCCTGGCAGGCCGCGCTTGAAGGCCTGACCATCAGGCCGGCTCGCATGTTCGGCGTGGACACCCACACCGGCACCATCGAGGAACACCAGCGCGCCAACCTGGTGATCTGGAGCGGCGACCCGCTGGAAGCCACCGCCGTGGCCGACCTGGTGATCTCCGATGGCCAACCCGACCCGATGGTCTCGCGCCAGACCCTGCTGCGTGACCGTTACGCGGCACCCAGGGGAGACATGCCACGGGCCTACACCAGGCCATGATCCGCCTCGCGCTCACGCTGGTACTGCTTGGCGCAACCGCCAGCGTGAGCGCGCAGGATTACACCAGCCCCTGGTGGGTGGCATTCGACTACGGCCAAACCACCGAAACGCCAGAGCGCGGCTTCACCGAGTTTGATGTCTATCGCCTGACCCTGCGGCGCGATTGGAGCCGCAACCTGTGGTCCGGCGACAAGGCCCGCTTAAGCGGTTACTGGGAAGGCTCGGTCAACTACTGGAATGCCGACGACGGCCACCTTTACGCCGCCGCCTTTTCGCCGGTGTTTGCCTTTTACCTGGGCAGCGTCGACAACGCCTGGCAGCCCTACATCGAAGGTGGAATCGGCGCCGCGCTGATATCCGAGACGGCGCTTGCGGGTCGCCAGTTTTCCACCACCTTCCAGTTCGAAAACCGCCTGGGCATTGGCATTCGTGGTGAGCGGCTGGACTTTCACGTACGCTACCTGCACTACTCGAACGCCGATATCGAAGAACCCAACAACGGCATGGATTCCTTCGTTGCCGGCATTGCCTACCGCTTCTAGGGGGAACCGGGCATGAAGAAATTGCTGATCGCTGTTGTCGCCGTGTTTGCCTTGCTGGCGGTGGCTTACCTGGCCGTGCGCGATAATTTTCACCCGGTGGTTTCCGGCGAGGTCTACCGCAGCGCGCAACTCAGCCCAGCCCGGCTGAAAGATGCTATTCAAAAGAACGGCATCCGGACGGTGCTCAACCTGCGCCCGGTGCATGATCATTCGAACTGGTACCCGCCTGAGGTTGAAGCCACCAACGAACTTGGCGCAGATCACGTCACCATCGGCATGCTTCGCTCGTCGGCGCGGATTCGTAACGTGCTGGATATCTACGAAACGCTGCAAAGCGTGGAGCAACCGGTACTTGTCCATTGCCGCAGCGGCATAGACCGCACCGGCCTGGCCTCGGTGATGTCGTTGCTGATGCGAGATGGTTTCACGCCAGACGATGCGGCTGCGCAGGTGAGCTGGCGCTACGGCGCATTTGCGGACACCATCGGCCGACCATTCCTGGAGCAATACCGCAGCTGGCTGGGCGCGGAAGGCGCCACCCACTCGCCGCAGGTTTTCGAGAACTGGCTGTACCAGGATTACGTTGATCCAACCGGCAATGTCTATTTCCTGGTCCACCCGATTCGCGGGCAGGCCTGGCATCGCCCGCTTGGCCGGGGCGATCGCTTTGAAGTGCGTCGCAGCGAATCACCGCTGCTGGAACTGGATGGCTGGGCGATTGATTCGCGCAAGCAGGAGTTGCTGGCCGGCGTCTCGCTAACCCTGGGCGGAAAGCCGATGTCGCGGGCCGAGTATGGCATTCACTTCCCGTGGCTCAGCGATACCTTCGATGACCCCGCACTGCTGGATTCAGGTTGGGCCGTGATGCACTCGCTGTACAGCGTTGAAGATGGCTGTCACGACCTGCGGATCACGTTTACCCGCCAGGATGGCTCAAGCTGGGAGTCACCGCCGGCCGGCAAGATTTGCGTTTCCCAGTAGCCGCGCGCTATTCGGCCGCCGCGCGGTACAACACCAACGGTTGCTCCCAATCCAGCACCACGCCCGCGGATCCTGAAATCATCGTCTGGTAATGCGCTTCACCCAGTGGTCCAAGCACCACGCTCCCACCATCCACGGTACCGGGAATCCTGCCCGTCTCGACCAGTCGCACAAAGGCTTCCGGCGACGGCGCCCAGGCGATAATGAAAGTATCACGCTGAATCACCCGTCCCCAGAAATAGCCGCCGGCATCCTCTTCGGCAGCCTGGTGGACGCCTTCTGGGTGAATATGCGCCGGGCTGCACGGTGAGCTGGCCAGCCCTTCACTTCCCTCGAAGTCCTGCTCGGTGACGTTAAAGAAAATCCATTCCCCCGATGTGCGTAGCTGCACATCCAGCTCCTCGCACTCGCCGTCATCGTCGTAGCTGATATGAACCAGGCCGTTGGCGGCGTCCACTACGGTGATGTCCATGTAGCCCGTGGCGTTTTCCCAGCGCCCATTCCAGTCACTGGCGTTCAGCGCCGCTGGCTCTTCACCCACGGGCACGGGGCTGGTCACGCTGTCGCAGGCGCCGAGCACCAGCGAAGCAAGCAGCAGGAGGAAGGCTGTGCGTGTGTTCATGCTGCTACTCCTGTTCCAGGTAGTCGACCACCAGGCTGACAAATGCCCGGACACCCACTTCCATGTTGGGCTCGTAAACGTCGAACAGTGGCGAGTGGTTGGCTGGAAGGCCGGTGGGGTCTGCGCCGGGCTCGGCATTGCCCAGGAACATCATCATGCCCGGCGTGACATTGCTGAATTCAGAGAAATCCTCGGCCACTGTCTGCGGGTTCAGGGTGTTGACCTTGCCGCCCGCGGACACCCGCTGAAGGGTTGGCATCATGCGGGCCACCAGGTCGGGGTTATTGATCAACGGCGGCGTGCCATCATCAATCTGGATATCAACTTCCGCGCCGCCACTTTCGGCAACCAGGCGCGCGGTCTTTTCCATGCGCGTTTTGATTTCCGCGCGCATTTCCGGATCGAAGCTGCGAATGGTGCCTTCCAGCTCGACGCTGTCGGGAATGACGTTGTTGCGGATGCCACCCTGGATACGGCCGACGCTGATGATCGACGGCGCCTTGGTGACATCCACCTGGCGGCTGGCAATGGTCTGGAAACCCAACACGATCTGCGAAGCCACCACGATGGGGTCAACCCCGTCCCAGGGCCTTGCGCCGTGGGTTTGCTTGCCGCGAACCGTCATTTCCCAGCGGTCTGCGGCAGCCATCATCGGCCCGGGCCTGACTGCAATCTGCCCACCTGGCTGGCCAATTCCAACGTGAATGGCAAATACAGCCTCGGGGGTAACTTCGTCCCAGATGCCCTCGTCGAGCATCAGGCTGGCGCCACCTTCCTCACCCGCCGGCGGGCCCTCTTCGGCTGGCTGGAAAATGAACATCACCGAGCCGGCCAGGCGCCCCTGTAACTCGCGCAACACCTTCGCGGCGCCCAGCGCCATGGCCATGTGGGTGTCGTGGCCGCAGGCGTGCATCACCCCGGTTTCCTGGCCATTGAACTCCGTTGTCCTGGTGGACGCAAAAGGCAGACCGGTCTCTTCTGTGACCGGCAGGCCATCAATGTCGGCGCGAATGGCGATCAGGGGCCCGGGCAACCCACCTTCAAGAACCGCAACCACGCCGTTTCCGGCAATACCGGTTTGCGGCTCGTAGCCCAGGTCCCTGAGAATTTCCGCAATACGTTTGCCGGTTTCGACCTCGCGGTTGCTCAACTCCGGGTTCTGGTGGAACCAGCGGCGCCATTCGACCACCTGGGCCTGGGTCTCGGCCGCCAGGCTGTCAATCTCCTCGGCGCTGATCTGCGCCTGCGCCGGCAGCGCCAGCATCGAGCCCAGAACTACGAAACCAACTGCTAGCGCTTTTTTCATGGTGTTACCTCGATGTCATTTGACGATGGCGCGGCCTGAGGGCCAGCGTGGGTCCGAGCCGGCCAGCACCTCGTTGGCCTCGCGATCCCACATCACGCCGTGCATATTGCCCCAGCTGCGGTCGCGCACTTCAACAGTATGTCCCAGCGCCTCCAGGGCCTCGACCTCCTCGGCAGTGAAAGCGTCCTGTTCCGCCGAAATCTGGTCGGGCAGGAACTGGTGATGGTAGCGCGGCAATGAAACCCACGACTCGGGGTCGCCGCCTTCCATGAAGTCGAGGATGCCCAGCAGCACCATGGTGATGATGCGCGAGCCACCCGGCGTGCCAATGGCCGCCTGGCGATCTTTGCCGAACATGAAGGTCGGCGTCATGCTGCTGAGCGGCCGCTTGTAAGGCTGGATCTCGTTGGCGGTGAAGCCGATCAGGCCGAAAGCGTTAGGCTCGCCCGGCTTGGCGGAAAAATCGTCCATCTCGTTGTTCACCAGGATGCCGGTACCCGGCGGCATGAAGGCCGCACCGAAAGGCAGGTTTACTGTCTGGGTGGCGGCAACCATGTTGCCCTCGGCATCGATCACCGAGAAATGCGTGGTGTCAGTGCCTTCAAACTCCATTTCCTTGCCGGGTAGCATATTGCTGGGCGTCGCCTTCTGCGGGTGGATCGAGGCGCGCAAGCCATCTGCATAATGCTGACTGGTGAGCATATCGACCGGGATCTCGACGAAATCGGGGTCGCCCAGGTAAATGGCGCGGTCGCGGTAGGCGCGACGCATGGCCTCGACCACCAGGTGAACACGCTGCGGTTTTTGCAGCTCGGCCAGCGGGTAGGCCTCAATGATGTTCAGCATCTCGGCAATCGCGATGCCGCCTGAAGACGGCGGTGACGCGGTGACCAGTTCGTAGCCCCGGTACTCCGTGCGAATCGGCTCGCGCTCCTTCACCTGGTAGGCGGCGAAGTCTTCCATGGTCCAGATGCCGCCGGCTTCGCGGACACCCTCGACCATGCGCCTGGCCACCTCGCCCTTGTAAAAACCATCGGCGCCTAGCTCGGCTACCTGCTCAAGCACCCACGCGATGTCGGGCAGCTTGACGATGTAGCCCACCTCGGGAACCTCGCCGTCATCCAGCAGGGCCTCTGCGGCGGCCGGCCAGCGGCGAATGGTGTCGGCGCGGTAGGACATCAACGCGTGGTATTTCTCGTCTACCGGGAATCCCTCGCGCGCGATGCGGATCGCAGGCTGCAACGACTGGCCCAGGGGCAGACGGCCATAGTTCTCCGCCAGGTGAGCAAGCCCCGCGATTTCGCCCGGGATACCCCCGGCAAGCGGACCATTCACGGCAAGATCACGATTTACTTCGCCGTTCTCGTCCAGGTACATGTCCTTGTGCGCGGCCGCCGGCGCCTGCTCGCGGCCGTCAATCATCACCTCGAAACTGTCCGAGGCCCGATGCAGCAGCCAGAAGCCGCCTCCGCCCAGGCCGGAGCTTTCAGGTTCCACCACCGACAGCGCGGCGCTAACTGCCACGGCTGCGTCAAAGGCGTTGCCGCCCTGCGCAAGAATCTCGTGACCGGCCTCGGTGGCCAGGAAATGGGCGCTTGCAATGGCTGCCTTGCCCGGCGCCTCTTCGGCGCTGGCCGGCAAAACGGTGAGCAGGATCAGGCAGGCAAGGAGGGCTTTCAGGTACCGGTGAGCCGGTGATATTTTTGCCAAAGTTCTTCCTCGGTTTCTTCGTTTTCAGGGTCTTTCGGGATGCACTCGACCGGGCACACCTCCACGCACTGAGGCTCATCGAAATGGCCAACACACTCGGTGCACTTCATCGGGTCGATTTCGTAGATTTCGAGGCCCATGGATATGGCCTCGTTGGGGCATTCGGGTTCGCACACATCGCAGTTGATGCATTCGTCCGTAATTTTCAGGGACATGGCGGCGTCTTGCTCTCTTGCTTACTTGCTGGCGGCGAACTGGCGATCGAGGGCAACCCGCACCTCTTTGCTGACAAACTCGCTCACGTCACCACCCAGGCGAGCAATTTCCTTCACCAGGGTTGAGCTGATAAAGCCGAAATTCTCGTCGGGGGTCAGAAACAGGGTTTCGATGTCCGGCGCAAGGTTGCGGTTCATGCTGGCAAGCTGGAATTCGTACTCGAAATCGGAAACCGCGCGCAGGCCGCGAATGATCACGTCGGCGCCCACCTCGCGAACAAAGTCAATGAGCAGGGAATCGAAGCCAACCACGGTGACATTGCCCAGCCTGTCGAGCTCGCCCCGGGCCAGCGAAATGCGCTCTTCCAGGTTGAAAAGCGGCTTTTTGTGCGGGCTTTCGGCGATGGCCACCACCACCTTGTCGAACACCTGCGCGGCACGCGAAACGAGGTCGGTATGACCGTTGGTGATCGGGTCGAAAGTGCCCGGATAGACGACTGTATGGCTGGAGTTCATTCCCTTACCGTTTTGGTGCGTTTGCGTAGAGGCCTATTCTACCGCAGGCGCAAAAAAAACGGCCCGCAAAGCGGGCCGGTGCAAGGGATTGGGCTACGCAGGAGAAATGCGTGCTCAGTGACACCGGACCGCGCGGCCGGCGACATTCTTTCAAACCGTCATTGCGCGGCCAGCAGGCGCATTTCCACATCCCCCAGCGTTTTGCTTTTTTCCTCGAGGAATCCGTGCATGTTGGCCGGTGCGCCGCCGCGCGGGCACTCGAGGTAGACCAATGCGCCGTCAGCCAGGACGCTGGAGCCGGCAAGCGCCTCCAGCGCTCGATCGGCCAGGTCAGTATCGAACGGAGGGTCGACAAAAACGAGATCCAGGGAAGCAGGCGCCTGCTGTGCCAGCCAGCCCAGGGCGTCGCCCTCAAAAATTCCCACCTGGTCAGCCGCCAGGCTGCTTGCGGTCTCCCGCAGGCTTTCCGCCAGCGAGCGTGAGCGTTCTACCAGCGTTACCGGCCTGGCGCCGCGCGAGGCGGCCTCGAAACCGAGCGCCCCGGAACCGGCAAACAGGTCGGCGCAGCGTGCGCCGTAGGTTTTCCCCTGCAGCCAGTTGAACAGCGTCTCGCGCGCCCGGTCGCCCGTGGGCCGCAGACCTGGCGCGTCAAGCACAGGCAACCTTCGCCCACGCCAGTCGCCGGCGATGATTCGAACCGTGCCAGCGCCGCCCGAGCGGGCAGTTCTGCCGTGTTTTTTTTGCCTGGAAGCCACGCTGTGGGTTGAACCCCGTGATAGAAACCCAAAGTGCTAGCATACTCGAACCATCATCGACGCCAACCACCACCTGAACCAAAAACACCCGGGCCCGCTTCATGTTCAAGTTCTTTCGTAAAGATCGCCAGAAACCGGCAGACCAACCGGTTGTCGACGACGGGCTCAAAGTAACCCGGCAGCAGCTCGACAATCGCCTCGGCGCCTTGATCGCCGATGCAACGGTCATCGATGAAGACCTGTTTGAAGCCATCGAGACGGCCCTGATCACCTCGGACTTCGGCGTGGCGGCCGCGATGGAGATCGTCGACAAGCTGCGCACCGCAGTGGACAACAAGGTGATCACTGAGCCGGCGGGACTGGTGCCAGCGGTGCAGGCCGAGTTGTTCGAGATGATCGAGCCCTGCGAGCAATTCCTTGAAGTGGACGTCGGCAGACAGCCGTTCGTGATCCTGATGGTGGGCGTAAATGGCGCGGGCAAAACCACCACCATCGGCAAATTGGCCAAGCGCTTCAAAGAAGAAGGCAAGAGCGTCATGCTGGCTGCCGGCGACACGTTTCGCGCCGCCGCTGTCGAGCAGCTTAAAACCTGGGGTGAGCGCAACCAGGTACCGGTCATCGCCCAGGGCACCGGCGCCGATTCCGCCGCGGTGATTTACGACGCCCTGGAATCAGCCCGCGCACGCGGCATCGATGTGCTGATCGCCGACACCGCCGGCCGGCTGCACACCCAGTCGAACCTGATGGAAGAGCTGAAAAAGATTCGCCGCGTGATGAGCCGGCTGGACGAAAGCGCGCCGCACGAGGTGATGCTGGTGGTGGACGCCGGCACTGGCCAGAACGCCCTCAACCAGGCGCGCGAATTTCACCAGGCGGTCAACCTCAGCGGCATCACCATCACCAAGCTGGACGGCACTGCCCGCGGCGGCATCCTGTTCGCCATCGCCCACGAGCTGAAGATCCCCATCCGCTTTATCGGCGTGGGCGAGCGCGCTGAAGATCTGCGCCCGTTTGACGCCGGCTCCTTCATCCATGCCATCCTCCCCCCGGCGGAATAAGCCCGGGGAAAGTTTCTCCGCCCGCCTGCTGGGCTGGTGGGACCAGCACGGGCGCAAAGACCTGCCCTGGCAGCACAACCGCAACGCCTACCGCGTATGGGTTTCGGAAATCATGCTACAGCAGACCCAGGTCACTGCAGTCATTCCGTATTACCAGCGCTGGATGGAACGCTTTCCCGACCTCGCCAGCCTTGCCAGCGCACCCATCGACGATGTGCTGTCCCTGTGGAGCGGCATGGGCTACTACGCCCGGGCGCGCAACCTGCACAAGGCCGCGCAGGCGTGCATGGAAGAGTTTGCCGGCGAGCTGCCGAGTAGCGCCGAAGCGCTGGCCAGCCTGCCGGGGATAGGCCCCAGCACCGCCAACGCCATCGTTTCGCTGGCGCACAACCAGCCCGCCGCCATCCTGGATGGCAACGTCAAGCGGGTGGTGGCGCGCCACGCGGGCGTTCAAAGCTGGCCCGGCAAGAGCGCGGTCTTGCGCAAGCTGTGGACGGAAGCGGAAAATCGCCTTCCAACAGAGCGCGCCGCCGATTACAGCCAGGCCATCATGGACCTGGGCGCTACCTTGTGCCGCAAGCAGAATCCGGCTTGTGAAGCGTGCCCCGTCCACGTCGACTGCGCCGCAAGGCAAGACGGAACCACCAGCCAGATCCCGGCCGGCAAACCAGCGAAAGAAGTGCCACAAAAGATCATTCACATGCTGGTCGTGCAGGATGAACATGGCCGGGTGCTGTTGCAAAGGCGACCGCCCAGCGGCATCTGGGGAGGGCTATGGTCCCTTCCCGAAGGCGAATCTACTGCCGGGGCGTACGTGTCCATTGGCCTCGGCAGCGCACCCGCAGGCCGCAGCCTGCCCGAACTGGAGCACCGTCTGACGCATTTGCACATGCGTATCCAGCCCGTGCTGGTGACATGCCCCCCTTCGGCAGGGCTAGAATGTAACCAACTGAGGGATTCACCCGACCTGGCGTGGTTTGGCAAGGCTGACTGGAACGATATCGGCCTGCCCCGCCCGGTGAGCAAGCTTTTGCAGCAATTGGACCAATACCAATGAGCCGAACCGTACATTGTGTGCTCCTGGACGAAGAGCTGGCTGCGCTGCCAGCACCGCCCTACCCGGGCGAAATAGGCCAGCGCATCTTCAACTCGGTCTCGCACCAGGGCTGGCAGCAGTGGCTGGGCCACCAGACCATGCTGATCAACGAGAACCGCCTTTCGCCGATCAACCCGGAACACCGCGCCTTCCTTGAAAAGGAAATGGTGAAGTTCCTGTTCGAGGGTGGTTCCGAAAAACCCGAGGGATACGTCCCGCCCGAAGAGAGCCGCGAAGAGGAAGCGGGGTAGAACAGTGCATCTCGCGGGCAGACTGTTCCAGGCGCCAATGAGTTATGCGCTGGGACAGACATTCTCCCGCACCTGCCGCGAACTGACATTCGACTCGCCAATAGGCACCTGGAACCTGATCGAGGCGCAGCCCGCGCCCGACCTGGCCGATGCCGTGGAGTGCTACTGGGAAGGCTGGGGCGACATGCCACCGCTGACCGAGAAAATCCTCCCGCGCACCGGCGTTGAACTGATGTTCAACCTCAAAGGGCGCCACGTGGTACAGGAACTCGATGGCAGAAAGCTGGGCGACCAGTACCTGGGCGGCTGGCTTTCCGGCCTGCAACGCCGCTACATGCTGATCGAGACCACCGATGGCTCACACTTTGTTGCCGCACGGCTGCGCCCCTGGGGCGCCTGGCGCTTGCTGCGCGAACCCATGCGCGAGGTCTCCTGCCGGGTGCCGCAAATCGAGGACCTCTGGGGCAACGACGCCGAACGCCTGTCCTCGCGACTGGCTGGCGCGCCCAACCTGTACGCCCGGTTCGACCTGCTTGAAGACCACCTGCGCCGGCGCATCGATTTCCACAAGCAGGGCGACCCCGGCGTCATCGAGGCCAGCCGCCAGATGATTGGCAGCCAGGGAAGAATGCGCATTGCCAGCCTGTGCAAGGACATCGGCACCAGCCGCGTCACCCTTAGCCGCAAGTTCCGCGAACAGGTCGGGCTCACACCGAAAACCTACGCCCGCGTGGTGCGCATCGAATCACTCATGACCCACCTGGCCGCCACCCCCGAAGACTCCTGGGCGATGCTGGCCGAGGACTTCGGCTACCACGACCAGGCCCACCTTTCCCACGACTTCCAGGAATTTTGCGGCGCAACCATCACCGAGTACCTGCAACGCGCCAGCCCCGGTGGCGGCGCCACGCTTGAAGAATGGGGTCAGAGTAAAGGGACAGAGTAATGCGGAAAGTGTTCGCCAAGACCGTGATGCCTGGTTGTTTACTCTGTCCCTTTACTCTGACCCCGCCATTGCGCGAAACATTTTTACAATACAGCCGAGCCGCCGGCGCGTAGATTGACTCCCGCAACAAGGCATTCACTTACCAAAGAGGAGTTACCACCATGCCCCCAGTAGATTGGATTGCAGTGATCGTGGCCACCATCGCCAGCTTCGTACTTGGTGGACTGTGGTATTCACCCGTGCTTTTTGCCAAGGCATGGCAGCAGGACACCGGCCTCAGTGATGAGCAGCTCAATGCCGCCAACAAGGGAAAGATTTTCGGCGGTTCATTCGTGTTGATCCTGATCGGCGCTATCGTGTTTTCGATGTTCGTCGGCCCCGACCCGTCCCTGGGTTTCGCCATCGGCGCCGGCGCTTCGGTGGGCATCACCTGGGTGGCGTTCTCGTTTGGCGTCAATTACCTGTTTGAGTTGAAGCCGATGCGCCTGTTCTTCATTAACGGCGGCTACCACGCGCTGCAGTTCATCCTGTTCGGCCTCGCCTGCGGCCTTCTGTAAGGAGTAAACAATGAGCAAAGATCCCCAGGTCGCCACCATGGAAGCCAACATCAAGGAGAAAACCGGCAAGCCCGTCTCTCACTGGGTGAAGACCGCGAAGGCTTCTGGATTGGAAAAACATGGCCAGATTGTGAAATTCCTGAAAGAAGAGCACGCCTTCACCCACGGCTACGCCAACCTGGTAGCTCACCAGGCACTGGCTTCCAGCGCCGACCACCACGACGATGACGACCTGGTGGCCGCGCAGTACGCAGGCCCCAAAGCCGACTTGAAGGCCATCTACGACAAGGTCGTGCAAGCGGTGAATGGCTTTGGCAAAGATGTGGAGCTGGCGCCGAAGAAGGCCTACGTCAGCCTGCGGCGCAAGAAACAGTTCGGCCTGATCCAGCCTTCCACCAAAACGCGGGTGGACCTGGGCATCAGCATCAAGGGCAAGGCGCCCGAAGGCCGGCTGGAAGCTTCCGGCAGTTTCAACGCGATGGTCTCCCACCGCGTGCGCCTGGAAAAGGCGGCCGATTTTGATGCCGAGGTGAAGCAGTGGTTGAAAGAGGCCTATGACGCCGCAGGCTAGTTAACGATTTATTAACACTTTCCCTGTAATTTTCTTCCTCGAAAAATCTTTCATCAAAAATGCTCGCTTCGTCGCAAACCTAGCTGTACCAA
>JAUIBE010000057.1 GCA_030428105.1 Gammaproteobacteria bacterium
TTGTGCGACACTCAAAAGGAGTTGGTAAGAATCAGAAACAAAAATTCGGCTGTTCACTGAGCAAGACTTACCGGGGATGATGCGATGAAATGCATGTACTACCTTGCGCCGTCACTCGTTAGCTCGCAAAAGATTTCCGACGATCTACACGACATCGGGATCGCCGACTGGTTGATTCACGTGGTCTCGAAGGACGAAGCCGGCCTAAAGAAAGAACAACTTCATTCCAGCAACTGGTTTGAAACACACGACCTGATACGCGACGGCTTTATCGGCGCGAACCTTGGCTTTATCGCGGGGGTCCTCCTTGCGGGCGCCATCATGCTATTCAAACCGTTCGGCGATGACCCGCCGGGCGTGGTCTATTTCTTCGTGGTTGTCGTTGCCACGCTGTTCGGAGCCTGGGTAGGCGGGCTGATTGGCATGGATTCGGAGAACCGCAAGATCCGGCGGTTCCACGATGACATCGAGGCCGGCAAATACCTGTTCCTGATTTACGCGCCAAAGGGTCACGGCGAGAAGATCAAGGAAATGATGGGCCAAAGGCATCCCGAGGCGCGTCACGTTGCTACCGACCGACACTTCATTAACCCGTTCAGCCGTGTGCGCCGCAGGCGTCGCGCCGCCGAGCAACGTTGACAGGGAAGCTGCGTAACCACACAGAAAGGGATTTCGGCAACACCGAATACTTCTAAACAGAACCAACAAAGGTACGGCTTATGGCATTCGCGGTAGTTATCATCCTGCTCGTCATTGGTACCGTTACCTTTCACTTCGCAAGCCCCTGGTGGTTTACCCCCATCGCATCCAACTGGGGCATGATCGACACCACCGTCATCATCACATTCTGGGTCACCGGCATTGTTTTCGTGGCGGTCAACCTGTTCATGGCTTACGCCGTGGTCAAGTACCGTCATCGCAAGGACGTTCGCGCCCACTACGAGCCGGAAAACTCGAAGCTTGAAACCTGGCTGACGGTCATCACCACCATCGGTGTGGCGCTGATGTTGGCGCCGGGCCTTTTCGTGTGGGCCAAGGTCATTGACGCGCCCGAGGGCGCCGCGGAGGTCGAGGTGGTGGGCCAGCAGTGGCACTGGAGCTATCGCTACCCGGGCCCGGATGGCACGTTTGGCCAGGTTGAACACAAGCTGATTAGCAGGGACAACCCCTTTGGCATGATTGCCGAGGATCCGGCGGGCCAGGATGACATCCTGGTTTCCAGTCCCGTATTACACTTGCCGGTTAACCAGCCGGTGAAGTTGCTGCTGCGATCCAAGGACGTTCTGCACAACTTCGCAGTGGCGGAATTCCGCCTCAAGATGGACCTGGTGCCAGGCATGGTGACCTATTTCTGGGTAGAGCCAACCCAGGTGGGCGAGTACGACATCCTGTGCGAGGAACTGTGCGGCGTGGGCCATCACACCATGCAGGGCAGGGTGGTGGTGGAAAGCCAGGAAGATTTCGATGCCTGGCTGGCGCAGCAGCCCAACTTTGCTTCCCTGGCCGAGCAACCCGCGGGTGACCCGGTAGCCGGCCAGGCGCTGTACGCCGTTTGCAGCGCCTGCCATGGCGCCGACGGCGAAGGCAACCAGGTGGTCAATGCGCCCAAGCTGGCGGGCCAGGAGTGGACCTACCTGGAACGCCAACTGCACAACTACAAGGATGGCGTGCGCGGCACCGCGGAAGGCGACGCCCTGGGCGCACAAATGGCGGGCATGGCGGCAACCCTGCCCACCGACCAGGCGGTGCGTGACGTGGTGGCCTACATCGGCACCTTGCCGGACAACCGCCCGCAATCGACAGTCACTGGTAACGCCGACAACGGCAAGCGGCTCTACACCACTTGCCAGTTCTGTCACGGCCCGCAAGGGCAGGGCTATTGGACCATGAATGCGCCGCGCCTGTCGGGCATGAGCGACTGGTACATGGCCGACCAGATCGTCAAATTCAGGGATGGCCTGCGAGGCAGCCATCCACGTGACCTGTATGGCAGGCAAATGGCAATGATGGCCGACCTGTTCCAGGACGAACAGGCGCTCAACGACCTCGTTGCCTATCTCAACGAGCTATAGCCGGAGGATTTACCCCCATGGCCTATGTAGCAATTGCCGACCGGGATCACGAGGCGCACCTGCATGATCCCGACACCTTTATCACCAAGTACATCTGGAGCCAGGACCACAAGGTCATCGCCATCCAGTACGGCCTGACCGCCATCGGTATTGGCCTGGTGGCGCTGGTGCTTTCCGGGCTGATGCGATTGCAGCTTGGCTTCCCGGACACGTTCTCGTTTATCGATCCGAACGACTATTACCAGTTCATCACCATGCACGGCATGATCATGGTGATTTACCTGCTTACGGCGCTGTTCCTGGGTGGCTTCGGCAATTACCTGATTCCGCTGATGATCGGTTCGCGGGACATGGTGTTCCCGTTCATGAACATGCTCAGCTTCTGGGTGTACCTGCTGGCAGTACTGATCCTGGTGGCGAGCTTCTTTGTGCCCGGTGGGCCAACCGGGGCAGGGTGGACGCTCTATCCACCCCAGGCCATCAGCCCGGGCACGCCGGGAACCACCTGGGGCATCATCCTGATGCTGGTCTCGCTGGCCGTGTTCATCATTGCCTTCACTATGGGCGGGTTGAACTATGTGACCACGGTTTTGCAAGCGCGCTGCAAGGGCATGACCCTGATGCGCATGCCGCTGTCGATCTGGGGCATCTTCATGGCCACCATCCTTGGCCTGCTGGCATTTCCGGCCTTGCTGGTCAGCGCCATCATGATGATCCTCGATTCCCTGCTGGGCACCAGTTTCTTCATGCCGGCGATGCTGGCCGCGGGTGAAATTGCCAGCTACGAAGGCGGCAGCCCGATCCTGTTCCAGCACCTGTTCTGGTTCTTTGGTCATCCCGAGGTTTACATCGTGGCGCTGCCGGCCTTCGGCATCGTTTCTGACCTGCTCAGCGTGCACGCGCGCAAGAACATTTTCGGTTACCGCATGATGGTGTGGGCCATCCTGGCGATTGGCGGCCTCAGCTTTATTGTCTGGGCGCACCATATGTATGTGAGTGGCATGAACCCGTATTTCGGCTTCTTCTTTGCCACCACCACGCTGATCATCGCGGTGCCAACGGCGATCAAGGTTTATAACTGGGTGCTCACCCTGTGGCGCGGCAATATTCACCTCACCGTGCCCATGCTGTTCGCCATCGGCTTTATCTTCACCTTTGTCCATGGCGGGCTGACCGGACTGTTCCTGGGCAACGTGGTGGTGGACCTGCCGCTGTCCGACACCTATTTCGTGGTGGGCCATTTCCACATGGTGATGGGCGTGTCGCCCATCCTGGTGGTGTTCGGCGCCATCTACCACTGGTTCCCCAAGATCACCGGGCGCATGTTCAACGAGACGCTGGGCAAATGGCACTTCTGGTTAACCCTGCTGGGCACCTATTCCATTTACCTGCCAATGCACTACCTGGGCATCCTTGGTGTGCCGCGCCGCTACTACGCTTACGGCACCACCGATTTCATCCCGGAATCGGCGATGACGATGAACACCGGCATCACCATTTCCGCCCTGATCGTGGCGGTGGTGCAGCTGATCTTCCTCTACAACATGATCTGGAGCGTGTTCCGCGGGCCAAAGGCCGACCCGAATCCGTGGAAGGCCACCAGCCTGGAATGGCTGACGCCGGATACCCCGCCGAAGCATGGCAACTGGGGCCCCGATCTGCCGGTGGTGTATCGCTGGGCCTATGACTACAGCGTGCCTGGTGCGGCGGAAGACTACATTCCCCAGAACCAGCCACCGGACGCCACCCACAAAACGGTGGATGACCACGCGGAGGCCGTGGAGCAGGCGCCGCAGGACGATGGGGCGCCGCAAGCCTGATGTCGTTCTGGCGTAACGTAACCGAGAAGTCCTGGGAGCGCCCGGGCGAAGCAGACGAGCTGCACAGTGGGGTGATCCTGGAGCAGCCCACCCGGCGCATGGCGTTGCGGGTGTTCCTGTGCGTGGTGGCCAGCGTGTTCTTCCTGCTGTTCGTCGCCTACCGCATTCGCATGGAGTACCCCGACTGGCGGCCTTTGCCATTGCCTTCGGTGCTGTGGCTTAACACTGTGCTGCTGGTGCTGGCCAGCGCGGTCATGCAGTGGACCCGGTCCCAGGTGGAGAAGGCCAACCCCGGCCCCCTGCGCGCCGGGATGGTGGTATCCGGTTTGCTCACCGTGGGTTTTGTCGTCGGCCAGTGGGTGGCCTGGTCGCAACTCGGCGCCGAGGGATACGCGCTAAGGTCGAATCCCGCCAACGCCTTTTTCTACCTCCTGACCGCGGTGCACGGCGCCCATGTGCTGGGCGGATTGTGGGTGTGGCTGCGGGCCACGCTGCGCGCCTTTCGCAAAGACGGGGCCGCCACGGTCCAGGGCAGCGTCCAGCTGTGCGCCACCTATTGGCATTTCCTCCTGCTGGTTTGGCTGGTGATGCTCTATTTCCTGTTAACAACCTGAGAACAAGGATCGCGCCATGTCACATGAAGCGACACACGAGGACGTACAAGCCGGCAGCCACGCAGCGCCAGAGGGCGGCCTGCGTGGCGTTGTAGCGGACTGGTCCGCCGACAAGCAGGCATTCCACGTCCCCTGGGGCAAGGCGATGATGTGGATCTTCCTGCTGTCAGATACCTTCATCTTCTCGTGCTTCGTGATCTCGTACATGACGGTGCGCTACTCCACCACCATGCCGTGGCCCAATGCCAGCGAGGTGTTTGCGCTGAGTTTCGGTGGGGGAGACCCGATCCCGCTGATCCTGATCGCCATCATGACCTTCGTGCTGATCACTTCCAGCGGCACCATGGCGCTGGCGGTGAACTACGGCTACCGACGCGACAAGAAAAAGACCGTCATGCTCATGGCGGCCACCGCGGCCCTGGGCGCAACCTTCGTGGGCATGCAGGCCTTTGAATGGACCAAGTTGATCGTCGACGAGGGCATTCGCCCCTGGGGTAACCCGTTTGGCGCGCCCCAGTTTGGCTCGTCGTTTTTCATGATTACGGGCTTTCATGGCGCCCATGTGACCGCCGGTGTGATCTACCTGATCGTGGTGGCGAGACGGGTGGCCAATGGCTATTACGACCGAACCCGGGGCGGCAATTACGAGATGGTCGAGATTGCCGGCCTGTACTGGCATTTCGTCGACCTGGTGTGGGTCTTCATCTTCGCGTTTTTCTACCTCTGGTAAGGGAGCAGGCTCATGGCCGAAGGACATCAACAACATCCCCTGGGCATCTACCTGTGGATCTGGGTGCTGCTGTTCGTGCTCAGCGCCTTCTCTTACGCGGTGGATTACTACCAGCTGCAGGGCATGCTGCGCTGGTCGCTGGTGATCATCTTCATGCTGCTGAAAGCCGGCTTCATCATTGCCATCTTCATGCACATGGCGTGGGAACGGCTGGCGCTGATTTACGCCATCCTGCTGCCGCCGCTTTGCATCCTGGTATTGATTGGGCTGATGTTCCTCGAGGCCGATTACACCTTCTTTACTCGCCTGGTGGCCTTTGGGCCGGCGGCGGAGATAGTCTCCCCCCATCATTAATGAGCAAGACGGGGCGTCCTGCGCTTCCATGTGCCAATCCATCTGCACGAGCCGTGTCAACGGGCGGCACGGCGAGACGAATCGGCCTGCATTCATCACATTCAAGCAACTACTGGTCGCCTGCCGCGTTCTTGCTGCCGATTCCGCACTGACACCTCTTTAAAGCGCTGCCAGACTTCCTGGTACCGGTCGCAGAACCGGGTCGGTCAGGCAATGTCAGGCACAAACATCGAGGTGATCGAAGTGAAACGCAGAATCACGACTGTCGTAGCGGCCGTTGCGCTGGGCGCGGCCGGCGCCCTAATGGCTGCGGATAGCCTGCCGCTGCAAGCGGTGAACAAGGCCAACGAGGTCATCGACGCAGCCATCGAGGCGCACGGCGGCGCCGAGGCGCTGGCAGGCCTGAAGACCTATGTGCGCGAAAGCGATTTCAAAAATTACGCGGTAGGCCAGAGCCTGAAGCCAGGCAAACCATGGGATGAAAACATCTCGCAGAACTTTGCCGCCATCGACCTGGAGAACGAGATATTCGTCGCTCGCAACAGCGGTGAGACGGGTGGATTTACCTTCAACACCGCCACCATTATCAACGGTGAGGAAAGCTTCCAGCTCAACTACCGTGGGCAAACCGTAGCGCCCATCGCGCAGCCCGATTACAACACCAACGCCGGACCGACGGTGCGCGTCACCCCGGCGCTGCTGATGAAGCAGTTGATGGACCGGCGCCACACCTCGCACTGGCTCGGTGAAGTGGAAGCGGAAGGCGCCAGGTACGACGTCGTCACCCTGGTGATGGAGGTGGGCCCGGCGCTGAGCATGTACTTCAACCAGGACAACCATCGCCTGGAGAAAATGGAGCGTGTGCTGCCGCCGTTCGGGCAGGTGGAATACGCTTTCCTCGACTACGAAATGGTGGACGGCATTGCCCTCAGCAAGCGGTTCAAGCTGTATGTGAACGGCGACGTTAACCTGGTGATTGACGACATCAAGCAGCAGGTCAACGTGCCGATTGAGCCCTACCTCGAAGTGCCCGCCAACCTGGCGATGATTCCGGCCGCGCCACCGAACGATTTCGGCAGCAATGAGATCGACGAGGGCGTGTTCCTGATCGGCGGCAATGGCGCCTATGGCCTGTTTGTCGAGATGGACGACCACGTCGTCGCCATCGGTGGAACCCAGGGCGTGGCCCAGCGGATTGCCGAGTTGCGCACCCATATTCCCGACAAGCCGATTCGCTACGGGGTGCTTACCCACCACCACAGCGACCATATTCCGGGAACCGCGGACTACGCCGCCGAGGGCGTAACCGTGATTACCTTCCGCGAGAACGAGGAAGTGGTTCGCGCCGCCGCCGGTGCAAACGAGGTCGAACTCCAGTTTGTTGAAGAGCACCTGACCCTGGAAGCCGGCGACCGCCGCATCGAGCTGTACAACATTGGCCCGACGCCCCACGTGGAGAACATGCTGATCGCCTACCTGCCGGAAGAGGGCATCATCTTTGAGGCCGATCACTTTCCGCAGCCGCCCAATGGTCCCATGCCGCCAGCGGTGCCAGCCACGATTGGATTCGCCGCGGCACTGAACAAGCTGGACCTGGATTACGACCGTATCGTTGGCGCACACAGCCCGCGGGTTGGCAGTCCGGCTGACCTCAATGCCATGCTGACGCACCCGATGGCTTCGTCAGCCGGCAGCCGCTAGGCCGCTAAAGCATGATGGCGTGATCGGGGGGCTTCGGCAG
Organism: Gammaproteobacteria bacterium; assembly: GCA_030428105.1. Lineage (GTDB taxonomy): Bacteria > Pseudomonadota > Gammaproteobacteria > Xanthomonadales > SZUA-36 > JAUIBE01. The sequence continues at coordinate 7,332 of JAUIBE010000057.1, forward strand.
CACCCGCTGAACCCCCTTGATCGCGCCCCAGCTGACAATCGCGTAGCGGAAGCCGCTGTCGACCACGTGGGCGCAGTGCTCGTAACGGTGGTCGGAGGGAAACACCAGCACATCGCCGATGTTGGGGGTGAAGCGGCAATTGAAACGGGTAAAAGTCAGGCCGCCGCCGGTGAAGTCGTCGTTGATGTACATCAACAGGCTCAGGTCGCGGTCGTTGACCTTGTACCAGGTCTTGGTGGCTTCATCGCGCTGGCAGCTATCGGCATGTGACACGTAGTAACCGCCCGGCTCGTAGCGCAGCACGTGCGGCATCTCCATCCACTCCATGGTGCGACGGGTGGCGGCGGCGACCCGCAGATAGGCCTGTTTCACTGCCTCGTTGATCTCCGCCTGGATCTTGCCGCCTTTTACCTCGTGGCAAACCCGCGCCTTGTCTTCCACGAATACCGGCTTTTCAGGGGTGGATTTCTCCATGTCGAGCACCTGGGCGGAAGCCCGCGGCTGCTTTTCCAGGTACTTCACCCAGCGCTTGCAGGTTTTACGGTCGATAAAGCCCGGCATTGCCATTACCCCCGGCGGGGGCGGGCGGTTGGGCGCGGTTGATCCGCAGCAGTCCTTGAACAGGCGGCCGCTGCGGCAGATGCAGGGTGACTCGGGTTGGGGGTTGAAGTCGGGTACTTTGAATCCAACGGGCATGGCTTTTTTCACTTCCCTGGCTGGCGACATGGAAACCACCACGGCTGGCGGCTCACGATAGATCTTGGGCTCGTCCGCAAACGGCGCCCACGAGACCACCACGTAACGGATACCGGACTCTACCGGATTGGCCGCGTGTTTGTAACGGTTGTCGGAAGGAAAGTACAGCAGGTCGCCGATGCGCGGCTGGTAGTGGTAGTGGAACTTCTCGAATTCGAGGCTGCCGCCGGTGAATTCCTCGTTCAGGTAGATCAGCAGGCTGACATCGCGGTCGGCTTTCTTGGTCCAGAAATTTTCGTGTGGTTCGCGGTGGCAGTTGTCGGCGTGGACCCCGTAGTGTTGACCCGGCTCGTAGCGCAGCACGCGGGGTCGCTCAAACCACGGGATGACCCGTTTGTTGACACGGGCTGATTCGCTGAACGCCCGCCGCACCTGTGTTTCAATTTCAACTTGCAGGGCACCGGTATCGACATACTCGGAGGTGCGCCCAGCACCGACTTTTCTAGCCACCTGTGCGCCGGATGAGCGTCCATGGTCATAAACCCCGGAACGGGTGCCAACGGCGCCCTCCAGTTGTTCTACCCAGCGTCGGCACAGTTCCAGGTCAAGAAACTGCCGCACGATGTGCACACCGTGGGGTGGGCCCCTGTCCGGTTCTTCGGAGCCGCAGCACCAGCCGAACAGCTCTCCGCTTTGGCAAAAGCACGGATCCAGTGGCCTGGGCCTGAACACCGGGAAGGTGAATGGATTTGTCCGCATGGGTCTAGGATAATCCACTAATCACGTGTTGTTGTCAGCACAATGGCCGTGAGATCAGATTGTTACCAAACCTACAGAGGGCAAAGCCATGAAAGACTCAGGCTGGATGGGGCTGTTGACGGGAATAGCCGGGATTGTTGTTGTTTCAACCACCAGCGCGGATGTTTCGGGGTGGTGCCCGGATGGCCAGAAGGCTTTTTCCGCGGGCAAGTTTGAAGAGGCGAACGTGGCCCTCAACAGCTGCCTGTACAGTCCGCCGGAAAACCCGGCCGAGGCTTCGCAGGGTTATTACCTGCGCGGCGAGACTTACATGGACGCCATGGACTACCAGGCTGCCATCAGCGACTTCGACAAGGCGGTGGAACTCGACCCGGACAATGCCAACGCCTGGCGCAGCAAGGCGTGGGCGCACTACAAGCGCGATGAGCTGCATCCCGCCGTCACCGCCATCACCATGTCCATCGAGATTGATGCGCAGAACACCGAGTCACACCATGTGCATGCGCAGATCCTCACCGCCATGGGTCGAACCGGCCAGGCGATGGATGCCTACGACCTGGCTTACTCGTTTGAAGACCGGCGTAAAGTCCAGGCGCTGCAAAGTGCGCTGGCGGACCAGGGATTCGGCGTGGGTTCCAGCGATGGCGTTTACGGCGCGCGTACCCGGGATGCGCTGAAAGCGTGTATTGCCGCCGGGTGCATTATCGAGTGGAACTGAAGGCTAGGCGCGGGTAACGAGCCCGGGCTACTGAGCTCCATATATATGGAACAGGCAGAACTGCCTTTTATTGACCTCCACCGCCACCTCGACGGCAACGTGCGCCTGTCAACCATTCTCGACCTGGCGCAAGCGCATGGCGTGCCATTGCCGGCCGACAGCATCGAGGGTCTTAAGCCCCATGTTCACGTCAACGGCTCAGAGCCCGGGCTGATGGCGTTTATCTCGCGCTTCAAATACCTGCGCGCGGTACTGGCCGATGCTGCTGCCTGCCGGCGCATAGCGCTGGAAAACGTCCATGACGCCCGGCAAGAGGGGATTGACTATATCGAGCTTCGCTTCAGCCCGGTGTTCATGGCCGAGCCCCATGGCCTGGAGCCGGCCGAAGTGGTGGACGCCGTAATAGAGGGTATCCAGGCAGGCGCGCGCGAAACCGGCGTGCAAGCGCGGGCGATCGGCATTCTCAGCCGCAGCTACGGGCCCGACCGCTGCCAGGATGAACTCGATGCGCTGCTGCGTCGCCGCGCCGACCTGGTGGCCATTGACCTGGCCGGGGATGAGCAGGCGTTTCCAGCCGGCCTGTTCGTCGATCATTTTCGCCAGGTGCGTAATGCGGGGCTTGGCGTCACCGTTCACGCCGGCGAAGCCGACGGGCCCGCCAGCGTCTGGGCCGCCATCGATGAGCTGGGCGCCACGCGCATTGGCCATGGCTTTCGCTCGGTGGAAGATCCCAGGCTGGTTGCACAGCTGGCAAAGCGGGGTATCGGGCTGGAAATCTGCCTGACTTCAAACCTGCATATCCAGGCGGTCAGCCAATACGCAGCACACCCGGCCAAGTCGTTGCTGGATGAAGGTGTATGCTTGAACCTGAATACCGACGACCCTGGAATCAGCGCCATCGACCTGGCGCACGAGTACGAGATCGCCGCCCCGGCAGCGGGGTTCCTGGCGCGTGACTTACGGCAGGTTCGCGAAAACGCCCGGGCAATGGCCTTCGACTTGTCGACAAATGCAAATTGATGGCACTTTTTGCCGCTAAAATGCGTTTGTAAGTTTAGGTATGAAAAAATTGCTGTTCCTTGCGGGAATACGCTATGATGTCGCGCGAGTGAGTCGTACACAAAAAATCTAACAAAGGCGACACCACCACGGGCCCTAAATAATTTGTTGAGATTAAACCCAAAATCCGTCCAATCTAAAGCACTCGAACGATCGACTCGGGCGCTGTTTGACTGTATAGTTAATCGGTGTTGCGTCGTACCGTTTGATGTTGAGGGAACAACTGATGATGTTCAGCAATAAAAGCACTGCAGTTCTTGCAACCCTTTTCCTTGGAATTTCTTTGACCGGCACCGCGCTGGCCTGTTCTACCGATGGGTGGGACAGCGCCACCGGATCGATAGCCGTTGGCCAGAACTTCGGCGCAGTTGGGCCGGACATCAACGGCGTGGCTCGCTTCGAAGAGCTTTGCGCCATGGTGGTGGACGGCACCGGACACGTTCAATCCAACGCGCCTTCGCACAGTCGTGTGCGTGGCCGCTTTTACGTATTTGCGGACCTCAGCGAACTGCGCGGCGCTTCGCCGGCTGAAGTTTTGGTTGCTTACTCGGATGAGGGCGGCGCCAGTGAACTGTTCAGCATCGGCTACAGCGGTGCGAACTGGGAAGTTGACGCTGGCGGTAACGGCGGCGGCAGCAGCAGCAGTGCAGGCACTTCCGGCTGGAACCTGATTGAGTTTGACTGGAACCCCGCCGGTTCCGGTCTTGACGTCTGGATCAACGCAGACGCAACCACCGATGCGCCCACGTTCAACGTTGCCTCTGGCGGAGCCGCAACACTCGAATCCGTGCGCCTCGGTGCGCCGAACGGCCTGGGTGGTTACGGCGGAAGTGTCTACTTTGACTCTTTCGAAATGCACAACGAGACCGCTATTGGCCCGCTGTTCAACTGCGATGCCGCCCCCAGCGGTTCAATCGACATCAGTGACGTGGTGGCATCGGTTGACGAGTTCACCCAGACAACGCCTTCAACTGGTACGCCGAACTGCGATGCGCTCGGCGGATTCATCGACATCAGCGATGTGGTCGCAACCGTCGACGCCTTTACGGCGGCGCCCTGAACCGACTGCCAG
>JAUIBE010000058.1 GCA_030428105.1 Gammaproteobacteria bacterium
CCCTCGAGGGCTCTCACTTTTCCATCGAGGAGCGCGGCGGCGAGACCAACCTCGACGTGCTCAGGCAGGCCCTGGATGCGCGTATTTCCAGCGAGGCCAGAAGCGCCTTTGGGGACTCCGGCGAGATATTGGTGATCGAGAAATTCCGCATGACCAACACCAGCGCCTCGTTCCAGTCGGAAACACTGCAAAAAAGCAGCGAGGCAACCATCGCGGAGTTTGAGCTCAGCGACCTGCGTGGTGAACCGGAGGCGCTGGTCGAACAGATTTCATCGCAGGTGATCGACACCGTGATGGAGGCCGCCAGCCGCGCCATGCTGGAGGCCGAGCCGCCGGGAAGCGTCGACTAACCCGATCTATTCCTGCCCGGCCAGCGATTCTCCGATTGCCAGTACGTGCTCGACCAGCAGGTCGAAATCGGAGTAGCGGCTGCGGTGGTTTGAGATGGCCACGCGCAGGCAGTAGCGCCCTTCCAGGGTGGTGTAGGAAGGCGCGGCCACGCCGCTCTCCTGCAGGCGGATCAACAATGCCTTGTTAAGCGCATTCAGCGCCTCGGTATCCATGTTGCCCGGGTTGTAGCGGAAGCAGACGATGTCCATGCCGATGGGCGCCATCATCTCCAGCGCCGGGTGCTCGCCCACCCGCTCGCCCAGGTAATGCGCCTGGCTGACATTGCGGTCGATCACCCGGCCAAATCGCTCCAGGCCGTGCTCCTTGACGCACATCCAAACCTTGAGCGCGCGGAACTGGCGGGTCAGTTGCAGGCCGTATTCGCTGAACCAGTACTTGCCGGCGGCCAGCCCGCCGCCGTCCTTGTCGTGCGCCAGGTATTCCGGCATCACGCAGAATGTGTCGCGGTGCGAGGGCTCATCGCGCACCAGCACGGCGCCTGCCTCGAATGGAATCTGCATGGACTTGTGCAGGTCGAGGGCGATGGAATCGGCTCGCTCCATGCCGCTCAGGCGATCACGTACGCTTTCCGCCAGCACCGCCACTGCACCGATGGCGCCATCGACGTGGAACCACAGGTCTTCGGCCTGGCACAGGTCGGCAATGGCCTGCAGGTCATCCACAGCACCGGTGTTGATGGTGCCGGCATTGGCCACCACGCAGAATGGCACTTTGCCTGCCGCGCGGTCTTCGCGAATCTGCGCGGCCAGTGCTTCCATGTTGATGGTGTAGTCAGGGTTAACGTCCACCAGTTGCAGGCCGGCGCTGCCCAGGCCCAGTGTTTCCACCGCCTTGATCATGCAGCTGTGCACCTCGCGCGATGCGTAAACCACCATCTGGCCGCCGGCCGCGCCTACGCCGCGGTGGCGGATGTCCAGGTTGCCGAAGGCGTTACGGGCCACGGTGAGCGCGGTGAAATTGGCCATCGAGCCGCCGCTGGTGAGCAGGCCGCTGGAACCCTCGGGAAACGCGACCATGTTGCGTAGCCATTGAATGACCTGGGCCTCCACGTAGTTGCCCACGTGGTTGCCGCCGCCGAGGTTGGGGTTGAGGATGGCGCCGAGAAAATCGGAAAGCGCCCCGGTAACCGTTCCGGCGCCCATGTACCAGCCCCAGAAACGCGGGTGCGGGTTGCCCATCGGGTAAGGAAGGATGTTTTCCTTGAAGTCGTCGTACGCCGCCTGTGCGCCTTGCGGCTGACTTGGAGCCTCGGATTCAAAGTGGCGCTTCACTTCATCGGGCATCGGTTTCCACACCGGGCGGTCGTCCAGTGTCTGCAGCCACTCGAACGCATCGTCGATCATGGTGTGCGCCAGCGCGCGCATTTCTTCCCAGTTGGCTGGGTCGAGCGATTCGATCTGCGCGTCCTGCGGGTTGCCGGTCAAAGCAGAGGGGCTTTCAGCCATTGCGCTATTCCTTCGCGGATTCTGTGAAGTGAAATGGTACCCAATCGGCCGTGCCAAACCCATGCCCAGATTGGCGGGTAAAGCGAGTGGCCAGCGAGATATTTCGTGGCGGCCATTCAGTTTGTCTTGGGAACGTTTCCGATGGTCTAGCACCTGCTCGAATGGGCGGATGATCTCCATATACTCCTGCGGCATGGAAACATTCAGCGTAAACGGCCAGCCGGCCGAGTTTGAAGGCGACCCCGCAACGCCACTGCTGTGGGTCATTCGTGATCACATTGGCCTGAAAGGCACCAAGTTTGGCTGCGGGATTGGCCAGTGCGGGGCCTGCACGGTGCACATCGACGGCCGCGCGGTGCGTAGCTGCATGACGCCGGTAAGCGGGGCCGCCGGGAAATCGGTGACCACCATCGAGGGCCTGGCGCCTTCCGAGGAAAAACTGCACCCGGTGCAATTGGCGTGGCTGGAGATGGACGTGCCGCAATGCGGTTACTGCCAGGCCGGCCAGATCATGGCGGCCGCCGAGCTGATCGCCAGCAACCCCGCGCCAGATGACGACGCTATCGACCAGCACATGACCAACATCTGCCGTTGCGGCACCTACACGCGAATTCGCAAGGCGATACACCGCGCTTCCGAGCTTTCAGCGGAGGGTAGCTGAGATGAGCGCCGTGATGATTTCGCGCCGTAATTTCCTGGTCACCGGCCTGACCGCTGCCGGTGGTTTCGCCGTGGGGCTTCCGCTTGGACTTGGCAGCGCGCAGGCAGATTCGGCGAGCGCCGGAAAGATTGGCTTTTACGTGGAAGTGCGCCCCGATAACAGCTTTGTGCTGGGCACCGCCCAGCCGGAAATAGGCCAGGGCGTTCGCACCTCGCTGACCATGCTGATTGCCGAAGAACTGGAAGTGCCTTGGGAGCGAGTGAGCATCGAACCGATGCCACTGGGCATCGTCAAGACCGCCGATGGCTACACCTGGAAATACGGCGGCCAGGGCGCCGGTGGCAGCACCAGCGTGACTGACGCCTGGGAATTCCTGCGCCAGGTAGGCGCCACCGCGCGTGAAATGCTGGTCACAGCCGCCGCGCAGCGCTGGTCCGTACCTGTCGGCCGTTGCCATGCTGAAGCAGGTTACGTGCTGTGCGACGACAACGGCCAACGATTCAGCTACGCCGAACTGGCGGCCGACGCGGCCGCACTGCCGCAGCCCGAGGAACCGCCCGCGTTGAAGCCGCAGTCTGAGTTCAGCCTGGTTGGCACGCCCCGAAACACGATTGATGCGCGCGATATTGTCACGGGCAAAGCGCGTTACGGCATCGATACCGAGATGCCCGGCATGCGCTACGCGGTGATTCAGCGCGCCCCGCAGCTGGATGCCAAAGTGGTCTCTTACGATGACCGCGAGGTGCGCCAGGTGCCCGGCGTGGTGGACGTGTTCAAGATTGACGGCCCCGAGCCCGGCGCGCCGTACCACATCCTGGCAGAGGGCGTGGCGGTGGTCGCCACTTCGCAGTGGGCGGCTTTTGAAGGGCGCAGGAAGTTGCGCATCGAATGGACCGAAAGCCCCTGGAAAGACGAAAGCACCGAGACCTTCTGGGCGCAGACCGCAGAGCTGCTTTCCGGCGAAGGCCAGGTGGTGCGTGACGATGGCGATTTTGTCGGGGCCCTGTCAGCGGCCGACAAGACCGTTGAGGCCCGCTACCAGGTGCCCTACGTGAACCACGCGCCACTGGAGCCGCAAAACTGCTACGCCGATGTGCGCGAGGACAGCGTTCACATCATTGCTCCAACACAATCGCCAAGCGGGTCCAACCGTGCCGCGCATACCATTACCGGCATCGACCGCGAAAAGATTCGCGTCGACATGACCCGCGTGGGCGGCGGCTTTGGCCGCAGGCTCACCAACGATTACACTGCCGAAGCGGTGCTGATCTCGCAGAAGATCGGCGCGCCGGTGAAACTGGTGTGGTCGCGCGAAGACGATGTGCAGCATGATTTCTACCGCCCCTCCGGCGAGCATGAATTCAAGGCCGGGCTCAGCGCCGATGGCAAGGTCACGGCCTGGACCCATCGCCTGGCCAGCGCCAGCAAGTACTATCGCCGCGAAAACGTGGCGCCTGAAGATATGTACGGGGCCGAGATGTACATCGATGACTTTCCCGCTGGCATCGTCGACAACCTGCGAATCGAATGGTTGGCGGTGACCTCGGGTGTGCCGCGTGGCTCATGGCGCGCGCCTGCGCACACCGCCAACGCATTTACTGTGCAGTCGTTTATCGACGAGGTTGCCCACGCAGCAGGGCGCGATCCGCTGGAACTTCGCCTCGAGCTGTATGGCGATAACCGTGAATTGCCCTATGGTCAGCACGGCGGCCCCACCTTCAATCCTTGGCGGCTTTCCCGCTTGTTGAAGCACGTGGCCAAGGAGATCGATTACGGCGCCGAGCGTCCAAAGGGCCGCGCCGTGGGCATCGCCTCGCACTTCACCTTTGGCGGATACGCCGCGCACGCCCTCGAGGTAGAGGTTGGCAGCCAGGGCGAACTCGACATTCGCAGGGTGGTGGCGGCGGTGGATTGCGGCGTGGTGGTCAACCCGCGCGGCGTCGAGGCGCAGTTGCAGGGCGGTACCATCGACGGCTTCAGCACCGCGCTGAACCTGGAAATCACCGTCGACCAGGGACGCATCCAGCAAAGCAATTTCCACGACTACCGCATTGCCCGCATGGCGGAGATTCCGCGCAACATCGAGTGCCACATCCTGCCTTACGGCGATACGCCCACCGGCATGGGTGAAATGGGTATTCCCACGGTCGCGCCGGCGCTGACCAACGCGATTTACAACGCCTGCGGCGTGCGCATTCGCAAGTTGCCCATTGCCGACCAGCTTGCCAAGCAGCTAAGTTAGTACGCTTTCCCGACCAGCCTGCTAGCGGAGGGTTGCTGTGCACCTCGGTACGGCCGCATTACTTGAATTTCATGCCCGCCATCGCGAAGACGAGGCGCTGGTGCTGGTGACCATCACTGGCACCCGCGGATCCACCTATCGCAAGCCCGGGGCCATGATGCTGATTGCGCCCGATGACGACTACGTTGGCCTGATTTCCGGCGGCTGCCTGGAGGGCGACCTGCTACAGCACGCCCGCAGCGTGATCGCCAGCGGCGAAGCCAAGCGGGTGGTGTACGACATGCACTCGGACGAGGATCTTGTCTGGGGCCTGGGCATCGGCTGCGACGGCATCATCGAGCTGCTGGTGCAGAAGCTGGATAGTCAGGCCCACCGGGCGCTTTTCGATCATGTCTCCGATACCCTTGGCGCGCGCCAACGCGCGATGTTTGCCGTGGTTGCAGAGTCGGATGACTCGAAAGTACAAGTTGGCGAAGTAGCCGTTCTGGCTGAAGGCGGCGAGACGCACGGCGACAAAGCGCTGGCTGCTCTGGCCGGCGAAGTGACGCAAGCCGCCTGGCCGGACTGGCGTTTTTCCGAATCGCAACTCGGCGAAGCACGCGTGGCGCTGGTCAACCTGCTGCCCCAGCCGCGACTGTTGCTCTGCGGCGGCGGCCCGGACGCGCGGCCGGTAGCCGAGCAGGCCCGCCTGCTGGGTTGGCGTTGCCTGGTTGCTGATCACCGCGCCGCCTATGCGCGCGAAGATCGCTTTCCCCCTGGCACCGAAATTGTCCTTGGCCGGCCGCAGGCCCTTTCCGAAACCATCGATGTTTCCGCCTTTGACGCCGCGGTCATCATGAGTCACCACCTGGAATCGGACGCTGCATACCTGGGCCAGCTTGGGCCCATGGCCAGTGATGGCGCGCTGCGTTACCTGGGTGTGCTTGGCCCGGTCGCCCGCCGCGAACGCCTGCGCGAAATGGCGCAGTGCCCCGATGTGCTGGTGCATGGCCCGGTTGGCCTGGACATTGGCGCTGAACTGCCCGAGGCCATTGCCCTGTCGGTGATCGCCGAGATTCACGCGGTGCTCAACCAGCGCGATGGCCAATCGCTGACGACGGGGCCGGTCGGTCGTGGCAACTAATCCTGCGGCGTCTCTTGGCGCCATCCTCCTGGCGGCCGGCGGTTCCAGCCGGTTGGGCCAACCCAAGCAGCTGTTGGACATCGAAGGCCAGCCGCTGGTATTGCGCCAGACAAAGACCCTGCTCAGCCTGCAGCCGGCGCGCCTGGTGGTGGTTACCGGCAACGAGGAAGAAGCGGTACGCCAGGCCCTGGGCGAACTTCCCGTGCACTTCGTGCACAACCCCGACTGGCAGCAAGGCATGGGTCGCTCACTGGCGTGCGGCATCAGCGCCATGCCCGAGCGAGTGCGCGCAGCCATGATTCTGCTGTGCGACCAGTGGAAAGTGCAAAGCGCCGACCTGGAGCGCCTGGCCCAGGCCTGGTGGGCCGAACCGCAAGCCGCGGTGATGGCCGATTACGGCGAAGCCTCCGGCCCACCCGCCATCCTGCCGCGGGCAATGTGGGAGAAACTTTCCCGGCTGAAGGGCGACAGCGGGGCCAGGAAAATTCTGAAGCACTGGAAAGGCGCCGAAAGCCGGGTTCCCATGCCGCAGGCCGCAACCGATATCGATTCGGTGAGAGACCTGCCCGCAGGTTGAGCGCAAAAAAGGGGCCGCAAGGGCCCCTTCTTATTTCTGGCTTTCGCCAATTCTTACAGGATATAGCGGCTCAGGTCATCGTTGCCTGCCAGCGCGTCGAGGTGTTCGTCGACGTAGGCGGCATCGATGGTGAATGACTCGCCCGAGCGGTCCGGTGCCTCGTAGGAGATCACGTCCAGCAGGCGTTCCATCACCGTGTGCAGGCGGCGGGCGCCGATGTTCTCGGTGGATTCGTTCACCTGCCAGGCGATTTCTGCGATGCGCCGCACGCCCTCGTCGGTGAACTCAAGGCTCACGCCCTCGGTGGCCATCAGGGCGGCGTACTGCTCGGTGAGCGATGCTTCCGGCTCGGTTAGGATGCGGGTGAAGTCTTCCACCGCCAGCGCACGCAGCTCAACCCGGATGGGCAGGCGGCCCTGCAGTTCCGGAATCAGGTCGGAAGGCTTGGCCAGGTGAAACGCGCCGGATGCGATGAACAGGATGTGGTCAGTTTTGACCATGCCGCTGCGGGTGGAAACGGTGCAGCCTTCCACCAGCGGGAGCAGGTCGCGCTGCACGCCTTCGCGGGAGACATCTGCGCCGGTGTACTCCGAGCGGCGGGTGACTTTATCCAGCTCGTCGATAAACACGATGCCGTTTTGCTCTGCGTTTTCCAGCGCCTGCTGCTTGATCTCTTCCTCGTTCACCAGCTTGGCCGCTTCCTCGTCAATCAGCACCGGCATGGCGTCGGCAATTTTCATCCGCCGCTTCTGGCGCTTTTGCTGGTTGAGGTTCTGGAACATGCCCTGCAGCTGGCTGGCCATTTCCTCCATGCCCGGCGGGGTCATGATTTCGAGGCCAATGTTGGCGGCGACGTCGAATTCGATTTCCTTGTCGTCCAGTTCGCCGCGCACCAGTTTCTTGCGGAATTTCTGCCGGGTAGTGTCCTCGGAGATGTCCACCTCGACATTCTGACCGGTGGGCTCGTTTTCGAAGTGCGGGCCGCGCCGCTTGGGCAGCAGCAGGTCCAGCACGCGGTCGACGGCGGCATCCTCGGCGCGCGAACGGACGCGGGCCATGGCCTGCTCGCGGGTCATCTTGATGGAGGTGTCCACCAGGTCGCGAATGATCGATTCCACGTCCTTGCCCACGTAGCCCACCTCGGTGAACTTGGTGGCTTCCACCTTGATGAACGGTGCGTTGGCGAGCTGCGCCAGGCGGCGTGCGATCTCGGTTTTGCCCACGCCGGTGGGGCCGATCATGAGGATGTTCTTGGGGGTGATTTCCTTGCGCAGGTGCTCTTCCACGTTCATGCGGCGCCAGCGGTTGCGCAGGGCAATCGCCACGGCGCGCTTGGCATCGGATTGCCCAATGATGTGTTTGTCCAGCTCCTGGGCGATCTCGCGGGGGGTCATCGTTTCCATTTATTCGGTTTCCAGCACTTCGATGGTGTGGTTGTGATTTGTGTAGATGCAGATGTCGGCGGCGATGGTCAGGGCCTGGCGGGTGATGGCCTCGGCATCGAGGTCCGAGTTGTTGATCAGCGCCATGGCCGCGGCCTGGGCGAACGGCCCGCCGGAGCCGATGGCGATCAAACCGTGTTCTGGCTCGATCACGTCGCCGGTGCCGGAAATCAGCAGGGAGTTGTCCTTGTCGGCAATCGCCAGCAGGGCCTCCAGGCGCCTCAGGGCACGGTCGGTGCGCCAGTCTTTGGCCATCTCAACCGCTGCGCGCACCAGGTGGCCGGAGTGCTTTTCCAGCTTGCCCTCGAAGCGCTCGAACAGGGTGAAGGCATCGGCGGTGGCGCCGGCAAACCCGGCAATCACGGTGCCCTTGTACAGGCGGCGCACCTTGTTGGCGTTGGATTTCATCACGGTGTTGCCCAGCGTGACTTGTCCGTCGCCGCCCATCACCACTTTGCCGCCCTTGCGAACGGAGCAGATGGTGGTGCCGCGGTAGTTGTGACCTTTGAAGCCTGTCATGGCATTTTCCGGTTCGTTCATGGGCTGAAAAAGTGGGGCTGCATTCCGCCAATTGCAAGCTGTTAGAATTCGGGCTTTCCCGGTTCACGGATACCCTCAAGAAGAATCACCATGCGGCTAAATTTCGACCACAACCAGAACGTCCTGCGCGCTTTTCCCACCCTAATCGGAAATTTTCGGGTGCCGAACGCCGAGCAGATCAACCCGGTGCTGGAAAAGATCATCATGAACCGGGAGTCGCAGTATCACGGCAAGTCGAAGAGCAACGTTGGCGGTTGGCACTCCGATATCGATTTCCACACCTGGCCGGAGGTGCAGCAAACCGACATCGTCGAGACCATGCACTCGGCGGTTTCGCACATGGTGGCCTCGGCCGCCCAGTCGACGCGCTTCAACCTCAACTGCGATTTTGTTTCCTGGGCCAACATCAACCGCCGCGGCTCGCATAACTCGGTGCACAACCACTGCAATTCGCACTGGTCGGGGGTCTACTACGTGACCGTGCCGAAGTTTGCTGAAAATGACCTGCCGCGCGCCGGCGACATCATGTTCTACGACCCGCGTGGCGCGGTGAACATGGTTGTCCACCCGGGCAAGTGCAACGATGGCGAAGCGATTCGTGTTTCACCGATTGCCGGCAGCCTGCTGATTTTCCCTTCCTGGCTGTACCACAGCGTCAACCCTTTCAACTCTGACGTGGTGCGCATTTCCATTGCGTTTAATGCGCGGGTGGATCATTTCGAGGACCTGGGCGGGTAGTTCCCGCTACTTCGTCATCCTGCGGCCATGATCACGGCGAGGCGCCGCTCCTACTTTTTGGCTCTTGGGTGCGCCTTGTCGTAAACGCTGGCCAGGTGCTGGAAGTCGAGGTGGGTGTAGATCTGGGTGGTGGAGATGTCGCTGTGGCCCAGCAGTTCCTGAACGGCGCGCAGGTCGCCGGAAGATTCCAGCACGTGGCTGGCGAAGCTGTGGCGCAACAGGTGGGGGTAAACGCGCTGGGGGATGCCCTGGTGGCGCGCCCAGTGGCGGATGCGGGCCTGGATGGCGCGTGGCGTTAGCGCCTTGCCGCGGACGCTGGTGAACACCGGCCGCGCCTCGTAACCGGAAACCCCAACTTGCTCGCGGCGCCAGGCTTTCAACGCGTCAATCGCTACCCTGCCAATGGGCACCATGCGCATCTTGTTGCCCTTGCCGCGCACCGTGACCAGTTCGCCGGATAAATCCACCTGGTCCCATTCCAGGCCGGTCACCTCGGTGAGGCGCAGGCCGGAGGAATAGATCAACTCCATGATGGCCTTGTCGCGCACCGCGATAGGTGTTTCGGTGGGGATGTCCAGCAGGCTGGCGACGGCGTCGGTATCCAGGGTTTGTGGCAGCTTGCGCGGTGATTTGGGCGCGCGCACCGAGACGGCCGGATTGTGCTTTGCGCGATGCTCGCGAATCAGCCAGGTGTAGAAACCGCGTATCGACGAGAGAAATCGCTGCAGGCTTTTGCCACCGCGACCACGACGATGCAGGCGCGCTACCGCGGCGCGGACATGCGCCTCGCGCACGGAAGCGGCCTCGTGAATATCCTGCTCGGCAAGCAGGGCAGCCAGCAGCTCGAGATCACGGCCGTAGGCTTCGCGGGTGCGCTCGGCCAGGCCGCGCTCGTTGCGCAGGTGCTGCAGGTATTCGCTGATGTCGCTGTTGATCCGGTCCATCTTGGTCTGGCCGGACGAGGTCAGGGCAGGTATCTGGCCTGCTTCAGGCCGTGCGGCGCTGCTCTTCCGGCTCCACGTTGGAAAGCGTGGTGCAAATCACGTCGGCCAGCAATTCCAGGAACAGCGTGCCCATGCCCGGGTAGAAACGCGCCGGGTCGCTGCTGCCAATGGCCATCATGCCGTGCGCGCCTTTCTTGCCCAGCGGCAGCAGGGCGGTGGATTGCACCCAGCGGGCGCGTTTGCCAAACAGGAAATCGAGCTTGGTCTGGCTAAGGCGGCCGCAGACGGTCTGGTTCTTTTCCAGGTGGTCGTTGAAGCGCTGCACTTCCGCATCCTCGCGGCTGACCAGGCGGACCGACTCGGCCAGTTCCTCGTCCGGGTTCAGTGGCAGGCCGGTATCGAACAGGCAAACCTGGAAAATATCCGCGTTGAAGTCTTTCAGCAGTCGTGATGAAAGGTGGCGGAAGAATTCGTCAAGGTCGGAAATAACCAGCAGCTCCATGGTCAGCTGGTGCAGGCGCGACATCAGTTGCTCATTTTCGGAGGCAACGTGGATCAGGCGGTTCAGCTGGCGGGTCAGCTCGTCGTTTTTCTCGCGCAGCAGTTTGACCTGGCGCTCAATCAACGACGCAGCAACGCCGCTGTTGTGCAAAAGCTGCTGGGATTCCAGAACCTCGGGGTTGTTCTTGAGATAGTTGGGGTGCTTGCGAAGGAACTTCGCTACGATCGCTTCTAACGATTCTGCGTTGTTTTCACTCATCCAGTGTCCCTCTGAATACGTGGGTCGCCGGGCCTTTCATGGTCAGCTGGTTACCGCGACCACTCCACTTTATCACAAGATGCCCGCCGGGCAACAAAACCTCGACGCGCTCGTCCACCAGGTTTTTGTTGCGCAGGAACGCCACCGCGGCGCATGCGCCCGAGCCGCAGGCAAGGGTTTCTCCGGCGCCACGTTCGTGAACGCGCAAGCGGATCTGTTCGCGCGAAACCAGCTCTGCAAAACCGGCGTTGCAGCCATCGGGAAAGGCCGGGTGGGTGCTGATCATCGGGCCAAGTTCGCCAACCGGCGCGGCGGCGCTGCTGGCCACGATGGTGACTGCGTGGGGGTTGCCCATGGACACCAGGCCCACGCGCAACGCCTGGCCGTTGATTTCCAGCAGCCATTCATCATCGCTGCGGGTCGCCAGTTCTTCATCCA
>JAUIBE010000059.1 GCA_030428105.1 Gammaproteobacteria bacterium
ACCCTCGGCTTTGTTCTGAGCTACGAGGCCGAGTGCCCGGAGCCGACCGCCGGCCGTAGCGGCCCCAACACCATGCAGTCCATCCGCTACCACTGCTACGGTTCGCCCGAAGTGCTGCGCCTGGAACGCCTCGAGCGCCCAACCCCGGCGGATGACGAACTGTTGGTGCGGGTGCACGCCGCCTCGGTAAACCCGTTGGATTGGCATTACATGCGCGGCGAGCCCTATTTCATGCGCCTGATGTCGGGGATCGGTGCGCCAAGCGACCCGACCATGGGCGTGGACTTCGCCGGCACGGTTGAGGCGGTTGGCAAAAATGTTTCCAAGTTCAGGCCCGGCGACGAGGTGTTCGGCGGACGCAGCGGAGCGTTTTCTGAATACATCACCATCAACCAGGATCGCGCGGTGGCGCTGATGCCGGCCAATGTCAGTTTCGAGGAAGCGGCGGCCGTCGGTATTGCCGGGATAACTGCGCTGCAGGGTTTGCGCGACAAGGGCCAGGTGCAAGCCGGCGACAAGGTGTTGATTAACGGCGCTTCAGGCGGTGTGGGCACCTTCGCTGTGCAAATCGCCAAGGCCATGGGCGCCGAGGTGACCGGGGTGTGCAGCGAGCGCAATGCAGAGATGGTGCGCTCCATTGGCGCCGACCATGTTATCGACTACCGTGAGCAAGACTTTACCGAGTTGGGCAAGCGTTACGATGTGATCCTGGACAACGTGGGCAATCACCCCTTGCTCAAGGTGCGCAACGCGCTGGAGCCCGAAGGGCGCCTGGTGATGGTTGGCAATTCAAGCCAGGGCAAGTTCATCGGCCCACTGTGGCGGCCCGTTCGTGCCACGTTAGCGGACCTGTTTATCGACCAGAGCCTGGTAGGCCTCCTGGCGAAGTTCAACCAGGGCGATTTGATCACGCTTGCAGAATTGATGCGCGAGCAGGAACTGCGCCCGGTCATCGACAGAACCTACGCATTCACCGAGATTCGCCAGGCCATTGAATACTCCGAATCCGGCAGCGCCCGGGCCAAGATCATCGTCCGTATTCCTTGAGGCAGGCTGATGATCGGGCCGCGCTGACCCGCTCTCAAGCGTGCGCGGCGGGCGTTATTCGCTTGACGATGAAATCGGTTACGCCGTAAACCACGAAGCTCAGCACCAGCAGGATGACCGGGAAACCGGGGGAGAAGATCTCCGCTTCCGGGTCGCCTGCGCGGATGGTGCCGATCATCTGGATCATCCACAGGCTGATACCGGTGGCCAGGGTGAGAATGCCCGGCAGCGGGTGGGTGTTCTTCTGGTACAGCGCGGCGGTGAGCAACACCAGCGGCGGGATGCTCAGCGCGTAGGTGCCCTGGATCAGTTCCGAGGCGCGGGTTCCGCTGAGCGCGAGTGCGCAACTGCCGATTGCAACCAGCACCACGCATAGCCGGGTCAGCGTTACCAGTTCCATGCGGCCCTTCATAAAGGGCTCGAAGACATTCCGTGCCAGCACGCTGGCCGGCGCCAGCAGGCCGCTGTCGACGCTGGAAGTCACCGCCGCCGTCAGGGTCAGCGCAAAAATAACCGCAATGGTGGGGGACAGCAGCGACTCGGCCAGCGCAGGGATCACACCCTGTTCCACTGAAGGGTCAACCAGCAGGGTGGCGGAAAGCCCCAGCAGCACCGGCAAAGAACCGAATACGATGTACAAAACACCGGCGGTCATGCACGAGCGTGCCGCGGTCTTCCCCGAACGTGCCGATAACATGCGCTGCGCCAGGTCCTGGGTGGCGATGTTGCCAAACAGGCCCAGGGCCATCAGCCCGAACCAGGTTTTAAGGCTGTCCATCGAATCGGCCGGCACGAATACCAGCAGGCTGGCGTCCACCTGGTCGAACAGGGTGGCCAGCCCGCCAAACACGCTGCCGCCCAGTTCTGCGAGTACGCGGAAGGTGAGGATGACAATACCGGTCAACAGCAACGTGAGCTGCACGATGTCGGTCAGCGCCACCGACCACATGCCGCCCATCAGGGTGTAGGCGGTCAGGATCACCGCCAGCACAATGATGCCGGTACCCAGCGGCAGGCCGAAAAACACGTTGAGCACGCCGGCCAGGCCAATCAGCTGTACCGCCACCCAGCCGATGTAATTCATCGAAATAAAGGCCTGCAGCTTTTCGGCCACCGGGCCAAAGCGCGAGCGAATCACGTCCGCCACGGTCAGCTGCTTGGTGTTCCACAGGCGGCGGGCAAAAATTGCGCCGGCCAGCACCAGGCACAGGCCAATGCCCAGCGGTTCCAGCACCGTGACCTGCAGGCCATCGGTGCGCACCCAGTCGGCAGTCACCAGGATGGTTTCGGCGGCGTACCAGGTGGCCATGATGGTGGCGGTGGTCATCAGCCCGGAAAGGCCACGACCGGCAACAATAAAATCCTCGCCAGTGTGGATACGCTTTTGCGCCCACAGGGAAATGGCGATCATGATGGCAAAGAAGACGAACAGGCCGATGGCCAGGGCGAGCTGCATGGGTTGCCCCCTTTCTTATGTTTGTCACGCCGAGCGCGAAACCGGATTATAGAGCAGGGATCGGCCTGAAAGGATAGACTTCACGCTGATTTATTTGACCTGGAATCTAGCGAGGAAGCGGTGCGAATTGGAAGAAAAGCGGTGGGTTTTGTTGTGCTGGCGGCAGCACTGCTGGCGCTGGTGAGCTGCGGGCGCGAAGAAGACGGTTCCGGGGAAATCGCCAGCGCGGATTCCTGGAACGGAGAAAGCTGGCGTGCGGTGATCGAGCTGCCCGATGTGGAATTGCCCGTCGCCATGCACATTGCGCTTGATGGCAGCTCCGCCTGGTTCGCCAATGGCCTGGAACGCGTCGAGGTGGGCCAGGTTTCGGTGCAGGGCGACAGCTATCGCCTGCGTTTCCCGGCTTTCAACAACACCATCGAACTGCAGCGCAGCGGCGACCGCCTGGAAGGTACGCTGACGCTGGTCAAACGCGGCTACGAGCAGCATCTGCCGATGACCGCCGAGCCGGACCCCGGCTACCGTTTCAGCGCCGCACCCCAGCCGGAGGTCGACTTTACTGGCCGCTGGGAAGTGGTTTTCACCGACGAGGACGGCAAGGAAACCCCGGCGGTGGGCGAGTTCGACCAGCAGGGCAGCGCGCTTAGCGGCACCTTCCTCACCGCTACCGGCGACTATCGCTACCTGGCCGGCGAGGTGGACGGGCGCACCATGAAGCTCTCCACTTTCGATGGCGCCCACGCCTTCGTCTTTACCGCGACCATGAGCGATGGTGGGATGGTTGAGGGCGATTTTTGGTCTGGCAGCAAGTGGCACGAAAGCTGGGTGGCGCAGCGTAATTTCGACGCCAGCCTGCCGGACGCCTACTCACTGACTTTTCTCAAGCCCGGTTATGAAACCCTGGAGTTCAGCTTCCCAAACCTGGGTGGCGAACCGGTTTCACTCACCGACGAGAAATACCAGGGCAAGGTGGTGCTGGTCACCCTGGCCGGTAGCTGGTGCCCCAACTGCGCCGACGAGGCGGAGTTCCTGGCCGAGTACTACCGTGAAAACCAGGACCGTGGCCTGGAAGTGATCAGCCTGCTGTTCGAGCACGTTCGCGAGTTTGATGCTGCAGCGGCCCTGGGCAAGGAGCTGGTCAACAAGCACGGCATCGAGTTCGATGTCCTGGTGGCCGGTTATTCCGACAAGGCCGACGCGGCCAAGGCGCTGCCCATGCTGAACCACGTGCTGGCCTATCCAACCATGATTTTCATCGACCGGTCCGGTGCAGTGCGCCGCATCCACACCGGCTTCAGCGGCCCGGGAACGGGCAGCTATTACCTGGATTTTGTTGAGGAGTTCAACGGCTTTATGGATGAGTTGCTGGCTGAATAGTTTTTTGGTTGGCAGCTTGGTGCCGCGACCACCTCGCTAAAAAGTATCTACGCCACTCTCGGTGGCCATCAACACCACCTCCGCCGGGCGAATTGCAAACAATCCGCAAGTCACCACGCCAGGAATGTTGTTGATCTTCTTCTCCATCTCCACCGGGTCCACCAGGTCCATGTTATGGACATCCAGTATCTGGTTGCCGTTGTCGGTGGTAAAGCCTTCACGCAGCTCTGGCTGGCCGCCCAGCACCACCATCTGGCGCGCCACGTAACTGCGCGCCATGGGGATGACCTCGATGGGCAGGGGGAACTTGCCCAGCACGCCCACTTTCTTGCTGGCGTCCACGATGCAAACAAACTTGCGGCTGGCGCCCGCCACGATCTTCTCGCGGGTTAACGCGCCGCCACCGCCCTTGATCAGGCGCCGGTGGGCGTCGAATTCGTCGGCGCCATCGATGTACAGGTCGAGCGTGCCGGCGTTGTTGAGGTCGCGTACCGTCACGCCGATGGCCTTGAGCCGTTCGGTGGTGGCTTCTGATGAGGAAACCGCCGCTTCCAGCTGGATGCCGCTTTCGCCCAGGGCATCGATAAAGCAATTCACCGTGCTGCCGGTGCCCACGCCCAGAACCATATCGGAGCGCACTTGCTTCAGCGCCGCCTCGGCCACCTGCCGCTTCAGTTCATTTTGCTTGTCGATATCGCTCATGCTCACTCCAGTGACAGGATCAGTTTCCAGTGTTTCGGCTGCACCGGCATCACCGACAGGCGGTTGCCGCGCGCGACCAGGTGGAAGCCCTCCAGCTGGTCCATGTATTCCTTGATTTCCTTCAGCGGAATCGGCCGCTCGAGCTTACGCACCAGTTTCACATCCACCATCATCCAGCGCGGGTTTTCCGGGTCGCTCTTGGGGTCGAAGTGCGGGTCGTTGGCGTCGAAGGCGGTGTGGTCGGGGTAAGCCTCGCGCACAATCTCGACGATGCCCATCACCGCCGGCACCTCGCAATTCGAGTGGTAGAAAAACCCCTGGTCGCCGACCTTCATGTCGTCGCGCATGAAGTTGCGCGCCTGGTAGTTGCGCACGCCGTCCCAGTGGGTGGTTTGCTTTTTGGCCTTGGCCAGGTCGTCGATGCTGAAGTCTTCGGGTTCGTTCTTGAATAGCCAGTAATTCATGGAAAGCCTGTTGTTGGTGGGTTGGCGGTGCTGATTGTTGGCGCTGCTTGTCGGCGGCAAGGGCCGTCGGCCTGCCATTGTCCCGAATCAGCGCGGGAAGGTAAACCGGCCGGACTGGGTGATGATGGCGTGCAGCGGCACATCGAGTTCGGTCATCGGCAGGTGGTCTGCTTCCTGTTCATCAAATGCGATGCCCGCGCGCAGTGGAGAGGCGCTAGCGCGAAGCGCAGAAAGCGCGCGGTCGTAGTAGCCGGCACCCATGCCCAGGCGTCCGCCGTTGCGGTCCCAGGCAACCAGCGGCATCAAAACGATATCGACATCCGCCAGCGCTATGGGCTCACCGTGGGTGGGCTCCTGGATGCCCATGGAGTTGCGCTGCATCGATGCTGCAGAGTCAGGGTTCGTTGCGCCAGACCAGGGCAGAAATGTAAGCGATGTATCGGAGCGGTCCGAGGGCACCACCGGCAGGCAAACAGTGACACCCGCCGCGTGCAGGCGGGTCAGGGCAGGGGCAATATCGGGTTCGCCATCAAAAGCGAGAAAGGCGGTCAGTTTTTCTGCCCTGGTTTCACCCGCCAGGGTTTCAATGGCTGTACAGATGGCCTGGTTGGCTTGTTCCCGCGCAACGCCTTCCAGCGCACGGCGACGGGCGCGGAATTCCTTCCGCAGCCGGGCTTTTTCCTGGTTCAGGGGAAGCGTGGACATGGGTAACAAGGAGCCCTCCATGGTGCCGCTGCGAAACCGGAGACCTTGAACCAAAGGTTCAGGTGGGGCGGCTCGCCGAGCCTAAGGCTTTTCGCTGCTTGGCGAACATGCACACTGGCTCACAGGTCTGTCACCCCGAGGTCAATACATAGGGACAAGGTATTAATCGGTCCCGCTGGCGAACACCACAGGGGGCTAAGTTAATTCTAGTCTATTGCGCCCGGGGGCGCACCCGGATTGGAACCAAAGGTAGTGCGATTCAGAAGGGGTGCGGCTCGGGGCTGTCGGCCAGCGCCTGGTCGAGCTGGTCGGCCAGCATGCGTATTTTGCTGTCGATGACATCGCTGCGCGCGGCCTGGTTGCGGCGCAGCTTGAGCGTTTCGTCACAGTAGTTCAAGGCGGCCTGCAGGGCGATGCGTTCCAGCGACATCAGGCGGCCGGATTCCTTGATCTCGCGCATGCTTTCATCCAGTTGCCGGGCGGCTTCCTTGAGCGCTTCGCGCTCGCTCTCCGGGCAGGCAAACTGGTATTCGCGGTCGAGAATGTTGACCTTGACGGGTTCTGCGGCTGAACTCATTTTTAGTTTTTTGCGACCGGCGGTGCGGTCAGGTTTGTTCCAGGGCTTTAAGGCGATGAATCATGGCTTCCACCTTGGAGCGCGCCTCGTCGTTACGCGCCACCAGGGCGGCGCGTTCGGCAACCAGCGCTTCCTGCCGGTTCTGCAACGACAGGTTTTCTTCCTTCAGCTGGCGGCATTGTTCCAGCAGGGTCTTGAGGTGCGCCTCCAGGCGCTCCAGATCTTTGCCGGTCTGTTCCAAGGATTCCATAGATCAAATAGTAGTTTGAGCGGCGCCCATGGGTCAATTGAAACGGCTTTTTGCACCAATTTGGACACCCGTACGGCTGCCACCTTCCGACAACCGGTGTTAGCATGTGCCTGTCGTACGAGATGAACCCATGAACGCGCCGCAACTCCCCGAATTTGACCAATGTCTCGCCCTGGCAGGTGGCACGCTCGATGCCGCCGAGCTGGCCGAGTGCCACGGTGTGCTGTGTGGCGTTCTGTCGGTGAGTCCCAACGCCGATACGGCCGAATACCTGTCGCAGCTCAAGACGCTGGAATTGCTGGAAGCGCCCGGCGATGCGCTGGTGGCGGTGCTGGATGAGTTGTTCCTGGCCACCGCGGCGCAACTGGATGATGACGCCATGGGCTTTCGCCTGTGGCTGCCCGACGACGAAGAGCCTTTGGAGCAACGCACCGACGCCCTGGCGCACTGGTGCACCGGCCTGCTGGCCGGCCTGGCCACGCGCGGCGACCTGGACGGGCTGCAGGGTGAGACCGAGGAAGCGGTGCGCGACCTCGAGCAAATTGCCCGCGCCGGGGTTGCGGCGGGCGACGGCGCGGATGCCCGCGCGCGGGAAGAAGACGAGCGCGATTTCGCCGAGATTGCCGAATACGTGCGCATCGTGACCATGATCCTGCGCGAGGATTTTCGTGGCCCGGACAACGGCGAAGCCATTCATTAAGCAAGCAGCGGTTTAGCAGAACCTTCCATGATCAAGCAGAAAGAATATGCCCAGCGTCGCAAGCAGCTGATGCGCCGCAGCGGCGAAGGCGCCGTCATCATCGTGCGCGCGGCGCCGGCGCGAATCCGCAACAACGATGTCTACTACGCCTACCGGCAGGACAGCGATTTCCTCTACCTCACCGGCTTTCGCGAGCCCGAGGCCATGCTGGTGCTGTTGAGCGAAGAAGAGCGCGCCATCCTGTTTTGCCGTCCACGCGACCCGGAGCGGGAAATGTGGGATGGCGCCATGGTTGGCCTTGAAGGCGCGGTCAACGATTACGGCATGGACGAAGCCCATGATATTGCCGAGCTGGAAAAGCGCCTGCCGCAGTTGTTGCGCGACCGAGACCGGGTGTTCTACGACCTGGGCGGAGACACCGCTTTCGACCAGCGCCTGATTGGCTGGATGCACGACCTGCGCGAGACGAAGCGCCGCAACTTCAATGTCCCCGAGGAGATCCACGGCCTCGATCACATGCTGCACGACATGCGCCTGTACAAGAGTCGCGACGAGTTGCGGGTGATGCGGCGGTCGGCCAGGGTCGCCATCGAGGCGCACGAGCGGGCCATGCGCGCCTGCAAGCCCGGCATGAACGAGGCGCAGATTTACGCCGAGCTGTTGCACACCTTCACCAGCGCGCAATGCGAGCCTTCCTACTTTCCCATCGTTGGCGGCGGCGCCAATGCCTGCGTGCTGCACTACATTGCCAACAACCAGGACCTGGCCGACGGCGACCTGTTGCTGATCGACGCGGGCGCGGAGTACGACGGCTACGCCTCGGACATCACCCGCACCTTCCCGGTGAACGGAAAATTCAGCGCCGAGCAGCGTGAGTTATATGACCTGGTGCTGGCGGCGCAACTCGAAGCCATCGACCAGGCCCGCGCCGGCAACCAGTGGGACGATGTCCACGACGCCGCCGTGCGCGTGGCCGCTCAAGGCATGGTCGACCTGGGCATCCTCAAGGGCGATGTCGACGAGATCATCGAGGAAGAGGCCTATACCCGCCTCTACGTGCACAAAACCGGCCACTGGCTCGGCCTGGACGTGCACGACGTGGGTGACTACCAGATTGATGGGCATTCGCGCGAGTTGGAGCCCGGCATGGTGCTGACGGTGGAACCGGGCATCTACATTTCTCCGCACGATGAGGAAGTCGACGAGCGCTGGCGCGGCATCGGTATTCGCATCGAGGACGATGTGGCAGTGACCAAAGACGAGCCGCTGATCCTTTCCGATGGCCTGGCGAAAACCGCCGACGATGTCGAAGCCCTGATGGCCGGCTAAGGCTTGCTGGAATGAGCCAGGCGCAACCCAACATCGCCTCCGAGGCATTTGATATTGCTATCGTCGGTGGTGGCCTGGTGGGTGCCAGCCTGGCCTACGCGCTGGCTTCTCAAGACTGGCGCGTGGCGATGCTGGAGGCAGTTGCGCCGCGTGCCGCATCCCAACCCTCTTACGACGACCGCACCCTGGCGCTGAGCGACAGTTCCTGCCGCATCCTGGCTGGCCTGGGCGTGTGGCCGGCCCTGGCCGACAGCGCCACGCCCATCTGCCAGGTGATTGTGCGCGAGCTGGAAGGCCCGGCGCGCGTGGTGCTGGACCCGGCGGAACATGGCCTTGAGCAGTTTGGCCACGTGGTGGAGGCACGCGAGTTTGGCGCCGCGATCATGGGTTTGCTGCCCACGCTGGAATCACTGCAGATGTTCCAGCCGGCTTCCGTCACCGAACTGGAAATCAGCGACTCCGGGGCGCGCCTGGCGTTCGACCACGATGGCCAGGCACGTACGCTTTCCGCCCGCCTGGTGGTTGGCGCCGATGGCGCGGCTTCGTTTGTGCGCAAAGCCGTGGGCATTGGCGCCGGGCATCACGATTACGACCAGACCGCCGTGGTGTGCAACATCACACCCGAGCAGGCGCACAATGGCCGCGCTTTTGAGTGCTTCACGCCCAGCGGCCCGATGGCCGTATTGCCGCATCGTGGCAGCCGCTGTGGGCTGGTGTGGTGTCTTTCGAACGATGAAGCCGACGATAAGCTGGCCATGGGAGACGAGGAATTTCTGGCCGCGGCGCAGGCGCGTTTCGGCAACGAACTGGGCGCCTTCCTGAAACTGGGCCGCCGCTCCAGCTATCCGCTGCGAGAAGTGCGCGCGGTGGCTGACACGGCCGATCGCACGGTGGTGCTGGGCAATGCCGCGCACACCATTCACCCCATCGGGGCACAAGGCTTCAACCTGGGCCTGCGCGATGTGGCCGTGCTGGCAGAACTGCTGGCGGATGCCCAACGAGATGGTACAGACCCGGGCGACGAATCTTTGTTGACGGCCTATCACGATTGGCGCGCCCCCGACCAGGCCGAGACAATGGGCTGGTCGGATACCCTGGCGCGGTTGTATGCCAACCCGGGTGCAGGGGCGAGATTGGCGCGCAGTGCAGGGCTGGTGGCCCATCGGTTGTTTCCCGCCCTTCGCCGCCACACCGCCGCGCGCGCCATGGGGTACCGCGGGCGCATTCCGCGACTCGCGCTTGGGGAGCCGCTGACGTGAGCGCCAGGCGTTTCGATGTTGCCGTGATTGGTGGCGGCATGGTCGGCGCCGCAAGCGCCATCCTGCTGTTGCAGGAGGGGTTTTCGGTGGCGCTGGTGGAAGGCCGCGAGCCCGCGACTTTCGACGAATCCAACGCGGTCGGCTTGCGTGTTTCTGCACTTTCTCCCGGCTCCCAGTCCATTCTTGAAGCCAGCGGCGCCTGGCGCATCATTGCCGGCAGGCGGCATTGCCCCTACCGGCGTATGCAGGTGGAAGAGAGCGCCGAGGGTGATTCGGCGATGCTGGAATTCGCCGCCGCCGAGTTCGGCCTGGAACGCCTGGGCACCATCGTCGAGAACGACTCGGTCAGCGATGCCCTGTGGCAGGTTTTGAAAGCCCGCCAGGTAGCCGGCGATCCGCTGGAACTGTATTGCCCGGCAAAGCTGGAGCGTTTTGAGGCTGGCAGCGAATCGGTTTCGTTGACGCTGGACAGCGGCGATCAGCTCACCGCATCCCTGGTGGTTGGCGCCGATGGCCCGCGTTCGGCGGTTCGCGGCTTCGCCGGTATCGAGCAGCAAACCTGGCACTACGGCCAGAAAGGCATCGTGGCGGTGGTGCAGGGCGCCCGTCCCAACCCCGGCGTCGCGTGGCAAAGGTTCATGGAAGGCGGCCCACTGGCCTTTTTGCCGCTGAGCGATGGCGCCTCGTCCATTGTCTGGACTCGTCCGGCTGCCGAAGCCGAGCGCTTGCTGGCTCTGGATGACGACGCGTTTTGCGAAGCGCTCAGCGAGGCTGGTGAAGCATTCGCCGGCGAGATTGGTGCTACAGGCCCTCGCGCTTCCTTCGACCTCACCATGCGCCTGAGTGAACAGTACGCTGCGCCCCGCGTGGCCCTGGTCGGCGACGCCGCCCACGTGGTCCATCCGTTGGCAGGGCAGGGCGTCAACATGGGCTTCCTCGATGCTGCGGCGTTGGTGGAGGTGCTGGCTGGGGCACGTTCACAGCAGTCCGAGTGGCATGACAGCGCCACCCTCGACCGCGCCCTGAAGCGCTACGGCCGCTGGCGCCGCTCCGATGCGGAACTGATGGGCCGTGGCATCCACGGCATTCGCGCGCTGTTTACCCCCTCGGTACTCGGTCCAATCCGCCGCCTCGGCCTGAAGCTGGTCGGCAAAAGCTGGATGGCCCGCGAGGCCTTCGTCCACCGCGCCGCCGGCATCCACGCCGACGCCCCAGCCCTCGCCCGTCGTTAGCCACCTAACTTTCGTTACTCCCCCGTCACCGTCATCCCGGAATTTCGATCCCTCGTCATCCCGGAAGGCCGAGTAGGCCTATCCGGGACCCACCGGCTGAACAG
>JAUIBE010000076.1 GCA_030428105.1 Gammaproteobacteria bacterium
CTCGGCGCCGGGTCAGTGGGTTCCTGTCATCGTAGTCGGTCGAACCGCCGCAAAGGGTTTGGTTCACCGACCTCAAGCGCGTATCCTTTGCCTCATGAAATCCGGACCTGCAATTTTACCCTACACCCTCCATGCGGTGCTGCTTGCCTGCATGCTCCAGGCCTGCGCGTCAGCTTCCGAAACCAAGGAAGAACCCGCTGGCAACCCTGAATCCGCACAACAAGGTGAGGAAACCGTCCAGGCGGACGGCGCGCCTCCTGCGGCGGCGCCCACCGACGCGGAGGTGATGTACAACGTCTTCGCCGGTGAGCTGCTGGGCAACGATGGCAACCTTGCCGCTGCAGTCAGCTCCTACCTGCAGGCGGCAATGGAGTCGGATGACCCGGCGATTGCCCAGCGCGCCACCCGCGTGGCCCTGGCCGCCCAGTCGTGGTTTGAAGCCGCGATGGCGGCGGATCGCTGGGCCCTGCTGGCGCCAAACGACATGGCTGCGCGAGAAGCGGCGGCGGCCACCATGCTGGCCACCCAGGATTACTCCGGCGCCGAGTTGCAGCTTGGAGAAATTCTCAAGCGCAACGACGACAGCGACGAGGCCTGGTCGATGGTGACCACGCTGCTGGCCCAGGCATCCGACCCGAGAAAGGCCCGCGACCTTCTCGAGCGCCTGATTGCAGACAACGGCGAGACGGTTAACGCCGACGTGGTCTTCGTCCAAAGCCAGTTGCTGGCCCGCATGGGCGAGTTCGAGGAGTCCGCGAAGTACGCCAACCAGGCGTTGGAAATGACCCCGGAACGGGTTGAACTGCTGACCTTTTCAGGCCGCCTGGCGCTGAGCATGGAAGACCTCGACACCGCCGTCGAGCGATTCGGCAAAGCCTGGGAGCTTGCGCCGGACAACCATGACCTGGGCCTCGCCTACGCCGACCTTTTGGCCCGCCAGGCGCGCCCTGATGATGCACGCAAGGTCATGGAGTCGATGGAGCAGACGCCCGATGTTCTGCTCAGCCGCGTGCTGTTCGAGATCACCGCCGAGCAGTCCGACAATGCGCGAAAGGTGTACGCCGAGTTTGAAACCCTGCCCACCGAAGACCGCAACGAAAAGCTCTATTACCAGGGGCAGGCTGCCGAGGCGATCGGCGAGCCGGCCGAAGCCATCGGCCTGTACAGCGCCATCAGCGAGAGCCCGTACTTCGTGCCGGCTGCGGTGCGCAGGGCCGAACTGATGGCCAACGAGGGCGATGTTGACGGTGCACTCGAATCCTTGGCCGCGGTTCGCCAGCGGGGCAACCCGCAGGAGTCCGAGCAGGCGTGGCTGGCTGAAGGGCGCCTGCTGCGCGAGTCAGGCCAGGTGCAAGCCGCGTTCGACGCACTGGGCAGAGCGCTGGAAGACTTCGGCAACTCGGTGCCTATTCGCTACTCCCACGCCTTGCTGGCCTCGGAACTGGGCAATATCGAAGTGGCCGAGTACGACCTGCGCCTGGTGCTTGAACAGCAACCTGATAACCCGGCGGCGCTTAATGCGCTCGGTTACACCCTGGCTGACCAGACCGACCGCTACAGCGAGGCCGAAGCCCTGGTCCAACGCGCTTACGAGCTGCAACCCGACGACGCCTCGATCATCGACAGCATGGGTTGGGTGGCTTTCCGGCTGAACAAGCTCGACGAGGCCGAAGCCTATCTGCGCCGGGCCTGGGAGCTGGACAACAACCCGGAAATTGCCGCTCACCTCGGCGAGGTGCTGTGGGCCAAGGGCGAATATGCAGAAGCGCGGGCTGTGTGGGCGGAGGCGCTGGAGATTGACGGCGAACACGCCGTGCTGCTGCAAACCATGCAACGGCTGGACGCCCAGCCTTGACCCGTTTCGTTTTTGCCCGCGGGCTGTTGGCGCTGGTCGCCACCAGCCTGCTTGTCTCGTGCGCCACCCAACCCCCGGCGGACCAGGCGTTGACCGGCGCCCGCCAGGCCGCATTCCACGCACGCGTGGAAACCATTTCCGAAATCCCCGTGTGGGCGCTGGATGGCAAGCTGGCCATTTCCGATGGCGAAGATGGCGGCAGTGGTCGACTGCAGTGGCGCAGCGCGTTTGAAACCAGCCGGTTGGATTTTCGCGGCGCCCTGGGGCGCGGCGCCTGGCAGATGGA
>JAUIBE010000002.1 GCA_030428105.1 Gammaproteobacteria bacterium
CGGCAGACCCGGCCGCGGTTGCCGATGCCTTCCACGCCGCCCTCACGAGCGGTGACGAAGCTGGCGTGCGCGCCATTCTTGCTCCAGAGGTGCTGATTTTTGAGTCGGGGGGCGTTGAGCGCTCACTGGAAGAGTACGCCAGCCATCATATGCACTCGGACATGAAGTTCCTGGCCGCAATCGATCGCGAACTGCTCGACCGCCAGACCCTGGGCGGCGGCGAAGTGGCTGTCGTAACCAGCAGGTCGCGCTTAAGCGGCAATTACCGCGACAGCGAAATCAATCTCTTCAGCACCGAAACACTGGTGATGGCCAGGTCAGAAAACGGCTGGACCATTCGCCACGTTCACTGGTCTTCACGGGAGGCGAAATGAACATGAGTTATAGACGTTTTTTTCTGATGATCCTGACTTCAGCGACGCTGATGCTGGCGCTGATGTACCTGAACAGCTACGCCATCGATCACGTGTTCTGGAGCGAAACCCGCTTCTACATGGCGCTCTACATGGCCGCCATGATGACAATCGTAATGCTGGCATTCATGCTCGGCAGTTACACCAACAAAGCCATGAACACCGGCATTTTCGTCGGCAGCCTTGTGGTTTTTGCGGCGGCTGTTTTCCTGGTGCGCAGCCAGGCAACCGTGCAGGACGTTTCCTGGATGAAAGCCATGATTCCGCATCACTCCATCGCCATTCTGACCAGTGAGCGGGCGGAAATCAGCGACCCGCGAGTGCGCAAGCTGGCCGACGACATCATCAAGGCGCAGCGCCTGGAGATCGATGAAATGAAAGCGTTGATCACCGAGCTGGAAGGCGGGCCCAAGGCTACTCCGGAACTGGATGGCAAGTAGCTGCGCGAAGGATTGCCAAGCGCGTTCCGCTTTCTTGACTTTTCATGAAATTGCCTGATACTGACTCAATGGCCAATATAAAGATCAGTTCTCAGGTTGAAAAAGAGCAGTGGGAAGCGCTGCAGGCGCTCGCTCGTGAATCGCACCAAAGCATTTCCGGCGTGCTCACCGAAGCGATTGCGGACTACGTTCGCAAGCGCCGGCTGCGCCCCTTTGTGCTCTCTCACCTTGAGGACTCCATGAACGAGAACGAGGAACTGGGCCGCCGCCTTGCCGAGTAAGGCCGTTCAATTCCTGTCCCTGGAAGAGGTAATTGCCATCCAGGAGGCTTCGATCAAGCGATTCGGCGGAACGCCAGGCTTAAGAGACAAAGGCCTTCTGGAAAGCGCGATTTACCGGCCACAGACCGGCTACTATGATGGTCTCGCGCAGATGGCCGCTGCGCTATTCGAGTCTCTTATCAACAACCGCGCGTTTGTAGATGGCAACAAGCGCGTGGCATTCTTTACAGCCGATGTGTTTCTGCGACTGAATGGCTGGAAGATTCGTGTTGACCCAAGCGAGGCGTACGATTTTATCGTCGGCAGGCTGGAGCGAAACGACTGTGGCTTTGAACAGCTCGTTCCGTGGATCGAGCAGCATCTCGTACGACTGGAGTAATCCGCAGGTTGGAACTGACTAAACGCTGGCGCTGGTTAGGCATTGAATTCCTGGTGATCGCGCTGGGTGTGTTTTCCGCGCTGGCGGTGGACACATGGGTTGAGGATCGTCAAAACGCCAAGAAAGAGGCCATTTACCGCGAACGCCTCAAAGCCGACCTCGAACGCGATGTAGCCAACATGGATGCGATAATCGATTATTTCCGCAGCGTTAGCGCCCACGGCCTGATGACGTTGGCAGACCTGGATGGCGTCAAGCCACTGGATGATTTCCAGCTCATGTTCGCGGCTTTTAACGCGGCCGAGGAATGGCCGTTCCGCACCGAGTCTTCCACCTACAACGACCTGCAGAGCACCGGCGGCCTCTCCCTGCTGAGCGATGTCCAGTTTCGTATTGACCTGGCCGACTATCACCGCGTTACCGAGACTCGCCAGCATTTGTGGGATTTGCCGCGTGTTTACCGCGAGACAGCGCGGGGCATCATTCCTAACAAGCTGCAAGTGGCCATTCACGAGGCTTGCGATGCCTCCAGTGGTGAAAACCCATTGTCCGGGCCGCTTTCCGCCATCGAAACATCGAGCGCCGAACTCGAAGCGGCAACGGATCCCTACACCAGCCCCGCCACCGCTGAAGGCTTTTGCGGCCTGAACCCGGAGGATTTCGAGTTGAGCCGCGCCGTTGCCGAGTTTCGGTCTAACCCTGACGTGGCGCGACAGCTTCGCTTTCGCGTATCTGAGATCAACGTGGCCATCGCCTTGTTCAAGGGGCAGCGCGCGCTGGCGAACGAATTACTGCTAAGACTGGCAGAAAGCGACTAAAGCCTCAGGGGCTCTCGAAACCGTCCTCGAATTCCAGCCCCAGTGTCCAGAACACCGTAAAGCTGCCAGGCTCAACCAGCCGCGCGTTGTCCAGGACATCTTCCTCGGCGATCCGGTATTCCCAGCCAAAGTTGCCGGCCGGGTTATCCACCCACGCCTGCACATCGGCAATCAGGCCATCGTTGGCTGAGCCAGAATCGGTATCGATGGAGGAGGTGCCGCCGGCACTGGAAAGCGGCGCGGTGGCGCTGGCATCGGCCTGCACCGCTGGCGCGTTTGCCCAGGTAACCCCGGGAACCTCCGAGCCGCCGCCACAGGCTGCAGTCACGCGGATTCCGGCGCCTTCTTCCCAGGTCTCCTCAACCCGCCGCAACTCCAGGGTCGCAGACTTAGGCGCGCCCGCCCCCATGTGACGCACCCGCACCTGGGTGAACTGGTAAACCACTCGGGTCACCACCGCTCCTGCCGGAATGGCGGGCAGGTCGAAACGCACAAAGGCGCGACGGGTAATGACGAAGCCATCCAGGTTGCCCACGCAGATGGTGGCGTAGCCACCGGCATTCCAGCCGGATGGCTGCTCGAAAATGGTCGCCTCCGCCGCCGCGCTGGCCACACCAGACTGCGCCCAGGCAGGGGCGTGGAAAAACACCGCGCCACTGGCGAGAAGGCCAAGAGCGAACTTCCAACAAGCTGGAAATGAGCGGGCAATCAATGGGTGCTGGGTCCGGATGCTTTATTGCGGAAGGCCTTGAGTTTAAACTGGCCATCCCGCCGGGTCATGTGCCCGGGTTGACCGCAGACTTGTTTCAGGTTGACTTCGGAGTGCCCAGCGGGTTTAATACCGCGCCTTCGGCTGCATCTTTGCGGCCAAACCAGCCTTACGATGGCCAGGTAGCTCAGTTGGTAGAGCAGCGGATTGAAAATCCGCGTGTCGGTGGTTCGATTCCGCCCCTGGCCACCACGTTTTTTGACATGTGAATACAATCACGCTCAGTAGCTATTGCCTCCCAGCTAGCTTCGCTCAATCCTTTAAAATCAAAACGTGCACGCTTCGCTTCTTAAATTAGGACCGGCCATCGCAATCTTTTTGGCGCCTGTCCCACTTGCCGCTCAAATCTGCAATACGCAAGACTATCTCGTCCTGTCTTCTCAACAGGACGTGGATGAGTTTCAGGCAAGTTACGGACCCTGCGACGCGCTGGACTTCCCACTGGCGATTTCGGGCGAGGACATTGAAGACCTGGGACCCCTCCAGGGCCTTGTGAGGGTTGGCTCTGAGAATTCTCATGGCTTGAACATCACGGATAACCCCAGTTTGACTTCGCTCGAAGGCCTGGAGTCGCTGGAGACCGTCTACGGAATTCTTTCTGTCACCCAAAACCCGTCAATCACAAGCCTGACTGGCTTGTCCGGGTTGGAATACATCTCGCAAAGACTGATTGTTGCGAACAACGAGAACCTCACCAGCCTCCAGGGCCTGGGGCCGGACCTGACTCTGCAATGGTTGTTGAGAATTGCTGGTAATCCCAAACTGACAACCCTCTCGGGACTATCAGAGTTGGATTTCGGCAGTTGGCCGAATATTGAGATCGTTTCCAGTCACGGGCTTCTAAATCTCCAAGGGCTTCCTGCATTCGAACGTCTTGGAGCGGTGGTAGTTTGGGGGAACGACAAACTGGTTAGTTTCGAAGGCCTGATCGCAAACTCCACGATTCCAGTTTCCTTGAATGTTCAACAAAACAAGGCATTGAAGAACTTCAAGGGGCTTGAATGGCTTACCTCGGCAGAAAATATTCGGGTCACAAATAATGCGTCGTTGGAGAACTTTGTTGGGCTGGAGAACCTTGCGAAGGCCAAGCGTCTTGACGTCACCTCCAACCCATCGCTGGCTAGCATGCAAGGCCTCGGCTCGCTGGCCCAACTATACGACGAACACACAGACATCCCGCCAGACGACCCTTTCGTGGGGTATCTCATCGTCCGACAGAATCCTGCGCTTGAGAGCCTCGACGGCCTCGATTCGCTGATATCCGCACGCAATATTCAGGTCAGTCACAACCCGTTACTCTCCGATTGCAGTGCACTGGCCCCACTCCTAGATGTTGTTGATCATGATGCGCCTGGGCCAGGACCCGGGGTGCAAACGCAAATCCCATTCGTTCCTGATGTGTTGAACGAAGTGAGTATTGGGTCCAACGCTCCCGGCTGCGAGAACAAGGAAGATGTGGTGGCAACACCTGCGGTCGAGCGGACCATGACGGGTTCATGGTTCAATCCTTCGTCCGCTGGCGAAGGCTTCATGATTCATGCCGTCCAGGAGCACAAGTCAAACCCCTTCAACCCCCAATTTGGCCTCGCAGTTGGCTACTACTATGGCTACGACGAAAACGGCGATCGATTCTGGCTTATTGGTGTTCACGAAGGTGAGATGAACTGGAATGAGCCGATTGAGTTTGTCGCAACCCGTGCATCTGGCGGCACTTTCGAAGGTTTCGATCCCGGCGCTATCAGTGAACAAACATGGGGTAGCTTCACGTTTACTCCAGGATATTGCGACGGCGGGATAATCACTCTCAGTGGTCAGTTCGACGGCCTGGGTCCGGTAGAAAAATCCCTCAACGTCACCAGGTTGGGAACCGTCGCGGGCGATTTCTGCGCCGGGCAGGAGTGGACCAATTTCTCGGATAGCCTGACGGCCTCCTGGTTTGACCCGTCAACCTCCGGCCAGGGTCTTGCCATCCACAAGATCGACGATGAAACGGGCATTGTTTATTTTTACGGCTTCGATGCTGCCGGAGACCCGTTGTGGTTGATCGGGGTGTGGTCAGGACCGGTAGAACTGGCCCAACCGCTCGAAATTCAAATGATTCAAGTCAGCGGCGGAACCTTCAGCGAGATTGACCCCGAAAATATCGTTGAAGAACCATGGGGCGTTTTGCGCCTGATCATGGAGGATTGCCCAACAGGAACGGCCGAGCTTGACGGACTGGACGGCAAGCAGACGCTGGCAATCGAGCAACTCGCTCCATCGTTGGGACTGGAGTGCCGCTAAGGGCGGGTAGCCGCGACATACATTGCTCGATCGCGAAGCCTCGCGAGTAACACAAGCCACCGGCCGCTTTTTTGTTCGGTCGCACATCAGAGCGATACAATTCACCCATGAAAATCCTCGTCACCGGTAGCGCCGGTCACCTGGGTGAAGGGCTAATGCGCCACCTGGATGCCATCGGCATGCGTCCCGTCGGTCTCGACATCAAGCCATCAGAGTTCACCAGCCACGTGGGCTCGATTGGGGACGCTGAGTTTGTCGATGCCTGCACTGCGGGCGTTGATGCCATCATTCACGCGGCCACCCTGCACAAGCCGCACGTGGCCACCCACAGCCGCCAGGCGTTTGTCGATACCAATATCAGCGGAACCCTGAACCTGCTCGAAGCCGCGGTTCGTCACCGGGTGCAGTCATTCGTGTTTACCAGCACCACCAGCACTTTTGGCGACGCCATGCGTCCGGCGCCGGGCGAGCCCGCCGTTTGGGTGACCGAGGCGATGCAGCCGCAGCCGAAAAACATTTACGGGGTGACCAAGCTGGCGGCGGAAAATCTCTGCCGCATGTTCAACCGCAACCTGGCGTTGCCCTGCGTGGTGTTGCGCACCTCGCGGTTCTTTCCGGAGGACGACGACAACCGCCACAAGCGCGATGCATTCGATGATGACAACCTGAAGCTCAACGAACTGCTGTTCAGGCGGGCAGATATCCACGACATGGTCACAGCCCACGTTGCGGCCCTCAACAAGGCGCCGGAGCTGGGTTTTGGCACCTTCATCATCAGCGCCGCCAGCCCTTTTACCCGTGACGATGTTGGTGCCCTGGCCGTTGACACACCCTCGGTCGTGGCTCGCTATGTGCCCGGATATGCCGAGGTCTACGCCGACCGGGGATGGAAGATGTTCCAATCCATTGGCCGCATCTACGACAGCACGTTAGCGCGCAAGACGCTGGGCTGGGAGCCCGAACTCAACTTCAAGGGCGCGATTGCCGCCTTGCAGGACGGCCGTGACTATCGCAGCGAACTGGCGGTCCAGGTTGGCAAGAAGGGCTATCACGAACAGACTTTTGCAGACGGACCGTTCCCGGTTGAAGAAACGCCCCAGATCGATCCGGGCCACGATCGCTAGAGAGTTTAGTTGCCGCACACCTCCCTGTGCACCAGAGCTAACCGAAGGTCGCGTCCACCAGCGCGGTATCCGCGTACTCGGTCACCTCTGCAAACTTTCCATCCCTGATCCGGATAACCCAGCAATAGCTGTTGTTGTAGGGTTTTCCGTCATGGGTTTCGGCCGCTCCGGATGCCAACGCAACCACGTGGTCGTCTTCCGCCACCAACCGTTGCACGGTCATCCTGATACCCGCTTTCAGACTGGAAAACAGCGGCCCCAGGAGCTTTTCCATCAACGCTTGTTTGCCCACGAACGTGCCCGAGAGCGAAGTCGTTCCAATGTTGGTCCAGCGAATGTCATCTGCGATCAGGTTCATGGATGTTTCCATGTCACCCGCGTTGCTGGCGTCGTAAAAGCGCTGGACAATTGCCTTGTTGGTGCTGGCGGACATTGCTTGCTCCTCGTGCTGCCGGATGAATCAGCAAGCAAGCGTACCAGCTTGTTCTCGACGCGGCCTTGCCCAAAGTCCTGGGCCTGGCGTGGTGCACACAAGCCCGCGCAAACTGGCGCAATTCACGCCCGCCTGGAAGCAATGTTTACTGCTTGACGTAACGCGCCTCGAAAACCACCTTCCATTCCCCGCTTTCGTCATCAAAAGTCTCGAAGCGCTGGATCACATCGCCGTTTTCCTCGGGCGTCCATACGCCCTTGAACCGCGTGGTGGTGTTGGATGCGTACTGGTCGGATTCGCCTTCCAGCACCATCTGGCCCTGGTCGTTCAGCCCGCCCTGGTAGTCAATGAACCAACTGTTGGAAACCCACACCTGGCGCCAGTGACCACGCACCGGGTTGTAGAAGTTCATCGAGAAGCCGCCATTGCCGTTGGCATCAACCCACGACTCTTTCACCAGGCAATTGGCGTGGTGCTTGGTGATGGAGTTGGTGCCAAACAGGGTCCGCTCTTCGTTGTTGCTGTAGACCTTCCAGTCACCCAGCCAGAAATCCCACTGGTTGAACTCGGGGCTTTCTTCACAAACCTTTGGCGGTGGTGGCGGTGCATCCTGGGCGAACAGGGCCGAGCCGAAGCCGGGCGAGACCAAAAGAACCAACGCGATCATGGTGTTGCGCAACTGCATGACGAACTCCCTCAGTGGGCCAGCCTTCAGATTGCGCCCTCGGCCCGCAAGTGGGTAGCCCTAAACCGCCGAAACGCCCCTGCCACGCGATGGAAGCTGCCTGGCATCCGTGGGTAAGCCAGCCACGGGCCAGTCAGGACCCTCTGCCCCAGTTGCCATACGCCATCGCACTGTGTAATCTAGAGGGATAGGCTAGCCAGGGAAGGTGTCCCGGCTGGCCTTTTTTTTGGCTGCTCACAAGGGATCGGAGTGAGCAAAAACCAAGTGTTCCTGCGGGGGGAATACATGAACGCACCGGCTAAATCCGCGCCGCCAAGCGGGTTCTCGTTCGTCGAGTTCCTGATGATTCTGTCTGCTGTGGCCATCTTGTTGTCCAGCATCGATTCCTGGTTGTCCAATTACGACACCCGCAGCAAGGTGTCTGAAGCCTTGTCCGTTGCGGAAACGGCGAAGATTGATATTGTCATCACCTGCGCCGCAGACCCCGCGTTGGCGGAACTCAGCGAAGAGTTTATCGGTCACGATTTTCCCCATTCGCACTACGTCAAATCGGTAACCGTTGGTGGCACCTGCAAGGCGCCCATCATCACCCTGGTTACCGACAACACGGGCCTGAACATCAACCCGACCCTGCATATTGCCGGCACAATCAAGGACGACATCGTCACCTGGTCGTGCCGCAGCACCGGGCTGGATATGGATAAGCCGCAACGCTGCCGCGACAGCTAGGCCAGCGTCCTTCCACTGCGAAAACCAGCGCCCGATTTCGCACCTTCTGCCCCGGATTTATGGGCATTTATTCGTGCTAGGCTAGTGCACCGTCCCAATCTGCGGGCGTGGCGCCCGCGTCCAGAACAACAAGCAATTTCGACAGGAGAAAGCAAAACCATGGCTGGATTCATGAGCAAGTACCAAGAGCAAACCTACGCGCTGATGCGCATTACCACCGGCTTCCTGTTCGCCTGTCACGGCTGGACCAAGCTGGTCCGTTTTATCAATGCGGAATCGTTCCAGTTCAGCAAGATGTGGATCGCCATGCCCATCGAGCTGATCGGCGGCGCGCTGGTGATGGTCGGGCTCTACACCCGCCCGGTGGCGTTCCTGTGCTCAGGCATGGGCGCGGCGGCCTATTGGATGGGTCACTACAGTTCCGAGAAGTGGTTGCCAATCATGAACAACGGCGATGCGGCATCGCTGTACGCCTTCGTGTTCCTGTTTATCGCCGCCAAGGGCACCGGCATCTGGGGCATCAGCAAAAACTAGTTGGCGGCAGGCACACGCACCAGGTCGAGGTCGTGAAAATCGAATGAGAAGTCGGTGGCAGGTGACACCGCCTTCATCTTGATTCGATCAGCCTCGCCCTCGGGCGTAAGGGTGAAGGAGACATAGGCATCCGCCTTCAGGCGGCGGTCGTTCCAGCGCGCGATGAACGTGTCGTACTGGAAGTGTTCCAGCCGCCCTTGCAGCGGTTGGTTCCGATCCGAACGAAACCACAACGCACCATCTTCCAGGCTGATGTGGATGGTTCCATACCATGGGTCCTGGAAAGTTCCGACATAGGCTTCCAGGGGCAAGCTCGGCTTGCTTTCTGCCGCGCGTGATTCGTTGGCGGCAGCTACTGCTTCTTCGGCGCGCGCCAGGCCGGCCTTGTACAACCCGTCCATCAGGCCTATCCAGTCCTTGTTCTCGCTTCCGCTTTCCTCGGCCAGGAATTCGTCGGCAATCTCCATCACCACCGCGCGCGATGCCGGCGACATCAGGTTGACGCTGGCAAACACGCCCAGGTTTTGGTCGGGGAACAGCATCAGGTAGGTGGTCATGCCCCACACCCCACCGGCGTGGGCCAGCAGCGGCTCGCCGTAAAACGATGTGACGTTCCAGCCCAGGGCGTAGGCGCTGAGGTGGGCGCCGGCATGGTCTTCCATGTAGCCAGGGGTGGGCACCAGCGTCACCGGCTGGATCAGTTGCGCGTACTGGGCAGGCGAAAGCAGCGTTTCGCCATCCTCCATGACGCCCTGGTTGAGCATCATATTCATCCACCGCGTCATGCCCGTCGCGCTGCAGGTAATACCGCCGGCCGGCGCAGAAACCGGGGTCAGGCCCGAGCCGGTGACCTGCAACTCGTCTTCCACGAACAGGTGCGGGGTCGCCACCACCCAGTCGGCCGAGCTGCGCTCCGGTGAAGCCACGCAGCCTTCCATGCCCAGCGGCCGTAGCAGGCGCTGCTCCACGAACGCCTCGAAAGTCATTCCCGAGGCCCGCGCAACCACTTCGCCGGCGGCGATGTACATCAGGTTGTCGTAGTCGTATTTGGAGCGGAAACTGCTGGTCGGTTGCAGGTAACGAAAGGCGCGAATAATGTCAGCCGCGGTCGAATCGCCATCCGGAAAAATCAGCAGGTCGCCGGCGCCTAGCGGCAGGCCGCTGCGGTGGGTGAGCAGGTCGCGAATGGTGAATTCGCGGGTCACCCAGGCGTCGTACATCTGGAATTCGGGGATGTGGTCGATCACCCGGTCGTCAAAGCTGAGTTTGCCGTCATCGGCCAGCACCGCCAGCGCCGCGGCGGTGAATGCCTTGGAAACCGAGCCGATCCGGTACAGGGTGTGCTCGTCCACCTGGCCGGGCCGATCCATTTCAACAATGCCGTGCCCTTTCGCGTAGGCAACCTCGCCATCCTGCACCACCGCCACCGTCATGCCCGGCACATCGAACGTATCCATGGCGCGTACCACTGCGCGATCGATGTCACGCTCAGAAGGCGCGGCCGCAAGCAATGAAGGAAGCACCGCCAGGGCGCACAGCCCGGCGCGGACAGACACCGTCTTAAGCATCATCAGCCCCACAACTCGGCGGTCGGCGCGCTCAGGATGCCATCGGCAAATTGCATCGCGTGGTCGCGATCGCCTTCAAGAAACAGGGCGCCATCCAGGTCGGCATAACGACAAAGCTGCGCCACCACGTAGGCCGGCGCCATCGCCAGGGAGGTTCCCATCATGTTTCCTACCATCAACTCGATACCGGCAGCCTCGGCCCGCTCGGCCAGCAGCAGCCCTTCGGTCAGGCCACCACATTTGTCCAGCTTGATATTGATCATCTGGTAGCGGCGCGCAGCCTGCTCAAACTCCGCCAGGCTCAGGCAGGACTCGTCCGCACACAGGGGCACAGGTGACTTGTAGCCCTCGAGTTGGTCGTCAGCGCCGCGCGGCAGTGGCTGTTCAATCATGGCGACACCCAGCCTGGCGGCCGCTGGCGCCACTTCAACCAGTTGTTCAAACGTCCAACCGCCATTTACATCGACGATGATCTCCGCATCGGGGCGCACCTCGCGTATGGCGGTGAGGCGCTCCAGCGGAAACTCGCCATCCAGCTTGACCTTGATGGTCTGGGTATCCAGTGTTCGCGCGGCGTTGGCCATTTCATCCAGCGAGCCGATGCCAACCGTGAGCGACGAACTGGTCTGGCCCGGATAGATGGCGGTCAGTTCCCAGATGCGCTTGTCGGCGCGCTTGGCTTCCAGGTCCCACAGCGCGCAATCAACCGCGTTGCGCGCACCGCCGGTCGGCAGCAGCTCAAGCAATTCCTGCCGGCCCGCGCCGTTGCGCAGATCCGCGGCAATCGACAGGGCCTGCTCGGCCATGCCCTCGCCGGTTTCATCCAGGTAGTAAACGCCGGTACCTTCGCCTCGGCCGGCATAGCCGTTCTCGCGAAGGGTAACGCACAGAAGATCCACTGAACGAAACTCGTGCCCGGTTATGCGGAATGGCCGCTTCAACGCCCAGGTTTCTGTGCTGACTTCAACTTCAATCATGTTTTTGCTTCCTTGCCCTAACTGATCCAGATTTCGCCCAGGGCGCGCCGGAAGTTGCCGCCCAATACGCCCCTGATGTCGGAATTGCTGTAACCGCGGCGCACGAGCCCCTCGGCGATGTCATACATTTTCTTCGGGTGGTCCAGGCCTTCAATGTCGATCTTTTCGCGGAACGAGTAGCTGTCCTTGTAGCCCGACTTGAGCCCCTCGTAGATATCCTCGGGCAGTGCGTCGTAGCCAGCCAGGTCGGCATCGGTGCCGATGCCGGCAAATTCGATGCCCACCAGGTTCGCGATATGGTCGATGTGGTCGAGGTAGTGCTCAATGGTGGTCGGCTCGTCGTTCTTGACGAAGTTGCGCACCCCGGTCACGCCCATCACTCCGTCCTGCGCCGCCATTTTGACGATGGCCTCGTCGGTCTTGCAGCGTGGGTGTCCCGGCGCCAGCGCCCGGCAATTGGAATGCGTGATCAGCACCGGCGCCTCGGATAGCTCGAATGCATCCAGCGTGGTCTGGTCACCGCAGTGGGAAACATCCACCGCCATGCCCACCTCGTTCATCGCCGCGACGATGGTTTCGCCAAAATCGCTGATGCCGCCGTCGGCGCGGTCGGTGGAACCCGAAGCAATCATGTTCTGGGTGTTGTAGGTAAGCTGCGAGACGCGCTGGCCGATGTGGTAGTAACGGCGCACGTCTGAAACCGCCTGGAAATGGCTGGAGTTCTGGATGCCCAGGATCAGCCCCACCTTGTTGCGTTCCCGAACCGCGTCGAGGTCGGCCACCGAATCCACCCGCATCAGCAGGTCGGGGTGCTCGGCCACCAGGCCGTTGAAGCCGGCCAGGAAGTCCATCACGTCAAGCTGCACGGATGGCCCGCCAAGCCCAACTGCCGGATGAAAAACGTCGATACCCGAATCGCGAATCGCCAGCAGCTCCTCGCGGGTGTAGATATGCGGATCGCTGCCATCACCAAAAGCGCGCAACGGACGCACCAGGTCGAACAGCGAGAGCATGTCGATCACCATAGAATCGTTCACCAGGGTGATCGCACGCTCGCTGTACTCGTACTGGCTGGCCGCGAACAGGCGGTACTTGCCCACGTTGACAAAAGGGGAAGCCGCAACCGCGCCGGCTGCGCCAGCCACAAACTGTCGCCTTGAAATCGTCATAAGAGCTCCTTGATTGCCCGCTTAGAAGTACTGCCAGCCGAGGATGTTCCAGAAGTAGTAGAACCAGCACATGAACAGGCCGGCCAGGCACACGAAGCTGTAACGCACCCGTGCCCAGGTTCCACCCAGCAGCCCGCCGCTCCAGACCGAGAAGGTCTTGAACAGCAGGTAAAGGCCCGCCAGGGTGGCGATGACCGGTAGCACCAGCCAGATCTTGAGCAGCACCGGAACTTCGGCCATCAGCCGGTCAGATACCACCGAAATCACGATCACGCCAAGCAACACGGTCACCCAGTTAGCCGCAGCAGCGATCACCGCGGCCCGGATGGCGCTGCGGTCCTGCGCGCCCAGGCTGCGAATGGCGGCACGCTGGTAGAAGCGCCGCAGCAACACGGCCAGCAGGATAACCAGTGAAATGGCCAGCCAGGTGAAACTGAAGTTCGCTGTTTCGTAAGCTGAAAGCTTGCGCAGCGACATGAACGGCAGGCCATCGAGAATGAAGCCGGTAATTTCGCCAGATTCATTTTCCTGGAACGCCATCAGGCGAGGGCTCATGCCGCCCAACAAGGCGACGTTGGGATTGACCTCGCGGAACAGGTTTTCTTCCACCTCGGCGTACTGCTTGACGTTGTCGCCAAGCGCCACCGCCAGCGTGTTGTTGGCGGTGGGCATGACGGTCACGCCTCCGCCCAGGCCCATGGCCTTTTCAACCTTCGAGAAGTTACTGCGCCAGAAACCGTAAGCCCCGGCGTACTTCATCGCCCGGCTGGTGAAGTCTTCCGGGGGAACAGGAGGCGCTTCCATGCGCGGGAAGAACTCCTTGTAAAAAGCCGGCGCAAAAGAGGTCCGAACCTCGCTGCCGCCCGGACCGCCAAAGGAAACAAAAAAGGTCAGGTCATTGGCCGCGTCTATGCCCAGGTAGGAATGGAACCACTGGGTATCACCGCCATGGCCCATCACCCGGTAGCCGTTGTAGTCACTGGCGTAAAAACCCAGCCCCATGCCCATCAGCCGCTCGTCATGGCTGAACTGGTTTTGCAGCATCTGCGCCATGGTTTCTTCGCGCAGGATGCGGTTGCC
This sequence comes from Gammaproteobacteria bacterium, assembly GCA_030428105.1. Lineage (GTDB taxonomy): Bacteria > Pseudomonadota > Gammaproteobacteria > Xanthomonadales > SZUA-36 > JAUIBE01. Next base: position 13,683 of record JAUIBE010000002.1, read on the forward strand.
ATCCAGGGCGCCGCCGTTCAGCACGGCCTGCCCGAAACGCACCATGTCGGTGGCGGTGGAAGACAGCGCGCCAGCCGGGCCAAAGCTGGCGACAATTTCAAAGGGCTTTTCAACAAAGTCACCCGCCTCGGTGCTATAGCTGATGGCCATGCGTTCTGCCAGGCGACCTGGCAGGGGCTCTTCGAAGCTGGAGTTGGTCATGCCCAGCGGGTCAAAAATGTTCTGCTGGATGTATTCGTTGAACGACAGGCCGGAAACATTGGCCACGATCAGGCCGGCCAGGGCGGTGGCGTAGTTGGAATAGGCGGTTTGCGCGCCAGGCGGGTTAACCCGCTTGGGCTGGTATTGCGCCATTGCCTCATCCAGGGGAACTGCGCGGTCCGGATCCTCGATAATCAGGTAGCCCAGGCCGCCGTCCTCAAAACCTGCGCTGTGGGTGAGGATGTGCCACAGCGTGACGGGCTGCTCGAAAGTATCCTCGATCTGGAAATTCTCCAGGTACTGGTTCACATCCGCATCCAGGTCCAGCTTGCCCTGCTCTACCTGCTGCATCACCGCCACCCAGGTAAACAACTTGGACACTGAACCGGGGCGGAACAGTGTGCTGAACGGGTCAACCGGCTCCTGCTCGCTGATGTCCTCGAAACCGTATCCCTTGGCAAGAAGCAACTCGCCGTTCTTGACGATGGCCACGGTGCCCGAAGGGCTGGAGTTATTCACCATGAGCGGCTTAACCACGCCGTCCACGAAGGCCTCGAGTTGGGCCGGGTCATCCAGTTGTGGCGCCGCAAAGAGGGCGGGAGTAAACAGGGCGGTAATCAAGCCGCCGATCAAACCAGGGAGAAGGCGTCTCATGGGCGTTCCTTTGGAATCTATTCTGTGGGACCGCATCGATCATAGCGGCGGGATGGCAAATCGGGTTAGGCCAAACCGCCCACAGTATGTGCAGATTCGGCAGGCGTTCCTATAATGGGCCTACTTCCTTGCTGATGAGCGGCTGAGTGAGCCATGAAGTTTGGCGACGAAACCTGCGTTGAAGTTTCACCCGACCTGGATATCGACCAGCTCTCCCAGAAAGGGCTGGACAAGCTGTTTGCAGGGGCCGCGCGCATCACCCACTTTCACTCCGCGGCCGACAGCAGTTTCTACCACGATTTTCCCAACCTGATGTTCGATGGCCTGGCGTGCTTTCGCATCGACGCCGACCGCATCCTGGAAATTGACGACGCCGTGGTTCGAAAGCCCCTGGCGATCAGCAACACCGTGGAGGACATCCTCAGCTTCCAGTTTGTCTCCACCGTCAAGCGCTCGGAGTTCCTGGGCAAGCGCAAGCATGTGCACGACCTGGGCCCGGCGCTGGTGGTTTCCTGCATCCCGCGAAGAACCACCACTTACCGGGTACCAAAAACCAACGTGCCGATCCGCCACGTGGTCATCCACACCACGCTGTCCGGGCTGCTTGAGCGGCTTGGGGAACGGCGCGATGCGTATCCGGAGTGGTTGGTGGATTCAATGGAGGGGCGCCACAGCAAGCCTCGCCAACGGGTTTACTTCCTCGAAGAAGTACACCGCGATGCGATCTGGTCGTGCTTCCATTTGCCGGTTTCCGGCAGTCTCCAGGGCCACTGGATGCGCGCCAAGTTCGATGAGCTCCTGTGCGCCGGCCTGCAGATCCTGAAGAACAGCCAGGCGCTTTCCGATGACCACACCCTCGACCTCGACCTGCCCTACGGCGAGAAAATCCGCAAAGCGCGCACCATTCTCAACATGGAGTACGTGAACCCACCGGCCCTGCCGCAGTTGGCGCAGCAGCTTGGCATCTCTGAGACCCAGCTGAAAAGCGGCTTCAAGAGGCTTCACGGCACCACCGTGATGCAGTACTGCATTGAAAAGCGGATGCAGGCGGCCAAGCTGCTGTTGAAGGACAACAGGCACTCCATCTCAGACATCGCCGACATCGTCGGTTACGAAGATCACTCGGCATTCTCACGCGCTTTCCGGCGTCTTAACGAATGCACGCCCAAGCAATGGCGCCGCTCACGCATCGACTAGCAAACCGCAGGGCTGGTTTTAGCCCCGCCGCCGAATCTGCACAGTAAATAGTCGAATCAGACTAGTAGATTTTTCCTGGGCAGGATTAGTATGCGAAGCGAGGGGCCGGCACAGGCCCACGCAACGCAACTCTGCCGCACAGCGGCCGATTAACACAGGCGGGCACATTCATGCACAAGTTACATAAACGGTTTTTAGAAACCCCTGCGCTAGCGTTGGCCCTTGCCGCAAGCGCGGCAGCCAGCACGGCGGCGTACGCCCAGGAGTCCGGCGAAGACGGCGCGGGACTGTTGGAAGAAGTGATCGTTACTGCTTCCCGGCGCGAGGAGCAATTGCAAGATGTTGCCCTGGCCGTATCGGTGATCAATCCGCAGGAATTTGCCGACGCCGGCCTTACCGGCTTGTCCGACATTCTGCCTTTCGTGCCCGGTGTTTCTGTCCTGGACGGCGGCGGCACGTTTTTTAACCCGGTTTATATTCGCGGCATCAACTCCGTGCTGTCGGCCGGCGTAACCAGTTACATCGACGAAATACCTTTCGGTAGCTCCACGGTGTACACCAACTCGTTTCCGCTGGATGGCACCCTGCTCGACCTGCAGACCCTGGATGTAATCAAGGGCCCCCAGGGCACGCTCTACGGCGCCAGCGCCATGGGCGGCATACTGAAATTCAACACCCGCGAACCTTCGCTGGAGGAATGGACCGGCAGCATTTCGGCCGACCTTTCGGATACCAGCGGCGGCGGGCTTAACCAGCTTTACCGCTTCAACCTGAATGGCCCGATTGCCACCGACACCCTGGGTGTCAGCCTGACCGGTTTCTGGGAAGAAAAAACCGGCTACATCGACAACGTGGTGATTCCGCGCGAGGAATGGGATGACTACGAGTACTACGGTGGCTCTGGCTCTGTACGCTGGGCAGTTACCGACAAGCTGGACATCAAGTTCCTGGGCATGTACCTCAAGTCCACCCAGGACGGCCTCGCCCAGGTTCAGGCCAACTTCGCACAGGACATGCTGCTGCCCGGAATCGGCGCGGCAGAGCCGTGGTACGGCCGCTACGAAACCGGCCAGGGCGACGTCAACCCCAGCACCTACGAGGCCGAGTTGCTGGGCCTTACCGTCAAGTATGACCTCGGATTTGGTGAATTGACCTACGCCGGCAGCCAACAGGAAATGCAGTTCGTGCAGTCGCAGGACCTGACTATCCCGTTCGCGGAGTTTGCAGACCTGTTCTACCCGGAAAATGCGCCGCACACCTCGGCAATTTTCGTCGGCGACCTGGGTTTCGACAAGGACACGCACGAGTTGCGCCTGGTTTCCGAATCCAACAAGAAGTTTGAATGGATCCTGGGTGCCTATTACACCAAGGAAGACGGTCACAACGTTCAGCGCCTGGATACCACCCCGGCCGAACCTGACTTCTTCTTTGCCAACTTCCCTTCCACGTACAAGGAAACATCGCTGTACGCCACCGGTACCTGGTACTTCAATGACAACCTGGATGCCAGCGTGGGAATGCGTTATGCCGATTACTCCAACGACGTGGTCCTGGAGGCAGTGGGCCCGCTAGTCGCGCCCCTGCCACTGTCAGAAATTGAAGACGACGTAACCAATTTCCTGTTCAACCTGCGCTACCGGGCCGGTGACAACACCTCGTACTACGCAAGAGTCGCAAGCGGCTACCGGCCCGGTGGCGCAAACTTCCTGATCCTCGACCCCGAGGGCAACCAGCTGAGCAGCCCGTTCTACGAGCCCGACACCCTGTGGAGCTACGAGTTTGGCGTCAAGGGCAGCTCGGCTGATGGCCGCTTCAACTACGACCTGGCGGCTTTTTATATCGATTGGGAAGACTACATCGTCAACCTCACCGTGGGCAGCGTGACCGTGGCCAGCAACGCCGACAAGGCGGTGAGCCGCGGTATCGAAGCAGCCTTTGGCTACGCCCTTACCGATGCCCTGACCGTCACCTCGACCATCTCCTACACCAATGCCGAACTGGGCTCCGACGAGCCAGCCGTGGGTGGCCGCGATGGCGAGCAGCTGCCGGGCACGCCCCAGTGGCAGGCGGTTGTGGATTTCGACTACCGCTTCGACATGGGCACACTGCCCTCGTACGTCGGCGCATCATGGCGCTGGAAGGACGACATGCCAGTTGGCTTCCCGGGCTACACCGCCAGCGACGGCACCTTCTACATGGGCTCCAACCCCAGGGTGGACCTGGACAGCTACAGCCTGGTCGACCTGCGCGGCGGCTTCAGCGTGGGCGACTTCGACTTTTCGCTCTACGTGACCAACCTGTTTGACGAGGACGCCTGGACCAACTTCCAGTCCAGCTTTACCAGCGCCTCGCTCGGTACCCCGGCCAGGCCACGCACCTACGGCGCGGTGGTGAGGTGGAACTTCCGCTGATCGCACCAGACCAGACTTTTGCCCTGAGCGCCACGATCATGATGATCGTGGCGTTCGGCTTTTGGGCCGAGGCAAAGCCCTGGGGGCAGAAACTTGGCGGGCCACTGATTCTGCTGGCGGTGGCCATGGCGGCCTCCAACCTGGGGCTGATCCCGCACAGCGCGCCGGCTTACGACACCGTCGGCGGCATCCTGGTGCCGCTGGCCATTCCGCTGCTGCTGTTGCGGGCCGACTTCCGCACCATCTTCAGGGAATCCGGATCGATGCTCGGGGTGTTCCTGGTTGCCGCTGGCGCCACCTTCATGGGTGCAATAGTTGGCGCCCTGGTGATCGACCTGGGCGCCCAGGAGCCACAGATCGCCGCCACGGTGGCGGCCAGCTATATCGGCGGCTCGCTCAATTTCGTCGCCACCGCCGAGGCGCTTGGCATCAAGGATTCATCCATTTACGTGGCTGGCCTTTCGGCCGATGCCGCCGGCGCCGTGCTGTTCCTGATCCTGCTCATGCTGCTACCGGCTTTCGCATTTGTGCGCCGGGCCATGCCGTCCGATTTCTTCAGTGATTCCGCCGAAGTGCGGGAGGCGGCCAGTGAAGCGCAAGAGCCCGAACCAAGGCCCGAGTTCAAACTGCTGCATGTGGCCAACGGCCTGGCGATCAGTTTCCTGGTGTGTGCGGTCAGCCTGTGGATTTCATCGATTTTTGGCCTGGGTTCGCTGTTCATCCTGATCGTCACTGCCATCACCCTGCTGCTGGCCAATTTCGCCAGGCCACTGCTGCGCCACGTTTCCGCGGAGTTCGAGATGGGCACGCTCTTCATGTACATCTTTTTCGTGGTGATTGGCGCCGGCGCCGATCTCGGCCAGGTGGTGGGCCAGGCCTTCCCCATCCTGATGTTCATCCTGGTGATGGTGGTGGTGCACCTGGTGCTACTCGTGGCGCTGGGCCGGTTGTTCCGCCTGGACCTCGCCGAGGTGATGATCGCCAGCAACGCCTGCATTCTCGGCCCCGCGCCCGCCGCGGCGCTTGCGGCCAGCAAGGGCTGGAAGCCACTGATTGCACCCGGGATTTTGGTAGGGTTGTTCGGCTACGCCATCGCCACGTTTATTGGCGTGGGGCTGGCGGCTTTGCTGTCCTGACGGTTGTAAGAGCGCTTGTTGGGCGCGAACGCGGGGGCTTCAACTACTGCTTTCCAACTGAAATGGTCTGCACGTTTTCGTGCGGATGAACATCCACCGCCCCACTCTCCGGCTCGAAAAGAAACAGGAACTGACCGGTGGTGCCCAGCAACACGCTCGTGCGGGGCGCACTGCCATCCGCCAGGGTCACGCTGACGAAATCACCCTTGCCGGCGCGCACACGCTCCGCCTGCGTGTCGGCAAAAGCCAACAGGAACAGCACCACCATACCCACGGCCACCAGGTAGTTGATGGAACGGTAACGTGCGGTGCCGTACCACCGTATCCACTTCGGCTTTTCCTTGCGCCCCGCCCTTCTGCTCATGGCGTTGTCGAACACCATCAACAACAACGCGGCAAACACCAGCAGCCAGGTGAATGGCTCCTTGAGCGAGGCCAGCAGGAAATCACCGATTTGCGCGTAGTGAAAGACATTGATTCCGAAGTAGCGCAGAAAAGCCCAGGAATAAACCATGCCGATGGTGGAAGCGGCCACGTAAAGCACAGACACCAGCAGCGCCGGGTGCTCCCGCAGCAGCGCGCGCAAAAAATTCTGTTCGCCTGGCTCCGTCATGCTTGCATTATCCCCAATTTGCTCGCTTTTCGCCTTCACAGCCCCGCGGTGAACTCCGGACCCACGGTGCGCGAAAGCCAAACGTACTGCAGCGCCAGGGTGTTGAAGCTGACCGCGATAAATGCGTGCGCGGTGGAAATCGCCAGCAGGTTTCGGTAGCGGTCGTAGATATGCAACAAGGCCACGCCCAGCAGGAAGGTGGCCACCATCAGGGCGAAGTTCGGGAAGTGCATAAAGCCGAAAAAGCCCGCGCTCAGCACAATGGCGGACTTGCCCGCCACCGACTTCAGCCGCTCATAAACCAGCTCCGCCACTATGAACTGCTGGAACACTGCCCAGAAGAAATAGACCACCAACTCGCGGTGAAGCGGATCCGCCTCCAGCCCCCGGTCTGGTGAAAGCAGCAGCAACAGCGCGGACGCCGCAAGGATGGGTGAAACCATCAGCCAGGCGCGCGGATTGCCCGGAATGAAATCGGGCCGGGTCTTGGGCGCAAGCTCCCACAACGCACCCAGCACAGGCACCGCCACCAAGACACGCCAGGCGCTGCTAAGGCTCGGCATCCAGTAGAGGTAAGACTCAACCAGCGCAAACAACACCACCACCGAAACCAGTTGCCGCCACGGTGGTGGAATCTGGTCGCGCGCCACCAGGAACAGTAGCGCGGCGATGAACACGCACGCCGGGATAAACGCCGACAGGGGGCCGGTCTCAAACGGCGGGTAGGAAAGCTCGCTGGCCTCGGGTGGGCGCGGGAACACCACAGCGGAAGGAAATTCTGCCGCAATCTGGCGCCGCTGCCAGTGGGATGATTCGGGGGTGCGTAACCAACCCTGGTGGGCGATGTGCCATGTCCGCCCAGGCTGTTCGGCCATGGTCTGGAACAGCGGGTCCGCCAGAGCGCTGAAATACGAGATGTCGGCCGTGGGCTGTGGCCGACGCCCGGCATCCGAAAGCTCTATCCAGTCAACCTCGAACGGCCCGTCGCGCACCGGGTCCACACGCAAGGCGGTAACTATGCCCCGGTTGCCACCCCAGCTTGAAGGAGACTCCTGGCCAGCCGGGTCGGACAGCTTCCTGGAGCGCCACTCGAGTTCTTGCAGCGAAATCGACAGGTCCTGCCAGCCCGCCTGCAACGGAATGCGCTCACTGGCATGAATCACGTCCGCGTCGTCCTGGAAATGGAACAGGCGCAGCTCGTTCTCGTCATCGCTGTGCAGCCGCAGGCGCAGCAGGTGAAAGCGGCGGGCATCGATGTTTCGCCCTTCGAGATTCAGCAGGAAATAGGGGTCATCAAGATTGCCGCTGACGGTGCCGTCAAACCAGCTGAATACCCGCAGGCCATGCCCGCCCGACAGTTCCATGTGCGAGTTGAACGGCCAGCGGAACAGCGGCTCATCGTTGAGCTCGGCCCAGCGCCACTCGAGGGCGTCGGACATCTTCTCGCGGTCGTAGATCCACAGGCTGGTTGCCCACATGGCCACCAGCAAAAGGGCGCCGAGCAATGAGGAACGGATCAGGTTGGCAAGCATGCTGGGCAGGAATTCACCTGTGCGCTGGCTCGGTATCAGTCACGGCACCACCCGGTTCGGTTGCACATTCCGCATCCTCCTCTTGCTCGCAGGCGTGACTGTACACCTGCGAAGTGGTCATCACCGAGGTCAGCGCGTCACTGAACTCTGTATGCCGGTTCTCGCCCACGCGTTTTTCGATCACCATGCGCGCGGCCACGTAGGCCGCCAGCACGCCGTGCGCAACCGCCGCGTACAGGAACAGTCCACCGCTTCCCAGCCACGTCATCATGCCGGACGAAAGGAACGGCCCCAGCACGGCCCCGATACCGTACATCAACAGCAGACCGCTGGATATCATCACGTAGCTGCCCGGGTCGGCCCGGTCATTGGCCTGGGCGACTGACACCGAGTAAACCGGGAACGCCATCGCGCCCCATAAGAATCCAAGCCCAAGCGTTCCCAGCGGACCGACGCTATCGGCCATCAGCCACAGCGCAACGCCAACCGCTGCACCGCCCACGGCCGCGGTGACCAGCACGATGCGCCGGTCGACCTTGTCGGACCACCAGCCCAATGGCCACTGACCCACTGCACCGCCCAACACGCCGGCGGTCATGAACCAGGCCGCCATTTCCACATTTCCCGTCACCGTGGCGGCAAACACCGGGCCCATGGCCCAGAACGCACCATTGGTGATACCCGAGGCCAGGCTGCCCAGCATGCCGGTGGGAGAATTCTTGTACAGGAAGCGCCAGTCAAAGTGACTGCTTTCAATCGGCTCGGGCTGCTCTCCGCGGGAAATCAGCACCGGAACCGCAGCCAGGGACACGGCCACCGACGCCAGCGCAAACAGGTTGAGCTCCAGCGGGTCGCCCAGCAGCAACATCTGCTGACCGGCGGCAATCATGGTCATGTTGATGACGATGTAAACCGAGAACACCGTGCCACGGTTGTCGTCGGTGGAACGCTCGTTCAACCAACTCTCGATCACCACGTACAGCACCGCGAAACAGAAACCGGTGGCAAAACGCATCGCGCCCCAGGTCCACAGGTTGACCCACAAGCCATGCAGCAGCGGCACGGCCGAAGCCACAGCAGTCATGGCGGCAAACACCCGCACGTGGCCCGCGCGGCGCAAAAGCTGCGCACCTTTCCAGCAGCCAAAGGTGAAACCCAGGAAGTAGAAAGCGCCGATATAGCCAATGCCCAGCGCAGAAAACTGTTCCAGGGTCGCGCGCACCGGCAGCAGGACCATCTGCAGACCCTGTCCTACCAGCAAAATGGCGACACCCAGCAACAGGGTTGCAAGGCTGGCAATTGCGCTAACCACGATAAATTCCTCCTTCCCGGGAATGCTTTCAATGCCTGAACGGCTTGTTGAAGGCTATTTTCCCTCAACTACCTGCGTTGCGGCTAATTTCTTTGTGGCGGTTATACTAGGGCGCGACCCGTCACATCAACAACAAGAACAACGACCAAACCTTAAATCTTGGGAGAGACTAACTATGGAAGCAGTGGGAGTTCTCATGGGCCTTGTCATGGCCGTGATCGGCGCGGCAATCGGCGCCCTGATCGGTGCATTGATCTTGATGCTGGCCAACAAGCTGGTGGTAAAAACCAGCCTCGGCTACGGCAAAGCTTACAAGCTAACCTTCGTGGTTTACCTGGTGACCATGCTGATTTCAGCAATCGTCGCCATCTTTGTTGGCGTCGACCCCAGCGGCAGCATGTGGTCAATGTCCAACATCATTGGCTGGGTAGCCGGCCTGGCATTCGGCGCCTGGTGGTATGGCAACAAGCTTAACGGGCCCACCGGTGAGCCGATTGGCATGGGCCAGGGCCTGATGGTTGCGCTGGTGATCATTGCGATCAGCATCGTGATCATGCTGGTGCTTGGCGGGCTGCTTGGCGGCGCTGCGATGGTAGCCACGCAAGGCGGCTGATCAGCTACAGGAAATCCACCCAATTGCAGGTGGAAAAAACCCGGGCTTCGCGAGAGGCCCGGGTTTTTCTTTGTGGACTGTTATTGATTCAGTCGAAAATCTTTCCCGGGTTGAGCACACCGGCCGGGTCAAAGGCCCGCTTGATCGAACGCATCAACTCCAACTCATGCGCGCTGCGGCTGTAATGCAGGCTGTCTTTCTTTAGCAGGCCCACGCCGTGCTCGGCGGAGACACTGCCGCCAAAGCGCTGCACCATTTCGAACAAGCCCTCGCTGATGGAAGCGCAGGTTTTCTTGAACGCTTCCAGGCCCATGCCATGCGGGCGAAGGATGTTCAGGTGCACATTGCCGTCACCGATGTGGCCATAGCACAGCACCTCGAAGCCGCTGTAATTCTGTTCAATAAACGCTTCAACCCCGGCCAGGAACTGCGGCACCGCCGAGACCCGCACCGAAAGGTCGTTCTTGTATGGCTGGCGGTGCGCCAGGGTGGCCGAAATGTCTTCGCGAAGACGCCACAGCGCGTGGGCCTGGCTGGATGACTGGCTGATCACGCCATCGACCAGCAGGGAATCCGCCACGCATTGCTCAAAGGCGTTCATGGCAGCATCGACATCGCCATCGTTGGCCTGCTCAAACTCGATCAATGCATACACAGGCGCCGGCGTTTCGAACGGGCGTTGCAGGCGGTGTTTTTCAATGACCTGTTGCAGTGCCTGTTCTGAGAAAAACTCGAAGGCGTTCACCGTCACCGCGCTGCCGAATCGCTCCAGCACCGGCAAAAGCAATTCCATCTGCTCGGCGCCCAGCACCATCACCGCGGCATCGCCGGGCGCGCTGGCCAGGCGCATGGTGGCGCCGGTGATGATGCCCAGGGTGCCTTCACTGCCGGTCATGAGGTGGCGCAGATCGTATCCGGTGTTGTCCTTCACCAGCCCTTTGCCCAGTTCCAGGATCTCCCCAGCGCCGGTCACCACCTGCAAGCCGGCCACCCAGTTTCGGGTCATGCCGTATCGAATGACGCGTACACCGCCTGCATTGGTGGCCACGTTGCCGCCAATGTGGCTGGAGCCGCTGGCGGCAAAATCCACCGGGTAAAACAGCCCCATGGACTCAGCCTGCGCGTGTACCTGCGCGGTGATCACCCCGGCCTGGCACTCGATGGTGCGGTCGCCAGGGTTGGAGCCAATGACCGCATTCATGCGCTCCATCGACACCACGATTTCGCCGCGGGTAGCGGTGGCGCCGCCGCTCAGTCCGGTGCGCCCACCCGAAGGCACCAACGCCAGCGCCTGGTCATTGGCCAGCAACACCAGGTCGCGCACTTGCTGCGTTGAGTCGGGAAAAACCACTGCCGAGGGCGCTGGTTCGAACAGGTCGCAGGTATCACGGCCGAAGTGCGCCAGCGAGTCCTCATCGGTGCGCACGAAATCCTCACCAACAACACGGCGCAAACCCGCCAGCAGGGCTGGCTTGTTCATTTCGGGGCCACCGTGCCGAGAATGGCGTGGCAGCGGCCGTAGTAAGAGCTGCCAAACAGGTTGAGGTGATTGAGCAGGTGATACAGCTGGTAAATCGGCAGCCGCGCGCGCCAACCCGCAGCCAGCGGCAACGCCTCGTGATAGGCGGCGTAAAAAGACGCATCGAAACCACCGAACAAGGCGGTCATGGCCAGGTCGGCCTCGCGGTGGCCAAAGTACACCGCCGGGTCGATCAGGCAGGGCGCACCGCTTTCATCAGCCAGGTAGTTGCCGCTCCACAGGTCTCCATGTAGCAGGCTGGGTGGCTCCAGGGCAGCGCCCAGCAGGTCGATGATGGTGTGCTGCGCACGGTCCAGCATGGTTTGCAGCTCGCTGCCATGGCCGTTGCTGTGCGCCAGCTCCACCTGGTAACGCAGGCGGCGCTGAACGAAAAACTCCGGCCAGTCCTGGCCATGGCCTTCCCCGGTTTCACCCCGGTTGGAACCTATGGGCTGGTTCATTTGCGGCGTCGAGCCAATAAAGTTGTCATGGCCGAACCCGCAAACCACGCCACGCTGCTGGTGAAGCCGGGCAAACTGGCGACCGAATGCTTCGAAAAACCTATCGCTGCGCGCGCCCGGCTGAATCAACTCCAGCACCAGCGAGTCTTGTGAAACGGCCAGAACACGGGGCACACGGATCGCATTCGCTTGTGCCAGCGCTTCCAACCCTTCCGCTTCGCGAACGAACATCTCGGGATGTTGCGCCGCGCGCTTAACGAACACTCCAAAGCCGTCCGGCCAGGTCGCCACCGCGGCCTGCGCAATGCAGCCGCCACCCACCGCGACCACGCGCTCGGGCGCGCCGCGATCCAGCTGATCAAGTATCAGGGGGTAATCGGCCATGGCGTGCCGAGAATAACAAGAATCCGCCGCGCCCTCCGCCATTCCGGGATGACGGTGTGGAGGGCGGAGTTAGTTCAGCCAGAAATTCAGGCGCAGCCAGTAGACGCGGCCGAGGACCGGGTACGTAGCCACGTCGGTGTTGGCTTCATCGGCGTTGGCGAAAAACGGCGGGTCTTCGTCGGTGAGGTTATCAATGCCGAGGGTGGCCTCGAAGTTTTCATTGAACACGTAGCCGGCGAACAGGTCGTGGTACAAACGCGAGCCGATGTTGTTGACCGTGCCCGGGTAGAGTTCGCCGCCGGATTCTTCCAGCGAGCCAATGTACTGCGCCTCGTAGCCCAGGCGCAGGTCGCCGCGGGTGTAGACCAGGTTGTAGTTGCCGCGCCAGCGCGGAATGGCGCCGAAGTTATCGGGGTCGAAACTGCCGGCGCCGACAAACGACTCGGCACCGGGGAATGCCACCAGGTCGCGCTCGGCCACGTAGCTCAGGCGCAGGCGGTGGTCAAAGCCGCCTCCAAGCGCGTCATAGGTGTAGAGCATTTCGGCATCCACCCCGCGCGCGGTTTCGGTAGCCAGGTTCTGCAGCTGGGCATTGATCTGGGTGATGGCGCCGCTTTCGTCACGATTGATACGGCTGCAGAAATCCGGGTCGCCGGTGGCCAGGCATTGCTCCAGGATGGTGTTGGCGCCGAGGGCAAAAATGCCGTTATCGATCTTGATGTCGTAATAATCGAGGTTGATCTCAAAGCCCGGCAGCCAGGCAGGCATATAAGTAAAGCCCAGGCTGAAGGAGTCGGAAAGCTCCGGCCCAAGGTTGGCGTTGCCACCGCCCAGCATCGGGGTTTCTTCACCGTTTTGATTAAAGCTTCCATCGGGCGGAACGCCCTGGGCCACGCAGCGGTCGATCTCGGTAGGGTCAAGCTGGGAGAAGTCGGCGCAGGGGTCCTGGACAATCGGGTTCGACTGCGAGAAACCACCAAACAGTTCACGCACATTTGGCGCGCGGAAGGCCGAGCTGTAGGTGGCGCGCAGGTGCACGGTATCGGTTGGCTTGTGGTGAATGCCCACCTCGTAGAGCCACTCCGCATCGAAGTTGGAAAAATCCACCCAGCGCAAGCCCAGGTCGAGTTCAAGTTCCTGCGCCATGGCGTGGTCGGCCAGCAGGGGAATACCAAACTCGGTGTAAATCTCGTTGCTGTCAAAGCTGCCTTCGGTCACGGTGCGCGCGCTGCCGGTGGTGTTGCCAATCACGGTTTGCGGGTCGGGGTAGTCGGCCGCCGACTCATCGCGGTACTCGTAGCCAAATGCCATCTGCACCGGGCCGGCCGAAAGCTCCGGGCCAGAGCCGGCGATATTGGCGTTGAATACCGTTTGCTCGTTGTAGCCGCTGTCGTTCAGGCCGGTGCCCACGTAATCCAGCATTTCCTGGGTAATCGAGCCGTCCCCACCGAAAAGATTGAGTGGAACGCAGCCGGCAATCGGCGCATCCGGCGTACCGCAAACCGCGTTGCCAGAGGCATCGATAAACGATGGACCAAGCGCCTGGCGCAGGCGGCTGTCGAGCATGTCGCCGGATTGCACCTGGTCGGTTTCGTTGCGCGCCTGGATGGCGCTGGCATCCCAGGTCCAGCCGGATAGATCCCCACGCACGCCCAGCACCGCGCGCCAGGCAGTGTTGTCCTGGGCAAAGCTGCGCTGGCCCGCTTCCATCATGCGGCGGCGGACATCGGTGAGCTCTTCGCCAAACGGGTTGAACACGTTGTCCGCGCTCACCGCGACATCAGTTTCGCGGTTGGTAAAGAACGGCAGCGGCGCCAGGGTCTGGCTGGAGTCGCGCTGCTGGTACAGCGCCTCGCCAAACAGGCTGAGCCGCTCGTTGATATCGAAGCTGCCCTGGGCGAACAGCGACACACGCTCGGAAGCCTGCAGCAGGTCTTCCAGCGGGTTGAAGTTGAAGCGGTCGGCGTCTGTGAACGGGCGGAAATCGTCGGGCGAGTCGCCATTGGCGCCATCAATCAGGGTCAGGCGGCCCTGCGAGGTGCGGAAGTTGCCATCCGGAGGCGCCGAACTGCCCTCGGCGATGATGGTGTTGTCCGGGCCGGTAACTGACAGGCGCTCGCTGGACCAGTCGCGCTCACCTTTGCCCAGCGAGGGCTGATCGGTGTAATCCAGGGATACCAGGAAATCGCCGCGATCCAGGTTCTTGCCGTATGTGGCGCTAAAAGAATAAGTCTCGGCATCGCCACGGCTGGTGACATCGCCCTGCGCGCGCAGCTCAAGGCCACGGGTGTCCTTGCGGGTGATGATGTTCACCACGCCCGCCACGGCGTCCGCGCCATATTCAACCGAGGCGCCGGAACGCAGAATTTCCACCCGCGCGATGATCGACATCGGGATCATGTTGATATCCACCAGGCCGCTGGCGCCGTTTCCGCCGGCAATAAAGCGCCGACCGTTAACCAGCACCAGGGTGCGCTCGGCGCCCAGGCCACGCAATTCCACGGTGGAAATGCCGCGCGACATGCCACCGCCCTCACCGCGCATGCTGGTGGTAGTGCCCAGCGGAGAGCCGGACATGAACGGCAACGACTGCAGGTACTCGCCGATGTTCTCGTAACCCGAATCTTGCAACTCCTGCGCGCCGATGGTGGTGAGCGGGTAAACGCCATCCACCGAGGACATCTGCAAGCGCGTGCCGGTAACCGTGACATTCTCCAGGGTCAGTTCCTGGTCGAGCTGCTCGTTGCTGGTCTCCGCGCCCGACGCCGCGCTGGCGAAAAGCGAGAGGCAGGCCGCCACGAGGACGCCACGTTGGAAGTTCGGATTTTGCATTCGGAAAGACTCGGATTCCGCGGCCATAGGGCCCGGTTTATTCATCGGGGAGCGTATCCTGCCACATCAGGACGCCGCCGGGTATAGGCTATTGGGCCTGGTTGGCCTCACGTTTGAGCAGGTTGGCGCAGCTGTCTTCCAGCAAATCGAGCACCAGCTCGAAGCCATCGGAGCCGCCGTAGTATGGGTCGGGCACCTCGCGCACCTGCGAATCACTGGAGTAATCGCACATCCGCACCACCCGCGCGGAGCCGGAACCCATGCTCTGGACGGTAAGGAAATTGTCCTCGTCCATGGTCACGATCAGGTCGAAATCATCGAAGTCCTCGGGCCTTACCTGCCGCGCAATGCTTTCCAGCGAATAACCACGCTGCGCAGCTGCCGCCCGCATCCGCGGATCGGCGCTATTTCCGGTGTGATAACCAATGGTGCCGGCCGAGTCGATTTCAAACACATCATCCAGCCCGGCATCCTTCACCAGCTTGCGGAATACGCCCTCGGCGGCGGGTGAGCGGCAGATGTTGCCCATACATACAAATAGTATTGATATAGCTGGCTTTTTCATTATATTTCAGCTAGTTATAGATATGTTAATCCTCGTTATTTTCAGTTAAACTATCACAATAGATACTCAACTGATACTCAAACAATGCTGACCGACACCAAGATTGACCGGCTACGCAAGCCGGACAAGTACCCCAAACTCCACGCAGATCGAGACGGATTGTATCTCAAGCATTCACCCACAGGCCGTAAGACCTGGGTCTACAGAACCCGTAAGGGCGGCCGTTGGACAGTAACCAAGATCGGGAATTATCCAACACTGAAGACGGCTACCGCCCGAGGCAGGCTGGCGCAGCTACTGGAGCAAACGCAGGTAGCCCCGCTGACCAGGGAAGTGGTCAATGAGTATTGGGAGCAGCGCATTGAGCGAAAGTACAAGAACCACAAGAACGTCAGCGTGTACGCCAATAGACTTCGTGACGCATTCGGGAATAAACCCATAGACCAGTTGACCACTCGTGAACTGGCTGACGATCTCAAGAACTATGCAAAGGATGCCCCTGTAGCCGCGAATAGATGTCTTGCTTTCTGGAAGCTGATTTTCAAGTTTGCTGTTGGCAGCGGGTACCTGAACTCCCCGCCGCTGACAGACACCACGGCAGCCGATATTGGCGGCCCTGAATCGAAACGCGAAGTTACCCTTACCGACGATGAAATAGCCGCCCTGTGGCGATCTGAGCACCCTCATGCGCATCTCTTGCGTGGACTATTGCTTACCGGCTGTCGAATCTCCGAACTCCAGGCAGCGAGGCACACGGACATCGACGGGGATACGCTCCACATTCCCATTACCAAGACCAGGCGGCCCCATTGGGTTCACATTACGCCAGAGCTGCGTGACCAGTTCGGGGACTTCAATGGCCGTCTGTTTGATGCCGTTAGCCCCACAGCCGTGCAGGCTCGCCTACGCCGCCAGAAGAGCCGTTGGACCCCTCATGACTTGCGGCGCACATTTGCCACCATCACAGCCAGGACCCATCCTCCGCAGATCATCAATAAATGCCTCAATCACGTGCTGCCGGGGATGCTTTCGGTCTACAACCAGCATGATTACAGCGAAGAGCGGCGACAAGCTAGCCGGGACGTAGCCGCATACGTGAAAAAGGTGATCCATGACCAACCCGAATGAGCTGGTTTCCAAGTACCTGAAGAAGATCAAGGCACGGACACTGCCGGACGGTTCGCCACATCCTGATGATTTGAGCGAAGCTGAATTTCTAGCCATGGTGGAACTCCTGGAAACCGGGGAAATAGAACCACCGGAAGGCTGTCCGCCCTTATCCAACTCGGAAGCATTGGAGTTATGGCTAAAAACGGCCAAAGCTTTGGGCAATCTTGAATCAGTATCGAGTTATATCCTCCATGCTGATCACAAACATCAGCGGCAAGTTCAAAACGCGCCTAAAACCCCGCCGCGATTGCCCGAAGCTGGGAGTCTCAACAGAGAACTCGACGAGTTGATAGCAAGCGGGCTGAAAAGATCAGGCGCCATCCAAAGTCTTGCAGACAAATATTCTGTTGAGCCGGACTCGGTTCGCAAGTGCCTCCTGCGAGCGGGCTATAAAGCGAAGAAGTAGCTGTTAATTTCCACATCATACAAAGCCTTTTCCAATTCTCCGAAGTAAATTCCTAGCGATACGGAAGCGAGGTTTGCCAGTGTAGGAATGTAATGGCCTGTCGATCTGCTGATTCCTCGTGGTTACTCGCTTTTGGCTTCTTGTTCGTGCAGAAATGTAATGCCTTACCGCTCTGTAAGGTCGCTGTAAGG
This sequence comes from Gammaproteobacteria bacterium, assembly GCA_030428105.1. GTDB lineage: Bacteria > Pseudomonadota > Gammaproteobacteria > Xanthomonadales > SZUA-36 > JAUIBE01. The sequence goes on from JAUIBE010000002.1 coordinate 30,880, forward strand.
CGCTGCTGCCAGGTAGTGCTGGATCCAAAGCGAACATGAGGATTGTATGGCGACCAGTACGCAGACTTATCCGATGTTGCACCGACGTTTTGTGCGCCTGAGCTTTGCAATCGCCCGACTTTACGACTTGGCTATTCCGCTGTATTAGGCTGATCGAGTGGTTTTGCCCGACTTCCAGCGTTTCTTTCGCTTTTTTGGGCTGTTAGCCGCAAGCACACGGCCCCTACCCGCCAAACGCCCATATTTGCCGCTGAAAACCGAGCTTCTACTCCGAAACGATATGCTGATATCACCGTGTGAACTTGCCCTGTCGGGTCGACCGACCCTTTTACTGCACAAAGTCGCGGTAAATGCGAATGATCCTCGGCATAATAAGGTTCATCCGTCGGAACGGAAGAAGATTGCATAAATGGATGAAAAAACTTGCTTTGGCTGTTCTAGAAATTGGCCACCGGATTAAAGAAAACCAATACCAACAACCCTGGATAGGGGAGTTTGATGTTGCTTTGATCATGCGCAGGGGAATTAGGTGTCTCGTCTTACAGATCTGTTAGCTCAGGTTAAGAAAAAGGATTCACAGCTAGGGGACGACCTGGAGCGCGAGTTCAAGGTGCTGGCTTCCCGCCGTTCATTTGGATTGAACTTTGAGAGGCATCGACCTGAAGCGGTAGAACTACCACAGCGACCAATTCGCAAAGGCGACAAGGTAAGAGTCCTACCCAAAAGGGGATCCACGAAAAAGGGAGATCAGCGCCTATGGATCGTCAAATCCTTAGTGAAAAGCGGTCAAGACTCCCTGGCGACAATTTCACTTCTTTTCACTGAAGAGCCTGAAACTTTGGAAGTATCAGTTCACGACCTCGTCGTTGTTGCTGAGTTCCAAGACTACATTTACCCGGGACTGGTCAGCACTGGAAAGGTTGAACGCGGGGGTGACAAACCATTCCACACCGTAATCAATGGCGAAAACTATCACGCCCTGAAGGCGTTAACGTACACGCACCGGGGGAAGGTTGATGTTATCTACATTGATCCGCCTTACAACACGGGAGCCAGAGACTGGAAGTACAACAATGACTACGTTGAGGCTGAGGACCTCTACCGCCACAGCAAATGGCTTGCAATGATGGAACGCCGCCTTCTTGTCGCTCGAACATTACTGAATCCAAACGGCTCGGCGTTGATTGTAACCATTGATGAAAAGGAGTACCTGAGGCTCGGTTTACTTTTAGAACAGACCTTTCCTGACGCTCGGATTCAAATGATCACAAGCGTAATAAACCCCAAAGGCGTACCTCGTGATGGTTTGTCGAGGATTGATGAGTACCTTTTTCTGGTCCAGATAGGCGACACCCAAATAGCAGGAGAGTTAAAAGAAGGCACCGGCGGAAAGAAGGTGCGTTGGAGGGGGTTAACGCGAACGGGTGCCAACGGGGTTAGATCAAAATCTCCAGGAGCTTTCTACCCCATCTATTTCAATCAAGCAGGTCGTTTGGTCGAGGTTGGCGAAGCCCTTCCAGAGGACAAGGGGCCTGCTGATGTGACAGTCCCGGAAGGATTATATGCCGCATGGCCGACGCCTCGACCAGACGGAGAAGATGGTCGGTGGTCAGTTGTTCCTGAGACCTTGCGGAAGTTGATTAAAAAGGGGGCCGTTCGAATTGGAAAAATTGATCCCGAGAACGGGCAATTTCCAATTTTCTATCTTACGTCGAACCAATTAAGAGATATTGAATTAGGAAAACTGGAAGTAAGAGGGTTTTCTGAGTCCGGAGCAATGGAGGTCTTCTTCCCAGAAGAAGGTGGTCGAACCTCCGCCCCAAGAACAGTGTGGGATAAGGTCAGTCATAGTGCTAGCGAGCACGGCTCCATGCTCCTCAGAGCTTTGCTGGCAGGGCGTAAATTTCCTTTTCCAAAGTCACTTTATGCAGTTGAGGATGTGCTTCGCATCTTCATTAAGGAAAATTTAGATGCCGTCGTCCTGGATTTTTTTGCTGGTTCTGGAACAACAGCTCATGCAGTGATGCGATTGAATCGCCAAGATAATGGTCGCCGCCAGTGTATCTCTGTTACGAACAATGAAGTCGCTGCGGAAGAGCAGAAACAATTGCGAGAGTCAGGATACAGACCCGGAGATACGGATTGGGAAGAACAGGGAATTTGCGACTACATCACAAAGCCTCGTATCAACGCAGCAATCACTGGAACAACACCTGAGGGGAAGGAAATTAAGGAGCACTACAAATTCACAGATGAGTTTCCAATGTCCAAGGGCTTTGAAGAAAATGCTGAGTTTTTCACTCTGACATACGAATCCCCCATATCAATCAGCCACAACCTCGCCTTTCAAAGGATTGCTCCTCTGCTTTGGATGCGAGCAGGCAGCCAGGGCAGCCGGATTGAATCCGCACCTCAGCAGGGCTGGGAGGTAGTCGAAACCTACGGTCTCCTGGCCGATCTGGATCAAGCCGCTGGCTTCTGTGCCGCAGTGACTGAATCCGACACCGTAAGCATCGCCTACATCGTCACAAACGACGACAGACGCTTTCAGGCGGTCTCAAGGCGCTTACCGGATCATGTAGAGGCAGTCCGTCTCTACGAGTCCTACATCACCAATTTCAAATTCACCAGCGGGGACTAGCGGATGAAGTTCACCCTCAAGGACTATCAGGATGAGGCCGTCCGCGACGTTCTAGACCGGCTGGTGAAGGCCCGGAAGCGCTGGAAAGAGGACCGTGATCCTCACGGATTCTCTCTAACCGCTACCACAGGTGCCGGTAAGACCGTCATGGCTGCCGCTGTCTTCGAAGCCCTGTTTCATGGTGATGACAACTATGAATTTGAAGCTGATCCAGGCGCTGTTGTGCTGTGGTTCAGCGATGATCCATCCCTGAATGAGCAGACCAGGTTCCGGCTCCTGGAAGCTTCTGACAGGCTGAATTCAACTGACCTCATCGTGGTGCAGAATACCTTCAACCAAGTGAAGTTCGAACCTGGGAAGGTGTACTTTCTCAATACGCAGAAACTCGGCAAGAAAAGCCTGTTAGTGCGTGGTCACGACCCGGATGAGGAAGAGGAACGGTATGGACGACTCCTGCCGGAAACTCGACCTGATCTACGCTCATTCACCATCTGGGACACGATTCAGAACACGATCGACGATCCTGACCTGACTTTGTATCTGGCTCTCGATGAAGCCCATCGAGGTATGAAGGAGCCAACCAGTGCAGACAGGACCGAGAAGACCACTATCGTCAGGCGGCTGATCAACGGCTCAGGCGCAGTACCGCCCATGCCAATCGTTTTGGGCATCTCAGCTACGATCGAACGCTTCAACAAGGCGATGGAAGGAGCACAAAACCGTACCACCATGCCGTCGGTCTTAGTGGACTCTGCCAAGGTCCAGGAATCCGGTCTGCTCAAAGACACCATCATTCTGGATGTTCCCGAGGGTGTCGGCAGCTTTGAAACAGTGTTGGTTAGGCGAGCCACGGACAAGATTAAAGAACTCAGCGAGGCATGGGGCGAGTACGCTGAGCAACAGGGTTCAGGGGACGCAGTGAAGCCGCTGATGGTGCTGCAAGTACCAAATACACCCAATCCAGACGATATCGGTGCAGCCTTGGATACCATCTACGAGCGTTGGCCTGACCTGGCTCCAGACGCCGTTGCTCATGTGTTCGGGGAGCACACGACTCAAACCTTTGGCAGGCACACGATCCCGTACATTTCTCCTGAGCGGGTGCAGGAATCCACCCATATCAGGGTTCTAATCGCCAAGGATGCGATCAGCACCGGCTGGGACTGCCCCAGAGCGGAGGTGATGGTCTCATTCCGTCCTGCCCAGGATCGGACCCACATTACGCAACTGCTAGGCCGCATGGTCCGTACGCCCCTTGCTCGCCGTATTCCGGGCAACGACCGACTCAACTCTGTGGACTGCTTGCTGCCCTTGTTTGACAAAGCCACCGTTGAGCGTGTCGCCAATGCACTGATGGAAGGCAGCGCCGCTGAAGGCGACACCGGATTGACTGGCAGACGGGTGCTAATCAATCCGGTGGAGATGCTGCCCAATCCAGCAATCTCTCAAGACGTATGGGACAGCTTGTTGGCTTTGCCCTCCCAGGCACTACCCCAGAAGGGAGCCAGGGCTATCAAGCGCCTGACGCTCCTGGCTCATGAACTGGCAGTAGATGACCTGCTCAAGGATGCCGGCAAGCTCGCCCATGCTGAGATGCATAAAGCCCTGGACGCTGCACAGGTTCGCTACGCACCCGAGATCAAGGAGGCACGACAGGCCGTTATGACCGTAGAAGGAAGCACCGTAACGGCTGATCTCGGTGTACGGGAAATGACTTTCGATTACTTCGTTGAGGCCGCCGATTTCGCGGTAATCGAGGATGCGTACCGGCGTAGCGCAAGGGTTCTCAGCCCTGACATCGCACGGACCTATGCAGAGCATCTGGCGAAGAAGAACACGACTGCCGGAAACAAGGAAGACGCCTTGATGGAGGCTCACACCGACATCGCGGCTCTTGGGCTGGTTCCGGACATCCGAATTTACATCGACGACGAGGCTGAAAAGCTCACCAAGAAATGGCTAACAGCCCATAGGGTTTCAATAAAGGGATTGAACGACGAGCGGCAAGAGGCTTATCGCCAGGTTCAAATGATGAGCACAGACCCACAGGACATCGACTTGGCTCAGCCCAAGTCCTGGATGGAGGCCACAACCGCCCGAGAAGCAGACGGAAGCGAAACGCCCCTCCCGGTGTACACAGAGCACCTAATGAGCGACGACCAGGGGAAGTTTCCGGCAGAACTCAACACGCTGGAACAAAAAATACTGCAAACTGAATTCCAGCGGAGCGGGTTCAAAGCCTGGTACAGAAATCCATCCCACCCAAGCCAAGATTCGTTTGGAATCGCCTACGAACAGGACAAGCGAGTCAAGATCGTCAGACCGGATTTCATTTTCTTTTCTGAGCAGTCGGACGGGACGATTGTTGCTGATCTGATCGACCCTCACGGCACTCACCTAGCTGATTCCCTTCCGAAGGCACAGGGAATGGCCAAGTACGTTGAATCGCACCCGAAGGCGTTTCGCCGCTTTGAGCTAGTTGATGAAATTGACGGACAGATCAAAGTTCTAGACCTTACAAAGGAAGAAGTGCGGGAAGCGGTATTAAAAGCGACCGAGCTGAAGCCCGTGTACACCGGCAGCAAAGCCATGGACTACCAGTAGCCATGCTGATCACTGATTTGGAGTCCACTAGTTCATAGGGACTAAAGCAGGGATCAAAAATGAACCCGTCCAAGCATCTCAGTCACAGCACGCGCATTTGAGGAAGTAACGACAATGAACATGGCTGAATACATAAAAGAGGTTGAATATGCCGTAACAAACTTGATTCCGGTTATCTGGACCGAGCACGAACAAATTGAAGCTCTTGAGTCTCAAATTAGCTCGTTGGCTCCCGTAGTTGAACAAAACTACAACCGTGCCTTAGAGATACAACAACACGCAGATGATCCCGACGATTTGATGATGGGTGTTGGGATGTATTGGGACACCTACTTCAACGAGGACAAGGATCTTTATCACAAGGATCAAGACCGGCAGAAATTAGCAAATCAAATCGCCACTCATTCATTCTCAGTCGCAGCTCTGTCCGGCGATTTACTTCAATACGCAAAACAGGGGATTTCATTTGTTCATGGAGACCTTGGCTCCTGTCCCAGCGGCCGTTCGGTCGGCACGTTGCCGCTAAAAACCATAATTTGGCAAGGTCGTAACCAAACAATGCACTGGGAAGAAAAAAACCCCCATCCCCCGGTGAGAAGTTGTTTCGACACTCTTGCTAGAAACGTCGACACTAAATTTTCCAAGTACACCAGAGAGAATATGGCATTCGATGTTATCCAATTGCTTGGCTGGAAGTCGTTCGTTGATTTCAAGAAGGACTTGATGTCATTGGTATGAATTCATTGGTCAAGATTCGGTAACGAAAGACGCGAACATGGGAATCGATAAACACCTCGAGCTGATTCGCCGAATGGAAGAACAGCTACGGCCGACAAAACGCTTCCTTGATCTGCTGGAGGAAACGGCAGCGATTCAAAAACACATTGATTTGGTCAATTCATCTGAAGCAATGACCTCGTCAAATGCGTTAGCTCGGCTAGCTAGAGAAGCAGCTAAGCAACAATCCCTGTTTGCTGGCCTGGGCGGCACCTATGAGCTTATGGAACAGACCAGGCAAATGAGCGCGTTGCCGCATGACCAACTCGCGTCCTTCAACTCCGCGCTTGAATCTGCCACTTCAACAATCAATCAGTTTCAATCTCAACAAATTGAACAGCTAGCTGCATTTGAAAAAGTTATATCTGGAGCAATGCCACACTTTTCTGCCATGGGGAACCTTTTCCGGGCGGGAGACCAGTTTGCCGAGTTCGTGATACCGGCACATAGGGTTGTCGACCTTGCAGCAGAATTGAGGATCGACATTGACTTGAGTGTTGCGGGCCTTGAAGGCGGTAGAGATGGGGAGGATGAGGACGAGTCTCCGATAATCTTGCCAGAGGAAGTTCGCCAAAGCCTGATTGAGGTAAGGGGAATCCCGGCATGGTTATTGACCTTGATCCTGCGTGACCCAGGGCGCGTGCTAAGAGGACTGAACTGGCGTCAGTTCGAAGAATACATTGCTCACTTATGTGAGCAATTGGGCGGAACTGATGTTTATCTCACGAGAAACACTAGCAAAGGTGATCATGGTCTCGACGTGGTTGGGCAATTCGTTGTTGACGAGATAACTACGGTTTTCGGATTCCAGTGTAAGAAGTATGACGAGAACCGGAAGGTCAAAGGAAGTCACGTTAGGGAATTGAGTGGTGCACTTTCCCTTGGCCCCCATGGTGCGACGCGCGGAGTTCTCTGCACCACCTCCAGTTATGAGCCGCAGGCGCGAGAATACTTCCTTCAGAGCGTTGAGTTGGATGGTTGGGAGCCAGGCGATTTCGCACGATTTATGAGCGGACAGCGAGCCTTTAGTTGAAGGTTCGCGGGGTAGCGGAAAAGTACTCATCTGCCTGCGGAGCCAGTAACTGCGAAATCCAAAGCCACAATCAATCCGCCCCCCCGGGGATCGAAATCCATTCCTCAATTTGACCCACCCCCCACCTCTATCGGCTAGGCACAGACCCGCCTATCGACTCAAAATAATCGCGGGTTACGCGCCAATTCCTTCGAAACGTTTCTCTTCGTCGTGTAATCTCGAGTATGTTCTAAGTAGCCAATAAGCAGTGTAATAATTATCTAAATCAACATATAAATGTTGAAATATATAGTTAGTAACTCTATTATTTGGTAATGATTCACAGATACCTTTTTAAAAATTTCTTCTCGTTTGCTGAGAAAACTGAAGTTTCTCTTGGCGTGAGTAAGCATGTCCCCAATTCGGACTCAGTAGCGATGAGCGAAGTTGGTGTCAGGCTGTCAAAACTCATGGCTGTCTTGGGCCCAAATGCTAGCGGCAAGACCAATCTCTTGAAGCCACTGGCTTTTATTAGGTGGTTCGCTTTGAATTCTTTCCATGCGCCTGCCGATCAGCCCATTCCCATACAACCTCACCTGCAACACCGGGAAGAAACATCGGAATTCGAAATTGTTTTCGACTTCGAAGGCACCCAATGGAAGTACCAACTGGAGTTAACAAGTGAGCGCGTAATCCTAGAGGCGCTGTTTCGAAAGGTTGACCGGTACAATTACGTATTTACTCGTGAATGGATTGCGGAGGACAAGACCTACTACATCAAACAGCAGGGTTTTGGCATGGATCAGAGGGAGGCAGAAAAGGTTCGAGAAAATGCATCGTTGATTTCAACTGCGGCACAATATGGTGTTGATTTGCCCTCACGATTTCTTGGCACGTCTCTATCTACCAATATCGATTTCAGCGGTAGAGTGCGGGAATCAATACTGCCAAACAGTCAAGTGGCTGGCTTTTATCATGAGAATCCCCGTTACACAGAAAAAATGGTTGAATTGCTCAAAGAGTGGGACCTCGGACTGGATGATGTTGCGATTCGTGAATACGTACCAGATCCGAGCAAACCGAAGGACACTCATCACTACATGGTTGGTATTCATGAGAACAGCAAAGGCCGATTCGAACTTAATTTTTTTCATGAATCCAGTGGCACTCAAGGCGCTGTGAGCCTGCTTTCAAAGATTTTGCCAGTACTTGAATATGGCGGTGTGGCGGTAATTGACGAGCTGGAAGCAGACTTGCACCCTCACATGCTACCGCACGTGCTGAACTTGTTTTTGAACCAAAGCACCAATCCTCACAACGCCCAGATACTTTTCACATGTCACGCTGCGGAGGTTCTGAACTTGCTTCACAAATGTCAGGTGTACCTAGTGGAAAAGGATGAAACCTATTCAAGTATTGCTTGGCGGTTGGATGACGTAAAAGGCATTCGGGTAGACGATAATCTGTACGCCAAGTACATGGCCGGCGCGTATTCTGCTGTGCCGGAAATCTAGTCGTCAGTGGCTCGCCGCAGACACATTCGACAAGTCAAAACGACACTTATTGTTGTTGAAGGTTTTGCCGACAAGGCGTTCGTCGAACACTTAAAGAACCTTTACAACACGCGAGGATGTGGCGTCAGAGTGAAGATCAAGAACGCCAAGGGGAAAGGATCTAATAATGTTGTCCGGCAAGCTATCAACGAACAAGCAGCTTATGACTCACGCGCGGCATTCTACGACTCAGACATTCCGCTGACGCAGACTTTGAGAAGAAGGTCGGATCAAAAAAATATTTCGCGCATCGAGTCCACTCCTTGTCTGGAAGGGTTATTACTGACAATTCTTGGTCATCGGGTGCCTCGGTCGAGTGAGGAATGCAAAAGAGACTTTGCTGCAATCCTGGGCGGAGCTGATCAATGCAAGAAAGAAAGCTACGGGATGTTTGATAGGGCAATACTCGAAGCCCGGCGGCGTACGTTGCGTGAGCTCGATTTGCTTTTAAGGATGTTGGAAGGTAACTGAAGGACAGCTCGTAGAATGACCTAAAAAGTAGGCCAAGGCCCTCTGCTGAAGTTTGGAGATTGCCCCTGCGCACAGGCGCGGGGGCAGTGGTGGGATTTAGGGAAACTACTCATCTGCCTACGAGTCCACTAACTGCGCAATCCAATGCTAGGATCAAAGCCCCCCCCGGGGGGCGCAACCCCCAATATGCACCGGACTCGCCCCACCTGATTGTCACCTCCACAGTACTTACCCGCCTTCCGATTCAACAATTACGCGCCAATGGTTAGGAACGCCCCGCATCGCCACATAATCTCGACGTGGAACTCATCGTGAAATACGCATCACGAATTGAGGTAATTCCATCGAGATTACCTCTAAAAAATACAATCATTACCCCTAAAAAATGCAGGGAGTATTGCGGCCAATTGCACTCTGGGGGACCGGCTAATTGCACTCTGGCGCTGGACAAATTGCATCCTGGAAGCCGGACAAATTGTATCCTGGGGTAGCGAAAACCAAGAACAAACATATATTTTTTGGTAGTTTATGCTGGCGCAGCAATCTGGCGCCGCGCTGCACTTTTCTCACCACTCGCACCAAACGCCCTCCGCCGAGCAAACAACGCAAACGCCGCAGGCACCAGGAAGAAACTCAGCACCGAAGTGAGCACCGTGCCGCCGGCAATCGCCAGTGCGAACGGCGGCCAGAATCCGCCGCCAGCCAGGATCAGCGGGGTGAAGCCGCCCAGCGTGGTGAGGGTGGTGGAGCCAATGTGGCGGGTGCAGTTCATTACGCCATTGCAGATGGCTGTGGCTTCGCCGCGCGCCGCACCCGGGTCGCTCTTGAGCTCGGCCATGATTACGATGGCGGCGTTGATCGCCAGGCCCATCAACCCCATCAGGCCGACAATCACCTGGAAGCCGAAGGCGTAACCAAATGCCCATACGCACAGCAGGCCCGGCCCGGCCGAAAGCCCGGCCACGGCGAACACGATCAGGCTCAGGCGGAAAGAGTTGAAGCTCAGCACCACGGTGATCACCAGCAGCACCAGGATCAGGCCGATGTTGGCCATCAGGTTGCCCACCGCGTCGTCGCGCTCTGCGCCTTCACCACCAAATTCCAGGCGGTAGCCCGGCGGGATGTTCAGGTCTTCGGCATTGAGTGCGGCCTGGATACGCGCTTGCACTACCGCGGGCAGGATGTCGGCGCGCAGATACACTTCCACGGTATTCACCCGCTGCCCTTCGCGGCGCGTAATCACGCCTGCTGAAGGCTCGAACTCGATATCGCCCAGCGCACTCAGGTTAATCACGCCACCAGGGCCATTGCCTGCCAGGTGCAGGCGGCCCAGGTCTTCCGGCGCGCCGCGCCCGGAATCGCCAATGCGCAGGCGTACCGGTAGTTCCTCGGTGGATTCGATGATGGAACCGCCTTCCACGCCATCCAGAACTGCCTGCAATTGACCGGCCAGGTCCACCGGCGCCAGGCCGGCGCGTCGCACCTGGCTCTCGTCCACCACCAGTCGCGCCTTGGGGCGACCCCGCGACTGCGAGGTGCGCACGTGAATCACGTCTTCGGTCATCAGCGCCAGGCGTTTGACCTCTTCGCCGATGGCCGCCAGCGTATACAGGTTCGGGCCGAAGATACGGATTTCCACCGGCGCCGCGAATGGCGGACCCTGCTCCAGCTTGCGCACCAAAACCTGGGCGTTGGGGAATGATTCATCCAACTGCTTTTGCAGCTGCGGAATCATCCGGTTGGCGTCTTCGAAGCTGCGGGTGGTGACCATTGCCTGGGCGAAGTTGGGCGTCTGGTCGTTGGCGTGCATCATGTTGTAGTAGAACGAGGGCGCGCTGCCGCCAACGAACCACTGCACCCGCTCGACCCCTTCCTGGCTTTCCAGCTCCGGGCCCATGCGTTGCACCACCGCACGAGTGGCGGCAATGCTGGCGGCCGGCTCCAGGTAGACCTCGACGTTGAACATGTCGCGGTCAGAAGGCGGGAAAAACTGCTCCGGCATCTGGGTTGCTGCGACAAATCCGAGCGTTGGCAGCACCAGGGCCAGCGCGATACTGGTGCGCGGGCGTCGCAGGCTCATCTCCAGCAGGCCGGAGAACCACTTGGCCAGGCGCGGCAGCGCGATGCCCGTGTGGGTGTCGCCAGCGCGCAGGAAGCGTCCCGCAATTCCAGCAATCACCGTGTGCGAAACCAGGTAAGAGCCAATCAACGCGAAGATCACCGACAGCGCAATGCCACCGACGAACTCGCCAGATGGCCCGGGCATCAGCGCGATCGGCATGAATGCCAGCACCGTGGTGAGCGTGGAACCTGCCAGCGGCACCCACAGGTGCTTCACCGCCTTCACCGCGGCTGCCATGCGCGCCACGCCTTCGCGCTTGAGGCGCTGGATGGTGTCGGTCATGACAATGGCGTTGTCCACCATGATGCCCAGCGCCACCACCAGGCCAGTGACCGACATCTGGTGAATGGGCAGGCCGTAAAAGCGCATGCAAGCCAGGGTGAAGCCCACCGTCAGCGGCAGGGTCAGCGCCACCACCAGCGCGGCGCGCCAGCCCAGGGTGACGAACAACACCGAAAGGATCACCACGAAGCCGACCAGGATGTTCTGCAGGAGGCCACCCAGGCGGGCGTTGGTGTAGGACTGCTGGTCGAAGATCACGCTTTGCTCAATATTGGTGGGAAGCGTGGAAGAGAAATCTTCCAGCAGCGCATCGACACTTTTCGACCAGTCTTCAATGCGGATGTCGGGCAGCATCCGTGCCGCCACGACAATTGAGCGCTCGCCATCAACAAGGCTGAACTCGGAAACCGGCTGGCGGATGCCGCGCCTAACCTCGGCGATGTCGCGCAAGCGAAGCACCGAGCCATCGGCGTCTTCTCGAAGCACCGTGGCCGCCAGGTCGTTAATCGTCGACAGCTCGCCCGTCACTTCCAGCAACCATTCGCGCTCACCGCCACGAAGCTGGCCGGCAGAAACTTTCGCATCACGCCGCTCAATGGCGTTCGCAATCGCCGCCGCGCTCAGCCCTGCACGCGCCGCTTCGGTGGGGTCTACCAGCACCAGGACTTCCTCGTCGCCCTGGCCGTATAGCCGCACCAGGTCCATGCCAGGCACGGCGCGCAACTGGCGCGCCAGCGATTCGGCATAGCGGCCGAGGATGGCCACCTCGGTGTCGGAAGCGCTGTCGGCAGACCAGCTCAGCGCCACCAGGCGGGTGTAGGCGTAACCGCGGTCGTCATCCAGGCGGCTGGGCAATGCGCCTGGCGGCAGATCGGGCTGCACATCGGCCACCTTGTCTCGCGCCTCGGACCACACCGGGGTGACATCGTTGATGGTTTCTTTCAGGTCGACACGAATTACGGAGATGCCTGCCTGCGAACTGGAGGAGATGACGTCCACTTCAGGCAGCGTGCGCAAGGCGTCTTCAAGCGGTTCAGTGACCAGCGCTTCCACCCGCTCGGGTGTTGCGCCCGGGAACAGTGTCAGCACGGTAGCCACGCGGTTCATCACGTGCGGGTCTTCGGTGGTCGGCAGGGTGGAATAGGAAGCCATTCCCGCCACCAGCAACAGCGCGCACAGCAACGCGATCAGGCGTGGATTCTCGAGCGTGCTCTTTAACATGGTCGCGTGCCGATTCAGCAGACTGCGGGGTTACGCGTCGGCGATGGTGGGCGCTTCCATCGGCCGCACCAGCTGGCCCGGTGCGTAGCGATGCAAGCCGCCACTCACTACCCGCTCGCCGTTGGCAATGGCGCCACTCACGTACAGCTTCCCGCCGCTGGCGTGGTGAATGATCACCGAGCGTGGCTCCAGCGTGGCGCGCCCATCACCTTGCGGCACCGCAACGTAGACTACCCAGGTGCCACGAACGCCTTCGGTAACCGCCGAATCGGGCAGCCAGGTGCCCTCTTCTTCAACTTCCACCGGGATGCCCAGGTAAGCGATTTCGCCCGGCGACCAGTCCTGGTCGATGGCGACACGTACCGCGCGGCTGCGGGTGGCCTGGTTCACCACCGGGCCCACCTGGATAACCTGCCCACGTGTATCAGCCTGGCCGGCGCGAACTGGCATCTCGCTGCCAGCTTGAAGGTTTTCAGCCAGGGCAACGGGTACCCCGGCGCGGATTTCGCGAACTCCGGATTCAACGAGGCTGAACACCGGCGCACCGGCATCCACCACCACGCCGGAATCGATGTGGCGGGTGGCAATGCGTGAGTCAAACGGTGCGCGCAGTTCGGATTTCTGGATGCGTATTTCGTTGGCGTCGCGGGTTGCCTGCACCCGCTCCAGCGAGGCCTCCAGCACCCGCACCCGTCCAGCCAGGTTGCCAAGCTCGCGCTCGCTGGCCAGGTTTTCTCGCTGCAAGCGTTCCACGCGCTCGAAATCGGCGCGAACTGTTTCCAGCTCGGCGCGCAGTTCTTCAGACTGGGCCTTCAATTCGCCCCGGCGAGAGAGGAGTAAATCGGTATCCAGGCGGGCCAGCACCTGGCCCTCGCTTATGGCTTCACCTTCGTCGACCAGCAGTTCGGTGACCTGCCCGGCCAACTCAAAACCCAGGTCGCTGGACTGTCCGGCACGCACCTCGCCGGCAAACTCACGTTCCAGCTCGTAGCCTGGCTGGATGTGGATGGTGTGGGTGGTAGCAGCGTGCAGGTAAGGCTCGCCTTCCTGCGATGCATGAATATCCGGGCCGCAAGCCTGCAGCACCAGGGCTGCGGCTGCGCTTCCCAGTACAGCGAGTGCGGTTACTAGCGTGGTGCGAGATGTGCGTTTCATGCCGGTCATTGCCTTGTCATATTTCAAGACTGATGAGTCCAGTATATAATTACTGGACTTGCAAGTCCACAATAACCCTGTATAGATTGCGATTCATGGGAGTAGCTGTAGAAGAAATCAGGGCGCCAGGTCGCCCCAAGAGCGAAGAAAAACGTCGCGAGATTCTCAAAGCGGCGGTGAAGCTCTTCACCGAGAAAGGCTATGAAGGCACCAGCGTGGATGACATCGCCCAGGGGGCAGGTGTATCCAAGCAGACGGTCTACTCGCACTTTGGCAACAAGGAAGCCCTGTTCGCCAAGGCGGTATCCACCAAGTGCAAGCAGTCGGGCATCGACCCCGACCTGATCGATCCCGACGTCCCGCTGCGCCAGATGCTGGTTGAACTCGGCCTGCGTTTCCTGGGCCTGATCACCTCACCCGAGGCGGTGCGGGTCAATTGCGTGTGCACTTCCAGCGCCGAAACCCACCCGGAACTCGGCCGGCTGTTCTTTGAGCACGGCCCGGTGCAAACCATCGAGGTGATCGACGAGTACCTGGTTACGCAGAACGCCCGAGGAAGGCTTGCGGTGGACGATACGCGTCAAGCGGCGTGGCAGTTCCTGGGTATGCTCAAGTGCGAAGCGCACATGCGCGCGCAGTTCAACCTTACCCCGCAGCCACCTTCCGAAGTAAAACGCTACGTTGAATCCTGCGTGGACATGTTCCTGCGCGCCTACGCGCCGAAATAGTTACCGTTTGTCCAGCATGAAAGTGCATTCGTCCTCGGCGTGCTTGAAGCCCAGTCGCCGGTAGAAAGCCTGCGCACCCCGGTTGTCCGAATGCACGGTCAACCGGCAGTAACGCACACCCCAGTCGCGGGTGTGTTCGAACACAGCGTCCATCAGCCGTGAGCCCAGGCCTAACCTGCGCGCAGCCTCGGATACATAGAAATCCTGGACGTACACCCCGGGTGAACCTCTCCAGGTAGAAAACTCGCGAAAGTAGACCACCAGCCCGACCGGCTCGGCGCCCCGCCAGGCAATCAAGGCCTCGAACCAAGGGTCATCCGAGAAGCCGAACTTTTCCAGGTCTTCCTGTTTCCGGGTGATTTTGGAAGTCGCGCCGAGACTGGCTTCCAGCGCGGCCAGCAGGCTGTGAACAACAGCCGCGTCTTCGACCGTCGCTTTTCGAATTTTGATTTCGTCCACCTGCACTCCCAAACTGCTGTCCGCGACCACGCGACACCCCGATTGAAGCAGATTAAACTGCGATCGGCCACCGCACTTATGGAGATGCAGATATGACCGGGCGCCTGCTGATTGCCCTTGCCTTGATGTGCCTTACCCTGCCCGCCCATGCGCAGCGCGCGCGTGACCTGGGCATCCCTTTCGACGGCGAACCCGGTCCGCTCAACACCATCACCGATGTAGCCGGGGTGACAGTTGGCCATGCCACATTAATCAGTGACCTGGACAATGGCCGCGCGGTGCGCACCGGGGTTACCGCCATCCTCCCGCGCGGGCACGACAGCCTTATGGAGCCAGTGATGGCGGCTACCTTCGCCCTCAACGGCAATGGCGAGATGACCGGCATTTCCTGGGTGGAAGAGTCCGGCCTGCTGGAAGGCCCGGTCATGCTCACCAACACCCACAGTGTCGGCATGGTGCACCACGCGACCATAGCCTGGCGGGTCCGCACCGCCGAACCCGATGCCAGCGGCTACACCTGGTCGCTGCCGCTGGTAGCGGAAACCTGGGACGGCCACCTTAACGACATCAACGGCTTTCATGTTCAGCCCGAGCACGTTGCCACAGCGCTGGAGAGCGCCAGCGGTGGGGCGGTTGCCGAAGGCAACGTGGGCGGCGGCACCGGCATGATCTGCCACGAGTTCAAGTGCGGCATCGGTAGCGCTTCCAGGCGGGTGGAAGTGGTGGGTAAAACCTACACCGTTGGCATCCTGGTGCAGGCCAACTACGGGCGCCGCGACGGCCTGATGATTGCCGGCGCGCCGGTGGGCAAGCACCTGCGCGCGCACCGCGTTTACACCGAGGCTGACCCCGATGCGGGCGACACTGGTTCGATCATCGTGGTGATCGCCACCGATGCGCCCTTGCTACCGAACCAACTCAAGCGGCTGGCCCGGCGCGCCAGCCTGGGACTCGCGCGCATGGGTTCGATTGCCGGCAACGGTTCGGGCGATATTTTTATCGCCTTCGGCACCGGTAACCCGGCCGGCCACAGCGGCCTGCAGCAGGTGCAAATGCTGGGCAGCGAAGAGATGGACCCGATTTTCGAAGGGGTGGTGCAGGCCACTGAGGAATCCATCGTCAACGCGATGGTCGCCGCCCGCGACATGGTGGGCGACGAGGGCCGCTACGCCAAGGCCATCCCGCACGACGAGCTGCGGCAATGGCTGGACTACTACCGACGCCTTGATCCGCCGCCAGAACTGCCCTAAACCTCTTCCAATCCGCACCAGGCGGCGATAAACAGCGCGGTCGACTGGGTGATGCGGCGCACCGATTCCAGCTCAACCCGCTCGTTGAACCCGTGGATGGAATCCGCGGCCGGGCCATAGACCAGCGCCGGAATGTCCCAGTAAAGCCCCGGATAGCGCGCATCGGTGGTGGCGGTAATGGTGGCTTGCACCAGTTTCTCGCCCGTCACCGTGCGGTGTGCCTGTTCCAGGGTTGAAACTGCCTCGCGGGCCTCGGGCTTGTCATGGTCGGCCAGCGAATAGCCCTCGGCCAGGAAGCCGTTGTAAATAACTTCCGGGCGATTGGCGCGGAGGTAGGCATCACGGTCGGCGGCCTCGAACAGGCAGGCTTCAATTTCCGCCCTTGCCTGGTTGATGTCCTGGCCCGGATAAATACCTATACGCACATCAATGCTGCACCACGCAGGCACGCTGGAGGCCCAGTCGCCGCCGCGGATCTTGCCAATATTCAGGTTCAGGGGGTGGTCGCGGTGATCAAAATGCGGGTGGGTATGCTCCGGACCGTTCCAGCGCTTTTCCAGTTCTTTCAGCGCGGCAATCAGCGGCAGCGAGGCATCGATGGCATTAAATCCTGCGCCGGCCTCCATGACGTGCACCGGCTTACCCCTGAGGTTGATCTGCAGCCAGATCACGCCCACCTGGCTGGAAACCAGCTGCTCGTCAAAAGGCTCCGGTATCAAGGCCGCATCGGCCCGGTAACCGCGCTGGAAACAGGCCAGCATGCCATTGCCGGTGCACTCTTCTTCGACCACCGACTGCAAAAACACATTGGCCGCGGGTTGCAGGCCGCAATCGCGCAGCGCCCGCAACGCATACAAGTTTGCGACCAGGCCCGCTTTCATATCTCCAATGCCGCGGCCATACATGTAGCCATCGTCGATGCGCGGCTCGAACGGCGGTGAATCCCACATGTCGAGCGGCCCGGTAGGCACCACGTCGATATGGCCGTTGAGGATCAACGACCGCCCTTTCGGGTTTCGCGCGCGA
The DNA here is from genome assembly GCA_030428105.1 of Gammaproteobacteria bacterium. Lineage (GTDB taxonomy): Bacteria > Pseudomonadota > Gammaproteobacteria > Xanthomonadales > SZUA-36 > JAUIBE01. Next base: position 48,181 of record JAUIBE010000002.1, read on the forward strand.
TGCGTTCCCACCACGTTGACCGCGTTGTCGTAATCGCCCAGCACCGGCGAGAACCCCGGCAGGTTTTCGATATCGGCAACCTTGATTTCCCAACGGTCAGTGTCATAACCCAGCGCATCCATTGCCTGCGCCATCAGCGCCTGCGCGCCCTGCTCATTGCCGCGGGTGGAAGGCTGGCTGCCCACCTCGGACAGGAACGCGATTTGCTCTTCGAAGCGCCGGTCAACGGCGTCCATCAGGCGGCTGGCAATATCTTTATCCATCCTGCAGTTCCCTAAAATGTGGCCAGTTCATTTTCGTCGATCAAAAGCGGTGCGGCGGTGGCGGCAATGACCTCGTCAACGCTTAGGCCCGCGGCGATTTCACGCAACACCATCCCGGTGTCGGTGACATCTATCACGGCCATATCGGTGTAAACACGGTCGACGCAGGCTGGCGCGGTCAAAGGCAAGTCGCATTGCGCCACGATCTTCGACTGCCCGCGCTTGTCGAGGTGGGTACACAGCACCACCACTCGGCAGGCCTTCTGCGCTAACTCGATGCCGCCGCCAACCCCGGGCGTGTACTTGCCCGGAATAATCCAGTTGGCGAGGTCACCGTTGGCGGCCACCTGCAGGGCACCAAGCATGGAAAGATCCAACCGCCCACCGCGAACCAGCGCAAACGACACGGCGCTGTCAAAAAACGCGGTGCCCGGCAAGGTCGAAACATAGGCTCCGCCCGCATCGATCAGGTTGCGGTCGGCTTGCTCGAAAGGCAACGCCGGGCCCTGCCCCGAGATGCCGTTCTCCGAATGCATGCACACCGGCAAGCCGGGTTCGAGGTAGTCGACCACCAGCGTCGGGTAACCGATACCAAGGTTCACCGTCATGCCCGCGCGCACCTCGCGCGCAGCGCGGCGCACCATGCGTTCATCAGCGCCGGACAACACCGTAGGCCTCGCTCAGTTCCTGCAACTCGACCACGTGGTCGACAAAGGGCCCAGGAGTATGCACTGCCTCGGGAGCAATGCCGCCAAGGGCTACCATGTTCTCGGCCTCGACAATCACCGTATCGGCTGCCATCGCCATGAGCGGGCTGAAGTTCCGCGCGCTGGCGGCGTAGGTGAGGTTGCCGAAAGGGTCTGCCGCGTGTGCATGGATCAAGGCGAAATCCGCTTCAAGCGCCCTCTCAACCAGGTACTCCTCGCCGTCAAGCTCGACCCTGGGCTTGCCCTCCGCCAACAGGGTTTCCATGGCGATATCGGTGAGAAAACCCGCCAGGCCCGCGCCGGCCGCACGGATCCGTTCAGCAAGGATGCCCTGGGGGCAGAATTCTACTTCGATGCGCCCCTCGTTTTTCAACTGGATGGCATGCGGGTTAAGGCCAATGTGCGACACCACCAGCCGCTCCACCTGGCCGTTGCGCAGCAGGTGGTCCACGCCCATGCCAGCCTCGTTGGCGTCGTTCTTGATGATGGTGAGGCGCCTGGGGTTTTGCCGCACCAGTTCTTCGATCAATGTGAAAGGCGTGCCGGGCACCCCGAAACCGCCCACCATCACCACCGCGCCATCGCCAATTTTCGCGATCGCTTCCTCGATGCTCGTGCGCTTGTTGATCATGGTTTCCGCAGGATCGATCCCAATTTTCCGCATAGGCCGGCAACAGGCATTCTGCTAACATTCCGGGCACCTGTCCATGGTGCACCACGAGAGATTTCCCGGTGACAAAAATAGTTGACTGGAACCCCGCTGACGCCTCCCGCATGTTTTACCAGACCCGTCAGCGGCGCCCCCTGCTCGACCGCGGCGAAGGGGTCTACCTGTGGGACCAAAACGGCAAGCGCTACCTGGATGGCTCCAGCGGCGCGATGGTTTCCAATATTGGCCATGGCAATCCCCGCGTGCTGGAAGCCATGCGCCGTCAGATGGAACGCGCCAACTTTGGCTACCGGCTGCATTTCGAGAACGAACCCGCCGAACGCCTGGCGGCGCAACTGGCCGCGTTGGCCCCGGAAGGCCATGAACGGGTGTTCTTCGTCTCCGGCGGGTCCGAGGCTACCGAGAGTTGCATCAAGCTGGCCCGCCAGTACGCCTTTGCCAGCGGCCAGTCTTCGCGTTGGCAGATCATCTCGCGCCGTCCCTCTTACCACGGCTCAACCCTTGGCGCGCTGGCAGTTACAGGCTACCGCCCGCTGACGGACCCGTTCCTTCCGGTGATGCGCGAAATGCCGAAAATTCCGGCGCCGCGCTGCTACCTCGACAAGGACACGCTCAGCGACGAGGAGCGCGGCATCCGCTACGCCGACATGCTGCGCGACAAGATCATCGAGCTGGGCCCGGAAAGCGTGCTGGCCTTCATCATGGAGCCGGTGGGCGGAGCCTCGACCGGCGCGCTGGTCGCGCCCGACAGCTACTACCCGCGAATCCGCGAAATCTGCGATGAGTTTGGCGTGCTGCTGATTTACGACGAGGTCATGTCGGGCGCCGGCCGCACCGGCAAATACCTCGCTGCCGAGCACTGGCACATCAAGCCCGACCTGATCGCCATGGCCAAGGGTCTGGCGGCGGGTTACGCACCGCTTGGCGCCATGCTCGCCGACAACCACATCATCGACACCGTGCTCGACGCTGGCGACTTTGAGCATGGCTACACCTATGCCGGCAACCCGCTGGCCTGCTCTGCTGGCCTGGCGGTTACCCAGGAAATCCTCGAGCGCGACCTGATGGGCAACGCCGCCCGCATCGGCGACCTGCTGAAGTGCGAACTGGAAGGGCTGATGAACGACTATCCCTTCATTGGCGATGTTCGCGGCAAGGGCCTGCTGCTGGCATTTGAACTGGTGCAGGACCGCGAAACCATGACGCCCCTGCCCGCCGGCTTCAAGGCCTACCAGCGGCTGGTGGAACTGGCCTACGAACGAGGCCTGATCATCTACTCCCGGCGCACCCGCGACGGGGTTGAGGGCGACCACTTCCTGGTCTGTCCACCGATGATCGCAACCGGGGCGCACGTTGAGGAAATCATGGCCAAGCTGCGCGCCAGCCTGGATGCCCTGCAGGCCGAACTGGCTTAACCGCCCTTGACGTGATCCAGCGGCAGCACCGTGGTGCTCTTTAGTTCATTCATCACGAAGCTGGTGTTCACCGTTCGCACCACGCCGATGGTCAGCAGGTATTCGCTTAGGAACGCCTGGTAGGCCGCCATATCCGGCGCAACAATCTTCAACATGTAATCGTATTCACCGCTGGTTGAGTGGCACTCAAGAACCGGGTCGGCGTCCATGATGGCGCGGTCAAACTTGGCCACGGTGGCACTGTTGTGGTCGTGCAGGGTCACGTGGGCGAAGCCCATGATGTTCAGCCCAACCGCCTCGCGCCTGACCACCGCGGAGTAATGGTCAATCACCCCGGCGTCCTCCAACGCGCGCAGCCTTCGCCAACTCGGAGAGGGCGAAAGTGACACCTCGCGGGCCAGGTCGCGGTTGGAAATTCGACCGTTGCGCTGCAGCACCTTGAGGATATTCAGGTCCAGTTTTCCAAGCTTCATGGCAACATTGTATCTACAAACCAATATGATAGGAATTTAATTCCATTTTACTTGCTACACAGGGTCCGATGGCAAGAACATTTCGCAGTGATGGGTATAATATTTCATGCTCCACTCACACTGCAGCACGGAGCACCCATGGGCGCCACCAATCCGATTCACCAGGCATCCGATCACAACCATCCCTCCGAGCACGCAATCGACTGGCAACGCGTCGCCTACCTCACCCTGCTTTCGCGCGCCATCGACGACATTGAAGAAACCGAACTTCTCAAGTCCCGCGAGGTGCTTTACCAGTTCTCCGCGCGTGGCCACGACATGGCGCAGATTATTCTTGGTTCATTCCTTGATCACGCCGGCGACGCCGCCAGCGGCTACTACCGCTCGCGCCCGCTGATGCTCACCCTGGGCCTGCCGCTCGAAGACGCCCTGGCCGGCCCGATGATGAAAGCCGGCGGGCTCAGCGATGGCCGCGACATTGGCGTGGTGTTCAACCTGCCCAACCCGGACGGCGCCAGCGTGCTGCCCATGAGCGGCGCGGTGGGTTCGCAATACACCCCCATTTCGGGCTGGGCCGAGTCGATTGCCTACAAGCGCGACGTGCTGCAAGACAACGAAGCCAAAGGCGCCATTGGCGTGGCGCTAGGCGGTGACGGCTCCACCGCCACCAACGGGTTCTGGGCGGCGCTCAACTCGGCCACCACGCGCAAGCTGCCCATGTTGTTCTATATCGAGGACAACGGTTATGGCATCTCGGTGCCCTCGGTGGCGCAAACCCCGGGCGGCAACATTGCCGAGAACCTGGCCTCGTTCAACAACCTGGTGATCCTCGACGGCGATGGCTGCAACCCGCACGAGGCCGCCACCTTGCTGGGCGAGGGCGTGAGCCACGTGCGCTCCGGCGAGGGCCCGGCCCTGGTGCGCCTGACCGTGCCGCGGCTTTCCGGCCACTCCGGGCAGGACACCCAGAAGTACAAGAGCGAAGCGTTCGTCGCCGAAGAAAATGCGCGCGACCCCCTGCCCCGCCTAAAAGCTTTCGTGGAAAACGAGGGCATTCTCTCGGAATCAGAATGGAACCAGCTTGCCCAGCGCGCCGAGTCCGACGTGCGCCAGGCGCTGCGCGCGGTTCGTGATCGCGCCCAGCCGGATCCGGCCAACATCAAGAAGTTTGCATTCAGCGAAACCGACGCCAATGGCCAGCCCATCCTGCAAAAGCAGGGCGGCCTATGGCGCGCAGGACACCAGTTTCCCGATTCGACCACGCAGCCCAGCCCGGGCGCGGAGCGAATCAACATGGTCACGGCCATCCGCAAGACACTGGACGTGGAACTCGCCACCAACCCCAAAGTCGTGGTATTCGGCGAGGACGTCGGCCCCAAGGGCGGCGTCCACGCCGCCACGCTGGGGCTCCAGGACAAATATGGAGCCGGTCGCGTGTTCGACACCAGCCTGTCAGAGGAAGGCATCATCGGCCGCGCAGTCGGCATGGCCTGCGCCGGGCTGATGCCGGTGCCGGAAATCCAGTTCCGCAAGTACGCCGACCCGGCCGAGGAACAGCTCAATGATTGCGGCACCATGCGCTGGCGCACCGCCAACCGCTTCGCTGCCCCGATGGTGGTGCGCATGCCGGGGGGTTACTTCAAGTGCGGCGACCCCTGGCACAGCCAGTCGGGCGAAGTGAAGTGGGCGCATGCGGTGGGCTGGCAACTGGCCATGCCCTCAAACGCGCACGATGCCGTCGGCCTGCTGCGCTACGCCATGCGCGACAATAACCCGACCATTTTCTTCGAGCACCGCTCGATGCTGGACACCGCCTGGGCCCGCCGCCCCTACCCCGGCGATGATTTCATTATCCCCTTCGGCCAGGCCAACAAGACCCGCGAGGGCAATGCGCTGACGGTGGTGAGCTGGGGCGCGATGGTGATGCGCTGCGAAGAAGCCGCCGACCAGGTCAGTGACGACATCGAGATCATCGACCTGCGCACCATTTCACCGTGGGACAAGCAGTGCGTGCTGGACTCCGTGGCGCGCACCAACCGTTGCCTGATCGTGCACGAGGACAACATCACCGCCGGCTTTGGCGCGGAGATTTCCGCCACCATCGCGGTGGAATCGTTCTTTGATCTCGACGCCCCGCCGCGGCGCATGGCCATGCCGGACATCCCCAGCCCGCACAGCCCGCTGTTGCTGGATGCCGTGGTGCCGACAGTGGACGAAATCGCCACCGCCATGCGCGACATGATCGAATTTTGAGTGGCGGCGACTGAAATGACTGAAATTCGCTTCCCGGAAGACCAGCAGGAGGGCACCGAGGCCACCCTGGCCAAGTGGCTGAAGGCGCCAGGCGAGGCCGTGGCCGCCCACGAGCCGCTGGCCGAAATTGAAACCGACAAGGTGATGGTCGAGGTGGCCGCGCCTGCCGATGGCGCGATTGGCGAGATACGCGTCCAGGAAGGCGAGGCAGTGAACCCCGGCGATGTGCTGTGCACATTCGGCAGCGCTAATGATGCCGAAGCGGCGCAATCCGCTGAGCCGGCAGTCGCGCAGACCAGCGAAGAGACTGCCGGAGACAGCAAGCCACAGCGCGCAAAGCTCAGCCCGGCAGTGCGTCATCGCGTGATGGAGCACAAGCTCGATCCCGATGAGATTGCCGGAACCGGGCGCGGCGGACGGATCACCTTGAAAGACGTGGAAGCGCACCTGGAAACGGCTGAAGCGGGCGATCCACAGCCTGAAGCCCCCAGCTACAAGACGGAACCGGAATACGACACAGGTACCTTGCACGCAGGCGAGTCCCTCAAGGTGCCGCACAACGCCATGCGCCGAAAAATCGCCGCGCACATGGTAGAAAGCCTGCTGCACACCGCGCCGCACGTCACCTCAGTGTTTGAGGTGGACCTGTCCGCAGTGATGCGCCATCGCGCCGCCCACAAGGCCGAGTTTGCGCGCCGCGGCAGGCCGCTCACACTTACGGTGTATTTCATCGCCGCCGCGGTTGCCGCCATCCGCAAGGTGCCGCAGGTGAACAGCCGCTGGCATGACGACCACCTGGAAGTATTCGCCGACATGAACATCGGCATCGCCACCGCGCTGGGTGACGAGGGCCTGATTGTGCCCGTGCTGAAACTGGCCAACGAGAAAAGCCTTTCGCGCCTGGCCGCCGACCTGGGCGACCTGACCAGCCGCGCCCGAGATGGCGCACTGAAACCCGATGATGTACGCGGTGGCACCTTCACGATTTCCAACCACGGCGTATCCGGCAGCCTGGTAGCAACCCCGATTGTTATCAATCAGCCGCAGTCGGCCATACTCGGGGTAGGCAAGATTGAAAAACGCGTCAAGGTGCGCGAGGTGGATGGCGAGGACATGATGATGATCCGGCCGATGTGTTACGTCAGCCTGACCATCGATCACCGCGTACTGGATGGTTTCCAGACCAACGCCTTCCTGACCGAGTTTAGCCGGACTCTTGAGAATTGGCCGGACTAATGGTGGGGTCAGAGTAAAGGGACAGAGTAGGTACTCTGTCCCTTTACTCTGACCCCACGGTTACTGGAGAATTTATGCAGATTGAAAGTTACGTATGCGGCGCCTGGCACAGGGGCAGCAACGACGGCCGCCTGGTCAGCAACGCGATTACCGGCGAGCCCATCGGAACCGTCAGCTCGGACGGCATCGATTTTGCCGAGGTGCGCCGCCATGGTCGCGAAGCGGGCGGCACAGCGTTGCGCGCCCTGAGCATTCATGACCGCGCTAACCGCCTGAAAGCCCTCGCCAAGCACCTGCTGGGCCACAAGGCCAGCTTCTACGAGATTTCCGCCAAAACCGGCGCCACCAAGGGCGATAGCTGGGTGGATATCGAGGGCGGCATCGGCACCATGTTCAGTTACTCCGGCATCGCCCGTCGCGAGCTTTCCAACGAGCCATTCTCGGTGGAAGGTGATGTCGAACGCCTCTCCGCCAAGGGCAGCTTCCTAGGCCGCCACATCCTGGTGCCCAAGGAAGGCGTTTCAGTCCACATCAACGCATTCAACTTCCCCTGCTGGGGCATGCTGGAAAAAATCGCGCCCAGCCTCGCCGCAGGCGTACCTGTGATCGTCAAACCGGCGACCCCCTCGTGCTATCTCACCGAGGCGATGGTGCGCGAGATGATTGCCAGCGAAATTTTCCCGGAAGGCTCCATCCAGCTTATTTGTGGCGGCGTTGGCGACCTGCTCGACCACCTGGATGAGCAGGACAGCGTGACCTTTACCGGCTCGGCCTCGACCGGCCGCAAGCTGCGCACCCACCCCAACATTATCGAGAACTCGGTGCCATTCAACATGGAAGCCGATTCGCTCAACTACTCCATCCTCGGCGAGAACGCCGAGCCCGGCAGCCCGGTTTTCGACCTGTTCATCAAGGGCCTGGTGCAGGAGATGACGGTCAAGGCGGGCCAGAAGTGCACCGCCATTCGCCGTGCCATCGTGCCGCAAAACCGCATCGACGCGGTCACAGAAGCACTCGGCGCCGCGCTGGACAAGGTCAAGGTTGGCGACCCGGCCGTTGAAGGGGTGCGCATGGGCGCGCTGGTTGGAACGGACCAACGCGAGGACGTTTGGCAAGCCGTCGGCCAACTGGCGGAAAGCTGCGAAATCGTCCTCGGCGGCCAACGCGATTTCGAGGTGGTGGGCGCAGACATCGAAAAAGGCGCGTTTTTCCCGGCCACCGTGTTGCGCTCCGACAATCCGCTGGAAAACCAGGCGCCGCACGCCATCGAGGCATTTGGACCGGTCACCACGCTGATGGGCTACAACGACCGCGACGAGGCCATCGCCCTGGCCAAGCTGGGCCGCGGCAGCCTGGTTGGCTCGGTGGTCACCAGCGATGATGAAGAGGCATCCGCCGTGGTGCTGGGCACGGCCGCCTATCACGGCCGTGTCCTGGTGCTGAACGAGGACTGCGCCGCCGAATCCACCGGTCACGGCTCGCCACTGGCGCCGCTGGTGCACGGTGGTCCCGGCCGCGCCGGCGGTGGCGAAGAACTGGGCGGCGCGCGCGCCATCAAGCACTACATGCAGCGCACCGCGGTGCAGGGTTCGCCCACCACGCTCACGGCCGTCACCCGCCAGTACACACCCGGCGCAAAACCGGTCACCGACGTGGTGCATCCCTTCCGCAAGTACTTTGAAGACCTGCAGATTGGCGAGCAACTGGTCACCCACCGCCGCACGGTTACGGAAGCCGATATCGTCAACTTCGGTTGCCTGTCAGGCGACCACTTCTATGCCCACTTCGATGAGATCGCGGCGAAGGACTCGCTGTTCGAAAAACGCGTCGCGCACGGCTACTTCGTGATCTCCGCGGCGGCCGGCATGTTCGTAGACCCGGCGCCCGGCCCTGTGCTGGCCAACTACGGCCTGGACAACCTGCGCTTTATCGAACCGGTGGGTATCGGTGACACGATTCGCACCACGATCACCGCCAAGGAAAAAATCGCCAAGGACAAAAAGCCGGATGACAAGTACCACACCGGCGTTGTGAAGTGGGCGGTGGAAATTACTAACCAGAACGATGAGCCGGTGGCGCTTTACGACATCCTCACCCTGGTCGAGATGCGCGGCGAGTAAGCGAAGCGAATGCGCCTAGGATTCCTGCTTGGGTTTGAAGCCGTTCGATTCCAGCCGCGGCCGGTTGGGGTCGTCGCGCTCCAGTGGCGTTACCGCCTGCATGGTTTGCAGGCTTTGTTTCGCCAGCTCGACGTATTCCTGCGTGCCGGCCTTTTTCCAGTCAATTTCTTTTTGCTCGAGGCTGCGAATCACCTTGGCCGGCGTGCCCACCACCAGGCTGCGCGGCGGACAGGTAAAGCCATGGCGCACGAAACTCATCGCGCCAACAATCGATTCCTCGCCGATCACCACCTCGTCCATCAGCACCGAGTTCATTCCAACCAGCGCCTGGCGGCCCACGGTGCAACCGTGCAGCACGGTGCCGTGACCCACGTGCCCGTTCTCCTCGACCACCACGTCGCGGTCGGGAAAAGAGTGCGCCACGCAGGTGTCCTGGAAGTTGGAACCATCGCGCAGGACCACCCGGCCAAAGTCGCCGCGAAGCACCGCGCACGGCCCGACGTAGCATCCCTCGCCCACCCACACGTCGCCAATCAGCACGGCGCTTTCGTGGACAAAAGCACTGGGATGAACCACCGGGGTGATTCCCTGGAAACGGTACGCGGGCATGGCCACTCCTTTGCGAACAAACTCGATGTTGGGCGATCATACCGCACACGCACTGGCATCGCCGCCGACCAGACAGGAACCGCACCATGAGCTTTGAAACCATCGCGTTTGGCGTTGAAAACGGCGTGGCCGAACTGGCCCTTAACCGCCCCGATTCGCTGAACAGCTTCAACCAGCAGATGCACGCCGAAGTGCGCGAGGCCATGCAGCGCGTGATAGACGATCCGGAGATTCGCTGCCTGCTGCTCACGGGCAAAGGCCGCGGCTTTTGCGCCGGCCAGGACCTGGGCGACCGGGCCGTCCGTATTGATTCAGGGGGCGACGAAGCACCACCCGACCTGGGCGAATCGGTGGAGAAAAACTACAACCCGCTGATCCGCAGCATCATGAACCTGCCCAAGCCGGTGATCTGCGCCGTGAATGGCGTGGCAGCCGGCGCCGGCGCCAGCATTGCGCTGGCCTGCGACATTGTTCTTGCCGCGCGTTCAGCCAGTTTTATCCAGGTGTTCTGCAAAATTGGACTGGTGCCGGATTCCGGCGGCACCTGGAACCTGCCTCGCGCCGTGGGGCTGCCACGCGCCAAGGGCCTGGCCATGCTGGGCGACAAGCTGCCGGCCGAGAAAGCCGAGGCCTGGGGCATGATCTGGCAGTGCGTCGACGATGATGCGTTGATGGACGAGGCCCGCAAGCTGGCCGCGCACCTGGCCACCCAGCCAACCCGGGGCCTGGGGCGCATCAAGCAACTGCTCAACGCATCCACTGCGCATGACCTGGATACCGAACTCGAGGCCGAGCGGGCCGCCATGCAGGAGCTTGGCCGCAGCGCCGACTACGCCGAGGGCGTGGCGGCCTTCATGGAAAAACGCGCGCCGAAGTTCACAGGAGAATAAGTTTTGACTGACGCTTTTATCTGCGACGCCGTTCGCACTCCCATCGGCCGCTACGGCGGCGCGCTATCAACGGTTCGTGCCGATGACCTGGGCGCTGTGCCCATGCGCACCCTGGTGGAACGACGCGGCGGCGTCGACTGGACTGAACTGGACGATGTCTACTACGGCTGCGCCAACCAGGCGGGCGAAGACAACCGCAACGTGGCCCGCATGAGCAGCCTGCTGGCAGGCCTGCCGGAAGCGCCCGGCGCAGTCACCGTCAACCGGCTATGCGGCTCGGGCATGGAAGCAGTTGGCCAGGCGGCTCGCGCCATTCGCTGCGGCGAGGGCAACCTCATCATCGCCGGCGGTGTGGAATCGATGAGCCGCGCGCCGTTTGTCACGGCAAAGGCCACCTCGGCCTTCAGCCGCAAAATGGAAACCTACGACACCACCATGGGCTGGCGTTTTATCAACCGCGCCCTGCATGCCCAGTACGGCACCGATTCCATGCCGGAAACCGCGGAAAACGTGGCCGATGATTTCGAAATCTCGCGTGAAGACCAGGACGCCTTCGCCCTGCGCAGCCAACAGCGCGCGGGTGCGGCGATGGAGGCGGGGCGTTTCAACGACGAGATCGTCCCTGTGAGCGTGCCGCGCCGCAAGCAGGACCCGCTGGTGGTTGATAGCGACGAACATCCGCGGCCCGATTCCACCCTCGAAGGGCTGGCAAAACTGCCGACACCTTTCAAGGAGAACGGCACGGTCACCGCCGGCAACGCCTCCGGAATCAACGACGGTGCGGCGGCCCTGCTGCTGGCCTCGGAGGATGCTGCCAAGCGCCACGCGCTGGAACCCCGTGCCCGCGTGGTGGCCATGGCGACAGCCGGCGTTGCGCCGCGAATCATGGGCATCGGCCCGGTGCCCGCCAGCCAAAAAGCCCTCAAGCTGGCCGGCCTGGAAATGGGCGATATGGACGTCATCGAGTTGAACGAGGCCTTCGCCGCCCAATCACTGGCCTGCATGCGCCAACTCGGCCTGGCGGACGATGCCGAGCACGTGAACCCCAACGGCGGCGCCATCGCCCTGGGTCACCCGCTGGGCATGAGCGGGGCACGACTGGTGACAACCGCGGTCTATGAATTACACCGGCGCAACGGGCGCTACGCCCTGTGCACCATGTGCATCGGCGTCGGCCAGGGCATCGCCATGATTATCGAACGAGTGTGAACACGATGAGCGAATCCAATCAGGAACACCTCCAGGCCACTTTCGACGCACGCGTCGCCGCCGAAAGCCGCATCGAACCACGCGACTGGATGCCGGACGACTTCCGCAAGAGCGTGCTGCGCCAGATGTCCCAGCACGCCCATTCCGAGGTGATCGGCATGCAGCCGGAAGGCAACTGGATTACCCGCGCGCCCACGCTTCACCGCAAGACCATCCTGATGGCCAAGGTGCAGGATGAAGCCGGCCATGGCCTGTACCTGTACAGCGCCGCCGAGACCCTGGGCACATCCCGCGACGACATGATTGCCGCGCTCCACGCCGGCAAGGCCAAGTACGCCTCGATCTTCAACTATCCATCGCTGACCTGGGCCGATATCGGCGCCATCGGCTGGCTGGTTGATGGCGCGGCCATCGTCAACCAGGTCTCGCTGCAGCGCACCTCGTACGGCCCATACGCCCGCGCCATGGTGCGCATCTGCAAGGAAGAGAGCTTCCACCAGCGCCAGGGCTACCAGATCATGATGGTGCTGGCGCGCGGCAGCGAAGAACAGAAAGCCATGGCCCAGGACGCGCTCAACCGCTGGTGGTGGCCGTCGCTGATGATGTTCGGCCCGCACGATGCCGAATCGGCCCACTCGGCCAAATCGATGCAGTGGAAACTCAAGCGCGAAAGCAACGACACCCTGCGCCAGCGCTTCGTGGACCAGACCATTCCCCAGGCCGAATTGATTGGCCTGACCGTCCCTGACCCGGACCTCAAGTGGAACGAGGAGCGCGGCGCCTACGATTTCGGCGAAATCGACTGGGAAGAATTCATGCAGGTCATTTCCGGCAACGGCCCGTGCAACAAGCAGCGCCTCGATCACCACATCGCCGCCAAGGAAAACGGCCAGTGGGTGCGCGACGCGATGGCGGCTTACGAAGAAAAACGCCGCGCACGGCGCGAAGCGGCTTAGGGAGACAGCTCATGAGCAACCGAGAATTACCCCTGTTCGAAGTGTTTGTGCGCTCCAAGCGTGGCCTCGATCATCGCCACGTGGGTAGCCTGCACGCCGAGGACCACGAGCAAGCGCTGGAGTATGCGCGTGACGTGTACCTGCGCCGCAGCGAAGGCGTAAGCATCTGGGTGGTGAAGTCGGAAGACGTGGTGGCCTCGCAGGAAGACGATGTCGAGACCTTTTACGAGCCGATGGAAGAAAAAACCTATCGCCACGCCATGGAGTACGAACTCCCACCTGAAATCAAGAACATGTGATTTCGATGAACGACACCTCAAAATTTGCCCTCGCCCTGGGCGACGATGCCCTCACCATGGGCCAGCGCCTGTCAGAGTGGATCAGCCACGGCCCCTTCCTGGAAGAGGACATTGCGCTGGCCAACGTGGCGCTGGATTTCATGGGCCGCGCGCGCATGTTCCTCAGCTACGCTGGTGAACTGGAAGGCGAAGGCCGCAGCGAGGACGACCTAGCTTTTCTTCGCGACACGCGAGAGTTCACCAACTTGCTGATGTTCGAGTTGCCAATCGGCGACTTCGGCCAGACCATCGCGCGCCAGTACCTGGTGGATGCCTTCGAGGCGCCGTATTTCGAAGCGCTGTGCAACTCAAAGGACGAAACCATCGCGGCCATCGCCGCCAAGGTGGTAAAGGAATGCCGCTACCACCTGCGCCGCAGCCGCGACTGGGTAATTCGCCTGGGCGACGGCACCGAGGAAAGCCATCAGCGCATGCAGGACGGCATCTACGAAATGTGGCCCTACGTGGCCGAACTGTTCGAGATGCCGGAGTATGAAACCCGGCTGGCCGAGCAAGGCATCGCAGTTGACCGCGATGTGCTGCGGGCCGGTTGGGAGAAAGAGGTCATGGCAACCCTAGCCGAAGCTACCCTGAGCGCGCCGCAGGACGGCCACGCCATCCGCGGTGGCCGTGAAGGCGTGCACACCGAGCACCTCGGCTTCCTGCTCTCCGACCTGCAGTTCATGCAGCGCGCCTACCCGGGCCTGGAGTGGTAAAGCCATGAACGCGGCTGCCGCACTCATTCAGCCACAAGTGCCCGAGCAGGTGCTCACCGCACTGCAAGGCGTGGTCGACCCGGAAATCCCGGTGCTCACCATCGAAGACCTGGGCATCCTGCGTGATGTGCGCATGGCGGGCGACGAGGTGGTGGTCACCATCACCCCCACCTACGTCGGCTGCCCGGCGATGGTGGAGATTCGCGAGAACATCGAGAAGGCGCTTGGCGAAGCCGGCGTCGAAGCCTTTCGCGTTGAGACCAGCCTGTCACCGGCCTGGACCACCGACTGGATGAGCGAGGCGGGCCGCCGCAAGTTGTTGGAATATGGCATCGCGCCCCCTTCTCCGCGCTCGGTCGCATGCCCGCAATGCGGCTCTGAAGACACCCGCCTGATCAGCGAATTTGGCTCCACGGCCTGCAAGTCCCTGCACCAGTGCAACGCCTGCCTGGAGCCCTTCGACCACTTCAAATGCCACTAGGCCAACAACAAGAAACCCGTACTTCATGAGCACCCACTTCCACCCATTGCGCATCAGCAGCATCGCTCCGGCCGATACCGACAAGGCCGTGGTGATCAATTTCGAGGTTCCCGAAGCGCTGCAGGATAAATTCCGCTTTATCCAGGGCCAGTACCTCACCCTGCGCAAGGAGTTTGAAGGCGAGGAAGTTCGCCGTTCCTACTCGATCTGCGCCGGTCTGGATGACGACCAGCTACGCGTTGGCGTCAAGCTGGTGGATGGCGGCATTTTCTCCACCTGGGCCAACCAGGAACTCAAGGCTGGCGATGTCATTGAAGTGATGCCGCCGCAGGGCAGCTTCTACAGCGATTTAGATCCCGAGCGTGAGCGCTGGTACATGTGCATCTGCGCCGGCAGTGGCATTACGCCCATCCTGTCCATCGTCAAAACCGTGCTGGCGCGCGAGCCGAAGAGCCACGTCACCCTGCTCTACGGCAACCAGCGCAGCAACACCATGATGTTCCGCAATGAGCTGGCCTTCCTGAAGAACCGCTACATGGGCCGGCTGCACTGGATCAACATTTTCAGCCGCGAACCGCAGGAGAGCGAACTGTTCGACGGCCACCTGGATAACCGCAAGGGCGGCGCGCTGAACCGGCAACTGATCAACATTCGCGAGCACGACGAGTTTTTCCTGTGCGGCCCCGAGGCAATGATCTCCGAGGTGTCACGCGGCCTTCGCGGAGAGGGCATCGCTGAAGAAAGTATTCACTACGAGCTGTTTGGCTCCTCGGCCGAGGCAGCACAGAAAGCGGTGGAAAAACACCACGCCCGCGCGCGCGAGCACAAGGGGCTGGTGGCGGAAGTGAGCGTGATGTACGACGGCCGCGAACACCGCTTCGACCTCACCGCGGACGGCGAAAACATCCTCGATGCCGGCATCGAAAACGGCGTCGACTTGCCCTTCTCCTGCAAAGGCGGCGTGTGCGCCACCTGCAAAGCGCGGCTGGTGGAAGGCGAAGTGGATATGGACCGCAACCAGGCGCTGTTACCCGATGAAGTGGAGCGCGGCTTTATCCTTACCTGCCAGGCCCACCCCATCTCGAAGAAAGTCGTGGTCGATTACGACCAGGTCTAGGCTTCGAAACACTCAATCCTGCGGATGAGCTTCAATCCAGGCATCGATCCTGGCCCCCATCGGCGCCCGGTTGGCCTGGGTCGCAATCTCAACCGCCTGCTCGCGGCTGGCGCCCGCCATCAGGTACTGTTCAATCGCAAACAAACCGGTTGCCCTGCCGCCACTGGCGCAATGGAGCAAAACCGGCCCGCTTGCGCCCTCGAGGGCTGCGTGCAAGGCCTGGGCATCTTCAGCCGTGATCGATTGCGTCTTCTGCACCGGGATCGACACATAGTTCATTCCCAGGGAAGCCACCGCGGCTGACTCGTCAAAACCGTCGAACTCACCCTCGGGTCGCAGGTTGATGATGGTGGTGTAGCCCTTCTCGGACAGCGCTTTGAGCTGTTCTTCGCTTGGCTGGCCAGAAATGGTCAGGTTCTCAGCAATCGGTGTCTCACCGGGTAGGCCAGGGTCGGCAGACAGCTGGCCAAAGACCGAAAATCCCACCAGTGCGAGCACCACCCACACTACTTTGTTCATTGATTCGACTCCATGTTTGCCATCGTCCAAGCGTAATCAAATCATAGCAATCCTGGCCGCTTTTATGTGGTTACAGCGGACAAATCTGGTTTGCCTATACTCATTCAAAGGGGATGAAAATCGATTGGGAGAAAATACGATGAAACCACTGAACACCCTCACCAAACTTGTTTTGTTGTGCGCGCTGCTCCCGGCAAGCCTGGTTGCAGAGGAGACCACCGAGGACAAAATTGCCCGCGCCAAGTCTGCGGCACCAGCCCATATCAGCAACGATGCCACCATCATCGTTGACGGCGAAGTGGTGGTGGAAGGCTCCAACGGCTGGACCTGCCTGCCCGACACCATGCCGGGCGACAAGGCGCCTATGTGCAACGACGCCGTGTGGATGCAGATGCTGGGCGCAGTCGGCAGCCAGGCCGATTTCACCACTGACAGGATCGGCATCTCCTACATGCTGCAGGGCGAGCCGGAGGGCTCAGGGGTCAGCAACTCCACGCCCTACCACGCCAACCACATCGAGGCCGAGGATTACGTGCAAACCGGGCCTCACCTGATGATCGTGGTGCCCAAAGAGATGCTCGAGGGCATCACCGATGACCCGTCCCAGGGCGGACCGTTCGTGATGTGGAAAGACACGCCCTATGCACATATCATGATCCCGGTCACCGACGACTAGGGAGATTCGACTGATGCCGAAGTTTTTGCTGCTGTTCCTGCTCACCGTCCTCGTCAGCGCCTGCGGCGCGGAAGAAAGCGACACGAGCGCTCCAGAAACCGCCGCCAGCGACACCAGCACTGAAGCAGCGCCGCGCAAAAAGTCGAAAACCCGCGAACCCAAGTGGGAAATCAATGTCGATGGTCGCCCGGCGCTTTCCGGCCGGGTGATCACCGCGGTGACCGTTGGCGCCTATGGCAATTACTCCATGGCCAACTCCGACACCATGATCAATGCCCGTATCGTGGAAGACGGTGCCGGCTCAACCCTGGACATCAAGTACAACGAAGACGATGTTCGTTGCATGAGCTTTGGCGATGCCACCATCACGGCAGAGGGCGACAAGGCCGTGATTTCAGGCGAAGTGGGCTGCTTTGCTTCCGGTGTGAACCCGGACGACCACGAAAAGGCCGCGGTCAGCGGATGGTTCGAGCTCAACAAGTAGGGATCGATATGCCACAGCGAATCCTGGCTGCCGTTGCGCTCAGCGCAGCCTCCATCGTGGGTTTTTCTTCTTCGGCACACGCCGACGCGGATGCCTTCACCATGCAAATCATGGATGCGTTCGCCATCTCCGGGCGCGGCACGGTCATGACCGGCCGGGTTGAAACCGGCGCCATCGAGTCCGGCGACACCGTCTGCGTACCCACGACCAGCGGTGAAACCCTGTCGCGAAAAGTCGAGGGCATCGAGCAATTTCGCAAAATCATGGATCGCGCCGAGGCCGGCCAGATGGTGGGCATCCTGGTCACCGCCGTGAACTCCAAGGAAGTGGAAAAAGGCGCTGAACTCAATTCAGACTGCGAGCCAGCGGAACAAGGCACGGAGGATAGCTAAGCCACACCTCTGGCGGTAACCGTCCGCGACTCACAACAGGCTTGCAGCGCGGCGGGCTTGGTGGTCTGCTAGTCAGTCCATGAGCATGCATGTCATCTTCGTCGCGCCGTTTTTCCTCGAAACCACCCTGCGTTTCGTGGCCGGCGCTGCTGACCTGCCCGGCGTCCGCCTCAGCCTGATCAGCCAGGACCCGGCCGAACGCCTGCCGCCCCGCCTGCGCGCCTCGCTGGCAGGCCACTGGAAAGTAGACGACGCACTTAACCCGCAACTGATTGCCGATGCCGCGCGCGCACTGGGGCGCCAACTCGGCCCGCCGGCGCGAATGATTGGCGCGCTGGAGCAGTTACAAGTACCGCTGGCGCAGGCGCGCGAGGCGCTGGGTGTTCCCGGTCTTTCATCGGAGGCTTCGAACAACTTCCGCGACAAGGCGCGCATGAAAGAGGTTCTCGCCGCTGCAGGCGTACCCTGCGCGCGCCACATGTTGGCCGAAACGGCAGACCAGGCCATTGCCTTTTCACAGTTGGCCGGTTTTCCGCTGGTGGCCAAGCCACCCGCCGGAGCCGGGGGCAAGCGCACCTTCCGCATCGACAACGAAGAACAGTTGCACACCATGCTGCGGCGCTATCCGCCATCGCGCATCGACCCCACCCTGGTGGAAGAGTTTGTTACCGGCGAAGAGCACTCCTTCGACAGCATCGTGATCAACGGCCGCCCCCAGTGGTATTCGGTTTCGCGCTATATGCCCTCACCGCTGGAAGTGCTGGAAAATCCGTGGATCCAGTGGTGCGTATTCCTGCCGCGCGATGTCAGCGGCGATGCCTATGCACCGATTCGCCAGGCCGGCTTCAAAGCGCTGGAAGTGCTGGGGCTGGAAACCGGGCTGGCGCACATGGAATGGTTCAAGCTGCGCGATGGCAGAATTGCTATCTCCGAGGTGGGTGCGCGCCCGCCGGGCGCCCAGTTCACCAGCCTGCTTTCGTGGGCGCATGACCTGGATTTCTACCGTGCCTGGCCGCGGCTGATGATCTTTGACGAGTTCGAACAACCGCAACGCCGCTACGCCGTGGGCGCCGCTTACTTTCGTGGCCAGGGCCGGGGCCGCGTCCGCGCCATCCACGGTTTGGACGAGGCGCAAAAACGCTACGGGCACCTGGTGATTGAATCAAAGCTGCCGCGCGCCGGCCAGGCGCCATCGGATAGTTACGAGGGCGATGGTTACGCCATTTTGCGCGACCCCGATTCCGACGTGGTTGAGCAAGCCCTAAAAGACATTGTCTCGCGGGTCCGGGTGGAGCTGGCCCAGTAATGAGCGCCGCGCAGTGAGTGTCCAGGTTTTATTGGGGCCGCAATCGCCCCGCCCCAACCTGGTGTCGGCGGTTGAAACCACCGCCTTTGACGGGCCGGTGTTGTCGATTACCGCCGGTTGGCGCGACTCCGAGGGCGAAATTGATGACATCGCCGCCGACATCGGCTTGCCGGTGCAAGACCTTGGCTTGTACCAAAAGGCCGAGACTGTACTGGCCAACGAGCCAGAGCTTAACGACCTGCAACGTGAACGCCAGGAAAAACTCCAGGAGTTGCAGAAGCTCTACCGCATTCGGCTGAATTGCAGCCTGGCTTCTGCCCACACCCTGCTCACCACAGAAGGCGATGATGAACTTTTGCGCCTGGAGCAGCGCGCCGCCATTTCCCAGCTGCGCGCACTTGACCGCCATCATCTGAGGCGAATCGCTGCCATCCACGCCAATTTCGACGCCCGCCGCGCCAGCCTCGATATTCCAAAAGCGACTGCGGCCCGAGATGAAATCAGGAGCCTGGTCGCCAGCGCAGGATTGGTCTTGATTGCCGGCGGCCACGTTGCCGTGCTGATCAACCGCATCCGTCTCTTCGGGCTGCAGAGCCTGTTGCGCGACAAGCCGATCATCGCCTGGTCGGCCGGCGCCATGGTGCTGGGCGAGCGCATCGTGCTGTTTCACGACAATGCCCCGCAGGGCGCGCGCAACGCCGAGGTGCTGGACGCGGGCCTGGGCCTGGTCGACAAGTTCATCCCCCTGCCGCACGCGCATTCGCGGCTGGACTGGTCGGATGCCACGCGCATGAGCCTGTTTGCGCGGCGTTTTGCGCCCTCGCGCTGCTGCACGCTGGACTTCGGCTCCATGATCCGGCTGGAAAGCGGCCGAGTGGCGGCAGTCGCTGGTTCCTCGGTAATCACCCGCAGCGGCAAAAAGTCGAGTTTGGTGGCGCGATGAACCAGTCCATCACGCAGCTCATCGCCGGCAAACCGGTTTCGCCCGAATCGGTTGATTCCTTTGTGCGCGATAACACGTTTCCCCTGGTCGAGCCCGGCCGGGTCACCTTCGTCTGGCGCGGCCAGGCCGACGAAGTATTCCTGCGCTGCTGGATTTCCGGGCTTTCCACCGCCCAGCCACTGGAGCGGCTGGACGGCACCGACCTGTGGGCCCTGGCTATGGACCTGCCCGATGGTTCGCGATTTGAGTACAAGTTCGAAGTGGTGGCCAATGGCCATCGCCAACTGGTGCTCGATGCGCTGAACGAAGTGCAGGCGCACGACCCCTTCGGCACCAACTCGGTGTGCCAAAGCCACGGCTACCAGCGCCCCAGTTGGACCCTGCCCGACCCCGACAGCCGCAGCGGCACCCTGGAAACCCTTCGGGTGGCCAGCGGCGCATTCGGCGAGGCGCGCGAGGTGCAGGTTTACTTGCCGGCGCGCTACCGTAAAACCCGCCGCTATCCGCTGCTGGTGGTCCACGATGGCCTCGACTACCTGCGCTTCGCCGACTTCAAGACCGTGTTGGACAACCTGATCCACCGGCTGGAAATCCCGGCCATGATCGTGGCGCTGACCCAGTCGCCCGACCGCATGAAGGAATACACCTGCGACGAACGCCACGCCCGCTTCCTGGGCGAAGAACTGCTGCCTGGATTGCGCCTCAAGCTGCCGATCAGCGAATCGCCCGCCGACTGCGGCCTGCTGGGTTCCAGCCTGGGGGCGGTGGCCTCATTCCACACCGCCGCCCAGTATCCGCAGACTTTCGGCAAGCTGCTTTTGCTGTCAGGCACATTCGCGTTTTCTGACCTGGGTCACCACAAGAAGGGCCCGGCACTGGACGGGGTAGTGGAGTTCGTCAACGGCTACCGCGCCAATCCGTTCCCCCTGGCCGAACGGATCTACATGAGTTGCGGCATTTACGAATCGCTGATTTACGAAAACCGTTCACTGCTGCCACTGTTGCAAGCACAGGGCATGCAGGTGCATTTTGAAGAGGCGCGTGACGCGCACAACTGGGAGAACTGGCGCGACCGCTTGCGCCTGGGCCTGAGCTGGCTGTTCCCCGGTCCGCTTTGGATGGTCTACGAGTAGAATACAAACCATGGCTGACATCACACGAACAATTGGTCTTTCCCTCGGCGCCGACATCTGCTGGCCGATCTGCTACGAGGCCTTGCTCAAGCAACTCGACCTGGAACTTCAGGTGGGTGGCGACAAGGTGCGTTTCGACTGCGAGCGAGTGCTGATCCAGCCCTTTTCGCTCAGCTCGGACTGCCGCTACGACGTGGTCATCGACCGCCTGACGCACTGGTACCACACCTCGCGCGAGTGGATTAAGAAGGCGATCCTGGTTAATGACCTGTATGTCTTCAACAACCCCTGGTCGATCCAGTCGATGGAAAAGCAGACGACGTATGCAGCCATGCTTCGTCTGGGCTTCCCCATCCCCGAGACCTGGATGGTGCCGCCCAAGGCCTACGAAGACTACGCCGACCTGAAGCCCACCCTCACCCGTTACGCGCGCCTGTTTGACCTGCGCGAAATTGGCGACAGCATCGGCTACCCGCTGTACATGAAGCCCTACGATGGCGGCGCCTGGGTGGGCGTGACCGCGATCAAGGACGCCGATGGCCTGGTCAAGGCCTACGACGAAAGCGGCGTGCGGGTGATGAACCTGCAGAAGGGCGTCGAGCCGAACGATGCGTTCGTGCGCTGCATTGGCCTGGGCCCACAGTTCCGCCCGGTCAACTACGACCCGGGTGCGCCGCTGCATGACCGCTACCAGATGGACCACGACTTCCTGCCCGACGACCAACGCCAGCGGCTGGAAAACATGACCATGGTGATCAACGCCTTCTTCGGCTGGGATTTCAACTCCTGCGAAGCGCTGCGCCAGGACGGCGAGTGGTACCCGATTGATTTCGCCAACGCCTGCCCGGATTCGCAGGTGACCTCGCTGCATTACCACTTCCCGTGGTTGATCAAGGCCAACCTCAAGTGGTCAATTTTCTGCGCCGCCACCGACCGCCCAATGAAAACCGACCTCGACTGGCACGAGTATTTCGCCATCGCCGACCAGGACATTCCCTTCGACGAGAAACTCGAGGGCTACGTGGCGCTGGCGCGCAAGCGCTTCGATGTGGATGCCTTCGAGGAATTCTGCGCCACCCACCTGTCGCACCTCGACGAGGTGGCCGACGAGTTCTTTGGCACCGACACCGTGCGTGACGCCATTCACCAGAAAGTGACCGCCCTGTTCCCCGAGCACGAGATCGAGGAATTCACCGAGCTGTTCTGGAACCGGGTACAGGAGTGGCGCCGCGTGGAGGGCCCAGGCAAGTGAAGGAAGTGATCAAGTGGGTATCACCCCACGTTGAGCAGGAAGTGCAACTGGTGCGCTGGGGCACCTTCGGCACACCGGTCATGCTGTTCCCCACCGCCGGCGGCGACGCCGAGGAGATTGAGCGCTTCAAGCTGATCTACGTGCTGACGCCCCTGATCGAGGCCGGCCGAATCAAGGTGTATTCCACCGATTCGCTGGCCGGCAAAGCGTGGATCTCCAAGCAGCACTCGGCCGAATACTGTTCCCACCTGCAGAACATGTTCGATGCCCTGGTGTACCGCGAAATCGTTCCGCTGATCCGCAAAGACTGCAACAGCGACGACATCGAGATCATCACCGCGGGCGCCTCCATCGGCGCGTTTAACGCCGTGGCCAGCATCTGCCGGCACCCCGATGTTTTTCGCACCGCGATTGCCATGAGCGGGACCTATGACCTTTCCAAGTACCTGGAGGGCCGCTTTATCCAGGACTTCTACTTCGCCTCGCCGCTGCATTTCCTGCCCGGGCTGGAAGGCTCCATGCTGGAGCAACTGCAAAAGCGCCTGATATTGATGCCCTCGGGCGAGGGTGATTACGAGGACATCGGCGAAAGCTGGAAGATGGCCGGGGTGCTCGGTTCAAAGGGCATTCCCAACCGTGTCGACCCCTGGGGGCCGGAATGGCACCACAACTGGGTCACCTGGCGCGAGATGCTGCCCAGGTACCTCGAGGAACATGCCTGATACCCAGGCAGAGGAAATCGAACGCCCGCTGGCGGTGACCATCATCGCCTGGGTATCCATCGGTTTCGGCGTGCTGTTCGCCCTGGTCTACGGCCTGGTCGCCTTCGTGCTGGTCACCACGCCCGGCGAAGAAAGCCTGCAAAACCCCTCCGTCCTGCTCGGCTGGAATCTTCCGGCTGGTGTCTACTGGACACTCGCGCTGGCGGCGCCACTGGTGCTCATCGCCAGTGGAACGTTCATGCTCAAGGGTCACAACTGGGCGCGCCTGCTGGCCATGACCTGGTACGCCTTCTGTTTCCTGTCACTGCTCTACACCTACGGCCTGCACCTGCTAACCGGTATCCAGGTGGCGGTCTGCCTTCTGATAATCTTGCAACTCAGCACCCGGCCATCCATCGAGTACTTCAAGCACACATGAGTCGCAGCAAACTGTTCTGGGAAGGCCTGGTTATCGTGGCATCCATCCTGCTGGCGTTCGCCATCGATGCCTGGTGGGATGAGCGCAAGGAGCGGATTGAAGAACAAGCGATCCTTGCCGGCCTGGACAAGGAGTTTCGCACCAACAGGACAACCCTGGAGCGCCAGCTTGCCAATAACCTGGGCATGCTGGAGGCAAACACCCTGTTGCTGCAGGCAACCCGTGATGGAACCTGGCCCGAAGGCGCCGTAACCATCGAATATGCGATCTCCGAAATTATGCGCCCGCCAACCACCGACCTGGGCGGCGGCGTGCTGCGCGCCGTGACGAGCGCCGGCCGCCTGCCCCTGATCTCCAACCAGGATCTGCGCTTCAAGCTGGCAGCCTGGGAGGGCGTTATCGGCGAGGTACTCGACGACGAGTTCATGGGGCGCTCGGTGGTGTTCGAAATCCTGTTACCGTATTTCGTGGAGAAAGGCATTCCCCTTAGCAAAGGCTGGGACGGCGGGCTTTGGACTGACGGCTGGCCGGTTGAACCCAGCGGCATCAGCGAAAACCCCGAAGCCGTCGCCGCCCTGCTGACAGACCCGAGCTTTCAAACCATCCTCGAAGCGCGCTATGTTTACTGGGCGCACACCACCGGCGAATACCGCACCGCCATCGCAGCCATCGACGAAATCCTGGATGCGATCGCGCAAAGCGAGTAGCAGCCGGTGACCACCGAACCGGGAGTCAAACGATGACCAATAACGCCCGCGGGCTTCTGCTCGTTCTATGTTTCGGCCTGATGTTCACGATGGCCGGCTGCTCCGATGGCTCACCGCAGCCAGAGCAGCCTGTCGCTTCCCCGGAACCTACCACCCAGGAAGCCGCGCCTGCCGAAACCCAGGCCCCAGGCGACCCTGAACCAAGCAACCTGGATATGACTACAGCAGCCCAACAAGCCAACGACTTCGCCCAACGCTTTTTTGCCCAGGTGAGCTCCGAGAACAACGGCAACCTGTTCTTCTCTCCGCTGAGCATCCACACCGCGTTGTCGATGACCTACGGCGGCGCCCGCGGGGAAACGGCACGCCAAATGGCGGAAGTGTTGGCGTTCAACCTGCCGCCCGGGGAAGGCGCCGAGCACGCCGCCTACCGCCAGCTCCTGGAAGCGCTGAACGATGCGCCACAAACCACCTTCGACACGGTGCAGGACGGCCAGCGCACCACGGTGGAACGCCCGGTGTACGACCTGGTCGTGGCCAACCGGCTGTGGGGCCAGCAGGACCTCGGCTGGGATCCTGGCTACATCGAGCTCACCCAAACCGAATACCTGGCGGGCGTTGAACAAGTCGATTTCTCCAGCAACGCCGAGGGCGCCCGCCAGGCCATCAACCAGTGGGTGGAAGAAACCACCCGTGATCGGATCAAGAACCTGGTGCCCGCCGGAGCCATCGATGCGCTCACCCGCCTGGTATTGGCCAACGCCATTTACTTCAAGGCCAATTGGGCCGATGAGTTTAGTGAGAGCGGCACCCAGGAGGCGCCGTTCCACCTGGCCGATGGCTCCAGCGTCGATGTTGCCACCATGCACCAGAGCGAAACCTTCGGCTACGCCGAAACCGCCGACTGGCAGGCTCTGGCGCTGCCCTATGAGCGCAACGCGCTTTCCATGCTGGTGGTGCTGCCCGCCGACCAGGAGGGCGCGCTTGAGACGACACAGGCACAGCTCGCCTCCGGCGAACTGCTGGCCGCACTGGAGTCGATGAACCGCACCAGGGTGCAAGTGTGGCTGCCGAAGTTTTCCATCACCCAGGAACTGAACCTGGGTGGTTCGTTGCAGGCCATGGGCATGCCACTCGCGTTCTCCGACCGCGCCGACTTCAGCGGCATGACGCCGGAAGCCGAGCTGTCGATTTCCAGCGCGCTGCACAAGGCCTTTATCGAGGTAGACGAGAAAGGCACCGAGGCCGCGGCGGCCACCGCCATCGTCATGTCCTTGACCAGCATGCCGATAGAGCAGGAGCCGCCAAAAGTGTTCCGCGCCGACCGGCCTTTCCTGTTCCTGATCCGCCATAACGCCTCGGGCGCCATCCTGTTTGCCGGCCGGGTGATGGACCCCAGCTAAGGTCCCGGCATGATCCTGGCTGGCATCACCGGCGTGGCGCGCCACCTGTTGCGCATCGTCCTGTACGGCGCCATCGGCGTGGTGCTCACGCTGCTGGTGGTGTTCATCATGTCGTTCCAGAATCGCCCCGACCTGGAGCTGTGGCACACGGTTGACCTCGACGAGGAGTTCACCGCCGATAGCAAAATCGACCGCTTCGAGGAATACCTGGCGCTGGAAGACCGCCTGTTCGCCCAGCTAGAAGACGAGGTCATCTCCAAAACCGGGCCGGTTGGCGACGACGTGGTAAACCGCTACAAGCGCGGTAGCCTTTCCGACCCCGAGCGCTGGACGCCCAACTGGAACCGCACCTACGAATGGCGCGCCGAAAATACCCAGGGCGCGGTGCTGCTGCTGCACGGCCTTTCCGATTCCCCCTACAGCCTCAGGCACCTGGGCCGCAGCCTGAACTATGCCGGCATGCACACGCTGGGTTTGCGCCTGCCCGGCCACGGCACCACCCCATCGGGACTGGTGGCCGTGCGCTGGCAAGACATGGCCGCCGCCGTTGAGCTGGCGGTCGAATACCTGGCGCGACACAACCCCGGCAAACCGCTGTACGTGGTGGGCTACTCCAATGGCGCTGCGCTGGCCGTTCATTACGCGCTCACCACGCTGGGCGAACCGCAGCTTCCAAAAGTGGATCGCTTGGTGCTGATTTCACCGCAGATCGCCATCACAAGCGCAGCGGCGTTTGCCGTTTGGCAGGGCCGGCTCGGCTGGCTGCTGGGCCTGGAAAAACTCGCCTGGAACGACGTGCTGCCCGAGTACGACCCGTTCAAGTATGGCTCGTTTGCCATCAACGCGGGCGACCTTTCCTACCGCATCACCCGCCAGATGGATAAGCACATCACCGAGCTGGAGCCCACCGGCCTGCTCGACAACATGCCACCCACGCTGGCGTTTACCTCGGTGGTGGACGCCACCGTGCTGGCGCCGGCGCTGGTGCACCAGCTTTACAACCGCCTCACCAACGACGGCAATGAGCTGGTGTTGTTCGACATCAACGACCCGGCGCGCATGGAACCGCTGTTCAAGTGGAACCCCGACGAAATGCTGGGCGCCCTGCGCGAAGTGAACAACCCCCAGTACGAACTCAGCCTCGTTACCAACGCCAACCCGCACAGCGTTGAAGTCATTGAACGCCTGCGTCCACCGGGACAGGCCCAGTTTCGCGAGCGCCCCCTGGGGCTGGCCTGGCCGGATGGCGTGTACTCCCTCTCGCACGTGGCGCTGCCCTTCCCGCCCGACGACCCGCTCTACGGCGGCCCAGGCGCCCCGCCCAGCCCCGGCGTTGAACTCGGCGCCATCGCCCTGCGCGGCGAACGCAACGTGCTCCTGATTCCGCCCGCCCTGATGCTGCGCCAGCGCTGGAACCCGTTTTATCCCTACCTGGAAGAACGGGTGATGGAATTTGTTGGCGCTGAAGCGCGCGAATAGACAACAAGCACGATGCTACCGACATCACCAAACCCGCCCGGAATTCATTACAAAAGTTAGTTAAAACAGCAATTTAGGTGTTCTTTTCGGCGAAAATACTGTATACTTGAACAGTATATTTCAAGGAAGCCACCATGAACGAAACCCACCCGATCGCTGCCCCGCTAGCCGGGCCGATTCTCACTTCCCTCGGCGAGCAAATCACCGAACTTGTCGCTCACATCGATGCCGCCCAGTACCAACTCATGGTGCTCCTCAAGGAATTCGACGAAAAAGAAGAGTGGGCCGATGAGGGCATCCATTCGTGTGCACACTGGCTCAATATCTACTGTGGGATCAGTATGGGCGCCGGGCGGGAACGTGTGCGGGTTGCACGAGCCCTGCCAACCTTACCGCAAATTTCGGACGCTTTTCGCAAAGGAGAGGTCAGCTACTCCAAGGTGCGCGCCATGACGCGTGTTGCCACTCCCAACAACGAGCCCGTCCTGCTCAACACCGCACGCTACGGTACCGCCAACGATGTGGAGCTGCAGGTTCGTCACTACCGCAAGAACAAGCGACTCGAAAATCTGAAGCAGGACAACATCCGTTTTGCACAGCGCAAATTGACCGTGTTCCAGGATGACGACAACACCTGGGTAGTTCGCGGGCGACTCACCGAAGAGCAAGGGGAGTTGCTAAGCAAGGCATTGGAGCTCGGCGCGGAGCAGCTGTTTGCAGAACAGTGTGGCGTTCCACACGAAGTGGAAGAACACGCCGAGTGCAGTCACCCTGCTAACGAGCCAAAATCCGATTCAGCATCCGCTCGTCGCGCCGATGCAATGGAGCGCATGGCAATGGCTTTCCTGGCCAGTTCCAACTCGCAGGCCAATGGTGGCGACGCGTTCCTGGTCAATATTCACACCAACGTCGATGAGCTGACAGACGTTTCAGCGGAAACGCCTAGAAGGCATGCCTGCGACGCTTCCGTCATCCATTGGCTCAACACCGAAGCGGGCGAACCCCTGAGCATTGAGCGGAAATCCCGCACCATTCCGCCTGCCATTCGGCGGGCGTTGCGGAGACGAGATGGCGGGTGCCGTTTTCCTGGCTGCACCTGCACTCGTTTCGTGGACGCGCACCATATTCACCACTGGGCCGATGGCGGCGAGACTTCCATGGAAAACCTGGTACTCCTTTGTCGACGCCATCACCGGCTGGTACATGAGGAGGGCTACGGAATCAACGTCCTCGGTCGTGGGCAATTCCAGTTCACCATGCCAACCGGCCGAGTCCTTGAATACAACCGCCATGGACGTTTCCGCGGAAACGTTTTTGCACTTAGGGCACGCAATCGCGACAACCACCTCGACATTCACCCATTCACCGCGAATGCACTGCTCGATGAAGGTCCGATGGACCACCAGATGGGTCTGGATACGCTAATTCAGCGAGAGTAACCCTCGCTACTCAGCGAATAGCTGCAACTCCGAGCCCACCTTGTCGGCCATTGCCAGGGTGGTTTGCAGGTCGGGATGGCGCAGCATGATGAAGCCGTCGGAAACCAGGGTCTTTTTCCAGTCGCGGCGGCGCGTGCCAATAGGCAGCAGGGTGTTCCACACCACGTGCTCGCCGATCTCGCGGTGGAGTTTTTCGGCGCCCTCGATGCCACTGATCCGCCCTACCCCACGTGCGCGCTTGTAGATATTGGCGACGTTGTACTTGGGAGTAATTCCGGGGCTTACGCGCCCCACGGTCACCGCGTTAGCCCACTCGCGAAATACGTCGAAATCGCACACATATTTCATCTGGTCTACCTGGTGTGCGCCCGGCGGGCGGGCACCGATTTCACCGAACACCACTTCGCCGTCGGCCTTGCGGTACCACTCCATGTGGGTGAAGCCGGAGTCGAAACCCAGCGCGTCAATCACCTCGAAACCCATCTTCACGCCGTCCTTGAGATCGGGCTGGTTGATGTTCTTCAGGGCGATCACCTGGGGTGAGATCCACTCGTTGCTGCGCGCGACCAGCGGACGCGGGCGGTACCAGGCGATGTTGTAGTAGGCGATCTTGCCGCCGACGGTAATGGCGTCGAAGGTGAACTCCTCGCCATCGACAAACTCTTCCACGCTGACACTGGCGACATGCTGCAGCCGCGGCAGCACCGCGCGCAGCTCATCGCGGTCGTTCACGCGGTAGGTGTCGGCGGAGCCCGCGCCAGCGATTGGCTTAATGATCACCGGGAAGCCAATCGCCTCGGCCGCTTCCCACACCTGTGCGGCGGTGGAAGCCGCCACGTGCCTGGGGGTGCGAATGCCGGCGCGATCAAGCACCTGTTTCATGCGCTCCTTGTCGCGGAACGGGGTGGCCTGTTCCACGCTTAGGCCTGGCACGCCAAACGCCTCTCGCAAGCGCGCTGCAAGAATAATCGCTGGCTCCCACAGGCATTCGATGCGGTCCAGGCTGTGCCCCTTGAGGCGCTCACGCACGGCTGCGATCACGGCATCTTCATCCCAAAGGGAACGGACGTGGATGTAATCACTCAAACACTTGCGCACCAGGGCCGGCATGCTGTCGGGGTGGGAGTCGCCGACGCCAAAAACACGCGCGCCGGTTTCCGCCAAGCCACGGGTAAACTCCGGCATATCGGCCGGGTAGCCCGGCGAGAGAATCAGGACATTCATGTGGTTTTCACGTACCTCTGGGACGATAACGTTAGAATAACCCACGCCCCTGCAACCGAGGGAACATGGCTGAAACGCCCCTGAAAATCTGCCTGGCCACTTCGGAGTACACGCCGCTCGCCAAGACCGGCGGTTTGGCCGATGTGACCGCCGCATTGTCCGAGCACCTGGACGCCCAGGGCCACGATGTGCGTGTGATGCTGCCGTTCTATTCCTCCATCGACACCACCGACCTGGAAATCCACCCGGTGGAGTTCATGCAGGACCTCACCATGGAATGCGGCCCGCACAAGATTCGCTGGTCAGTGGATTCCGCGCGGCTCAAGGGCAAGGCGCTGCGCATTTACCTGCTGCGCTGCCCTTCGCTGTACGACCGGCCCGGCATTTACACCAGCGGCGCCGACGAGCATATCCGATTCCTGTTCCTGACCCGCGCAGCCATCGAGATGTGCCAGCACATGGGCTTTGCACCGGATGTGTTCCACTGCCACGACTGGCACACGGCGATGGCGCCCATCTATCTCAAGACCCTGTACGCCTGGGACAAGCTGTTTGCCAATACCAAGACCGTGCTGACGATTCACAACATCGGCTACCAGGGCATCTTCAACGCGGAAGTACTGGCCGATACCGGCCTCTCCGCCAATGCCGACTTGTTCCACCAGGAAGACATGGCGCTGGGCCGGCTGAGTTTTCTCAAAACCGGTGTGCTGTACGCCGATGCGCTGACCACGGTCAGCCCAACCTACGCGCGGGAGATCCTGGAGCCAGAGATGGGCATGGGCCTGCAGGACCTGCTGCGCCAGCGCAAAGAGTCGCTGGTCGGCATTCTGAACGGCGTGGATTACGGCGAGTGGAACCCCGAAACCGACACCCTGATTCCCCATCACTACAGCGCCTCCAAACTGGCCGGCAAAAAGAAGAACAAGAAAGCGCTGATGGAGGAACTGGGGCTTGCTTACGCCGACGACCTGCCCCTGCTTGGAATGGTCACTCGCCTCACCTACCAAAAGGGCATCGAACTGGTGCAGAAGGTGGTGCCAGAGCTGTTGCAGAAGCGGCCTTTTGCGATGGCAGTGCTGGGC
This sequence comes from Gammaproteobacteria bacterium, assembly GCA_030428105.1. Classification (GTDB taxonomy): domain Bacteria; phylum Pseudomonadota; class Gammaproteobacteria; order Xanthomonadales; family SZUA-36; genus JAUIBE01. The sequence continues at coordinate 78,816 of JAUIBE010000002.1, forward strand.
AGTGGCGAATCGCGCTACGAACACTTCTTCACCTGGCTGCAGGGGCAGTTTCCCGGCCGGGTTTGTTTCTACCGCGGTTACAACAACCGCCTGGCGCACTGGATTGAAGCCGCCGCCGACATTTTCGTGATGCCCTCGCGCTTTGAGCCCTGCGGGCTGAACCAGATGTACAGCCTGCGCTACGGCACCGTGCCCATCGTGCGCAATACCGGCGGGCTGGCCGACTCGGTACAGTTGTTCGAACCCTCATCGGGGAAAGGCACCGGCATCGTCTTCAATAATTTCAATGCGCAGGGGTTCTCATGGGCCGTCAACACGGCGCTGGACCTCTACCAGGACCAGAAAGCCTGGAAGAAAATGATCCGCAACGGCATGGCCATGGATTATTCCTGGGAACGCCAGGGCGCGGTGTATGTCGAGTTGTTTCGTCGCCTGACCCGGGCGCAAGCGTAGGTTTGCAATGAACATCATCTTTATCGAGCCTTCCTTCCCCTATAACCAGCGCGAATTTGTCCGCGGCCTGGCGAAAGCGGGGGCCAACGTGATTGGTATTGGCGAACGCCCACGCGAGGCGCTGAATGACGAGGTCAAAGGCCACCTGGCGCACTACCTGCAGGTACGCTCGGTGGTGCACGAGCCATCGCTGCTTGAAGCGGTGCAAGCGGTGCAGGAAAAAGTCTGGGTAGATCGCCTGGAGGCCACCGTCGAGGCCCACATCATGGCGGCAGCCAAGGTGCGCGAAGCCTGCGGTATTCCCGGCACATCCGTGCAAACCGCGTTCCTGTGTCGCGACAAGCCGGCGATGAAAGAGGTGCTTCGCAAGGCCGGCATTCCGTGCGCGCTATCGACCCGCGCCGACAAGCCGCAGACCGCACGCGATTTCGCCGCCCAGGTGGGCTACCCGTTGATCATCAAACCACCAGCCGGCGCTGGCGCCTCCGGCACTTGGAAGGTGCGCAACGACCGCGAACTGGAACGGGTGATCGTCGAATCACACCTGGCCGATGGCGTCGAGGTGGCCATCGAGGAATTCATCGAGGGCCACGAGGGCTATCTCGACACCCTCACCATCAACGGCGAGGTCACCCACGAATTCATCACCCACTACTATCCCAACGTGCTCACTGCCATGCGCGAGCGCTGGATCTCGCCGCAGATGGTTACCACCAACCGGATCGAGGCGCCGGGTTACGGCGAGGTGCGCAAGATGGCGCGCGACGTGATCCGAATTCTCGACATCGACACCTCGGCCACCCACATGGAGTGGTTTGCGGGGCCCAAGGGGCTGAAATTTTCCGAGATCGGCTGCCGCCCGCCGGGCGTGGGCCAATGGGATGTCTACAACGCCGCCAACGAGTTCGACCTGTACCACGAATGGGGCAGCGCGCTGACCCATGGCCGGCCAGCCGGAAAACCCTCGCGCCGCTACGCCGCTGGCATGATCGCGCTGCGTCCCAGCCAGGACGGCCGCATCACCGGCTATTCCGGGCTGGAGGCCATCCAAAGCCGTTTCGGCGACTGCATCGTGGCTGCACACCTGCCGCCCGCAGGCTCGCCCACCCAACCGATTGAAGGCGGCTACATGGCCAACGCCTGGATGCGCGTGCGCCACCCCGATTACGATGCCCTGCGCCACATCATGGATACCATCGGAGAAACGGTGAAGGTGCACGCTGAATAATGTTACTGCTTACAACCTATATTGTTATTGCCCTGCTGTTCTCTTTCCTCTGCTCAATCGCCGAAGCCGTTCTGCTGAGCATCACGCCGACGTACATCGAAGGCATTCGCGAGCGGACGCCGCGCCGTGCGGTGTTGCTGACCAAGCTACGCCAGACCAACATTGACCAGTCACTGGCGGCGATCCTCACGCTCAATACGATTGCCCACACGGTGGGTGCAGTCGGCGCGGGCGCCGAGGCCACCAAGGTATTTGGCAACCAGTGGATCGGGCTGTTCTCGGCCATCATGACCCTGCTCATCCTGTTCTTGTCAGAAATCGTGCCAAAAACCATCGGCGCGCTTTACTGGCGCCAACTGGCGTGGCCAACCACCCTGTTCGTCAACACCCTGATCATGGGGCTGTACCCTCTGATCTGGATTGCCGAGAAACTCACCCGGCTCATATCGCGCGGCAAAAAAATGCACGTATTCAGCCGCGATGAGTTCATCGCAATGGCCGACATCGGTGAGCGCACCGGCAAGATCGACGAGCACGAGTCGCGGATTTTCCGCAACCTGTTCAAGCTGGAGTCGCTGCGCGCCATGGACGTGATGACGCCACGCATCGTGATCTCCGCCCTGCAGCAGGACATGTCTATTGCCACGGCGGCGCAGAAGGTTTCGGGCCAGGCATTTTCGCGCTTCCCGATCTTCGCCGAGGATATCGACAACGTTCCCGGCTTCGTCCTGAAAGAGGACATCCTCACCGCCGAGATTCGCGGCGAAGGCAAAATGCGCCTTTCCGACATCAAGCGCGAGCTGCGCGCGGTGCCGGAGACGATCTCCCTGGCCATGCTTCTGGAGTTCCTGCTCGACCAGCGCCTGCCCATTGCCCTGGTGGTGGATGAGTACGGTGGCACCGCAGGCCTGGTAACCCTGGAAGACGTGGTGGAAACCCTGCTGGGCATGGAAATCGTTGATGAAATGGACGAGGTGCGCGACATGCGCGCGCTGGCCCGCCACCAGTGGGAAAAACGCGCGCGTGCACTGGGGCTGGAGGTCAACAGCATCCTGTCGCCGAACGAAGAAAGCGACGAAACAACCGTGGCCAGCAAAGACGCGCAGAAATCACCTTGACTATACTTGGCCCATACCAGCCTGTTTGAAATTGAACCCTGGAGACACGCAATGATTTCCCTCAAAGTGAACGGCGAAGAACGCACATTCGATGGCGAGGCGGACATGCCTTTGCTGTGGTATGTGCGCGATGTACTGGGCCTGACCGGCACCAAGTTCGGCTGCGGCATCGCCATGTGCGGCGCCTGCACGGTACACATTGATGGCGAAGCCGTGCGCGGCTGCGTAACCCCGGTTGCCGCAGCGGCAGGCAGGAATGTCACCACCATCGAAGGCCTGGATGAAGAGGGAAACCACCCGGTTCAGAAAGCCTGGCGCCAGCACAATGTGCCACAGTGCGGCTACTGCCAATCCGGGCAGATCATGCAGGCCGCTTCGCTGCTGTCGGCCAACCCAACGCCCAGTGACGAGGAGATTGTCGACGGAATGGCAGGCAACATCTGCCGCTGCGGCACCTACCAGCGCATCTTCGCCGCGGTAAAAACTGCCGCGCAGGAGGGGTGAAATGACCCTGATTCGCAAAATTGACCGACGCAACTTTCTCAAGTCCACCGGCCTCAGCGCCACCTTCGTGCTTGGCGCGCAGGTCGCCGCCAATCCACTGCTGGCTGCGGTAACCAAAGCCGACTCGGCAGTGCCCAACCATTTCGTCGCAATTGCCGCGGATGGCACCGTCACGCTCACCAACTCGCGTTCCGAAATGGGCCAGGGCGTACGCACCGGCATGCCGATGATCCTGGCCGATGAGCTGGAAGCTGACTGGGCCCGGGTAAAGATCTGGCAAGCGCCTGGCGACGCCAGCAAGTACGACCCGGCGGGCAAGGACAACCAGAACACCGATGGCTCGCGCAGCACCCGCCATGGCTTGCAGGTGATGCGCGAACTGGGCGCCCAGGCGCGCACCATCCTGGAGCATGCCGCCGCCGAGAAGTGGGGCGTGGCGCCGTCCGAGGTTTACGCAAAGAACCACCGCCTGCACCGCAAGGACAGCGAGGAATCGCTCGACTTTGGCGAGGTGGTGGATATTGCCGCCAACCTGGAATTGCCACAGGTTGAAGGCCAGTCGAACGTCCGCCTGAAAGAGCCCTCCGAGTGGCGCTACATCGGCAAGGACATGGCGGTGGTCGACAATTTCGACATGAGCACCGGCCGCGCTGTCTATGGCGCCGACGTCACCTTGCCGGGCATGAAGTACGCCGTGGTGGCGCGAGCGCCGGCCTACCGGGGCAAGGCGACCAGCTTTGACGCCAGCGCCGCGCTGAAGGTGCCCGGCGTGGAGCAGGTGATTGAAATACCCGCACTGGCCGAAGACAAGCCCGCAGAGTACCGCGCGTTGGGAGGCATTGCGGTGATCGCCAGCAATACCTGGGCTGCGATGAAGGGCCGGGATGCCCTCAAGATCGAGTGGGACAGTGGGCCGTTTACCAGCCACACCTCGACAACCTACGACGAGGCCCTCCAGGAATCGGCCCGCAACGCGCAGGCGGTGATTCGCAAACGCGGCAATGTCGACGGCGCCTTCGAAAACGCCGAAACCGTGATCGAGGCCGACTACTTCGTGCCCTATTACATCCACACGCCGATGGAGCCACCGGTAGCAATCGTCGACGCCAACGTCCGGCCAGTGAAGATTTTCGCGCCAACCCAGGATCCAAACCAGGCGCGTCACTACGTGGCCGAAGCGCTTGGACTGAAATCTGAAGACGTGGAATGCCAGGTGACCCTGCTTGGCGGCGGTTTCGGACGCAAATCGAAAGCTGACTTTATCTGCGAGGCCGCCATCCTTTCGAAGGAAGTGGGCGCGCCGGTTCGGGTTCAGTGGTCGCGCGAGGACGACGTCCGCCACGGTTACTACCACGCGGCCAGCGCGCAACACCTGAAAGGCGGGCTCGATGCCAACGGCAAGGTCGTGGCCTGGCGCCAGGGCATGTCGGCTCCAAGCATCTTTGCCCTGTGGAACCCCGCCCAGAGCAGCCCGTCGACGGTAGAAACCGGCCTGGGCCTGATCGACCTTCCCTACAACAGCCTGCCCAACATCCAGCTGGAGACCGGCGAAATCGACACCATGATCCGGGTTGGCTGGTACCGCGCGGTGAACAACATCCAGCACGCATTTGCCATTCACAGCTTCGCCGACGAGCTGGCGGCTGCGGCGGGCCGAGACCCGCTGGAAGTGATGCTCGAGCTGATCGGCGACGCCGAGTCGCTGGACCTTACCCAGGATGGCGTAGAAGAAGTCTGGAACTACGGCGATTCCACCGACGACTGGCCGATCATGCCGGTCCGGCTCTCCAATGCATTGCGCAAAGTGGCAGCCGCCTCCGAGTACGGAAAGGAACTGCCTGAAGGCGAAGCCATCGGCCTTGCAGCCCATCGCTCATTCCAGAGCTACGTGGCAACCGCCGTGCACGTGAAGGTGGGCGATGACGGCACCATCAGCGTGCCGCGCGTCGACGTGGCCATCGATTGCGGTCGCTATGTGAACCCGGAAGGGGTGCGCAAGCAGATGGAGGGCGCGGTGACATTCGGCAACACGCTGGCCCGCCACGGCTACATCACCACCACCGAAGGTGTTGTCGACCAGGGCAACTTCAACGATTACCCGCTCACCCGCATGAGTGACGTGCCGATGGATATTCGTGTGCACATCCTGGAAGACTACGTGCACATGAATCCCTGCGGTGTTGGCGAACCGGGTGTACCGCCCTACGCGCCGGCGCTGGCGAACGCGATTTTCGCCGCCACCGGTAAACGCATCCGTTCGCTGCCGATCCCGGCCAAGCTGGACGCCGCTTGATGGCACCGGGTAGCGCAAGGGGCGGCTGCTTGCTGGCAGCCGCATTGTTTGTTGCAGCCGCAGGCAATGCCTCGGCCGAACCGTTGGCGCTGCTGGCGGACCGGGTCATTACCGCCAACCAGGACCGCGCGCTCGTAAACGCCGCGGTAGTGGTGGACGGCGACACCATCACGTTCGTCGGTAGCCGCGACGAGGTGCCCAGCGACACGCCACGCCTGGACCTGGGCGACGCCACGCTGATGCCCGGCATGATCGATGCCCACGCCCACCCGGTCACCATCGGCCCCGACTACCAGGTGGCGCACCTGAGCAATTCATCGGCAACCAAGACGCTCGGCGCCGCGGTCTACCTGCAGGATCTGCTCAAGGCCGGCTGGACCGGCATGCGCATCGCCGGCGATGCCGATGTGTTCTACGGCCCGGTTGATCTCAAGCGCGCGATCGACGGCGGCACCATCCTCGGGCCACACCTGGCGGTGGCGGCGCACTGGATCTCGATTACCGGCGGCGGCGGCGACGTCAACTTCATGTCGCCCGAACAACGCCTGATCGCCGATGGCCTGGTGGTGGACGGTGTAGACGAAATCCGCAAGGCGGTGCGCGAGGAAATCAAGTACGGCTCGGACTGGATCAAGGTACTGGCCACCGGCGCCTACATGTCGGTGGGCGACAGTCCGAAGAACGTGTCCTTCAGCCCCGAGGAATTTGACGCGCTGATGGCGGAAGCCAGACGCCAGGGGGTGCCGGTGATGGCCCACGCCCACGCCACGGCCGGCATCAAGCAGGCGGTTCGGGGCGGAGCGCGCAGCGTCGAGCACGGCACCTTCCTGGATGACGAGGCCATCGACCTGCTGGTCGAGCATGGCACCTGGCTGATCCCCACCATCTATATCGGCGATTACTACTACGAGGAAGGCACGCTGCGCGAGGACGAGCGCAACAACTACTATTTCGAGCACGAAAAGCCGATCTGGATGGATTGGCTCAACAAGGCCTACCGCAAAGGGGTGAAGATCGGCGTTGGCCTGGATTTTGGCCAGGGCGACCCACCTGAAGCCTACGCCGAGGAGTTCCGCATGCTGCTGGACGTTGGCATGAGCCACATGGAAGCCATCCAGGCCGGCACCCGCGTCAACGCGGAAATGCTCGGCTGGGACGACCGCGGCACACTGGCCGTTGGCAAGAACGCCGACGTGATCGCCGTGCCGGGCAACCCCCTGCAAGACATCGGCGCACTGAAGCAGACCGTGCTGGTCATGATCGGCGGGAAGATCATCAAGTCACCCAATACCGCCGAGCCCCCCGAAGGAATGCTCCTTCGGTAAGGGCGTCTACTTCAGGCGAGTATCCAGCCAGTCGATGTAGCGCGTGTACAGGTCGCGCTTGTAGCTCGGCCGCGAGATGGTGTGGTATTCGTCCGGGTACACCACCAGCAGCGTGTCCACGCCCAGCCTTTTCAGCGCCTGGTACAACTGCTCGGAGTTCTGGATGGGCACGTTCCAGTCAATCGCGCCGCCCACCACCATGGTCGGGGTGGTGACGTTTTCCACGTCGTTGAACGGTGACATCCGCTCGTAGACTTGACGCGCCTCGTCTTCCCAGGGGAAGCCCAGTTCGTATTCCCACCAGCGCTGGTACATGTCGTGGCCGTAACTGCTGACGTAGAACGCATCGCTGGCGCCAGTGATGGCTGCCTCGAAGCGGTCGGTCTTTGTGATGACATGGTTGGTGAGGATGCCGCCATACGACCAGCCCACCACGGCCAATGCTTCCGGGTCAGCCCAGCCAGCTTCAATGGCCTGGTCGACGCCGGCCATCACGTCATGAAAATCAGGCCCGCCCCAGTCCTGCCAGATGGCCTCGCAGAATTCCTGGCCGTAGCCGGTGGAACCGCGGGGGTTGGGGTGTATCACCACGTAGCCGTTGGCGGCGTAAAGCTGTCCTTCGTACTGGAATGACCAGTCGTACTGCGATTGCGGGCCGCCGTGGATGTCCAGCACCGCCGGGTAGGTTTTGCCTTCCTCGTAACCAGCTGGAAGGTAGACAAAACCTTCAATCTCGGTGCCGTCGGCGCTCTGGTAATGCACGTTCAGCACCTCACCAAGCGTCAACGAGGCGAACAGCTCGGCGTTGGTGAAAGAACGCTGGCTTAGCTCGCGGCCATCCAGCAGGAAGACCTCTGAAGGCAAGTGCGGACGGCTGACCAGGGCCGCAACCTGGCCTTTGGGCCCAAAATCGTAATCGAATACGACGTCCTGGCCCTCAACCAGCCGCTCAACCCGGCCGCCGGAAGCGCGTACGCGCGCCAGCGCCTGCTCGCCACTGTCCTCGAGCAGAAAATAGACATGCCTGCCGTCCGGCCCGAACTTTGGCGTGAAAGCGTTTCTGTCGAGCGACTCGGCCAGCAGCCGGGTTTCACCGCCTTCTGCGGGCGTCACAGCGATGTGCGCGGTGGAATACCAGGCAACCGATCCCTCACCGGCGGTAGTGTGGGCAATCAGCCTGCCATCGGCGCTCCAGCTAGGGCCGGCATCTGCGGTCTCACTGCTGGTAACGCGGCTGGGCTGATGGCCGGCTTCTGCCGGCACCACCCAGATATCGGTATTGAAGTTGTTGTCCGGCTCCTCGGTGCGGTTGGAGGTGAAGGCAATCTGCGTTCCATCCGGCGACCACACAGGCTCCGAATCGTCGTAGTCACCGTTGGTAACCTGCACCAGCTCCTTGCTTTCCATGTCCAGCACGTAGATATGCGTGCGCCGCCGGTCGAGGTAACCCACCCAGTCCTGCTTGAACTGCAGACGGTCGATGACATGCGGTGGCGGTGCTTCTTCCTCGTAGTCTTCGCCCTGCTCCTTGGCGGCAAGCTCTGCCTCGCTGGCGTCCTGCAGCACCAGCAGCATGCGGCTTGAATCCGGCGCCCATTCGAAGCTGTTTACGCTCTGTGCAGTGTCGGTAAGCTGCGTGGCCTCACCGCCATGCCGCGCCAGCAGCCACACCTGGGTGGGTGCATCGTCACGCGAAGACAGGAAGGCCAGGTACTTGCCATCCGGGCTCCAGCGCGGCTGTGAAGAGGATTCGCCGGCCGCGGTCATCGCCACCGCGTCACCCCCGGCCGCGGGCACCATCCACACCTGGCTGCGCACTTCGTCGGCATCCACGTCATCACGTGTGACCGTGTACGCAATCCAGTCTCCTTCGGGGCTGACGCGCGGCTCGCTCACCTCGGCAATCTTTGAAACATGCTCGGGGGTCAGGAACTCCGCATGGGCAATGGGGGTGACCAGCAGCAGGAAAAACGCGGCTGCCAGTATTTGAGCGCCTTGGATTTGGGTATTCTTCGCTTTCACGCGGCAGGTTCCTTGCAGGGTGGGGATGAGCAAATATAGGCAGCGGCAGGCTTTCGAGCAAGCACTAACGGTCATGAACGATGGCGATCCGGCCACCGCAGTGGCGATTTGCCAGGCGGCCCTGGCCGAAGCGCCGGGCGATATTGACCTGCTCACGCTGCTGGGTGTTTCGCAGATTGCCAACCGCAAGCCAGCCCAGGCTGTCGAGCCGCTGCAAAGGGCCGTGCAAGCCGCGCCGCGCTTTGCACGCGCGCGTGAAAACCTGGGCCAGGCCCTGGTCATGCTGGGCCAGCCGGATGAGGCGCTGGCCCACCTGCAGCAGGCCTTGCAGTTCGACCCCGGCAACACGCCATTGCGGCTCAAGCTGGCGCATACCCTGGCCATGCTGGGCAAGGGCGAGGAAGCAGATGCGCTGTTCGAGGAAGCATTTGCCATGGATCCGCACCGTGGCCGCCTGGCGGAAGCCGGGGAGCAGTTGCAGGCAGGCAACAGCGCCGAGTGCCAGAAAATCTGCCAGGCCATCCTGGCGGAAAGCCCGAATGACGTGAATGCCCTGCGCCTGATGGCGAAAGTGGCCGGCGAGAACAACCACTGGCGCCAGGCCGAGCGTTTCCTACTGCGCGCCCTGGAAGTCGCGCCGGCTTACAACGAAGCGCGCATGGACCTGGCGCGCGTGCTCAAACAACTCGACCGCATCGACGAGGCCGTGGCCTGCGCCGCGGAAGCGGTTGCCCACAACCCGCGCAACCCCAACACCCATTACCTGCATGCCGGCATGCTGTCGATCAATGGCGAACACGAGGCCGCGCTGCAGGCCTACGAGCGAGCCACGCCCGAAGGCGTCTACCACCCCGCCGCCTGGCTCGGCAAAGGGCATTTGCTGAAAACCCTGGGGCGCCAGGCCGAAGGCATTGCCGCCTACCGCAAGGCCATCGCGCAACGGCCCAATTTCGGCGAGGTGTACTGGAGCCTGGCCAACCTCAAGACATTTCGCTTCAGTGAAGATGAAATCGCCGACATGGAGCGCCGCCTGGCCGAGCATGACCTGGACCAGGAATCACAGGTGCACTTCCGCTTCACCCTCGGCAAGGCCTACGAGGACCAGGGCCAGTATGCACGCGCTTTCGAGCACTACGCCCAGGCCTGCGCCCAGCATCGGCCCGGCTTGTACTACGACCCGGTGGAGACCCGCGTGGTCAACCAGCGCATCCGCGAGGTGTTCGCCCGGCCCTTCCTGGAAGAACAGAAAAACAATGGCTGCCAGGATCCAGCGCCAATTTTTATCATCGGCATGCCGCGCTCGGGCTCGACCCTGATTGAGCAGATCCTGGCCAGCCACAGCCAGGTGGAGGGCACGGCCGAGCTGCCGGAAATGGGGCGCGTGGTGAGCATGGTTTCAGCGCGCAGCCGCGAGGAAAACTACCCCGAGGCTGCCCAGTGGCTGAAACCCGCCGACTGGCAAGAACTGGGCGAGGCTTACCTGCAACGCACCTTGCGCCACCGCAAAGGCCGCCCGTTTTTCACCGACAAGATGCCCAACAATTTTCCCAGTGTCGGCCTGATACACCTGGTTCTGCCGAACGCGAAGATCATCGACGCGCGGCGCCATCCGCTGGATTCCTGCTTCGGCTGCTTCAAGCAGCATTTCGCCAACGGCCAGGCATTCAGCTACGACCTGCTCGAGATTGGCGATTACTTCCTGGAGTACCGGGCAATGATGCGCCACTGGCAGGAAGTGCTGCCCGGGCGCGTGCTGGAAGTGCGCTACGAGGAGATGGTCGGTGACCAGGAACGCCAGACACGACGGCTGCTGGCGCATTGCGGCCTGGACTTCGAAGAAGCCTGCCTGCGTTTTTACGAAACCGATCGGCCGGTGCGCACCGCCAGTTCAGAGCAGGTGCGGCAGCCGATTTACGCCTCGTCAGTAAACCATTGGCGCCACTTTGAAAGCGAGTTGGCGCCGCTGGCCGAGTTGTTGGCCGATGAAATCGCCGAGTGGGAGGCAGTCCCTCGCGGCCGGTAACCCGCTAGCGGAAGTACTTGCGCAGGCTGACCCCGTAGGTTCTTGGCTGCAACACCCGGTAGTTGTCCCTGCCCCAGAACACATCGGCGTTGGTGTCGTGGTACACCACCGCGCGGTCGTCGGTGAAGTTGTCCACGTAGGCGGTAAACTCCCAGCCCCCACCGGTGAAACCGGCGCGCAGATCCCAGATGTCGTAGGAAGGCGATTCGGTGCGCCCGCCGTAACCGGTTCCATCGGGGTCGCCATCGTTATCCAGCAGGCGATTGTAGGATTCCCCGGTGTAGCTGGCCTGCAAGCGGACGAACACGTCGCCGCCGCCCATCCAGTTCACCGGCCAGTCATACTCCGCAAAGGCCGAAAGATTCAAATCGGCCACCAGCGGCAGGCGAGTACCGGCAGGAATATCCAGCGCCAGGTCATCAGGGGCGCGATCGTCGAACACCTGGATTGCATCGTCAATTTCGGCCTTGAACAGGTACGTTGCCACCAGTCCGAGCGACAGGTTGTCGGTGGCCAGGAAGTTGATCTCTACGTCCATGCCATCGACCACCGCATCACCGACATTGGCGATCACGGTCTGGAAGGGTTCACCGTAGGCGAAACTGGGGTCAGTCAGCTCAAGCTGCATGTCTTCCCAGACCTGGTGATAGGCAATCACGTTGAACTGCAGCCTGCCGTCAGCCCAACGGCTCTTCAGCCCGCCTTCCCAGTTCTTCAGCAGGTCGGATTCGTACTGGATGGGCAGGGTCGGGTTGCCGCGCGCACGGTTGATACCGCCGGTGCGGAAGCCCTCCGAGTACAGCGCGTAAAGCATCCGGTCTTCTTCGAAGAAGTACTGGAAGCCGAGCTTCGGCAGCCAGCCATCGTCACTGCCGGAAGGGTTTGTGACGGACTCGGGACCGGTAGCCGGGGTGGACTGGAAGTACGTGCGATCGATGTCGGTGTCGTACCACCTGGCGCCCATCAGCAGTTTCCATTCGTCCGTGATGCTAAACGTGGTTTCACCAAACACGGAAATATCGGTGCGCTTGCTGCTCTCGCCGGAAGCCCAGCGAACATCGGTAGGCGCGAGCGGCCCGTACAAGGTCTGGAACGCTGCCCAGGCCTCGGTGCTGGCCAGGTCATCAATATGCGTGCCATAGACCCAATCCTGCTTCGCTTCCTGGTAAAAGAAGCCCGCGGTCCAATCCCAGCGTGAAGTGCTGCCTGAAAGCCGTGTTTCAAAGGTCCAGCGGGTGTCACGCTGGTCGTTGGTGAACCGGCCCGTCGGATCGCCATCGTCGAAGTCGTAACCGGTGCCGTTTAGTTCACAGGCAGTGGCGAAGTCGTAGACGTTGTACGCGGCGTAATAAGGGTTGCTGCCGCAGCTTCCGCGGCCGTAAACGCCGAGCACCGAGTGGTAATAGGCCACCTCGTCCGTGGCGTCGAACTGGTAAGCGGTGTCACGTTCGAAATAGGCCAACGAAGAGGTCAGCGCAGCGAAGCCGAGGTCGCCATCCAGGGTGAGCTGGAAGTTGCTCCACTCGTCATCGAAAAACTCGGGGTGAAACTTGACCGTTTGCAGGTCGCCGCGGGTGGGGTCGTAGTCATTGTAACCCTTGATCTCGGAATTGGTGTAGTTGTAGATGCCGGTCAAGGCCCAGGCGTCGGAGATATCCCACTTGGCGGAAATGCGCCCACCCACGCGCTCGGCGCTGTTGTAGTTGTCTTCCACGAACGCCGCATTGGTCTTGTTGCCAACCACCTGTTCGCCGGTATCTGCATCAAGATGGCCTGGAGAGCGGCCCAGCACGTTGTCGATGTAACCGGCGTCTTCCGAGCCAAAGCCAACCAGGCGAATGGCGAACTTGTCCTGCACCAGCGGAATGTTGACCATTGCATCCGCGTCCCAGCCGGTTCCGCCGTGGTCGATGGTGTGGATGCCGCCACCCACGTTGGCGTCGAACTCGCTGGTATCCGGCTTGGCGACGATGTAGCGCACCGTGCCCGACTGTGAACTGGCGCCATACAGGGTTCCCTGCGGCCCGGCGAGCGTCTCGATACGCTCAAGGTCAATCGGCGGGATATCCGGCGACTGGGTGCCGGTGGTCAGTGGCTGTTCATCGAGATAAATGGCGGCCGAGGAGTCGGCAATGAACGGCCGGATCGAATCGGCCAGGCCGCGAAATACGATTTTCTGCAGGCCGGCGGTCTGGCCGACCACGGTCATGGCCGGCACGAACTTGGCCACGTCCTGCAGGTTGCTGATGCCCACCCGGTCGATTTCCACCTGGCTGAATGCCTGGATCGACTGGGGAATGTCCTGGATGTTCTCCTCGCGTTTGCGAGCGGTAACGATCACCTCTTCGAGGGCGCCACTTTCGGAAGCGTCCGAGGATTGATCCTGGGCCATGGCGGCAGTGCCTGGAACGGCAGCCAGCGAGGCAGAGATGGCGCTGAAAAGACTGGTCCGCTTCCACCCACCCGGAAGCTGGTCGAGAACATCGCGAGACATGCAGGGCTCCTTGAGCGCCGGTATGTAAATTTGCCGGTATTGAACTTGGTTGTTGCGGCGCCCGACGCCTGAATTTATACCCAAACTTACACAGCGTCCACGATTTTCTTCCCGCGCCAGAACCACGCACTGGCTGCGCGGACGCGGCCGGGCGCCTGCAACCAGGCCATTGGTTCTAGTCGGAACGTCTCATTGCGCCCTGGACTTCAATCGCCGGGTTCGCGCTGCTTTCGGGCGCGTGCGCCACCGGCAAATCGAGCACATCGGGCGGCGCCATGCCAATCATCCGGTACAACCTGGCCAGCTGGTGGCGATACAGGGCATCGAACTCGGGCGCGTCTTCCAGGACGTTGTCATCGCCCAGCCACCAGGCCCAATCGGATGCCTCGCAGATGGCCAACTGGTGGTAGACGGCCTCGACCCAGTCGGGCGGTTGCCTGGTGTCGACCAGTTGCAGCGCCGCATCCATGGCGCGCTTGGCGTCGCACAGCAAATCCCAGGCCCGGTTCTTGGCGGGGTCGCCAACCCAGGTGCCCAGGCTGCCGTGCACCCAGCTTCCCGCCCTCAGGCGTGGCAGCTTTGCAGGAATTCTTCGCGCGAGCGCTTCGCTGAAGGTCGTCAGCCTCAACTCGGTGTGTTCGTCCAGGCGGGTATAGAGTTCGTGCAGGAACGCCCAACCATTTTCGTGGTAGTACTCCCACGCATTCTCGCCGTCCATGATGATGCTCAACACCGGCGCCGGGCCGCCGCTGCGCAGGCACTCGGCGCGCATGCCCTCCAGGCGGCGAATGAAGTCGCCCACGGCATCGCCGGCCTGCCAGTTCGCGTACTCAAAGCCAAGCAGGTCTGAAAGCCCGTCGTCGCGAAAGAAGCAGGCAGGTTGCCCCGCGCCACCCAGCCGCCACGGACCAAGCTGGGCAAAACCGGTCACCCTTCCACTGGCGCCAACCAGCGAGCCCTGCAGCACCTGGCTGCCACTGGCTGTCCATTCAAAACCGTGGCGTCCCAGCAGGCGCAATGACGCTTCGCTGAGCGCCCCCTCCGATGGCCAGCATCCACGCGGCGGCTGGCCAAAAACGGATTCGAAAATCTGCCGCGATTTTTGCACATGCCAGTCGCAACGGGCTTCGCCGCCCGGATAGGGGGTTGCCGGTAGTGCACAACCGGGCATGGCCTCGCGGGCACAACTGAAGTCGAGCACCAGGGGCAGTATCGGGTGGGAGTGCGGTGTCACCGAGAGTTCGACAGCGCCCGCCTCCAGCAGGCGGCGATAACGCGGCAGAATCTCGTCGATGGTATCGGCCAGGAACGCCAACAGCTCACGGCGCTCGTCAATATCATAGGCGCCCTGCCAACTCACCAGTCGGCGAATGATTTCTGCGCCACGCAGCGACTCACCCAGCCAGGCAATCACGTACCACACCGCGAGGTCGCCCACCTGGTCATCCTCGATCGCACCCAGCATGGCCCGATCGTAGAGGCGCGCGTATGGCGCAAAGCGGTCCTTCATGCGTCGCAGGTTGACCCGCAAGAGCTGCGCCACGAGGTCTGGCTCGGCAACCACCGGATCGCTGGCCAGGGCATCCAGGACAATATCGCCAGGCAGTTCGCCGCCCTCCAGGCAGGCGCGGATGCGGCCTGGATAGTCGAGCAGTTGTTCAATCAGGGCCGGGGAGAAGTTGACCACCGCACGGGCGCCGGGCACGGTCTCGAGATGCGCGGCCATGTCGGCGTAATCCTTGATCGCGTGGAGCCAGGTCCACGGCTTGTGGTAGCGGCCGTCGACGCGGTAATCAGGCTGGTGGAAATGCCAGCACAGCACCACGTCCATCGGCGCGACGGAGCCCCCCCAGGCTTTTCGCGCAATCCCCTTTACAACATTTGCGGGCAAACCAGCACTACACCTTGTTCAGTCACTTCGAAACGTTTGCGATCTGCTTCCAGGTCCTCGCCAATCGCCGTGCCGTCCGGGATCTGGCAACCCTCATCGATAATCGCCCGGGTAATGCGGCAATCGCGGCCAATCCGTGCGTGCGGCAAGACCACCGCCCTTTGCAATCGCGTACCGACCTCGACGTGGACATCTGAAAACAGCAACGACTGGTTGACCAGCGCGCCGGAGATGATACACCCGCCGGAAACCATCGAGTTGATCGCCATGCCGGTGTGCTCCTGGCTCTCGAGAACAAATTTTGCCGGCGGCGCCTGCTCCTGGTAGGTCCAGATGGGCCAGTCGCTGTCGTACAGGTTGAGCTCGGGGTTGACGTGCACCAGCTCCAGGTTGGCCTGGAAGAACGCGTCGATGGTGCCAACATCGCGCCAGTATGACTGCGCCTTGGTGGCCACGTCGTTGAACGGGTAAGCAAACACCCGGCAATTGTCGATGCTGCCGGGAATGATGTTCTTGCCGAAATCGTGGGAAGACTCCTGGTCCGCCGCATCGGCCTCGAGCTGTTCGATCAGGAATTCGCGGTTGAAGACGTAAATGCCCATCGAGGCCAGCGCCAGGTCTGGATTGCCCGGCATGGGCTGGGGATCGGCCGGCTTTTCGTCGAAACGGATCACCCGGTCGTCCTCATCGACGGTCATCACTCCGAAACCGGTCGCGTCTTTTACCGGAACCTGGACCACGCCAACGGTGATGTCCGCCTTGTTGTCGGCGTGGAAGGCGATCATCGGGCCATAGTCCATCTTGTAGATGTGGTCACCGGCCAGGACGATGACGTACTCGGGGTGATGTTCGCGCACCAGGTCGAGATTCTGGTAAATCGAATCGGCCGTGCCGCGGTACCAGTATTCGCCGCGCTGCTGCTGGGCCGGCACTATCTGGATGAATTCGCCAAACTCGCCCCGCAAATAGCCCCAGCCCCGGTTTACATGCTGGATCAGGGAATGCGCCTTGTACTGGGTAAGGACGAACACCTGGCGAATGCCGGAATTAACGCAGTTGGAAAGCGGAAAATCGATAATCCTGAACTTGCCGCCAAAAGGCGCCGCCGGCTTGGCGCGCGTGGCGGTCAACTCGCCCAGCCGACTGCCGCGGCCGCCTGCCATGATGATGGCCATGGTGCTGCGCGTTAAGCGGCTGACGAAGCGCCCCGACTTGCGTGGTATCAGCATGTTTCCTCCTCGATCCAGTCCAGGTAAGCAGGCAGCCCCGCGTCAACGGGCAGCGCCAGCACTTCCGGAACCTCGTAAGGGTGATTGTTTTTGATCCATTGTTCCAGTTCCGGGTAACAAGCCTGGCTGGTCTTGATGACCATCAGTGCTTCCTGGTCTGACTGGATTTCCCCTTTCCAGGAATAAACCGAGGTGATTTTTGGCAAGATGTTCACACAGGCGGCCAGCCGGGCCTTCACCAGGGCCCTGGCAAGGGTATCAGCCACCTCTTCGCCCGGGCAGGTGCAAAACACGAGCCGGGCGGTATTCAAGCTGTTAGCGGGCATGCCAGAATTCTAGCGCAATGAACAAGCAACTCGAGAAACTGGCGGCCGGCCGTCATGGTGACCCGTTTGCCCTGCTCGGCCGACACGCCGAAGGCGAGCGGCTGGTCTATCGCTGTTTCATGCCGCGCATCCGCCGGTTATGGATTGGCGAGAACCGCGTCGAAATGCCAAGGGTTCCGGGCAGCGACCTGTTCCAACTCGAGACGGGTGTCGAGCAACTGACGGCGCACCCGCTGCTTACCTGGGAAGACGATACCGGCGCCCGCCGCGAAGCCCACGACCCTTACAGCTTTGCCCCGACGCTTCCCGCCGAGGGCATGCGCGCGTTTCACGATGGCAGCCACTACCGCGCCTGCGAACTGCTGGGCGCGCACCACGCCAGCTTTGACGCCATCACCGGCACGCGCTTTGCGGTTTGGGCGCCGAATGCACGCCGCGTCAGCGTGGTGGGTGATTTCAACCAGTGGGATGGACGTAGCCACACCATGCGTTTCCACCCCCGGCCCGGCATCTGGGAGTTGTTTGTCCCGGGCCTGTTCGAGGGCGCATACAAGTTCGAGTTGCTCACCGCCGACAACACCGTGGCGCTTAAATCGGACCCCTTTGCCCGCTGGAGCGAGCAGCGCCCGGCCACCGCCAGCCTCATCAGCGAACCCAGCGCGTATGGTTGGCGCGATAGCACCTGGCTCGAGTCTCGCCACCAGCGCAACAGCCTGGCCCAGCCCATCTCGGTTTACGAGGTGCACCTGGGTTCATGGCGCCGGCACGAGGACAACAGCTTCCTCGGCTACCGCGAGCTGGCGCGCCAGCTATGCGACTACATCAAGCCGCTGGGCTTCACCCACGTCGAGCTGCTGCCGATGAAAGAGCATCCACTGGATGAATCCTGGGGCTACCAGTCCACCGGCTATTTCTCGCCCACCAGCCGTCATGGCACGCCGGACGATTTTCGCGCCTTTGTCGACCACTGCCACGCCGAGGGTATTGGCGTGATCCTCGACTGGGTGCCGGCGCACTTTCCACGCGACGCGCATGCCCTGGCGCGGTTCGATGGCACCGCGCTCTACGAGTACCACGACAACTGGAAGGCCGAGCACCGCGATTGGGGCACCCTGGTGTTCAACTACGAGCGCAACGAGGTGCGCAGCTTCCTGGTCTCCAGCGCGCTGTACTGGCTGCGCGAGTTTCACCTGGACGGCCTGCGCGTGGACGCGGTGGCCTCGATGCTGTATCTCAATTTTTCTCGCCAGGCCGAGCAATGGGTGCCGAACAAGCACGGCGGGCACCACAACCTGGAAGCCATCGACTTTATCCGCGAATTGAACAACGCGGTCCGCCACGACCACCCGGATTGCCTGATGATTGCCGAGGAATCCAGCGACTGGCACGGCGTGACCCACCCGGTGGAATCCGGCGGATTGGGTTTCACGCTGAAATGGAACATGGGCTGGATGCACGACACGCTCAATTACATGAGCAAGGATCCGATCCACCGCAAACACCACCAGGACTGGCTGACCTTTGGCCCGGTTTACGCCTTCAACGAGCACTTCATGTTGCCGCTGTCGCACGACGAGGTGGTGCACCTGAAGAAATCATTGTTTGGGCGCATGCCCGGCGATGAATGGCAGCGCTTTGCCAACCTGAGGCTGCTGTACTGCTACCAGTGGTTCTACCCGGGCAAGCAACTACTGTTCATGGGCGGAGAATTTGCCCAGCAAGGCGAGTGGAACTCGGGCGAGGCGCTGCCGTGGTCACGTGCCGGTGAGGACTTGCCGAGCAAAACCAGCCACCTGGTTGGCGTACTGAATCGACTGCAAACAAAGCACTCCGCGCTGGCCGAGTGGGACTGCGATGCGCGGGGTTTCGAGTGGCTTAGTGGCGAGGACGCCGAGCGCTCGGTGATCTGTTTCCTGCGCCATGCCGAGAAAGAGTCCCTGGTGGTGGTGTTCAACTTCACGCCGGAACCCAGGCCCGGCTACCGCATTCCGCTGCACCAGCCAGGGCGTTACCGCATCGTGTTCAATTCCGATGACACCGAGTTTGGTGGCTCGGGCTTGTTCGCAAACCGCGACGTGGAAAGCGAAGCAAAGCCGCATTGTGGACGGGGACACAGCCTGGTGGTTGATTTGCCACCGCTGGCGGCGGTGGTACTAAAAATAGAAGTCTAGGCAGGCGCAGTGTGCCAGATTTCCTGGTCGTAGGTGCGAATCGAGCGATCTGAGGAGAACCACCCTACCCCGGCAGTATTCAGCACTGCCGCGCGCATCCAACTGTCGCTGTCACCAAAAGCAGCCATCACTTGCTGCTGGGCTTGCAGGTAAGGCTGGAAATCGGCCGCCACCATGAAGTAATCGCCGTGGTACAGGCTTTCGACAATCGGCGCGAAACGCTCGCGATCGCCGCCGGAGAATTCGCCGCGAGCAATCGCCGCCAGGGCGCGGGAAAGCTCTGGAGCGTTTTCGATGTACTCCGCCGGCCGGTAATCCTGGCGCAGCGCGTAAACTTCCGATGCAGTCAGGCCGAAGATAAACATGTTGTCTTCGCCCACCCGCTCACGAATCTCTATGTTGGCGCCGTCCAGCGTACCCAGTGTCAACGCACCATTGAGCGCCAGCTTCATGTTGCCGGTGCCCGAGGCTTCCATGCCGGCCGTGGAAATCTGCTCGGAAAGGTCCGCCGCGGGAATAATGACCTCGGCCTGCGAAACATTGTAGTTGGGCAGGTAAACCACCTTCAGCCGGTCGCCCACAAGCGGGTCATTGTTCACCCTGGCGGCGATGTCGTTGATCAGCTTGATGATCAGCTTGGCCTGGGTGTAGGCCGGCGCGGCCTTGCCGGCAAAGATTTTCACCACCGGCTGCCAGTCATCATCGGGATTGTCCAGGATGGCCTGGTAGTGCGCCACCGCCTGTAGCGCATTCATCAACTGGCGCTTGTACTCGTGGATGCGCTTGATCTGCACATCGAACAAGGCGTGGGGGCTGACCTCGAGGCCGGTGCGCTTGTGAATACGCTCGGCCAGCGCCTGCTTGTTGTGCAGCTTGGCGGTGGCAAACTCGCGCCGGAAGCCAGCGTTGTCAGCGTATTCGGTCAGTTCGGAAATGCGCTCCAGGTCGCCCACCCAGTCGGTGCCGATGGCGTCGCAGATCAGCTCACGCAACGGCGGGTTGCAATGGAACAACCAGCGCCGCGGAGTGATGCCATTGGTAACGTTGACGATGCGCTCGGGATAGCAGCGGTGCAGTTGGCCAAACACCGTGTCGGTCATCAGCTCGGTATGCAGCGCCGAAACACCGTTCACCCGGTGGCTACCGACGAAGGCCAGGTTGCCCATCCGCACGGTGCCGCCGTGCTCGTGGGCTTCAACGACCGCTGCTGCGGCCGCATCGACCGAATCAGCCGACGAAGCGCCCAGCTCCTCGCTGACCAGGCTGTCCACCTGGCGAACAATCTGCAGATGGCGCGGCAAAACCCGCCCGAACATGTCCAGCGACCAGCACTCCAGCGCCTCGGGCAGCAGGGTGTGGTTGGTGTAGGAAACGGTCTGGCGAGTGATATCGAAGGCCCGGTCGGGGCTGACGCCGTGGTCGTCCATCAACAGCCGCATCAGCTCTGGCACCATGATGGCCGGATGGGTGTCATTC
Organism: Gammaproteobacteria bacterium; assembly: GCA_030428105.1. Taxonomy (GTDB): domain Bacteria; phylum Pseudomonadota; class Gammaproteobacteria; order Xanthomonadales; family SZUA-36; genus JAUIBE01. Next base: position 99,369 of record JAUIBE010000002.1, read on the forward strand.
AGTTGAATGGCGACAAACTCCGGCAGCCGCTCCAGGTCGTCGTGGTCAATCAGGAAACGGCGCAACAGATCGTGCGCCGAGGCCGCGGTGAAGAAATACTCCTGCTTCAGGCGCAGCTCCCGGCCGATGTCCGTGGAATCGTCGGGGTAAAGCACCCGGGTCAGGGTTTCGGCCAGCACCTGGTGCTCGGCGGCCTGCAGGTATTCGCCACGGTTAAAGCGGCTTAAGTCAAAAGTCTTCGCCGGGTTGGCCGCCCACAGGCGCAAGGTGTTGACGTGATTGCCGCGCCAGCCTGCTATCGGCATGTCCTGCGCGGTGGCCACCACCTGCTCAGCGGGCCGCCATGCGCCATTCTGCGCGTCGATGTAGCCGCCAAATGAAATCGCGTACTCGGCTTCCGGGCGCTCAAAGCCCCACGGGTTGCCGCCCTGGGTAAGCCAATCCTCGGCTTCTTCGATCTGCCAGCCGTCACCCAGGCGCTGGCGGAACAGGCCGTGCTCGTAGTGGATGCCGTAGCCGAAACCGGGAATACCCAGCGAGGCCATCGAATCCAGGAAACACGCGGCGAGACGCCCAAGACCGCCGTTGCCCAGCGCCGCGTCGGGCTCCTCGGTAAGTACCTCGTCGAAGTCTACCTCCAGTTCCTCCATGGCCTTGCGCACCAGCCTGGTCAGCCCAAGGTTGGAAATGGTGTCGCCCAGCAGGCGTCCGATGAGGAACTCCATGGAGAGGTAGTAAACCCGCTTACGATTTTCCTCGTAAGTCCGGCGCGTGGATTCCATCCACTGGTCGACCAGGCGGTCGCGAATCGCCAGGGTGAGCGCCACGCACCAATCGCGCGGCACGGCATGGCGCACGTCCTTGCCAACCGAGTAAACCAGTCGTTCAAGGATGCGGCGTTTCAGGTCTTCTTTCTGAAGGATAGGAACCATGCGTCACGCGGAGCGGGCGAAACAGGAAATTCAACTACAAATCCCCGCACATGGCAACGCAATCGATTGGTGAAAATTTTTCGTGCCTTGCTTTCGACTCCCGAAGATGCACGACCAATGCGAATTGAATCATTTTGATCTGATACGATCGAACCCCGACAGCCCTGGCATTGAAGCACTCGAAACCAACCCGGAACATGAACCTCTTCGCGCGACTCACCATTCTCGCCGTAACCGCGCTATCGCTTGCGCTCGGCGGCTGTGCCGGCACCGCACAGGGCTTGCAGAGCTCCACCTACCGAAACGAAGCCCCAGAGCCGGTGCAAAGGCCGGTTTCGCAGTCGAAATCCGATGCACTGGTGGTGATTCGTTACCCGGCGCTGATACATGCCGAGGCCGAAACGATTTACGTCAGCTCGTTCGCCAACAAGGCGATTGGCGGCGAGGTGCCCCTGTCGCAGCACAGCGGCCCGCAAACCTCGCGCACCGCCCACGGCGTCATCTCCAAATCCAGCTACTACGCGATGTCGCTGTACCGCGAACTGCGCGACCTGCTGCCGCCGGGCACAGTGCTGCTCTCACCGCACATGGTGGACTGGACCGAGGAACAGGGTTTTCACAGCCGTCCGATTCTCGCCTCGGAGCAGATCCCCAGCGTGATAACCGTCGATTTCAATGTTTACTCCTTCCCGGATGTGAACGAGATGATGGATTCGCCGCCGGTCACGTTTGGCGACCTGGTGACACCGCTGATGGTGGTGCGCACCAGCCGCTGGGGCCAACCGGCCTTGAACGGCGTGCTGATCGCCAGTGATCCGCTGGTGGGTACCGCATGGCGACAGGCGGAAGAACTCGCACGCACCGAGGCCCAGGCCCGGTTTGACGGCCCCGGCGAAGCGCCGCCACTGCCGCTGGCCTTTATCGAATACCTCAACGAACGCGACCAGGTGCGACCCGATGTAGCGGTGCGCAGCGCCGCCGACCCCGGCAGCCAACGACTGGCGGTAGAGCGCTACCCGGTCGAGAAAATCCAGATGGATCCCACCCTGGTGGCCAACCTTGGCGACCTGCCGCCGGAGTCCCTGGTGCGCGGCGACCCCTTCGCCGGCAAATTCACCCGCGGCGCTGCAGCCAGGCTGGTTCGCCTGCTCAACGAGATTGACCACCAACGGGCCACCTTCTTCGCCCGCCAGGCCGCATTTGCGCGCTTCGACCCGGAGTTGGCGCGGGTGTTTTTCGTCCAGTCGGACGATGAAAGCGTGCGCGCCCGCCTGCAGTTGGCCGAGTCCCTGGTGGGTGCAGAGCGCGAATTCCTCCATGCCCAGTCGGAAAGCGTCTACGCCGGCAGCTTCGAAGGCGACTACGGCGCCCGCATGCGCCGAATCATCGCTGCCGAGTACCGCATGCTGGAAGAGCGCCGGCGCCTGGCACGGGTGCAGAATGTCAGCTCTGCCATTGCCGCCATTGCCCTGGCTGGCTCGGTGTACGCCGCCACGGTTACAACAACCGCCAGCGCCGCCACGGTTGCCGCGTTTTCCGGGGTGTCCCTGATGGGCTCGATCTGGGCTTTGAACCGGGCGCTCGACAGCAAGGCTGACTCGGAAGAGGTGAACGAGTACTTCGTGGCACGCATGGCCCACGCTTCCGAACGGCAAATGTCGGTGCAGATGGAGTGGCTGGAATCCAAAGAGCTGATCACCGCGCGCGGTTTTGCCGAGTTTCGCAACAAGACGCTCACGCTCTATGGTTCACGGGTTCGTTCACTGGCGGTCACCGCGGACGCGCGTTGCAGCTTCCGCCATCCGGATTTCTCCGAAACAGGCCTGTGGTTTGGAGAATGCCGCGATGGCCAGGCGCACGGCGCCGGGTACGGTGCGGTGATGGGCAGCCGCGGGCCGGTGGTTGAATTCCTGGGTGATGCCCGTGGCGGCGAGCCAGCGGGCGCAGGAGGAATGATCCTCGGCGATGGCAGCCCCACATACTTCGAGGGGCAATTTAGCGATGGCCGCCCGGCAGGCGCGGTGCAGGTGGAACGGGCTGGCTCCACGCCCAGCCTGAGGCGCTACCGTGACGGCCAGGACGTGGGCCGCGCCGAAGCCGGCCAGTGGCAGCCCATCAGCTTTGCCTCGGTGCGGGAAGAGACATGAGCGTGCAGCGAACATTCATACTCCTGGGCGGGCTCATCATGTTGGCGCTGGCGCTGCCTTCAGTCGCTTCTGAAGGACCCAATCGCTTCGAGACCGTCGACGCCCTGCCCGCCGCCGAACGTTACCGCGTGCTCAGCCTGATGCTGATGGTTTCCAACGGCGTCGATGGCAAGCTGCTGGACGCCATGGAGCGAAGCGCCGGTGAACCTGCCGCTGACGGCCAGGCGCAGGACGCCACCGGGTTCGAGTTCGACCAGTACACCACGCCGCTGATCCGCATTGTCGACCAGCAGACCATGGTCACCGGCGCAGCCCGCCTGTTCCGCTTCACCGGGGCGCACTCGGCGGACATCAGCAGCCGGCTGGAAGCCTTGCTTGAAGCCGAACCGCAAGTGACGCGCTCAACCGAGGCCGCAAGCATTGTCGAAGACGCCATCATCATTCGCACCGCGATTGCTGACAGCATCGACTATATCCAGGCGACCAAGGGTGACGGCGCCAACCCGCAACTCCTTTCGGCCGAGTACCGCGAGCGCACCATCTTTTTGCGCAACAACCTGGAATTCGAGTCGTACGAGGCCGAACTCGACCGCCTGACCGGCGAGGCCATTGCCCAGGTGGGCGGCCAGACCGATGCCTATGAGCGCATGTTCGATGACGAGGTGGATGGCGCGGCGCTCAACAAGAAAATCGACGCGGCCGAAGCCGTCTACGGCTGGGACCCGGACAAGGACCGTCGCGCGGCGAAATTGGCCGAGGAAATTCTCGAAAACATCTGGGACCGCGAAAGCGATTTTCCGCCCTAGCAGGGCGTAGCGTTAGTTTTCTTCCGGGTCGTCGGTTTCTCGCGGCGTGGCCGAGCCGTAATCCAGGTCCAGGTTCCTGAGATCCTCAATCGCGATCACGCCTTCGGTCTGGAAATCCAGATCAGCCTGCTCTGTGGATGCGTTGCTGGCATCCTCGCTTTGCGACTGGGCGGTCTGTTGCGAAACCTGTTCGGCCTGCGGTGCTGATGCTGATGCCGATGCTGCGGGAAGTTGCTGGCGCTGGGTCAGCAGTTGCAATGCATTCTGCGAAACCCCCTGCTCAAGCGGCTCTGCAGAAGCCTGGCTGGCGCTGCTTGAAGCAGAAGAACCGGCGGACATGGCCTGCTGTAGCGCTGCGGCACTTGCTGCCTCCAGATCCGAAGACCCGCCCTTTTCCGGCGCGGAACCGCCCTGCTGTTGCTGGCCCATTTCCGAGCTCCCCTCTCCAGGGTCGGAAGATGTAGCGGCCTGGCTGCGGGCTGCGTTGGCGTGGATGGCGGCCTCGCGTTCGTGGTACTTGCCTACCAGCTCGGCCCAGGCGTCACGCTCGCGCTTTTCCAGCCCGGGGTTCTTTTCAGCACCCTCGCTAGGCTGGTACGGATAGATTTCACCGTTCTCTTCCGGCGTCCAGGGGCCTTTTCCGACGATCACCTCGCGCAACTCATCGCGCAGGTGCTTTTGCGATTCCTCGGGCAAACCCTCCAGCTGCAGGCCGGTGGCGCGCGAATAGGAACCCGTGGTCAGGTCGGGGCTGCGCTGCAGGGTCTGGTCGCGCAGCTCCATCGAGCGGCGGAAATTGTCTTCGTTGAAATCCGTTTCGCTGGAATCGATCAGTTCGGCCTCAGCTTCCTCGTCTTGCGCTTCGGCTGCCGCCTCCTGGGTGGGCTCCAGGGGCTCGTCCAACAGTTGTTCGGGCGTTTGCGTGGCCTGCGCCCAGGCAAAACCCGGCGCCAGGAACAGTCCCGCCGCGGCCATGCTGCGGATGAGGAGATGTGATTTCATGCCTTCCTTCAGACCATGCTGCCGAATCAACGTTCGTCGATGCGCCGCACCACCCGCAGGCCGGTGAAGTCATTGCTGTCACCGTTCTTCAGGTTGAAGCGCGCCGGCAGGCGGATGTCGCGGGTGCCGGTAAGCCACGAGCCGCCGCGAGTCATGTGCGAACTGCAGATGCCGCGGCCCCAGGCCGAGCCATCCGAAGGGGCATCGAGGTAGGAAAGGTTCATGCAATCGGCGGTCCATTCGGCAACGTTACCGATTACGTCATACAGGCCAAAAGCGTTTGGTTCGAGCGAGGCCACCGGTGCAGTTCCAACCGGCACCGGATCGGAGCAGGCCGCGTGGCGCCAGTCGAAACCGGATTCGGCGCCGGCGATGTTGCCGAAGGCGCAAACCGCAGACTCGCCGCCACCCAGCCAGTCGCCCTCGGTGCCGGCGCGGGCAAAGTACTCCCACTCGCTTTCGCTGGGCAGGCGGTAGGATTTTCCGGTGGTTTCATTGAGCCACTGGATATAGGCCTGCGCCTGGTTCCAGGAAACCATGATCACCGGCCGCGTTCCGCGGCCCCAGCCGTTGTCTTCGCTGATGGCCTCGCAAGCACCCGCTTCATGGCAGGCATCCCACTGAGCGAAGGTCACCTCGGTCACGCCCACCGCGAAGTTTTCGAGCAAGGTGACGGTGCGCTCCGGGCGCTCGTTGGAAAGCGCGGTGGGCGCTTCGCTTGATGAACCCTGGACGTAACTGCCCGCCGGCACCACCACCATCTCCGGGCATTGCTCGCAATCGCGGAAGCGCCTGCCCGGACGCATCACCAGGTCGTCCATGGCGGCCAGCGCCTCGCTGACATGGTCGCCGCGCGGGAAAGCGTCGATGTAGGCCTGGTAGGCATCGCGCGTGCCCAGGCTTTGCGCCGAGGCGAACGCGGCCGAATCCTCGGCGCCGGCTTTCAGCATGCGACGCAGCGATTGCGCTTCTTCGATGTGCAGGCCGGTGGGCCAATCGTTGATATACGACTCCACCGCCGCCAGCGTGCCGGCCGTGCGTGCCGTGGTCCAGGCCTCGTTGTCGCGGCGTTCGCGTTCCAGCGCCTCGCGCTCGGCCTGGTTGGCGGCACGGGAAATTTCATCCAGACGGGTCAGCGCCTCGGCCTGGTGGAGGCCGTCAGGAAACTGCTCCAGGTAATCCTCGTAGGCTGGCGCTGTATCCTCGGCTGACAGTTCCGCCCACAGCCGCTGGTCCAGCACATCAAGTTGCACCTGGGCCTGGCCGAGAAACACCGATTCTGGGAAATCCTCGATAAAACGCCGGTAGGCCAGCAGCGTATCCGCCTCCAGCGCCGCTTCCCAGCGCGATCGCTCCTCGGAAGTTGAGCGCGGCGCAGGCAGTTCTGCTTCCTGCTCGGCAATAGCCCGCGCTTGTTCCGGGCTCAGCCCGTCTTCTTCTCCGGCCAGCAGCAGGTACAGCCCGGCCGCCAGCACCAGGGCGAGGAACAGTCCTGCGAGCACCATCGGCAGCCATTCGCGCCCCTCGGCGGGGTAATCAGCGCCCGCGCCAGCGTCGACCATGCGGCGGCGCCAGTTGGTTTCTGTCGTGTTGTTGTCGCTCATTCCTTGCCCCTGGCCAGGTCTACGCTCACCTGGTAGCTTGCCGCGCCCAGGCGGATTTCCTGCCCGCCCTCGACAAAAAATCGCTCGCCGTGAAAGCAGGGCGTGTCGTTTACAAACACGGACAGGCGTCCATCGTCTTCGCTGGTGTCCCAGGCCAGAACGCGGCCATCACGTACTTCGAAAGTAATCCCCAACTCGCCCTGCTTGAGACGGTCGCGGTTTTTCTCGGGGCCAAAAGACAGCTTGTGCTTGGTGTGTCGTTGACCCGCCACTCCGCCGGCAAGAATAACCTCGCTGCCACTGCCTCCGCGGTAAAAGCGGAAGAAGATGGCGGCGGCGGCCAACACCAGCAGCACGGCCATCAAAACCGTGTCGCCGCTGCCCTGGGCGCTGGTCTGCAGCACCTCGTCGGTGGCGGACCAGGATTCATCCGCCTCGTCGCCAGCAGACTCATCCGCTGGATTCACGGCCGGCTCCGGGGCTTCGCTTTCGTCAGTGGCAGTCGCGGCTTGAGGTTCCTCATCCCCGGTTCCAGCACCCCCCGTGCAGGATCGCCGTTGCACATCAAGACCGGCAGTGCCCAGCGCTTGAGCAATCTGCCCTGCGCCCGCCACCGCGGGTTGTTCACCCGCCAGGTAAAAGCCGGCCAGGTTTCCGCAGCTGTCAAACAATGGACCACTAACTGAAGGTGGCGCGTCGCCGCTCAGCGTGAGCGCCCCGCCTTCACCCACGGCCACGGACAGGTCCTGGCGCTGCAAGGGCGCGCCTTCGACCAGCGCTTCGGCCGCAGGCCAGGCCGCGTGTTCAAAACGCATAGACCCGGAAACCGGCAGGGCGTCGGCGGAGAGCGTTACGCCGCTGCGCTGGAAACCTTCAACCTCCAGCACGGCAACGCCCAACTCGGCCGCGCGCGCCACGGTGCGCGTTGCGCGGCCGTTACGCAGCAGGTCTGCGCCGCCATCCAGCACCACGATTTCATCTCCGGCCGATACGAAGTCGGCTGCAACAACCACCAGCGCTTCCCCCGCCCCCGACTGCGCCACGACAACACCCGTGGCCGGACGCGCGTGGGTGTCGGACAGGATGTTCAAAGCAAGCACCAGCGACTGCCCCGATTCGTTGGCCTGGGCGACTACGCTGGCCGACCACAACAGCGCGGCGGCGCACAGCAGGCTGGCAAATTGTGGTTTCAGCAGGTTCAACGCGAGTACAGGCGGTTGATCAGGTTATCCAGGCAATACTGCCCGGCCTTATTGAGGGTTTTTTCCTCGCGCCCCTGGATCAGGCTCTGGACGAACACCAGGATCGAGGCCATCACCAGCGCCAGCAGGGTGGTGCTGAATGCCACGCCCAGCCGCTGGGTCACCTCGTAGAGCATTTCCGGGCTTTGCACATTGGAGCGGTCACCGGCGTAGTTCAGCGCCAGCATGATGCCGATCACGGTGCCAATGAAGCCGAGCGAGGGAATCACCCAGGTGATGTAGCGAATGATGTTGTAGCGCAGGTCCAGCTCGTGCAGGAACAGCTCCAGGCTGGAGTTGAGCAGTGCGTTGGTCTGGTCCACCGAACGGCTGAGGTTGAAGTTGAGGATGCAACGTTCAATCAGGCGCGGCAGGAAGCACACGCCGCGGTACTTGCTGGCACGCACTTTCTGGTAGATCGGGGTCAGGTCATCGCCCGGCCGCAAAACCGTTTCATCATCTTTTGGCAGGTAGTCGCGTTCGAACTGGCGTTCCTCGATACGGCCGCCCTGCCAGCGCAAGGCGAGTTCGCCCAGGCCGGCGAAAAACGCCAGCCACAGGATGTTCTGCACCGTGAAAGGCCAGGTCGCACGGTTGATGTCCAGCACAACCGAGGCGGCGGTGGGTGGCAGCACCCGCGCCAGGAATGCGATCAACACAACCGCCGAAGCCAGGCTGATGATCAGGGTAATGATGCGTGTGGCAGAACTCATTCGTTGTCTTCCTCGGGTCTTGGTTGCTGGTGTTCAACCTGGCCGGTGCCGGGGTTGCGCCGTGGGCGCTCCATCACCTCGCCCGGCGCCGCCAGGGGCTGCGGCGAATCCAGGCCTGAAACCGTGCTGGCGGGTAACTGTTCCGGCGAAAGCGGTGTGGCTGAGAATATGGCGGCAGCCGCCGCAACATCAAAGGCGATGGCGCCAACCTCGACGCGATCACCCTCGCACAGACGGATGCGCGTGGCTCCCAGCCAACCGGCTCCGCGCTCCAGGCGCAGACTGCAGCCTTCCTCGGCCAGCAACCAGATGGAGCCATCCGAGCGCAGCGCGAGGCGCGCGTGGTTGTCGGCAACACCTTCGCCAGCAACCTGGAGATCGCAGGAAGGCGCTGCGCCGACCGTCTTGTGTTCAATAAAACGGTGCATGGTTGCTCCTACTGGGCCAGGGCCAGGAAGCCCCCGGCATTGGCGCGCGCCAGTGATTCCATGAACTCCACGGTGCCGCGGTACTTGAAGTAGTCGCCAATGGTCACCGCGTGAATTTCCTTGCCACGGGTGTTGCGCAGGGTAATGTCGCGCACCAGCCCGCCGGGCGGGAGGCTCTTGTTGAATGCCGGGTTGGGCAAGCCATCGCTGATCAGGACCAGGGCCTCGGCGTCGCTGGCAAAGGCCTCGTCAAAAGCGGCGGAAAGCGGCGACGAACCGCCGTAGGACCCGGCCAGGCCATGGGTAAAGGCAAGCGCCTGCGCCCGGTTGCGCGCATTCATGGGCGCCAGCCCGCCATCTTCCGGCCAACGCACGAAGCGTGGCCCGGTATCCAGTTGCTGGAACGCCAGGATGCTGAATTCGAAGCCCGGCTGCAGCGATTCCAGCGCACGGCTCACGGTTCGCTCCATCAGTTCCTCGTACTGGCCAAGGTAGCCGTTCATGTCCACCATGATGAGGTAGCGGGTTTCCTCGGACTTCAGCCCGAGGAAGCGGAAGGTGACCAGGTTGCTCTCCTCCGGCTCGGGAATCACCTCGGGTTCCGGCGGTGGCGGACGCGACCTGCGGGCCGCGACCTGGGCCTCGAGCGCAGCGATTTCCGCTTCCAGGATCTGTTGCTCCTGCTTCATCTCCTCGTTCAAGCCTTGCGCGGTACGCAGCGCTTCCAGGCGTTCACGCATGGCCTGCTCGCTTTCATCCAGGCGCGCCTCGGTTTCCCGGGCCAGGGCCTCGATGTAACGGAAATGGTCTTCCAGGCGCACCTCTTTCTGGTAATCGGGCATCAGGATCAGGCTGATGACGATAAATGCACCCATCGCCGAGGCAAACAGGTCGATCGCCGACAGCGAAAACACGCCAAAAGACTTGAGCCGGGTTCTCACCGCGAGACCCCCACGAAGTCGCCGTTGTTGAGCCGTGCGAGGGTTTGCAGGAACAGCACCAGGCTGCGGTTGTGGGTGTAGTCGCCAATCGCCACCGTGTGGATTTCGGTTTCGCGGAACTGGTTGAGCGCCGAAATCTGCTCGATGATGAAACCGGGTGGCGTATTGGGCTCGCCGTCGCTCATCAGGATGATGGAACTGGCCGGGTATTCCAGCGCGGCCTGCAGCGCAAAGTAGGTTGGCGTGGAGCCATAAAAGCGCCGCGACAGCGACTCGGTAAAGATTCGCGCCTCTTCCAGGTTTTGCGGCGTGGCGCGCAACAACCGATTGCCGGTGGGGAATCGCCACAGCGTGTGCTGCGGGTTGCCCTGGTAACCGACAATGGCGAATTCGTTGCGCTCGTCCAGCGGTTCCAGCACATCGCGCACCGACTGGATCATCAGGTCAGCGTAATTGATCATGCTGCCCGACATGTCGATCAGGATCACGAACGAGCGTGCCTCGGTGGCCAGCCCGAGTATCGAGAACTCCACCCCGTAATCGATGGCGACCGGCTCTTCCAGCTCGATGGCTTCGGGCGTTGTTTCCACCACCGGCATGGCGGCCAGCCGCGCCTGGATTTCGCTCAGGCGGAGATTGCGCGTGGCCAGGCGGTCAGCGAGGCTGGCATTGGCGCCATCCAGGCGGTCGAGCTCACTCTGCAGCTGCTCGGCGGTGGACATCACCTCGTCGGCCTTGCCAGCCGCCAGGCGGCGTTTCTCCATGATCGCCTCGGTCTGTGCAAACGCCTCGTCGGTACCCGCATTCTGGTAGTACGGAAACAACAGCATCACCAACAGGATGAACGCCCCCAGCGCGGAGGCGAACAAATCAACTGCCGAGGTCGAAAATACTGCGGTTTCGCGATCGGGGATTCTCATCGAGAAGGCACTTTAAACCAATTATCAGGCACCGGCACTCGGTGTCGAGCGGCGGATTGGCGTAGGATTACGCTTTTTCGCACCGAGTAACAGACCATTGATTGAGACCCCGGTTCACATCCGCGCAAAGCACCCGACCCTGCGCCGCGCCGGCGCCATTCTCCTGTTGGCCCTGTGTGCCAACCTGAATGCCCAGACGACCCCGACCGCGGCCGAGGAACCCGTGGCGGTGCTGGCGCAAAAAGAGTACTTCATCCCGCAAAATGCCGGCGAGGCCATCGCCGTCCGGGTTTCCGCCTTTGAAGCCGAGTTTGCCTCGATGCTGAGCACCGAGGACGGCGACACCCAGCAGGTTTCCGCGCTTGATGGCGGACGCATGCTGCCGATTTTCCAGTTTGTGCCCGACCCGGCCTCCTCGCGCCAGGTGGACATCAACCTCGCCGCCACCCAGGTCACCGACCGCACCGAGTTCGAACTTGAAGTCATTCGCATTTACGTTCGCGACGAACGCAGCGCAACCCTGGCGCGCGCCTACCGCATGCTGGCCCAGGGCCTTGAGGTCTTGCAGAACGGCAATGCGCCAATGTGGACGGTGAAGGTGCAAACCCTGGTTACCGCCGCTGGCCTGTTCGACGAACAGGGCCGCCAGGAAATGAAACTGTGGTGCCAGCTGTATGCCACCCACCTCATCCTGACCCAGATGCGCGATGGCCAGACTGCGCTCGATCGGGCAAGCGACTTGCTGCAGACCCCGCGCATCGATCGCTACCCCTTGATCGAGTTCGGTGCTTACAAAATCATCAGCGGCGCAACCGCCATGACAACCTCCAGCGCCGACGCCACGGACGTCACCCAGTCGCCTTTGCAGCTGGCCCTGGCCGATACCGCCAGCGCCGCGGCCAAGAACGGCTACGAGTACGAACGCGCGCTGGCCCTGCGTGAGGCAGGCGCTGACCTCAAGCAGAATGGCGCGGCTTCGGCCGCCCTGGAGAAACTCAACCAGGCGCTGGAGATTGCCGAAAGCATCGGCGCCGGGGACCTGGCGGCGAGCGTACGGGAGTTGATGGTGGGCATCCACCAGGACGCCGGAGACGCGGACGCCAGCGGCAGCGTGCTGCAGGACATCGAATCGCACCTGGTTGAAACCGGCGAAGACGAGGAACTGGCGCGCAACCTGCTCAGCCAGGGTCAACTGCACTTGCAGGAGCACCGCTACCTGCAAGCGCTGGATGTGCTGACCCGCGCCAGCGGGCTGGAACAAAGCGGCCGTACCCGGCTGGAAATGGAACTGGCGCTGGGCGCCGCCCTGAACGGCGCCGGACGGGTTGGCGAAGCCCTGCCGCACTTCACCCGCGCGGTGACCGACCCGGTTTCAGGCCGCTTTCGGCCACCCAACGCATTGTTTGACGTGGGGGCGATCCTCGGCGAAATGGCGGCCATCTACCGCCAGTCGGGTGATTTTCAGCCCATGACGGAGTTGCGCTCTGCACAACGCCCTTACCTGCATTCGGCCAGCCAGCGGGGCCAATGGGCGTTCGAGTACGCACGCGATGCGACCGCGCAATGGGGCAACGGGTCAGCGGCAACCCTGGACCGCTACCGCCAGGCGCTGGATGTTTCCGCCGGCGGCAACTGGCAAAACCTTTCGCGCCTGGGGCTTTGCGCGCAGGAGGCGGCGCGCGGCCGGGGCGGAGCACCGTGCCAGGCCCAGGCGCTGGAAAGCGCCTTCAGCGCGATCAACAACTCTGGAACGGACGTGCAACGCGCCGAGGCCGCCATTCACTGGTCGGCCTACCTCGCAGCCTCGGGAAATGCGCAGCGCGGGTTTGCGGTCGCCGATGCTTCCTTGGACCAGGTGCTGGCGGTCGGCGCACGCGCCCTGGGCGCCTGGTACTGGCAGCGCCGTGACGCGCTGTTCGAGAACTACATCAACCTTGCCATTCACACCGAAAGCGGCAGTGATGCCACCTCGTCGCTGTCAGCCCTGGCCAAGGCGCGGCTGGTAGAGCGTGGCGATCCGGCCCTTCGTAACGCGGCCGCGCTGGGCGAGTTCCTGGCATCCCTGCCTTCCGACTCCGCAGTTGTAAGCTATTACCTGGGCGGGCAGTCGGCGCAGGCCTGGCTGGCCGACGCCGATGATGTGCGGCGGGTGGCGATCGGCGATGCCGCTTCGATTCGCGCTTTGTGTACGCAGATGCGCGCCGCGATCGCCGCCAGGAACTGGGCCGAGTACGACCGCCTGGCCAGGCGTCTTGGCGACGCCCTGCTGTCGCCGCTTGAAGGGCAGATTCCGCAAACCGTGCTGCTGGCCAACCACGGCCCGCTGCTGGGCATTCCGGTGGACGCGTTGTCGTTGCGCGACCAACCGTTGGCGGCCAGCCACCAGGTGGTCAATCTTGACTTGTTGCCCGGCTCAGCGGCTTCACCACGGGGCACGGACTCCGGTGGCCAGGTGTTCCTGGCTGGCGACCCCAGCGACTGGTCGGGTGACTACCAGGCCAACCTTGCGTCTTCCCCCGAGGTCACAGCGGTCAAGGATCGCTTTGTCGGCCCCGGCCTCCATACCATCCAGGGCATTGCGCTGTTGAGCGATGAGTTCAACAACAACTTCTATGCTGACGCCAGCCTGGTTCACTTGTCGGTGCCAGCCAATATCGAGCTTTTTCCCGGCGGCAGGTCGAGCCTGTTCCTGTCTGAAGCCGCGAAAGGCGAGGGTCGCCAGACCCTGGATGCGCAGGCGTTGTCGGCCATGCCCTTGAACGCCGGCCTGGTGTTCCTGAGCAGAACGGAATTCGTTGGCGAGGACAGCGTGTTGGCCAACAAGGCAGGCGTTGCCTCGGCGGTGCTGGAGGCAGGAGCCAGCGCCGCCATCGCCAGCCTGTGGCCGGTGGCAGATGAATCCCGCGCCCGCCTGGTGGCGGATTTTTACGACCACCTCAAGCAGGCCGGCAATTCCACTACCGCCCTGGCATTGGCCAAGCGCGACTCCATGCGGGCCGGCCTGGATCGTGACTGGGCCAGCTTCCAGCTTTTCCTTAACTAGTCACCGGTCTCCTCGTCGCGGCGTCGACTCTCGCGCTGCAAGTCTTCCAGCGCCTCGGTAATAGCGGTTTTTGCTTCCTGGCTGGCGGTGCCTTTTCGGTACTGCTCGCGAACCACGTCTTCAACCTTGTCGAACACCGCATCCAGGCTTCCCGCCGGGTGCGTCCGCGCCAAAGGCCGGTGATGTCCAAACAGGTTGATCCAGCGTTCGCTGCGGCGGCCGAGTTTCAACACCGCGTTGAATTCCTCGTCGGCGTTATCGCCGCCGCGAATCAGGCCGATAGCAGCCGCAACCAGCGAAACCGGGATCAGGGCCGCATCGCGCAGGCCGTCCGCCACCAGTTTGAGCTGCAACACCACGGCACGACGGGCAAGCGCTGCCCGCGGCCCTGGCTCGCCCTGCTGCACGGGCTCAGCCTGCTCCTTTGGTTCCTCACTCACACTTTTCTCCGCTTGTGATGATCGCACTGCAGAACATACTATCCCCGCTCAGGCACCCAAAGTGAGAGAGGTCATGCATCAAACCCTTGCCCCATTCAGCATCCGCGCCGCCGCGCTAATCGCAGCGCTCGCCGTACTCACGGCCTGCCAGCGTGAAACGCCGGCGGAGGACACCGCCAGCGCCGAACCCGAACCCACAACCGCCGTTGAACTCACCGAGCCTGAAGGCGGCTGGGCCACGCTGGTGCTGGACGGCGGCAAAATCGTTTCGGTCGACCCGGCCATCGGCGAGGCCGAGGCCATTGCGGTGCGCGGCTACGAGATCATGGCTGTTGGCAGCAACGAGGAGGTGGCTGCCTGGGCCGGGCCAGACACCCAGCGCATCGCGCTCGAAGGGCGCACTGTGATTCCAGGCTTTATCGAGGGCCATGGCCACTACCTGAGCCTGGGCTGGACCCTGCAGAACCTGGATTTTTCCAGGGTGGAAAGCTGGGACGAAATTGTTGGCATGGTGGCCGCCGCCGCGGACCAGGCCCCCGAGGGCGCCTGGATTTCCGGCTTTGGCTGGCACCAGGACAAGTGGATCCGCGTGCCCGAATCCGCGGTGGAAGGCGTGCCGCGCAATGATGACCTGAACCTGGCCGCGCCCAACAACCCGGTGCTGCTGACCCACGCCAGCGGCCATGCCGCGATTGCCAACGACGCTGCCCTGGCCGCCGCCGGCATTGGCGACCTCACCGACGACCCGGCCGGCGGCACCATTGTCCGCGCGCCGGACGGCAAAGCCACCGGGCTTCTGCGCGAGACAGCACAACGTCCGGTCGGAGAAGCGCGGGCCGCGTGGGCGGCACAGCGGACGGAGGCAGAAGTTGATGCAGAGAAGCGCGAACAGGCCCGGTTGGCTGGTGAAGCCGCCCTGCGCCATGGCGTCACCTCGTTCCAGGATGCCGGCACCTCGTTCGAGGATATCGATTTCCTGCGCAAGCTCGAGGCCGAAGGCGCCCTGCCGGTGCGCCTTTACGTGATGGTGCGCTACCAGACCAACGAGGAGCTCGATGCGCGCCTGGCAGACTACCGCATGGTGGCCGAGGAAAACGATTTCCTGACGGTGCGCTCGATCAAGCGCCAGATTGACGGCGCCCTGGGCGTACACGGCGCCTGGCTGCTGGAGCCCTATACCGATCTGCCGGAAAGCACCGGGCTGGTGCTGGAGCCGGTGGAGGAGATTGAGCAGACAGCAGACATCGCACTGCGCCACGGTTTCCAGCTCAACACCCACGCAATCGGCACCCGCGCCAACCGCGAAACCCTGGACATCTACCAGCGCGCATTCACCGCCCACGATGCAGATGGCAAGGCATTGCGCTGGCGCATCGAGCACGCCCAGCACCTGGTGCCCGAAGATGTGCCCCGCTTTGCCGAACTGGGCATCATCGCCTCGATGCAAGGCGTGCACGCCACCTCCGATGGCCCATGGCTGCCCACGCGCCTGGGCGAGGAGCGCACCAACCGCACCTCCTACGTGTGGCGCAACCTGGCCGATGCCGGGGTGGTGATCAGCAACGGCACCGATGTGCCGGTGGAATCCATCGACCCGATTGCCTCGTACTACTCAACCGTCTCGAGGATGATGAAAAACGGCGAGCGCCTGACCCCGCCGATGGCACTGACGCGCCAGGAAGCGCTGGAAACCTACACCATCAACGGCGCTTACGCGGCGTTCGAGGAAGACCTGAAAGGCACGCTCACCCCGGGCAAGTGGGCCGACATGGTGGTGCTGTCAAAAGACATCATGACCGTGGCCGAGGAGGAAATCCCCGAAACAAAGGTGGATATCACCATCGTCGGTGGTGAGGTGCGCTTCCAGCGCGAAGATTGATTGAAGAGATTAAGGAGCGGGCTTGCGCCCGCTCCTTCACAGGTGGTTAGCCGTGATGTCGAGCCGAGAGTTTACCGATTGGTAACTACTATTTAAACCAATTGGCCCTGCGATACACCAGGTGATGCTCGGTGAACTCTTCACCGTTCTTCATGACGATATAGCCATCGATGTTGTTGGCATCGCGGCGATAGAAGCTGATACCGCCAAAGTGCAAGGCATCTTTTTCCAATGCCACCAGCTTGAAATTGATGAAGTCTGGTTTATCTTCCCAGGCGACAAAGTCGCTAGTGAAGTGCTTCACCTTGAGGCTGAGGGTGCCCTCATCGACGGTAAGCAGGAGAATCTCGTAGAAACTAACCTCGCCATCGTCATCGAAGAGCTTGAACAAGCCCACCATCGATCCTGCGGAGGGCGGGTTCCAGTGTTCTTCGAATTTTTTGCCAAAGGCAGTGCCGGTCCAGCTTCCTGCCAGCCAGGCCGCGTCTTCCAGCGTGGCAGCGGGGCGCTCCTCGCCCTCGGCCAACTGGAACGTATTCTCGGTGCGCGGCTCGACCGCAGCCAGCGAGCCTGAGAACAACAAGACCAAAACAAACGTTGCAGCTTTCATGACAACCTCCAGAAACAAGTGTCGCTCCTACAGGTAGACGAACATCATCCGCCCATTTCTACATCGCCCTCACACCCACCGTTAACGA
This sequence comes from Gammaproteobacteria bacterium, assembly GCA_030428105.1. GTDB lineage: Bacteria > Pseudomonadota > Gammaproteobacteria > Xanthomonadales > SZUA-36 > JAUIBE01. The sequence goes on from JAUIBE010000002.1 coordinate 116,163, forward strand.
ACGCGCTTCACAAACCAGGCAGCAAACAGCAGGAAGGCGACGAAGCTGACGATATTGGCCACCCAGTCGGGGCCAAGCCAGTCAAGGCCGATACCCGCCGGGCGCGTGCCCTGGATAAACGCCGCGGCGGCAATACCCACGCCCAGCAAACCCTCGCCACCAACAAAACCGGAGCTGAGCAACACGCCTTTGTCGCGCCGGTCGGTGGCTTCTTCCTTGTCCTTCGCGCGTTTCTCCAACCACAGCTTGAGCATGCCGCCGAAGAAAATGGGCGTCATGGTGGAAACCGGCAGGTAAACGCCTACCGCAAACGGCAACGAGGGAATGCGGCAAAGCTCGGCGATAATCGCGATGCCAACGCCGATGCCGACCAGTCCCCAGGGCAGGTTTTGGTCGAGCACACCGTCAATGACCAGCTTCATCAGGGTGGCCTGCGGGGCAGGCAACTCCTGGCTGCCGAAGCCGAACGCCTCGGAAAGCAGCAGCACGGCAAGACACACGAAGGTAGCCGAGGTGAGCACGCCCACCAGTTCACCAATTTGCTGCTTGCGCGGCGTGGCGCCCAGCAGGTAGCCGGTCTTCAGGTCCTGCGAAGTATCGCCGGCAATACTGGCGGCAATGGCCACCACGCAGCCCACTGTCAGCGCTGCAGCCTTGCCGTTCATATCAGTCCAGCCCATCACCAGGAATACGCCCGCGGTGCCCAGCAGGGAGGCAATCGTCATGCCCGATGTCGGATTACTGGTCACGCCCACTAGGCCGACGATGCGCGAGGCCACGGTGACGAAGAAAAACGAGAAAATCACAACGCACACCGCGGCGACCAGGCGGTGGAACACGTCGTTCAACGCGCCAAACGGCGTCGGCACCAGGGTCAACATCAGGGCGATGGCGACTATGCCAATGCCAACGGCTTTCAGCGGCAGGTCGCGGCTGGTTCGGGGTGTCGCTTCGGTTTGCCCGCCGTTTTCGCCATCACCGACGCGGCTCTTCAGTTCGCTGGCGCCAATGCGGAACGACTGGATCATCACCGGCAGGCTCTTGATCAGGGTGATGATGCCGGCCGTGGCCACCGCGCCCGCGCCGATATAGCGCACGTAGCGCGACCAGATTTGCGAGGTCGACATCTCGGAAATGGTCAGCACCGTCTCCGGGAACAACGGTGGCCGCCCCTCGCCCCACCAGGCGATAGATGGAATGATGATCAGCGAGGCCAACAGACCGCCGCCCACCATCACCGTGGCGATGCGTGGCCCGAGAATGTAACCGACGCCGAACAGGGCGGGCGACAAATCCATGCCCAGTTCGCCCTTTTTCAGGAACGGAATCTTCAGGTGCGCTTCCGACATCAGCACCTGGGCCCAACCCGTCAGTGCCTTGTAGGCTGCGCCGGCGCCCAGGCCGATAAACACGTTGCGCGCGTGCCCGCCACCCGATTCATTGGCGACCAGCACGTGGGCGCAGGCGGTGCCCTCGGGATACGGCAGGTTGCCATGCTCGCGCTGAATCAGGAACCGGCGCAGCGGAATCATGAACAGGATGCCGAGCAGGCCGCCGGCCATCGCCAGCAGGGTCATCTGCAGCAACTCGGGCTTCAGCCCCCACAGGAACAGGGCCGGTAAGGTGAAGATCACACCACTGGCCACGGAACTGGACGCCGAACCCACCGTCTGCGCCAGGTTGGCCTCGAGGATGTTGGCCGGGCGGCCAAATTTCTTCATCACCTGGAAGGCAGCTACCGCCATGACCGCCACCGGTATGGAAGTGCTGATGGTCAAACCGGCCCGGAGGCCCAGGTAAGCGTTGGCGGAACCAAACAGGATGCCGAACAGAATGCCGAAGAACAGCGCCTTGATGGTGAACTCGTCCGGCGCGGCGCTGGCGGGCACATACGGTTCGTAGGTTTCGCCTTCGCGTAAAGGGCGATGGGCGGCTTCGGGCAGGCGCTTCGGCGCGCCGGTATTTTCACTGACGGTGTCTGTCATGGTTGTTATCGACCGGGATGAATGCCAGCACACAGACTAGCGCAATTCGGCCCCGGCGGGGGACTGACGCTGGTTCAGCCATCGGCTATCCTTGGCCGACAAGGAGAACTGCCGCATGTTAACCACCTGGCTGGCCGTCGTGGCCATTTGCACCCTGGGCGCCATGTCCCCAGGCCCTTCGCTGGCCGTTGTTCTGCGCCACACGCTGAACGGCGGAAGGGCGCACGGCTGCATCGCCGCCATTGCCCACAGCATTGGCATCGGGATCTATGCGCTGCTGGCGATGTCTGGCCTGGCCGTGGTGATTACCGCATCCCCCACGGTATTTCGCGCATTCCAATGGGCCGGCGCGGCCTACCTGGCGTGGATGGGCATTCGCGGATTGATGGCGAAAGCGCCCGAGGACGGCGTTACCAGCTACGCCAGTGCCTCTGGCGCTGCCGCGGGCAGCGCGATTCGCGATGGTTTCCTGGTGGCCTTTCTCAACCCCAAGATCGCGGTTTTCCTGATCGCCCTGTTCAGCCAGGTCGTTGGCGCCGAAACTTCCTGGCTGGAGCGTTCGGTGTATGCCGCGACCGCTTGGCTGATCGACATGCTGTGGTACCTGCTGGTCGCGTGGATTTTTTCCACGCCGCTGTGGCTGGCCGCACTAAGAAGGAACGCGGTGTGGTTTGAGCGGGCGTTTGGCGTGATTTTGCTGGCGTTGGCTGGAAGGTTGTTGATCGAAACGATGGGTTAGGTTTTTGCTGGTGCGTGAAGCGCATGCGCATCAAGCCGTGGGATGGGGTGCTTCTTCCGCGACCTTAAATTACAGGGACGTAATTTAAGAGCCCCATGGACGGGTTTATGCGTGTCGCGGGGGGAGCACCCCGCCCGCGGCCACACCTCTGCCATCCATGCAACACATCTGCTCCACCAGCGCTGTACAGCTAGTACTTCCTTGGGCGCACGCCGGCCTGGACACGAGATGGCAGGCCTGCCAGGCGCAGGAACCCTTCGGCATCGTCCTGGTTGTAGCTGCCACCGCCTTCCATGCTGGCGATGCCTTCGTCATAGAGGCTGTTGGGGCTGCTACGGCCGTCCACTTCGATGTTGCCTTTGTACAGAGCCAGGCGAATCTCGCCGGTCACGTACTGCTGCGCCTGGTCGATGAAAGCCAGCAGGGCGTCCATCTTGGGGGCGTACCAGTGGCCGTAGTAAACCGCTTCGGCCACTTCCGGCGCCAGGCGGTCGCGCAGGTGCACCAGGTCGCGGTCGAGGGTGAGTTGTTCCAGCGCCAGGTGCGCGGCATAGAGCAGGGTCATGCCCGGAGCCTCGTACACACCGCGGCTTTTCATGCCCACGTAACGGTTTTCAATGATATCGATACGACCCACGCCGTTCCGGCCGCCAATCGCGTTCAGCGCGGCCACCAGGGGGTGCGCCTGTAGCCGGGTGCCATTGACGCTCACCGGAACGCCGGCCTCGAAACCAATGGTCACCACCTCGCCTTCCTCCGGCGCCTCGCGCGGTGACACCGTCATCTCAAAATCGACGATGCCGATACCGTTGACCGCGGGGTCTTCCAGCTTGCCGGCCTCGTAGGAAACGTGCAGGCAGTTCTGGTCGGAGCTGTAAGGCTTTTCAGTGGTTGCGCTCACCTCGATGTTTTTCTCGGCGCAGAAGGCCAGCATTTCCTTGCGGCCCGGGAAGCGGGCGCGGAAGGTCTTGTCACGCCACGGCGCGATCACCTTGATGTTCGGGTCCAGCGCCTCGGCGGCCAACTGGAAGCGGCACTGGTCGTTACCCTTGCCGGTGGCGCCATGCGCAAATGCGGTGGCGCCAACCTCGCGCGCCACCTGCAGGCAGGCCTTGGAGATCAGTGGCCGCGCGATAGACGTGCCCAGCAGGTAAATACCCTCGTACTTAGCCTGCCACTGAAGTACCGGGAAGGCAAAGTCGCTGCACAGCTCTTCGCATACATCCACCACGCGCGCGCTGGTGGCGCCGGTGGACTTGGCCTTGGCCAGGATGGCTTCGCGGTCTTCTGTGGGCTGGCCCACATCGACGTACACGCAATGGACCTCGTAGCCTTCTTCCACCAGCCAACCGAGGATTACGGACGTATCAAGGCCGCCCGAATAGGCCAATACACAACTCTTCACCAACTCACTCCTGGACCAAATACCGAATAGCGGACGCCGAACTGCGAACAGGAATCAGTTGGGGGCTCGGACCGACGCAAGCAAGGCCTTGCGCCGCTGAATCACAACTTCACGGGAATGTCATGCGCATTCCCCTATAATGCAAGGTCAGAATTCACCCCTGTTTAATGTAAGAGAGACGCCAGAGATGACCCCTGCCCTTCGCGCAGTACGCGCAGCCATCGTTGTTGCACCCCTGCTTTTCGCTTCCATCGCCTCGGCCCAGGTTTCCCTGGTGATCAACGAGTTCGTGGTGGACCACACCGGCACGGATACCAACGAGTACGTCGAAGTGTACGGTGCGGCCAGCACCGACTACTCCGGCTTCACCATTGTAGAAATTGAAGGCGATGGCACGAGTTCGGGCTTGGTTGACGATGGCATCTTCCAGGTCGGCACCACCGACGCGAATGGCCACTGGGTCACGCCTTTCCAGAACAACGTTATTGAGAACGGCACCGTCACGCTCTTGCTGGTTACCGGCTTTACCGGCAGCGTTGGCGATGACATCGACACCAACAATGACGGCGTCATCGACAATATTTACTGGACCACCATCTTTGATTGCGTTTCGAGCCATGACGGCGGGGGTTCCGACTTCGGCTATTGCGACACGGTGCTCGATGACAGCCTTGCGCCCGCAGGCTTCCAACCTGGCGGCGCATCACGCATTCCTGACGGCACGGACACCAACAGCGCAGCCGACTGGGTGCGAAACGATTTCGACGGCGCCGGCATTCCGGCACTGGACCCGGGCACGCCCGACGACGGCGAGGCGCTCAACACCCCGGGCGCTGAGAACGAACTGGTGGGCGGCCAGGCGGTTGACCCACTGATCAATGAGTTTGTCCTGAACCACACCGGATCGGATGACAATGAGTACGTGGAAATCATTGGCAGCGTTAACGCTGACTACTCTGCCTTTACCATCATCGAGATTGAAGGCGATGTCGGCGGCACAGGGCTGATTGACGATGGAACGTTTGCGGTTGGCAGCACCGACGCCAACGGCTACTGGACCACCGGCTACCAGGTTAATGTCTATGAAAACGGTAGCGTGACCCTGCTGCTGGTGGAGGGCTACAACGGCACCCTGCTCGATGATATCGATACCGACGATGATGGCGTGATCGATGCCGTTTTCTGGAGCCGCATTGTCGACTGCGTGGCGGTGGTTGATGGCGGTGCTTCCGACCTTACCTACTGCGATACCGAACTCGACTCCAGCCTGCCGCCCGCAGGGTTTACCCCCGGCGGCGCGTCGCGCATTCCCAATGGCACCGACACAGACACGGCCGCCGACTGGGCACGCAACGATTTTGACGGCGCTGGAATCCCGGCGCTCGACCCGGGTTCCCCCGACGCCGGCGAGGCGCTTAACACCCCGAATGCAGAAAACGCCCTGGTGGCCGGCCCGGCTCCGGAGTTGGTGATCAACGAGATCATGCAGAACCCCTCGGCGGTTGGCGATGGCACGGGCGAGTGGTTCGAGTTGTATAACGCCGGCGCCGACCCGGTCGATATCAACGGCTGGACCATTGCAGACAATGGCAGCGACAGCCACGTCATCAACAATGGCGGACCGCTGGTGATTAACCCCGGCACCTTCCTGGTGCTGGGCAACAATGCCGACAGTGGAATCAACGGTGGCCTGGTTTTGAACTACAGCTACGGCACCAGCCACTTCCTCGCGAACGGCGATGACGAACTGGTGCTGCTGGATGGCAGCGCCACGGAAGTCGACCGTGTTGAGTGGGACGGTGGCCCGGCATTCCCGGACCCCACCGGCGCCTCCATGGCCTTGATCGACCCGTCCTTCGACAACAACACCGGCGCCAACTGGTGCGAGGCCACCACGCCCTACGGCGACGGTGACTCCGGCACCCCCGGCGCAGTCAACGACTGCGATGGCAGCCCGGTACAGTTTCTGATCAACGAGGTCGACGCCGACACCGAGGGCGTTGACGGCGCCGAGTTCATCGAGATTTACGACGGTGGCGCCGGCAACTCGCCGCTGGACGGCCTGGTCCTGGTGCTGTTCAACGGCTCGGACGATGCTTCTTACGAGGCGTTCGACCTGGACGGCCAGAGCACCAACGCGGAAGGTTATTTCGTGTTGTGCGGCAACGCAGTCAACGTCGCCAATTGCGACCTGGACGCCACGCCCGATACCGACCTGATCCAGAACGGCGCCGACGCGGTCGCGCTGTTCACCGGTGACGCCACCGACTTCCCCAATGACACCCCGGTGACCACCACCGGCCTGCTCGACGCCATCGTTTACGACACCAATGACGGCGACGATGCGGGGCTGCTGCCCCTGCTCAATGCCGGCCAGCCCCAGGTCAACGAGGACGGCGCAGGCAACAAGGACTTCGATTCCAACCAGCGCTGCCCCAACGGCACGGGCGGTCCACGCAACACCAACACCTACGAGCAGTGGATCGCCACGCCGGGCGAGGAAAACGTCTGTGAAGTGGTGGTTGGCCCGCCGGTCTGCGGCGACACCCAGAGCGCCACGTTCATCAGCGCAGTCCAGGGCACGGGCAATGTCAGCCCGCTGGAAGGCCAGGTGGTTGAGATCGAGGGCATCGTGGTTGGCGACCTGCAAGGCGCCAACGAATACGGCGGCCTGTTCGTGCAGGAAGAAGACGCCGACGCCGATGGCGACCCGCTGACATCTGAAGGCATTTTCGTGTTCACCAACCTGCCGGCCGACCTGGGCGACCAGGTTCGCGTGCGCGGCACCGTGGTCGAATTCTTCGAGCTGACCGAAATCTCTCCAACCACCGACCTGGTGGTGTGCGCCACCGGCGCCACTCCGCCCACCCCGGTGGCGGTGACCCTGCCAATGGCCAGCGACGACGAATACGAGGCTTATGAAAGCATGGCGGTCACCTTCGCCCAGTCGCTGGTGATCAACGCCAACTTCAGGCTGTTCGAATTTGGCGAAGTCACCCTGTCCAGCACCCGCCTGACCACCCCCACCGCGGTGGCCGCGCCGGGCGGGCCGGCCAATGCGCTGGCCGACGCCAATGCGCTGGATATGCTGATCCTGGATGACCGCCGCACGGGTGACTACCTGTTGCCACCGGTTATCGGCCAGGATGACACCAACCCGCTGGCCGCCAACAACACGGTGCGCAGCGGCGCGACGGTCGACGGCCTGCAAGGCGTGATGCACTACTCCTTCGGTTCTTACCGGGTGCAGCCGACCGCGCCTTACACCATTGACGAGACCGCCAACCCCCGCCCGGTGACACCGGACGACGTGGGTGGCACCCTCCAGGTGGCGGCCTTCAACGTGCTCAACTTCTTCACCACGCTGGACACCGGCGCGCCCGTCTGCGGGCCGTCTGGCAACCAGGGTTGCCGCGGCGCCAACAACGCTGGCGAGTACACCCGCCAATTGGACAAGCTGACCACCGCGCTGCTTGGCCTGGACGCCGATGTAGTCGGCCTGGTGGAACTGGAAAACAACGCCAGTGATTCGCTGCAGGCCATTGTCGATGCCCTCAACGCAACCCTGGGCGCCGGCGCCTACGATTTCATCGACACCGGCACGATTGGCGACGATGTGATCAAGGTCGGCTTTATCTACAAGCCAGCCTCGGTAACCCCGGAAGGCGCCTTCGCGGTGCTCGACAGCAGCGTGGACGCGCGCTTTGACGACAGCCTCAACCGGCCGTCGCTGGCGCAGTCATTCCGTTCCAACGACAACCTGGCGTTGTTCACCACCATCGTCAACCACCTCAAGTCGAAAGGCTGTGGCGGCGCCACCGGCGCCAATGACGACCAGGGTGACGGCCAGGGCTGCTGGAACCCGGTACGCACCAGCGCCGCCGAGGCGCTGCGCGACTGGGCCAACGGCGACGCCACCGGCGTCGGCACCGACAGCGTGCTGATCCTGGGCGACCTCAACAGCTACTTCATGGAAGACCCCATTGAAACGCTGATCAACGGCGGCTTTACCTCGCTTGAGTTCGCCTTCGGCGGGCCGGATTCCTACACCTACACCTTCTCGGCGCAGAAAGGCAGCCTCGATTACGCGCTGTCGTCCACCGCGTTGACGCCCAAGGTCACCGGTGCCGCGCCGTGGAACATCAACGCCGATGAGCCACTGGCGCTGGACTACAACACCGAGGACGGCAAGCCGGCCAATTTCTATGCCGTCGATCCCTACCGCACCTCGGACCATGACCCGATCGTGGTTGGCATGGAGCTCAACCCGCCGCAGACGCTGACCATTCCCACCCTGGCGCCGGGTGTCGAGGCGTTTATCGAGATCGCGGGAGCCGGTGACAAGTGCGGCTTCAGCGCCGCCGAGTTCGTCGACCCGGCCAGCGTCAGCCCGGCGCCGCCGGCCAACCTCACCTTCCCGTACGGCGTGCTGCAATTTACCGCCGAAAGCTGTACCGCGGGCGCAACTGCCGATGTGAGCATCACCCTGCCGCAGATTCCCGATCTGTTGGCCTGGTACAAGTTCACCACGGCCACCGGCTGGACCACGTGGCAGTACCAGCTTGCCGGCAACATCTTCACCTACCAGGTGACCGATGGCGGCAGCGGCGATGAAGACGGCACGGTCAACAGCGTGATTATTGATCCCGCCGGACCGGCCATCGTGGCCGCCGGCGACGAGCGCGCCACCTTCCGCGTGACCAAGGACTTCGACGACGACAACCCGGCCGAGGTCGAGGTGTCGCTGAGTTGCAACACCGGCCTGCCACTAGAGCAGTTCGCCAGCATCGCCGAGGGCGAGCATGTCGAGTTCGTGATCGGCAGCTTCACGGTTGGCGAGATGGACTGCGCGGTCAGCGAAGTGGTTCCGGATGGCTACGCCCCGGCCCACAGCGCCGCGCTGGGTGTGCAGGGCATTGCCGGCAGCGTGGTATCAAGCGACACGTCATGTGACTTCATCGACGTCAGCAATGGCCAGTTCACCTGTGCCATCAGCAACACGCTGGAGCCGGTGGAAATCATCGTCAACAAGGAGTGGATTGATGACAACCCCGAGTACAACATGCCGCAGTTTGCCTGGGTGGAAGTCCAGTGCGACGTGGCCGGCTGGCTCGGCGGGCAGTACATCAACCCCAACGGCCCGGGCAAGTTTGTCATCTACCCGTTCCACGGCGGTGAAAGCTGTACTGTCAGCGAAGATCCCGAGGTCGGCGTACTTGCAGACCTCGAGGATTGCGAAGGCCTGATGGTGGCGCCCGGACAGGACGCCGAGTGCACGGTGGTCAACACCAGGCTGTACGCCGGCATCCCCACCCTCAGCCAGTATGGCCTTGCCCTGCTTGCGCTGATGATGCTGATGATCGGCGTGGTGAGCGTCAGGCGCTTCGCCTAGGCCAACGGTAGTATCTGCCCCGGGCGACCTCGCCCGGGGCACTGCGCTCTGCTATGGTTCAGCCATGAGCCTCATCATCAAACCGGTTGAACGCGACCTGGGCGAATTTACCGTTCGGCGCATCCTGCCGCACGCCGAGAAACGCGCGGTTGGCCCCTTCGTTTTCTTCGATCACATGGGTCCGGCGACCTTTCCTCCCGGCAAGGGCATCCAGGTGCGGCCACACCCGCACATTGGACTGTCCACGGTCACCTACCTGTTCGAGGGTGAGATCATGCACCGCGACAGCCTGGGCTACGTTCAGGCTATCCAGCCCGGCGCGGTAAACCTGATGACTGCTGGCCGCGGCATCGTCCATTCCGAACGCGCCGGCTCTGACCTGGACACCACTTCGAAGCTGCACGGCATCCAGATTTGGATTGGCCTGCCGCTCGACGAGGAAGAGCGCGAGCCCGCTTTTGAGCATTTTCCGGCCGGCGAAATTCCGCGATTCAGTGTTGGCGAGGTTTCGGTGGGGCTGGTGATGGGGTCGGCCTTCGGCCACACCTCGCCGGTCACCACTTATTCCGACACGCTCTACCTCGACCTGCACATTCCAGGCGGCGAGAAGATCGAGTTGCCCGACCAGTGGGGTGAACGGGCGTTCTACCCGATCAGCGGTGAGGTGGACATCAACGGTACAGCCTGCGCCGCGGGACAAATGGCGGTGTTCGAAGACAGCGAAACATTAACGGTTTCCGCCGCTGAAGATGCCCACGTGCTGGTGGTCGGCGGCGAACCCCTGGGCAAGCGCACCGTGTGGTGGAATTTTGTTTCCAGTTCGAAAGAAAGAATCGAGCAGGCCAAGGCCGACTGGAAAGAAGGCCGCTTTGCAGCGGTGCCCGGCGAGACCGAGTTTATCCCCCTTCCCGATTAGGCCATTACTGACCCCTCTGCGCTGGCCGCTCAGTTAACCTGGCGGTCTTTTCCTTGCCAGAACGGCTTGCGCAGTTCGCGCTTCAGCACTTTTCCGGCGCCGGACAGTGGCAGCGGCTCATCCCGAAACGAAATGCTTCGAGGGCATTTATAGCCGGCAATCAGGGTGTGGCAATGGCGAATCAGCTCCTCCGCGCTGGCTTCTTCGCCAGGCTCGGGGCACACCACGGCGTGCACTTCCTCACCCCATTGCTCGGAAGGAATCCCGATCACCGCGCAGGACTGTACCGCCGGGTGCTGGCTAAGCGCGTTTTCGACCTCGATGGAATACACGTTTTCGCCGCCGGTCACGATCATGTCCTTGATGCGGTCAGAGACGAACAGGAAACCGTCTTCATCCAGGTAGCCACCGTCGCCGGTGTGGAACCAGCCGCCCTGTAACGCCTCGGCGGTCTGCTCCGGCATGTTCCAGTAACCCTGCATGATATTCGGCCCACGCGCGCGAATTTCCCCGACCTCGCCCGCAGCGCATTCCTTGCCCGATTCATCGACGATTTTCAGCTGGGTGCCGGCAACCACCTGGCCGGCAGAACGGGTTTTACCGGCTTTCGGGCCTTCAAACACGTGGTACTCGGGCGGCAGGCAAGTAAGAATCGGGCTGGTCTCGGTCAGGCCATAGGCCTGCACCATGGTTACGCCGGGCATTTGTTCCTGCACCCTGGCAATCACCGCTTCTGGCATCGGTGAGCCGCCGTAGAGCATGCGGCGGAAACTGCCCAGGTCGTAATCGGCAAATTTCGGGTGGTGCACCAGCATATTGATCATGGTGGGCACCATCACCGAGTTGGTCACGCGCTCTTTCTCGATCACCCGCAAGGTGGCCTCGGGGTCGAAGCATGGAATGAACACGTGCGCGGAGGCCGCAACCGTGGCGTTCAGCATCCCGATCATGTTGGCAGCGTGGAACATCGGCGCCACGTTCAGGTAGCGGGATTCCGGCTGCATCTCGAAGCGCATCGCCGTCTGCAGGGTATTGGTCACCTGGTTGGCGTGCGACAGCATCACCCCCTTGGAAAGCCCGGTGGTGCCGCCGGTGTAGAAAAGCCCGGAGAGATCTTCGGGCGCGCGCTCGGCAGGCTCCATCGGCTCATTGGCTTGAACAAGCGATTCGTGGCCATGAAAGCCCGCGGGGATGTCGGCGTCATCCAGGTAGACGATCTCGCGCAGCGATTCCAACTGGTCGCGAATCGCCTCGATCATCGGCAGGAAAGTCTTGTCGACACACAGGATGGTGGCGCCGGAATTGTTCAGGCAGTAGGCCACTTCCGGCGGCGCCAGGCGGATATTCACCGGCACCATCACGCCGCCCGCCCAGGGCACCGCAAACAGGCATTCGAAGTAGCGGTGGGAGTTCATCGCCAGGATGGCAACGCGGTCGCCATTCTCGCAGCCGAGGCTGCGCAGGCCGGCAGCCAGACAGGCAATTCTATCGCGAACTTGTTTCCAGTTATGGCGAATGTCGCCGTCGATAGTTCCTGTGCCGTCGCCATTGATGGTGGCGCAGCGCTCTATCAGCCAACTGAGATTCATTTCCCCTCCTTTGTATGCCTGCGCGGTTACGCAGCGCTTACTTATCGGGATTGAACCCGTTCTAAGGAGGAGTATAGACCACGGGGCTGAAACCCCGTCTACAAGCGGCGCCTCAGGCGGCCTTTGGCAGGGCTTCGCCGACTTTGCGGGCGTTGACCTCCTGCGGCCAGTTGAGCAACTCCATGCGGCCATCATGGTGTTCAACCAACACGCTGCAGCTTTCCACCCAGTCGCCATCGTTGAGGTAGCGCACACCGTCCACGTCGGTCACCTCGGCGCGGTGAATGTGGCCGCAGATGACGCCATCGAGTCCGTACTCACGGGCGTCGTGCGCTGCTGCTTCGCGAAACCGCTCCACGTACTTCAGCGCTGACGAAGACTTCTCCTTGAGGAAGGTGGCCAGTGACCAGTAGTCGTAGCCCATCCGGTTGCGCACCGCGCAGATGGCGCGGTTCATGAACATGATGCCGCTGTAGGCAACAAAGCCCACCAGCTTGAGCGGCAGGCTGAAGCGCACATTACCGTCATAGTCATCGCCGTGGGTGACCAGGTACTTGCGGCCATCGGCGGCCAGGTGGCGGCAGCGGCGGCGAATCTCGAGGTTGCCGAATTTCAGGCCGCAGTATTCCCTGAACTGGTGGTCATGGTTTCCAGGCACGTAAACCACCCGGGTTCCGTGCTTCGCTTTGCCCAGCAGCATGCGGATCACGTTGCTGTGGTCCTGCGGCCAGTAGAACGAGCGCTTGAGGCTGATCATGTCAATGATGTCGCCCACCAGGTACAGGTTCTTGGTGCGCGTATGGCGCAGGAAATCGATCAGCATCTGGGCGTTGCAGCCACGGTAGCCGAGATGCACATCGGAGATGAATACGCTGCGGTAATGACGTAAGTTCCGTTCGCTCATGACACTCCCTCCGGGGTTCCCCTTGACGGTGCTTCCTCGGCCTGGCGACAGGGCACCAGGTTGCTTTCGAACTGCCGCGTGGCGTGTTCCCAGGTGAAGGACTGGGCAGCATCCAGGATCTTTTGGCGGTCGAGCTCCAGTGCAGCCAGCGCGGCCACCTTCAGGTCCTCATCCAGCACGCCGGTAACACCCTGGTCCACCACGTCGACAGGCCCGGTCACCGGGTAGGCCGCCACTGGCAAGCCGCAGGCCATGGCTTCCACCATCACCAGGCCGAAGGTGTCAGTGCGGCTGGGAAAGACAAATACATCGGCGGCCGCGAGGTAGCTGGCCAGTTCTTCACCGAAGCGGTAACCCGCAAATTGCGCATCCGGCCAGCGCGCTTCGAGCGCCTTGCGATCCGGCCCGTCACCCACCAGCACCTTGGTGCCAGGCAGGTCCAGGCGCAGGAAGTCCTCCAGGCCCTTTTCCACCGAAATGCGCCCGGTATAAATCCAGACGGGCCGCTTTGCCTCCAGGAAATCCTTGTCTCCCGGCTTGAATGTCTCGGTATCCACACCCCGCCCCCAGCGCACGATATTGCGAAAGCCGTGCTGTTCCAGCAGTTCCTGCTGGCTGCGGGTGGATACAAAGGTGCGGCTGGCGGCGTTGTGGAAGCGGCGCAGGAAGGCGTAGGAAGTGTTGATGGGAATCGGCGCCCGCTTGCGAATGTATTCCGGAAACTGGGTGTGGTACGAGGTGGTAAAGGCCAGCCCGTTGCGCCGGCAATAGCGCCGCGCCGCCATGCCCAGGGAGCCTTCCGTGGCAATGTGTATGGCGTCCGGCCGAAATGCCTCGAGCTGCGCGGCCAGCTTGCGGTAGGGCCGCCAGGCAATTCGAATTTCGGGGTAGCTGGGCAGGGGAAAGGTTGAGAACGCCTGGGGGTTGAAGACCTCCACCTCGTGGCCGAAGCCACCAAGCGTTTTCGCCGTCCATGACAACGTGGTCACCACGCCATTGACCTGCGGGCGCCACGCGTCGGTCACGATCGCGATTCGCATGGCCGAATTGTGACCACCGCGGATGACCGAAAGGCTACGAACCGGTGTCAGTTCCATGACATGCCGGCGACCGGCGCTTGTCAACAAACGGTCAACAAACCGTCATCACCTTGTCAGCCGCCGCTCAAATACTGCAGCCGTGGCAATACGCTGGTTTCACCCGGGAGGGGATGATGCGAACGCTTCGAATCACTGCTGATTTCGCCCGCCTTGATGCTTTCGAGGTTCGCCTGTGCCGGCCCGTGAACGCTTTTGCACAAACCGGCTTTGTGCGCGCCTACTTCTGCATTGTCAGCCGCATCGGCGATTGGCCGCTGTGGGTGGCGCTGCTGCTGGCGCTGCCGCTTTTCTACGGCCAGTCAGCCTGGCTGCCCGTTGCCCACATGGCCGCGACGTCCGCGGTGGGTATCCTGGTGTACAAGGTGCTCAAGCTGACCCTGGTGCGCGAACGCCCCTTTGCCAGCTACGCCGAGGTGCAGCTGTTTACCCAGCCGATGGACCGCTACAGCTTTCCCTCCGGCCACACCCTGCACGCCACCGCTTTCATGGTCATGCTGGCCAGCTACTACCCCGGCCTGTTCTGGCTGCTGTTGCCGGTGGCGGTGAGTATTGCGCTCTCCAGGGTGGTGCTTGGCCTGCACTACCCCAGCGACGTCCTGGCGGGCGCGGCTATCGGTTTCGCCCTGGCCAGGATCAGCCTCGCGCTGGGCGGAGCAAACCCGGTCTAGGCCCGCCCGAAAAACGCTTTCTGTAGCTGGCAAAAAACCCCGCTCCTGTTCGCCCGGCGCCGCAAGCGGCGGTGATATGATTCCGGCCTATGCCTGGCCGACCCAACTACCCTGGCGGAATGCGCAGCCGCGCCATCCTGGCGCTGGCGCTGGCGGCGTTCGCCTGCAGGGCGCTGGTGCCTGCCGGCTTCATGCCGGGCGATGCTTCGTCGCCAGGGTGGTTACAGATCTGCCACGACGGCATGCCCCCCCAGTCGGTCCTGCAACTGGGCGATGCACCCCTGCAAAGCCCTGCTGGCCACCACGATCATGGCCACGGCCATGGCGCCGACTCGGATTCCGGCTCATCGCTCGGCAATGACCTGTGCGAGATCGGCGCCGTGTTCTCTGGCGCCTGTATCAACGGCCAGCTGTCGCTCGTTGTCGTCACCCTCCCGGCAAGCAGCGAATTTGGTCGCACGGAGAATCGC
Organism: Gammaproteobacteria bacterium; assembly: GCA_030428105.1. GTDB lineage: Bacteria > Pseudomonadota > Gammaproteobacteria > Xanthomonadales > SZUA-36 > JAUIBE01. Next base: position 131,331 of record JAUIBE010000002.1, read on the forward strand.
CTGGCGGCCCGCCACACGCGGGAAACCCGAATACGCGCACCACCCGCCCACTTTCCTGCCTAGCACTGCCTTTTAGCCGGCGCATAGCCGGCAACCCTTTCTTGATTGCAGGAGAAACCGATGCGCGTTCAAACGCCGGCGGCCGCTGCGGCCGCGTTGCTTTTTAGTACAGCCGTTCTACCAATCCACGCGGACGACATCGTCCGTGCAGACTCGCACGCGCCTATTGGCGTGATGGGCGACCACTACCACGACAAGGGCGAGTGGATGTTTTCCTATCGCTACATGGACATGTCCATGAAGACCAACCGCGATGGCACCACCGACCTGAGCCCCGAGGAAGTCGCCAGCAACTACGCCAACCCCTTTGCGCCGCCACCCAATCTGCGCGTGGTCCCGACAAAGATGGACATGCAGATGCACATGGTGGGCGTGATGTACGCCCCCAACGACACGGTCACGCTGGTGGGCATGCTCAACTACATCGAAAAGGACATGGAGCACCTCACCTACATGGGCCCGACCGGCACCACCGAGCTGGGAACGTTCGTCACCCGCACCAGCGGCATGGGTGATTCCTCGGTGAGCGCCCTGGTGCGGCTTCACGAGAACGACAACAGCCGGGTTCACCTCACCGCAGGTGTGACGCTGCCTACCGGCAGCACCGATGAGACCGGACAGGTGCTGGCGCCGACCGGCCAGGAACCCACCCTGCGCCTGCCCTACCCCATGCAGCTGGGCTCGGGCAGCTACGACCTGATCACCGGCCTGACCTGGGTGACAATGCACAAGAGCTGGAGCTGGGGCACGCAGTGGCGGGGCATCCTGCGCGTGTTCAATAACGACGAGGACTACAACCTGGGCGATGAGCACCGATTCACCGCCTGGGGCAGCAAGCTGTTCTCGCCCAACTGGAGCGGCTCGGCGCGGCTGGAGTACTACTACCGCGGCAACATCGACGGCATGGACGCCATGATCATGGCGCCGGTTCAGACTGCCGACCCGTCCCGCCAGGGCATCAAGCGCCTGGACGCGAGCCTGGGGCTGAACTTCGAATCAGACGGCGGGCATCGCCTGGGGGCGGAGTTTGTCTACCCGCTCGAGCAGGACCTGGACGGCCCCCAGCTGAAAACCGACTGGCAGGTGATTGTCGGCTACCAGTTCGCTTTCTAGGCCATGCCTGGCTTCCCGGCCCTCAGCGGCCGGGAAGTCAGTCGCGGTAGGACAGCCGCAGGCCGATAAACACCACGGCCATGCCCAGGATCAGCAAGCCCGCCCGGCTCAATGTCGGAATGGCGTGAAACTCGGCTTCGGGCTCGGGGTCCGGCGGGTCCGGCAACAGGAACAGGGTGAGATCCAGGTAATCACCATCCACCTGGTTGGCGTAGGTGCCCTGGGAGTTGTCACTGACCCATACGCGCAGGTCCAGCGGATCGATATCGGCGCAATCCAGCCCTTCAAACTCCACCACCAGGTGGGTGGCCAGCTGCGGTTGTTCGGCGGTAATTTTCAGGCCCGGCACCGAGCGATACTGGTGCCAGCTCTGGCCTGCGCGAGGCGCATACACCAGGTCTACTTCGCACGCTCCGGGCAAGCAACTGTCGTCCGCCAGCATTTCGATCACGTCGGAAGAATGCACCCAGGGCTCATCGTGATCCAGAATGTCGCGCGCCGAAATGACCGGCGCGGGAAGGTAATCGGGCACCTCGATGCCCACCAGCACTTCCAGCGACTGCTCGGCAACATTGGCGTTGGAAGCGCCGCCAAACACATCGAACTCGACGATGGCTGGGTCTCCCGGCAGTTCACACGACGAGGTGGGGTCTTCCGCCATGTAGGTCATGAAGTTGTTGTCGTGCTCAGCCACGTTCAGCGACAGGAAGTACATGAAGTCGGAAGTGAACTCCTGCCCACCACCGTTCTCCAGCGTGGCCCGCGCGTGGCAGCCGATGCAGTTGGACTTGGTGTACGACTCCATGGTGATGTTGCCAAGGAACGGGCGCTCGGTACCACCCCGCGATCGCACCTTCGGTTCGATCGCGCCGGCGTTGACGATGCCGAAAAACACCTCGTCGGCGACCGACTCGCAGGTCAATGTTTCGGGCGGCTTGGGTTCTGGCGGCAGAGCGCCGGCCACCAGCCACTGGCTGGAAATCAGCATGTAATGCGACCACGGATCGTGCCCGCCCATCACCAGTTCGTTGGCGCAAGCCTGGTTCCAAGCCGCTGCCTGCGGGTAGTTGTCCGGCAACGGGTCGGGAATGGGCGCAGGCACCGTTTCAATTTCCGGCGGCACAACCGCCACGTGGCGGCACAGCTTCGAGGTGCCGCCCAGCGGTGTCGGGGGCTGGTCCAGGCACCAGCCTTCAAGGCCGGGCGTGGTCGGGTTGCGACACAAGTCGCCAAGGGCGTTGCTGGCGGGGCCGGTGTTACACGGTGCACAAGCAGGGTCGTCGGCGTTGCATTGGCTGCCGTACAGGTTGAACTCGCTGTCCACGCTGTCGGGACAGCTCATGTTGGTGTCGGTGATGCCCGGGTCGGTCATTGCATCAGTGCAGTTGGGCGCCACGTCGCGGTGCTCAAAGGTCGACCAGATCCAGTTGGGCTGGCGCAGGGTCTTGTGGGCAATGTGCATGCCCACCAGCGCCATGGTCTGCACCTCGCAACGCTCCACGCCATCAGGACTGCGGTAACCCGGGGTGTACACCAGCATCTCCTCGGCGTAGTACTGATCCAGGTTCAACGCATCGTTGGCATTCATCCAGGCCAGCTTCAGCACGATGTTGCCCATGTCGGTATTGGCCGGGTCACCGCCCTGGTATTCGGCGGTTCCGCAATGCATCACCAGTTCCTCGTCGATGCCGTCAATCACCGACTGGTCCCACAGGCCATCGCCGACGATGTTGTCGTAGGTCACCGGGCTGACCATGATTTCGTAGCGCAGGAAATCGCCAAAGCGGTCGATGACCGGCGAGTTGGAGAGCTCGCCCACTTCCGCCAGGAGGAACATGTCATCAACCGGCCCGCGCTGCTGCATTACTCGGTAGTCCTGGTAGCCGGGAATGGCGCGGCAGGCAGACGGGAAGAACCTGGAGCCGGCCTCGGCGCAATCGCCGTTCGGGCAAACGCAACCGGCGGGGGTGGGTGTTCCCTGGCAGGAAAGCATGTCCACCACCGATGACCAGGAAGTCCACAGCGGCTTCTGCAGCGGCACCGATGCGGGTGCGCCGCCCACCTGGGCCGCGTTCAAGCCCAGGAAGCTGTCCCAGGCGAACTGCTGGAAGGTCGACTCCGTTGCCTCCACATTAGGCACCGGGATATCCGCCGGTATGCGGGTTTGCTCCACGCTGCACACCTGGGCCTGTAGCGTGCTGCAGAAAGCGGCGAGGAGGATGGCCAGTAAAACTTGTTTCAATTTGAGTGCCCTGAATGACCGCTTCCGAAACCCAGGGTCACTGATCCCCACCTGCGCACACATGGGCCGGAAGCAAAAGTTCGCTATCTTACTGGCTGCGCGAGTACTTTGCACTTTCGCTGAGACACCCATCCAGCGATTTCAGCCATCAACCGCCCGCCTGATCCCCGTGATTTCTTTACATATATGTACAAAGTGCTAGAATGCAGCTCGTACTACCAGAAGTATTCTGCTGGCGGATGGGTACGGATACGCCTTTCCGGCTAAACTTTTTGAGGGAAATAATCATGCTTAGTCATATTCGCGGCTGCCTCGCTGCAGCACTCATGTTCGCAATTTGCATGCCTGGCAGTGCAGTAGCCCAGGAATTTGATTGCGCCGCATATGAAAATTACGCTGGCGCGGAACCTGCGGGTTACGCAGACGCTTGCCTGGACGGCATTACCCTGCCCTCCAAAACCAAAGCAGGCGGTGACCAGCTAGAGGCGGTCACGGATACCGCCTTCGCACTGGATATCGGATTTATCTCGGACAACGCCCTGGAACACCAACAGGGCGACCTGGCCAGCAGCGCAATAGTCGGCACGTCCGCGCTGCCGATTTTCGGACTGGATTACAGCCCCGACCTGGGTACGCTGTATGCCATCGACACCACCGGCAATCAGCTCGGAACCTTTGACGGCACGACCTTCACTCCCATTGGCGTGATGACACCCAACGGTGCCGAAAGCTGGTCTGGCCTGACCATCGACCCGGTCACGGGTGATGCCTACGCCTCATCCACAGACTGCGCCACCGGCTCAAGCTTTTATAGCGTTGACCTGGGTACCGGTGTAGCCACCCTGATTGGCACCTCGACCAGCTCAACCTGCACCATCGACCTGGCAATGAACTGCGCGGGCGAGATCTATACCCACGACATTGTTTCAGATTCTATCTTCTCACTGGATCCGGGCACGGGTGTTCAGACACTGGTTGGTTCGACAGGCGTGTTGTCAAACTTTGCCCAGGGCATGGATTTTGATAACGACACCGGTGAGCTATACGCCTACACCTACCAGGGTAGTGGCGCAAATCAGTACGGCACTATTGATCTCGGTTCCGGCGCTTTGACACCTCTGAATACGGACAACCCGCTGGGCGAGTTTGAGGGCGCATCCCAGACAGTTTGCCCGGGGCAAGCTGGCCCGGCGCGCTTCGCCGTTTCCAAGGACTTTAGCGACGACAACACCGCCGAGGTGTCTGTCACCCTGAGCTGTAACACCGGCCTGCCGCTGGAACAGACCACCACGATTGCCGAAGGCGATCCGGTGAACTTTGTGGTCAATGACTTCGAACCCGGCGCCATGGATTGCGTGGTGACAGAAGAGGTGCCTGTTGGTTACACAGCGCAATACAACAATGGTGACGCCGACTCCGATGAATCCTGCGTCTTCGAGGAAGTTTCGTCCGGCCAGCGCACCTGCCAAATCACCAACACCCTTGATCCGGTTGAAGTGGAAGTCACCAAGGTCTGGATTGACGAGAATCCGCAGTTCAACGGCCAGAACCTTGCTGAAGCCCATTGGTCATGCACCAATGCGCCGTTCTGTATCGGCGTTTCAGGCGGCCCCACTTCATGCAACGGCTTCCTGAACTTCTTCGGCAACCCGGGCAGCGACAGCTTCGAGGTTCTACCCGACTGGGAAAACGGCACCGTGTGTGACGTCACCGAAGTCATGGTAGCTGACGGTGGCGTTGAAATTGATGACAGCGAGTGCCAGGACCTGACCGTATGGCCGGGCGTTGGCGCAGAGTGCACCATTTACAACACTCGCCTCTACGAAGGCATCCCGACGCTGAGCCAGTACGGCCTGGGTGTACTTGCCCTGGTCATGCTGGGCCTGGGCTTCGTAGCCGTAAGACGCTTCGTGTAACAGCCCAGCAGGAGCAACATCGAACCGCATTTGATCGCGGCCAGAAGACCGCTCTTGCAAAGAAGCACCAACGGCCCGGGGTTTCCCGGGCCGTTTTTTATGTCCGGCTGGAAAGCCTGTGATTAAGCCAATACAGCAGCGTACCCAGGGCGGCAAAAGCCAGCATGGTCAACCAGGATTTCAGCGAGGCATGGGTGGTGAGCCACAGGCAGAGCAATAGGGCGATGACGGGAATCACCATTCCACCCGGAAGGTGAAACTGGCTGGCCTGCTCACCAAACTTCTTCTTCAGCCCGGGCAGGGAAAGAATGCACCCCATGTACACCAGCAGCCTGACCGCAGTGCTCATCGCCGCCAGCCAGACGAAGCCGCCGCTGAGGGCCAGCACAAGCCCAAATACGCCGACGAACACAACCGAATTGGCCGGCGTGTGGAATCGCGGGCTGATCCGTGCAAACCATTCGGGCAGGCCGCCGTCGCGCCCCATGGCGTAGAACATTCGCGGCGCGGTGATAAACATCCCGGAAAGATTGCCGCAGATCGAAAACACCGCCCCAAGCACCAGCAAGCTGGCGCCTGCCGTTCCCATCAGGGCCTCGGCAACATCAGCCAGCGGTCGTTCGCGGCCGGCCAGGTCCGGCAACACGGAAATCGACACCCACTGGATAAAGAAGTAGAGCACGCAGATGACAGCCACTGTCCACACCAGCGAACGCGGCACGCTGCGCTGCGGGTCCTTGACCTCGCCAGCCGGGACGACCGCGCTCTCGAAGCCAACAAAGGCGTACAGCATCACCAGGATTACCCCGCCGAAGCCCTCCAGCTCAGGTATCTCCGGCGCGGAGAATATCGCCGGGTCCAGCTGGGCCAGGCCCACCAGCACCACCAGGAAAAGAGGCAGCAGCTTTAATACAGTGAGCGCCAACATGGCCGCCAGCCCGCTGCGGACACCCACCACGTTGATGACGGTGAGCCCAATGCAAACCAGTGAAACCAGCGCCATGCGCAGGCCGCCTTCATCGAGAGCAGGCCACATCCAGGCTGCGTAAGTGACCATCAGGTGCGCATTGGCCGCCAGCGCAACAATACGGGCAAAGGAATAGAGCCATCCCGCCTGGAATCCGGCAAAGCGGCCAAAGGCCTCTTCGACAAAAACCACGGGGCCGCCGGTGTCGCCAAAGTAACTGGCCGCCTTCGCGAACGACAACACCACGGTCATGATCAACACGGCGCAGAACACGAACAGCCAGGGGCTCAATAGCCCTGCCGCCTCCGCAGCCACGCTTGGCAGGGCAAAGATTCCAGCGCCGATGACCCCGTTCAGCGCGATCGCGCCCACGCCTACCGGGCCAATCACCCTTTGCAGCCCCGCGTCACCCTGGTGACGCGAGCTCATGGTGCGCTATTCCGGCAGGCCGAATGGCAAATGGTCGAACGGGAAGGTGAATGGCTGTGCATTTTTTTCTCCCTCAAAAGGGCTGATTTTTAATTACCAATTCAGGACAATCTTTGCTCTCAGAATAAATATTGGCTGCTACAAAACATCATAGCAGTGAAAACCATGATGCACTTTTTTGAAACGCCTGCCATCACCAACCGATTCTCTGTATCAATTTTGAGCAATCTGCTCGCTTCGTCGCAAGGAAATTTTTTTGTCAAATATTACGAATTTATTTCTTTCAGCAACTTGGGAATTTGAACTGAGAAATTTTATGAATTTCGGATTCTAAGTTGCGTTTTTTGGTGTTTGACAAGCACCCCACCCAGGAGTAGCTTGAATCCCCCGTTCGACGAAGTCCCGAGCCAGATGGCCGACCCGCCAGAAGGTGCTGAAGGGCAACAGAAAACGGTAAGTACTCAGGTGGTACTGAGTACGTCGCCCAGACCGAACTCTGCCAGACGAAGGTCGTACCACAAAGGGTGACTCGAAAGGGATACGCGGTCCCTTGAGATAGACGCAGAAGCCTTGGCGGAAGCGTCGATAAAGAAAGACGGACGTAGTCGGTCCGTGACCGGAGCCGCGAGGCGGAGCAAGGCGGAGCCGGACAGAGTTGGAAAGGCCTAGGAGGATCTGCAGTCCACCAGAAGCGGAGTTCCGACAGACTACAACGGAGCGGAGGCGCAAGCCTCCGCTCTTTTTTTTGCCCAGGGAAAAATCTCCACGCCCGTTCGCGCCTTATATAAGGTGTATGAACTGCCCGCGCCAGCCAAAACGACTACAATATCCGGGCGCTTTTTAACCAGGATCGTCTTTTAAGCATCCCCCAATCACCACTTGATCACTCCATGATAACCATCAGAAATCTCGTTTATCGCCGAGGGTCCAAGACCATCCTCGACGGGGTGAGCATGGACATCCCGCGCGGCAACATGGTGGCCATCATGGGTCCCAGCGGGGTTGGCAAGACCACCATCCTCAAACTGATCTCCGGCCAACTGGTTCCCGACGAGGGAACGGTCGAGGTCAATGGCAAGGATATTCACAAGCTGAGCCGGGCAGAACTGCACAAGATGCGCAGGAATATCGGCGTACTGTTGCAGAACGGCGCGCTGTTCACCGACCTGACTGTTTTCGAGAACATCGCGACGCCTTTGCGCGAGCACACCGACCTGCCTGAGCCGCTGCTGCGCCGCCTGGTACGCACAAAGTTGCGTTCGGTCGGGCTGGCAGGCACCGAGGAGTTGATGCCGCACGAACTTTCCGGCGGCATGGCCCGCCGCATTGCGCTGGCCCGCGCGGTGGTATTGGACCCGGCGGTAATGCTTTACGACGAGCCCATGACCGGGCTCGACCCAATTGCGGTCTCCACGGTTCGTACCTTAATGCGCGAGACCAACGAGGCGCTTGGGCTAACCAGCGTCATCGTCACCCACAATGTGGGGGAAATGGCCAAGCTGGTGGACTACTGTTACATCATCGCCGAAGGACGCGTGGCTGGCGAAGGCCCGCCGGGCGAACTGCAGGCCAGCGCCGACCCGGCAGTGGACCAGTTCATGAACGGCAAGGTGGACGGCCCCATTCCGTTCCATTACAAGACGGGCGAAGCGTCCGCCGGCCTGCTCGACTGATATGGCCAGCCGCGAACAAGCCATCGCCAGGCGGCTGGGTCCCATTGCCCGGGCCGGGCAGTGCGTGGTGTTCCTGTTCAGGATGCTCGGCTCGATCCGCCCAAGCAGCGAATTACTGAGCAGCACCCTGCAGCAGACATACCTGATCGGCGCTCGCTCGCTGGTCATCATCATGATTTGCGGCTTCTTCGTGGGCATGGTGCTGTCGTTACAGGCCATCAACGCGCTGGAGCAGTTCGGCGCTTCCGACCAGGTGAGCCTGCTGGTTGGCAAATCGCTTTTCCGCGAACTGGGCCCGGTGCTCACCGCCCTGCTGTTCGCCGGCCGCGCGGGCACCTCGGTGACCGCTGAAATTGGCCTGATGAAGGCCACCAGCCAGATAGACGCGATGGAACTGATGGCCATCGACCCGCTGAAGACGGTGGCCCTGCCCCGCTTCCTGGCCGGGCTGATCTCGGTGCCGCTGCTTACCGGCATGTTCAATGCCCTGGCCATCCTTGGCAGCGTGGTCTTTTCCATCGGCGTGATGGGACTGGACCCGGGCATTTTCTGGAGCAAGCTGGAAACCGGCATCTATTTCGGCAAGGACTTCATGGGCGGGGTATGGAAAAGCCTGGTATTCGGCGGCCTGGTCAGCCTGATCTCCGTGTTCTATGGCTACACCTCGCAGCCAACCGGCTCCGGGGTGGGCACCGCTACCACCAACACGGTGGTGCTGAGTTCGGTGCTGATCCTTGTTTTTGATTTCATCATGACGTCCTTTTTCGTTTAGCACGGTCGTCTATGAGGTATTACCTGAGGTAAACGCATGCGCGCCAACTACAAAGTAGAGATTGCATCCGGGATTTTCCTGCTGCTGGGCATTGCCGCCCTGGTCTGGCTGGCGATGCGCGCCACCGATTTTGGCCAGGATATCGGCGAAGATACCTACCAGGTCAGCGCCAGGTTCACCAATATCGGCGATTTACGTCCGCGCGCCCCGGTAAAAATCGGCGGGGTTACGGTTGGGCTGGTTGAATCTATTTCACTGGATCCTGTCTCATTTGAAGCGCTGGTCAACATGCAGATTGACGCGCGCTATAACGAAATACCCAATGACACCGGCGCATCGGTGCTGACATCGGGAATCCTGGGAGACCGCTACATTGGCCTTGAGCCTGGCGGCTCGCCGGACATCCTGGAACATGGCGATGAACTGTTTATCACCCAGTCCGCCATGGTGTTGGAGCAACTGGTTGGAAAGTACCTGTTCAATACCGGTGGCGCCGAAGAGGAGTGAAACTACACCCATGAAGGCAACAGCTAACACTGCTGTGACTCTGCTTATGCGCACCGCTGCGCTGGCTGCCCTGATGCTGGCGGCATCGCCGGCTGTTGCGGATACCGCAGAACCCGGCCGCATTGTTGAAGACACCGCCGGCCGAATCCTCACGGAAATCGACACCCGCCGGTCGGAGTTCAAGAAAAACCCGGACGCGCTGAAAGAACTGGTGCGCGCCGAGCTGATCCCGATGCTCGACCAGGAATACAGTGCCCGGCTGATCCTCGGCCGCCACGGCCGCGGCCTGCCGCCGGAGAAAATCAGCGCCTTTGCCGATGCGCTGAGTTCGGTCCTCACCGACCGCTACTCTGAAGGCTTGCTGTCATTCCGCAGCCGCGACCAGCTTGAAGTGTTGCCGCCCACCGCGAAAGACAGCGAGAAGCTCACCCGTGTGCGCACCCGGGTGCAGCTGGAAGGCGGTGGCGCCGCACCGGTGGACTATGCCTTTCGCATGACCGACGCGGGCTGGAAGGTTTTTGACGTGACTGTAGAAGGCATTTCTTACGTACTGACCTTCCGCAACCAGCTTGGACCAAAAGTGGCCGCCGAGGGCATCGACAAGGTCACCAACGACCTGATGGCCGGCCAGATCGACCTGTCCGAATCCTGATCAATGAGCGCAGCGCAACTAACCGCCAGCAATGGCAGCGCACGGCTTGATGGCGAACTGACTTTTGCCACGGTGTCGGACCTGTTCAGCCGAATGAACGGTCTTGCCAGCAAGGGCGAACTGCCAGGCTCGATTGACCTGGGTGGCGTTTCCGCCATCGACAGTTCAGGCCTGGCCCTGTTGCTGGAGTGGCAGGCCAACTACAACCGCAGCAGTGGCGGCTGGATCAGCTACACCAACCCGCCGCCTGCGCTGGTGAAAATTGCGCGGCTGTGCGATGCGGAAACCTTTCTCTCGCCGTGCGAAAATGACGCACAGGCAACGGCATAACAATCATGAGTCACTCAAGCACCCAAACCAGCACCGCGGGCAAACTGGCACTGGTCCTGCTATGCACGCTGCTGACCGCCTGCGCCAGCCAGCCCACCGCGCTGACCGACCCTGAACGCGACCCGTGGGAGGGCTTCAACCGGAAGGTCCATTCGTTCAACCACGCGGTGGACAAGGCCGTCATGCGGCCGGTGGCCAAGGGTTACGACAAGATCATGCCGGACGCGCCGCAGCGCGGAGTGCGCAATTTTTTCCACAACCTGGCCTGGCCGGTCAATTTCGCCAACCTGATCCTGCAGGGCCGCTTCAAGCATTCGATGGTCGCCACCGGGCGTTTCCTGATGAACTCAACCGTCGGCGTGCTGGGCTTTTTTGATGTGGCCAGCCGCCAGGGCATCCCCGATTACCGCGAAGATTTTGGCCAGACCCTGGCCGTGTGGGGCTGGGAAGACAGTCGCTACCTGGTGCTGCCCTTCTTTGGGCCGCACACCCTGCGCGACACCCTGGGTCGGTCGATGTATGGCTACCTCCACCCCATCAGCTGGTATGCCCGCAAGCATCATAATTACGTACCGGTGGTGGTCGACCTGATCACCCTGCGCGCGGAACTGCTGCCGCTGGACCAGGACATCGAGTCCGCACAGGACCCGTACACCTTTATCCGTGACGTCTACCTGCAACACCGCGAGTTCGAGATTTACAACGGCGACCCACCGGCGCCCGACTACGACGCCCTGCTCGAAGACTACTAGACCCACCGGTCTTGTTGCGCCATGCCCGGCTGAGATAAGCTGGCGCAATGCTCACGTTTGCGCGCGTTTCCAGGCTGTTGGCCCTGGCCTTGAGCCTTTTCCTGGTCTCCTGCGCGGAAGAATCGCCGGCGCCTGCTGCGAAGGAATCCCGGGGCTCGGTGTATCGCCACGCCATGGATGGGGCGCCCACCAACCTGGACCCGACCCAGGCGGACAGCATCTACGCCAACTTCTTCGCGGTTAACCTGTACGACACCCTGTTTCGCTACAAGTACCTGGCCCGGCCCTATGCGCTGGAACCGAACCTGGCCGAGGAGCTGCCACAAGTATCCGCCGATGGATTGATTTACACCATCCGCATCAAGCCCGGTGTCCGTTTTAACGATGACCCAGCGTTTGAAGGCGGCCGTGGGCGCGTGGTTACCGCAGCGGATTTCGTTTACTCCATCAAGCGTCACTTCGACCCCAACGTGCGCTCGATGGGCTCCTGGCTTTGGGCCGGCAAGATTGTCGGCATGGAAGAATGGCGCGAGAACGGCGCCGATTACGCCGAGGAAGTTCCGGGCCTGCGCGCTCTGGATGAGCGCACCATCCAGATCCAGCTGATCCAGCCCTTTCCCCAACTCGCCCACACCCTGACCCAGGGTTACGCCGCGATCGTGCCCCGCGAAGCGGTCGACCATTACGGCGCCGAGTTTTCTCTCAACCCGGTTGGCTCCGGGCCCTACCGCCTGGAATCCTTTGATTCGGCCCGGGCGGTGCTGATTCGCAATGGCGGCTTCCGCAAGGAGCCTTTCAGCCTGGCCAGGGAGGGCTTCAATCCGGAGCAACAATCGGGGCTGGGCCTGGAAGAACTGGAAGGCCTGACGCCTCCTTTCATCAAGCGCGTCGAAGTGGAATTCATCAACGAGGACGCGGCACGCTGGAACGCGCTGGTGGCCGGCGAAGTAGACTTCATCAAGGCGCCGGTGAGCCAGCTCGACAGCCTGCTTAGCAGTCGCAACCCGCCCACCCTCAAACCCGAATTCGCCGAGCAGTACCAGATGGACGCCAGCCTGGAGTCGGGCCTGGTGTTCACCTACTTCAACATGTCGAACCCCGAGATTGGCCAGCACCCCGACCCCGAGGTGGACGAGCGCAACAGGGCGCTGCGCTGCGCCATCGTCAAGGGTTTTGACTGGCAGCGCCGTAACGAGGTGTTCTACTACGGCATTGGCCAGGTTTTTCCCGGCATCATTCCGCCGGTTACGCCCGAGTATGACGCCACGCAGAGTTTCGACTACGTCACCCGTGACGTCGAGGAAGCCAAGGACCTGCTGGTGCGCAACGGCTGGACCGAGGACAACCTGCCAACCCTGGAATACGGCATGGTCTCGGGCGTCACCGACCGGCAGATGTTCGAGCAGTTTCGCAGCTTCATGGCTGACATCGGTTATCCCACCGACAAGATCAGGCCGCTGACTTTCGCCAGTTATGGTGACTACGCGCGCGCCTACCAGAACCGCGAGATCATGCTGATTACGCTGAGCTGGACCATGGACTACCCGGATGCGGAGAACACCATCCAGCTGTTCTACGGCCCCAATGCCTCGCCGGGTTCCAACAACTCCAACTACGACAACGAAGGCTTCAACCAGCTCTACCGCAGCAGCGCCACCATGCAGCCCTCTCCGCTGCGCACCACCATGTACAACAACATGAACCGCATGGTGATGGAGGACTGCGTGGCCATCAGCGGGCTCTCGCGCACCCTGGTGTTGCTGTGGAACCGCGATTTCACCATGAAGCCCGACCGCTCCTTCGTGGGCGGCAGTTACTTCCGCTTTGTCCAGGCCCCGGGCGATCCGGACGATTAGTGAAATACCTGCTGCGCAAGGTCAGCAACAGCCTGTTGCTCGTCATTGGCGTAACCCTGGTGAGTTTCGTGCTGATGGTCTGGTTCGGCCCCGACCGCACTTATGGCTTGATCGGCAAGAACCCCACCCAGGAGCAGATTGACCAGGTTCGCCGTCAACTCGGCTACGACCAACCTTTTTTTGCTCGCTACCTGGATTACCTGGGAGACCTGGCCACCCTGGACCTGGGCCATTCCGACTCCAGTGGCGAATCGGTAAGTGCCCTGCTGGCGCGTACGGTCCCAATCACCCTTGCACTGATGCTGCCTGGATTCGTGCTGGGCAACCTGCTGGCGATGATACTGGCGATGTTCAGCGCCTGGTACCGGGGCGGATGGCTCGACCGGCTGATCTCCGGCCTGTCGGTTGGCAGCATGAGCCTCAGTTTCCTGGTGATCATCATCGGCCTGCAGGTGTTGCTATGCACGCCTTACGGGCTGAACCTGTTCCCGGTACGCGGCTGGAACGTCAGCGACTTCGGCTCCTACCTGTACCACGTGACGGTTCCCACCCTCGCCCTGGTTTTGGTGAGCATCGGCTACAACACGCGTTTTTACCGCTCGGTCTTCATCGAGGAAGCCGGCCGCGACCACATCATGACGGTGCGCGCTTTTGGCGCCTCCCCGGCCACCATCATGGGGCGCCACGTCATGGCCAACAGCATGGCCCCAATCATTACGCGCATCCTGTTCTCGGTTCCGCTGGTGGTGATTTCCGGAAGCCTGTTGATTGAAAGCTATTTCGGCATACCCGGTGTCGGCAAAGCCAGTTTCGACGCCATCACCAGCGGCGATCAACCGGTGCTCAAGGCGGTGGTAGCGCTGACCGCGGTCAGTTTTGTGCTGGTTCAACTGGCGGCTGACCTGCTATACCGCGCTTTCGACCCGCGCATCGAGCAGGCGCCAGAAAACGGCAGCGCACGGGCATGAAGTGGCTCGCGGCCAACTCGACGGCGGCGCGCACCTGGCAGGCGTTGCGCACGGACCCCTGGGGGTTGGCAGGACTGGCCGTGATCCTGTTCTTCTTCCTGCTTGCCCTGTGCGTGTGGCTGGGCCTGCTGGGCGCAGGCTGGGCTGAAGCCAGCGGCGGACGCTGGCAGGGCCCGGGCCCGGATCACTGGTTTGGCACCAACATGCTGGGCCAGGACATCTTTGAGCGTGCGGTATTCAGCGCCCGTATCGCCTTTGAAATTGGCCTGGTGGTGGCGGTGGCCACCACCATTCTAGGCGCCGGGCTGGGCGCGCTGGCCGGCTGGCGCGCCTTTGGCTTCGTCGACGACGTGATCCTGTGGCTGCTGGGCGTACTCGATTCGATTCCGTTCTACCTGCTGGTCGCGGCCCTGGCCTACGCCATGCAAGGCCAGCCCCTGGCCATGTACATCGCGATGGTTTTCACTTTCTGGACCGCGACCGCCCGGCTGGTGCGCGCCGAGGTGATGCGCATCCGCAACCAGGATTACGTCAAGTCAGCGCGTGCCATCGGCCTGCCGGGTTGGCGCATCATCCTCCGCCACGTGCTGCCCAACACCAGCCATATCCTGCTGGTGCAGGGCACCCTGGTTTTTGTATCGGCCATCAAGGCCGAGGTGATCCTCAGCTTCCTGGGGCTGGGCGTCCAGGACGGCGTGAGCTGGGGCGTAATGCTGGCGGAAAGCACCCAGGAGGTCATCGCTGGCCATTTCGGCAACTTCCTCGCCGCTTCTGGCATGCTGTTCCTGTTCCTGCTGGGCCTCAACCTGTTCTCTGATGCGCTGCAGGATGCGCTTGAGCCAGGCTCCGCCCGGCTCAGAAGCCGATTGTTCAAGGCGCCCGCATGAGCGCCGCCCTGCAGGTTCGCAAGCTCGAGGTGCGCTTTCCCGGAACGCCGGAGGTGCGCGCCGTTGACGGTCTCGACCTGCACCTTGAAGCCGGCGAAACGGTTGCCCTGGTGGGTGAGTCCGGATGTGGCAAAACTGTCACCGCCAAGGCCATTCTTGGCCTGCTCGATCGACGCTGTGTTTCAGCCGAATCCATCGAACTGGGCGGTCGCGAACTGAGCGGGCTGGGCGAACGCGCCTACCGCAAACTGCGTGGCCGCAAGATCTCGATGGTATTCCAGGAACCCCTGACCGCCCTTGACCCGGTGTTTTCGGTGGGCAAGCAGTTGGAGGAGGTGCTGGTCCGCCACGGTGCGGCGCAACGCGGCACCGCACATCTGGGGGCGCGCGAAGCCCTCCATCGCCTTGGCCTGCCTGATGCCGACAAGCTATTGCACCGCTACCCTCACCAGCTTTCCGGCGGCATGCGCCAGCGCGTGCTGATTGCCATGGCCATGGCCTGCGGGCCTTCTGTCCTGATCGCCGACGAGCCCACAACCGCCCTGGATGTCACCAGCCAGGCGCGGGTCCTGGCGCACCTTTCCGCGCTCAGCCGCGAGCATGGCACCGCCGTGTTGCTGATCACCCACGACCTGGCAGTCGCAGCGCAGGTGTGCAGCCGCGTCCTGGTGATGCGGCAAGGCAAGATCGTCGAGGACATTCAAACCGCGCGCCTGCTCAGCGACTCCCACCACCCCCATACCAGGGAACTGCTGGCAGCGGTACCGCAAGCAGGCAAGCCGGCGCCCGCGGCTCAACCATCACGCGGCGCAGCGCTGCTGAGCCTTGAGCAACGGCGTGTTTCGCACGTGGTTCGCGACGGTGTGCGCCGCCGACGCCTGGTCGCTGTCAATGACGTCAGCCTGGAAATCCGCAAGGGGGAAATTCTCGGGCTGGTGGGCGAATCCGGCTGCGGCAAGAGCACCCTTGCCCAGTCATTGCTTGGTATCAAGTCGGCCGACGCCGGCAACCTGCTTTTTCAAGGCGCAGCGATTGACGGCGCACGGGCCGCGCACTGGTCAGCGCTTCGGCGCCGTGTGCAACTGGTGTTCCAGGATCCGCGCGCCTCGCTCAGCCCCCGGCGCACAGTGGGAGAAAGCCTGGCCGAGCCGCTGCACCATTTTGCAATCGGCGAACCGGCGAGCCGACCCGGAAAAGCAGCCCGCGCGTTGGAACGCGTTGGGCTGGACCCCTCCCTGGCCGCCAGGTTTCCGGCCGAGCTCTCGGGCGGGCAACGCCAGCGCGTGGCCCTGGCGCGGGCGCTGGTGGCGGAGCCCGACCTGATCGTCGCCGATGAACCGCTGTCCTCGCTCGACGTCACTACCCAGGCACGCATTATCGACCTGCTGAAAGAACTGCGCGCGGAGCTGGGCTTTGCCATGCTGCTGGTTTCACACGACCTGGCCGTCATTCGCCAGTTGGCCGACCGGGTTGCAGTGATGTACCTGGGCAAGATCGTTGAGAGCGGGCCCTGCAGGTCGGTTTTTGAACGTCCCGCGCACCCCTACACCGAGGCGCTGATCAAGGCGATCCCTGGCTTGCACGACTCCCGCGGACAGGCCCAAGCCCGGGCCCTTGTCGACAGCGCCGAGCCCCCTTCGCTCTTGACTCCACCCGCCGGCTGCGTGTTTCATACACGCTGCCCCGTCGCCATGGAACAGTGCGCGCGCGTTGATCCGCCGGAGTACCGGCTTGACGGCGACGACCCCAACAACAAACACATCGCCAGGTGCCTGATTCATGAAACGAATTCCTGAACTCATCCTGGCCTGCAGCATCCTGGCGCTGGCGGCATGTAGCGGCGGCCTGGTGCGCGGCCAGCCACCGTTGGTAGGAATCTCCACGCTTGCCCTTTCCGAAACCGAGATCGGCACCCGCCTGGCCGTGTACAACCCCAACGACATCGACTTCGACGTTGAAGTGGTGGAAATGCGCATGACGTTGGGCCAGACCGACCTGGGCCTGCACAGCGCGTGGCCGGGCGTGGACATACACCCGCGCGGCACCGAGGAGATTGTCTTCGACTTTCCCGTCATGGAATCGAATACCGAGCGGGTCAGGGAAGCGCTCGACGCCCTGGAGCAGGGCTCCGTGGACAGCGTGGCTTACGAGGTGGAAGGTTTCATTCGCAACTCCCAGGGCGACAGCGAACGCTTCTCGCACAATGGCTACCTTTACCCGGTGCCCGGCCGGCCCGGCCAGTTTCGCGGCGCTGGCGCCAAGCGTGAACGGCTGAGCGATCGCCCCGACAACTAAAGCGGCCACATGTCACTGGAAATTCGCTTCGAGCTGAGTGATTCCGACATCGCGCATTTTCGCGATGTGATGAACCGCGTGCGTGAGCGCACCGAGAAGCTCAGCCGCGAAGAAATCGTCGACAACGCCCGCAAGCTGCTGATCGAGGTGCGCACCTCGTCAGCTTCCGACTTTATCCGCCAGAGCATCAACGCGCTGGAAACAATGATCGGCATGATCATGGACAAGGGCTGGGGCCTGGCCGAAGAAGACGCGCAGCGGGTCATCGTTGCGCTGTCCTACTTCTCCGAGCCGGAGGACCTGATTCCCGACAGCATCCCGGCGCTGGGTTTCCTGGACGACGCCATCATGGTTGACCTGGTGGCCCGCGACCTCAAGCACGACATCGAGGCTTACCGCGATTTCGTCGTGTTCCGCGCCGCCGAATCCAATCGCCTTGGCCAGGATGCGATGAAACTGGGGCGCTCGGACTGGCTGGAAGAACGCCGCAAACAGCTTCATGCGCGCATGCGTCGCAGGCGCAACGCCATGGGCAAAAGCCGGCGCCTGTCCCTCTTCTGAGCCCGCCATGAGAATGGAAAACAGCGACGGGCGGGCGGACTTCGCCTTCCTGGTGGCCATTGAGATTGACCCCGAGCGCCAGTCAAAACACCATGGCGCCAGCCCCCAGTGCCTGTCACAAGGTGATGCCGAGCAGATGCTTTCGCACCTGGCGGCGGATCTCGGCGCACTGCTTCCGGACCTTTCGAAGTGCAGCATCGCGGCGGCCGGCGCGCTCTACGACCAGTGCCAGGTGCTACGGCCCGGCACCCCGCTGTTCACCGCCCTCGCGAAAAGGGTGAAACCGAAATCCTCGACTACCACCGCGCGACTGACCGGGGTGGGGTTTAACGACGATGGCTCGGAACCGGCAGAGTTGGCGCCCGATACCCGTTTGCCAACCGGCTTGCTGCTGATGATACCCCTGCTGTGCAGTGGCGAAGCCCGGCTGATTGACTCGCTGGGAGAAGAGATGGAGCACCGCTTCCTGGGCGAGGGCCAGGTATCGGCCCATACCGCTTCGTGGTTGCAGTCGGCATTCGATATCGAGGTGGGCCATGCGCGCTTCATGACCCTGACCGACCTGCTTGCCATGTATCGCCTGCAGCTGGAACACTTCGGCTACCTTCCGCTGTGGGAATTGGTTGACGCAGCCGTTCATGGAGACCACGGCGAGCAGCGCATCAGCACGCAAAGCGGCGCCAGTTTTCATTGGCGCGATGGCGTGGTCCACGCCGAGTTCCAGACCTTTGACTACTGGGTCCACCATGGCGCTGGCAATGACTCCGGCGAAGCAACAGCGGAGCTCGCAAAGCGCTATGCAGCCCTCACCCGCGAGGTTCGCCGCTACACCTCAACCCTCGAGGCCCACCACGTTCCGCTGGTCTTTACACTTCCCGCCGACTGCCAGGGAGAAGTGCGAGAAGGTTATATCAGCGAGAACACCGGCCGCGAGGCCGGGCTTGCCAACTCCGCGGCCATCACCCACCACGACTGGCCCGATCTTGGCACCATCGCCATCAGCGCCAACACCAGCGAGGGTGTGCGCCATTTCTACCCGCTCACTGCCGAGGGGCTGAACACCATCCAGAGCGGCCTGGCCGGTCTTGCCCTGACCGGCGAGGGAATCGCCTTTCCCGGCACCATCCGCATCGACGAAACCACCAGGCGCCTGCGGCCCGCTCGAATCGGCGCTTGATTCCGGCCGCCCGGCCCGCATATTGGCAAGAGACCTGCCAAGGACAACCGGATATGAACAGCAATACCCAGCCACTCGACGACAACACCCGCGCCCGCATCGAGGCGATGGTCAACGACAACCGCGTGATGCTTTTTATGAAAGGCACGCGCCAACAGCCGATGTGCGGCTTTTCGGCCAAGACCGTTTCCGCGCTCGACAGCCTGATGGGCGAGTACGCCACCTTCAACGTGCTGGAAGACCCGGATATCCGCGAGGGCATCAAGGTCTACGGCGAGTGGCCGACCATCCCGCAGCTCTACATCGACGGCGAACTGGTGGGCGGCTGTGACATCGTCACTGGCATGTTCAACAGCGGCGAGCTGCACCAGATGCTGGGCCTGGAAGCGCCCGACCGCACCCCGCCGACGGTACACATCACCGACCAGGCGGCCAACATGATTCGCGAGGCGATGCAGGGCCACCCCGGCATAGGCCTTCACTTCCAGGTGGACGCCGGCTGGAACGCCCAGCTCAACCTCGCACCGGCGCAGGGCGATGAAATTCGCGCCACTTCCAACGGCATCGACGTGTTGATGGACATCGCCACCGCGCAGCGCGCCCGCGATGCCAAAATCGACTGGGTAGAGTCGGTGCACGGCGACGGCCTGGGCGTGGAGCTGCCCATGGCGCCCCCGCCGGTGAAACAGATGTCAGTGCAGGAACTGGCCGAACGGCTGGGTTCCGATGGCATCCTGCTGGTGGACGTGCGCGGCGCCGATGAGCGCGAGCGCGCAGTGATCGAGCCTTCTATCCTGCTGGATAAGGACACGCTGGCGGAACTCGAAGCCAAACCCAAGGACAGCGAGATCGCGTTTTACTGCCACACCGGCAAACGCAGCCAGGGCGTCGCCGAGCATTTCCGCAAGCAGGGTTTCACCAACGTGATCAACGTGGCCGGCGGCATTGACGCCTGGTCAAAGGAAGTCGATTCCAGCGTGCCGCTTTACTAGGCGGCGCGCGAAACTGCAAAGCGCCTAGCTGAACTCCGCCACCGCCGGGGCGTGGTCTGAAGGCCGCTCCTGGCGGCGCGGTTCAATGTCCACGTAGCTGGCGGTGCAGCGCTCCTTGAGTGAGTCCGAAGCCAGCACCAGGTCGATGCGCAGGCCCATCTTCCTGCGAAAAGCGTTCATCCGGTAATCCCACCAGCTATAAACCCCCTCTTCCTGCTCAAACAGCCGGAAAGTGTCGCTCAGGCCTAGGTCCAGGATGGCTTTGAGCGCGTCGCGCTCGGGCGTGCTGCAGAGGATTTTCTCGTTCCAGGCTTCCGGGTCATGCACGTCGCGGTCGTCCGGCGCAATATTGAAATCGCCCAGCACCACCACGTTCTCGTGCTGAGACAGTTCATCCTTGATCCAGGCCGTGACGCATTCCAGCCAGTGCAGCTTGTAGGCGAATTTCTCCGAGCCCACTTCGCTGCCGTTGACCACGTACAGGTCAATCACGCGGATGTCGCCGATGGTGGCGGCCAGGATGCGGCGCTGGGGATCATCCAGCCCGGGAATGTCGGTCACCGGGTCGGTGGCCGGCTCGCGGCTGAGAATGGCGACGCCGTTGTAGGTTTTCTGCCCCGAGAACACGCTGTGGTAGCCAGCTTCCCTGAGTTCTTCCGCGGGAAACTTCTCGTCGACCAGCTTGGTTTCCTGCAAGGCAAGAACGTCCGGCTGCGCCGCCTGGCACCAGGCCAGCACATGCGGCAAACGGACGTTCAGCGAATTAACGTTCCACGAGGCTATCTTGGTCATGTCTCAGGAATTATCAGCCTCAAGGCCGTAGCTTTCCAGTAGCGGCCCCGAATCGGGCGCGCGGCCGCGAAACGCCATGAAGGATTCCAGCGCCGGGCGGGAAGCGCCAACGGCCAGGATTTCCTTGCGCAATTGCGCGCCGGCCTCCGGGTTGAACACACCGGCTTCGCAGAAACGCCCCCAGGCGTCGGCCGCCAGTTCCTCGGCCCACAGGTAGCTGTAGTAACCGGCCGAATAGCCGCCACCGAAGATATGACTGAAGCCGTTAAGGAAGCGGTTTTCAGGCGGCACAGGCACCACCGCCACCTCGGCGCGCACCCCTTCAAGCACCGCTAGCGGGTCGGGGGGCGCATCCGGATCAAACTGGCTGTGCAGGCGCAGGTCCACCAGCGCGTATTCCAACTGCTTGACCAGCACCAGGGCCTTTTGGAAGGTGCGGCCGCGGCGCATCCGCTTGCGCAACTCATCGGGCAATGACTCGCCGGTGCTGAAATGACGCGCAAAACGGGCCAGGAATTCGTCTCCCCAACCCCAGTTTTCAAACAACTGGCTGGGCAACTCAACCGCATCCCACTCGACATTGTTGATGCCGTTGATCTGCGGCCAATCCACCGTCGTGAGCAGGTGATGGAAGCAGTGACCCGCCTCGTGCAGCAGGGTCAGTGCCTCGTCGTGGGTCAGCAGGCTCGGCTGGCCTTCCACCGGCGCCGGAAAATTGCACACCAGTTGGGCAATGGGCATTTGAACCCCTTCCGGCCTGCGGCGCCGCGAGCGGCACACATCCATCCATGCGCCGCCGCGCTTGCCGGAGCGCACGTAGAGATCCATGTAGATGCCGGCAAAACGCTCGCCCGTGCTGTTTTCCAGCCAGTAAAAGCGGGCGTCCTCGTGCCAGGTGGGAATGCTTTGGTCGTGAACCAGGCGCAGGCCGAAGAGCTGCTCGACCACGAACTGCAGGCCTTGCAGCATACCGTCCAGCGGGAAATAGGGCTTGAGCATTTCGTCGGAAAGGTCCAGCTCTTCATGCCGCAACCGCTCAGACCAGAAAGCAATGTCCCAGGCCTGCAGTGGCAACTCGGCGCCCTTGCTGGCAGCGAACTCGCTCAAGGCATCAAGCTGTGCCTGCGCCGCCGGCCTGGCGCGTTCGGCCAACTCATGAACGAAAGATTCCACTTCCTGGCGATCCGCCGCCATCCGGGTGGCCAGCGCGTAATCCACGAACTGGTCGAAACCCAGCAGCCTGGCCAGGCGATAGCGCAACTCGAGAATTTCCAGCATCAACGGCGCATTGTCGAAAGCTTCACCGCCCGGACCCTTGGCCGAGGCCCTGGTGTTATAGGCGAGGTAAACCTCGTGACGCAGCGCCCGGTCTTCGGCGTGGGTCATCACCGCGTTGAACGCGGGAAAGCCCAGGTCGATGAGCCAGCCATCCAGGTCCCTGGCGCGCGCCAGCCCGGCCAGCATGGCAAGCTCGGACTCCGGCAACCCTGAAAGGCGCTCGCTGGTCTCGAGGTGCATCTGCCAGGCCTCGGTGGAATCAAGCAGGTTCTGCGCAAAACGTGCGCCGAGGTCGCTCAAGCGCAGGACGATTTCGCGATACTCGGCTTTCTCGGCCTCGGGCAAATCGACGCCGGCCAGGTGGAAGTCGCGCAGCTCGAGTTCCACCACGCGCTGCTGTTCTGCGGACAACAGGGCGAATGCTTCCGACTTGCGCAATCGGCTGTAGGCGGCCTGTAGCGCCGTGTTTTGCTGGCGCCAGCTCGAAAATTCGGTCAGTAGCGCCAGGCAGTCGTTGTACGCAGCGCGCAGTTCGTCGTTGTCCGCCACCGCGTGCAGGTGCGAAAGCGCGCCCCAGTAGCGCTCCAGCGAGTCGTTGCTGGAAATTTCATCGTCCACCAGGTTCCAACCCGGCGCCGCTTCGCCTTCCAGGTGGCGGGTGATTGCGCTGCGGCAGTCGGCGAGCAACTGCTCCACCATCTGCTTTGCCTCCAGGGGCTGAATGGCCTCGTAATCGGGCAGGTCGGCGATGTGTTTGAGTGTGTTTTCTTGCATATTTCCTGGTTCCGGCAGGCCGCTTCGGACCTGCAGCAAATAGCCGCGAATGGTAGCATGTCCGCCTCCTGTTTCACCGCCCGGCAAGCCCGGAACAGTGCCAAAGGAACACATCATGAAACCGGGCAAAACCGGCTTTGCACGCCTGATCGACGCCACCCGCTACTCGATGCGGGGCCTGCGCGCCTGTTTCGCCAACGAGGCCGCCTTCCGCCAGGAAGTTGCAGCGTTCCTGGTCCTGCTGCCACTTTCGTTCTTCGTCGCGCGCTCGGTGGTCCAGTGGCTGATCCTGGTGGGCCCACTGTTCCTGCTGCTCATCGTCGAGCTGCTCAACAGCGCGGTGGAATCGGTGGTCGACCGCATCGGCCACGAGCACCACGAGCTCTCCGGCCGCGCCAAGGACATGGGTTCGGCAGCCGTGCTGCTGTGCCTGCTGCTGATCGGCGCCTGCTGGGGCGGCATCGCCTGGAGCAACTTCCTCTAGCGCTGGCTGCGCTCCCGGTTCAGGTAAACGAACCACAGCGAACCCGCCAGCGACAAGGCAAACGGCAGGGCAAGCGCCCACGGCCCCAGGCTCGAATCCCAGGCTGCCAGGTATTGGTAGAACGCCACGCCCAGCAACGGCGCAATCAATCCACGAATACCCGTCAGGGTGACGTGAATCGACATGTACAGCGAGGCATGCGCGTCACTGCTGAAGTCGTTGTGCCCCAGGTTCCAGCCCAGTCGTCCGCCAGCCATCGCCACGCCCTGGAACATGGAGGCCGGCCACAGCAACCAGGCCTGGTGGGAAATCGCCGCAAGCGCGAAAGCCAGGATGGCGGCGACGTAAAACCAGCAATGCACCCCGCGGTATTCAAAAATATGGCGCTTGTCCAGCAGGCGCGCCCAGGCGCCAATGGAAAGGCAAAGGAACACCAGCGGCAGCGAGGAAAGCACCAGTACCTGCACCAAACGGGGTATCTCGAACTGTTCGTTGAGGATGATGACCATCATCGGGATGACCATCAGGTTGCCGCTGCCAAACATCAGCATGCCGTACATGTAGCGGCGGAAATCGCGATCCTCGCGCAGCACGTCACCTACCCGGTGCAAACCGGATCGCGTTTCAGCCAGTTGCGACTCGGCCAACTCGTTGCGAATCAGTTGGCCATGACGGCGCACCCGCGCGCTGCGGTAAACAAATGCAGCGGCCAGGATGGCGAAGGCGCCAAGCGGAAACAGGAATCGGTAACTGTCTGCCGACCAGTCCAGCGCCACGCCGATCAGGGCGCCAAACGCCGCCATGATGACCGAGAACCAGCGCACCATGCGCGCGGTAACGCGGGCCCGCCAATCGCGTTGATAGTTGGCGCGCCACACCGCGGCGCGAACCGTCAGCACGCCGGACCAGGCCATGCGCGCCGCCACCGCCATCAGCGAGAACACCACCAGGCCAGCGACGCTGGGTCCGGGCACTGACATCACCAGCAGGCACAGGGCCACCACCATCAGCAAGCGCGACAACACCATGATCTTGTCGCGCCCACTGGCCAGGGAAGCAAAAAAGAAACTGAACAGGTTGGCATAGGCCGGCGCACCGGCCACCAGCGCCACACAGAAGTTCAGCAGCACCGGCTGGGCAACGTCGGCAAACTGGTTCTTGACGATCACGCCCAGCAAGCCGCCCTCGAGGGCCGCCATGGCCAGGGCGCTCAGCGACCAGGTGGCCAGTTCCCTGGGCACCAACGCGGCTGCCATGCGCGGCAAGGCGCCCGCGCCACCGTTGGTGTTTTGCTCCGGCGCACTCATAACGTGGTGGAATACCCCGCTTCGAGTTGGGCTACAATGCCCGCATCTGATTTGCAGGGATTAGCGAGGGAGACATCCATGTCAGGGCTCCGGGTACTCAGGTTTTCAGTCGTTTTGTTTGCATTCATGACCTTGTCGGGCTGTGTCACCGACACCGGCATCGACAAGAGCCGCGGTGAAGCACTACAGCAGTACGCCGAGATGATTCGCTGGAACGAATGGGACGGCGCAGTCAACTTCATCGCCCCCGAGTACCTCGAAGAGAACCCGGTCACGCGGCTGGAACTCGATCGCCTTCGCCTGTTCCGCGTCACCGGCTACACGGTGCGTTCAACCCAGCTTTACGACGAAGGCCGCACCGTCAGCCAGGTCGTAGATATCAGCCTGTTCCTCAAATCCAAGGCGGTCGAGCGGGTGATTACCGACCAGCAGGTTTGGCGCTACGACGAGGAAGTCCAGGGCTGGTTCCTGCACAGCGGCTTGCCCGACCCCACCCAGCGTTACTGAGCCAGGGAAACCTACTCGACGCGGCACCAGCAATGCGAGGCAATCGCCAGCCGTCCTGAATTCCGCGCCAGGAATCCAAGGTCCTGCTGGAAGCCAACCAGGATCTGCCCGGTGAGCGAGCGGGTCCAATCACTGAACAGCCCGCTGCGCACCACCACGCCGCCTGCCATTTCCAGCAGGAACATCTCGATGGCGCTGAGTTCGCTTTCCTCGTACTCGATGTCAAATTCCGTACCCAGCCCGGCAATGCGTCCGGCCGAATCAATCGACTGCTGCAGGGTGCCAACGTGGTCTACCAGGCCGCGCTCCAGCGCCTGGGCGCCGCTCCAGACGCGCCCTCCAGCCACTTCGCGGACTTCCTCGCTGGGCAGGCCGCGCGCCTCGGAAACAATCTCGATAAAGTCTTCGTAGGTGCGGTCCACGGTCACCCGATAGACGCGTTCCAGGTCCGGATGCATCGGCAGCGTGGGGTCAAACGCTCCTGCCAGCGGGGTAGTGGCGACACCGTCGGTGTGCACCCCGATACGATCCAGCGAGTTGTGTATTCTCGGCGCCAGGCCATACACGCCGATGGAACCCGTGATGGATGACGGCGCAGCCCAGATTTCATCGGCCGCCATGGCAATCCAGTAACCGCCCGAGGCGGCCACGTTGCCCATCGAAATCACCACCGTCTTGCCGGCATCCCGCATCGCCTGTAACTCGGCGCGAATCTTTTCTGACGAAGCGGCGTCTCCGCCCGGGCTGTCAATTCGCACCACCACGGCGGAAACGTCCTGGCGATGGGCCAGGGCGCGCAGGCGATCGACCGTGGCCTCGGAAGCAATGTAGCCGCGCTCGGCATAGCCAGGAACAATCTCTCCCTGGGCAACAACCACCGCCACTTTCTGCTGCGGCGCCGCTATCCCCTGCAGCGAAGTTGCCACCAGGTAATCTTCCACCGACACATGGCGAAAGCCCTCTTCATTGTGATCATGCGCACTGATGGCGGCCAGTTCCTGGAACGCCTCCGAACGCGTGACCAGGCGATCAACCAGGCCCATGTCCCTGGCGAGTACGGCAAAATCGCCATCCACCGCTTCAAGCCGGTCGGCAAACTGCTCCACTGCCTGGCTCAGGTCCTCGAGCGGAACGCCTCGCTGGCGTGAAACACCCTCCAGGTAGGATTGCCACAGGCTGCCCAGCCAGAACAGGTTGGCCTCGCGCGCCTCGGGCGACATGTCATCGCGAACGTAGGGCTCGCCGCCGGACTTGTACTCGCCGGCGCGGAACAGGCGCACTTCCACCGAAAGCTTTTCCAGCGCCTCGCGGTAGTACTGGCGAAACACCGAGTAACCATCCAGCCAGACGCCGCCTTCCGGGTTCAGCCACACCTCGTCCGCCAGGGCGGCGAAGTAATACTGGTGCTGCCCAACCATGTCGCTGAAGGCAATCACCGGCTTGCCGGATTCGCGGAAATCGCGCACCGCGGCTTCCACTTCCTGCAGGGACGCCAGGCCAATGCCCCACATCAATGAAGGGTCCAGCACCAGGACATTGATGCGCGCATCGTTGGCGGCGCGGCGAATGCTGGTGACGATATCGCGCAGGCGGGTTTCCATCACCCGGCCCTCGCTGGCCTTCTGGATGGCCTGGTCAAACGGCGTGCTGGTGTATTCCTCTACGACCCGCCCTACCGGCTGGACAACCAGCGCGCTGTTGGGCTGCACCACCAGGGTTTCACCCGACGACATCATGGTGCTGATAATCAGCAACACCAGGCCAAAGAACAGCAGGTTGAGAAACACCTTGCGCGCGCCATCGACGACGCGCCATACGCCCAGGAAAAAACCTGCTACTGGAGAACGTTCCCTTGTCATCCGGATTCCTGCGATACCGCCAATAAACGAAACACCATTGTAAGTCATGGCCGCAACGCAGCGCGACGACCAGCCAACGCCTCGACCGACGAGCACAGCCGTTGGCGGCTTCCTCGCCAATTTTGGGTGGATTTCACCACCCCCAGTGGCGTGAACTCCACCAGGGGATGATTAATGTGTTGTTTTTACTGTTTTTTTATTCTTGGCACGGATTCTGCATCTTGTACACCAGCACACTTAACACACAGGAGAACGATTGATGGGCGCCATTTCCCGACTCAGATATGTCATCGCCGCCAACGTCAACGCCATGTTGGAGAAGGCGGAAAACCCGGAAAAGCTGCTGCGAGCACTGATCCGCGAGATGGAAGACGCCAGCGAAGACGCGCGCATGGCCTGCGCCGACCTTCTGGCCGAGCAACAACACCTCGAACGCATCGAGGGGCAGCTCAGCAAGGAGCTCGACCAGTGGCAGCAACGCGCCGAGCGCGCTGTCACCGAAGGCCGCGACGACCTGGCGCGTTCCGCCCTGGCCGCCCGCCAGGAAACCGAACACCGCCACAACGCGGTGGTCCGCGACCAGGCCGAAGTGCGCGAGCGCGTCAGCCAGATGGAGCAGGACATGGTCACGCTCAAGGGCAAGCTGGCCGATGCCAAGGTCAAGCTGAAGTCGCTCAACCGCGGCCCGGTTGCGGCGCCTGGCGCACCGCCCCGGGAAGAACGCCTGTCTCCCACCGAGCGCAAGGTGCGTCGCGCCATGTCGCGCTTCGACCGGCTCGAGTCACAGGTTGAAAACCTGGAAGCGCGGGTGCGCTCCTACGAGGTCGGCGGAAACCACCCGTCGGTGTGGGACGGCCCTGCCAAGGCAGACCCACAGGTCGAAGAAGAACTGGCCGCGATCAAGAGCCGGATCGACCGAAAATCGAACCAGCCCACCAGTAAACCGTCAGCGCAGGCAGACAGCCAGGTCGAGGCCTGAGCAGGCGGCCAGTGCCTCGAGGGTGAACCTCGTTGCGCCTCCGTGGTCCGATGGGAGAGAATCTTCACAGATTGGATTCCGCCACGGAGGCGCAGATGGCACTACTTTCACGCGCAAACCAGCCGCTGTCGCTGCTCGCAACGCCGGCGAAAGTGGCCTTGCCTGTCCTCCTGGCAACCCTCTTGATCCCCTCCACCGGCGCAGCGGGGCCGGTTCAGCACGAACTCGATGTTGAATCCAGCCCGTTGGGCCTGTCCGCGGTAACCGCCGCCCCAAAACAGTCCGGCCTGCCGATGAGCGGCGAGTGGCGCCTGATCGCGATTGACAGCACAAAGCTTGGCCGTGGCGGAACGCCCACCGTGGTGTTCGGCGTGGAAGGCGAATGCTGGGGCAGCACCGGGGTGAATGACTTCCGCACCCAGTTCAAGCTCGAAGGCCCGGGCCACGACCGGCTGGTGGTAGGCAATACTGCCCTGACCCGCAAAATGGGGCCTCCCGAAGCCATGGCGCTGGAACGGCTGTTCATGGCCCGGCTGGAGTCGGCCCAATCCTACAAGATCGACGGAGACCTGCTGTACCTGCACAGCGGCGAAGACCAGAAACTTACTTTCGAGCGAGTGATTCCCTAGGCAACAGCGCTCAGGCCACCGCGTTGATGGCAATGAAGCGCTTGCTGGTGGCGAAAAATCGGCTGGTTAACAGTAACGCAGCCACCGCCAGGCCCGCGATCATCCCGATCCACATGCCTGCAGGCCCAAAGCCGGCGTTGAACGTCAGGTAGTAGCCCAGCGTCAACCCAACCAACCAGAATGCCAGCACGTTGACCACCATCGGCACGCGGGTGTCCTTGTAACCGCGCAGGCAACCGGTGGCGCAAATCTGCACCCCATCGGAAAGCTGGAACAAGGCAGCGTAGAACAACAGGCTTACCGCCAACTGCGTGACCGCCGGGTCATCGGTGTAAATCGAAACGATGAACTCCGGGAACAGGAACATGAAGCTGGCGCTGAGGGTGGCGAACACCACCGCGACGACCAGCCCCATGGAACCGGCGTAGCGCGCCGCCACCGGGTCGCCACGACCCAGGGCGTTGCCAATCCGAACCGTGGTGGCCATGCCCAGCCCCAGCGGAACCATGAACATCAGCGCGGCAAAGTTGATCGCCACCAGGTGGGCCGCCGATGGAACCGCGCCAAGGCGGCCAATCAGCATAGCGGCGGCGACAAACAGGCTGCCTTCCACGAAAATGGTGATGCCAATCGGCAGGCCCAGCTTGAGCAAGTCGCCGATCACCTGGAAATTGGGCGGCTCAGGTATCCGGAACAGTTTGAAACCGCGAAAGTGATGATGGTGACGCAAGTACAGCACCAACATGGTCAACTGCAGCCACAGAACGATGGCGGTTGCATAGCCAGTACCAACTGTGCCCAGCGCGGGAAAACCCAGTTTGCCGAACATCAGCACGTAGTTCAGCGGCACGTTCAGCGCCGCCCCCAGCAGGCCGTAAAACATGGTCGGCTTGGAGTGCCCGCTGCCCTCGCTGAAAAAGCGTAACAACAACACCAGGCAAATCGCAGGCACACCCCAGGCGATGGCGCGCAAATAACCCTGCGCCACCGGCACGATGGTGGGGTCGACCCCAACTGCCAGCAAAATCGCGCCGCTGAACACCAGCACCAGGGTAAACGGCACCGCTGCGGTCAGCGCAATGTACAGCGCCTGGCGAGTCTGCGCAGCCGCCTCTTCGCGTTGGCCGGCGCCATCGAGGTGCGCCACCGTCGGCTGCACCGCCATCATCACGCCAATCACCAGCATCATCACCGCTGACCACAAGGCGCCGCCGGTGCCCAGGCCAGCCAGCGCCAGATCGCGCTCGGGCAGGCGCCCGGCCATGACGGTATCGATGAAATTCATGCCGAACACGCCCAGTTGGCCAATAATCACGGGCAGCGCCAACTGCAGGGTCCGCCGTACCTCGGCGAGGTGATTGCGATGAGTGGTTATAATGACCGGGTTCCTTCAGACAGCATTCCCTGGCGCAGGGGTGCGTAACGCGCATTCGGGGCATTCTACCTTATGAGTCTGACTGCATTCGTAACCGGAGCAAGCGGGTTTGTAGGCTCCAACCTGGTACGCGAACTCGACCGCCAAGGATGGCGCACAACGGTCCTGGTGCGCGACAGCTCCTTCACGGGGGATATCGAAGACCTGCCCCTCGAAATTCGCCACGGCGACATCGTTGACGCCGCCTCGGTGCGCGCCGCCATGCCCCACCGGGTAGACGCGGTTTTTCACGTGGCGGCCAGCACCAACGTCTGGTCCGGCAACAATGATGCGCAGGAAAAGATCAATATTGATGGCACCCGCAACGTGATGGAAGCGGCCATGGCCGCCGAGGCGCGGCGTTTCCTGCATACCTCCAGTTTTACCACCTGGGGTTTCCAGGATGGCGAAATTACCGAGAACAGCCCGCGTTCACGCAACAGCGACTGGATCAACTACGTACGCACCAAGCGGATTGCCGAGGACCTGGTCAAGCAAGCGGTCAGCGAGGGCCGGCTGGATGCAGTGATCCTGAATCCCGGGCACATCCTCGGGCCAGGCGATCGCCACAACTGGTCGCAGATGGTGTCGATGGTGGCCTCCGGCACGCTGCCGGGCATTCCGCCGGGCGGCGGCGCGTTTGCCGATGTGCGTGAAATCGCCAAGGCGCATATCGCCGCTTTCCACCAGGGCGAGAACGGAGCGCACTACTTGCTGGGCGGGGTCGACGTGTCCTTTGCAGAAGTGATCGCGATTGTCGGCGAATTGCTGCGCAAACCGGTTCCCAGGCGGGTCACCCCGGCCTGGCTGCTGCGCACCATGGCCCACCTGGGCGCCGCGGTGGCCGCCTTTACTCGCAAACCACCCAGGGTGACGCCCGAATCGGCGGCCATGATCTGTCACCATACGCAGTGCGATTCAACCCGGGCGAAAACGGTGCTTGGCTACCGCTACACACCCATTCGAACGCTGGTGGAAGATACGATCAACTGGATGCGCGGAGCCGGCCTGCTGAAATGACTGAGACCACTGTTGACGAGGCCGAAGCGCCAGCGCCCGCACCCTCCCAGTCGCTGACCATCAAGCCGAGGCGGCTGGCGGGTTCAGAGTACTGCCTCAACTGCTCCACCAGGCTGCAGGGGCCGTTCTGCCACTTCTGCGGGCAACCAGACAAGCGCCTGCTGCGCTTCTTCCCAGTGTTGATTCGCGAGTTTTTCGAGGATTTCCTGGAGCTGGACACCCGCTTCAGCCGCACCATGCTGCCACTGCTGTTCAAGCCTGGCCGGCTGACACGCGACTACCTCGACGGACGGCGCTTCCGTTACACCCCGCCGATGCGCCTGCTGATTTTCTCCAGCATGCTGTTCTTCATCCTCGCCGCCACCCTGGCCAGCAACGCCATCGAGCTTAACCCCGGCGCCGTGAAGTTCGACGGCGATGGCGTCTACGTGGCGCCATCCATCGAAGAGCTGGAAGGCATAGAAGGGCTGACCGACGAGCAGCGGGAAATGGTGGCGCGTGCCCTGGAGAATCACGCCGAAGGCCTGCAGCAGATGCAGCAAGAGGAGGCAGCCCAGGCTGAAGACGCCGAAGCGCCAAGCAGCGACACGGACAGCGTCGAAGAATCAGCCGCGCCCGCCGATGACCCGCCGCAGGGAATCGGTGAGCAAATCGCCGCCGAGATCGCCGCTGACATTGAAGCCGAGCGCAACCGCGACGATGACGACTTTACTGTCAATTTCAACGGCGAGGACTGGGACCGCGAGACCAACCCGCTGCTCATCCCGCTGATGCCGGACTCGTTCAACGACTGGATTAACGACGAGATCGAGAATTCGCCTCAAAAAGCGGAACAGATCCAGGAAAACCCCAACATCATCGTAGACAAGATATTCGAGTTGTTGCCGGCAACGATGTTCATCATGCTTCCCATCGTCGCCCTGCTGTTCAAGTTCTGGTACCTGTTCGCCAGGAAATACTACGTCGAGCACCTGATCCACGCGCTGCACAACCACGCTTTCCTGTTCGTGGCGCTGACCATCACGCTGTTGATTAACGCACTCATTGACTGGCGCGACCCCGAGGGGACCAACGCGGTTTGGCAGGTCCTGGTCCTGCTGAACGTGGCCATCTTCCTGTGGATGCCCGTCTACCTGCTGGTTTCGCTACGGGTCGTTTACCGGCAGAACTGGTTCCTGACTGTGGCTAAATACCTGGTCATCGGCATGTGCTACATGTTCCTGCTGACCGTCCTGACCACGGTGGTGGCCCTGCTCAGCTTCCTGTTGCTTTGATCGGGGCCGCTCCTGGCGGTCAGCCGGAAAAGCGCCCCTCGAGGTAGCCAAACACCGCGCGCAAACCCAGCGCCTCGCCGCCTTCCGGCCGCCCTGGCCGGCTCGACTGGTTCCAGGCAAAGGTATCGATGTGCACCCAGGCGTCGTTGCTGGTGACAAAGTGCTCCAGGAACAGCGCTGCGGTAATGCACCCACCGTAGGAAGACTTGGCCGAGTTGTTGAGGTCGGCAATCTTGCTCTCGATCAGCTTGTTGTAGGGCTGCCAAAGCGGCAGGGTCCACAGCGGGTCCTCGCAGTTATCGCCGGCCGCCTGGATGGCTGCGGCCACTTCCACCTGGTTGCTGAAGATCGGTGGCAGGTCGGTGCCCATGGCGACGCGTGCGGCGCCGGTCAGGGTGGCGAAATCGATGATCAGCACCGGCTGCATTTCGCTGGCATAGGTCAAGGCATCGGAAAGAATCACCCGCCCCTCGGCGTCGGTGTTGCCAATCTCCACGCTTAGCCCCTTGCGCGTTGGTATCACGTCGCCAGGGCGGTAAGCGTTGCCGGAAATCGAGTTTTCCACCGCCGGAATCAACAGCTTGAGGCGAACCGGCAGCTTGTGCTGCATCACCAGTTGGGCCGTGGCCAGGGCGTGCGCCGCGCCGCCCATATCCTTTTTCATCAGCGCCATGCCGGCGGTCGACTTGATGTTCAAGCCGCCGGTATCAAAGCACACTCCCTTGCCCACCAGCGCAAGCACCGGGTCGTCCTTGCTGCCCCAGGTGAGTTCAATCAATCGCGGCGCCCGGGTTGAAGCCCGGCCCACGGCGTGAATAGCGGGAAAATTGTGGGTCAGCAGGTCTTCACCGTGAATCACCTTGCACTTTGCGTCAAAGCGCTCGGCCACAAGGCGCGCGGCATCTTCCAGTTCGGTGGGGCCCAGGTCTTCGGTGGGCGTATTCACCAGGTCGCGAACCAGCGCCTGCGCCTCGTACAACGCGCGTACCCTTTTGGCGATGTCGTCATCAAGCTGCAACTCTCGCTGCTTGTGGCCATTGCCTTTCTTGTAACGGTTGAACGCGTAGGTGGCCAGGCCCCAGCCGAGGCACGCCTGGGTGCGCTGTTCTGCATCCCAGTCGCTTTGCAGCCGATAGCTGCCCTCGGGCAGCCGCGATGGCAGCCGCGCCATCTGGTACAGGAAACCGTCCTTTGACTGGCCAAACAGGTAGCTGCGAACTGAACCGTCTTCTCCGGCCAGGGCGCATAGCTCGCCCGGCCTCGCTCCGAAACCGCGCGATTCAATCCAACGGACCTGCGACTCGGTGGCCCCGGCTTTCCAGGCTTCCAGCCCGGCCGGGTCCATGGGGATCAGCGGGATCACCGCCCCGGAAGTGTTTTTTGAATAGCTCATACGCGCCCTGGTGACTCAGTCAATCCGGGCGACATAATCACTCCGATTGCGTCGCAGTTGCAAGACCAGCGGCCGACCGGCGGCACGAACCGCGTCCTGGAACTCCGACAGGTTTGATACGCGCGACCGGTTGACGCCGGTGATGATGTCGCCTTCGCGCAGGCCCTGTCGCTCCAACCGGCTGCCGGACTCAACCTCTGCCAGCATCACGCCCCGAACCCGGTTGGCGCGGGCCTTGGCGGGCAGGTCTTCGAACACCACCCCTTCAAAGCGCCGGTCAATCGCCGCACCATCCAGTGACAGCAACGCCGCCACGCCCAGCTGCACCGTTTCCGCCTGCTGGTCACGCAGGTAGTCGAGTTCCACCAGTTCACCCACCGGCAACTGGCCCTCGATGTTGTGGAATTCCTGGGCGCCGGCCACCAACTGGCCCGCCACCGAGACCACCACGTCGCCGGGTTCGATGCCAGCGGCATCGGCCACCGAATCGGGAACCACCTCGGCCACCAGCGCGCCGCCTTTTACTTCCACGCCCAGGGCCCCTGCCAGTTCATCGGTAAGATCCTGCACGAACAGGCCCAGCGTGCCGCGCCGCACCTCGCCGAACTCGGCCAACTGGGTCATCACGTAGCTTGCCATCGAAGACGGAATGGCAAAACCGATGCCCACGTTTCCGCCGCTGGGGGTAAAGATGGCGCTGTTGATGCCCACCAGTTCACCGCGCAGGTTGATCAGCGCGCCGCCGGAGTTGCCGGGATTGATCGAGGCATCGGTCTGGATGAAGTTCTGGTACTGCAGTCCACGAAACCCGGTTCTTCCCAGGGCGCTGACAATGCCGGAAGTCACCGTCTGGCCCAGGCCAAACGGGTTGCCGACCGCCACCACGAAATCACCCACCCTCAGTTCGCTGGAGTCCGCCATCGGCAGCGCCTGCAGATCCTCGGCATCGATCCGGATCATCGCCAGGTCGGTATCCGGGTCCATGCCAATCACCTCGGCCGAGAAACTGCGGCCATCGTGCAGGGTCACCGAGATATCGGTGGAGCCATCGATCACGTGGTTGTTGGTGAGTACGTAGCCGCGCTCAGCGTCGACAATCACACCCGAGCCCAGGCTGCGCGATATACGTTCGCGCGCGCGCTCGGGAACGTTGAAGAAGTGGCGGAAGAAGGGGTCTTCCAAAAGTGGACTGCGCACCTGCACGCGGGTCTCGGTAAACACGTTTACCACCGAAGGCGTGACTCGCTCCAGCACCGGGGCCAGTGAAGGCAGGGGTTCGCCATCCACAGCCGCGGGCAATGCCGCGTGCGTTGCGGATGCAAAGCAGGAAACAGCCAGGGCAATGACCACCCCGAACAAAGCATGGGCGCTTTCAATGGCTGGATTTCTCAATGGGCTCTCCTTGCTTGATTGTGCTGCAAACCGGGAACAAGGCCTAGGACACGACCCGTCTGCAAAGGTTCTGCTATCCTCGGCGGATTCGCCTGTGTCGGGGGTCCATCGCTTGCACGGCCTGATACCCATCCTGTTGACCGCCATCGCGCTCGCCACCGTGCTCAACGTGGCGCTCAAGCGGGTCAATATGCCGACCATCATCGGCTATATCCTGACCGGCGCGATCATCGGTAATGCCTTCGACCTGGAACTACACGGCAACCCGACACTGGAAACTGTCGCCGAGTTCGGGGTGGTGTTCCTGATGTTCACCATCGGCCTGGAGTTCTCGGTTGGCCACCTGAAAAGCATGCGTCGCGAGGTGTTCCTGTTTGGCTCGCTGCAGGTGGTGATCACCGCGGTTGTATTCGCCCTGGCCAGTCACTGGTTGCTGGGCACCGACGCCAGCAGCAGCGCCATCGTCGGCGCCGGGCTGGCGCTTTCCTCCACCGCCATCGTGCTCAAGATTCTCAACGAGACCGGTCGCATCAAGACCGATTTTGGGCGCTACTCGCTGGGCATCCTGATCTTCCAGGACATCGCGGTTATCCCCATCCTGCTGATGATCACGCTGTTCACCAGCAAGGAGCCGTCGATTGGCAAGTTGCTGTTCGAGGCGGCGCTGGATGCAGTGCTGGCGCTGGCCATCCTGGTGATTGTCGGGCGCTATGTGCTCAAGCACGTGTTCCGTATCGTTTCCGCGGCCAGGTCCAAGGAAATTTACATGGGCTCGGTCTTGCTGACCGTGATCGGCGCCTCGTTTATCGCCCACGAGTTCGGGTTTTCCTACTCGCTGGGCGCCTTTATCGCCGGCATGATGATTGCCGACACCATCTACAAGTACCAGGTGGAGGCCGACCTGATTCCATTCAGGAACCTGCTGCTGGGCGTGTTTTTTGTCTCGGTGGGCTTGCAGATCAAGGTCGACGTGGTGGTGGCCAACCTGCTGCAGATTGCACTGCTCGTGCCGCTCCTCATGGTGGTCAAGGCGGCGCTGGTGTTCACGCTCCTGAGCTTCGCGGGCGACCGGCGCACGGCCCTCAAGACAGCCATTACCCTGTCGCAGGTTGGCGAGTTTTCGCTGGTGGTGTTCTCGCTGGTCCTGGCCAACCGCATGCTCGACCCCGCCTGGGTGCAGATGTTGCTGGTGGCCATCGTTACCTCGATGATCCTCACCCCGCTGCTGATCAACAACCTCGACCGCCTGGCCGACCTGCTGTTCAGGCGCCAGTTGGCCGCCCAGGCGCTGGACTCTTCAAGCGCGATCAGCGGGCACGTGATCCTGTGTGGTTACGGCGCGTTCGGCCGGGCTGTGTCGCAGCAACTGGATGCATCGGACGACAACCACGTGATTCTCACCGACAGCACCGAGGACTACGTCAACGCCAGGGAGGCCGACAAGACCGTGGTCTACGGCGACCCGGCCGACCCGGTATTGCTGGAACGGGTGCGCATCAAGGATGCCCTGGGCACCATCGTGGCCCTGGATGACTTCGAGCATGTAAAGCGCACTTGCGCCGCCATCACCCTGATCGACCCCTCGATCCGGGTCATCGCCAAGGTTCCCACCGAGGAAGACCGCGCCGCGCTGAGTGATTTCAACAATGAACTGGTGCTGGACGGCAACAGCCACACCGCCGCGGTGCTGGTGGGCGAGATCGACCGTTCGCGGATGCTGGCGCGCGAAACCTCGCAACTGGAGCACCTGGCCGACTACGCGCTAGACCGCCCCACCCAGGCGATTGAGAAGGTGGAACGCGAACAGGTGCGACTGTTGGGTATCATGTCACGCTCGTTCGACGCTTTGCGCGAAGAGAAAAGCCTGCTCAAGGTGAAAGCGCTGCACGATTCGTTCATGGTGCTCAGCGAGATCATTGGCGAGGCCATCGAGGACATCATGGGCAATGCCGAGTTGTCGGTCACCGAATACGAGCGAATCAACACCCTGCTGGATAACCAGCACCAACTGGAATCGATCAACGACCTGCTTGAGAAACTGGGGAAAGAACTGATCATGCTCTCGCGCCACGAGAAAACCACCGCCCTGTCGGCCATGGCGGTGGAAGGCCTCGACACCATCCTGCTGACATTGCACGACCTGGCCAGGGAATATGACGAAGACGATATGTACATTCTCAAGCGCATGACCGGCCGCGAAAGCGATGGCCTGGCCAGAATCCGCCAGAATTACCTTCACCCGGAGGCCGGGTTGGAGGCGGATTCCAAGGCGCTGCTGCTTTCTTCCACCAACCACATGGACCAGCTCAAGACCCTGTTCGGCGCGGTGGGTGAAAACTACCGCAAGCTGGCGATAGCGGCATGATCCGCTGCCTGCAAATCCTGCTCCTGGCTGGCGCCTTTTCCGCCAATGCCGTTGCCCAGGGGGTGACAGACGATGAGATCGTCATTGGCATGTCGGCCGCCTTCACCGGCCACTCGCGGGCCCTGGGCATAGAGCTCTACCGCGGCTCGCAGGCCTACCTCGACACCGTCAACGCCCGCGGCGGCGTGCACGGCCGGCAGGTGGTGCTGAAAGCCTACGACGATGGCTACGACCCGCCGCGCGCCATCGCCAATACCATCCAGTTGCTGGAAGAGGACGAGGTTTTCGTGCTGTTCAACTATGTCGGCACGCCCACGGTCACCCGGGTTCTTCCGCTGCTGCGCCAGTTCAGCGTCAATGACGTTTACCTGTTCTTCCCCTTCACCGGCGCTGAACCGCATCGCCAGCAACCCTACTCGGACTACGTGTTTAACCTGCGCGCCTCGTATTTCAATGAAACCGAGGGGCTGGCGCGCAACTTCATCGACATCGGGCGTTCGCAGATCGCGGTGTTTTACCAGGCCGATGCCTATGGCCGCAGCGGTTGGGAAGGGGTGCGTAACGCACTCGCGCGCGCCGGCCTCAAGATGCACAGCGAGGCCAGCTACCACAGGGGCGCCGGCTTCAACGACGATTTCAGCCAGCAGGTCGACATCCTGCGTCAATCCAACCCGCAAGCGATTATCTCGGTGTGCTCCTACGAGGCTTGCGCTGGCCTGATCCGGGACGTGCGTGCCGCTGGCTGGGACGTACCCATTGCCAACCTTTCATTCGTCGCCAGCGAATCCATGCTGGCGCTGCTGGAAGCAGCCGAGCCCAGCGCCGGAGCCTACACCTCGAACCTGGTCAACGCCCAGGTAGTGCCCTCCTACGAGGAAACAGACCTGCCTGCAGTGCGTGAGTACCGACTGGCGATGGATCAATACGGCGACCAGCTTCCGCCCGCCGCCGTGGATGGCGATTACCAACCCCTGCCCTACAGCTTTGTCGGGCTGGAGGGCTACCTCAACGCCCGCTTGATGGTGACCATCCTCGAACGCCTTGGTCCCGACCCCATCCGCGCCCGCATCCGCAACACGGTCGAGAACATGCGCAATATCGACCTCGGTTTTGACCAGCCGCTGAATTTTGGGCCCTACCGCCACCAGGCTTCCGAGGCGGTTTACTACACCACCCCGGTGGATGGTGTGTTCGTGCCCCTGGATGATTGGGATACCTGGAGCGTGGAATCGCGATGAGGCTGTTCACCAAGACACTCATCCTGATCCTGATCCTGTTTGCGGGCACCGGCGCCGCGGTGTCCATTCTCTCTGCCCGCAGCCTGCATGATTCCTTGTCCTCGGAATTCCAGAGCAAAGGCCAGGCGATTGCCCAGGGCATCGCCGATTCCAGCACCGAGATCCTGTTGAACCGCAACCTGGCCACGATGCAGGCGGTTATCGACCAGTTCACCCAGATCCGCGGCGTGGCCTACGTGTTCGTATCCGACGCCGAGGGCGAGGTTGTGGCGCACACCTTCGTTCCCATTGTGCCCGCGGAAATGAACGCCCTGGTGCGGCCGTACGCGCACCACGGGACCATGGCCGGGCTAAGGACCACGCGGGTGGACGCCGGTGCACTGGGTTCGTTCATCCATGTTTCCGCGCCCATTCTTGCCGGGGTGGCGGGCAACGTTCACGTGGGCATGGACCTGGGATACATCGAGCAGCAAATCTGGGAAACCGTGCTCGACCAGCAGTTGCTGATGCTTGCGATGTTCCTGATCGCCGTAGGCATTGCCTATATCGCCGTCAACCGGATCGTCCAGCCGATTACCCGGCTGGCGGGCTACACCCAGTCGCTTTCCGCCGAGGCCTTTGAATCGGGCCTGGATATTCCCGACGACATTCTCAGCCTGCCGCAGAAGCAACGCGGTGAGATCGGTGAACTGGCCGACTCCTTCATTTCCATGGAGCACATCCTGCAGCAGTACGTGTCCGACCTGAAGGACACCACCGCGGCCAAGCAGCGGATCGAGAGCGAGTTGAACATCGCCCACGAGATCCAGATGAGCATGATCCCGAAGATCTTTCCGCCGTTCCCGGAACGGCGCGAGCTGGATCTGCACGCCAAGCTGATCTCGGCGCGCGAGGTGGGCGGCGACTTCTACGATTTCTATTTCATCGACGAGCGCCACCTGTGCTTCGCCATCGGTGACGTCTCCGGCAAGGGCGTACCGGCCTCGCTGTTCATGGCCCTGACCAAGACCCTGTTCCGCGCCACCGGCGGGCCGCGCAATTCCACCGCGCGCGGCATCCTTACGCACCTGAACAACGAAATCAGCCGTGACAACGCCTCGTGCATGTTTGTCACCGCGTTCTGTGGCGTGCTGGATACCGAAACCGGCGAGATCGAATTCTGCAACGCTGGCCACAACCCGCCGTTTGTCATTCTTCGGGGTGAGGTTTCTGAGCTGCCCGGAACCGGCGACGTGGCGCTGGGGGTGATGGAAGATTTCGAGTACCGCTCCGGCAGCCTGCGGCTGGCGCCCGGTGACCAGTTGGTGCTGTTTACCGATGGCATTACCGAGGCCATGAACGGTGACGATTCGTTCTATTCAGAATCACGTTTGAGCGCGCTGCTGCAAAAAGTGGAAGGCGAAAGCAGCCGCAACGTCATCCGCCACACCGTGGAAGACGTGCGCGAATTTGCCCAGGGCACACCGCAGTCGGATGACATCACCATGTTGGTGCTCGGCTACCGCGGCGCGAACGCCGAGAGCCATCCCACGCTGGCCGTGGAACTGGCCAACCGCAATACCGAACTGCAGCGATTCAACCGGCTGATGGAAGATTTCGGCGCCAAGCACGGCATTCCGGAAGAAACCCAGTTCCGCATTCGGCTGTCGCTGGATGAGATCCTTTCCAACGTCGTGCGCCATGGTTACGAGGACGAATCAGACCACGTGATTAACGTGATCGTGAGCTGGGATGGCCACGAGGTAACCATCGAGGTGCACGACGACGGCAAGCCGTTTAACCCGCTGGAAGCGCCCGAGGCTGACACCGAGAAGTCGCTGGAAGAGCGGGCCATTGGCGGGCTCGGCATCCACCTGGTGCGGACCATGATGGACGAGCTGGATTACCGCCGCGAAATTGACACCAACGTGCTGATCCTCAGGACCGGCCCGCGCGATGACTGACCTGGCGCGCATTTCACAAGAACAAGGAATTCGGGGAGAATAAACCGATGGAAATTACCTTTACTGATGTCGGCCCGGTCAAAGTGGTTCGACTGGACGGCATGATCGACACCGTGACCGCCGCCGATGTGGAAGCGGCGTTAACCGGCCTGCTCTCCGATGGCGTCAACAACATGGTGCTGAATTTCGAGAAGCTCACCTACATCAACTCTATTGGCTTGCGGGTGATCCTGGTGGTGGCCAAGCAGCTCAAGCGCGTGGAAGGCCAATTGCAGATTTGCAGCCTCACCGACCCGGTGCAGGAAGTGTTCGACATTACCGGTTTCAGCGGCATCCTCAACGTGGTGGAAACCGAGGACCAGGCGCTGGCCGCGTTCTGAGCCTTCCGGCTAGTCTGCCGGCTGCGGATCCACCCAGTTCTTCGAGGTCTTTGGCGTCACCGTCACGATGGCGTTGGGGATCAACTCGACGATGTCGTTCTGGATGGCCTTGCAACGCCGGTTTACCTCGTACAGCGGCATGTTGGCGTCGAATTCCAGGTTCATGTCCACGAATGACTTGCCCCCGGAGCGGCGTGAGCGCACGGCGTCGAACTGGTCGAAATCGTCGAAGTAGCGCGCCACCACGCGTAGCAACAGGAGTTGGTCACGCTCCGGTAACGCCCGGTCCATCAGGTCGGGCAGACTCTCACGCAGCAACTTGATGCCAATCGCAATCATGTAGCCAGCCGCGACGAAGGCGCCGAGGGCGTCCACCAGCGTGGCCGCCTTGGGGTCGGCCAGCCAGGTAGCAATCACCAGCACCACCACCACGATCAGCGACGCCATGGTCTTGACGATGCGCGCCTTGAGGTTGGCATCCAGGATGACGGACTCTTCCTCCGCGTTGGCGCGCACGAAATCGCCGGCGCAGAAAAAATTCACCGTCAGGTTGTAGCTGGCCACCATCACCGCGAAGATCATGCCCGGCGTCGGTAAAGCGGCGGGCTGCGACAGGCGCCCAAGCGCGCTGCTCAGTGAGTAGGCCGCCGAAAAGAACAGGCCGCCGGCAATGATGATGGTGACGATGCGCTCGATCTTGCCGATGCCGTATTCAAACTCGACAAACTTGCCGCGGTGGTCGCGCAGCATGGTGATGAGCGAAATAATCTCGATGCTCAGCAGCAGGGAGCCACGAAACACCTCGGTTAAAACGGTCAGCGAGCCGGAAAGCACCGCCGCCAGGAAGATGGCCAGCAGGGTGGAGGTATCCAGCAACGTGGCGCGCAACAATGCGCCTTCTTGCTGGCGCTGGCGCGGCGTCACCCCGCGTGCGCTGATAAACCGGGTGGTGATGCCCTCGGCGGCCATCAGCGGAACAGCGGCAGGAAGATCATTTCAAACAGGTTGATGTCTTCGAACTCGGCGTAGGCGGTACGACCAATGCCGCAGGATTCACCCGGCAGCCCGGCGAGGTCTGGCGCTTCGATGCTAGCCAGCACCCTGCCCTTGCGGTGGCCGCGGTTTTCCACCTCGGCGGCGTAAACCCGCTGGTCTGAGCGCAACGCCGACGAGCCACGCACCAGGGTGACCGTGCCCTCGCGGTACTCAAATGAGCCGAACAGGCGCACGTTCACCTTCATGCCCGGCTCGATCAACTCGAGGGTGGCGTCATCCACCGCGATGTCCAGCATCAGCCTCGAACAGTCGACGAAGCTCAGCAGCGGGCTGCCCTCGTTAACCCAGGCGCCTGGCGCGGTGTAAACGTTCCACACCACCCGCCCCGGCGGCAGAAGCATGTCGGCGGAGGACGCCTTGGAATAGGCCTGCTCGGCACTTACCAGTTCGGCAGTGGTGGCCGCCAGCCGCCCGCGGCTTTCACCCAGCGCCTGCTCGATGCGCAGCACCTCCAGGTCCAGTTCCTGCACCGACTGGCGAGTGAGCAAAGCGCCGTCTGGCACGTTGACCTGGAACACCGACTTGCGGATCTCTTCCTGTTGCTGCTGAAGGCGGCTGATCTCCAGCTTGTTGCCGGAGAAGTCCGCTTGCGCGGCCTGGTACGCGGCATCAGCAGCCTCGTAATCGGCGCGCGAAAGCAGGCCGTCTTCGTGCAGGCGGGTGACGCGCTCCAGGTTGCTTTCCGCTTCGCGCAACGCGGACTGCAGTGCTACCGAGCGATCGCGGGTGGTTTGCAGCTGGCGCGCCACGTCGAGGTTGACCGCCTCGGTATAGGCGTACATTTCCGCGCGCCGCGCTTCCGCAACCGAGGTAACCATCTCCAGTTGCTGGATGAGGCGTGAAACCTCGGTTTCGCTGTAGGCCTTCATTGCCTCCAGTCGCGCCACCCGGCTGCTGTCTTCTTTTTCGTTGAACAGCGAAACCACGGCGCGGTCAGCAACCGCGACCGATCCGGGTATCACGTCGAGCGTGGTCACCGAACCGGATATGGGTGCGTTCAGGTCAAGAATCTGCGCGGTCGTCACCGCGTTGCGAACGATCAGGCTGCGGGCGTGTGGCAGCACCAGCACGATCGGCAGGGTGAACACGGCCACCAGGAACCAGCGCCACGCGCGCTCGGTTCGCATCAGGCTTTTCAGGTATTCAATCGGGCTTTTCATGCGGCGGCGTAACCGTGCCAGCGCATCATTTCGGGCCTGCTTTGTCTTGTCATTGTTCCACCCTTACCCCCGGCTGTTTATTGTTTCACGCCAGGCCAAATATACCAACATGCCCACCAGGGACGACAAGCTGCGGCTTGTCTTTTTGCGGAAAACCGGCTATATAGCCACAAGACTGCAATAAAAGCACAATATATTGTGGTCGACAGGCGTTCTGCCCCTGGTGTCCGGCAGGACGTTTCAGAAAGTGGGGACGCCGCTGCATAATGATGGTGATGGATCTTCAGCAGCAGGTTCTGAGAACCGATGTAGCGGGAATGCCGCTCGAGTGGATCGGCTACCAGGAAGCCGTGCGCCTGATCTCGCTCGACCAGGTAAGCTACTCCCTGGGCCGCACCCTGTACACCATCCATGGCGGCATCAACGCCATTTCCGGCGAGCAGAGCCTGGTGGAAGTCAACGCCATCATCGCCACCACCGGCCAGCACCCCCACGAGCACCTTTTCTCCGAGCACTACACGCCGCCACTCAGCAACAAGGCGCTGTTCCGCCGCGACCAGTCGCTGTGCCTGTACTGCGGCGAGCAGTTTCCCAATTTCCTGTTGTCGCGTGACCATGTGAAGCCACTCAGCCAGGGCGGCCTCGACAAGTGGGTCAACGTGGTCACCGCCTGCAAGCGCTGCAACAACTACAAGGCCGGCCGCACCCCCGAACAGGCCGGCATGCAGTTGCTGGCGATCCCCTTCAAGCCGACCCATGCAGAATATGTTTACCTGCAGGGCCGCAAGATCCTCGCCGACCAGATGGAGTTCCTGCTGGCCCACTTCCCACGCAACAGTGTGTTACGCCAGCGCGTGGAGATGGGTGGCGAACTCTTGACCTGATCCCGATAGCAAGCTCCTCCGCCATCCCGGAAACGCGGCTGGTGTAGAGCGCGTAACAGCGAAATCGTCATCCCGGAATTTCGAATAGAAATATCCGGGACCCACCGGCTGAATAGAAGCGTCACCTGAGTGGCACAGACGTGGCCGCCCCAACCAGGGGTTTCACCCGCGTGTCTGCTTGAATGGCCTCAAGGCGCATCCGAAGCTTTGCCTCTGACTCGCCTTGGCCTACCCGCCCAGCTCGTTGCGTTTTGTGGGCGCGGCCATACAGTGCGTCCTTGCACTGGATGGCCTAACCGGGCGTCCCTGCCCGGTTGCCCAGTCTCTACACTCCCTGAGCGGCATCCAAGCTTAAGGCCACGGGGTAAAACCCCTGGTTGGGTCGACCCACGTGGCGCATGCGTTGCAAGCCGCGGGACGGGGTGCTTCACCCGCGACCTTAAATTACAGGACGTAATTTAAGAGCCCCATGGACGGGTTTATGCGTGTCGCGGGGGGAGCACGCCTCCCGCGGCTCCACCTGTGCTACCCATGCAACGCTTCTATTCAGCCGGTGGGTCCCGGATAAGCCTACTCGGCT
This sequence comes from Gammaproteobacteria bacterium, assembly GCA_030428105.1. Classification (GTDB taxonomy): domain Bacteria; phylum Pseudomonadota; class Gammaproteobacteria; order Xanthomonadales; family SZUA-36; genus JAUIBE01. The sequence continues at coordinate 176,188 of JAUIBE010000002.1, forward strand.
TTCCGGGATGACGTAGTCGCTGTTGCGCGATCGGATAAAGCTACCCGCTTTTCCGGGATGACGATAGGCGGCATTCCGGGATGACGATGGTTGAAAAAAACGGGGTTGTGGCAAAATGGCAGGATGAGTTTGCCCCCCGTGTACCTGGTAGACGCCAGCGTCTACATCTTCCGCGCCTGGTTCTCGATGCCGGATGAGTTTCAGAACCAGCAAGGCCAACCCACCAACGCGGTCTATGGCTTCACCGGCTTCCTGTGCAGCCTGCTTGAACAAACCCGCGCGCAGCATGTTGGTGTCGCCTTCGACGAGTCGCTGACCACCAGCTACCGCACCGAGATTTATCCCGAGTACAAAGCCAACCGCGACCCGGCGCCCGAGGAGCTCAAACGCCAGTTTGCCTGGGCGCGCGGCGTGGCCGAGGCGATGGGGCTGAAGTGCTACGGCGACCCCCGTTTTGAGGCCGACGACATTATCGGAACATTGTGCGAGCACTGGCGCGGCGAGGGCCACCCGGTGAACGTGGTCACCAGCGACAAAGACCTGGCGCAGCTGGTTCGGCCGGGAGATTACTGGTGGGACTTCTCACGCAACCAGAAGCTTTCCCCGGACGGCATATTCAAGAAATTCGGGGTGAACCCGGAACAGATCGCCGACTACCTGGCACTGGTCGGTGACTCGGTGGACAACATCCCTGGCATTCCTGGCGTGGGGCCCAAGTCGGCCACCGCCCTGCTGGCCCATTTCGGCGACCTGGACACCATCTACCAGCGGGTGGCGGAAGTGGAGCACCTCTCGGTGCGCGGCGCCAAATCGCTGATGAACAAGCTGGTGGAGCACCGCGCCGCGGCGGACCTGGCCAAGTTGCTGACGGTGATCAACACCGAGGTGCCCAGCACCCTGGCCTCACCCGATATCGTTCGCGCCGATACCGACACCACACGGCTCAACGAATTGTTCGACGACCTGGCATTCGGCCAGATGCTGCGGCAGCGGGTGCTGCAGGCGTAGTCGCCAGGGTCGCGCTCTAAAGACCGCCCTTACTGGTGATCGCGCGCCTTGGAAAGGGTTTCTTCCTCGAACTTGAGCATGTCGGGGGCAATGATGTCGTTTCCGGCGTCCAGCGCCGTCCGCAGCACCGTGACTTCCTCTTCAGCCTCTGCATCGGCGTTGGCAAAGTAGTAGATGGAATCGCCACGAATGGCGCCGCCGGCCGGCTTGTTGAACCACTCCAGCGCGATGGCCATGGGGCGAACATCCTCGACCGTGCCGCCACTGGCGTCGAGCTGCAGTGACATCACGCGCTGCGGGCTAATACCCGACTGCACGATGATCAGGTCGGTGCCGGTGTGAAACAGGCCGGAAATACCGCCCAGGTTGAGCGTATCGGGGCCCTGCAACATCGCCGCGCCCTCGTTCTCGGGGTCAATGACCAGCACGCCTCGGGCGGCGTCCGCCAGGTAGATGCGCGAACCGGTTGGCGAAATAGCCATGTCGGTGAAACCGTTCAGTTCCTTGTCCGCCAGGTACGGCGCAAAGATCTCGGCGTCGGCGCTCTTGCGATAAAGCACGGCGGTTTCACGGTCGGCGACAAACACGTCACCGCCAGGAGTCACAGCCAGGCTGCCAAAGGCATGCGGCCCCTTGGCGGGATCCGGCATGTACTGGCCAGCCGGTTCCAGGCTGTCCAGCTCAAACGCGAACAGGCCGGACTTGCCCACATCCTCGTTGCTATAGCCTTCGAACTGAGGGGTTGCGGCACTGGAAATCCACAGTCGATTGTTTTCGGCATCCACGGCAACGCCCATGATGCTCCACAGGCCATTGTCCTTGTCGGCCGCCAGCAGCTTTTTCACCTTGCCGTTCTCGTCCACGGCCAGCAGTTCGCCTTTCTCGGCGGTGCCCACCAGGAACCGTTCGCGGCTTTCATCCCAGGCAATTGCCCGGGGCAGCGCATGCTTTGAATCCAGTGCAAAAACCGGCTCGGCTTCACCGGCAGGATTACCCGCACGGATCAGCAAATCGTTGAGGTAGTCGTATACCTCGGTGCCGTGCAGGTTGATGGTTTCTTCCAGCGAATCAAAGTCGAAGCTCAGCCCCTGCTGCTGCATCTGCAGCATGTAGTTGTAGGCCGATGTCGGTCGCTCCATCATCGCGTAGGCGCGCACCATGTTGACCAGGTTTTCCGGGTCGTACGGCTCCTGGCGGCGCAGCAGGATGGTGGTTTGCAGCAGGCGCAGGCCGTTGTCTTCGGCGATGGCCTGGCGGGCCATCTCTTCCAGGCCGGGGACATCTTTCGGAAAGCGGCTGGAGGGTTTAACCGGTTTCTTGGCCTGGGCGGCTTCTTGCGGATTGCCCTCGGCGGCGTCTGGTTGCTGGGCCAGCGCTGGCTGGATAAACAAGGCCAGGGCCACGGCAGCGGAAATCATTCTCAAATTCATTGTTATTCAACGGCGAACCCGTTCGGTCCGCACTCCTGTGACAGTCTCAACGAGGTGATTGGAGGCTTCATTCCCATATTGGTTCAACTTGCCACGAATGCAACGCTACAATGCGCAGCCATGAACGATGAAAGCGACACCCTGAGGGTACACGCCACCGGCCGGTTTTTGCGCCTGGTGGAGCGCGACGACTGGGAATTTGCCTGTCGCGCCAACTCGCGCGGCGTGGTCATCCTGGTGCCGGTCACCGACGAAGGTGAGCTGGTACTGGTTGAGCAGTACCGCATTCCGGTGCAGTCGCGAGTGATCGAACTGCCCGCCGGACTGGTGGGCGACCTCGACGACCGCGACGAACCGCTGGGCGTGGCCGCACGCCGGGAATTGCTGGAAGAGACCGGCTACGAGGCCCGCGAGTGGGCGTTGATGCTCGAGTGTCCCAGTTCATCGGGAATGAGCGATGAAATCATCACTTTCGTGCGCGCCTCGGGCCTGAAAAGAGTTGGGCCTGGCGGCGGCGATGAAAGCGAAGATATCGAGGTGCACCGCGTCCCGCTCAGCGAGGTTGACCGCTGGCTGCAAGAGCGAATTTCCGCAGGCCAGATGGTCGACCCGAAAATCTGGTCGGCGCTGTACTGGTTGAAGTTTCCGGAGGCGACACCATGCTTGCAGGAATTATGAACACAGCAAGGGCCAGCCTTGTCGCCCTGTTGCTTGGAGCGATCTTGATGAACCACCCGCAAAGTACATCCGCCGACCACGACAGCGAAGCTCCGGTAGCCATCGTTATCCACGGCGGCGCCGGCACCATTCGCCGCGGCGACCTGGATGCAGACAAAGAAGCCCAGCTGCGCGCCACGCTGGAAGAGTCGGTTCGTGCTGGCCACGCGATTCTCCTGGAAGGCGGAACCAGCCTGGATGCGGTAATGGCCGCGGTGGTGATCCTGGAAGACTCGCCGCTGTTCAACGCGGGCCGCGGCGCGGTGTTTAACGCCCAGGGCGGTCACGAATTGGACGCCTCGTTGATGGAAGGCGCGGGCCGCCAGGCCGGCGCAGTGGCCTCGGTGGAAGGCGTGCGCAACCCGATTCTGCTGGCCCACAAGGTGATGACCGATTCGCCCCACGTGATGCTCATGGGTGAAGGCGCGGAAGAGTTCGCCCGCCTTCATGACATCGTGTTCGAGCCCCCCGAGTGGTTCGACACCGAGTTCCGCCGCCAGCAACTGGAACGCATCCGCGAACGCGACCCGAATGCCCACGCGGTATCCGAGTCACCCGATGAGTGGCTCTCTACCGTTGGCGCGGTTGCGCTCGACCAGCATGGCAACCTGGCGGCCGCCACCTCTACCGGCGGCACCACCAACAAGCGCTGGGGCCGGGTGGGCGATTCGCCGATCATCGGCGCCGGCACTTTCGCCGACAACCGTTCCTGCGCGGTCAGCGCCACCGGCACCGGTGAATACTTCATTCGCGCCACCGTGGCCAAGGACATCTGCGCCCGCGTGCAATACCTGCAGAAGCCGCTGGCCGAAGCCGTTGGTGACGTGATCCACGGTGAACTGGTGGAGATGGGCGGCGATGGCGGCGTGATCGCCATGGACCCGGCTGGCAACATCGTGATGGATTTCAACACCGAGGGCATGTACCGCGCGGCGATTGCCGCCGACGGCAGCCTCAGCGTTGAGATTTACCGCGACGGCGAGGGTTCGAAGTAGGACTTGAGGTTCTGGTACAACCGCAGCGTGGCGTTGGCGCGATTGAGGGTGTACATGTGCAGCCCGGGCACGCCCGCGGCCAGCAGCCGGTCGCACAGGTTGGTCACCACTTCCAGTCCAAACTCGCGAATCGATGCCCCATCATCGCCGTAGCTCTGTAGCCGTCGGCGAATCCACTGCGGGATTTCCGCGCCGCAAATGCCCGAAAACCGCGCCAGTTGCGTGTAGTTGGTGATCGGCATGATGCCGGGGGTAATCGGGATATCCACGCCGATGCGCTCCAGGTCATCCAGCAGGTGGAAATAGCTCTCGACGTTGAAGAAATACTGCGTGGTGGCGCCATTGGCCCCGGCATCCACCTTCTGTTTGAAGTAGCGAAGGTCGGATTCCGGCGAGGGTGATTCCGGGTGAAACTCGGGGTAGCAGGCCACCTCGATATGAAACGCATCACCAAATTCCTGGCGAATCCACTTCACCAGTTCATTGGCGTAGCGAAACGGGCCGGGCGTTTCCTCGCCTTCCGGACGGTCGCCGCGCAGCACCACCAACCGATCAACCCCGCGGTCCTGGTAATCGGACAGCAAGGTTTTAATGCGCTCGGTGGAAGGCGCCATGCAGGAAATGTGGGGCGCCACGGGGACACCCGACTCGTCCATCAGGGTGTCCACCGTTTCCAGGGTTGAGTCCTGCGCCGAGCCGCCGGCGCCGAAGGTCACCGAAAGGTAATTCGGATTCAGCCGCGCCAGCTTTTGCCAGGTGGATTCTAAGATGAGTTGCTGTTCCGCCGTCCGTGGCGGAAAGAACTCAAATGAAATACCTGGCGTTGGCTCCATCCCTGCGCTTGCCCATCAGGCTAGTAGCGATAGTGATCCGGCTTGAACGGGCCTTCCACTTCAACACCGATGTAGCTGGCCTGCTCTTCACGCAGCTCAGTGAGGTTGGCGCCGATACGCTCGAGGTGCAGCCGGGCCACCTGCTCATCCAGATGCTTGGGCAGCACGTAAACCTGGTTTTCGTAGCGGTCGCCATGGGCGAACAGCTCGATCTGCGCCAGCACCTGGTTGGTGAACGAGTTGGACATCACGAAGCTGGGGTGTCCGGTGGCGCAGCCCAGGTTCACCAGGCGGCCGCGGGCCAGCAGGATGATGCGCTTGCCATCGGGGAAGATGATGTGATCCACCTGCGGCTTGATCGCTTCCCACTGGTAGTTCTTTTCCAGGCTGGCGACGTCGATCTCGTTGTCGAAGTGGCCGATGTTGCAAACGATGGCCTGGTGCTTCATGGCCTGCATGTGTTCGTGAGTGATCACGTGGTAGTTGCCGGTGGCGGTGACAAAAATGTCCGCCTTCGGCGCGGCTTCTTCCATGGTGACCACGCGGAAGCCTTCCATCGCCGCCTGCAGGGCGCAGATCGGGTCGATCTCGGTAATCCACACAGTGGCGCCCAGGCCCTTCAGCGACTGCGCGCAACCCTTGCCCACGTCGCCATAACCGGCAACCACGGCAATCTTGCCCGCCACCATCACGTCGGTGGCGCGCTTGATGCCGTCGACCAGTGACTCGCGGCAGCCGTACAGGTTGTCGAACTTCGACTTGGTGACCGAATCGTTGACGTTGATGGCCGGAAAGGTCAGCTCGCCGGTCTTGGCCATCTGGTACAGGCGCTTCACGCCGGTGGTGGTTTCCTCGGTTACGCCCTGCACCCTAGCCAGCGCCTTGCTGTACCAGCCGGGGTTGCTGTCCAGGCGCTTGCGGATGGCGTTGAACAGGGAAACCTCTTCCTCGCTGCCGGGGTTGTCCAGCACAGAAGGATCCTTCTCGGCCTTCGAGCCCAGGAACAGCAGCAGCGTGGCGTCGCCGCCATCATCCAGGATCATGTTGGCGAAGCTTTCATCGGAATCATCACTGCCCCAGTTGAAGATCTGGTGGGTGAATTCCCAGTATTCGTCCAGGGTCTCGCCCTTGAAAGCGAATACCGGCGTGCCGCCTGCGGCAATCGCAGCGGCTGCGTGATCCTGGGTGGAGTAGATGTTGCACGAGGCCCAGCGAACCTCTGCGCCCAGCGCTTCCAGGGTTTCAATCAGCACCGCGGTCTGGATGGTCATGTGGAGGCTGCCAGCAATGCGGGCGCCTTTCAGCGGCTGCTCGGCGGCGAACTGCTCGCGCACCGCCATCAGGCCGGGCATCTCGGTTTCGGCAATGGCGATCTCGCGGCGGCCAAAATCAGCCTGCGAAATATCAGCCACGTAGTAGTCCTGCTCAATTCCCGCCTGCGGGTTCTCAACAACTGCGTTCATGTTCTGTGTCTCCTGTCTTATGCCTGGAGGCCGGCTGCGTCGCGCAGCGCTTCCGCGTGTTCGCGGGCTTCCCAGGGCACGTTCAAATCTTCGCGGCCCATGTGGCCATAAGCGGCCAGCGGGCGGTAAATGGGTTTAATCAGGTCGAGGCTGCGGATGATTCCATACGGCCTCAGGTCAAAATGCTCGCGCACCAGTTGCTCGATGCGCTCTACCGGAATGTGCTCGGTGCCGAAAGTCTCGACGCTTACCGAGGTGGGCTCGGCCACACCGATGGCGTAGGAGACCTGGATCTCGACCCGATCGGCCAGCCCCGCCGCCACCAGGTTCTTGGCCACGTGGCGCGCCGCATAGGCAGCCGAGCGGTCGACCTTGGACGGGTCCTTGCCGGAGAATGCGCCGCCGCCGTGGCGCGCCATGCCGCCGTAGGTGTCGACGATGATCTTGCGCCCGGTGAGGCCGGCGTCGCCCACGGGCCCGCCAATTTCGAAGCGGCCGGTAGGGTTGATGTGGTACTTGGTGTTGGCGTCCAGCCACTCGGCCGGCAGCACCGGCTTGATGATGGTTTCCATCACCAGTTCGTGCAGTTGCTGCTGGCCAATTTCCGGGCTGTGCTGGGTGGAAAGCACCACGGCCTCGATGCCTGCCGGAACACCATCTTCGTAACGGAAAGTGACCTGGCTCTTGGCGTCGGGGCGCAAGTGACGGCGGCCGTCATCGGTGGTGCGGCGCACGTCCGCCTGGCGCTTCACCAGCTCATGGGCGAAGTAGATTGGCGCCGGCATCAGCACATCGGTTTCGTTGGTGGCGTAACCAAACATCAGGCCCTGGTCGCCCGCGCCCTGGTCTTCGGGGCGTTCACGATCAACACCCTGGCTGATGTCTTCTGACTGCTTGCCAATCATGTTGACGATGGCGCAGGTGTTGCCGTCGAAACCAACTTCCGACGAGTCATAGCCGATATCCACGATCACCTTGCGGACGAGCTCTTCCAGGTCGATCCACGCGCTGGTGGTGATCTCACCGCCGAGAATGGCGGCGCCGGTTTTTACAAAGGTTTCGCAGGCCACGCGTGCGGACGTGTCCTCGCTGAGGATCGCATCAAGTACGGCGTCCGATATCTGGTCGGCCACCTTGTCGGGATGCCCTTCCGAAACCGATTCGGAAGTAAAAAGGTAGTTGCGCATGGCTGTCTGCCTCTTGGATTATTGCCGGGTTGCGAAGTATATATCTTCTAATCGCGATAAAGAGATATATTCTACTGTAGTCCCCCTTCGAACGCAAAACCATGCACTGCGCGTACAACCGGTTTTGCTGGAAGGCGGGGTGTGGAGCATTTAGAATGCTCGCCTTGTGTCCGAATTAGCCTGAGAGAGAATTACGTATGCCCAGGACCCTTTCGTCTTCCATCCTGCACAACTTCCTTGGGAACGCTTCTGACTGGTACAAGCTCACCATCGTCGCGTTCCTGGTGCTGAACCCGCTTCTGCTGATTGCCCTCGGCCCGTTTGTGACCGGCTGGATCATCGTCCTGGAGTTTATTTTCTGCCTGGCCATGGCGCTGAAGTGCTACCCACTGCAGCCCGGCGGCCTGCTGGCCTTTGAGGCTGTACTGATGGGCATGACCTCGCCCGGTACGGTTTACCACGAGGCTGAGGCCAACTTCGCCGTCATTCTGCTGTTGATTTTCATGGTGGCGGGCATCTTCTTCCTCAAGGACATGCTGCTGTACATCTTCACCAAGATCATCACCCGCGTGCGCTCGAAGATGTTGCTGTCGCTGATGTTCTGTTTTTCAGCAGCGGTGCTGTCGGCGTTCCTAGATGCCTTGACGGTGACCGCGGTGATCATCTCGGTGGCCGCCGGTTTCTACGCGGTGTACCACAAGGTGGCCTCCGGCAAGGGTTTCGACTCCGATCACGACCATGCCGATGACACCGGCATTGGCAACGAGACCCGTGAAGACCTGGAGGGCTTCCGCGCCTTCCTGCGCAACCTGATGATGCACGGTGCCGTGGGCACTGCTCTGGGTGGTGTCACCACCATGGTTGGCGAACCACAAAACCTGCTGATCGCCGAGATCGCAGGCTGGGAGTTCATCGAATTTTTCATCCGCATGCTACCGGTCAGCGGCCCGGTCTTTATCGTCGGCATGCTCACCTGTGTCGCGGTAGAGAAGTTCAAGATCCTGGGCTACGGCGCCCAGCTTCCCCCGGCGGTGCGTCGCATTCTCGAAGAGTTCGACCGCCTGGAAGACGAAAACCGCAGCACCCGCCACAAGGCTGCCCTGCTGATGCAGGCGCTGGTCGCCATCTTCCTGGTGGTGGCCCTGGCCTTCCACTGGGCGGAAGTTGGCTTGATTGGCCTCGCGGTCATTGTTCTGGCCACGGCTTTCACCGGCATCATCGAAGAACACCAGTTGGGTCACGCATTCTCCGAGGCGCTGCCTTTTACCGCCCTGCTGGTAGTGTTCTTCGCCATCGTCGGCGTGATCCACGACCAGCACCTGTTCAAGCCGGTCATCGAGGCCGTGTTCGCGATGGATCCGGATATGCAGGTGCCGATGTTCTTCCTGGCCAACGGCGTGTTGTCCGCGATTTCCGACAACGTCTTTGTCGCCACGGTGTACATCAGCGAGGTCCAGATGGCGCTGGAAGCCGGCGATATTTCGCGCGAGTTCTTTGACCTGCTGACGGTAGCCATCAACACCGGCACCAACATTCCGTCGGTAGCCACCCCGAACGGCCAGGCTGCGTTCCTGTTCCTGCTGACCTCGGCCCTGGCGCCGCTGATCCGGTTGAGTTACGGGCGCATGGTGCTGCTGGCACTGCCGTACACCATCACCATGACGATCACCGGACTGCTGGCCACGATTTACCTGCTGTAACGCGGTTTACGAACAAGTCTTCCCGGAAGTGCGGACACTTTAGTGGCCGTGCTATCCGGGACCCACCGGCTAAATAGAAGCGCCACCTGAGAGGCACAGACGTGGCCGCCCCAACCAGGGGTTTCACCCGCGTGTCTGCTTGAATGGCCTCAAGGCGCATCCGAAGCTTCGCTTCTCATTCGCCTTGGCCTACCCGCCCAGCTCGTTGCGTTTTGTGGGCGCGGCCATACAGTGCGTCCTTGCACTGGATGGCCTAACCGGGCGTCCCTGCCCGGTTGCCCAGTCTCTGCACTCCCTGTGCGGCATCCAAGCTTAAGGCCACGGGGTAAAACACCTGCTTGTGTCGGCCCGGGAGGCACATGCGTTTCAGGCCGTGGGATGGGGTGCTCCTTCCGCGACCTTAAATCACAGGGACGTGATTTAAGAGTTACATGGACGTACTTGCGCGTGTCGTGGAAGGAGCACCCCTCCCGCGGCTCCATCTATGCCACCCGTGCAACGCTTCTGTTCCACCGGTGGGTCCCGGATAACGCTACTCGCGTTTCCGGGATGACGGTAAGCGCCTTCCGGGATGACGGGAGATCGAAATTCTGTGATGAGGTTGTAACTAGCTAGCGAAAAATCAGCCAGGTCAGGTAGGCAATCAGGATAAAGATAATCGGGAGGATGACGATAAAGGACTTGCGTGCCGCGCCCATCAGGCGGGCGCCCGAGTCTTGCATCGCCTCGGCGCGGTCCTGGAGGCGCTCCGCGCGCTCGTACTGCACCTTGAACATCTCGAACTGCTCGCGCTGGATTTCCAACGCCTCGTTCTGGCGCTGAAGCTGGATTTCCTGGTTCTTGAGAATGTCCTCCAGGACATCCACCACTTCTCGATTGGAACTCAATGCGGGTCTCCTGCTGGTTCAGGAATGGCGCAAGCCTGCACAACGCCCCTGGGCCAGGCGCCTCAAAATGGTTACTGGAAGCCGGTGCTAGTAACTGCCGGCGATGTAGTGTGACAGCTGCTCTACCTCTGCCTCTTTTTCAACCAGCATATGCTTCACCAGGTCGCCCAGCGAAACGATGCCTTCCATGGTCTCGCCGTCAGACACGATCAAGTGCCTGCATCGACAGGTTGTCATGGTTTCCATGGCAGTTTCAACGGAGTCGCCGGGCTCCACCGTGATCAGTGGCGACGACATCACCTCGTGCAACCGGGTATCGGCCGAGGACCGGCCTTTGAGTGCAATTTTTCGGAGGTAGTCCCTTTCCGTGAAGATGCCCGTGGGCACGTCGTCATCCGAGACAACCACGGCGCCGATGTTGGCGTCCGACATGATGCCGATGGCTTCCAGAACCGAGACATCCTTGCCGACCGTCACAACCGCGCCGCCTTTCCGATCCAGTACTTCGCGAATCGTGGACATGGCAGTACAACCTTGCGGGTTGGTGTCCCTTCAGTTTAGACCCGGTTGGGGATTTTACAAAGCCGTTCCCGCGCTCAATCGCGCCGCCTGGAGATCACGGTATATTCCGCGTCGATAACGTTAGAACGGTCCGAAGGCTGGTTTGTCGGGCCGGAAGGCTGCTGCTCCACACCCTTTCGGCGCAGCCACCAGCGGCGTATCGAAAGGACAATCCACGAAACCACGCCCAGCGCAGCGATGACGGCAAAGACGAAAACGCCGAACACGACAGCGCCGGCTATCAGCAGGACGGCGAATACCGCGGCAAGAATCCGCGACAATGGATTGGCGGGTGGAGCACTGATGTAGTATCGGGGCATAGCTGCTAGTTGGGGCCTTCCTGGCTTCGAGTCAACAATCGTACAGGGGTATGACAACCACAATGCGCATTTGTCTCCTTGAAGAAGTCGGAGAAAGCGGAAAAGAAGCCATGCTGGATGGCCCTGACGGCCCCGAGTGGCTGATGTTATTTCACCGCGATGGCGTACTCACCGCCTGGCGCAACGTTTGCCCCCACCAGGGACGTTCGCTCAATTTTGCGCCGGACAAGTTCCTGTTCACCCCGAAAGGCCACCTGGTCTGCGCCCACCACGGCGCCAGTTTCACGCTGGAAGACGGCGCCTGCGTGGAAGGGCCCTGCAAGGGCGCCCGCCTTGCGCCAGTTGAAGTCGCGGTTGAAGACGGCTGGGTGTGCCGCCGGGAAACTCAGTAGATCAGGTTCATCACGGTGAGCATGACCACGACGAAGATCACGCTCATTGGCGTGCCCACCCGGATGAAGTCGGAAACCCGGTAGCCACCGGGACCCATGATCAGGGCGTTCACCTGGTGGGTGGGAAGGATAAACGCGTTGGAAGCCGAAAGCGCCACGATCAGGGCATACATCGTGGGGTTGGCCCCGGTCGCAAACGCAATGCTGAGCGCGATCGGCACCAGGATGGTGGTGGCGCCCACATTCGACATCACCAGGCTGAACACGGTTGCCAGCAAGGCCAGCGCCACCTGGATAGCCACCTCCGGCACATCACCCAGCACCAGCATGATCTCCTGGGCAATCCAGGCGGCCGTGCCGCTGCGCTCCATGGCCTGGCCCAGCGGAATCAGGCTGGCCAGCAGGAACACGGTCTTCCAGCTCACCGAGGCGTAGGCCTCGTCCATGCTCAACACGCCGGTAAGCACCATGCCCAGTGCACCGGCCAGCAGGCAAATCGAGAGGCGGAAATCGGTGAAGATGATGAGACCGATGGAGAGCGCGAAAAACACCAGCGCATGCGCCACTTTCTGCGGCCGCTGCTCTTCCTGCGGAATCTCGGTGGCGACAATAAAATCGCGTTCGCGTGAAACGTTCGACAGGTCTCGCCAGGTGCTGTGGCTGACCAGGCAGTCGCCCACTTCCATGGTCATGTCGCGCACGCCCTCGGTGATGATCTCACCGCGCCGATTCACCGCCAGCACGCTGATGCCGTAACGTTTGCGCAACTGGGCATCGCCAACAGTCTGGCCAATCAGGCGCGAACCGGGCGGAATCACTACCTCGGAAATACCGGCGCGGCTGGCGTTGAACAGGCCGCCGAATGTGCGCAGGCGCGGCTGCACCCTGCATTCGTTATCCAGCGCGAAGCGCCCCACCACGTCGCGCGTACCCATCACGCCGAGAATCGTGCCCACCCAGATCATTTCTTCGGCAGGCGGAGCCAGCCGTGGCTCCTCGGTATTGCGAATAGCCAGCAGGATGGGCGCGCCCTCCAGCTTCTCGGCATCGCCGACCCGCATGCCCACCAGGGGGGAGTCGACCGTCACGAGCAACTCGTAGACGTCACCCTTGATGCCGTAGACATCGGCGAAGTATGACTTGGTGCGCGCGGGTGCGCCGGTGGCGGTTTCCTTGTGTTCCGGCAGCAGCAACTGGCCGCCCAGCAGGAAGTAAAGGATGCCCGCGGAAAGCAGCGCCAACCCCACCGGGGTGACATCGAACAAGTGAAAGGTCTGTAGCGTGGTCTCGCCCGGTGGCAGCGACGCGTTGGCATTGGTGATCAGGTCGTTCAACAGGATCAGCGGCGAGGAGCCCACCATGGTGAGCGTACCGCCGAGGATGGCGCAAAAGCCCATCGGCATCAGCATGCGCTGCAGCGGAATGCGGGTGCGGGTGGAAATGCGCGACATCACTGGCATGAACAGCGCGGTGGCGCCCACGTTCTGCATCAGCCCGGAAATGATGCCGACCGTGCCGGACACCATCGGCACAATGCGCCGGGCGGTTTTTCCGCCCACTTTGAGAATGCGCGCGGCCACCACGGTCATCACCCCGGTGCGATCCAGCCCGGCGCCCAGGATCATCACCGCGATGATGGAAATCACCGCGTTCGAAGCAAAGCCGTTGAACAACTCCTGGGCGGGTACCAGGCCAAGCAGCCCGAGCACCACCATCACCGAGATGGCGGCGATGTCGACCCGAACCAGTTCGGAAACAAACAAGCCAATGGTGGCCGCCAGCACCAGCAGCACCAGCATCATGTCGCCGCTGAGTGTGAGGCCGCCTTCCATCAGTCGATTTTCTCGTAGAGCAGGTCGAACACCTCGTGGCCCAATCGTTTGCCGCGCAGTTCGTAACGCGTTTCCGGCCGCCACGCGGGGCGCGGGCTGTAGGGGCCGTCCTCGGCGAGATTGCGGAACGACGCGTTCTCGGCAATCACTTCCACCATGTGCTCTGCATAGGGCGCCCAGTCGGTGGCCAGGTGCAGCACCGCGCCCGGAGCCATGCTGCGCGCCAGGCAGGCGATGAAATCCGGCTGCACAATGCGCCGCTTGTGGTGGCGCTTCTTGGGCCACGGGTCGGGGAAAAACAGGCGCACGCCGGAAAGCGAAGCTGGCGGAATGGCCTCGTCCATGAATTCGACAGCGTCCTCGCAGGCCACGCGCACATTGCCAACGCGGTGCTCATCCAGCGCCAGCAGCAAATGCCCTACACCAGGCCGATGCACCTCGATGCCAATGAAATCCTGCTCGGGGTAGTCGCGCGCGGTGCGCCAGGTGGCTTCGCCGTTACCAAAACCGATCTCGGCAATCACCGGCGCAGACCGGCCGAACAGTTCCGGGTAGTCCAGGCGCTCGCCGGCAGGCGGCCTGTCAATGCCGTAGCTGGGCCAGAGCTGTTCCAGCGCGCGCGCCTGGCCGTCGGTCAGGCGGCCACCGCGAATGACAAAACTTCGAATCGGCCGCCTTGCGGCCCCGCCCTGCCCCGTGGAATCAGGGCCAGACATTCAAGCGATGGTGCCGTCGATGGGCGAGGAAGCAGACGCGTAACGCTTGCGCGGAATGCGTCCAGCCAGGAAGGCCTCGCGACCAGCTTCCACCGCCTTCTTCATGGCGGAAGCCATCAGTACCGGGTCACGCGCCCCGGCAATGGCAGTGTTCATCAGCACGCCATCGCAACCCAACTCCATGGCAATGGCGGCGTCCGACGCGGTACCCACGCCTGCATCGACGATGATCGGCACGGTTGCGTCCTCGACAATGCTGAGGATGTTGTAGCGGTTCTGGATACCGAGCCCTGAACCAATCGGCGCGGCCAGGGGCATCACCGATACGCAACCCATGTCAGCCAGTTCGCGGGCCACGATCGGGTCATCATTGGTGTAGACCATGACGTCGAAGCCATCATCGATCAGCACCCGCGCGGCGTGAATGGTTTCGGTGATGTGCGGGAACAGGGTTTTCTCGTCACCCAGCACTTCCAGCTTGACCAGCGTGTGACCGTCCAGCAGTTCACGCGCCAACTGGCAGGTGCGAATCGCATCACGGGCATTAAAGCAACCCGCGGTGTTGGGAAGAATGGTGAACTCATCAGGCGGCAGCACGTCCAGCAGGTTGGGCTGGTCGGCATCCTGGCCGATGTTGGTGCGGCGAATCGCCACCGTCACGATTTCCGCGCCGGCGGCCAGCGTGGCCTCGCGGGTCTGTTCCAGGTCCTTGTACTTGCCGGTACCGGTCAGCAGCCTAGAGGCATACTTGCGGCCGGCAATTTCAATCTGGTCCGTGGAATCCGCCGCAACGCGGACAGTTTGTGGTGCACTACTCATATCGCTGTTCCTTAGCCCCCGCCAATCGCCTGGACAATCTCGACACGGTCTCCCGCCTGCAACACATGGGCGGCATGACGCGCACGCGGAACGATTTCCTCGTTCACCTCGACGGCCACACGTTTGCCCGGGGGAAGGATGCCTTCAATTAGCTTGCTGATCGTGGTTTGCTCTTCGACGGTCTGCTGCCGTCCATTCACCAAAATCTCCATACCATGAATATTGTACAACGCTGGAAAATAACAAGGCCGCAAAATATCGGCATTCCGTCGCTGAAAAGCCCGGAGAAAGCTTGAAAATTCCCGCCAAAGGCTCCAATCTGAGCGCATGGCAGACAAAGACGTCTCGATGAACCCCGAATCCACTTCGGGCTACCTCGGCCGCCAGATGCTGATTGCAATGCCCGGCATGCTGGACGACAACTTTGTCGGTAGCGTCACCCTGATGTGCCAGCACAACGACCAGGGGGCTATCGGCATCACCATCAACCGCCTTTCGGAATTTTCGCTGGGAGAAATCTTCGCCCAGCTGCATATCGATTGCGAAGACGAAACCATCCGTAGCGCACCGGTGCTGGAAGGCGGACCCGTGGCCCCAGACCGGGGCTTTGTGCTTCACTCGCCGCACAAGGGCTTTGAAAGCAGCATGCAAGTGGGCGAGGACATCATGGTCACCACATCGCGGGATGTGCTGGCCGCGATCGCCCGCGGCGAAGGCCCGGACAAGTACGTGGTGGCGCTCGGCTACGCCGGCTGGGGCGTGGGCCAACTGGAAGGCGAAATGTTGCAAAACGCCTGGCTGACGGTGGAGGCCGACAGCGCCATCGTTTTCGACTCGCCGCTGCCGCAACGCTTCACCCAGGCCCTCGATCGCCTTGGCATCAAGGTCGACCGCCTCCACGGCATCGCAGGAAACGCCTGAGCCAGATGGCCGAGCGCGAGCCCCCTCGCGGCTATATCCTGGGTTTTGATTTTGGCAAGCGCCGCATAGGCGTGGCCGTGGGCCAGGCCCAGACCGGCACTGCCACCGCGCTGGAAATTGTCGCCCACCGCGATCAACCCGACTGGGACGCCATCGCCCGCCTCATCGGCGAGTGGAAACCCGGCCACATCGTGGTGGGCCTGCCGCTGTCCGAGGATGGCGAGGAAACCGAGATGTCCAGCGCCGCGCGAACTTTCGGCAACCGGATCAACGGTCGCTTCAATATCCCGGTCTCGTACCACGATGAGCGATTCACTTCGCAGGAAGCCGCCGGGCAGTTTGCCGAGCATCGCGCTTCGGGCCGCGCCCGGCGCAAGGACGCCGCGCGCCTGGACGCCGTCGCCGCAAGGCTGATCCTGGAAAACTGGTTACAATCGCTTCCACCACAAACCTGAGCGGGCCCACTTTTTGTGAATCAACCAGCGTTGCAGCACTTTACCGACGTCGCCGAATGTACGCCTGAGCAACTCCTGGCGTTGCTCGACCTGGCCGACCAGATCGCCGCCGACCCCGAGGCCGTGACCAACAGCCTGTCCGGACGGCTGCTGGTCAACCTGTTCTACGAGCCCAGCACCCGCACCCGCTTGTCATTCGAGGTGGCGGGCAAGCGCCTGGGCATGCTGGTGGCCAACGTTTCGGCAACCGGCAGCTCGGTGGAGAAAGGTGAAACCCTGGACGATACCTTCCACACCATCCAGGCGATGGCGCCCGACTGCGTGGTGCTGCGTCATCCTGACCCAGGTACGGCGAAGCACCTGGCCAACCTGGCCGCCGACAGCGTGCATGTGATCAACGCCGGCGATGGAATCGCTGCGCACCCCAGCCAGGCGCTGCTGGATGCGATGACCCTGCGCCAGGCGCTGGGCGACTTCGCGGGCATCCGCCTGGTGATGGCGGGCGACATTCGCCATTCCCGAGTGGCGCGCTCCTCGATTCGCCTGCTCACCACCCTGGGGGTCGAAGAAATCCGTATCTGCGGGCCACGCCAGTTTCAGCCCACCGCCGAACGCCTGGCCGAACTCGGCCCGCGGGTTTCGGTGTTTGAACAACTGGAAGATGCGGTAGATGGCGCCAACGCCATCATGATGCTGCGCATCCAGAAAGAACGCATCAGCGGCATAGAAATTCCTGGCGCGGATGAATACCACCAGCGCTGGGGGCTCCGCGCCGAGCACCTCGAGATGGCCGGGCCGAACTGCGTGGTGCTGCACCCGGGCCCGATGAATCGCGGCGTGGAAATTGCCTCCGAGGTGGCCGATGGGCCGCGCTCGTTGATCCGCCGGCAAGTGCGCAACGGACTTTACGCGCGCATGGCGCTACTCAAATACCTGATGGAATCATGAAACGAATCTGTGTTTATTGCGGCTCCAACCCGGGCCGCGGGCCGCACTATCGCGAGGCGGCGGAACAACTGGGCAGCCTGCTTGCGGCCACGGGGCTTGGACTGGTCTACGGCGGCGCCAGCATTGGCGTGATGGGCGCCGTGGCCGATGCGGTGCTCGACGCCGGCGGCGAGGTCATCGGCGTCATTCCCCATGCCCTGGCCACCAAGGAAGTGGCGCACAACGGGCTCAGCGAGTTGCTGGTGGTGGAATCGATGCACGAACGCAAGGCCAAGATGGCCGAACTGTCAGACGGCTTCGTCGCCCTGCCCGGCGGCTGGGGCACCATGGAAGAGATTTTCGAGGCGCTCACCTGGGCGCAGCTTGGCCTCCACGCCAAGCCCTGCGGCCTGCTCAACATCCGCGGTTACTTCGACCACCTTTCCGCCTTCCTCGAGCACTCCATTGACGAGGGCTTCGTCAAACCCGATTACCGCGCCATGATCATGACCGAGGCCGACCCGGCGCGGCTGCTGGAGCGCTTTGCCAGCTACCAGCCGCCCGAAGTGTACAAGTGGATCAGCGAGGACGAGACCTGAGCCATGATCCAAGTCCGCGCCATTGATCATGTTGTCCTGCGCACTGAGAACCCGGAGGCGCTGATCACGTTTTACGAGACGGTGCTTTCGTGCAAGGTGGAGCGTCGCCTGTCCGATGAGTTCGGCCTGGTGCAGCTACGCGCTGGCGCATCCTTGATCGATATCGTTGCAGTGGACAGCCAACTCGGACGCATGGGCGGCGGCAAACCAGACCCGAACGCGAGAAACCTCGATCACTTTTGCCTGCAGATTGAATCAATTGACGAAGCGGAACTGCGCGCCTGGCTGAACACGCACGGTGTTGAAGCAGGTTCGCTGGAGCGCCGCTACGGCGCGGAAGGGTTTGGCCCGTCGATGTACCTGCAGGATCCCGATGGCAACACGGTGGAATTGAAGTTTCCGCCCGATGCGGAGTAGAACCGGCCTAGTCCACCCCGAACGCTGACTCGAACCGCCAGGTGCGGGTGATGTGCAATACATCCACCCGTTCGCGGATGTTGTCCGGCAACGGCGCGTAGGGCGAGGCCAGGCGCACGATTTCAATCGCTGCACGATCAATTTCCTGGCGGCCTGAGCTGCGCATTACGTCGATGCCTTCCACCGAACCATCCTGGCGAATGCCCACGGTAAGCACCAGGTCGCCGTGCAGCCGCTTGTTGCGCAACTCGGTGGGGTAATTCAGGTTGCCCACGCGCTCTACCTTGGAAACCCACGAGCTCATGTAGCTCGCAAACTCGTATTCCTGGGTGTTGGCCGAGATGTATTCCCGGCGCTCCATCTTCGAACGGAAGCGGCTATGGCGACTCATCGCCGGCTGCAGGCTGGCCATCTGCATGGCTTCCTGGCGCAGTTGCGCCGCGGTGGGTTGATCCGGCTCCGGGGTTTCCACCTGGTTCAGTTCCAGCGCCGCATCGGATTCGGTTTCCACCGCCACCACTTCGCGCTCCATGACCTGCTCTTCGGGGGTGGATTCCTCGGCCTGCATCATGTCTTCGCCGAAGTTGGGATTGGGGAACCAGCCGCTTAGCGGTTGCGCCGGTTCCTCGGTGTCGTCTTCATTGCCGCCGCCGGCCTGGGCGGCCTGGGCGAGGTAATCGGAATCTTCGGGCTGCTCTTCAGAACGCCAGTTGACCAGCACCACGTCCAGCGTCTCGACGATACTCGGAGGCGGGCTGAAATCCATCTTGAAGGTAATGCCGAACACGAGGGCAGCGTGCACCGCGGTGGCCGCCACCAGGCACACCGTAAACCGGTCGTGAATCCATTCACCCGCGCCGCTCATAAGCCGATTATACCCCCGCGTCAGTCTCCTGCCCGGTTGGCTTCCACGCGTTGCACCAGGGCGTCGAACATATCGCCGGCGATGTTGGTGCCGTGGGCCGCGTCAATCTCGCGAATGCAGGTGGGACTGGTGACGTTGATCTCGGTCAACCAGTCGCCGATCACATCCAGGCCGGCGAACACGATGCCCCGGCGCTTGAGCTCCGGAGCCACCTGTTCGCAAATCCAGTAATCGCGATCGCTCAGGGCAACCGCCTCGCCGTGGCCACCCTTGGCCAGGTTGCCGCGAAAATCCCCCTGCCCCGGGTAGCGGGCCAGCGCATACGGGGCGGGCTCGCCATCCACCAAAAGGATACGTTTGTCACCCTGGGTGATCTCGGGAATGTAACGCTGCACCATCACCAGTTCCCGGCCGTGGTCGGTAACCGTCTCGATGATCACGTTACGGTTGGGGTCATCGGGAGACAGCTGGAATATGGATTCACCGCCCATGCCATCCAGCGGCTTGATTACCGACAGCCCATGGTCATCCACGAAGCGGCGGATGGTGTCCGCCCTGCGGGTGATCGCCATCGGCACGCAACACTGCGGGAACCAGGCGATAAAGCACTTCTCGTTGGCATCGCGCAGCGCCTGCGGATCGTTCATCACCACCACCCCGGCGTCCTGGGCCCGCTCCAGCAGGTAGGTGACATAGATATAGTCCATGTCGAATGGCGGGTCCCTGCGCATCAGCACGATGTCGAGCTCAGCCAGCGGCCGCCGCGCATAATCGCCGAGGGTGAACCAGTCGTCGTTGTTGTCACGAACCTCCACCGGCGCCATGCGCCCGCAGACTTCGCCATCAACCAGCTCGACGTCGCCAGGCTCCATATACAGAAGCTCATAGCCGCGCCGCTGGGCCTCCAGCATCATGGCGAAGGTGGAATCCTTGTACGGCTTGATCGAGGCAATCGGGTCCATGACCACGCCCACCGAGATGTTTCCGCCGTTTTCAGTTATTGCACTATTCATGGGGCGCTATTATGCGGCCAGTGCCGGCCCCATGAACAGAACCAAACGGCAGGGGCGCGGAAGGGGTGCTCCGAACCACGGCCCTTATGGAGCCACAACCCAGACGCCTCGTGAACTCTAACCCCTAAGCTGTTGTAACTACTGGAATCTGCAAAATACTAGGAGTAGACTAGTTGGTCCCGGTCATCAAAGGTGGCCGCTCAGTGTTCGGGCGCACTGCTAGCCAGGCCGCGCCACGGGAATACAAACATGGATGGAGCTATGACTGAAGAACACACAACAGGCGCTGCACCCAGCGCGGAAGAATCCCAGGCGGACAGCCCCGGGGATCACTCAGGAGAGTCGCTCACCGCAGTTAACGGCTCGGCCGGCGCCAAGGCAGCGGCTGGACGCGCGGTGAAGGTACTGGTGGTGGACGACAGCGCCACCATTCGCCGCTCCGCCGAAACCATGCTGAAATCCGCAGGCTTCGAAGTGATCACGGCCGAAAACGGTTTCGAAGCGCTTTCCAAGGTCGCCCGCCACAACCCCCAGCTGATTTTCGTCGACATCATGATGCCGCGGCTTGATGGCTACCAGACCTGCGCGATTATCAAGAACAATGAGCAGTACCGCTCGACCCCGGTCATCATGCTGACCAGCAAAGATGGCCTGTTTGACCAGGCGCGGGGCCGCGTGGTGGGTTCGGATCTATACCTGACCAAACCCTTTACCAAAGAAGAACTACTTGGGGCTGTTCAGCAGCACGCTGCCAGCTGACCGCTCCACAACAGAGCCAGCGCGCCTGGCGCAGCCGGCATATTGAAGTCTTGAAACACGGACAGTTCACGGACGAATGACCGAAGAAAAAGACACAGCCCTGACCGCAGCCGATGCTTTTGCCAAGCTGCTTGAGTATGAGCAACGCAGCGATGCGTTTGCCCCTGGCCGCAGCCAGGGCCGCGGCACCACGGGCGAATGGAGCGGCATCACTTTTCGCCTCGGTGAGACCAAGCTCGCCTGCGACAGCGACCGCGTCAGCGAGATCATTCCATTACCGCAGTCCACGCCGGTTCCAGGCTCAAAGCCATGGATCCTCGGCCTCGCCAACGTTCGCGGTTCAATCCTGACAATCATCGACCTTGCCTGGTTCCTGACTGGCAAGCGCACCTCGGTTACCGCACGCACGCGCCTGCTGGCTTCCCAGCTTCACCAGGCGCCGGTCGGCTTGCTGATTGACGAGGTTTACGGGCAGCGGCATTTCATCAACGAAGATGCGGCGAATGCCGAGCTTGGCAAGGATTCACCGTTGGCCTGGCTGGTGACCAAGAAACACAAGGTGGGCACCGAAACCTGGCATGAACTCGACCTGGATGAATTATTCGCTTCCCAGGACTTCCTGAATGGTGCTGCAGACTAAGGGCGAAACAGGGGCAGGTGTTGGCTGAAAAATCTTCTCAAAAGGGCTTTCTTGGCGGCAAGGGGAAATCCGCGGTGAAAAGCGCGACGCGATACAAGGATGCGGAAGAGCGCTCAAGCTTCTTCTACCTGCTGACGGCCGTGCTGGTCGGCTTGCTGATCTTCGTGGCCGCAACTTTCTACCTGATTGTCCGAGACAGCCGCCACGAGCAGGAGTGGGTGGCGGTTTCGACCGATATCCAGGTGTTGTCGCAGCAATTGGCCAAGTCCGCCTCGGAAGCAGCCGGCGGCGTTTTCGACGCCTTCTTCGCCCTTGGCGACGCGCGCTCGATCATCGAGGAAGACATGAAGATCCTGCGCGATGGCGATCCGCTGCAGCGCCTGCCATCAGTTCCCGGAAGCGTCGACGAGGAACTCAACAACCTCGACGCCACCTGGCAGCGAATGAACGCCAACACCATGGCCGTGCTTGAACGCGAAACCGCGGTACTGGAACTGGCCGGCGCCAGTGAACGGTTTATCGGCGTAATTCCGCAGGTGCAGGGCCTGGCCGACAGCGCCATGCAGGAACTGACCCAGAACAATGCGCCAAGCCAGCAGATCTTCGTAGCGGGCCGCCTGCTGTTGCTTTCAGACCGCATCCTGCGGCACCTCAAGGCCATCCTCGATGGCGGCCAGACCGCGATTGCCGCCGAGCAACAGTTTGAAGAGGAGGTTCGCTTCTTTGAGCAGATGCTCGACTCGCTGTTGCGCGGCAACCAGAGCATGGGCGTTTCCCAGGTGCGCAATGCAGAAGCGCTGAACTACCTCGGCCAGGTGCGCCAGGCGTTCCTCGACGCACAACCAGACATCGAGCTGCTGCTGGGAGGCTCTTCCGACCTGCTGCAGGTGCGTGCCTCGGCTGACGAGATCCTGTTGGACAGCCAGGCCATTTTCGAAGAAGCGCGAACCCTTTCATCTGCCTTGCAGAACCGATCTTCCGGGCGCATCTGGCCTTCGATGGGTTCCGGGGTCGGCGCCCTGTTGATCACCTTCGCCATCATTTGCTACCTGGTCTACTCGTTCCTTACCGCCGAACGACGCCGGGCATCGTTTGCCGGTGCGCAGAACCAGCGCAACCAGGCCGCCATCCTCAGGCTGCTGGATGAAATGAGCGCCCTGGCCGAGGGCGACCTCACCGTCAAGGCGACGGTTACCGATGATGTCACCGGCGCGATTGCCGATTCGGTGAACTACACCGTGGAGCAGCTGCGCGAGGTGGTAGCCGGCATCAACACCACCGCCCGTTCGGTATTTGAGTCGGCCGAGGAAACCAAGCAGCGCACCACCAACCTGGCGGAATCCTCAGGCCGACAGGCCGAGCAGATCCGTGGTGTGACCAAGACCATCAACGTGATGGCCGAGTCTTTCGATGACATGGCCAAACGATCCCGCCAATCGAACGAAGTGGCGCGGCGCTCGGTGGAGAACGCCAACAAGGGCGCGACCATGGTGCAGGAAACCATCGCCGGGATGGACAAGATTCGCGACCAGATCCAGGACACGTCCAAGCGCATCAAGCGCCTGGGCGAGTCTTCACAGGAAATCGGCGACATCGTGGAACTGATCAACGGCATCGCCGAGCAAACCAACATCCTGGCGCTCAACGCGGCCATCCAGTCAGCCTCCTCCGGCGGCGCTGGGCGTGGTTTCGCGGTGGTGGCCGATGAAGTGCAGCGCCTTGCAGAGCGCGCCACCAATGCCACGCGGCGCATCGAGTTGCTGGTGCAAACCATCCAGGCCGACACCTCCGAGGCCATCGCCTCGATGGAATCCACCACCGCTGAAGTGGTGGCCGGCGCCAAGAAATCCGAGGACGCCGGCGGCGCGCTGGCAGCAATCAAGGAAGTGTCGAATAACCTCTCCGACCTGATCGACGAGATCGCCACCGCTGCCCAGAAGCAGTCCGAGGTGGCCACCAAGGTGGCGGGCGACATGAACACCATCCTGGATATTTCGATACGCACTTCCGAGGGCTCGAACCACACGGCGCGCTCAATGGGCGAACTCAGGGAACTGGTTGCGCGGCTCAGCGAGTCGGTAGCCGACTTCAAACTGCCGGACGAGTCGTTCTAGGCAAGGTGGCAAAGATGGATCGAGCGCACACAGGACATTCGGGGCACACGGCATGATGTTGCAGGGTTCAAACAAGAGCACGGCGCTGAGCTGGGTCCGCGAGGACCTGGACGCATGCCTGCAGTCCATCCGCGACAACCTCGAGGAATACTCGGAGGATCGCGATGAGCGCGGATCGCTGCAGCATGTGCAGGAGAAGCTCGAGCAGCTCAATCTCACCTTCCTGACCATGCAGCAGCGCGGCGCCACCATGCTCACCGACGAGATGATCGCGGTGGGCGGAAACATGCTGCACAACGGCGACATCAACATGGACGACTCGCTGTCGGCCCTGAGTGACGCCATTATCGTGCTGCCGTCGTACCTCGACCGGCTGCAGGCCGGGCATGAAGACCTGCCTATCCTGCTGTTGCCCACGCTCAATGAACTGCGCGCTTCTTACGACGAGTCGCTGCTTTCCGAGGGCACGCTGTTCGCTCCGGACCTGGAGGTCACCATCCCCGACCTGCTTGGCGAACCGGATGAGGCAGTCAGCCCCAATGATTGGCCCGGCTTCGCCCAGCGGGTGCGTTCCCAGTACCAGACTGCATTGCTCAACTGGCTCAAAGAGCAGTCCAATGCCGACCAGATCAAACCGCTGCAGCAGGTATGCCGCACGGTTTACTCCCGCGCCCAGCGCCGCAGCCTGCGCCGCCTGTGGTGGATCGCCGACATGATCATGGATGGCCTGGCCGACGGCCAGATCGATATCGACCTGCCGCTGCGGCGGGTGTTCGCCCGCCTCGACCTTTGCCTCAAGGCCATGGTCGAGAACGGCCAGGACGGGCCGGCCGAAGACTCCATCATCGCCCTTTCGCGGGCGCTGCTGTTCCACGTCGCCCAGTCACGCCAGGGCCACGAGTCAGTAGACCAGCTGCGCAAGCTGTTCCGGGTTGACGAAATCATCCCGGACCGGGACGCCCTGTTGCGCGCCCGCGGCGCAGTAACCGGCCGCGACGCCAGGCTGTTCCACTCTATTGGCCAGGCCATTCGCGAAGAAATGGCCTCGATCAAGGATTCGCTCGACATGGAGCTGCGCACCGGCCGCATCGACGCCGACTCGCGTTCTTCCATCGTCTCCTCCCTGATCCAGCTCAGCGACACGCTGCACATGCTGGACTTGCCGGTGCCTGCCAATGCGCTGCAGGAATTGCTGCCGTCGCTGGAACTGACCCGCGAAGTGGAGAATTTCGAGCTTGATTCGCCGCTGCTCAACCTGGCGCAGCAACTGCTGGAAGTGGAATCCATTCTCGACAAGCACATCCAGCAGCTTGGCGAGCCGATTGACGAGAAGGAAGAAAGCTCCAACATCAAGCTGCCGCGCTACGAGCAAAGGCAGATCTTCTCGCGGATGCTGGACGAGGCCGTCACCAGCCTGCACGCCGCCCAGGACGCCATCCGTGAGCGCCTCGACGGTAACGCCGAGGCCGATTACTCCTCGCACCTTGTACAGATTTCCGGCGCCATGCACGTCTCCGGCAACGGCGAGGTCGCCAAGCTGACCGACAAGATGGAGCGCGCGTTCAACGCCGCCCTGTTCGAAGGCGGGCCCAGCCGGGAAGAGCCCGGCGTGTCGCTCATCCTGCTGACCGATGCGGTGGCGGCCCTTGAACTGTTCCTGACTGGCAGCCGCGACGAGCAGGCTGACAACCTAAGGTTCCTGGACATCATGCAGGACCGCCTGGAAGGCCTGCCCGAGGCCACGGGCAAGGGAGAGGCCGTGGCCAGCACGGTAGTCAGAATGCCCGCCCAGCCGGTGCGCAAGGCGGAGCCCGATGCACCAAAACCAGCGGCCGAATCGTCGACGCCTGCCCCGGCAGCCCCAGGCGCCGTTGCGGTTTCCGGCAAGGACACGCTGCCACCGCCCATCGACGCCAGCATGCAGGAAATCTTCCTGGAAGAATATGAGTCGGTCATGCAAGACCTGCACAGGCAGGTATCGCAGTGGCTGGCCGATCCTTCAGCGCAAAAGCCGCTGGAAGAAGTGCGCCGTGGTTTCCATACCCTCAAGGGCAGTGGCCGCATGGTGGGCGCCAAGGAAGTGGGCGATTTCTGCTGGCGCGTCGAAGACCTGCTCAACCGCGTGATCGAGGGCAAAGTGGACAGCGCCGGAAACTTCCAGCGCTTCCTGGCAACCGCCCTGGCCGCGCTGCCCCACCTTAAGTCGCGGATGGTGCAGCAGGCCACCGACCTGCACGCCGACACCGTGCAAAAACTATCCGATGCGGCCAGGAACCTGGCGCGCGGCGGAGACCTGAATATCGAAGCGTTGGCGGCCCTGGTTCCGGCGATGGAAACCGCCCAGGGGAGCACGCCTCCGCCGCAAGCCGAACCGCCGCAAGCCGATCCGCAGCAAGCCGAACCGGAGCAGCCCGAAACAGAGGCTCAGGCCGAGGCCGAAGCAGGCGAAGACATCGACCCGACCCTGCTGCAACTGATGAGCGGGGAAATCCGCCAATACCTGGAAGCACTGGAGCCCTTTGTCACCGCGGCCGAATCGGGTACGCCACTCAAGGTCGGGATCGACCAGGTGCGCACCGCGCATTCGCTGGTCGGAAGCCTTGCCCTGGCGCCAGCTGGCGATGAAGCCCAGCTCGCTGCCGCACTGGAGCGCTACCTGCAAGCACAGTCGTGGGCAGACCAGCGACCCTCCGAGGCCGCCGCCGTCACCTTGCGCGCCGCCATGGACCGCTTCCGGGCGCGCCTGGCCGTGCTGGATGGCAGCGCGCAGGCCGATTCCTTCGCCAGCGAAGATACCGCGCTGCTTGAAAAACTCGATGCGCTGAGAACCGGCACCAAGGCCGGCGACAAGGCCGCTGCCGAACAAACAGCCGAAAAGCCGCAAGAGGAAAAGCCTGCGGAAGCTGCGCCGGAAGACACCGGCGAACAAGCCGCCGAGCCAACCGAACAGGCCGCGCCCGAGGCGCAACAGCCCGCAGAGGAGACTCCGCAGGCGGCAGTGGAAGCGCCGGCAGAAGAAGCGCCTATCGAGGAAGCGCCCGAAGAATTGCCCGAGCCCAGCGAACTAGATGGACTCGATCGCGAGGTGCTGGAGATCTTCCTCAGCGAATCCACCGAGGTCCTGGAGCGCTGCGACACCATCCTGAACACCTGGCGCGACAAGCTCACCGACAACAAGCTGGTGCAGAACCTGCAGCGCGAGATCCATACCTTCAAGGGCGGCGCGCGCATGGCCGGGCTGAAGCCGCTGGGCGACCTCAGCCACGCGATGGAAACGTTGCTCGAGAAAATCGCGGCCGGCGGCATTCCTTCAACAGTGCAGGCGGTACAGGCACTGGAAGAAGGCTGCGACCGGCTGAATATCTGGGTGGAGATGCTTCACGACGACCGCTTGCCGGAAGACGGCGGCTCGTTGGAGCGCTTCAATCAGAAAGTCGAATTGCTTACCTCCGGACGGATTGAGAAAACCGTCGAGCCGCGACCACCTGTCGAGCAAGCGCCCGAGACACCGGCGCCACTGGAAAGCACGGCTGACGCCAGCGCAAGGCATGCCGCAGCCGACCAGCCGGTTGAGGCCGAAGCCCAGGAAAGCGCCCCGGAAGAAGCCGCCGTTCCCGCCGTCGAGCGCGTCCCTGGCCTCGCCCCGGTACAGACCGAGATCGACAAGCTGGAATCGCTGTCCAGGGAATTCCGCGAGATCAGCGACCACACCACCGGCGACGACGAGGTGCCGGCTGGCGCGCAGATCCGCGTGGCCGCCAGCCTGATGGATAACCTGGTCAACTACTCGGGCGAAATCAGCATCTACCGCGCTCGGCTGGAAGAACAGCTCAGCACGGTGCGCTTCAACCTCAAGGAAGTGGACCAGACCGTCGCGCGGCTCAACGAGCAGCTGCGCAAGATGGAGATGGAAACCGAGGCGCAGATGCTGTCGCGTTACCAGAACGCCTCGACCAAGGCCTCTTCCGAATTCGACCCGCTGGAACTCGACCGCTTTTCCAACATCCAGCAGGTTTCGCGCGGCTTGACCGAAACCGTCAGCGACCTGCTCAACCTGCACGAGATGCTCGACGAATCGGTGCGCCAGGCCGAAAACCTGCTGAGTTCGCAGTCGCGGGTCAGCGCCGACCTGCAGGACGGCCTGATGCAAACCCGCATGACGCCGTTCGCCAGCGCTGCGCCGCGCATGCGCCGCGTGGTGCGGGCAGCCGCTGCCGAAACCAGCAAGAAGGCGCGCCTGCGCCTGATGACCGGCGGCACCAGCGATCGCCTCGACCGCAACGTGCTGGAGCGCATCACCGCGCCGATGGAGCACATGCTGCGCAACGCGGTGGTGCATGGCATCGAAGCAAGCGACGTGCGCCGCAAGGCGGGCAAGCCGGAAGAAGGCGTGATCACCGTCACGGTTTCCGCCGAGATGACCGAGTTTGTCATCCGCGTGCAGGATGATGGTGGCGGCCTCGACCTGGAAGCCATCCGCAAGCGCGCAATTGAGCGCGGCATGATCGGCAAGAACGAGAACGTTTCACCGCGCCAACTGGCCCGCTTCATTCTCGACAGCGGCTTCTCCACCAGCAAGAAAGTCACCGGCCTGGCCGGCCGCGGTGTTGGCATGGACGTGGTCAACAGCGAGATCAAGCAAATTGGCGGCTCGCTGGAAATTGCCACCGAGGCTGGCAAGGGTACGCGCTTTACCGTGCGCATCCCGTTCAGCCTGGCGGTGATGCAGGCCATCGGCGTGAGCCTGGGCGGTCACCCCTACCTGGTGCCGCTCAACTCGGTGGCCGGCGTCGGCCGCATGACGCCCTCGGATTACAGCAAGCTGATCAAGCGCGATTCGCCCACTTACGAGTTTGCCGGCGAAAGCTACCCGTTGATGGAAATGGGCCCGCTGCTGGGGGTGAAACCCGAGCCGCTGGAAAGCGAAAACGTTTCGCTGCTGATGATCGATACCGGCGAGGCGCGCGCCGCCTTCCGCATTTCCGACCTGCGCGGCCACCAGGAAGTGGTGGTCAAGCCCATCGGCCCGCAGATCAGCAGCATCCCGGGCATCCTCGGCGGCACCATTTCCGGCGATGGGCGGGTGATCCTGATCCTCGATGTCGGCCCGTTGATCCGCAGCGGTGCAGAACGCGCGGTGGCGCCGATTGAGCCGGTGGCAGAAGAACCGGAAGACCTGCGTCCGCCGCTGGTCATGGTGATTGACGATTCCATCACCATGCGCAAGGTCACCACCCGCGTGCTGGAAAGCCACGCGCTGAAAGTGATGACCGCCAAAGACGGCGTCGACGCGATTGAAAAATTGCACGAGACCATCCCCGACCTGATCCTGCTGGATATCGAAATGCCGCGGATGGATGGCTACGAACTGGCCGAGCACATACGTTCCGACTCGCGCCTGCGCAAAGTGCCGATCATCATGGTGACTTCGCGCGCGGGGCAAAAACACCGCAAGCGGGCGCGCAACCTGGGCGTCAATGGCTACCTCACCAAGCCGTACCAGGAAAATGAACTGATTGAATCGGTGGGTGACCTCCTGGCCAGGAACCTGAGCAAGAAGGGGGAGTAAAATGCCCACTACTGCAAAGAAAACTGCAAAAAAATCTGCTAAAAAGGCAGCCAGGAAGACCGCTAAAAAAGCCACCAGGAATACGGCCCCTAAAAAGGCCACTACAAAGAGCACCCGGAAGAAAGTGAAAAAGGCCGCAACGCGGAAGGTATCCGCCAGCAAAGCTGACAATAAACGAACCCCGGCGCCCAGCGCCGCCGGCCGGCAAACCGCCGCCAGGAACGAGGACGCCAGCGTGCACTGCACCGTGGCCTCCACCGGCGAGTGGTCGATGGTGCTGCCCACAAGCACCATTGCCGAGATTACTGATTACGTCCAGCCAGCGCCGCTGGAAAACGCTCCGGAATGGCTGCTTGGCCAGGTCGAGTGGGAAGACTGGCAGGTACCGGTCATCAGCTACGGCGCCCTGATCGACGGCGCCGAGCCCGACACCGCCACCCCCACCTCACGCATCATGGTGGTGAAATCGCTGTCGAGCACCTCGCGCGTCCCGTTTATCGGCGTGCTGGTCAGCCGCATTCCTAAACTCACCAAGGTTTCACAGTCCGACATGGAAGTGACCGGCGATGATGGCGCCGCCCAGGGCGTGCACTGCAAGCTCAAGCTGGGCGAGCAGGCCGCAGTGATTCCTGACCTGGAGCGCCTCAGCCAGCTGGTAGGCCACGCCGCTTACGGCACGGTCGACAAGCAGGGCACGGTCGCCCAGGCCTGATCGCCGCTAGGCGAAATCCCCCGCCACCGACTGCAGCACCGCGATGGCCGCCGGGCCGGCGGTTTCCGTGCGCAGTATGCGTGGCCCCATGGAAACGGCAGTCACACCATTGCCCGTCGCCATGGCCAATTCGGATTCACTGAAGCCGCCCTCGGGTCCAATGGCCAGGTCAAGCGCCTGTGCCGGCGCAACCCTGGCCAACGATTCCGCTGCAGCCGCGTCCAGCACCAGGCGCGTGCCCGGGCCTTTCGACCAGGTTTCCAGGGTAATTGGCGCGCGCAGTTCAGGCACCGTGGCGCGCCCGCATTGCTCGCTGGCGGAAGTGAGAACCCCTTGCCAGTGCGCCATGCGTTTTGCCAGCCGTTCGCCCTTGAGGCGAAGCTCAACCCGCTCGCTGGTCAGCAACTGGATGGCATGCACCCCCAGCTCGGTGGCTTTCTGCAGGCTGTAGTCCATGCGCTCGCCGCGACTCAGCGCCTGGCTGAGCGTCAGCTTCAAAGGGGATTCGCAGCCATTGGACGTTCGCTCAATGACTCGCGCCACTACCTGCCCCCGCGAGAACGCTTCAAGACGGCAGGCATAGTCGTGCCCGTCGCCATTGAACAACACCACCTCCGCGCCCTCAGAAAGGCGCAGCACGCGCGAAAGATAGTGGGCGGCGTTCCCCTCCAGTGTTATGGCGTCATCGACGCTCGCCTCAAATGGTGCAAACAGCCTGTGCGTTCTCAATGCGGGTTCCCGAAGACGTCATCCGAGCCTGATATCATATGCCGCTTTCCGGCGCGCCGGGCTTCAAGGTTTACCGTTCCATGCTCGATCTAGAACACGCCAGGGACGTCGCGGTGCAGGCGGCCAACGCGGCATCGAAAGTCATCATGCGTTATTTCCAGGGAGATTTCGACGTCGAAATCAAGGCCGACCAGACGCCGGTCACCGTGGCCGACCGAATGGCCGAAGACGTGATCCGCGAAACCCTGATGAAGGCCTTCCCCGGCCACACCATCCACGGCGAAGAACGCGGCGTGTCGCGCGGTGATGAGACCGGCGAGGACTGCACCTGGCTGGTCGACCCGATTGACGGCACCAAGAGCTTTGTGCGGGGCTACGGCATGTTCTCCTGCCAGATTGCCCTGAGGTACCAGGGGCGCCTGGTGGTAGGCGTGTCCACCGCCCCCGCGCACAAGGAGCAGGCCCTGGCCATCAAGGGCCAGGGCGCCACCCTCGACGGCAAGCCGCTGCAGGTCAGCGATGCCGCCACGATCGAAGATGCCGCCATTTCCACCGGCAACATCCGCAGCCTGGCCGCTTCCGGGCAGTGGAGCGCGATGGGAAAAATCATGGCGCGCGCACGCACCACGCGTGGTTACGGTGATTACTACCACTACCACCGCCTGGCTGCCGGACAGGTGGACGCCATCATCGAGTCCGACCTCAACATCCTCGACATTGCCGCGCTGACCGTGATCGTCCGCGAGGCCGGCGGCGTGATCACCGACCTGGATGGAAAACCGATCAACATGAACACCACCTCGGTGCTGGCGGCCAATCCGACGCTGCACGCCGTGCTGCTGGAAGCCCTTGGCGAGGACCACGAATGAACCCAAGTGATTTGAAACGCCTTGTTCCCGCGGTTGCGGACATTGCCCGGCTGGCTGGCGAAGCCATCCTGACGGTCTACAATGACGAGTTCGACGTGGCGCGCAAGGCGGATGACTCGCCCGTCACCGAGGCCGACCTCGCCAGCCACGATGTAATCGTCAGGGAACTGGGCAAGCTGACGCCGGGCATTCCGGTGCTTTCCGAGGAAGACGCCGACATCCCGTTCGCCGAGCGTTCTTCCTGGCAACAGTACTGGCTGGTCGACCCGCTGGACGGCACCAAGGAATTCGTCAGCCGCAACGGCGAGTTCACCGTCAACATCGCGCTGATCTCGAATCACGAGTCTGTGCTCGGCGTGGTCCAGGTGCCGGTGACCGGCAACTGCTACTGCGGCTTCGTGGGCCACGGTGCCACGCTGCAGGAAGGCGGCAGCGCACCACGCGACATCCGCGTGCGCGTTCCCCACGCCGACCCCATCGTGGTGGTTGGCAGTCGCTCCCATGCCAACCCCAAACTCGAGCAGCACCTGCAGCCGCTGGGTAATTACGAACTGGTGAGCATGGGTAGCTCACTGAAATGCTGCCTGGTGGCCGAGGGCAAGGCCGATTTTTACCCACGCCTGGGCCCCACCTTTGAATGGGACACCGCCGCGGCGCACGCGGTGGTGGCCGCCGCCGGGGGCCAACTCACCCACTTGGATGGTTCGCCCTTCCTCTACAACACCAAGGAATCGCTGTTGAACCCGGAGTTCCTGGTCACCGGTGACCCTTCGCCGGATTACCCCAGGTTGTTTGAGGGTTACCAGTCGGAGTAATTGCCCTGGCGGGAGGTGGCTGACCACCTCTGCGGCCGGCGCATGCGCTTCGTAGCCGTGGGATGGGGTGCTTCCACCGCGACCTTAAATTACAGGACGTAATTTAAGAGCTACAGGGATGTATTTATGCGTGTCGTGGGGGAAGCACCCCTCCCGCGGCTCCATCTATGCCACCCGTGCAGCGCTTCTGTTTCACCGGTGGGTCCCGGATAAGCCTGTTCGGCTTTCCGGGATGACGGTAGGCGGCTTTCCGGGATGGCGGGGTGGCGGGGCTCAGGGTTTGAGAACCACCAGCAACACGATGGCGATCAGCAGCAGGGCGGGCGCCTCGTTGAACCAGCGGAACCAGACGTGCGAATGCCGCACCTCGTCTTTTGCGAAGCGGCGCACCAGCACCGCGCACCACACGTGGTAGGCCACCAGGGCCAGCACCAGCAGCAACTTCCACTGCATCCAGTCGTGGCGCAGCCACAGCGGCACATTGACCACCATCAGCACACCAAACAGCAGCGCCAACACGCCGCCGATATGGGTGATGCCCAACAGCTTGCGCTCCATGATTTTAAAGGTGGCCTGCGTGCCCGGGTCGGTGCTCATGGCGTGGTAAACGAACAGCCTGGGCAGGTAAAACAGGCCGGCAAACCAGGTGACCACGAAGATGATATGGAAGGCCTTGAGCCACAACATTCGGCAAATTCCTCGATATTTGACCCCAAATTGTAACCTTCTCTTGACGTAGGGATTCTCGGCGCGTATAAAAGCGGGCAGCTTTCCGTTACCAAACGCCTGTTTGGTGGCTGGACAAGAAGACCCAGGGGTCTGGCCTGAATAATAAAAACCATAAAAACAAGAAGAACCATAAAGCGATAACCATGACAATAAAGTGCAGGGACTAAGCGGCTTCGGCCGCTTTTTTGTTGCCCGCATGCGCCGGACGCAGCGTCCGCAGACATTGATTTGAGCACGCGCAACCACCATTATTGAGGCACCCAGGAACGCACACCCGGTGTGCCCGAATCGTGACTCGCAACGTGACACAGGAAACCCAGACAAATACCGAACCGGCCATCGCAGCGCCCGCCCTCGAGGGCGTGCAGTTTACCGATGCGGCCGCCCGCAAAGTGCAGGAGCTGGTGCTCGAAGAAGGCAACCCGGCGCTGATGCTGCGGGTGTACATTTCGGGCGGCGGCTGTTCCGGTTTCCAGTATGGATTCAGCTTTGATGAAAACCGCGCCGAAGACGACATCGCGGTGGACAACGAGGGCATGACCCTGCTGATCGATCCACTCAGCTTCCAGTACCTGATGGGTGCGGAAGTGGACTACTCGGAAACGCTGCAGGGCGCGCAATTCGTGATTCGCAACCCCAATGCCGCCACCACCTGCGGCTGCGGCTCGTCGTTCTCGGTTTAACCACGGCCCGCCCCATGCAAGCGCGCCTTAGAATCGACCGCCACTCCAAGTCCACCCAGAACCGCTTTACCTCGGTGCGCCTCGACCGCCTGGTTGAGCGCCGCGACGACCGCGACTGGGTGCAGCGCGCGATGCGCTCGGACATGGCGCGCTTTGTGCCGCTGTGGCGCAGCCGCAGCCTGATTGATGACAGTGGCGAAGAGCAACTCGCGGTCTACCTGGGCCCCGATGAGCTTTCCGACCTTGACGCCATCCAGCCGCCAACCCTGCTGGGCACCGATGGCAAGCGTTACTTTTTCGCGGTATCGATCAACGACCAGCAGCGCGAGGAAGTGATCGAGCGACACCCTGGCGCGAAGTTTGTCGACCTGCGCAGGGCCTCGGTGCACATGGATGCCAAGCACGCCGGCGTGCTGGCCTACGCCAAGGCGCTGCACTACTGGCAGTACCGCCAGAACTTCTGCGGCATCTGCGGCACACCCACCGTGTTCAGGTCAGCCGGCCACAAGCTGGTGTGCGGCAACGAAGAGTGCGCCCGCGAGTTTTTCCCGCGCATCGACCCGGCCATCATTGTGCTGGTGACCCACGGCAACGCCTGTCTGCTGGGCCGCAACGTGCGCTGGCCGCCCAAGCGGTTTTCCACCCTGGCCGGTTTTGTTGAGCCGGGCGAAAGCCTGGAAGATGCCGTGGTTCGCGAGGTGCAGGAAGAGTCCGGGGTTCAACTCGAACGCATCCAGTACGTATCGTCGCAACCGTGGCCGTTTCCGGCCTCGGCCATGTGCGGATTTTTCGCCGAGGCGGTTTCCATGGACTGCGCCACCACGGACGAACTTGAAGAGCTTCGCTGGTTCACCGTCGACCAACTGGTCGAGGCGGTCATGAGCGGCGAGGTGCTGCTGTCGCCACCGGTGTCAATTGCTTTTCGCCTGTTGGCTGAATGGTTTGAGAACAACAACGGCGGTGACCTGGAAGCCCTCACCCGCGAGGCGCGCCAGCGCCTCAAGTCTGCCTAGCCCTGCAGCCAACAACCCGCTTGAATCACCCGCCACCGGGTTTGCTAAACTGGGGTTGAAAAGCCGCGTCGCGGCTGCGGGGACATTCACCATACCGGCATGACCATCATTTCGATCCTGATTGCTTTTGCCTTGTGCCATTTCGTCCGGGAACTGGGCCGCGTGCGCCAGCACGGCTGGCTGGATTCATGGGTTGGATTTGCCAACCGAAATTTCTCCGAACTGCCCGGCTGGCAGGGGTTTGGCGGCTTCCTGGTGCTTATCCTGGTTCCGCTGCTGGGCCTGGTACTGGTTTACAAGGTTTTCGACCAGACCCTGGGGGTCGCCGGCGAATTCCTGATCGCCCTGCTGGTTCTGGTTTACACCTTCGGCCCGCGCGACATCGATACCGATGTGGCGGCGATCGTAAACGCCGAGGATGAAGAGGCCGGCGAGGAGGCCGTGCGCGAACTGTTGGGAGGCAACCCGCCAGAGGACGAGGATGCTTTCAAATCAGCGATGATCGACGCGATTTTCAGCGAATCGCTGCGCCGTTGGTTTGGGATTATCTTCTGGTTTGCCGTGCTGGGCATCATCGGCGCCATGCTGTATCGCATGGTGGATTGGCTGCAGGGCCGCGATGTGGAGCTTTCCGACCGCCAGCGCCTGGCGTTTCGCCGCATGCAGCAGGTAATGGACTGGCCGGCGGCGCAACTCATGACCCTGGCGCTGGCCATCGCCACCGATTTTGATTCCGTGTTTGGCGCCTGGAAGCAGTACCACGACGAGCAGGGGCACGGCCTGTTCGAGGGCAACAACGGCTTCCTGCTGGCCAGCGCGCGTTGCATCGTGCTCACCGGGCACGCGGCACGCGATGGCTATGCCGACCAGCTCGACGGCCCGATGGCAAGCATCAAGCAGGCCATGGACCTGGTATGGCGCGCGCTGGGCGTGTGGCTCACCGTGCTGGCGCTGTTGCTGCTGATCGACGTCATTTCCTGACCCGGTGCTTTGGGTCGCCAAAGCCGGGTGGGCGAAAGTCTGGGCACGAACCGCCTGTCTTTGCTTCCTTGCCGGGTTCGTATCCGCGGCGCACGCCGAGCCGATCGTGTTGCAGCAGTCGTTCGGCGGAACACTGCAGCTAGAGCAACCCGCCCGCCGGGTTATCACGCTTTCCCCCCATCTCACCGAACTGGTGTTTGACGCTGGCGCGGGCGAAACCATCGTGGCCACGGTGGAATACAGCAACTGGCCACCTCAAGCCGAGGACATTCCAAGGGTTGGAGATGCCTTTCGTATTGACGCCGAGCGCGTGCAATTGCTCAAGCCCGACCTGGTGATTGGCTGGGAAACCGGCAACCCCGGGTCGGCGCTGGCCGGCCTTGCCGACCTTGGCTTGAAAGTCTGGAGCCTGGAGATCCGCACACCCGGCGAAATCGCCGAGACGCTGGAAGCTGTTGGACGGGCGCTTGGCACGGCAGAAACTGCCGAGGTTGCCGCAAGCAAGGTGCGGCAACAACTGGAGCAGCTTTCAACTAACTACGCCAACCGCCCCGCGGTGCGCTATTTCTACCAGATTTCAGCCCAGCCGCTTTACACCGTCAACGGCGAACACCTGATCAGCCAGGGGCTGGCCCTTTGCGGTGGTGAGAATGTCTTTGCCGCGCTTTCCGGGCTGGCGCCCCAGGTAGGCCAGGAGGCGGTTCTGCTGGCCGACCCGGATGCCCTGCTCGCCCCCGACATTCCCGGCGCTGACGATCCCTTTGCGCAGTGGCGTTCGTGGCCGCGCCTGAAAGCGGTGCGCCAGCAGAATTTCCTCAAGCTCCCGGCCGACGCCATCAGCCGCGCCACGCCCCGATTCCTGGATGCAGTTAAACTGGCCTGCAGCCGGCTAGACGAAATTCGAGCAAACGGAGATTCGCCATGAACCCAGCCCTGATCACCTCGCCTGTGGGCGTCATGACGGTCCTGGTGGCTGTTGTCGGCTTCTGGTTCTGGCTGAACCGGGTCACCAACTGGAAGATCTTCAATTACCTGCCCCCCTTACTGTGGATCTACGCCAGCCCGGTGCTGCTGTCGAACACCGGCGTGATTCCGTTCAGCAGCCCGGCCTACGATTTCCTGCGCGCCTACGGCCTGCCCGTGTTCATAGTCCTGATGCTGATCAAGGTGGATATCCTGGGCGCGGTGCGGGTCATGGGCAAAGGCGTATTCGTGATGCTGCTGGGAACCGCCGGCGTGGTGCTCGGCGGCTTCCTCGCCTACCTGCTGGGACAGAGCCTGCACACCGGGCCGGACGCCTGGCTGCGCTTTCCGCTGCCTGAAGACAGCTGGAAGACCTTCGGCACCCTGGCGGGAAGCTGGATTGGCGGCACCGGCAACATGACCGCCGCCCACGCCGCGCTGGATGGCAACAGCGAGCAGATGACCATGGCCGCCGCTGCCGACCAGATGGTTTACCTCATCTGGCTTCCCATCCTGCTGGGCAGCAAGGCCTTTGCCGACCGCTTCAACCGTTGGATGAAAGTGCCCGATGGCCGCATCCGCGCCATGGAGCGCGCCGCTGCTGAAGCCACCGTCGAAGAAAAAGCGCCCAGCATGGTGCAGTTCGTGTCGCTGGCGCTGGTGGCGCTGGGCTGCACCTGGATTGCCGTTTCCCTCAGCGAAGTGTTGCCTCCGGTCGCCCTGGCGGGCGCCACCATTATTTCCGGCAGCACCTGGCTGATCCTGATCGTCACCACCCTGGCCCTGATGGCCTCGGCCACGCCCA
The DNA here is from genome assembly GCA_030428105.1 of Gammaproteobacteria bacterium. GTDB lineage: Bacteria > Pseudomonadota > Gammaproteobacteria > Xanthomonadales > SZUA-36 > JAUIBE01. Next base: position 213,626 of record JAUIBE010000002.1, read on the forward strand.
TCAGGCAGTTGCCGGCGGCGCAGAACATCGCCATCGCCATTATTTATGTCTACGTGGCGCGCATTGGCGCCACCATGGATCTGTCGCAGGCCGATTTCAGCACCGTTGGCGCCTTCGTGTTGATGGCTTACGTCTGGATCGCCATTCACGGCGCCTTCATCCTGTTTGGCGCCTGGTTGTTCCGGGTGGATGTTCATACCGTGGCCATCGCCTCGGCCGCCAATATCGGCGGAGCGGCCTCTGCGCCTGTAGTGGCCGCCCATCACCGCGAATCGCTGGTGCCGGCTTCCATCCTGATGGCCATGATCGGCTACGCGCTGGGCAACTACCTGGCTATTCTTACCGGCAGGCTCGGCCAACTGTTTGGGGGCTAAAGCGTGAGCGCGCGCAAACGGGTTGCTGAACTGCTGGAGGCCCAGCGCCCGAACGACCCCTGGGGCCGGGTGGTCGACTTTTTCCTGGTCACGCTGATTTTCGCCAACGTGGTGATGGTGGTGCTGGAGACCGAGGAGGGCTTCTCCGCCGGTTGGTCGGGTTTCTTCTGGAGATTCGAACTCTTCAGCGTGGCGATATTCACCGTCGAGTACCTGCTACGCCTTTGGTCCTGTGTTGATCGCGAGGGCCAGCCGGATCGCAGCCCGGCAAAGGCGCGCCTGCGCTGGGTGTTTTCCCCGCTTGGCCTGATCGACCTGCTCGCCATCCTGCCGTTCTACATTTTCCTGCTGGTGCCGGGCGGCGCTCACTCCATGCTCATGCTGCGTATTTTCCGCGGACTGCGCCTGCTGCGGGTGTTCAAGCTGACGCGCTATTCGCCGGCGCTGAGAATCCTCACCAGCGTGCTTTACCGCGAGGCCAATACGCTGCTGGTGGTCACTTTCGTAATGATGGTGATGCTGGTCATGACGGCCTGGGGCATCTTCCTGTTTGAGCGTACCGCACAGCCCGAGCATTTCGGCAGCTTGCCCCGATCTTTGTGGTGGGCTGTGGTCACGATCACCACGGTGGGTTATGGCGACGTCGTGCCAGTGACGGTTTGGGGAAAGGTTTTTGGCGGCTTTGTTTCGATGATCGGCATCGGCCTGGCCGCTTTGCCCGCGGGTATCCTGGCTTCAGGCTTTTCCACCGAGATGCGTCGTCGCGAGGCAGTCTACTATCGCGAGGTTCGGCGTTTCACCGAGGACGGCGAGATGTCCGAAGACGAACAGCGCCGCGCCCAGCGCCTCGCCCGCGAACTGGGGCTTAGCCACCGTGATACTTTCTCATTGACGCGCGACGCGCTGCGAGACAGCCCGGCGCATTCGCATTGCCCACACTGCGGTGCAGACCTCAAGCCACTCAATGATCATCCAGACCGGAGCGAGACGTGATCGGATACCTATCGCCGATTGCCACGGGCCATCACTAACCGCCCAGCAAGTTGCCGAAGCCGCCTGCGTTCATGGTCCAGATGGCGTAATTAAGGTAGGCCGCGAACGCCAGCCACAGCACCAGCGGAATCATCAGGGTACCGGCCTGGCGCTTGACCAGGAAGAAGGCGCGCGTGCACATGATGGCGACTGCCACGATCAGCACCAGCAGCATGAACGCCCAGCCAGGGCGGTGCAGTTCGAACATGAGCCACGACCAGGCCACGTTCATCAACAACACCAGCAACCACCAGGTGAGCGCGCCGACGCGAATACTGCGACCGGAAAGCCAGACCTGCCAGGCGGCAACCGCCATTAGCACGTAGAGCACTGCCCACACCGGGCCGTACAGCCACGGCGGCGGCGTCCATTCCGGCTTGTTCAGCATCTGGTACCAGGCGCCGGCCTCGAAGGTGCCGCCGTAGGCCGACGCAGCGACCACCAGCAGCAGGAAAAAGCCCAGAGAAAGATATCGATCCATGATGCAAAGAGCCCCAAAGTTTGCCTGAGTTCAATTGGCGCGCGCAGGCGTCGGCTTCACCAGCCCGCAAATCCGGGCGAACAGCCCAGCTTGCAGTTTTTCATGCCGGGGATGATCAGATCAAGCCGGTGACCAGGCCGATCGCTACCGCGAACAGCAAAAACCCAACCAGAGTCTGGATGCTGCGCATGGTGACCTTGTGCAGAAAGCGCTTGCCGACCAGCACCCCGGCGAAAGCGGCGAGCGAACCCGCCGCCACCAGGGTCCAGCCATCGAACGACCCCAGGCCAGCGCCGGCGAGATACAGCAGCCAGCCGTAAACAACGATTCGGGTAAGGTCTACCAGGAAGCCGATGACGGCGTTGCTGCCCACGAAAGCCTGGGTGTCCAGGCCCGCCTTGGCGAGAAAAGCCGAGCGCAACGCGCCCTGGTGCCCTGAAAGCCCGCCGAAAAACCCGGAAAGCACGCCGCCAAGGGGCAGGTATTTGCGATCAAACTCGAGCTTGCGAAACCGTGGCAACAGTTCAAACAGCGCGAAGCCAAACATCAGCACGCCAATCACCAGCTTGACCGGCGTGACCTCCGCCTGAGCACCCGCCAGCTGGTAAGACCAGCCCAGGTCGAAACGGGCAAACCAACCCAGCGCGGCCGCGCCCAGCATCGCCGCAACGATGGCCGGAATACCGAAACGCCCGACAATTTGCCAATCGGCAAACTTGCCCAGCAGGCTGACCTTGAAGACATTGTTGGCGCCATGAACCAGCGCCGTGGCCACCACTGCCACTTCCACCGGGAAAAACAGCGAGAAGACCGGCAGCATCAGGGTGCCCAGGCCGAAACCCGAGTACATCGTGAGTCCGGCGGCGAAAAAAGCCGCCAGGCCGACAACCGCCAGCGACAGGTCCACTGCGGAAAGGTCTAGCGCGCTTGCTCGGCGGCGTAGGCTTCCACGGCGCGCCAGACGCGCATCAGGTTGCCACCCAGGATCGCCTCGATATCAGGCTCTGAATAGCCACGGTCAAGAAATTCCGCCACCAGGTTGGGGTAGGTGGAAACGTCTTTCAGGCCCGTCGGCAGGCTGTCGCCCACGCCGTCGTAATCCGAGCCGATACCAACGTATTCCACACCCACCAGCTTGATGACGTGATCGAAGTGATCGACCGCATCGGAAAGATCTGCATAGGGAAACGGATCTTTCTCGGCGTAGGCCATCATCCACTCCGTCACTTCCGGGCCTTCGGGGTCAGCGCCGCTTTCAGCCAGCCACGCGTCGCGGGCCTCGCCCATCGCGATGTACCACTGGCGCGCTTTGTCGGTGAGGAACGAAGAACCGAAGTTGATCATGATGATGCCATCACGCGCGGCCAGCGCCTTGATCATCTCGTCGCTCATGTTGCGTTCAAAGCCGGGGGTGAAATGTCGGGCAGAGGAGTGCGTCGCCAGCACCGGCGCCTTCGACAGCTCCATGACCTGGAAAAAGGCCTCGTCCGAAACATGGGAGACATCAATCATGATGCCCAGGCGATTCATCTCGGCCACGACTTCGCGGCCAAAAGGGCTGAGGCCATTCCACTGCCGGTTCTCATCATAAGAAGAGTCGGAAATATGGTTGGAGAGCGAGTGCGCCAGCGTGATGTAGCGGATGCCGCGGTTGTAGAAGTGCTGCAGTTTTTGCAGGTCCCCCTCAATGGGCGAACCGTTTTCCATGCCCAGCGCCAACGCGATCATGCCCTGCGCCCTGGCCTTGACCACGTCCTGGGTGGAGTGCGCCATGGCGAATTTGCCCGGCGCGCGGCCCACCAGCGCCTCGACGTTGTCGATCAGGGTGTTGGCCAGCTCATACCCGCCGCCCGCTTCTTCCATCTCGGCCGGGGTGTAAATCGACATGAACGGCAGGTCGAGCCCACCCTGGCGGGCGCGCGGATAGTCAAAGTTGCGGTCCGGCTGGGACCGCGTAACGTCGGCCCAGCCATCGTGCAAGCGGTAGGGCATATCAACGTGGGTATCGGCAATCAGCGCACGCTGGGTGATGGCCATCGCCTGGGCGAGGTGGTCCTCGTAGCTGGCCAGCAAGGCGCTGGTGTGCATGGCGAGCAACAGCCCGGCGGTGGTAAACAACCTGGTTTTCATCAAACAGCTCCAGCTTTTTGGGGTGGGCCGGATTGCCACGACTCATTGGCGCCATCCGGCTCAATCACGTGGTCCAGCATGTGGTCGCCATCGAAAATCCAGCGGGTCTGGAAGCGCTCGCCGCGGATCATCATGGGCAACCAGAGGCGGTCATCTTCCCACATTTCATCGTAGGGGACTTCGTCCTGGCGGACCCACAGCGGGTCGGCTTCCGGCGAAGAGACCGGCACGCCTTCGAACGCGGTGGTGCGGTACACCCAGACATGGATGGAGTAGCCATCGACAAACTGGAAACGGTGCTGGCCGCAGTACTCAAGATCGGAAACGGTGATGCCCAGCTCTTCCTGGCACTCGCGAACGGCGCAGACCTCGGGGGTTTCGCCCGGGTCAACCTTGCCGCCGGGGCCGTTGACCTTGCCCTTGCCGAGGCCGGTCTTCTTGTTGATCAGCAGGATTTCATCGCCGCGAAACACGAACACCAGGGTGGCGCGGTCGCAGGCTTGCCAGCGATCCCAGTCAATCTCATCCAGGGTTCGAACTGCTTTCCATTCAGCACTCATTTGACCTGGGCTTTGCAGAACTTGAGCTTGCCCACTTGCAGAACACCGTCAAAACCGGGCTCGAGCGTGAGCGAGCGGTCGCTGACTTTTTCGCCATCAATCCGCACCCCGCCTTGCTTGATCAGGCGGAAGGCCTCGGAGTTGCTGGCGGTGAGGCCGCACTGGGTAAGCGCCGCGGCAATGCCCACGCCCTCACCCGAGGTTTCCAGGGTGCGCTCGGGGATGTCTTCCGGCATCGCGCCCTGGCGGAAACGATCGACAAAGGTTTCACGCGCGGCATCGGCGGCGGCCTTGTCGTAAAAGCGCTCGACAATTTCCTCGCACAGCAGGAACTTGATGTCGCGCGGATTCTTGCCCTCGCCCACCTCGGTGCGGAAGGTCTCGATTTCCTCGTTGCTGCGGAAGCTGAGCAATTCGAAATAACGCCACATCAGGTCGTCTGAAATAGACATCAGCTTTCCAAACATCTGGTCGGGCGCCTCGGTGATGCCAACGTAGTTGCCCAGTGACTTGGACATCTTCTGCACTCCGTCCAACCCTTCCAGCAGCGGCAGGGTAATGATCACCTGCGGCGCCTGGCCGTAGTGCTGCTGCAGGTGGCGGCCCACGTGCAGGTTGAATTTCTGGTCGGTGCCGCCCATCTCGACGTCGGCTTCCAGCATCACCGAGTCGTAGCCTTGCGATAGCGGGTAGAGAAACTCGTGAATGGCGATGGGCTGGTTGCCCTTGAAGCGGCGCTCGAAATCATCGCGCTCCAACATCCGCGCCACGGTGTACTTGGCGGCCAGTTCAATCATGCCCACCGAGCCCAGCTCGTTAAGCCACTCGGAGTTGAACCGCACCTCGGTCTTGTCGCGGTCCAGCACCTTGAACACCTGCTCGGCGTAGGTGTCGGCGTTTTCCTGCACCTGCTCACGGGTCAGCGGCTTGCGGGTCTCGCTCTTGCCGGTGGGGTCGCCAATCAGGCCGGTGAAGTCGCCGATCAGGAAGATGACCGTGTGCCCCAGGTCCTGGAACTGGCGCATCTTGTTCAGCACCACGGTGTGGCCAATGTGCAGGTCCGGCGCCGTCGGGTCGAAACCCACTTTCACCCGCAACGGGCGCGAATACGCCAGCCGCTCTCGAAGCTCTTCGGCCTTGGTGAGTTCGTCTGTGCCGCGCGCAATCAGCGCTAGCGCTTTATCCAGATCCGACATATGCTCCACTCAATCCGGCGACGGGAAACCGTGCATTGTATTAAAAATGGGGTCTGAGTGAACAGGAAAAACCAGGCCGGGCGTGCGATGAAGCGGTCCATTTTTGAGCAATTTTGCTTGTACTCCGGCCAGATTTTTCAGTATGGTTACCGTCCCGTGCGGGAATCCGGCACGATTCATGATTGGACAGCGATTGTCTGAGGAATTGAAAAGATCGGTCCGCCACCTCGCTGCGCACGCGAGGCGGAAGGCTCCCTGGCTTACAAATCAACGCCTTACGGCGTTTGCGGTGACGCTCGTTGCCGTGAGCCTGGCCCTGGGCGGGCTTAATCCAACAAAGGATTCGGCGGCAGAAGTCGTTGCCGACGCTTCAACTGAAGCCTTCCCGCGGGTTGTTCCCGAACAGTTGGTTGAGCATGTGCCTGCACTTCCCGAGCAGCCACTTGAAGATACCGCAGAGCCGGTCGACTCCGGAAGCTGGAACGCAGTTTCCGTGCGCAGCGGACAAACCCTGGGGGCAATCTTCAACGAGCAGGGCTACAGCGCCGCGACCCTGCATCAGCTGGTTACGCTGGACGAGAACACCCAGAAACTGGCGCGCATCCGCCCCGGCGACCTGTTTGAATTCCAGAATGACGAGCAAGGCGCTTTCGAGAAGATGCGCTATGCCCTGAATGACACCCAGTACCTGGTGGTCAGCAAAGAAGGCGATGCGCTGCACAGCAGCCTGGTCGAACGAGAAATCACCACCGAGGTGGCGGAAGCCGACGGCGTAATCACCAGCTCCATGTATGCAGCGGCCAAGGAAGCCGGCATCAGTGATACGGTGATCATGGACCTGGCCAACATCTTCGGCTGGGATCTCGACTTTGTCCTCGACGTTCGCGAGGGCGACCAGTTCTTCATTATTTACGAGAAGCTGTTCCGCGAAGGCGAGTTTCTCAAGGACGGCCGCATCCTGGCCGCCACCTTTGTCAGCCAGGGGCAGCGCTACCGCGCTATTGGCCATGAGTCTGAGGCTGGCTTTGATTATTACGACCCGGATGGCCGCACCATGCGCCGCGAATTCCTGCGCGCGCCGCTGAACTTCTCGTATATCTCTTCTGGCTTTAACCCGAAGCGCATGCACCCGGTTCTCAAGCGCGTGCGACCACACAACGGCATCGACTACTACGCGCCGCGCGGAACCCCGGTTTACGCGGCAGGCGATGGCAAGGTGATCCGTTCAGCGTACTCCAACTCCAACGGCCATCACGTTTTCATCCAGCACTCCGATGGCATCGTTACCAAGTACCTGCACTTCAGCAACCGCGCGGTGAAGGAAGGCCAGAAAGTGCGCCAGGGACAGACCATCGGCTATGTAGGCTCCACCGGCCTGGCATCCGGTCCGCACCTGCATTACGAATTCGTGGTCAACGGGGTACATCGCAACCCGCGTACCGTACCGCTGCCCGAAGTCATTCCGCTGGACGGCAATACCCTGGACGAATTCCAACAGCAGTCCGCGCCGATGTTGACCCGCCTCCGCAGGCTGGAATCAACGTCGTTCTATGCCAGCGCCAAGTAACCCCAGCGCGCCCCAACGTTTTATCGGCATGATTTCCGGCACCAGCCGGGACGGCGCCGATATTGGCCTGGTCCGGTTCGATGATGACCAGCCGGCGCTGGAGCGCAGCCTGTGCCTGCCCTACCCCGAACACCTGGCAACCACGCTGCGCAAGCTGATTGGCCCGGCCCAGCGACCAGCCGATTCCGACCTGGCGCAACTCCACGATGAACTGGGCCGATTCTTCGCCGAAAGCGCGAACCGCCTGCTGGCGGAAGCCGGCCTCGAGCGGGGAGACATCACGGCAATTGGCTCCCACGGCCAGACGGTCTGGCACGAGCCGCCCGAATCTATCCAGCTTGGCAACCCGGCATTGATCGCTTCGCTCACCGGCATTACCACGGTGGGCGATTTTCGCACTGCAGATCTGCAGGCTGGCGGCGAAGGCGCCCCGCTGGCGCCGCTGTTGCACCGCGCCCTGTTCCAGCCCGGGTCGGGCCAGGCGGCGGTGATCAACCTGGGCGGCATCGCCAATGTCTCGCTGGTGGATTCAGGCGGCCAGGTCAGCGGCTACGACACCGGGCCGGCCAATTGCCTGCTGGATGGCTGGATCCAACACCAGCAAAACAAGGACTTTGACCAGGACGGCGCCTGGGCGGCCTCCGGCACGGTCATCCAGCCACTATTGATAACGCTGCTCGAAGACCCCTGGTTCAGCCGCCTGCCGCCGAAAAGCACCGGGGTGGAATACTTCAACATGCACTGGCTGGAATCGAAGGCCGAACTGGCCGAGTTCCCGCCGCAGGACATCCAGGCCACGCTGGCGGAGCTGACAGCCCGTTCAGTGGCCGATGCGGTACCGGGCGATGCCCGCGAAGTGCTGGTCTGCGGCGGTGGCGCACACAATGGCCATGTTCTTCAACGCCTGCGTGCCCTGCTCCCTGGCACCAGCGTGCAAACCACCGAATCCCGCGGCGTCAATCCCGACGCGGTGGAAGCCACCCTGTTCGCCTGGCTGGCGCGCGAGCGGCTGGCCGAGCGCAGCCTCGACACGACTTCTATCACAGGCGCACGCCACCCCGTTCTGCTAGGTTCCATTCATCACCCCTGAACGGAGCGCGTTGCCATGTCGCTGTTGTTGAACCTGCTGTGGTTACTGCTGGGCGGTTTCCTGGTTGCCCTGGCCTACGCCCTGGGCGGCATCCTGCTGTGCATCACCATCATTGGCATTCCATTTGGCCTGCAGTGCTTCAAGCTGTCGCGCCTGGCGCTGGCGCCATTCGGCAGCGAGGTGCGCGAAACCGAACCGCCCGGTGGCGTGCTGGCCATCATTATGAACATCATCTGGCTGATCCTGCCCGGGGTTGAGCTGGCGATTTTCCACCTGGTGATGGCGGTGGTGCTGGGCATTACGATCATCGGCCTGCCGCTGGCAGTGCAGCACCTGAAGATGGTGCGGCTGGCGATCTTGCCGTTTGGCGCGCGGGTTTCTCCAGCGCTCTAGTTGGGAGATTTCCCGCCCCGCCAGGGCGCGACCTTGAGCAGCAGCAACATGCCGGGCACCGCCACCGCGAAGCAGATCCAGTAGAAGGTGGTCCAGCCCACCGACTCGACGATAAAGCCGGTGGTGGCGTTGGCAACCGTGCGCGGAATGGCGATAAAACTGCTGAACAGCGCGAACTGCGTTGCCGTGAACGCCTTGCTGGTTTCCCGCGCCATGTAGGCCGTTAACGCGATTGCGCCCAGGCCAACGCCCAGGTACTCACCGCTGACTACAACGAAAAGCCCGGCGAGAGTCGGCCCAGCCTGGCTGAGCCAGACATAGGGCAGGATGGTGGCCATCTGGACAAAGCCGAACATCCACAGCGCGCGGTTGATGCTCACCTTGAGCATGACCACGCCACCCAGCACACCACCGGCTATACCCGCCCACAGGCCGGCAAACTTAGCCACTGTGCCAATCTCGGTGTTGCTGTAACCCATGTCGATATAGAACGGTGTAGCCAGCGCCGTGGCCAGGTTGTCGCCGAGCTTGTAGAAAAACATGAAGGCCAGGATGGCCAGGCCGCTCTTGATGCCATCGCGCTGGAAAAACTCCTTGAAAGGGTCTACCACCGCTTCGCGCAAAGTCTTCGGCGCCAGCAACTCGTTGCTCACCTCTTTCACCACCAGCACCGTGACCATGCCTACCAGCATGAACGCCGCCGTCACCCAGAACACCACGCTCCAGGGAACATGATCGGATAGGATCAGGGCGAGCGAGCCGGGCACCAGTTGTGACACCCGGTAGGCGTTGATCCACATCGAGGTGCCGGTGCCGAGCTCATCGTCTTCCAGCAATTCACGACGGTAGGCATCGATCACGATGTCCTGGCTGGCGCCGAAAAACGCCACCAGCGAGACGATGACAATGACCACCGGCATCGATTGTTGCGGGTCGAAGTGGCCAAGCAGGCCAACGCACACCAGCACGCCAAGCTGGGAAAGCAGCGCCCATCCCCTTCGCCGGCCAAGGAAGGGCAGCGAGTAGCGGTCCATCAGCGGCGACCACAGGAATTTCCAGGTGTAGGGCAGCCCGACCAGGGCAAACAGGCCGATGGTGGAAAGATCGATGTCGGCGCGACGAAGCCAGGCGGAAACCAGCGAGACCAGGATGAACAGCGGCAGGCCGGATGAGAAGCCGAGAAAGATGCAGGTCAGCATCTTCCGGTTAAACAGGATCTCCTTCCAGTTGCGCTGCGGCGCGGCTGCGACCGGTTCGCTCAAGGCAACACGCGCTCCGGAATTTCGTATTCGTAGTCCATGGTCAATGGGGCGTGATCGGAAAAACGCTCGTCCTTGTAGATCTCCACGTTGCGGGCCGTGGCCGAAATGCCCGGCGTGCACACATGGTAATCGATACGCCAACCGGTGTTGTTGTCCCAGGCGCGTCCGCGGTTCGACCACCAGGTGTACTGCTCTTCGCGTGCGTCAAGCTGACGAAAGGTATCCACCCAGCCGGCCTTGCCGAACAGCTCGCTCATCCACGCGCGCTCTTCGGGCAGGAAGCCGGAATTCTTCAGGTTGCCGCGCCAGTTCTTGATATCAATTTCCTTGTGGGCGATGTTCCAGTCGCCGCAGATGATGTACTCGCGGCCATCCTTTGCCATCTTCTTCAGCCGCGGCATCAGGTAATCCATCACCTCGAACTTGATCTCCTGGCGCTCCTCGCTGCTCGAGCCCGACGGCATGTACAGAGAGACCACCGAAAGGTCACCAAAATCGGCCTGCAACCAGCGCCCCTCGTTGTCCATCAGCTCCCAACCCAGGCCATAGTGCACCCGGTCGGGCTGGTGCTTGCTGTAGATCGCGGTGCCGCTGTAGCCCTTTTTCACCGCGTCGTGGTAGAAGCAGTGATAACCCAGCGGGTGGAAATCGCGGTCGGTGAGGTTGGGGTGCTGGGCCTTGGTTTCCTGGATGCACACGACGTCTGCCTTGCGTGCATGCATCCAGGGGAAAAAATTCTTGCGGTGGGCGGCACGAATGCCGTTGGCGTTCAGTGAAATGATGCGCACCGTGTACTGTTCCCGTTCCGAAAGTGCGCCAGCATAGACGGCGCCGGGGTAAAGTGCCAGAGAACTCGCCTATACTCTGCGCTTTGATCCACGGCAAAGATTGGCATGCAGGATTACAAGCAACAGTTCTTCAATCTCGCCCTGCGCAAGGGCAACCTTCGCTTCGGCGAGTTCACCCTCAAGTCCGGGCGGCTGAGCCCGTATTTTTTCAACGCTGGCGGCTTCGATGACGGCGCCTCACTGGGTGAGCTGGCTGCCTGCTATGCGGGTGCGATACTCAATTCCGGGGTTGGCTTCGACATGCTGTTTGGACCGGCCTACAAGGGCATCCCGCTGGCTGCCGCGACGGCGGTGGCACTGGCCGAAAAAGACGCCAACGTCGCTTACGCCTACAACCGCAAAGAGGCCAAGGACCACGGCGAGGGCGGCGTGATTGTCGGCGCGCCGCTGCGCGGGCGAGTGTTGATTATCGATGACGTGGTATCCGCCGGCACCTCGGCGCGCGAGTCGATTGAGCTGATCCGCAACGCCGGGGCAGAAGTGGCGGGCATCGCCATTGCGCTCGACCGCCAGGAACGCGGCGAGGGTGAACGATCGGCAACCCAGGAACTGACAGCGCGCCACGGCTTTCCCTGCATTGCCATTGCCAACCTGGAAGATCTCATCCGCTTCCTGGGCCAATTCCGGGATGGCGGTGATATCATATTGGGCAACCATGGTGGACAGGAAAAGGACCCACTTGCGGCCATGGACCTGGAAGCCATCGAACGCTATCGCGAACGATACGGAGCATGACATGACAAGGACAGCCATCATGCAAGCTGCCACTCCGGCTACACTGCTGGGCGCCCTGCTGGCGGCGCTCCTGGCCGCCCAACCCGCCCTGGCCCAGAAAAAGGTTTACCGCTGGGTGGATGAAGAAGGCAAGGTTCACTACAGCGAAACACTGCCACCCAACTGGAAGGGAGAAACCCACGACGAATTGCGTGGTGATGGCATGGTCACCGAGGAAGGCGTCAGTCACGCCCCCGATCCGGTGGCCGAAGACGGCGCCCCCGACCCGCTGGAAGGCAAAACCCCGCTCCCCACCGACAAGTCCGGCATGAAAAGGCCCGATCCTTTGTACACCGATGCTGAAAAACAGCAGCGCATGGATCGCCTGCTGATGTTGCGCTATCACTCCGAAGAAGAGCTGATCGACGCGATGGAAATCGAGATCAACCAGCTCGAGTACGACGAGCGGCTGCTAAGCGCCACCGAGCAAAGCCTCAAAACCAGCCTGCGCTCCAGCATCGACGCTGCTGGCCACCGCCAGCGAGCAGGCCTGGAAGTGAGCGAAGACATGCTGGCCAACATCAGCAAGATCCGTTCCCAGCTCGAGGAGAACCAGAGCTCGCTGCGCGGCCTGAAGGTGCGTGAGCAAAACATCCGCGATGACTTCCAGCGCGACCTTGACCGCTACCGCGAGCTGGCGGAAATGTACTCGGCGCAGGAAGACAGCTAGGCCTGGCGCCCGGCATTCTCCAAGGTAATCGACACCATGTTTACCCGCTGTCCCGGCTGTCATACGGTCCACCCTTTGAACGCGGTTCTGCTGGCGCAGGGCAATGGTCTTTACCGCTGCGGCAAATGCAACAAGGTCAGCAACGCCCTGCAGAACCTGTTCGACCAGTGGCCCGGCGCGGGCGACAAGCCCACCACCCCGGAGGCGGGCAATCGCCAACCACCGGTGCTGGGTCTTCCCAGCGAACCAGGCAACGGCCAGCCGGCTGAAGCGCCCACCGAAATCTCCGACGAGGAAGCCGCGCTGCTCAAGGCGGCCGGATTTGGCGCCCAGGCAGAACCAACCTCACCCGCTCCGGCCAATGGCCAGCGCGCCTGGATGGCCGCGGCCGCCGCAATGGGCGTGGTCACCCTGCTAAACCTGTTCTTTGTCAGTGGCGATGCCCTGCTGGCCTCGCCCTCCATCCACGGCGCGCTGGAGAAGGTCGGGTTGGCCGATCCGGCGCCGGCGCCGCTTTACCGCAACCTCGAGTTGCTGCGCCTGGCCAGCAGCGAGATGCACAGCCACCCCACCCTCGACGAAGCGCTGATCCTCAACGCAACCGTGGTCAATCGCGCCGATCGTGAGCAACCGTTCCCGGCGCTGCAGATCACCTTGTTTGATGCCCAGAACCAACCCCTGGCGGCGCGTGTTTTTGGCCCCGAGGAATACCTTCCTTCCACTTCCGACCTGGATTCTGGCATGCCTCCGGGCGCCTACCTGCCGGTCATCATGGAGCTGATGGACCCCGGCCAACACGCCGTGGGCTTCGAAATGAAGTTCCACTGATCATCGCCCGGATGGCGATGACCCGGCCAAAGAAATATGTGGTAGGGTTAGAGGTTCCGGCGCAACAACCGGAATTGGGGCAGGGACTCCCAGATTTTTCCAGATTTCGCCCGATTCGGAACCTTCCATGGTCCCGGACCAGAGCCAGTAAAAAAGCACCAGGTTCCAACAAAAAAAGACAATGCCAGCTCAAGTAGCCACCCAAGAAATCCAGACAACACAGCGACAGACAACCACAGCCAGGCCCGCAGTCGTGCGCCACACCGCACCACCCACATTGCGGGAAACCGTGCAAAATTCGATCAGGAACTACCTCAACGACATGGGCTCCTCACAGGCCGAAGACCTGTACCAGATCCTGCTTGCCGAGGTCGAACCACCGCTGATCGAAGAGGTGTTGAAGTTCACTGGTTATAACCAGTCACGCGCCGCGCGTATCCTTGGCATCACGCGCAATACCCTGCGTTCGAAGTTGCTCCGCTATGACATACCGGTGACCAATGGCAAGTCCCGGAGGTACTGACGAGGCGCAGCTCCAGGGGGATCCTGGCACCGGCGCGTCAAAGCTCGCGCTGATCAGCGTTTCAGACAAGACCGGGGTGGTCGAATTTGCCCGCGGTCTCAGCGACCTCGGCTTCGGCCTGCTCAGCACCGGGGGCACTGCCAGCGCATTGCGCGAGGCCGGCCTGCAAGTGACCGACGTATCCGAGCACACCGGCTTCCCCGAAATCATGGATGGGCGGGTCAAGACCCTGCACCCGAAAGTGCACGGCGGCCTGCTCGGCCGCGCCGGCGAAGACGATGCCCTGATGTCTGAACTGGGCATTCCGCGAATCTCCCTGCTGGCGCTAAACCTTTACCCCTTCGAGAAAGTGACCGCCAACCCCGGTTGCAGTTTTGAAGACGCCATCGAGAACATCGACATCGGCGGGCCGGCCATGCTGCGTTCGGCCGCCAAGAATTTTCGCTCGGTGGCAGTGGTAACTGCACCCACGCAGTACAACGCGGTGCTCGCTGAGCTCGAGGAAACCGGCGCGCTGGCCGAACAAACCCGCTACCGCCTTTCGGTAGATGCATTCAACCTGGTGGCGCGTTACGACGACGCGATCAGCAGCTGGCTTTCCGCGCGCACGCCGAGCGAACCAGCCAACGCCTTTCCCGGCCAGGCCAATACCGCGTTCAGCAAGGCGCAGGATTTGCGTTATGGCGAGAATCCGCACCAGCAGGCCGCGTGGTATCGCGATACGGCGCCCGCGCCCGGGACCTTGTCGGACATGACCCAGGTCCAGGGCAAGGAACTCTCGTTCAATAACATCGCCGATGCCGACGCGGCCTGGCAATGTGTTCGCCAGTTCGAAGCGCCCAGCTGCGTCATCGTCAAGCATGCCAACCCCTGCGGAGTGGCCAGCGCGGTTTCGCCGCTGGAAGCCTACGAGAACGCCTACGCCACCGACTCCACCTCTGCCTTCGGCGGGGTGATTGCGTTTAACACCGAGGTGGACGAGGAAACCGCGGCCACCATCATCGACCGCCAGTTTGTTGAGTTGATGATTGCCCCGGCATTCACCGCCGAAGCGCTACAGAAACTGGCGAGCAAGCAGAACATTCGCGTGTTGGTGATCCCGAAAGCGGACATGGCCGGCGGCCTGAACATCCGCAGCGTGGGCGGCGGCATGCTGCTGCAATCCACCGACGATGCCATGGTGACGCGTGCCGATTGCCAGGTGGTGAGCGAGCGTGCCCCCTCCGAGCAGGAGTGGAACGACCTGTTGTTTGCCTGGAAAGTCGGCAAGATGGTGAAGTCCAACGCCATCGTCTACGCCGCCGGCGAACGCACCCTGGGCGTGGGCGCCGGCCAGATGAGCCGTGTCGATTCAGCGCGTATTGCCGCCTGGAAAGCGCACGATGCCGGCCTGTCGCTCCAGGGCAGCGCGATGGCCTCGGATGCCTTCTTTCCCTTCCGCGATGGTATCGATACTGCGGCGCAAGCCGGCGTCGTGGCGGTCATCCAGCCCGGCGGCTCAAAGCGCGATGACGAGGTGATTGCCGCAGCCAACGAGCACGGCATGACCATGGTGTTCACCGGCATCCGGCATTTCAGGCACTAAATACATGAACGTTCTTATTGTTGGCAGCGGTGGGCGCGAACACGCCCTGGCCTGGAAAGCGGCCCAGTCTGCCCAGGTCGAGCACGTTTTCGTGGCGCCGGGCAACGCCGGCACGGCGATGGAAGCCGGGGTGGAAAACATCCCCGTCGCCGCCAACGACACCGAAGGCCTGATCCACTTTGCCCGTGAGCGCGGCGTGGGCCTCACCATCATCGGTCCGGAAGACCCGTTGGCCGCCGGCATTGTCGACCGCTTTTCCGAGGCCGGGTTGGCGTGCTTTGGCCCTTCGGCCGCGGCGGCCCAACTGGAAGGCTCCAAGGCATTCGCCAAGGCCTTCATGACCCGCCACAACATTCCCACCGCGGCCTACGGCAATTTTTCTGAGCCCGAACCGGCCATCGCGTTTATCCGTGAGCACGGCGCGCCGATCGTGGTGAAAGCTGATGGCCTGGCCGCTGGCAAAGGCGTGATCGTGGCCCAGAGCGAAGATGAGGCCATCGCCGCGGTCCAGGACATGCTGGAAGGCAACGCCTTTGGCAAGGCCGGCAGCAACGTGGTGATCGAGGAATTCCTCGAAGGCGAGGAAGCCAGTTTTATCGTCATGGCCGACGGCGCGCACGTGCTGCCATTGGCCACCTCGCAGGACCACAAGGCAGTCGGCGATGGCGACACCGGCCCCAACACCGGCGGCATGGGCGCCTACTCCCCCGCGCCGGTGGTGGACCAGGCCATGCACCGACGCGCCATGGCGGAAGTGATCCAGCCGGTGATCGACGGCATGGCGGCGGAAGGACATCCATTCACGGGTTTTTTGTACGCCGGTTTGATGATTTCACCTACAGGCGAGCCGCGCGTGCTGGAGTTTAATGTTCGTTTTGGCGACCCGGAAACCCAGCCCGTCATGATGCGGCTTCAATCCGACCTGGTGGGCCTGTGCCAGATGGCGCTGGCCGGCAACCTGGACCAGGCGCAAGCCGAGTGGGACGCACGCCCCTGCCTGGGCGTGGTGATGGCGGCCGAGGGCTACCCCGGCAGTTACGCCAAGGGCCACCCCATTTCCGGGCTGGCGGATGTGCAAGGCGACGACTGCAAGGTCTTTCATGCTGGCACAGCGCTCGCCGAGGGCGAGGTGGTCACTTCCGGCGGCCGCGTGCTTTGCGTCTGCGCGCTGGGCGACAGCGTCGAATCAGCGCAGCAGTCCGCCTACCAGGCCTGCGAAAAGATTAGCTGGGACGGCGCGTTCACCCGCAGCGATATCGGTTATCGCGCAGTGGCCAGAGAGCGGGCCGCCAGCCGGGACTAGGCCGCACCCGATGGACGTTTCCCACCTCCTGGACGAACTCAACGACGCGCAGCGAGAAGCGGTTACCGCCCCTTCCGGTCACGTGCTGGTGCTGGCCGGCGCCGGCAGCGGCAAGACCCGTGTGCTGGTGCACCGCATTGCCTGGTTGATCCAGGTGGAACATGTATCGCCGCTGGGCATCCTGGCGGTGACTTTCACCAACAAGGCCGCTGGGGAAATGCGCCACCGCACCGGCGAGATGCTGCAGATATCCACCCGCCCACTGTGGATTGGCACCTTCCACGGTATCGCCCATCGACTGTTGCGCATGCACCACCGCGAGGTGGGCCTGCCCGAAGGCTTCCAGATTCTTGATTCCGAGGACCAACTGCGCCTGATCCGGCGTATCATCCGCGACGAGGGCCTGGACGAAACCCACTGGCCTTCACGCCAGGCGCAATGGTTTATCAACGCGCGCAAGGATGAAGGCCAGCGGCCCAAGCACATAGAGCACAATGACCACCCGGTCACCGCCACCTGGACCCACGTCTACCAGCGCTACCAGGAATACTGCCACCGCGGCGGCCTGGTCGATTTCGCCGAACTGCTGCTGCGCGCCCACGAGTTGTGGCTGGAACAGCCCGAGGTGCTGGACCACTACCGCAAGCGCCTGCAGCACCTGCTGATCGACGAGTTCCAGGACACCAACACCATCCAGTACGCCTGGCTGCGCATGCTGGCCGGCAAATCCGGCAACGTGTTTGTCGTGGGCGATGACGACCAGTCCATTTACGGCTGGCGCGGCGCGAAGGTGGAAAATGTACAGCTCTTTGTGCGCGACTATCCGGATGTCGCCACCATCCGCCTGGAGCAGAACTACCGCTCTACCGGCACCATCCTCAATGCCGCCAATGCGCTGATTGCCCACAACCAGGGGCGCATGGGCAAGAAGCTGTGGACCGCGGGCGAGACCGGCAAGAACATCCACCTGTACGCCGCCTACAACGAGCAGGAAGAGGCGCGCTACGTGATCGAGTGCATCAAGCGCTGGATCGACGGCGGGCGCAAGCCATCCGATGCCGCCATCCTCTACCGCACCACCGCGCAGTCACGCCTGTTCGAGGAATACCTGCTGCGCGAATCGATTCCTTACCGGGTGTATGGCGGCCAGCGGTTCTTCGAACGCAGCGAGGTAAAAGACGCGCTGGCTTACCTGCGCCTGTTGAACAACCCCAACGACGATGCGGCGATTGAACGGGTGATCAACAAGCCCACCCGCGGCATCGGTGAAAAAACCATTTCCGACCTGCGCCTGCAGGCGCGCGAAAGCGGCCTTTCCCTGTGGCAGGCGATTGGCGAATCGCTCAAGCAAGGCGTGCTGGCGAGCCGCGCGGCCAGCGCGGTAGGCGCCTTCGTCAAGCTGGTCAGCGACATGCAGGAACGCCTCGCCGACTTCACCCTGGGCAACCAGATCCAGGGCGTGATCGACGACAGCAACCTGGTGCAGGCCTACGAAAAAGAACCCAGCGAGCGCCGCGAAACCCGCGAGGAGAACCTGCGCGAGCTGGTCAACGCCGCCGACCGCTTTATCCTGCCGGGCGAAGATGCCGATGCGGGGCTGACCGAACTGCAATCCTTCCTTAGCCACGCTGCGCTGGAAGCGGGCGAAACCCAGGGCGAGGCCTGGGACGACTGCGTGCAGTTGATGACCATGCACTCGGCCAAGGGCCTGGAGTTTCCACTGGTGTTTATCGCCGGCATGGAAGATGGCCTGTTCCCCCACCAGCGCTCCATCGAGGACGCCGGCGGGCGTCTCGAGGAAGAACGCCGCCTGTGCTACGTGGGCATGACCCGCGCACGCGAGGAGTTGTGCCTTTCCTACGCGGAAGTGCGCCGCATGCATGGTTCCGAATCCTTCAGCCGGCCATCACGCTTTATCGAGGAAATTCCCGAGGAGCTGATCGAGGAAGTGCGCCCCCGAGCCGCCATCCAGCGCCCCTACGTACCCGCCTCCCGCAGCCAGGCGCGCGACCGGGTGGCGCGCACTCATGTGCCCAACCAGGCATGGCCGTTCAAGCTGGGCCAGCCGGTGGTGCACAAGAAATTTGGCGAAGGCACCGTGATGGCCTTCGAGGGACAGGGCGACCACACCCGCGTGCAGGTCAACTTCGACCAGGCCGGGGCCAAGTGGCTGGTGCTGGCCTACGCCGGGCTGCAGGCCGCGTGAACCTTCCATGCGTTCCTGCGAAGAAATTGGCCTCGACACCCGCGCCGGCGGCGTCGCCCTGTTGCACTGGCCATCGCCGAACCCGGACGCGCCGAAAGTAGTCTGCCTGCACGGCTGGCTGGATAACGCCCACTCTTTCCTGCCGCTGGCCCAGCACCTGCCCGGGCTGGACCTGTACGCGCTCGACTTTCCCGGCCACGGCCATTCCGATCATCGCCCGCCCGGCACGCGCTACTCGTTCAGCGAATACCTGTTCGACCTCGACTCGGTACGCGAAGCGCTGGGCTGGTCGGAGATGAACATCCTGGGCCACTCGATGGGCGGCGGTGTTGGTTCGATGTATGCAGCCGCCCTGCCCGACAGTGTCCGGCGCCTGGTCGTACTCGATGGGCTGGGGCCGGTTACGCGCAAAGAATCTGAAACCGCCCAACAGTTGCGCCGCAGCCTGGAACGCGCACGCAGACCGCGCCGCCCGTTGCGCCAGTTTGACTCTATCGAGCAGATGACGGAGGCGCGGGAAAACGGCTTTCTCGATATATCGCGGCCAGCCGCAGAACTCATCTGCGAACGGGCGGTGCGCGAGGTGCAGGACGAGCAAGGCGTGCACTACGTGTGGCGCACCGACCCCGAACTGCGCTGGGCGACCCCCATCATGTTCAGCGAGAAGCAGGTGCTGAACTGCCTGGAAAATATCCAGGCGCCGGTGCTCTCGCTGCACGCTGCGCAAGGCGAACTGAACCCGTTCCAGAAGATCATCTTGGCGCGCCGCGCGGTGGTGCCCAGGCTGCGGCATCGCGATATCGAGGGCAACCACCATTTTCACATGGACCTGGCCGAGCACATCGCGCCTGAGATCCAAGACTTTTTCCTGGAGAACAACCCATGACCGGCCACAGACAAGAGATTCCCGTTCGTGAGCGACTGATTTTTGCCCTTGATGTGCCCGACCTGGCGCGCGCCCGCGACCTGGTGCACACCCTTGGCGATTCAGTGGTGTTCTACAAGCTGGGGTTGGAGTTTTTTCTTTCCGGCAGCTACTTCGAGCTGGCCGCCGAACTGCGCGGCATGGGCAAGAAAATCTTCGCCGACCTGAAGCTGTTTGATATTCCCGCAACGGTGGGCTCCGCGGTTCGCCAGCTGGCGCGTCACGATGTGCAGTTCTGCACCGTCCACGGCAACGACAGCATGCTCAGGGCCGCGGCAGAGGCCAAGGGCAACGTCCAGATCCTGGCCGTCACCGCCCTCACCTCGCTGGACCAGGGTGACCTCGACGACCTGGGCTTCCAGTGCGATGCCCGCACCCTGGTGCTTTCACGCGCCCGGCGCGCCCTTGAGCTGGGCTGTGACGGCGTGGTCTCTTCCGGGCTTGAAGTACCCGCATTACGCGAATCCGTGGACCACGCCCTGCTCACTGTTTGCCCCGGCATTCGTCCCATCCACAACGACGAAGACGACGACCAGCAACGCGTGGTGACGCCCGCCAGGGCCATCGCCAGCGGCGCTGATTACCTGGTGGTAGGCCGCCCCATCCGCGACGCCGCCGACCCCGCCGCAGCCGCCGATGCCATCCAGCAGGAGATTGCTGGCGCTGTGGCTTGACAGCTATTAATCTTCTGGATTACGATGTGCCCATAACTTGTTAATAACAAACAATTCATAACAAGCAAAGCACAACAACAAAAGGGACAGAAGGACAATCTCGCCACCAGGTGAGCTGCCGACAAAAAGCCCAGGACTCGGGCTAGAAGAAGGGACTGCTACCACACACTTGCAATGAATTAGTACCACGATCCTCTCCGGCTCCGCCGGAACTTCTGGGCTGGCCTTGTGCCAGCCTTTTTTTATCCCGCAACTGCGGCGTTGGCCGCCCACTTCCATCCCGGAAACGCGAGTAGCGTTATCCGGGACCCACCAGCTGAACAGAAGCGCTGCATGGCCCCAAAAAACACCCCCAAAAACCAACATGCAGTATCCTTGCAGGGCTTATGAGTGCAGAAACACCAGCCACAGGATTTTGGGGCGCCATCCGCTTGCGGTGGTTCCTGCTTTGGCGTGGCGTGCTGCACTGGTGGGTCAAATCCAAGGTACTGCCCAACCCGTTTGACGAAATCACCCTCGATCCGGACAAGCCGGTTTGTTATGCACTGGACAGCTACGCGCTGTCCTCCCTGCTGATCCTGGACAAGGCCTGCGAGCAGCTTGGCCTGCCCCGCCCGGTTGCCCCGGTGAAGGTCGGCGACACGGTGCAGGCACGCGCCTACATGGCGCTGCAGCGCAAAAAGGGCCTGCTGATCATGCGCCCGTCCACCCGCCGTCACTCGGCAATGCTCGAGCAGATGGTGAAGGCGATTACCACGCATGAAGGGGAGCCGCCGGCAGACGTCCAGATCGTACCGGTCACGGTGCTGGTGGGCCGTGCCCCGGACAAGGAAACCGGCCTGGCAAAGATCCTGTTCTCGGAATCGTGGGAAGTGGGCGGACGCCTGCGCCGCCTGCTCAGCACCTTTATCAACGGCCGAAACACCTTCGTGCAGTTCAGCCAGCCGCTTTCATTGCTGGATACCGCCAGCGAGGAAATGGGTGCAGCGCGCATGGTGCGCAAAGTCTCTCGCATATTGCGCGTGCACTTCCGCCATGTGCGTAGCGCAGCGATCGGCCCCGACCTTTCCCACCGTCGCACCGTGGTCGGCCGGGTGCTCAACAGCCCATCGGTGCGCAAGGCCATTGCCGACAAGGCGCGAACCGGCAAAGTGTCGGAAGAAAAGGCCAGGCAGATTGCGCGCGGCTACGCCTACGAGATCGCCGCAGATTATTCCTATTCCTTTGTGCGCATCGCCTCGCTGGCGCTGTCGTGGTTCTGGAACCGGATCTACGACGGCGTGGTGCTGCATCACTTCAGCGACTTCCGCAAGGTGGCCGCCGATCACGAAGTGATCTACGTGCCCTGCCACCGCAGCCACATCGATTACCTGCTGGTTTCCTATTTCGTTTACCACCACGGCTTCGTGCCGCCGCACGTGGCCGCCGGGGTGAACCTCAATTTGCCGGTGGTGGGGCGATTCCTGCGCAAGGGCGGCGCCTTCTACCTGCGCCGCTCCTTCCGCACCCAGAAGCTGTACTCAGCAGTGTTCCATGAGTACCTCAGCACCATCCAGTCGCAGGGCACCAGCATCGAGTACTTCATCGAAGGCACCCGCAGCCGCACCGGCCGCCTGCTGCAACCCAAGTCGGGCATGCTGGCGATGTCGGTGCGCAGCTACCTGCGTGCGCCCACCCGCCCGGTGATGTTCCAGCCCATTTACATCGGTTACGAGCGCCTGGTGGAAGGCAACAGCTACATTGCCGAGCTTTCCGGCGAGGAAAAGAAAACCGAATCACTGGGCGACCTGCTCAACGTGTTCAAGGTGCTGCGCCAACGCTATGGCAAGGTACATGTCAGCTTTGCCAAGCCCGTGTTCCTGGACGAGTTGCTGGACAAGCATGAGCCGGACTGGCGCCAGCAGATCAGCGAAGAGGACACCAAGCCCCAGTGGCTTTCACCGCTGATTGATGACCTGGGCAATGAGATCATCACTGGCATCAACCTGTGCGCCCATGTCGGCCCGGTTAACCTGCTGGCCGCCATCCTGCTGGCCATGCCCAAGCACGCGATCGACCGCGACGACCTGCTGGAAGCGCTGCGCCTCTACCTCGACCTGCTCAAGCATTGCGCGTATTCAGACCGCATCACCTTCACCAGCCGAACGCCCGAGGAAATCATCGGCTACGGCATGGAGCTGGGCGTGCTGCGGGTGGTCGACCACCCGCTGGGCGATATTGTCGAGATCCAGCCCGACCAGGCAGTGCGGCTGGCGTATTTCCGCAACAACGTTTCTCACCTGCTGGCCATGCCATCGCTGGTGGCAGCTTGCTTCCTCAATTCACCCAAGGTGAAAACCAGCGCGGTTTCACGCATTGCCGGCGCGGTCTACCCGTTTCTCAAGGCCGAGCTGTTCCTGCCGTGGGACCAGCAGGGATTCGAACAAGCCTGTTTCGGGTTTGTTGACTGGCTGCGCGCCCGCGGCCTGGTGTTGCCCGAACGGACGGAGGGCGTGCTGGAGCGACCCGACGGTGGCAGCGACAAGGCGTTTCACCTGCGCATGATCGGGCGAGCCCTGTTGCAGACCTATGAACGCTACTACATCACGGTGGCGGTGCTGGCCAAGAACGGGTCCGGCACCCTGGCGCGCGGCGAGCTCGAGCGGCTGTGCACACTCACGGCGCAACGCATTTCGCACCTCAACGAGTTTGCAGCCCCGGACTTCTACGACAAGTCGCTGTTCCGCCAATTCATCCAGTTGTTGCGCAGCAGCGAGATCATCGCCATCAACAGCCAGGGCAAGTATGAATTCAGCGAGCTGATTGCCGGCATTGCCGAGGACGCCAAGCTGATCCTCAGCAAGGAGATTCGCCATGGCATCATGCAGGTGGCGCCACACCTGCTGGAGCTGGAAAACGACGGCAACAAGGAAGAGGCCGATGACAAACAGCTTGAACAAGCTGCTGAAGAGGAATCCTGACTCAGGCGTCCAGGTCGGGAATCAGCTTGGACTCCAGGTAGGCGATCCAGTCCTTGAGCTTCAACTTGCGCTTCTTCATGCGGGTAATCTGCAGCTGGTCCATGGCTGGATCCGAGGCAAGCCGCGAGATGGCCTCGTCAAGGTCGCGATGTTCTTCGCGAAGCTCGGCCAGCAAGTTGGCAATTTCAGCGGGGTGATTCGAGTCGATGGTCACAGCGCGACAATTTTACCGCACTCGCGAACGCCCGGCGCGCCGCGATCATGGCAAGAACGTACAATAACAATTCAATACCAAGAGGGAATGGAATGAAGAGGCGTGATTTTGTTCGAAACGCAGCCTGGGCCGGCACTGCCGGTGCTCTGGCAGCATGCGGCAACCAGTCTTCAGACGCAGCGGCGCAACGGGACTGTGAAGCGGCAGACCCGATCGAGTGGAAGATGGTCACCACCTGGCCGCGCGACTTTCCCGGCCTGGGCACCGGCGCCGCCAGGCTGGCCGAGAACATCACCGCGATGAGCGGCGGCCGCCTGACGGTCAAGGTCTACGCCGGCAATGAGCTGGTTCCGCCTTTTGAAGTGTTCGACGCCGTCTCCCGCGGCACCGCCGAAATGGGCCACGGCGCCTCTTACTACTGGAAAGGAAAAATTCCCGCCTCGCAGTTCTTTATCGGCGTGCCTTTCGGCATCGGCGGCCATGAGTTGAACGGCTGGTTCTACTACGGCGGTGGTATGGAGCTTTACCGCGAAACCTACGCGCCGTTTGGCGTGCTGCCGTTCGTGATCGGCAACTCTTCGACCCAGGCGGGCGGCTGGTTCAACAAGGAAATCAACAGTCTCGACGACCTCAAGGGCCTGAAGATGCGCATCCCCGGCATGGGTGGAGAGGTCATCCAGCGCGCCGGCGGCACACCGGTGAACATTCCCGGGGCCGAGCTGTTTACCGCCCTTCAAAACGGCACCATCGACGCGGCCGAATGGGTGGGGCCACTCAACGACCTGGCCTTCGGCCTGTTCCGTGCGGCGAAATACTATTACTACCCGGGCTGGCAGGAGCCGGGCAGCGCGCTGGAAGGGCTGGTGAACATCGATGCGTGGAATGCCCTGCCGGCAGACCTGCAGTCCATTGTCGAAGTGGCCTGCCAGGCGGCCGTAACCGACATGTACGCCGAGTTCGATGCGCTCAATGGCCAGGCCCTGCGCACCCTGATTGATGAGCACGGCGTGGAGCTCAAGCGCTTTCCCGACGAAGTGCTGGATGAACTCAAGCGCCTGACCAATGAATACCTGGAAGAACTGGCAGCCAGTGACCCGGCTTCACGCAAGGTCTGGGATTCGCTGAAAAGCTTCAGCGAGCAGACTCAGTTCAACACCTCGATTGGACAACAGGCCATCTTCGAAACGCGCTGACCTGTCATCAACCGGCGACTATAATCGGAAGAATAGCCGTGGAATACGAAACCACATTACCGGTTGCCATCATCACTTCGGCGCTGCTCCTGGTGCTGGGATGGTCGATGTTGTTTGCCACCCGCCCCTGGCTTGAACTGGTCGAAGAATACTCACGCCACCCGCACCGCCTGCTGATGCCCGGCCTGGGCATGGTGGTGTACGGCCTGGTGGTGATCTTCAACCACAACATCTGGAGCGGCGGCTGGGTGGTTGTCATTTCGGTTGCCGGCTGGCTGATTTTCTTCAAGGGCCTGACCTTCCTGCTCAGCCCGGGCATGGTCAAGATCCAGGAGCGCTTTCCCAGGAACATGGTGAAGGCGGCCATGCGGGTTGGCGGGGTGGTGCTGATCCTGCTTTCGCTGATGCTGCTGCTGACCCTCACCGGTCGCACCTGAGCCGCCGCCATGCAGGCCACGGTGATCGCCGTATTCTCGATATCACTGGCCCTACTGGGACTTTCCTACCTGCTGCAGGCGCGCGCCTGGGCCAGGGTCTACGTGGAATTCGAATCTCACCCGCAGCGGCTGGTGCCTACCGGGTTCCTCATGATTGCTTCCGGACTGTTCGTCGCCCTGGTGGTGAACGACTGGTCTTCCACCTGGCCCATTTTCATCACTGCATTTGGCTGGTTGATGGCAGCCAAGGGCGCCATCCTGGCGGCACATCCCGGCTTGCTCACGCCGTTTGCACGGGTGCTGAGCGGTGAAGGGCTGGTGCGCTACATCCGCCTTGGCGGGCTGCTGGTCTTCGGGCTGGGCAGCCTCTTGGTGTGGGAATACCTGCTACAGGCGCGCCTGGTTTAACCGCCCAGCAACTTTTGCGGTAGCCAGGTGGCCAAACCCGGCCACAATGCCAGCAAGCCAAGCAAAACAAACTGGATGGCAATAAACGGCACCACGCCACGGTAAATGGTGGATGTAGCCACGTGCTCCGGGCACACCCCGCGAAGGTAGAACAGCGAGAACCCGAACGGCGGGGTCAGGAACGAAGTCTGCAGGTTAAGGGCCATCATCACGCCCAACCACACCGGGTCGATGCCCATCGCCAGCAGCACCGGCGCGACGATCGGCACCACGATAAAGGTGATCTCGATGAAGTCCAGTACGAAACCGAGCAGGAACATCACCAACATCACCACCACCATCGCCCCAATCGCCCCACCCGGCAGGCTGTTGAGAAAATCGGTAATCAGCTCATCGCCGCCAAAGCCCCGGAACACCAGGCTGAACAGCGATGCGCCCAGCAGGATCATGAATACCATCGCGGTCATCATCGCGGTGCGGTAAACCACCTGCTTGAGCGTGGTCATACTGAGCTGGCGCTGCAAAGCGGCCAGCAGCGTGGCGCCCACAGCGCCCACCGCCGCTGCCTCGGTTGGCGTCGCCAGGCCACCCAGGATGGAGCCCAACACGGCAACGATCAGCAACAGGGGGCCGGCCGCCAGCTTCAGCAGCGACAGCAGTTTCACGTGGCTGTGCGCGCCTTCCTTCATCGGCGGCATCAATGACGGACGGAAGAAGCCTAGCGCCACCAGGTAAACGAAATAGGCGAACACCAGCAGCAAGCCGGGCACCATGGCGCCAGCAAACAGGTCGCCCACCGAAACGGTTTTGGGGCTGAACACGCCCATGCCGAGCTGGGCGCGCTGGTAGGCATTGGCCAGCACATCGGCCAGCATCACCAACACGATGGAGGGTGGAATGATCTGCCCCAGTGTTCCGGCCGAAGCAATGGTTCCGGTGGCAACCGCAGGGTGGTAACCGCGTTGCAGCATGGTGGGCAGGGAGATCATCCCCATGGTCACCACGGTGGCGCCGACAATCCCGGTGCTCGCTGCCATCATCGCGCCTACCAGCACCACTGCAATACCCAGTCCACCGGGCAAACCGGGAAGCAACAAGGCAAGCGAATGCAAAAGGCGGTCGGCGAGCTTCGAGCGCTCGAGCATCACGCCCATGAAGATGAACACCGGCACCGCGATCAACGTTTCGTTGGTCATGATGCCGTAGATCCGGTTGGGGAAGGCCTCCAGGAACACCGGGTCGAAAGTGCCGCTCAACACACCGATGCCAGCAAACGCCAGTGCGACCCCCGCCAGGGTGAAAGCCACCGGGAATCCAAGGCTGAGCGCAGCCGCTATGGCCAGGAACAAACCCAGGCACATCCACACCGCCATGCCTAAACGATCCCCGCCAGGTCTAAGTAGTTGTTATCTGTCATATTCATGAAAAATTTGGCTTCGAATCGCGAAAATTTGCACCCTCATGACCCCGACCGGCATTGGTCCCGGCAAATTTTATACACAAGGAACACCCCAAACAGGAAATCATGGGGTTACTTGTCTTGTCGGTGAAACTGGCTCGCGAAACGCACCTAAGTTTTTGTTATTTAATAAAATCGGCTAACGCCCCCAGGAAGCGCTATTATCCGGCCACAGGCGCCACGGCGCAATCGGCAAGGCTCCGGCCCGATTACACACAGAGTTATCCACAGGGTGTGCACGACTGGCGGCGCGTCCGCCCTGAATCGGCTCGCAAGTCGCTGTAATCCCGCCGCAACGTTTTAGGCGACCCCCATTACGGTTTACAATATGCCGCTTTTGCCGCGCCAAGCATTAAAC
The DNA here is from genome assembly GCA_030428105.1 of Gammaproteobacteria bacterium. GTDB lineage: Bacteria > Pseudomonadota > Gammaproteobacteria > Xanthomonadales > SZUA-36 > JAUIBE01. The sequence goes on from JAUIBE010000002.1 coordinate 241,076, forward strand.
CAGAACCAAGATCCGGGGACCGCACCTTGAGAGAACATATCGAAGAACTGCTGTTGCAGTCCCTGTTGCATTTGCAGCGCAGCGGCGTGCTGCCCGAAGTACCCGAACACGCGGTGCAACTGGAGCGTACGCGCTCGCCCGAACACGGTGAGTTCGCCACCAACCTGGCGCTGGCTCACGCCAAGCAAGCGAAGAAGCCGCCGCGCGAGTTGGCGCAGGCCATCGTCGATAACCTGCCGCCCTCGCGGCACGTGGCGCGCACCGAAATTGCAGGACCCGGCTTTATCAACTTCTTCCTCAACCCGGGCGCTTTCACCGGCGTGGTGAAGGAAATTCTGCGCGCCCGCGAGGACTACGGCAGGCTCAATCCGGACCAGGCCGAATCGGTCACGGTGGAGTTTGTTTCCGCCAACCCCACCGGGCCGCTGCACGTCGGTCACGGCAGGGGTGCGGCCTTTGGGGCCACGCTGTCCAACATCCTGGCCATGGCCGGCTACACCACCCAGCGCGAATATTACGTCAATGACAACGGCCGGCAGATGGACATCCTGGCGGTGTGCGTCTGGCTACGCTACCTGGAACTGTGCGGCGAGAAAGTGGCCTTCCCGGAGAACGGCTACCGCGGCGAATACATTTACGACATCGCCCGCGTGGTGCGCAGCGAGAACGGCGACAAGTACCGTTTCAACGGCAACGATGTGTGGCAGGGCTTGCCCGGGCCCGACAGCGAAGATAGAGAGGGGCGGATCGACGCCCTCATCGCGCGCGCCCGTGAACTGCTCGGCGAGGCGGGCTACCGCGAGTTTTTCGATACCGCGCTGAACGATATTCTCGGTGACATTCGCAACGACCTTTCCGATTTTGGCGTGGAGTTTGACCTGTGGTTCTCTGAACGCGAACTGGAGGAAAGCGGCGCGGTGCAGCACGCCATCGAGAAGCTGCGCGAAAATGGTCACCTGTATACCAAGGATGGCGCCACCTGGTTCCGCGCCTCCGCACTGGGCGATGAGAAAGACCGCGTGGTGGTGCGTGAAAACGGTCGCACCACCTACTTCGCCTCGGATATCGCCTACTTCCTGAACAAGCTGGAGCGCGGCTTCGACCGCGCCATCTACGTGTTCGGCGCCGACCACCACGGTTACGTGGCGCGCCTGCGCGCCGCCGCCCAGGGCCTGGGGCAAGACCCCGACCGGCTGGAAATCATCCTGATGCAGTTCGCGGTGCTGTACCGTTTTGGCGAGAAGGTGCAGATGTCCACCCGCTCGGGCCAGTTCATCACGCTGCGCGAATTGCGCGAGGAAACCGGCGACGACGCCGCGCGTTATTTCTACATCATGCGCTCGCACGACCAGCACCTGGATTTCGATCTCGACCTGGCCAAGTCGCGCAGCAACGAAAACCCGGTGTACTACATCCAGTACGCCCACGCGCGCATCTGCAGCGTGTTCCGCAACCTGCTGCAAATGGACCTCACCCACAACGAGGCCATTGGTGAAGCCGCGCTCGACGTGCTGACTGAAGAACACGAGATCAACCTGATCCGCGAGCTCAGCCGTTTCCCCGAAACCGTCGACGCCACTGCCCGCAAGCGGGCGCCGCACCAGATGGCGCACTACCTGCACGCGGTGGCCACGCAGTTGCACGCTTACTACAACGCGCACCAGTTCCTGGTGGAAGACGAAAACCTGCGCAACGCCCGATTGAATCTGATCCAGGCAACCCGTATCGTGTTGCAATCCGGGCTGGGCCTGCTGGGTGTATCCGCACCCGAGGAAATGTAAGGAACCGATTTGGCCAGGAAAAGAGGCGCAAGCCGAGGAAAATCCACCACGCCCGCCAGCCTTTGGCTGTTCACCGGCCTGTTCATCGGCCTGGGGCTCTCGTGGTTCCTGTTCAGCCGCGGATACTTCCCCTACGACAACCGCCCGGTCCAGGAAGAACCCGGCCCGATCACGCTGGATGACTCGGAAACCCTGGTCGACGACCTGGAAACCGAGCCGCAGCGCGAATCGCGTTACGACTTCTTCACCGTGCTTCCAGAGATGGAAGTGATCGTGCCCGAGGAAGAACTCAACGTCCGCAGCCAGCCGGAAGCCACCGCCGTTGAATCCCAGCAGAACGGCGCTACCCAGTACCTGCTGCAGGTGGGCTCATTCAAGAGCAGCGGCGATGCCGACGAGATGAAGGCGCGCCTGGCCCTGCTGGGCATCGTTGCCCAGGTGCAAAGCGTGACCGTAAACGATGCCACCTGGCATCGAGTGCGGGTTGGGCCGGTGGCCGGAGCGCGCGCCGCTGAAGACCTGCGCCGCCAGCTTTCCGACAGCGGTATCGACAGCCTGGTGATGCAGAGCCCTTGAACGGGCGACCCAGGCGCTAGTCTAGGCGCCAGCCTTGATGCGGTTACCGGGGGCGTAGAGATCGGTTAAAGGGGCGCTTCCCTGGCGGCTTCGTTTCGAAGCTGAACCCACCCAGGCATTCCACGATTCAAGCAGTGCTTTTCCGCTCCACGCATCGCCTGGGCTGCGGCTAAAGCCGGCCGCATCGAGTTCTCGCACCGTCCGCGCCAACTTTTCGTCACCGCAGAATCGCGCGAAATCAATCAGGCTGTCGCGCACATCGTTGGGCACCGGTGCGAATCGGCGCAGCCATTGCCTGAACGCCTGGCGGGCGGCTGCAGCATCACCTGATTTGCACGCCTTGCTGAAGGCGCTAACGATTTCTGTTTCGCCGCTTTCGGGCTGCACCGCTTGCGGGCGCCCCCTGGGGCCGTTGCGGGACAAGGCCCAGGCCAGGGTCGCCAGCCACAGGGCTGCAAACAGCGCGGTCAACCAGCGCCAATAGCCGCCAATCACCACCTGCGCCCCCCCCGGCGCCTGCCCTGGCAGGTCCGCAGAGACTGGCGCCTGCGGTGCAGTCGCTTCTGCAACCAGCGACGGCAGTACCTCGACCGTCCTGGCTGGCAGGATGCTGATGCGCTCCTGGTTGGCGACGGTGTCCCACCAGGCCACTGTCAACTCGGGCAACACCAGCTCGCCTTCGGCCTCGGGCACCACCGCGTAACGGAATTCCTTGTGGCCCAGCACCCACTCGCCGTCATCCCGGCTGATGCCCTGGGGCTGGTCGGGGTAAATACGCGCATTGGCCACTTCGGCCCATTGCGGCTCAGCGATCATGTTCTCTTCCAGCCCCACCGCGTCGATGGTGATGGTGCGCGTGACCGGCTCGCCCACCCGCACCGCGCCATCGGTGGAAAGCGACTCACCCAGGCGATAGCTCCTGGCCGGCTGCCAGTCGGCGCCGCTGAACTCAGGAGGCCGCGGCAGGATATCGAGCGTCATCGGCTCGCTCTCCACTCGAACCCTCCGGCCACGACTGGACGGAGACCAAAGCCGGGTTGAGCTGCGATCCACCAACCGCCCACTGAGCACCAGCGGTGGAATCACCATTTCACCGGAGCGCTCCGGGAATACCGCGTAGCGCCGCTCCAGCACGCGGTAGCGTTGGCCGCCGCGATCGGCCTGGAATGGCACCTCGTCCAACAGCCGGACCGCGGCGTTTTCAGGCTCGGGCTGGCTGATGGCCGCCTCGGTGAGCGACTGCTGGTAGAACAGACGCACCACCAGGCCCACCTGCGCATGCACGTAGTACGGCCCACTGTCGGGGTTCAGCGCCACCTCGATAAACACCGGCTCGGCCTCACCAGGCGCCGGCTCGGGGGCCGCATCCACCGTGACACGAATGGGGTTGGTTTGCTGGTCGCCCACTTTGAGCGATGGAATCAGCAATTCGCCGGAACGCAGTGGCTCGAGCGTCACCATTTTGCGCATCACCGCCGACTGCTGGCCGTTGACGATCGACATCTGGGTTTCCGAGCGCTGGTCCAGCACCATGAAGTCACCTTCCAGTGCGCTGAAATCGGCTTCCAGCGACTGGCGGGTGTCGTTGGTCTGCAGCACCAGGGTGAGGGTTTCACCCTCCACCAGGCGATCACGGTCGACGCGCGCGGCGACCTGCGCCAGCGCGCTGCCGGCCATGAGCAGGCCCAGCATGAGAACGGTGAACTTGGGCCACGCGGCCCGAACGATGGTTACCATGATTCTTGCTCCGCTTCGGGTTCGCCGCGCTTGATGTATTCATTGCGGAATTTGCGTCGCAGCAGTCCGCCAGGATCATCCGGAATGCGGCGCAGCCACTGCTCCATGGCCTGGGCGTCTTCTTCGCTCCAGGCTTCCTGGATTTCGCGCTGCAGGCGTTCGGCCTCGTCCTCGCTTTCGCCCTCCTCGGGTTCCGCCTCCGACTGCTCCTCACCTTCCTGGTTCTGCTGTTGTTCTTCGCCTTCCTGCTGCTCGCCCTGCTGGTTTTCGTCTTGCGACTGGTCCTGCGAATCCTGCTGTTCGCCCTCGCCCTGCTGCTGTTGTTGCTGCTGGGCTTCCTGTTCCTGCTTCATCTGCTCGACCACGTTCTTGTTGTAAATCGCGTCGGTCATTTCCGGGTCGATAGCCAGCGCCTGGTCGTAGGCGGCAATGGCCTGCTCGAGCTGGCCCTGCGCGGCCAGTGCGTTGCCGCGGTTGTAGTGGGCATCGGCGGTATCAATGCTGTTCCAGTTCTGGCTGGCGTTCTGGTACTCGCCGGACCGGTACCAGCCCTCGGCGGCGATCTGCGGGTCCTGCGCCAACGCTGCGGCGCGCCCGGGTTGTTCCTGCTGCAGCGCCTGCCAGGCTTGCTGGTCCTTGCGTTGCCACAGGTCATCCCACCACGCGGCCTGCGCCGTTTGCGGCGCCATTGCGGGCAGCACGAACAGCGGGACCATGAAAAGCAGTCCGCGGCGGAAGGCGATCAGCAATAACGGCAACAGCAGCAAGACCAACCAGGGACCTGCGTCCTGCCAGCGCTCTTCCAGGGCCTCTTCGCGGCGCTGGAATTCCCGCCCTTCCGAGCTTGCCCAGGCGTCGGCCTGGTGGCCGGCGCTGAGCACGCTGTACTGCCCGCCGCCCGCGGTTGCCACTTCGCGCAGGCTGGTGGCGTCGAGTCGCACGATGACCACGTTGCCGCGTCCATCCTTGATAAAGCCGCTGCCGCTGGGAATGGGCGCCCCCTCGGGAGTGCCCACTGCCAGCACCGAGGTGAGAATGCCGCGGTCGCGCAACGCCCTCGCGGTGGCCGCGGCGCGGTCACCCGCCGAGTCGGTGATCAGCAGGATTTCTCCAGCCGCCACGCCGGCGCGTTCCATCAGCGTGGCCGCCAACTCCAGTCCGCGGTCGGGCCGGCTTCCGGCCGCTGGAATAATGTCAGGTTGCAACGCAGGCAGCAGGTTGGCGATGGTGTTCATGTCGTTGGTCAGCGGTGAAACCACGAAGGCGTCGCCTGCGAACGCCACCAGGCCGGTCTGGCCCTCGGTGGTGGAAGCCAGCAGGTCGGCAAGCTGGTAACGCACTTGGGTCAGGCGATTGGGCTTGAGGTCTTCGGCCAGCATCGAGCTGGAGAGATCCAGCACGATTACCCGCGAGTCACGCGCGGTAAACGAGGCGTCCGGCAGCTTCACCCAGCTGGGCCCGGCCAGGGCGAGAACACAGATCAGCAGGGCGAGGCCCGCCAACCAGGCGCCCACGCCGCCGCGCCCCCCGCGGTCCTGGCCGACGCTGAGCCATTGGAACAAGTGCGGGTCGCACACCCGGGCCCAGTCTCCGGACGGCCTGCGCAGTCGGCGCCAGCCCCAGGGGATCAAGGCCGCCAGCGGCAGCGCCGCCAGCCACCAGGGGCGCAAGAAATGGAACAAGGCGAGGTCAGCCATGGCTTCGTTCATGGTCGCGCCCCCTGCGCCCGCGCGCTCACGTCGCGGGGCTTGCTGCCGGCAAACGCGGGTAGCAGGTTAAACAGGGCGGCCAGCAACCCCAGCAAAAATGCTGCGGCCACTGGCCAGAAAAACAGTTCATCCACCGGCCGCACCGATTCCTGGTCACTCTCGACCGGCTCCAGTTCGTCCAGGCGGGCGTAGATTTCTGTGAGCGCCTCGGTATCACGCGCGCGGAAATAGGCGCCGCCGGTGCGTTCGGCAATGGCGCGCAGGGTATCCTCGTCGAGGTCCGCCGAGGGGTTCACCGTGCGCTGCCCGAAAAAGTCGCGCACCAGCATTTCATCCGCGCCCACACCCACGGTGTAGATGGTCAGGTCTTCGCGGGCGGCAAATTCAGTCGCCTGCAGCGGCTCCACCTGTCCGGCTGTGTTGGCGCCGTCGGTCAACAGGATCAGTACCCGCTCGTTGGCGGCGTCGTCGCGCAGGCGTTTCACCGCCAGGCCAATGGCATCGCCAATCGCCGTTTCGCGGCCGGCCAGCCCGATCTCGGCCTCGTCCAGCAAAATCGCGGTGGTCTGGGTATCAAAGGTCAGCGGCGTTTGGAGGTAGGCGCGGCTGCCAAAAAGGATCAGGCCCACGCGGTCACCGCGGCGGCCTTCGATAAAATCACCCGCCACCTCTTTCACCACTTCGAGCCGGTTGACTTGCTGGCTGCCCAGGTTCATGTCCTGGGTATCCATGCTGCCGGAGATATCCACCGCCAGCAGCAGGTCACGCCCGGTGATCGGCAATGATTGCTCTTCGCCCACCCACTGTGGCCGCGCCGCGGCCACCACCACCAGCGCCCAGATCAGCCAGGCCAGGGCGTGTAGCCAGGGCATCCGCACCGCTTCGCCACGCCCGCCTGAAACCTGCGCGTACCAGGGCACCCGCAACGCGCGCATGCCGCTGCCCTCGACCCGCGGCAGCAGGAAGCGCACCAGCAGCGGCAACGGCAGGAGCGCCAGCAGCCAGATCCAGGCGAACAGGAAACCGCTTTCCGGCATGGCCTCAACCATGGCGCGCCACCCAGCGCCTGGCCTGCGCCTGCAAGTGCGCGGCATCGAATTCAGGGTCAGGACGGTAGGGCCCGCTTTCCAGCACTTCCAGGCCGGTGGCGCCGGGCAAGTGGGCCTTGAGGAAGCCCACCCATTCCGCGCCCTGCAACCGCGCGCAGTCGGAATCGGGAAAGGCCCTGAGGGCGATCACGCGGAACACGCTGTTGAGCGCGCCCAGGTAGGCGGCGGGTTGTGTTGCCGGGTCGAACTGCGCAGGCAGCGCGTCCACTTCGCGCAACAGGCGCTTGCGGCGCAGGTGGGCTCGCAGTTTGCGCACCAGGCGCAGCACTGACCACGCCAGGACCAGCAAAACGATGCCAGCCAGGATCCACCAGCCGGGAGCAGGTGGCCACCATGCCGGCTCCGCCACCGGGTGAATATCGTGCAGGCGTTCAAGAATCGCCTGCGACTGGGGATTTTCCGCTGCCTGCATCACGCTTGTCAGGCCCGGTTGGCGTTGCCCAGCAGGATGCGCAGCTCGCGGCCCAGCACTTCCACCGGGTCCTCGTCGGTGCGCAGCACCATCCAGCCGCACTGGTGTTTCTGGAACAGCCGCCGCGGCGCATGGGTGTGCTCCAGGCCCATGACTTCGAACTTCTGGCGGCTGGCGTTCCTTCCGGTATCCAGCACCGAGCTGTCTTTGCCGTCACTGATCGGGTAGCGGCCAGTGGGCAGGTGCTCCTCGGCCGCGTCCAGCACCTGGCAGCCAATGATGTCGTTGTGCTGGCGCAGGCGAGACAGGTGGCGGTTGCAGTCGTCGTCCAGGCCAAAAAAGTCGCTGAGAACAATAATCAGGCTGCCGGGGCGGGCGGTATGGCGAACCCGTTCGAGCACGTGCGACAGCGGTTCACCGGCAGCATTAGCTTGTCCGCCGCCCTTGCCCAGCACACGCTCCGGGTTGAGCCAGTCGACCAGCCCCTGGATCATGCGCATCGCACCCCTGCGACCGCCGGCCGGACGCAGCTCCATGTGGCTGCCGGGGGCGAACAGGAAACCGCCGACGCGGTCACCGCGCCGCACCGAGGCCCAGGCGATGGCGGCGCCAAGCTGGCCGGCGGCAACAGACTTGAGCCGCTGGCGAGTGCCGAAAAACAGGCTGGGGCTGGCGTCGACCACCACCAGCACCGGGCGCTCGCGTTCTTCCTGGAACACCTTGGTGTGGGCCCGGCCGGTGCGCGCGGTAACGCGCCAGTCCATGTTGCGGATGTCGTCGCCGGGCTGGTAGTTGCGTGATTCGAGGAAGTCGACGCCACGGCCGCGGAAGCGCGAACGGTAGGCGCCGGCCAGCGCCGATGCCGCCGGTTGGCGCATCGGCAGGCGCAGCGCATGGCAACGCGGCCGAAGCGCGATCAGCTCGCTGGCGGTCAGGTGAATGCCGTCACCCATCACGGTCGAACCTCCGTCACGGCGCATCCCGCTCAGGGAACGGGAACCAGGTCCAGCAGGCGGTTCACCAGGTCATCCACGGTTACGCCATCGGCTTCGGCCTCGTAGGACAAGAGCACGCGGTGGCGCAACACGTCGTGGATCATGGCGTGAATATCATCGGGGGAAACAAAATCGCGGCCATCGAGCCAGGCGCGGGCGCGGGCGCAACGATCGAGGCCAATGGTGGCGCGCGGGCTGGCGCCAAAACTCACCATGCGCGCCAATTCAGGATCCCAGCTTCCGGGGTCGCGGGTAGCCAGCACCAGTTGCACGATGTACTGCTCGAGCGCGGGCGCCATGTGCATATCGAGCACGGCTTCCTGGGCGGCGAACACCTGTTCCTGGGTCACAAGCACCGGTGCGTCGCCCCGGTGGCTGAGTTCTTCACGGGCCTGTCCCCGCGCCAGGTTGAGAATGGCCTGCTCGGATTCGGCATTGGGGTAGCTGATGGCCACGTGCATCAGGAAGCGGTCGAGCTGCGCCTCGGGCAGCGGATAGGTGCCTTCCTGCTCAATCGGGTTCTGCGTGGCCATCACCAGGAACAGCTGCGGCAGGCGATAAGTAATGCGCCCTACCGTCACCTGGTGTTCGCCCATCGCTTCCAGCAAAGCCGACTGCACCTTGGCCGGTGCGCGGTTGACCTCGTCGGCGAGGATCAGGTTGTGGAAAATCGGTCCCTGCTGGAACTCGAAAGTGCCTTCCTGCGGGCGGTAGATCTCGGTACCGGTCAGGTCGGCCGGCAACAGGTCGGGGGTGAACTGGATACGGTGGAAATCGCCCTCGATGCGGTCGGCAATCACCTTGATGGCGGTGGTCTTGGCCAGGCCCGGCGCGCCTTCCACCAGCAGGTGACCGTTGCTTAGAAGCGCGATCAGCAGGCGCTCCATCAGGGTCTGCTGGCCGATGATCAGCGTGTTGGCGGCGTCACTCAGCGCCCGGAAAGCCTTGTGGGCGTCTGATTCAACAATTGAACTGGCAACAGTGCCAGGTGCGGCCTCAGCCGCTGCTTGAAGGTTCTCGTCGTTCATGATTCCGAATTCTTGGTCTTTGAGATGGACAGTATGCGGGCTTTTGTATTCCCAAACCTGCTCACTCTGGAGATATATGGACGCATTTTGCAGTCCCAAAGGTCACGCACGGTGGAGAGTTGTTTCCAACGGTTCGGCCGAGGTCGCGCGCTAAAGCACGCTCCTACAGCTCTTGTGGGTCGACATCCATGGCCCAGCGCACCTTGCGCGCCGCGGGCAGCTCGCGAACCTGGGGCAACCAGGCGTCAACCTGGCGATGCAGGGCCGGCCTTTCCGGGGCGGTAATCGCCAGGTACATGCGAATGCGCCCGCCGCGGCGCTCCATCATCGCCGGTAGCGGCCCCATTGCCGTGGCTTTACCCTGCGGGAAGCAGCGCAAAGCCGCCCGCAGGAAGTCGGTGACCTCCGGCTTGTTGTGCGCCTCAGCGCGCAGCAGGGCCATGTGGCCGTAAGGCGGAAGGCCGCATGCGCGGCGGTCTTCGATCAACCACGAGGCGTAAGATTCGTAGCCACCGGTGACCAGCCGTTCAATGGCCTCGTGCTCCGGGTGCAGCGTTTGCAGAATAACCTGGCCCGGGCGCTCGGCGCGGCCGGCGCGGCCCGCCACCTGTTCCAGCAACTGCCCCATGCGCTCCAGCGCGCGGTAATCGCCGCTGTACAAAGCCTGGTCAACACCCACCACGATCACCAGGGTGACTTCCGGAAAGTGGTGGCCCTTGGCCAGCATCTGGGTGCCCACCAGCAGGCAGGGATTGCCCTCGCGCACCTGTGCAATCTGCTGGTCAAATGCACCCTTGGCGCTGATGCTGTCAACATCGAAGCGCAGCACCGGAACAGCCGGAAACAGCTCCTCCAGGCGTTCTTCCAGTTGCTGCGTGCCCTGCCCCATGCCGCGCAGCGCATCGGCGCCGCAATCCGGGCACAGTTTCGGCGCACGAGCCTGGGCGCCGCAGTGGTGGCAACACAATGTGCCGGCGGCGCGGTGCCAGGTCATACTGGCGTCGCACCGGCGGCACTCGGCCGGCCAGCCGCACTGCTCGCACATCAACACCGGGGCGTAGCCGCGACGATTAAGGAACACCATCACCTGCCCGCCGGCCTGGAGCGTCTTGTTGGCCTGGGCCAGGGCGAGCTCGGAAATACCGTGATCGAGCTTTTGTTGGCGCAAGTCCAGGACCCGCCACTGCGGCAGGCTGGCCTGGGTGGCGCGGGTGCGCAGGCGACTCCAGCCGTAGCGTTCCTCGTGCGCGTTACGCAGTGATTCCAGTGATGGCGTGGCCGACCCCAGGACGATCGGGATATCCAGTTCCGCGGCGCGCTTCACCGCCACGTCCCGGGCTGAATAGCGAAAGCCGTCCTGCTGGCGGAACGAGGCGTCGTGTTCCTCGTCGAGAATTAGCAGGCCGGGACGCGGCATAGGCGTAAGCAGTGCAGACCGGGTACCCACCAGCAACGGCGCACGGCCACATCGCAGGGCTTCCCACGCGGCCAGGCGCTCGCCGGCGCTGACCCGCGAGTGGATGACCGCCGGGTCCAACCCCAGGCGCCTGCGAAAACGTCCCAGCAACTGCGGGGTGAGGCCGATTTCCGGCACCAGCACCATGGCTTGCTTGCCCTGGCCCAGCACCTGCTCCAGCAGGCTCATGTAAACCTCGGTCTTGCCGCTGCCGGTCACGCCATCGAGCAGGTGGCAATGGAAGCCGCCAAACTGGCTGGAGATCGCCTTCACAGCCTGCTGCTGTTCAGCGGTCAGCACCGGCCCTTCAGCCGGGTTCGCCACCGCCGCCTGCGCTTCGGTTTCAATGACCAGCCCAAGCTCCAGCAGCCGATTCAACGCGCTGCGCCAGGACGTTCCGGTTTCCTTGAGCGCCTCGGCGCCACGAGGCCCATCGGCCAGCATTTCAAGCAGCGCGAATTGGACCTTTGCCGTTCCCGGCGCCTCCTCCAACCGTGCTTTTCCTTGCGCGGTCAGGCAATACTCCACTGGTGCCGGTGGCAACGAACCATCGGCCTTTCGCAAAGCTGGCGGCAGTGCGCTCAGCACCACTTCGCCAATGGCGTGCTTGTAATACGCCGCGCACCATTCGAGTAGCTCCAGTGTATTCGGATCCAGCAGGGGTACACCGCCATCCGGCAAGTCCAGCGCACGCACCAGGCGGCGGTCAGCCACGCTGCTCTCGGCATCCGTGCGCATGATGACGCCCACCAGCTTCCTGCGCCCGAATGGAACGAGCACCCGCGCACCCGCTTCCACCGCATTGGCAGACTCAGCGGGCAGGTAATCGAACAGCTGCGGCAAAGGAACCGGCAGCGCAACTTTCCAGACAGAAGGGCGACTCATGGCCGGGGAATTCTACCAACTGCGATTCGCAAAACGTGCGCCGCTTAAACCGGCGAACAAATTTTGCTCTAAGATGAATGAGGGCGGTCGGCGCCGTGTCGACCGTTGGGCAACCAACCTTAGTGAGGAGAAACCAGTATGAGCATGATGAGCGAATTCCGTGAATTTGCCATGCGCGGCAACGTCGTTGATATGGCCGTTGGTATCGTGATTGGCGGCGCATTCGGAAAGATCGTGTCTTCGTTTGTGAACGATGTGCTGATGCCACCCATCGGACTGGCGGTTGGAGGCGTCGATTTCACCCAGTTATCGATGACCCTGAAAGAGGCTGTGGGCGAAACCCCGGCTGTAACCTTGAACTACGGCTCTTTCATACAAACCGTGGTGGACTTCATCATTATCGCCTTCGCCATCTTCATGGTGATCAAGGCGATGAACTCAATGAAGAAGAAAGAAGAAGAAAAACCGGCAGAGCCACCGAAACCGTCTGCAGAAGAATCACTGCTGACCGAGATCAGGGACCTGTTAAAGCACAATAATTAGCCTTTCGGCTGAAGGGAATCCCAGGGTGGCGGCTCGACGAGCCGCCACCGCATGGGGCAAACAGATCAGTTAATTGCTTCGGAACCGCTGTCGGCGGTACGCAGCTGGCTCACCGCGCGTTCCAGCCTTTGCATGTCGTGGTGGAAGCCGGCCATGTCGGCCGCAATCCGGGCCGCTTCGCGCAGCAGCAGGTCGGGGCCTTCTTCCTCGGCTTCCTCATCCTCGACAATCGAACCGTCATCGGTGTCGGCGTCTTCGATGGTGGCCTCGGCCAGTACGTCCTCGTCGCTAATCAGCGGATCGCCTTCTTCCTCGCCCTTGCGCGCCTTGCGCTTGGCCTCGTCGCGTTCCATCTGCTCGCGGCGCTTGGATTCCAGCAGGGAAACCGAGATTTCAGCCGACTGGCGGTTGTAGTCCTCGATGTCGCTGATCAGCCAGCCAAACTCTTCGTTGTCGTGCATACGGCCCTGGTACAGGCTGTCGGTGACTGCCACCATGCTGGCGAGGTCGCCCTCGGGCTGGAAGCGGGCCGGGTCGATGCTGGTCCAGGGCAGGGCGCCGTCCAGGGCGCGCTCGCCGTATTCCTCGGAATCACCCACCGATGGGAACCGGATATCCGGGCTCACGCCCTTGTTCTGGGTGGAGCCACCCTTGACGCGGAAGAACTGCGCCATGGTGAGCTTGAGTTGTCCCAGGCTGGGCTGGTCGGCCGGAGCGTAATCATCGAGGTCGAGCAGGCTCTGTACCGTGCCCTTGCCGAAAGTGGGTTCGCCCACCACCATGCCGCGGCCGTAATCCTGGATGGCGGCGGCGAAAATCTCCGAGGCCGATGCGCTGTAACGGTTGACCAGAACCACCAGCGGGCCGTCCCAGGCCATGCCGGGCTCGACGTCTTCCTCAACCGAGATGCGGCCGTTGGAGTGGCGCACCTGCACCACCGGACCCCGATCGATAAACAGGCCGGTCAGCGTGGTGGCTTCCAGCAGTGAACCACCGCCGTTGTTGCGCAGGTCCATGACGATGCCTTCCACGCCTTCCTCTTCCAGTTCTTCGATCAGGCGACGCACGTCACGCGTGCTGGAACGGTAATCGGGCTTGTTCTGGGCGCGGCCGTTGAAATCAAGGTAGAACACCGGCAGGTCGATGATGCCGATTTTCACCATCCGCTCGACGCCATCTTCACCCACCACGGGTGATTCAATCACTTCGCTTTGGGCAGCCTGTTCTTCCAGCTTCACCTCGTCGCGAACGATATCGATCATGGTCGGCGGATCACCGGGGCTGGCTTCTTCTGGCAGCACCTGCAGGCGCACCACGGTGTGCTTGGGTCCGCGGATGAGGTCGACCACGTCATCCACCCGCCAGCCAATCACGTCGACGATCTTGCCGTCCTGGCCCTGGCCCACGCCGGTAACACGGTCGCCGGCTTTCAGGCGCCCGTCCTGGGAAGCCGGGCCGCCCGGAACTACCCGCGAAATGGTGGTGTACTCGCTCTCGCGACCGAGCAGCGCGCCGATGCCTTCCAGCGAAAGGCTCATGGAAATTTCAAAGTTCTCCGAGTTGCGCGGAGAAAGGTATGCGGTGTGCGGCTCAATCGACTGGGCGAAAGCGTTCATGAAGAACTGGAATACGTCTTCGCCGTTGAGCTCGGTAATGCGCCGGTCGAGGTTGTCGTAGCGCTCAAGCAGCGTTTCGACGATGTCTTCCTCGTCCTTGTCGGTGAGTTTCAGGCGCAGGTAGTCGTTCTTCACCCGGCGGCGCCAGATTTCATTCAGTTCTACCGAGTTTTCGGCCCAGGCCGCGTCTTCACGGTCGAAGTAGTAATCCTCGTCAACGGTAAAATCGAACGGCTCCTGCAGGCGTTCACGGGCGTATTCCACGCGCTGTTGAACGCGCTCGCGGTAAACATTGAAGATTTCGTAAGCGGGCAGCAGGTCGGAGTGACGCAGCGAATCATCCAGGCTTTCACGGTAGCGCTCGAAGGTCTGGATGTCGGAAGCGAGGAAATAACTGCGGTTGGGGTCGAGCAATTCCAGGTAGCGGTCGAAGATGACCTGCGAGAGATCGTCATCCAGCCGAGTGTCCTTGTAGTGGTAATTGGTCAGGAACTTGGTGGCCAGGTTGCTGGCGTACTGCTGCTCGAAACTGGGCTGCAGCACCAGGCTGGTGGTTTCGTCTTCGGCGGGCTGTGGCACCGCCCAGGCGGCGGTCGCAACCAGGGCTGCCGACACCACCGAAAACAAGCCCAACTGGACGCCGCGTGCAAACCTTCCGGTGACTGCTGTCTGGGTATTCACTCGCATACGCTTTCCTTCGTCATTCTGCTGTGTCTCTTAGAGACAACTAAATTCATTGCTGGTTGCCATTTTATGGGCCTGCCGTGGTGCAAACGCAAGCACCAAAGGTCATGCCCGCCGCGCCATGACGTTGAAATGAAACGGATCCGCGATCAAATGCCAATCTCCACCAGGCCCGAATCGTGCGCCATTTCATCGGCGTGGTATGACGAACGCACCAACGGCCCCGACGCCACGTGGGTAAAGCCCCGGGCGTAGGCCGACTCGGCCAGTTCATCGAATTCTTCCGGCGACCAGTAGCGCAGCACTGGGTGGTGGTGCGCGGTGGGCTGCAGGTACTGGCCCATGGTAACCAGGTCAACGTCGTGGCGGCGCAGGTCATCCAGCACCACCTCCACCTGCTCGCGGGTCTCGCCCAGGCCCAGCATGATGCCCGATTTGGTCGGGATGCCGGGGTTCTGCTGCTTGAAGCGCTGCAGCAGGGTAAGCGACCACTGGTAATCAGCGCCGGGACGCACGTTGCGATACAGCGGCTCGACGGTTTCCAGGTTGTGATTGAACACGTCCGGCGGCGAGGCGTTGAGGATTTCCAGCGCTCGCTCCATGCGGCCCTTGCCGCGGAAATCGGGCACCAGCACCTCGATGCGGATGCCTGGGCTGAGGCGCCGCACCTCGTCGATGCATTCGGCAAAGTGGCCCGCGCCACCGTCACGCAGGTCATCGCGATCGACCGAGGTGATCACCACGTATTTCAGGCGCATATCGCGCACCGTTTCGGCCAGGTGACGCGGCTCTTCCGGGTCGGGCGGCAGCGGGCGGCCGTGGGCCACGTCGCAGAATGAACAACGGCGCGTGCAAACCTCGCCGAGGATCATGAACGTGGCCGTGCCCTTGGAAAAACACTCGTGAATATTGGGGCAACTGGCCTCTTCGCAGACCGTGACCAGCTTGTTCTCGCGCAGGCGCGATTTCAGTTCCGCCACGGCATTGCCCGCCGGCAGGCGCACACGAATCCACGGCGGCTTGCGCAGGGTGGGCGCATCGGCGTCGAACTGCGCGGTATTGCGGGAAATTTTGTCCGCGCCCAGCGCCTTGGCGCCGCGTACACGGATGGGAATGGTGTGTTGATCAGTCATCGAGGTCACTATAGCCCAATTGTTGCGCAAGCTGTTGCGCCAACTCGTTTTCCACCTGTTCCAGTTCGACCGGTTCAAAGGCCGACAGTTGCGTCACCTGCAGCCCCTGGAAGCCGCAGGGATTGATCCGGCCAAAGGGCTCCAGATCCATATCGATATTGAAGGCCAGGCCGTGGAAAGAGCGCCCCTTCCTGACCCGCAGGCCCAGCGAGGCGATCTTGGCCCCTTCTACGTAAATACCGGGCGCGCCCTCCAGCCTTTGACCATCCACGCCGTGCTGGTTCAACACGTCAATAATCGATTGCTCAATGAGATTGACCAGCTTTCTCACCCCAAGCTTTCGGCGATGAAGGTCGATCAGGGGATAGGCAACGATCTGCCCGGGCCCGTGATAGGTCACCTGGCCGCCGCGATCCACCTGCACCACGGGAATATCACCGGGCGCCAGCACGTGCTCCGCCTTGCCCGACTGGCCCTGGGTAAACACCGGCGGATGCTGCAACAGCCAGACTTCATCCTGGGTGGAATCGTCGCGATTGTCGGTGAACGCCTGCATCTCGCGCCAGGTGGGCTCGTAGTCCACCAGGCCCAGGCGACGAACCTTGAGGCGGTTCAGGCGCGGCTCAAGCGCCGGGGTTTCGATAACAGAAGAAGGCTGGGACACGGCATTGCCTCACAGCGCCATGATGACCTGTTCGCAATCGGTCAGGCCCTGGTAGATGGCGTCCAGCTGGTCTTGCGAGGTGGCTTCGATCACAGCGGTGAGGGACACGAAGTTGCCCTCTCGGCTGGGCGTAAGCTGCACTGACTCGTCTTCCCACAGCTCGGCATGGTCGAAGATAATCTGCTCGACAATCCCCTGGAAGTCATCGCTGACCCGGCCCATGGCCTTGATCGGAAAGCGGCAGGGAAACTCCAGCAGCGTGGTGCGGTCGCCGCCGTCATGCACGTCATTCATCGTCGGAGAACATCCCGTCGACCCACAACATCAGGCCATCCCACGAACGCCCAAAGAAACCGGCCGGCTCGACATCTGCAAGCATTACCAACGGGCGCCGGGCGACCAGTTCGCCATCAAGACTGATGGTGAGCTGGCCCACCTGGGTGTTGGCAGCCAGCGGCGCCTCGAGTTGCGGGTCGATGGCAACCTGCGCATCCAGGTCCTCGTAGCGGCCGCGCGGAATGCTCACGAACAGCGGATCGGCGATTCCGACCGGCGCGTTCTCGACCATGCCTTTCCACACGCGGGTTTCGGCCAGCTCATCGCCGCCCTCGTACAGCTGGACGGTCTCAAAGAAGCGGAAGCCGTAGTTCAGCAGGCTCTGGCTTTCGCTGGCGCGACTGTTTTCGGAACTCGAGCCCATCACCACGCTGATCAGGCGCATGCCCTCGCGGTTGGCCGAGGACGCCAGGCAATAGCCGGCGCTTTCGGTGTGGCCGGTTTTCAGGCCGTCGACCGCCGGGTCGCGCCACAGCAGGGTGTTGCGGTTGTGCTGGCGGATCTCGTTAAAGGTGAATTCCTTCTCGGAGAACCACGGGTAGTACTCGGGAAAATCGCGGATGATGGCGGCGCTGAGCGTGGCGATGTCGCGCGCCGTGGTGTAGTGGTTCTCGTCCGGCCAGCCGGTGGAGTTCATGAAGTGGGTGTTGCTCATGCCCAGCACTTCGGCGTAGTGATTCATGACCCCGGCGAAGGCTTCTTCGCTGCCGGCGGCAAACTCGGCCAGCGCCACGCTGGCGTCATTGCCCGACTGGATGATCACGCCCTTGAGCAAATCGCCCACCGAAACCTGCATGCTCGGGTCGATGAACATGCGTGAGCCGCCCATCTTCCAGGCGCGCTCACTGACCGGCACCATGTCATCCAGCGACAGGTTGCCCTGCGCCAATTCGGCGAAAATCACGTATGTGGTCATCACCTTGGTGATGCTGGCAGGCTCAGCGCGCTCGTCTGCGTTCTTCTCCACCAGGGTTTCGCCACTGTAGTAGTCGACCAGCAGGTAGCTTGTGGCGCCCAGTTCCGGCGGCGCCGGCACCGGCATGGCGGTGCTGCTGATAGTTGGCGTTGGCTGCGGCGTAGGCTGTGCCTGGGACGTCAGCGGAACGGCCAGGATCAGCAGGAAGGCAGCAGTACTGAAAATCAGTTTTTTCATCGGGAAATCAGATTCTTTGCGAGACGAAAGGCTTTAGCGCCTGACTTTGTGAGGGCGGTCGAAGCCCAATTCAACCGCGCGCAGGATGATGGCATTGGCCTGGTCTTCGTTCAGGTACGGCCCCAGCCAGACTTTATGATACCCCCCCTGCTTGTTGATCGAAACCGGCTCCATGTCATCCTTGCGCAGTTCGCGCACCAGCGACTCGGCGCCATCGCGGTCCTTGAAGGCCCCCATTTGCAGGAACAGCCCGTGGCCATCGGCCTTGTTGGTCTTTGAACCCGAGCCGGTGCCGCCGGCCGCCACCACGCCGGTGCCGGTGTAACTGCCCGGATTGGTGATGGCGCGCACTTCCACCCGCGCCGTGCCCGAGCCGATCATGCCGAGGCGCAACGCCGCGCCGTAAGAAAGGTCGATGATTCGGCTGCCTTTGAACGGGCCGCGGTCGTTGATCTTCACCACCACCTTCTTGCCGTTGTCGAGGTTGGTGACCTCGGCGTAGGTGGGCAGCGGCAGCGTTTTGTGCGCAGCGGTGGCCAGGTGCATATCGTACGGCTCGCCGCTGGAAGTGCGCCGGCCGTGAAACTTTGCGCCGTACCACGAGGCAGTGCCCACCTCGCGGTAACCCTGGCTGCTGGACATCACGGTGTATTTCTTGCCAAACACCTCGTAGGGCGAGTGGTTGCCATAACGCGCCAGAGGTTCGTCGCGCGGCACTGCATCGGCCACATCAGAGGCGCGAATGCCACTGGTGGATGGGCCATCGGCCTGGTCACCATCTTTGACCTTGGACTTGCCGCCGCATGAAGCCAGCAGCACCGCGGCCAACAGCCAGAGTGACCAGCGCAGCTTCATCGCTTAACCCTCCTTGCCCTGGCGAATGGCCTGGGCCAGCTCGTACACCGCCATGGCGTACAGCGGGCTGCGGTTGTAGCGCGTGATGACATAGAAATTATCGAAGGTGAGCCACAGGCGCTGGCCATCGGCTTCTTCCAGGCCCAGCACCACGGCCGGCGTATCCGAAGAAATATCGGCCCCGGTGGTAAAGCCCATGGCCGCCAGGTCGCCGACCGTGATTTTCGGCTTGAGGTCGCGGCGGGTGACCTGTTCGCGGTCGGCATCGGCCGAAGCGGTAGCGTCCGCCACGACCGGCTGGCCGTACTCCCAGCCGTGCCGGCCAAGGTAGTTGGCCACGCTGCCGACGATGTCATCCATCGAGCTCCACAGGTCGCGGCGGCCATCGCCATCCAGGTCGACCGCGTACTCGCGGTAACTGCTGGGCATGAACTGCCCCAGGCCCATGGCGCCGGCGTACGAGCCGGTGACCTCGGTGACCGGAATGCCCTCTTCATTGCCCAACACCAGGAAGTTCATCAGCTCGCTGGAGAAAAACGCGCTGCGGTCGTTGCCGGTATCGGGGTAGTAAAAGGCCAGCGTGGCCAGCGCGTCGAGCACCCGGTAGCTGCCGGTGATGCGGCCGTAGAAGGTCTCCACGCCAATAATGGAAACGATGTACTCGGGATCCACGCCATAACGCTCGGACGCGGCTGCAATCCGGGCCTCGTTTTCCTCCCAGAATGCCACGCCGCCATTGATGCGCTCGTCGGTAAGGAAGATGGGACGGTACTCGTGCCAGGGTTTGCCCTCGGCCGGGCGGGTCATGGCATCGACAATGGATTGCTTGAACTGGGCCTGCTCAACCAGGGCCAGCACCTCGGAGACGGGGATCTGGTGTTCCGCCTCGACCCGGGCGGCGAATTCCTCGGCGCCTGGGTGATCCTGCGGCACATCCTGGGCGTAGCAGGATACGGTCAGTAGGGAAGCAAAAAGAGGGCTGAAGATACGTTTCATGGTGTTGATATCGGGGTACTCGTCAGGGCTTGTTATGGTTAAGAAGTTCGCTTGCATGGACCGGGCGCTTCGGTGAATTGTTCCCTGCCCTCGCGGCATTGCGCGAAACCGCCGGCCACAACGGGGCAGACCAAAGGACTGAGTGTATCGCAACGGCCAGCCAGCATCCTGCAGGATCGCATCACCTTATGAAATTCCGGTGCCCGTAAATGGACATTAATATGCCAAATCCTGCCAGCAGGGTAACCGCCGAGGTGCCGCCGTAGCTGATCAACGGCAGGGGCACACCCACCACCGGCAACAGGCCGGCCACCATGCTGGCGTTCACCACCACGTACACAAAGAAGGTGAGCGCCAGGCTGCCGGCCAGCAACCGCGAATAGGTGTCCCGCGCCATGCCGGCAATGGCCAAGCCGCGGGCGGTGATAAATACGTACATGGCCAGCAGCACGATAACGCCCAGCAGGCCGAATTCCTCGGACAGAACCGCCAGGATAAAGTCGGTGTGGCGTTCGGGAATGAATTCCAGCCGCGACTGGGTGCCATTGAGCCAACCCTTGCCAAACAGGCCGCCGGAACCCACTGCGATTTTCGACTGGATGATGTTCCAGCCGGTGCCCAGCGGGTCTGATTCCGGGTCGAGAAAGGTGCGCACCCGCTGGCGCTGGTACTCGTGCATGAACATCCACATGGCGGGCGCGGCTGCCGCCGCAGCCACCACCGCACCCACGATCAGGCGCCAGGAAAGGCCAGAGAGGAACAGGGTGAAGCCTCCGCTGACCAGCACCAGCAAAGCGGTGCCCAGGTCGGGCTGGCGCACGATCAGGATCGCCGGAATCAGCAGTATGGCGAATGCCAGCAACAGGTCGCGAAAGCCAGGCGGCAAAACCCGGGGGTGGAGGTACCACGCCACCATCATCGGCACCGCCAGTTTCATGATCTCGGCGGGCTGGAAACGCACCACGCCGAAATCCAGCCAGCGGTCGGCGCCCTGCCCCTCGCCCACAAACCAGGTGGCGAACAGCAGCACCACGCCCAGGCCATACAGCCACGGCGTCCATATCCTGAGAATGTAGGGCGGGACCTGGCTGAGCACCAGCAGCGCCGCCATGCCTATGCCCAGGCGAATGGCCTGGCGGTAAACCGTGCCCATGTCCGAATTGGAGGCGCTGTATAAAACCAGCAATCCACCGCCCATGACCACCAGCAGGCCAAGCAGCAGCAAGGGGTCGAGCCGGGGCAGGCCAACCCAGTGTGGAACCAACCTGGAAACGCGGGTGGCCATGTTCTATTGCGGCAGCTCCTGCGCCAGCCACGCATCGATGACCGCACGCGCCACCGGCGCCGCATGGCGAGAGCCGCCTCCGCCGTGCTCAACAATAGCGGTCACCACGATAATCGGGTTTTCAAACGGCGCGTAGGCCACGAAAAGGGCATGGTTGCGCAAGTGCTGGGCAACTTCCTCGGGATCGGGTTCTTCAAATGCGACCTGGGTCACCACCTGAGCGGTGCCGCTCTTGCCCGCCATCTGGTAGCTGTCTTGCGGCGCCACGGCACGGGCGGTGCCCTGGCTGCCGTGAATGACCAGGCGCATGCCTTCGCGGACCACCGCCCAGTTTTCCGGCTGAACCGCGGGAATTTGCCTGGCGACCGGTGCATGGTTCAGGCGCGCCTGGCCTTCGCCTGCAGGCTTGCTCGCCATCAGCAAGCGCGGCGCGTACACCGTGCCGCCATTGACCAGCGCAGAAAGCGCCACGCTGAGCTGAATGGGCGTGACCACGTTGAAACCCTGGCCAATGCCTGCAATCACCGTTTCGCCCGGATACCAGGGCTCGCTGTACTGGCCGCGTTTCCAATCCCGCGAGGGCAGGATGCCCGCGTTCTCGCCCTGCAGATCCAGCCCCGTGGGTTCGCCGAAGCTGAACTGGGAGAGGTATTCGTGGATGCGGTCGATGCCCAGGTCATAGGCCAGGCCGTAGAAATAGGTGTTGACCGACTGCTCCAGCGCGCCGCGGATATCCACCCAGCCGTGGCCACCGCGCTTCCAGTCGCGGTAGGGCCGTTCCTGGCCGGAAAGGTAGTAATAGCCGTTGGAAAACACCCGCTGCTCGCGACCGATGATGCCCATCTCCAGGCCGGCCAGGCCGACGAACGGCTTGAAGGTGGAGCCGGGCTCGTAGCCGCCCTGCAAAGCGCGGTTAAACAGCGGACGCGCCGGGTCGTTCAAAATGGCGGCGTACTCGGCCGAGCGAATGCCCCGGACAAAAAAGTTGGGGTCGAACGCTGGCTTGCTGACCATGGCCAACACCGAGCCATCGCGCGGATCCATGGCGAACACCGCGCCCGGCCGCTCACCCAGGGCATCCCAGGCCACCCGCTGAAGACCGAGATCAAGCGACAACACCAGGTCTTCGCCGTGCTGGGGCGGTTCGCGCTCGAGCACATTGAGGACCCGCCCCTGCACATTGGTTTCCACCCGCTCGCGGCCAATGTCCCCGTGAAGCTGGTTCTCGTAGTAGCGCTCGACCCCGGACTTGCCAATGTGGGTGGTGCCGCGGTAATTGGCGGCGTCTATGGAACGCAGGTCGTTTTCGTCAATGCGTCCGACGTAGCCCAGCACGTGGGTCAGCAGGTCACCCTGCGGATAGTGCCGCGCCAGGTAGGGCACAACGTCCACCCCGGCAAACAGGTGGCGGTTGACCGCGAAGCGCGCCACTTCCTCGTCGCTGAGTGCAAATTTGACCGGGATGCCATCGAAACTGTGATATCGCCCGCGCGCGGCTTCAAAACGCTCGACCGCATCTTCCGGAAGCTCGACCAGCTCGGCCAGGCGCTCAAAGGTCTGCTCCAGGCCCTCGACTTTTTCAGGAACAATCTCCAGCCGGAATGCCGGGCGGTTTTCGGCCAGCGGCCGTCCGGCGCGGTCGTAGATCAGCCCGCGGTTAGGCGCCACCGGCACCACCTTTACCTGGTTGTTGATGGAGCGGGTAGTGAACTCCTGGTGGTTCACAACCTGCAGGTAAACGTAGCGGGCAATCAGCAGCAGGCAGCCAATGATGACCAGCACCAGGGCCTCGGCGGCGCGGCGGTTGAACTTGCGCTGCTCTTCAATGCCATCCTTGATCGCGCGACCGCGCGGCCGGCCCGGACCAGCGCCCGGAACCCGTGTAAGCACCTGGCGAATCATGGCGTGACGCCCCGTGAAGCACTGCGCAGGCGGTCGAGCAGGATAAAGAACGGCCCCCACAGCAGGCCGCCAACGATGGCCGGAAGCCAATAACTGAGCGGCGGCAACGGCTCACCGACCAGCGAGTTGATCCACAGCAGGATGATGCGGTCGTTGACCAGCAGCGCCAGCACCGAAAGCCCAAGCTGCCACGGCGGGAAGAACCGCAGCCGGGCGCGGAAGCGCAGCACCAGGTAGGCCAGGATCACCAGCCGCAGGGCGTGAAGGCCAAGCAGGCTGACAGTGAGGAAATCGAGGACCAGGCCCAGCGCAAAGGCCAGGCCCAGCGACATTAATTGCGGGTATTCCAGCGCCCAGTAAATCACCACCAGGCCCATCCAGAACGGCCAAATGGCCTGCACCAGCCCCGGCAGGGGGATGATGGCCATCACCATCGCGGCGACAATGGTGAAGTAAAAAGCCTTGCGGTTGTCGCGCCTGCGGTTCACGGTTGCTCACCCTCTTCCACTGACGGCGGCTCAACTGCTTGCTCAGCGGGCACCGGGCCAATAAAGGCTTCCTCGGTGAACTGGGGCACCACCAGCAAAACCTCGCGGCCGCGATCCAGCGCGGCCAGCGGGCGGGCTTCCACCTCGGCAAAGGTTTGGCCCTCCTCGCGCGAAACCAGTTCCACGGTGGCCACCGGGTAGCCACTGGGAAAGCGATCGCCCAGGCCCGAGGTGACCACCAGGTCGCCCTCGCGAATGTCGGCTTCCAATGGAACGCTGGTGAGCAGCATGGTTCCGGTTTCGCCGGTGCCCACTGCCACCGTGCGCAGGCCGGTGCGATTGATCTGCACCGGCAGGGCGTGGTTGGGATCGGAGATCAGTCTCACCCGCGACAGGTGCATCTGCACGTCTTCCACCTGGCCCATCACGCCCGCGGCGTCGATGACGGCCTGGCCTTCTTCCACGCCATCATCCGAACCCTTGTTGATCATTACCTGGTGGGAAAACGGATCGAGGTCGACGCGCACCAGTTCGGCAAAGCGGGTTTCGAACACCAGCGAATCGGCGCCACCCAGCAGGTCGCGCAGGCGGCGGTTTTCCTCTTGCAGGGTTTCCAGGCGTTGCAGGTCGGCCTCCCGGGCCAGCAGCGCGGCGCGCAATTCATCGTTCTTGCCCTGCAACTCCTCGCGGCTACGTAGTTCGCCGGCCACGGATTCGGCGGTGCGCACCGGCCAGTCGACCGCGTGGTAAAGGGGCTCGAACAGGGTGCCTATCACGGCACGCACGCGGGGGATGTAATGGCCACGCTGATCGACGGCCATCAGAATAATGGCCAGCATGCCGTAGAGCATCAACCGGGCGGTCTGGGCGCCGGTCCCGAAGAAATTCGCGTTGACGCCGGGAGACCCTGTTGGCAAATCAGTTCGTTCCTACCCAGTGGGCTTCAAGGTTGGTGTGGACCCTTAGTTGAGGGTGAAGAAATCTCCGCCGCCTGCCTGGTCCATCAGTTCAAGCGCACGGCCACCGCCACGCGCCACGCAGGTGAGCGGATCATCAGCGGGGAACACCGGCAAGCCGGTTTCCTCGCCAATCAGGCGATCGAAGCCGCGCAGAAGGGCGCCACCGCCGGTGAGGACGATGCCGGTTTCCGCCACGTCGGCGCACAGCTCCGGCGGGGTTTGTTCCAGCGCCACCTTCACCGCTTCCAGCACCGAAGAAAGATTTTCGTTCAGCGCTTCCAACACCTCGTTACTGGTGATGGTGATGTTGCGCGGAACGCCCTCGGCCAGGTTACGGCCGGAGACTTCCATCTCCATCGGCTCTTCATCCGGCCAGGCGCAGCCAATCTCGATCTTGATGCGCTCGGCGGTGGTCTCGCCAATCAGCGTGCCGTAATTGCGGCGCACGTAGTTGATGATGGCGTCGTCGAACTGGTCGCCGCCAATACGCACCGAGTTGGAATAAACCAGGCCGTTGAGCGAAATGACCGCCACCTCTGAGGTACCACCACCGATATCCAGCACCATCGCACCGCGCGCCTCGTGTACAGGGATGCCGGCGCCGATGGCGGCCGCCATGGGCTCTTCCACCAGGAACACTTCGCGCGCGCCGGCGCCCTCGGCCGATTCCTTGATGGCCTTGCGCTCCACCTGGGTGGAACTGCACGGCACGCAAACCAGCACACGCGGGCTGGGGCGCAGGAACCGCGAGGTGTGCACCTTGCGAATGAAGTGCTGCAGCATGGCCTCGGTCATGTTGAAGTCGGCGATCACGCCGTCTTTCAGCGGCCGCACCGTGCGAATGTTGCCGGGCGTGCGGCCCAGCATGCGCTTGGCCTCAGTGCCAACCGCCGCCACGTGCTGCGGGCCACCCGGGCCGCGATCCATCCGCACCGATACCACCGAAGGCTCATTGAGCACGATGCCCTGGCCGCGGACATAAATAAGCGTATTGGCCGTGCCGAGGTCAATCGACAGGTCGTTGGAAAAAATGCCGCGCAGGCTCTTGAACACCATGATGAAAGAACAGTCCTTATGACTTCGCTGGATCGGGGTCGGCTAATGTATCAGCCAAGCACGGTTACCGCAAGGCTCAAATGCCCTGAAAGCCTTGAAAATACGTGCTTTCCGGCGTTTTTGGTCGGTCAAGTCGCTTGCCTGATATACCTGTTGACGGAACGGTGATATATCACTAAACGACGGATTTAGACCCACCAACAACCCCACCAACACCCCGTTGCCACGCGATTCAGATAAAATGCGCGGGTTTGAAATATCACAGGAAGGACCAATTCATGTCGGCACTTATCTGCGGATCCCTAGCTTACGACACCATTATGGTGTTCCCCGAGCGCTTCAAGGATCATATTCTTCCGGACAAGGTTCATATTCTGAACGTGTCCTTCCTGGTGCCCCAGATGCGCCGCGAGTTCGGCGGTGTGGCCGGCAACATTGCCTATAACCTGAAACTGCTGGGCGGCGAACCCTACCCCATGGCCACTGTGGGCGACGATTTTGCGCCATACCGCGCGCACCTGGAAAAACACGGTATCTCGCAGCGCTACGTGCGCCACCTGGAGGGCGAATTTACCCCCCAGGCGTTTATCACCACTGATATGGACGATAACCAGATCACCGCCTTCCACCCCGGCGCCATGGCGCAGAGCGCAATGAACAAGGTGGCCGATACCGAAAACATCCGCATCGGCCTGATTGGCCCCGACAGCAAGGAAGCCATGCTGCAGCACAGCAAGGATTTTCCGGCGCACGGCATTCCGCACCTGTTCGACCCCGGCCAGGCGATGATCATGTTTAACGGCGATGAACTGCGCAGCCTGGTAAGCAACGCCAACTGGGTGGTAACCAACGACTACGAGTGCGAGATTCTGCAGCAGCGCACCGGCTGCTCGCTGGACGAAATCGCCAAGGACGTGGAAGCCCTGATGGTGACCCGCGGCCCCGAGGGCTGCGTGATCCACACCCAAGGCGAGGAAATCACCGTGCCATCGGCCTGCGCCGACCAGATCAAGGACCCCACCGGCTGCGGCGATGCATTCCGCGCCGGCCTGCTCTACGCCCTGCTCAACGACTACGACCTGGTCACCGGCGTGCGCCTGGGCAACGTGCTGGGCGCCATCAAAATCGCCCACCAGGGCCCGCAGAACCACGCGCCGAGCTTCGAGGAGATCGAACAGCGCTTTTTCGACGCCTACGGCTATCGCTTCTGATTGAATTTCTTATTAATACGGTTGACTTTTGGGCCGCGGAAACGCAGAATTTGCGCCCCTTCGGAACCAGTTTTATCCGAACCGATTTAGGTGATGTAGCTCAGCTGGTTAGAGCGCGGCACTCATAATGCTGAGGTCGGTGGTTCAAGTCCACCCATCACCACCAAATTAGAATCCATAGAGATTCGAGAAAGTCCTGAAGCCCGCATAAAAGCGGGCTTTTTCTTTGCCTGACTGTCCAGAAACCTCCGAGCTGATCCTTTGACATCCGGGGGCAACTGGGGGCAACATAGGGGGCATATTGCAATTCCCCACAACTGTTGCCCCCATATTTCAGCAGAATCCATGCCCCTTACAGCCACCCAGGTTCGCAACCTCAAGCCAACTGAGAAACCTCGTAGATACTTCGATGGCGGCGGCATGTATGTCGAGGTGAAGCCAAATGGGGCAAAGTATTGGTTTCTAAAATATCGATTCCACGGCAAGGAGAAGCGAATCTCTCTCGGCGTATATCCCGAAGTGACCTTGAAGATGGCTCGAGATTTAAGGGTCGAAAAGAAGCGACTCCTATCGAGGGGAATCGACCCAAGTGCCGAGCGAAAGGCAAGGAAGGTCGCGGGTCAGGAACGCGCTGCAAACACTTTTGAGTCTGTTACTCGAGAATGGTTTACAAAGAATGAGTCTCGGTGGGCGCCTGCTTACTCTTCAAAGATAATTCGCAGGTTCGAGATGTACATCTTTCCGTGGCTTGGGGGCGAACCGATTGCCGACATCAAGGCCCCCGACCTGCTTCCTCTGGTGCGTCGAATCGAAGAGCGTGGAGCGGTAGAAACAGCCCACCGCACCCTCGCGCTTTGTGGCCAGGTGCTGCGATATGCGATAGCCACATCGCGTGCTGAGCGTGATTGCACTACTGACCTGAGAGGGGCCCTGGCACCAGCAAAGAGAACTCACTTCGCCGCAACAACAGACCCATCACAATTTGGGGAAATTCTGAGGGCAATAGACTCTTACAAAGGCAACCCAGTTGTAGAAGCCGCACTGAAACTCGCACCGTTGCTATTCGTCCGCCCCGGCGAATTGCGGATGGCCAAATGGGCTGATATTGACCTAGAAACAAATGAGTGGCGATACACAGCGAGCAAAAACAAGCCGCAGCACATAGTCCCGTTACCACGGCAGGCGGCTGCGATTTTCAGTGGATTGCAACCAATTTCAGGCCACACCTCTCTTGTTTTTCCGAGCATACGAAGCCCTAAGGGCACACGACCAATAAGTGACGCAACATTAACCGCAGCCTTACGCCGAATGGGCATTGATAAATCCGAAACGTGCGTTCACGGTTTTCGCGCAACCGCTCGTACCTTGCTGGAGGAAGTGCTCGGATATCGCCCGGAACTTACAGAACACCAACTTGCGCATAAGGTGAAAGACCCGCTTGGGCGCGCCTACAACCGAACACAACACCTTCCGGAGCGCAGGGAGATGATGCAGGCCTGGGCTGATTATTTGGATAAGCTAAAAGCTGACACCTAAACGCTAGCTATTCACCACTGCTGACAAACCGCGCTTGTTGTGGGTCGTACGTGACGTCCCCAATAGTCCCTTTTTTGATTCGCTCGATCGCCTCGTCTATTGCAGTGAAGGGCACCAAAAACCACTCCCTGGGCTTCACCGGGTTGCCAAATCGGTCATTGATGGTCAGGTCAAGCTGCGCCCCGGCGAAGATTTTGTGGAGCAAGTGTTCCAATTTCGTGCGATTAATTCCCGTGAGTTTATAGGTCGCCACAATTTCCACGTCAGCAAGCAGGTAAGTTGCCTGCTTGGCTGCATTCGAGACGCGGGCGCGAACATCACCCCCGGTCACGCCGATCTTATGCACTAGCTCGCGGTGTTCAGCTACGAATTGATTTCCGGAAAGACTTCGCAGCACGTACACAGTACCTGACTCGACGTCATCATCTTCAAGCTCATCACCAAAGAGCGGGCCAGCAACGGGATCAGATATCCGCCGCCCTGCCTCATCCTTGTAAAGCGCCCTCTTTAGGGACCTCATCAGGAGATTGCTTTCGGTGCCGTTGGCGTAGATCACCCGCAGTCTCGCATCCCTTTCGCCGTTGGGGGCGCGAAACGCGTCACCCACTTCTGATACATAGGCAAACTGCCCGCCTAGAATGAAGAAATTGCCTACTTCAATTCCCGCTTCCCGCTTGAATGGAAGCGACTTGCGAACACCCACGCTGAGGTCCTTTTCGACCTGCTCGAAAAGAAGGGCGAACTGGTCGAAATCGTCGCACTTCTCGCGCTGTGCAATCTCTTCGGCAACGTTAATCTCTGAGCGTTTCCGAACATGCTTCAGATCCCTGATATCGTCGGCGCCACCCAACTCTTCCAATTCGGCCCTAAGCTCATCTTCGTCCATGTCGTACTTGGATGCAGGTTCAGCAATGCCAGCGCCGTCCAGCAGCCCTTGATGGTCGATCGGCGCTAGCAGATCACGACACTCCTCGAGTTCACAGATACGAGCCAGCCTAACCGTGTAGAGACGTTCGAAAATCTCCCTATCTTCACCGTGCTCGGGTCTGCGCCCATTCTCATCAACGAATCGCTGAATCTCTTCGAACCCTGCGATAATGCGTTCCTCGCGTGCGGAACGCTTTTTCTTTTTCTTTGGCTGGGCAAACTCGTCCAGCTCCGACCGCAGCGTTTCGAGGTCAGTCATAGCGCCCTTCATCCTTGAATCGGACAAATGCCGCGGCGCCTTCAGCCATTCGATTCTCCCAGGCATCCGTAGATCCGATCGATGGAAGGCGCCCACGTTCCTTCTTGAATTGAACTGCTCGCAGCGCAAGCTCCCTTGCTTCACCTGGGCTCAGGCTTGTCCGCTTGCCGGCAATGATCTTGGCCACCTGTTTCAAACTGTCCTCCCGCATTGATTTAGCGAGAATCGCATACGCCTCACTGAACGGGTTGATACGGTCGATCAAGTCAATGTCCAAGTCACGCACATCCATCGCGAACTTCCGCACGCCTTCAATCAACGCCGTGTTTGGTTTCTGCTCACCACCCTCTTCCAGGAGTGCTTGTTTTGCTTGTTGCGTAATGTTGAGCGCAGCAATGGCATGTTGCCGAACCGCTTCCTGATCACTTTCCTCCAAGTCTGGATATTTGTCCTTGATGATTTTCCCCATACGAACTTGGGTGAGTTCTTCAGGGACCAACTCGTCATCGAATAGCCCACGCTCGAGAGATGTCTTGTCCT
This sequence comes from Gammaproteobacteria bacterium, assembly GCA_030428105.1. Lineage (GTDB taxonomy): Bacteria > Pseudomonadota > Gammaproteobacteria > Xanthomonadales > SZUA-36 > JAUIBE01. The sequence goes on from JAUIBE010000002.1 coordinate 270,907, forward strand.
GGAGAAGCGGGGCAATCACCTCATTCAGGTCTTCTTGGCAAATGCGCACAGCTTCCTTGCTTTTGGGTACGGCCAACCCATTAATCTCTACCTGCACCTCTCCCGTTGTTTGGTTCACTCCAACATTAGTCTTTCTCGGGTCGTACCCACCTGGGCCATAGTCAAACCCTTTTGAAGGTCCGTCGCTAGGATTCTTGGGTTTGAACTCGAAGCGTGGCGCCAGAACCTGCTCCATCAGCAAACTGGCAGCGATAGCCTTCAGCGTATCGTTGACCGCCTCGGTTACCGCTTCTTCCGTTGCATCAGGCTCCGCGATCAGGTTTGTGAAACGGCTACGGAACTTTCCTGGCGCATCACGAGTCGCTCGGCCAATGATCTGCACAATTTCAGTCAGACTGGATCGATACCCAACAGTCAAAGCATGCTCACACCAAATCCAGTCAAACCCTTCCTTTGCCATTCCCAAGGCAATGATGATATCGATATGGTCCCGGTTGTCCTTCTGACTTGGATCTTTTAGTGCTGCGGAGACTCGATCCCGTTTACTGGGCTCATCATCAACTAAATCCGCGATGCGCAGTATCTGACCGTTGGCTGTTTTTACTAGCTGAAAGCCGGTTTCGGGGTCAGTGCCTTGCCAATCGCCCAACTCCTCAATGATGTGTTCAACTTCCCGTATTTTGTCTTTCGTGCTCTCCCGTGAATTAACGTTCGGGATGTGAACAATAGTTTTTTCAGCGGGGTCTAGGACATTGAGAATGTCATCTACGTAGGACCCAGAGTAAAAGTAGTAGCCAATATCAAGCTGCTTTAAGTACTCGTAACCGTTGAGCTGTTCGTAGTAGGTGTAGGTGACGGTGTCGAACTTAGACTCATCTTCCGGGTGCAGGACCGCTTCCGCATCACCGCGAAAGTAGGAACCCGTCATCGCGACGATATGCACATTGTCACGTTCGATGAATTTACCCAGCTGCGCGCCAAGCTTGTTGTCAGGGTTTGCCGAGACGTGATGGAACTCATCCACTGCAATTAGGCAGTTATCGAAGGCTTCAATGCCGAATTCATCCACTGCAAAACGAAACGTTGCATGCGTGCAGACCAAAACCTGATCCTGGTTTTGCAGAAATGCGCCTAGTGATTTGACCTTGCCGCCATTGTCCGTTCCCGGGGCATTGCACAGGTTCCATTTTGGCTCGACCTTCCAATCTGCCCAGAATCCGAACTCGCTCAAATGCTCATCGTTAAAACTGGCACCGATAGTCTTCTCCGGCACCACAATGATGGCCTTCTTGAGCCCCTGATTTGCGAGCTTGTCCAGCGCGATGAACATCAAAGCCCTGCTTTTTCCGGAAGCGGGCGGCGACTTAATCAGTAGATACTGCTCCCCACGCCTTTCGTATGCCCGCTCCTGCATGGGGCGCATACCAAGCTCATTGGACTTTGTGGAACTGCCATTGCTGGCGTAGGTGACGGAGACGGAAGGGACGGTGTTTTTGGCACTCAATGTATCGACCCCCTATGAAGCTACGGTTTCCATTTCTGAATAGAGCTCGAACAGATATTCCAGTCTTTCTGTATCGTTCTTGAATCGACGACCGATGTAAATTCGCTCAATCACTTCGTCGTTGCGTTCATGGGCTTGTCGCAGGTCATCCGGCATCTTTTCAGGATCATATAAATCCGAAATTGTTGCTGGAAAGTGGGCTTCGCGAGCCAAAAGGATGTTCTCGGCGCAGATCTCAAGATCCGCTTTGTTTTTTTGGGTTAATGTGGGAATGGGAAACGTGTTCCATCCGAGTGTATTGGAGTAAGAAAAGTCGGTTCTCAGCCGCACGCAAACCGTTCCTATCCAAACCCAGTGGAGGCGGGATGCAATAATAGCCAGGTTCCAAAGAGGGGCGTCGTAGAGAGCAAAGTTACGATCTCCAACAATCGTTTCTTTGCTCTCCAGGCCAACTGGCAAATACTCCCGGTTCTCCGAACTTACCCTCGCCACAACCAAGGAATAGTTTTCGGCAACTGATTGAATCTGCCGGAATCGATGCGGATAATCAGCGGCGGGGCGCGTCTCCGCAGCTTTGCTGGCAGCGCGCATTCTAGCAACCCCGTCTATGCGGCGCTTCAGTTCAGGAATCGCTTCTGCATCTTCGCGATCTTGGTCCTCCAGCCACAAACAGTATCGTTGTTCTCCCCGAATAAACTCTTTCGCCCCCAGAAACCGTTTAACTAAGCGCGTTGCACTTGGAGCATCCTTCATCAACTGCTGACGCTCATCAGGCGAAAAAAAGAAGTACCCCCCATCAGTTGGTTTGTTTCCCCATTCCATCAGGCCCCTATCATCTACAGGCTTGGTGACAGGAGAAACGATTACATTTGGGCCGCTTACCAGATACGCGTTGATGAAGTCTGTCGTCGTGGCTATAGGGTTGCCGCCTTCCGTTCTGGAGTAAATTACCCGAACATTACTTGGTTCCTTAGCAATCCCTACAATTACAACCGTTACACCTGCATTGTGACTCGCAAGATTAGCCCACTTAAATGAAGTGTACGCAAAAAGGATTTGGTGACCTGTATCGAAAATACACGGCCAGAGAATTGGCACCTGCTGCCCCTGGCAGATTGAGTTAGTGGCCACGAAAGCAGCCGCAGAATTGGTCGTTGTGCCATAGTCGGCCGCCTTTATGAACCAACCGGCCACATAGTCCAACGACTTCCAACTCTTAACTCGACTTGCAAAAATCTGCTGTAGGTCAGCTTTCTGTTCTTTCGATTGCCATGTCGAGCCCAAATATGGCGGATTCCCGCAAATGAATGTTTCACCACCCTCATTTTCGAAGTCGATCTCCGTTTGGTCGAGCGGTGTTTCAAAAAGGTCGTCAGCGTGAAGTTTTGCGCTCTTGCCAGTAGGCGGACATAGGCTAAGCCAGTCCAGCTTCAAAGCATTGCCACAGGTTATCCAATTCTGTGTTTCCAGCGGCAAAAACTCAGCTATTGCTTCCATTTGCCCGAGATACTCAACATCACACTGATACTCAGCAATGATGAGTGCTAACCGAGCAATTTCTGCCGAGAAATCTCGAATTTCAATCCCGCGAAAGTTTGTGAGCTTGATCTCGCTTTTTCGACCACCCTCATCTCGCCTCTGGTTAATTTCGTTTTCGATCTCACGCATCTGTTTATAGGCAATGACAAGGAAATTTCCCGAGCCACACGCGGGGTCAAAAACCCGAATCCGGGCGATACGATTGCGCAGATTGATTAACTTGCGTCCGTTATCTCCTGCTTTCTCCAACTTATCCCGTAGTTCGTTAAGAAACAGAGGGTTTAGCACCTTGAGAATATTGGGCACACTGGTGTAATGCATACCCAGCTCACCGCGCTCTTCGTCATCAGCCACAGCCTGGATCATTGAGCCAAAGATGTCCGGATTGATCTTTGTCCAATCCAGACCGCCAATATGGCTCAAATAGGACCTTGCAATCTTGCTAAACCGGGGAACCTCGCTGCTCCCCGAAAAAAGACCACCATTTACATATGGAAACGCATTTGCCCATCGGGGGATATTGACCGCGTCTCGTTCTTCTCTGCTGGTGCTTAGGGCGCGGAAAATCTCGCCAATCACTTCATGGAGATTTGAAGCATCACGCTCACTCATCTGCTGTACGGTGTCGGTAAACAAATCCCGGCCACCAAAAATGTTTGTATCTTCTGCAAAGAAACAAAAGATCAACCGAGCCATAAAGTGATTCATCTCGGGGCGCCGCTCATCGGTTCCCCAGTCAGGGTTTTCCCTTAGCAGTTCGACATAAAGTTTATTCAGCCGGCTGGTGGCCTTGATATCGAAAGCGTTCTCGCGAATCTGCTTTACAGTGGTGATTCCGGCCAGGGGAAGGAAGAAGCCAAAGTGGTCAGGAAACTCCTGATAGCTACATGCCACAGTTTCGCCGCTGATGAGATCCTCAGCTTCAAAATCAACACCGTCAGTGGCCAGTATGAATTTGGCCTTGTACTTGCCGGACGCCGGACTTGCCTTTAGGGCGGCCAACTTCTCAGTCACTTTGCCTGTTTCGGCTACAGCGATGTGGATATTGTTGGTTTGCAGCACCCCGCCCAGGTCGGATTTGTTTGTGGTACCCGACCGCAATCGCTTTATGGTGGTCGCCTTGTTGCCGAAAGCTTCTAGAAAGGCAAATGGGAACTCCTGCCCGTCAAAAGGCTGCAGAGCCAACTCAGAGATTGCTTCTTCGATTTCGACTGCGTTCATATGCTCACTAAATGTGCAGCGGGGTTCTTGTGGCTCAGCAACCGCAATGTGCCGTGGTGACTGTTTGCAACGAATTCGTGGAGGAAAGTAGCCAGCTTTTGCTGTCCCCTAGCACCCCTGCAATCTAATGTACCCTAACGTCCAAGACGGTCCAATTGGGACCGATGTGGATACTCAGCAGTTATCGCAGTTTGAACAGCTTTGGAGAGTGGTGCGTGACAAAGCGAAGCGTTGCTCACGGATGTGCGGATCTTGAGGATTTCCAAATCAGTCCTGAGGGGCGTGAGCTAATAGAATGGCAGCTAGAACGGAGCAAGATCGAAAACCCAAGCCCCGAATTCTTCCAGGCCTTGGAGCTTGCCGCGGCACGCTTTGTGAGCTTGGAGCGGATTCACTCCGATTCAAAGCCAGCAGCCATGCGAGCAGAGCTGAAGAAAGCAGCGAATCTGGCGCTAAGACTCGAGCAGGCTCTGGAGCAAATGCACCCGGTATCCAATTCGCTGATTAGAAAGGCCTCAGGCATGTCAGCGGCACGATTCAGGGACCGAAAAGTTACAACAACAGTTGAAGCGTTGGAAGGTGCTCGCCAACTCGCCGACAACCTCCCGGGCCGAGGGAGCTTGGTTGATGAAGCCAAGGCCGAGCTTGCGATTGATGTTGCGGTCGCCATGTCAAAGCATCTCGGCCGCAAGCCCGCCACTACAAAAGAGGGGCTTTATGCTTCACTACTTTCGATAATGCTGGAACAGGTCACAGGTAAGGAACCAAAGAGTGTCCAAAAGCTGGTCAAGCAAACATTCGAAAAAAATACTCAGATCTTTTCAACGCAGACCTAAGAAAACAACCTGCCCAAATACCTAATAAATTCTGTCGTCTAGGGACCTTAATCCGATCTAGAAATCCGTTCAGGATCTTTCTCCGCGAATCCACAAAAACACAAGGAGATGGAAAGATGGCGGAGAGAATTCTAAGACTACCAAGTGTAATTGATCGAACGGGCCTGTCCAGAAGCAGTATCTATTTGCGCATCTCGGAAGGCTCATTCCCGGCTGCAATTCCACTTGGCCCGCGTTGTGTGGGTTGGGTGGAATCGGAAATCGATTCCTGGATAGAAACTCAGATTCAAGAACGGTACAGCGAATCTGTAGTACGGGGTGCGGAATGAGCACCCACTCCCCTCAAATGAACCCGATCAAGTCGTATTTCGCGAAACCCACGAGAAAAAACGCCATAAACGCGATGTGCGCTCACTGCATGGGTTGCACCGCCTCGGAACAGGGAAACGGCTCCAAGGACCATTTGGAGCCAGGTTTTCGACGAGAAATACGGGAATGCAACGCAACTCATTGCCCACTACACCGATGGCGCCCGTTTCAGGATGCCCGCACGAAATTGCGGTGAGCCATAGTGCCCAGCGCAAAGACCAAAGCCGGACGAGGAAAAAGCCGAGGCTATATTTCTATTCCGCATGTTGTGATGGATACGGATGACTACCGAAATCTCCCTCCAAACGCAGTGAAGCTTTTAAATGCCCTCGTTTATCAATACCGCGGTTCGAACAATGGTGATCTGACGGCGGCATTCACGGTAATGGAGAAATGGGGGTTCAAGTCGAAGCAAACCCTGCAAAGCGCAAAAGTGGCGCTTCTTAAGGCAAGACTGATTGTTCAAACGCGGGTGGGAGTATTCCAGAACCCTGGTGGGCGCACAGGCTTGTATGCGCTCTCGTGGCACCCCGTTGATGAATGTCCTGGCAAACGATTGGAGTTTGGCCCAACGCGCACACCACCAAGAAAGTTTAGCCTGGAAAAATAAAATACCCGGTCCAATTTTTGGTATGGGTGCGCCCCGATTTTCGTACCCAAGGATGGCCAATCCGAGCAAATCTCCGGCTTCAGCTTCAACCATCGCCCCGATTTTCGTACCGATAGGACAAGCCACCGTGTCCAGAAATCAGGCACCTTATTAATCTACCAGGGGGTATGTCGCAATCAGGTGATACAGCATGGCAAAAAAAGCCATCGTAGTCCGGCTAAGGCACCTGCCACCTTCTACCAGCCCTTTCAGGTTGGCCCCTCTATCTACCCAATCGCGATCGGTGGCTTAGCACTAAGCGCCAACAACATTCCGTCGAATATTCGGATCCAGCACGTCGAAAACGACAGTCGCTATGCTCAGACTCAACCTACCTATTTACCCTTTCAACCCCACTACCTCGCGCGCACACGCGAACCATGGGGTTCGGTAGCGATATCAATCAAAAATGTGGTAAAGCTAATTAGAACGAAAGTGACGAGATGTCACAATGTGCCACATTGTTGCATAGTGAGAATCTGACATGAGAAACAGGACTACTATTCAAGCTGCTTACAATCCACTCCCGGAAATTGACGAGCACCCGCACAGGGTACCTACGCCTGTAGGCGCAAAGCGTGATCGGCTTTGTGGTGCTTTCGCACGAACTACAGGACAACCATGCAGGAGGCGGGCCTTGGCAAATGGAAGGTGTCGAAATCACGGAGGACTGAGCACGGGCCCAAGCACCAAAAGGGGCAAGGAAAGAGCACTGGCCAATCTCAAACAGTACCGGCCCAGGCCTTAGCTATAACCTTTGTCTCAGAAGTAGCCTCTTAAACTCGCCGGCGCAGCGTGTTTTTAAAAGCACTGTGCGTCTAGTAGGCCGTGTGATGCGTGCTGCCTACGGCTACACTCAACTTATGCGCTCCAGAACTCACTCAAACGGTGTGGAACAGTAATGTTCCCAGTCCGCCAAATCGGTACAGCTCTGTCGAATTTGAAAAAGTCATTGGTTGGTTGGTGGCGGCGACCCAACGATCACGAACAGCGGGTTTGCCTCACACTAGAACTTGAGGCGATGTCTCGAGGTTCAAAAAAGGGTCCGAGTGCGACTGAGGACTCCAATCAACCTGGTTAAAAAAACTGAGAACTGAGCTCGACAGAAGCATCGGAAGATACGGGCAAGTCCGGGCCAATACTTTCCGAAAAGGCCCTCTAAACGAATTGCCTGATACTATCAATTTCCCGTACCAAGATTGCCTCGAATTCACTTGCGCGATCACCGAGAAGAGCAACGGGTAAATTGCTCAATACTGTCTGCGACCAATTCTACTGGTCACAGTAGCAAAAAAACCGGGAGAAACATGGACATTTGGAACGTATTGTTGGGTGTTTGCATTGTCACTGTCATTCTAGCGATTTCGATCATTTTCTATTCACTGGGTCGCAAGGGCAAAGCGGTAGATCACATGATGATCCGCTTCATACAAGACGGTGAGTTTTCAGAAGCAGAGGTGTTGGCTATGATGCACATTCGTAACACCAAAGAATGGTTGCGCGAGCAGGGACGGCTACTTGGAGAGGGCAAAAGCCCCGCGTACATCGTCGGTGTGCTTGAATCCCACGCGAAAGAAATGATTGCTGAGGCGGAACAAAGTAAGTGCCCCACCTTGAAGTTGGATGCGATGCAGGCCAATGAAGAGTCTCATCCCTGCAGAGAGCCAAATGCCCCTCCGACACATACAGACAGACAAGACCTGGCCCGAAGGAAGTAGTTGCTTAACGCGGGGCAAACTAGACTCAGAAACTCTAATTGGGAGCGCTGTTGTGCGCCTGCCCAAATTAACACTACTTCACTGGGCGGCTTTCAGCCCTGGTTAGAGTTGAGACAGACAATTGGACCGATGAACACATCGGATCTTTGATGCTATGAATTGCTTTGCGCTTTCTAGCGAAAGCAACATACAGATTCCTGAAACAGTATCGATTCAAGTGTTTAGCTTCAGGATTGCGGTTTCATACCGGGATAAGACGTATTTGTTCGGCCTTTTCCCCTGTAGCCTTTTCACTTTCAAGTACTCCTCGTAGTGTTGCACGGCATCAGCAAGTTTGTTCTCGCGGAGAAATGCGTCTGCAAGCGAAAACGCGCGATATTCCTTGGACTCCAATCGTTCCCTTTCAAGTTGCTGCTCAAACTTGACGGTACTTCGTTTGTCACCAAAATCCAATACCAAGACCTCATCCATCCCTCGGTTGATTGATGCGTAAATCTCATATGCCCATTCCTTCGGTGCCGCATTTATAAACCAATTTGCCTGCCTAAAACTCATAGAATCGCTAGGACCCTTTACTTCAATAAACTTCCAGTCATGTTTGGAGCGCATCGCAAAAAGATCCGGTGGATAGGCTTGGAGAGGAAACTGATCTGGTTGAATGCCGTTCAGCACACCAGGTGGCGACTGTCGCAGCCTCTCTTGGTAAAGTCTTTCGAGCTCCTCCATTGCCGGAGTTTTTCCGAAAAATTGAGCATGCACAGGCTTCGGAAACTTGCCTCTCAGCTTCGACTCTAAGTCGTGCCCCCGGCCAATTCTCGTAACCTCATATCCAATACTCTCGTAGTAGCTAACTGCTTCTTTCTCAAAGTGCGAGTCCAGCCCCTCCGGGATGTGTGGGAGCTCCTTCATTCCGTGCCGGTCAAGCATGTTTCTGGAAACAACGCGAACTATCGGATTAGCCAATCCTGATGTGACGCGGTCGTAGCAACGGAGTGCAAAACCTGGCGTCTCTTGACGATCCGAACAGAGTATAAATTTCAACTAACAGTCTCGACGGTAAACTAAGGCCAAATTGGCAACATCACCGTTAGGGCGAATCCGAGCTTTGGAGTTGGTCAATTGCATCAAACGTAAATTCTTCATCTTCATCAAATGCCGTAGTAAGCATTTTTGCATGCCTAGGCCCGTGGTGGAGCCCGTGAAGGCAAGCTAGTTCACGCATGAAACCATCCTTGCTTCGAAATAATTCTCTGTCTGCGCCTTTTCTTGCGAACCTAACTATTTCGTTGCTTGGGATAGGCTCTTCGGTTGATAGCTTAAGGCCGTTTAGTTCAGCGACAGCCAGTGACTGCTGTGAACAAGCATCGTCTCCAATGGACTCAAGACTGCATTTCCGACCGCTTGCGCGTAATGGTTGCGCCGCTGCTTGAGCGGCATTTGTTCCCAAGCTGACTACATCATCCAACCTACCGCTTGAAACAGCATCCATTACAGATGCGGTGAGAAGAAGCTCGGGCATCTCATTGGCTTGAAGAGCCAGTTCAGCCAGCCCTTCTTCAGGAAGGAGATAAATGAGCCGCCCACCAAAATATCGCATCTTGGGCACAATTCGCTTTCGCCCGTAGCCGGAAGCTGTATCAGATAACTGCAACAAGGCTGCAAAGCTGCGAGCATATCTTGATCGAAGCTCCTTCGCCCCGCTCAATAGCGTCTGAATCGTTACTTCACGGACTTGCGCTCTGAACCAACTTCGCTTTGCGTAATCGACAACATTTTCGAGAAAGCCTCGTTCGTAAGCAGCTTCACTGTAGTCCTTAACCGGAATACGGAACCCTTCACTTTGAAAAGCATCTTCAAGGCCCGGCTGCTGGTCTGGGTGCTTCAAGAGAAATCTCTTTAAGTCACCTATCAGCGTCATCCAAGACACAGATTCCTCACCTTGGCTAAAATCGTATCGGCCTTCTAGCCATTTTTTCGTTGATACTTGGATATGCTTCGGGGAGGCGTCGTCGTGCAACTCTAATCCCAAGTCCTCTAGGAGCCCGGATATTACTTGCTTCGATTCCAGAATAGATGCCTTGCTACCCACAAGGGTGATGTCATCAACGTACCTAAAATAGTTGCTGGCTAGGCTAGGGGAGATACCTACGTCTAATTCTCGGAGGGCCAAGTTTGCGAGAAGGTGGCTAAACATTGGACCAACTAATAGATTGTCACCAGTATTTTCCGCTTGTGAAGCCTGCATGGAAATCATCGCCAACCCGAGGTCCCGATAGCGATTTCTCATTCCTGCTCTGTCAGCAGCACGGTTCCAGGCACGCTCTACGATTTCCAAATCCAAAGAAGGATAAAAACTCTTGATATCAAGATAGTGAACTTCCCCATTTGGACAATCTACACAGGCTTCAGCGATTGCTTGATGTCGGCTTTTTAACCCTGTCATGTAGTGCGCAAACATTCCGGAGCGATCAGTCCCCGAGCTCAGATGGTAGCTATACAAACATGTGGGATTCTCAAAGACTTGAGGGTGCTTTGCACATTCCTCTAAGAGAACAGCCTCAGCCAGGGATTCATTTGGCCCGGGGAGATAAATAGGACGATGATGGATAACGCGCCGATTGTCTTTGTCCTTGAAGTGATTAACCCTAAATAAAGTGGGAGATGTTCGATCAAGTGTCAATTGCGTCGCCACTTCTCGCGCCCATTCGTCGTTCTGTGCTGCACTGTTATCTAGGTAGTACCGTAGCCCGAGATAAGAAATAACTTCCCGGTTCCGATATTGGTTTACCGCTCTAACCGCAAGTTTTCCTGGCCGCGCCCCCCTCATGAGTGCCTGACTAGGTTAATCGGCATTACAGCCAGATGGACTCTAGCTGTTCCTTCGGGATTAAGTGGCAAAGCGAATTTTGCGGAAGATGTCGCTACGGGTTTTGGTAGACCAGATTCCGAACTCTCAGATGCAAACTTCTTCCAAGGCTCAGTAATTAGCTTACGTAGGTTGGCAAACAAGCCCCCAGATTCATTGGTGACTTTGTTCATTTTGGGTTCAATCCAGGCGGCAAAATTCGATTCGCCTGATGCATGGAGGAACAGCTGTCCCAGCTGCGGTTTAGCCTGCTTCCAGTTATGTGTGCTGGTTAGAAAGTCGCTGAAATTAGCAACAAGCAGCAACATTCGGGTGTATGTCTGTGACGTTATGTTTATGCACTTAACAAATTCGGCTGTACTTACTTCGCAAGTTGCGTCCCAAGAATCGAAATCTGCTTCGACAAATACCGCCTGTTGCTCGAAGTGCGGCTGCAACTCCGTGAGCAACTCCGAGGCATAGTTGCGCGCCTGATAAGATAGCTCGCGCCCAATTAGCTGAACGTCAAGTGGCTCACGAGGCAATACTCCTTTTGCCCTTAGCTCAACAACGGCCCCCAGAACAGCTAATGTCGCGGCCCCCGCTCCACATGGCGCGTCCATTACAGCTAGCTTATCTCCCGCCAGCATCTTGAGTATCCCATTGGTAAGAGGGGTCATCTTCCTTTTGGGATCGAGTAACGCTAATTGAACCCTTGCGCTGGATCCATCGAACTGCTGGGCAAAGTGCTCGTCCGCTTTATCGGCACTCTGTCCTCCGGTTGGCCCGCTTTTCCCTGATCGTGATTGCGCCAGGTTCTCCAGTCCGTGCCGGGTGATTAGCGAAGTGTAAGCCGTTGCAAGGGTTGGGGAGATGTACAGGATGCCGCTCTCGGGATCCCACAATGTTGAGGGAAGGTCGGCTGGGTCGAGCAATCTTTTCAAGTTTCTACCCCCCTTAATCAAATCGGAAAAACAAAGAGCCGAAAAAGATAATCTACATTCTCGGAATGATTATTCCCAATAACTTCGGAGTACCAGAACAAGGTCAGAACGCTTTACGGGTCTTAAAATTACTTCTTATCCAACTTGGTGCGCCCCGTGATTCATCTCCCCAAATCCTAGTGCCGATTCACACTCGAAGAGTGGGGGCATAATTGGGGGCATCGTGTCACAGACTATTCTTATATATCTTTTATTTTCAACCTATTATCGAGATTTTTTGGTGGCACCCATCACCACCAAACAAGAAGGCCCTCTTTTGAGGGCCTTTTGTTTGTGGAGAGGGGCGACTGACACCGTGCAAACACGTGGTTGCCTCTTTTAACAGCATCCATCGAATCCGTTAAAGGTTTGAACCCTCGAACCAACGCCCTCACGCGGATTCGGGTTCAAGTCCACCCTTCAGTTCCAGACAACAAGCAATCTGCGATGTGCCGTCTATACTTGAAAAGGACACTCCGATTGGAGGACAGGTTCTTTGAAAAGGGGGGGCATTGCACCCGACTGAGCTACCAAAACTCGCCAGCTTGCTGGTGCTTCTCGCCTGTTTGCAACCAGAGGCAAAAGCAGACCCGTATATCTACTCCAAAGATTTTGATGGCTATGTATCTGTAATAGATGTCGCAAGCGAAACAGAAGTCACCACAATCGAAACAGGAAGCGGCGGCGGGTTTGTCACGATTGAACCTGATGCTCATCTCGCATTCGTATCAAACCAGGGTGGCAGCTCCATATCCGTCATCGACCTGGCTGCCAATGCGGTCTCGAACACTATTCCCGTAGGCGAAACTCCGTGGAAGTTTGAGCTGTCCCCTGACGGCTCTTTTGCTTACCTCACCCTCGACAGCGCATCAGTGAATGTAATAGACCTTGAATCGCAAACGGTCTCCGGTGTCATCGACGTAGGCTCGCAACCTTTTGGTGTTGGGTTCTTGCCAGGGGCAGACCTAGCCTATGTTTGCAACGCTGGCGATGACTCAATCTCTGTTATCGACACCGATACCCACTCAGTATTGCACTCGTTTCCCGTCACTGGCGGGCCCGCAGAAGTGGTTTTCTCGCCTTCAGGCGAGCGCGCCTACTTGGCGAATGTGTATAGCACCGTAGTCACTGTGCTAGATGTTGGTAGCGAAAGCGTGATCACAACCGTCGAAGTTGGACCAGACCCTACAGATTTGGCGATCAGCAAGGACGGAGACCTCCTCTATGTTGCAGTCTTTGGCGGGGACTTCCCAGATTTCGAAGGAGGCGGTTTGGCGATTGTCGACACCACAACCTATGAACTTGAAGACTTTATCGACCAACCAGGTACTTACCAGGTCGTTTTGGACGATGCTGGCGCCAGGATCTACACATCGGTGGCCAATTTCGGGGTCACGGTCATAGACAATGCTACCGCGACAATAATCGGCGAAATCCCGACGAACATTCCACAAGGTTTGGCCTTGATTGACATACCGCTAGTGAAAGCCGGATTTGAAAGCAAGTAGTTGAGCTTCTGCAGTTCGGCCCACAGCGCCCGCTACGATTCCTGCTTAGGGTCATCCCGCGCGCCACCCCTCGCATATAATCTCCCCACCTCTTTCAGCCAACTTCAGCAAAGCGCAAAACCTTGGATTTCTCCTTTGTAAAAGTAATGCCAGTACTCGATGTGTTGGCCGTGATGGTGTTCGCGGCCTCTGGCGCACTCGTGGCTTCGCGGCGCGGGCTGGATATTGTCGGTTATCTTTGGCTTGCCACGCTGACTGGCGTGGGCGGCGGAACGCTGCGCGATGTGATCCTGGATGTGCCGGTGTTCTGGGTGATCAACCCGGCGCCGGTGGGGGCCAGCCTGATCACGGCGGTCATCGTGTACTTCACGGCATCGAAGGTGGAATCGCGCTATCGCCTGTTGCTGTGGTTTGATGCGCTCGGCCTGGCCCTGTTCACACTGGCCGGCACCGCCAAGGGGCTGGACCATGGCGAAAGCATGCTGGTGGCCGTGGTGATGGGGGTTGTCACCGGCACGGTGGGCGGAATCTTGCGCGATATCGTTGGCGGCGAGCGCTCGGTGATACTGAAGCCGGAAATCTATGTGACCGCTTGCGCGGCCGGGGCGACTTGCTACGTGGTCCTGATTGCGATGTCCGTGTCACCCACGCTGGCAGGCACGGCGAGTTTCCTGGTGACGTTCATCATTCGCGGGCTGGCGATTGCCTTCGACCTGCGCATGCCGGTGAAACACCGCAACCCGGTTAATCCCAAAGATTGAGCCGCCACGCGCCGCACCGAACGGCCAGCGCTATCGTTCCAGCACCGCCAGGGTAATTCGCGAAACGCACACCATGCGGCCCTGCTCATCACGAATGTCGATATTCCAGACCTGCGTCGTGCGCCCCACGTGAATCGGGGTTGCAGTGCCGGTTACCAGGCCTTCGCGGACTGAACGCAGGTGATTGGCGTTGATTTCCAGGCCCACCGGGTAGTGGGTGGTGAAGTCCAAGCACAAGGTGGCCGCCACGCTGCCCAGGGATTCCGCCAGCGCTACCGAGGCGCCGCCGTGCAGTATGCCGTACGGCTGGTGGGTACGGGCATCCACCGGCATGGTTCCAACCAGGGAGTTGTCGGTGACCTCGGTAATCCGAATGCCCAGGTGTGCGGCCAGGGTGCCTTCAGAGACTGCGTTCAATTCATCCAGGGATAGTTGGCGTTGCCAGAGGCTCATATTGCGGCTCTTCGATCAGCAAAATTGTGATGCTACGCCGTTCGCGCGGTATTGCAATTGGTGTGAAATAGCCTGGCACTGAACCGGAAGGGAACGGCGCCATCTAATGCTTGTGTCTGGAATTTTGTGCACAAGCAACAAGCGACTCAGGCAATGACTGCTGAAAACCCTCCCGCCGAAGTCCTGCTGGTCTACGACCGTGAATGCCCGGTGTGCAACGCCTACTGCCAGGTGGTGCGGATTCGTGAGAGCGTGGGCCAGTTGCGGATTGTCGACGCGCGGGCCGACAGCGCGGTGATGGATGAAATCACCACCGCAGGCCTGGATATCGACCAGGGCATGGTGCTGAAGATGGGGGAAAGGCTGTATTACGGCTCCGACGCCATCCACGCACTGGCCCTGGTCGGCACCCGTTTCGGGGTATTCAACCGCCTGAACTACTGGGCTTTCCGCTCGCAGCGCGTTTCGCGGGTGCTTTACCCGGTGCTCAGGGCCTTTCGAAACCTGCTGCTGAAGCTGATGGGTAAGACAAAGATCAACAATCTTCATAAGGAAGGCAACGAGCGGTTTTGAAAAGCGCCAAAAACCCTGCGAAACAACCCCAAGGTGGGCTATCATCTGCGCCAGCGCATGGAAGCAGTTTCGAAAACCTACAGCCGCCGAATCCGGCGATGTTCAAAATCCAGTAGAGTCCATGCCCCCCGAAAAGCGAAAATCGATTAAAGAAAACTCCCTGCTTACCCGCTCAATCGAGCAACTGGTACGAAACCTGGTGAAGATCATGGTGGGCCGAATTACGCTCACCCGCTTCCAGCAGCTCATTGAAGAGAACTTCATCGAGGCTGCGGAAAACCAGTTGCGCAAGCAGCGGCCGGGACGCGATGTTGCGTTGACCAGCCTGGCGCTGGTGACGGGGCTGGACACGCGGCAGCTATCAAAAATCCGCAACAGCGAGACTTACCGCAAGCCGAAGCACCAGGAGCAGGAGTTTGTGAGCAGTCTCACTGCGGAGAGCTGCATTGTTGAGCTGTGGACTTCCAACTCGATGTTCACCGACCCCGAAACCGGCAAACCCATGAGGCTGAGCATCTGGGGCCCGGACGCCAGTTTTGAGACCGCAGTGCGCGAGGCCATCCGCGCCCGGGGCATCACGGTCACTTCCGCCCTGGAGCGCATGCGCCAAAGCAACCTGGTCACCGTGCACGGCGACGACACCGTGGAGCTAAACCTCAAGAGCCTGGCCCCCAAGGCCACCCGCGAGCACCTGGGTAACACCAAGCTCGGGCTCGATGCTGTGGGGCACTTGCTGGGCACCATTCACCACAACCTTGAATCGGATGACTCTGGTGCAGCCAAGCGCTTTCAGCGCGGCTACTGGACCCACCGTCTGGACCCGGCTCGCCGCGAAAAACTGGAAGGGCGAATGCGCGCGCTGATGGAAAAGGCCGAATCAGACGGCATCGAGGTGCTGCGTGAGTACGAGGAATCGTCGGCAGACGAAACCCAGATTGATGCCGGTTTTGGCTTCTACTATTTCGAAACCGAACGCGCCTGACCTACCGCTTAGCCCTTATCCACCGGAGATTGCGCCTATGACAATGAAGGGTTCGGCGCCGGTGGCAATGGAGTTCGGCAACGGGGTATCCGGCGGGTCATGCGAAATGTCTTCCTGGCTCACGTAAAAGCGTACCCGCGGGCGGCGCTTGTGGGTGCCGTGCTCGCGGATGGTGCCGCGCAGCATGGGAAACTTGCTTTCCAGCGCATCGAGGATGGTTTTCACGCAAACCGGGTCGTCGACGGCAAGCTCAACCTCGCCGTCAAGGCGCGCCAGGTTCTTCAGGTGAAACGGCAGAACAACGCGCACCATGGCTCAATCCAGGGTCTGCACTTCAACCGAGAGCACCGGCGGCAGATCGCGCACGATGGCCGCCCAGTTGTCGCCCTCGTTGGCCGAGCAGTACA
>JAUIBE010000014.1 GCA_030428105.1 Gammaproteobacteria bacterium
CCGCAACCGGGACGCGACTATATTTTCGTCGACTGGGGCCCCGAGTTTTACGCCCGCCACAGCCTCGCGTTTCCGGATTTCTGCGGCGCGGGCATGACCTTCAACATCGGCTGGCTGGGGCTGAGGCACCTGCTGAGTCGCGGCGGCACCGGTTACTTCCCGGCCCGGCTTGTTCGACAGCACGAGGCCAGCGGAAAGATTTTCCGCATCAAGGACGCGCCGGAATTCCGCCATCCGGCTTACCTGTGCTACCCCGCCAACCAGGACTGCGACTACTGCGCACTCGCCCTCGATTCCATTCGCCAGATCGCCAGCGAATACGCCTGACCCAACCCCCGCTCTTTTAATATCGGGAAATCCGATACTAAAGGCCAATAATATTCATTGGATTGAATATCTTCCGGTTACTAGACTCCAGCTTGTGAAGTCGGGGCCACCGAACTGCGCCCTGGCGATTGACTCGCCATTACAACCAGACCGGAACCAGCAATACCATGAACACCCTTCAATGCAAACGGGAAGCCGCTCTCACCCGCGAAGAAGCCCTGGCCGATATCCAGGCCGAAGCCGATTCACGCGGTATCCCGCTCCAGTCCGTCGGAGTCTCCGGGGTAAAACTGCCGCTCACCATCGTTGATATCGACCAGAACTGCACGCGCACCATTATCGAAGCTTCTGCCGGAGTTTCGGTACGCGCGGCTGAACGCGGAGCGCACATGTCGCGCCTGGTGGATGAGTTGCAGGGCCTGAACGGCTCGTTAAGCCTCAACCAACTGGGCCTGGTTCACCGCCGATTGCTGCAAAGGTCCTGCGCTGATGCAGCAGAACTTGCTGTTTCCTTCACCTGGTTTGTATCGAAAGCTGCGCCCGTTTCTGCCATCCGCTCCCTGCTGGATGTGCAGGCGCACTACTCGGTTGCGGGCGGCAGCGGCGCACCGCTGGTTTTGAAACAGCGCTTGCAAGTACCGGTCACCACGCTTTGCCCCTGTTCCAAGGCCATTTCCAGGCACGGTGCGCACAACCAGCGAACCCTGGTGACGGTTTCGCTCGAGGTAAGCCGGTGGCTTCCCATCGGCGAACTGACCCGAACCATCGAAGCACAGTCGTCGTGCGAGGTTTTCGGAACCCTCAAGCGAATCGATGAAAAGTACGTGACCGAAAAAGCTTACGAAAACCCCCGCTTTGTAGAAGACGTGGCGCGTGACCTGGCCCGTTGCCTGGAATCTGACCAACGCATCGTTAGCAGCCGCATCGAGGTTGAGAGCCTGGAGTCGATTCACAACCACCAGGCTTTCGCGGTTTTTGAACATCCGTTCCAGGACAGGGACGGCAATCGAAGGCTTGCTGATGCCGGGTACTTTCACACTGCGGCCATACAGGACTGAAGCCATGAATACTTCCAGCAAATACTTGATCATTGGCGGCGGCATCGCGGCACACGCTGCTTGCATGGCCATTCGCGAGCGCGACCCCAATGGCGTAATCACCCTGCTCAATGCCGAAAAACACGCGCCATACGACCGACCGCCGCTGTCTAAAAAGCTGTGGAAAGGACAGTCTGTTGACAGCATCCAGCGCGATACCGGCAAACTGGACATCAACCTGCAATTGGACGTGGTCGCCATCGGCGGAAACCCCTATGCCAGGCAAGTCCACGATGACCGCGGCAACACCCACTCCTACCAAAAGCTGCTGCTTGCCACGGGCAGCCAACCGCGGCGCTTTCCCTTTGCTGATCCTGACGTCACCTATTTCAGGACCCTCGACGACTACCGGCGCGTCCGAGAAGTGGCGGAGCGGTCTGGCCGATTCACCGTGGTTGGCGGTGGCTTCATAGGCTCCGAAATGGCTGCCGCCCTGTGCGATTTCGGTTGCAAGGTCACCCTGCTCTTTCCGGAGCACGGCATCGGCGCAGGAATTTTCCCGTCAGCCCTGTCGCAGTTCCTGAACGACTACTACTGGCAGCGCGGTGTAACCGTCATGCCCAACGAAACGGTAAAGCATATTTCCACCGATAACGGAAAAGCCAGCCTCACCACCAGCGGAGGACTGACCATCCACTCCGATGCCATCATCGCCGGCCTTGGCGTTGAGCCGGAGGTCTGGATTGCGCAGGCCATGGGCCTGCAAACTGGAAATGGCGTACACGTGGATCGTCAGCTGCGCACCAGTTCACCCAACGTGTTTGCCGCTGGTGACGTTGCCAACTTCTATAACCCCTACCTGGGCAAACGCCAGCGCGTCGAGCACGAAGACAATGCCCTGGCCATGGGCCGAATCGCCGGGCTTAACATGGTGGAGTGCACCGAAAGCTACGACCACATTCCGTTCTTTTATTCAGACCTCTTCGACCTGGGGTACGAGGCGGTTGGAAACCTCAGCTCAAGCCTGGTGACCATCCAGGAATGGGATGATCCGTTTCGCAAGGGCACGGTCTACTACACCCGCGAAGGCCTGGTGCAGGGCGTGTTGTTGTGGAATATCTGGGACCGTTTGGAACAGGCCCGGGACCTCATCGGCTCCCGGCTGCAGCCCCAGGTTTCAGCGGCCTGAGCGGCACCCGCCCAGGCTCAAAGCTGTGATCAGTGATGGGCGTGCTCACCACCCGCGCTGCCCATCACCAGCAGCGACCAGGCCGCCAGGAGGATCAAGGCCGCACCGATGGCGCGCCTGAAATTCTTGTCGCCCAGCAGCACGCCAAGCGCCGGCGCCCAGCCGGTTAGCCCCATCAGAACCGGCAAGGTTCCGGCGCCAAACGCCAGCATCACCAGGAAACCGGTGGCGAAGCCGCCGGTGGCGGCGGCGGTGAGCAGAATGCTGTAGACCAGGCCGCAAGGCAGCAGGCCCCAGGCCAGCCCCAGGGCCAGGCGTCCGGGTGGCCCCTTGGCGGAAGCCAGCTTGCGCACCAACGGTGAAATTTTGCCCCACAGACGCGCCCCACCGCGTTCGATCACCGCCAGCACGTGCAGGTTGAACAAGTAGTGAACCCCAATCAGGGCAATCATGATGGCGGTGGCGATTCGCAACCAACGGCTCCAGCCCGGAACCGACAGGACCTCGCCGCCCAGGCCGACGATAAGGGCCGCCACACCGCCGAGCAGCCCGTAGCTCAGGATTCGCGCCAGGTTGAAAGCCAGCGCGGCACCGATTGCGTTACCCCGCCCTGCCATTGCTCCAAGGCCGCCTGCAATGCCACCACACATGCCGAAACAGTGACCCGCACCCAGCAGGCCAGCCAGGAATGCGGTGGTGAGGGCCGGGACCAGCTCAACCAGGCTCACGACTCATCCTGCTTCTCACCCGGTTCTCTTTCCTGCGGTTTATCTTCTGCGCCCGCCTGCCGGTCACCTTCCCGGGGCTTGCTGTCATCATCCAGCACCACGCTCCAGCCCTGCGATTCCAGGTCATCAAACTGGCCGGACCGAATCGCCCACACCAATGCCCATATCGCCAGGCCGAGCAGGATAATGCCCAGCGGAATCATCAGGTAGATGATGCTCATGCGGCTGTCGCCTGGCCAAGCGGCCGGGTTGACGCGGGCGCTTGCCGCGCATCGCCCCTTGCCAGCCGCGCCGAGTTTGCCACCACCAGCAGCGATGACAACGACATGCCGAGTGCCGCCATCCACGGTTCCAGCAAACCGCTCACCGCCAGCGGCAGGGCGACCACGTTGTAAACCAGCGCCCAGGCCAGGTTCTGGCGAACCACCCGGCGCGTGGCCTGGGCCAGTTTTCGCACTTCACCCACCGCAGCCAACGATTCCCCGGTAATGATGAAATCCGCCGCGCTGTTGGCCAGGTCGCTGGCGCCGGGAACCGTCATCGAGACATCCGCCGCCGCCAGTACCGGTGCATCGTTGACGCCATCGCCGACCATCAAGACCCGCCGTCC
This sequence comes from Gammaproteobacteria bacterium, assembly GCA_030428105.1. GTDB lineage: Bacteria > Pseudomonadota > Gammaproteobacteria > Xanthomonadales > SZUA-36 > JAUIBE01. The sequence continues at coordinate 3,892 of JAUIBE010000014.1, forward strand.
CTCGCTTTGCCAGTCACGCACCCGATCCATCTTGGCAGCGGGGTCCTGGCGCCAGAACCACTGGTTGATGCCCAGGCGGTTAGCCACCTCGGACACCGCCTTGCCGGCATCGCCGGAGGCAATCGCTACTTCCACGCCTTCGCGCTCCAGCTCCCGCAGCATGGCCTTGGCTTCCGGCCTGGTTTCGTCGCGTAGTTCAAACCGCGCCACCCAACCGGAGGCGTTGGTCAGCCAAACCGCAGCGCTGTCCTGCGAGGCGCTGCCCATGCCGGTAAACTCGGCGCTGCCAATCGCCCAGGTCTGGCCATCAATCAGTCCACGCACGCCTCCGTGCTCCACCCGCTCGACCTGCGCGGTGACAGGCGTTTGCGGAGCACTCCGGAACGCGCGCGCCAGCGGATGGGCAGAATGCGCCTCCAGCGCGGCGGCCATGGCCAGGGCTTGCTGCTCACTGATCCCGGAACTTGCGTTGACCACGGTGGCGGCAACTTCCGGCCTGCCGCAGGTCAGCGTTCCGGTCTTGTCGAATACCGCCAGGTCCACTTCGGCCAACGCCTCCAGGGCATCGCCATTGCTCATCAGTACACCCTGGCCGACCAGTTTTCTGCCGGCGGCTGCAATTGCGGCAGGCGCAGCCAATGACAGGGCGCAGGGGCAGCTCACAACCAACACGGCCAGCACCGCGGAAAGCGTATGCTCGGGCTCAAGGTATAGCCACGCCCCGGCGGTTAGCATCGCGATGATCAGCACCGCGGCCACGAACACACCGGCAATGCGCTCAGAACTGGACACAAAGCGGCTGGCGCCCGCGCCGGCTTTCAGCAGCATTCGGCCCAGCGCGGAAACGGTCAGGTCGCGCCCCACGGCGGTCACTTGCACTTCAACCGGCTGCCCCCGGTTTATGCTGCCCCCAACCACGGCCTCGCCTGGCCCGCGCTCCACCGCAACCGACTCGCCGGTCAAAAGCGCTTCGTCCACCTGTGTAGCGCCCAGCAACAGGGTTCCGTCGGCGGGAAATGGTTCGCCCGTGCGCACCCGCACCCTGTCGCCCACCTGCAATTCCGAGGCCAGCACGGTTTCTGCCTCGCCGTCACCGGGTGGCAACCTGAACGCCCACTCTGGCAACAACCGCGCCAGCGCCGCTCCGCCCTGGAGGTTGCGGTGGCTTTGCACCATCTGGATGTAACGCGCACTGGCCAGGAAAAAGACAAACATCACCACCGAGTCGAAATAGACCTCGCCCTGCCCGCGGAGGAAATTGAAACAACTGGCCAGGAAGGCGATGCCAATCGCCAGGGCCACCGGCACATCCATGTTGAGCCGGCCAGCGCGCAGGCTGGCGGCAGCCGCGGTGAAAAAAGGCCGAGCGGAGTACAGCACCACGGGAATGGAAACCAGCAGGCTGGTCCACTCCAGGAACCGCTGGGCGGTTAGCGAGATGCCCAGCGCCTCGCCGGCGTACAGGCCCACCGCGTACATCATCACCTGCATCATGCCCAGGCCGGCGACGCCCAGGCGCAGCATGGCGGAACGACGGGCATTCAGCCTTTCGCGCTCCTCGGCTTCCGCCAGCGGCAGGTGTGGGCGATAGCCAATTCGCGTCAGCTCGGTGGCAATGGCGCGAAGCGTGGTTTGCCCGGGGTTCCACAGGATGCGGGTGTAGCCGCTGCCCACATCCACCTGCACCCGTTCCACGCCTTCGCGCGGTTCGAGGCGACTGCGAATCAGCCAGGCGCAGGCGGCGCAGGAAACGCCCTCGGTTTGCAGCAGCAGGTCGCGCAGGCCATCGCCTGCTTCCTCACCCCACAGGTCGGGGCGCTGGTCGCAAGCGGCCCAGGCTGCAGCCACGCGTTCGAGGTCATCGTCGGCGCGGCGCGCCTGGGCGGTGCGGAACTGGTAGTAACGGTTTAAGCCGGTGGAAAAAATCAGCTCGGAAACGGCCTGGCAGCCATGACAGCATACCGGCCGGCGCTCGCCATCGTGCTCGACCTCGATCGGCACACCCGGCGGGCACGGCTCGCCGCAATGGAAACAGGGCTGCGGCCGGTCAGCCATCCCCGTTGCCGGAAGCGTCTTCCTCCCCCTGGTCCTGGGCGCGCAGCTCGCTGCGGACGCGATCGTACTCGTCTTCGTCAATTACCCGGTGATCTGGGTTGGCCAGTGCGATCCACAGCGTGATCAGGCTGGCAATCACCGTGGCGCTGAGCAGGCCGATGATGATCCACGGCCAGGGCTCGCGGTACCAGGGGCGCAGCGCAGTGTTGGCCTGTGACCCGGTCACCGCCCGCCTCCGTTGATGGGCATCAGCATGCGGGTCTTATGATCTACCGCGATGCCGGGATTGGATTCGGCCTCGAAGCGGACATCAATTTCCACCGAGCCCGCGGCAAAATCCCGCGGCGCCTGGATCGTGAAGCTGTAACGCCCCACCTGCTCGGCTTCCAGGGTCGGCTCGGGGCTGACCGTCCACGTCAGGTTTTCGTGGCCCGGGATGGAGATCACGTAGCGCTGGGCGGCGTCGGTCATGTTGACCAGCTTGAGGGTGTAGACGTTTTCGATCCGGCCATCGGGCAACTCGCGGTAAAGCTGGTTTCGATCCCGTAGCAGGTCGGCGCGCAACGGCGTACGGTGGGTCATTGACCACAAGGTGCTACCGAGGATGGCGGCGAGCAGCACACCGTAAATCACCACCCGTGGGCGCAGCACGCGTGAGGCCTTGTGCTCCAGCGCGTTCTCCGTGGTGTAGCGCACCAGGCCGCGCTCGTAACCCATCTTGTCCATCACCTGGTCGCACACATCCACGCAGGCCGCGCAGGCGATGCACTCGGTTTGCAGGCCATCGCGAATATCGATGCCGGTGGGGCAAACTTGCACGCACAGGGTGCAGTCGATGCAGTCGCCCAGCCCCAACTCCGCCTTATCGGCTGTTTTGCGCCGGCCGCCGCGCGGTTCACCACGCTCCAGGTCGTAGGAAATGATCAGCGTGTCGCGGTCGAACATCGCGCTCTGGAAGCGCGCATACGGACACATGTACTTGCACACCTGCTCGCGCAGGAAGCCGGCATTGCCGTAGGTGGCGAAGCTGTAAAAGATCCACCAGAAGGTTTCCCACGGGCCGATCGATGCCGCCAGGATGTTCTGGCCAAATTCGCGAATGGGGGTGAAGAAGCCGACGAAGGTGAAGCCGGTCCACAGCGCGAAGCTCACCCACAGGAACTGCTTGAGGGACTTGCGCCATATCTTGTTGGCAGTCCACGGCGCCTTGTCCAGCTTCATCCGCTTGTTGCGGTCGCCCTCCACCCACTTTTCCATCCACAGGAACACCTCGGTCCACACTGTTTGCGGACAGGCATAGCCGCACCACAGGCGACCGGCAAGGGCGGTGAAGAAAAACAGGGTCAGCCCCGCAGCGATAAGCAGCAGGGCCAGGTAGATAAAGTCCTGCGGCCAGAAGGTCAGGCCAAAGATGTAAAACTTGCGCCCCGGCAGGTCGAACAGCACCGACTGGTGCCCGCCCCAGTTGATCCACGGCAGGATGTAGTACATGCCGAGCAGCACCAGCACCGCGATGCGCCGCAAGCGCGCATAACGCCCGTGGACATCACGCGGGTAGACCTTGGGCTCTTTGCGGTAAAGGCTCTCCCCCGCTGGCGCCCCGGCTTCCGCGCTCATATCCAGTCCTCGTCGCGCAGGTCGGGGTTGTTGTCTGCCGGATCGTGCACTTCAGGCGGACGGCGCTTGCCCTTGCCCCTGGCGTGACCACGGCGCGGCCCGGTGCGAATCATGAAGCTGGTAAGGCGGGTGGCGAACAACGCCACCAGGAAAATGAAGCCAAAACCCAGGCCATAGGTCAGGCGAACACTGGTTTCCCAGCCGGCCACCCAGGATGAACCCAGGCTTTCGGGATCGATCAGCGCGAAGAGGATGAAGGTGCCAACGCAGGCGGCGAGGAACGCCACCCAAATGGACACGCCCCAGTCACGCTTGTTGCGGTTCCATCGCCCAGGAACGTTGTTTTCGGGGTCGGACACGAAACCTCCGCCGTGCGCTAATCCGCCTGTGCGCCCTCAGACAGGCTCAGGACATAAGCCGCCAGGATTCGGCGGCGCTCTTCACTCAACTGCTCGCCAAAGGCTGGCATGTTGCCGTTGCGGCCGTTGCGAATGGCCTCGGCAATCGTATCCCGGTCGCCGCGGTACAGCCAGGCGTCGTTGGTCAGGTCGGGCGCGCCCAGCGCGGGGTTGCCCTTGCCGTCGGCGCCATGGCAGGCGACGCAGAACATCGCGTATTTCTCTTCACCGACTCGCGCCAGCGTCTCCGTAGCGCGATGGCCGGAAAGTTTCATCACGTACTCGGTGACCTGCATCACGCCCTCGTCGCCCAACGCCGCTTCCCACGGCGGCATCGCCGCCTGGCGACCATTGTTGATGGCGAACAGGATGTTGTCGTGACCCGCGCCCCACTGCCACTCATCGTCGGTGAGGTTGGGAAAGCCATAGGCGCCGCGGCCATCAGAGCCGTGGCACATGGCGCAGTTCTGGCCAAACAGGCGGCGACCGGTGGCCATTGCCTGGTCATCGTTGATCAGTGCTTCCGGCGCCATCGCCAGGTAGTCGGAGAAAATGGCTGCTTCTGCGGCCTCGGCTGCCGCGATTTCGTCCTCGTAGCGCTTTTCCTGGGTCCAGCCGAGCACCCCGGCGAGGTTACCAAGGCCCGGAAACAACACCAGGTAGATCAAGGCGAAAACAATGGTGATATTGAACAGGTGCAGCCACCAGCGCGGCAGCGGATTGTTCAACTCGCGAATGTCTTCATCCCAGACATGGCCGGTATCGCCTACCTCGTCATCCTCACGGTTCGAAATGCCCTTGGTCCAATGCAGCAGCCACCAGCACGCGAGAATGCTGCCGATGGTGAGGAGGATGGCAAACCAGCTCCAGAAATTATTAAGCATCTTTGTTCTCCTCCGAGCCGTCTTCCTCCAGCGGCAGGTGTGCCGCCCGGTCAAACTCTGGCTTGCGCTTCTTGCTCCAGGCCCAGGCCCAGATGGCGGCGAACCCAACGATCAGGGCAATCAGGATGGCCGCTCTAACCATATCCATGTCCATGGCTAGCGTCCCGTGCGGGTGATGCCCATACCCTGAAGGTAGGCGATCACCGCATCCATCTCGGTTTTGCCGGCCACGGCATCGGGCGCTCCTTCCACCTGCTCCTCGGTGTACGGGTCACCCAGCCGCATCAATGCGCGCATGCGATTCTGGATATCAGCACCGTCAATCGTTGCCTCGGCCAGCCAGGGGTAGCCCGGCATGTTCGATTCCGGCACCACGTCACGCGGGTTCAACAGGTGAATGCGGTGCCAGTCATCGCTGTAGCGCCCGCCAACACGGGCCAGGTCGGGCCCGGTGCGCTTGGAGCCCCACTGGAACGGACGGTCGTAAACCGACTCACCCGCCACCGAGTAGGGACCGTAGCGCTCGGTCTCGCTGCGGAACGGTCGCACCTGCTGCGAGTGGCACACGTAGCAGCCTTCGCGCACGTACACATCACGGCCCGCCAGTTGCAGCGGCGGATACGGTTCGATGCCCTCCGACGGCTCGATAATCTGCTCCTGCGCTACCAGCGGCAACAACTCCACCAGCCCGGCAATGCTCACCACCACGACGATCCACACCGCCATCAGGTTGATGTTTTTCTCGAGTTTCTTGTGCGCCTTGCTCATGCCTGCGCTCCCTCGGCTTCGCTGCCCCAGTAGGCCGGCTCAGCCGCTTTCACCTCACTGGTATCGCCGCCTTTCATGGTTTTCCACGTGTTCCAGGCCATCACAAGCATGCCGGAGAAGAACAGCAGGCCGCCCAGCAGGCGAATGGCGTAGTAGGGCTTGGTGGCCGCAATGGTTTCGATAAAGCTGTAGGTCAGCGTTCCATCGTCATTGAAGGCGCGCCACATCAGCCCCTGCATCACCCCGGCAATCCACATCGAAGCGATGTAGAGCACCACGCCGATGGTTGAGATCCAGAAATGCAGATCAATAGCCGGTGTCGAGTACATTGCCTTTTTGCCCACCAGCCTGGGGATCAGGCAGTACAGCGAGCCGATGGTCATCATCGCCACCCAGCCCAGCGCGCCGGAGTGCACGTGGCCAATGGTCCAATCGGTGTAATGGCTTAGCGCGTTGACCGTCTTGATCGACATCATCGGCCCTTCAAAGGTGGACATGCCGTAGAAGCTGAGCGCAACGATCATGAACTTGAGAATCGGGTCGGTGCGTAACTTATGCCAGGCGCCGGAAAGCGTCATGATGCCGTTGATCATGCCGCCCCAACTGGGCGCCAGCAGGATCAGGGAGAACACCATGCCCAGCGACTGCAGCCAGTCCGGCAGCGAGGTGTAGTGCAGGTGGTGCGGCCCGGCCCACATGTAGATGGCGATCAGCGCCCAGAAGTGCACGATCGACAGGCGGTAGGAGTAAATCGGCCGCTCCGCCTGCTTGGGCACGAAGTAATACATCATGCCCAGGAAGCCCGCGGTCAGGAAAAAGCCCACTGCGTTGTGGCCGTACCACCACTGCACCATGGCATCCACCGCGCCACTGTAGATCGGGTATGACTTGGTGAACGAAACCGGGATCGACAGGTTATTGAAGATGTGCAGGATGGCGATGGTAATGATGTACGCCGCGTAGAACCAGTTGGCCACGTAGATATGGCTGACCCGGCGCTTGATGATGGTGCCAAAGTACAACACCGCGTAAGCCACCCACACCACCACGATCATGATGTCGATCCACCACTCCAGCTCGGCGTATTCCTTGCTCTGGGTAATGCCCAGCGGCAGGGTGATGGCGGCACAGAGGATGATCAGCTGCCAGCCCCAGAATACGAACGCGGCCAGGCCATCACTGATCAGGCGCACATGGCAGGTGCGCTGCACCACGTACAGCGAGGTGGCAAACAGGGCCGATCCACCAAACGCGAAGATCACCGCGTTGGTGTGCAAAGGCCGGAGCCGGCCATAACTGAGCCAGGGCACATCGAAGTTCAGCGCCGGAATCCACATCTGCGCTGCAATCAGCACGCCCACCAGCATGCCAACAATGCCCCAGAGCACGGTCGCCACTGCAAATTGGCGCACTACTTTATCGTTATAAGTCACAACTCCTCCCTGCTCGCTGTTTCCAAGCCCGGCACAAGCCTAAACGGGTTTATGTTACCAACACTTGACCCAGGTCAATTGCGGGCCCTTCCCCATGCTTGCACTTCGCTTCGGCGGCGGCTACTAATGAAAGCAACCCAGGTTTCTGATGGAGTGAATCCATGAGCCAGGAACGCCCAAGCCGCAGTTATGACCCTGGCACCCAGGGCAAAAAGGTGAATGAGCGCGCTTTTGTCGCGGCCTGCAGGAGCCTGGAGTTCTCGGCGCCGTGGCGCTGGTTGAAACTGGGCTGGCGCGATTATCGCGCGGTCCCGCGAATCAGCTGGGCTTACGGTCTGTTCGTTTTCCTGGTTTCCACAGCGATGGCCTGGTTGGGTTGGACCGTTGGGGGCTGGGTGTTGCTGTTGGCCATGCTCACCGGCTTCGTCTTCGTCGCGCCCTTGCTCGCGTTCGCGCTTTACTCGGTAAGCCGCCAGCTCTGCCAGGGCAGCCAACCCTCACTGCGCCGCACCTTGCGTGCGGTGCGCAGGCCATTTGCCAACGCGATGGTGTTTGGCCTGGCCTTGCTGATCGTGTTCCTGGTATGGGCGCGCGCCGGGTCCATGGTGCATATCTTTTTCCCGGTGGAGTCTGAGCCCAGCATTGTCCAGATCGCCCGCTTCCTGGCCATTGGTTCGGCGGTGGGCGCCATCTTCGCCGGGTTCACTTTCGCTGCCAGTGCTTTTTCGCTACCGATGCTGGCAAACCGCGAGGTGGATGTAGTGACCGCTGTGGTATCCAGCATCAACGCGGTGCTGCGCAACAAGCGGGTCATGCTGCTTTGGGCGGGGCTGATCGTGGCGCTGACGGTTATTGGAATTGTGACTGCGCTACTGGGGCTGATCGTTGTGATTCCGTGGTTGGGTTACGCCACCTGGCATGCCTACCACGAGACCATTGATGTCTCCGAGTGGCCAACGTTGCCAGTGGAATGAGAGTCTCGGCGAACTAGCTCCGCTGCTCGCGGTACAACCGCTGCACATACCTTTCGGTCATCGGAAACTTCGCAATCCAGCCTTCCACATCCGCGCGCATGGCCTCTGGAAGCTGGTCGCGCGCCATCATCACCGCATCCGCCTTGCCGCCACCATAGCCAACCGGCTGCAGCCACAGCCCGGTCATGGCGCTGAAGGCGAAGTCGACAAAATCGGGATTGTCGCCACCGAGAATGGTCTGGCTGCCGGCCTCCAGGCGCGTTTCCACATCCTGCAGAATGGCCTCGATCTTGGCCGTCGCTTTCTGGTAGTGCTTGTCGGAAATGCGGAAAGCACGGCGGATAAACACCGCCAGAAGGGGGTAGATCACCACCAGCAGCCAGCGTTGCCAAAGCGGGATTTTCGGATTGTTCACGCCCCAGGCGTGCAGCGTCAGTTTGCGCTCATCCAGCATGTGGTAGTACACCCACACCTGCAGCATGCGACCGTAGGCGTCGATGCTTTGCTCCCACTCCAGGCGCTCGACGGTGGGCTCAAGAAAAGCCGCTGTCTCGCCAAGCTCCGCATAGTATCGGCCCCACAGGTAGCGCAGGATGGCCGGGGATTCGCCGATCTCGGAAACCACCAGGCCAGTTCGAACCTTCAACAGGGGCACCGTGCGGCCCTTGAAAACGACACCGAACACGCCGGCGCAGGGGCGTTCGCGATATTCCAGGCCAAGACGATCCATGCACCAGCGCACTTTCTCCACGAAGTGGCTGGCGGAGATCGTCTCCAGCTCCAGCTCAGGCCCCTTCCCTGGCGCCAGTATCCCCGCCAGCGTAATGCACCAGCGCCAAACCAGCGCCAAGAGAACCAGCAGCACAGCGCTGAGCACGGAAAGGCCATAGCACGCCACCACGATGGGCAGCGCCAGCAGGAACAAAGCGTGGATCAGCCTCATGCGCGGTTCGCTTTCGGCAGGCTGAATTGAAGAACGATAAATGCCAGGACAGCGGAAAGCACGGAGCCCAGCAGGATGCCCAGGCGATCGCCAGCAAAGTAATCGCCGCCGCTATGCTCAAACGCCAGGCCGGCAATAAACAGGCTCATGGTAAAGCCGATGCCGCACGCAAAAGAAACGCCCAGCAGGTGCGAAACGCGCACATCGTCCGGCAGCTTCGCCAGCCCCAACATCAAGGCAAGGCCAACAAAGACCAGGATGCCAACCGGCTTGCCCGCCACCAGCCCGGCCATCACGCCCATGGTCACCGGGTGGGTTACATCGGCCAGAGACATGCCGCCCAGGGCGATGCCCGCATTGGCAAAAGCAAACGCTGGCAGGATCACGTAGGCCACCGGCCCGTGGAGGTTGTGCTCCAGCTCACGCAGCGGCGAGCCGCCCTTCTTGTCCCGCATCGGGATGCAAAACGCGATGAGCACCCCGGCCAGGGTGGCATGCACCCCGGATTTCAATACTGCAGTCCACAACACAATACCCAGCAGGATATAGGCCGAGGTGCGCTCGACCCCCAGGCGGTTCATAACCACCGCAATCAACAGCGCCACTGCGCCAATCGCCAGCGCGGTCACTGATAGATCCTGGGCGTAGAAAATGGCGATGATGGCAATCGCCGCCAGGTCATCAAAGATGGCCAGGGTAAGCAGGAAGACCTTCAGCGAGGTAGGCACCCGCGCACCGAATGCACTGAGCAAGGCCAATGCGAAAGCAATATCGGTCGCCACGGGAATGGCCCAGCCATCCATCGCTACCGCGTCACCCCAGTTCAGCCAGGCGTAAATCCCGGCGGGCACGATCATGCCGCCCAGCGCACCCATGCCCGGCAGCACCACCTGGGCGGGTGACGAAAGCTCGCCTTCAACGAACTCGCGCTTTACTTCCAGGCCAATCAGGAAGAAGAACACCGCCATCAGGCCATCGTTGACCCAGAGTAACAACGGCTTGCTGATGATCAGCTCCCCGACCTGCACGGCCAGGGTGGTTTTGAGCAGGGCGCCGTAGTGGTCCGCAAGCGGTGAGTTGGCGATCACCAACGCCACGATTGCGGTGCCAAGCAGCAAGATGCCGCCAGCCGATTCCAGGCGAAGAAATTCGCGCACCGCTTCGGCGAATCGGCTTCCGCCTGGCGTGTCGTCGCGGACTTGTTCCATTGGTCTTATCCCCTGGGTGGCTGCTGCGGCTCAGGAAATCTTACAACGAACCGGGTGCGTTATACTGCCGAGGGTTCCGGCCCAGGGGCCTGCCAGGGAAAACAGAACCTCCGATGACGCTCAAGAATGGCAACTGGCGCCGGCCGGAAGTGCTCCTGCTTTTGATGGCATCGGCTGTCCCGCTCAGCTTTGCCACCTGGTCCAACCTGATCAACAATTTCGCTATCGAGCGCGCCGCTTTCACCGGCGCCGAGATAGGCATGCTGCAAAGCCTGCGCGAGGTGCCCGGGTTCCTGGCCTTTACGGTTGTTTTCGTCCTGCTGCTGATGCGCGAGCAGTCGCTGGCGCTGTGGTCGTTGCTGCTGCTGGGCGTGGGCACCGCGTTGACCGGCTACTTTCCAACTGTCCTGGGCCTGTATTGCACCACGGTCATCATGTCGCTGGGCTTTCACTACTACGAAACCGTGCAGTCATCGCTTGCCTTGCAGTGGATCCCCAAGGCGCGCGCGCCCGAAACCCTGGGGCGCATTCTCGCCGTTGGATCGTTTACCGGCATCATGGCTTACCTGTTTGTCTGGCTGGCCTTTTCCTACCTGGGCCTCGGCTATGAAGCGGTCTACCTGGCTGGTGGCGGGTTAACCTGCCTGATCGCAATCTTCTGCTGGAAAGCATTCCCGAGATACGAGGCAGAGGTTGTCCAGCACAAGAAAGTCGTGCTGAGAAAACGCTACTGGCTGTACTACGCCCTGACGTTTTTCTCCGGCGCGCGGCGGCAGATTTTCATCGTTTTCGCCGGCTTTATGCTGGTGGAGAAGTTCGGCTACAGCGTGGCCGCCATCTCGGCGCTGTTCTTTATCAATGGCGTGTTCAACATGTGGTTCGCGCCGAAAATCGGCCGCCTGATTGCACGCTGGGGCGAGCGCACAGCGCTGGTCTTCGAGTACATCGGGTTGATCGTGATTTTCACGTCTTATGCCTTTGTCGAGGACGGCACGATGGCCGGCGTGCTGTACGTCGCGGACCACCTGTTCTTCGCCTTCGCAATCGCCATCAAGACCTACTTCCAGAAAATCGCCGACCCGGCCGATATCGCCTCCACCGCCGCGGTGGGCTTCACCATCAACCACATCGCGGCGGTGATCATTCCCGTCGTGTTTGGGCTGATCTGGCTGACGTCGCCATCAATCGTGTTTCTTTCTGGCGCGGCCATGGCCGCGGTTTCATTGCTGCTGTCACTTCTGGTGCCCCGCACCCCGGAGCCAGGCAAAGAAACAACGCTAAGGAAAAGCGAAATTCAGGTTGCCAGCTAGGCCTGGTGCGGTTCCGGCAGCAATGTTGGCGGGCGGCACTTCCCCTGCTGCAGGCTCACATTTTCAGGCAAGTCAACGCGGACACTCACCGGCAGGTGGTCGGAGTGGGACGGTTCCAGGACACGCGCCTCGGTGACTTTAAGCCGGTCTGACACGAGGATGTGATCGAAACGGTGGCGCGGCCGCCAACTCGGAAACGTCTTGAGTTCGGTGGAGGGAAGGCTGAGGTGAGTTTTGTCGATGAGTTGATTCAGTTCCGGTGAATCGAGCCCGCAGTTGAAGTCCCCCATCACCACCAGGTACGGGTGTTCCGCAACCAGGTCGCTGATGTAGCCCAACTGGCGGGTACGCGCTCGCGAACCCAGCGCCAGGTGCATGACACAGACCACCAGGGGTTCGACGTTGGTCCGAAACTCCAGCACCACGGCGCCCCGGCCCGGCAGGCCGGGCAGGCGGTGCTCTTCAACGCGCTCGGGGTTGATCCGGCTGAGGACACCGTTGCTGTGCTGGGCGATCTTTCCGATGTTGCGATTGACCTGGCGAAACCACCAGGGAAAATCCGCCCGGTTGGCCAGATATTCCGTCTGGTCTAGAAAGCCGCTGCGCAAGCTGCCGGAATCCACTTCCTGCAAACCCACTACATCGAACTCGCCAAGCATGCCCGCCACCCGGTTGAGATTGGACACACGCTCCTTGATGGGCAACAGGTGTTTCCAGCTCTTGGTGATGTAATCGCGGTAATACTGCGTTTCTACCCCGGTCTGGATATTGAAACTGAGCAGCCGCAATGACCGGGTCGGAGTCACCGCCGTACGGTCCCTGACGTCCTGGTTGTCACTGCTCGACATTCAACTGAATTGTACAAACCGCGTGTGAATGTTCATTCGGGCTTTTCAAATTTTGCGGCATGGTCAAACAACCAGGTGCGCAGCAAACGCACCTTGGGCAAGTCCATGTAGTGAGCTGGCGACACAAAATAATATGACCAGTTGGTTTTAACTGCGATTGGAATGGCACGCACCAGGCGCCCTGCATCCAGGTCGCGTGCAACCAGTGACCAGCGTGCCAGCGCCACGCCGTGGCCCTGCTCGGCCATGATGATCAGGGACAGGGAATCATCCAGCGCCGGCCAGTTGCGCTCAATGGCCTCACCACCCAGTGAACCCACCCATTCATTCCACAAGGTGTCGTCGCTGACCAGCAGGTTGTGCTGACGCAAATCATCGACACTTTCCATCGGCTCACTTTTTTCGACCAGGTCGGGGCTGCACACTGGCACGATCCAGTCGTCCATCATTTTTACCGATTCCAGACCTTCCCAGGTTCCCGGTCCAAACCGGACCGCAACATGAAAATCGGTATTGGCGAAATCAACCAGCAAGTTGCTTGCGTTGATGCGCAGGTCAATTTCCGGATAGGCCTGGTAGAACTCCGCCATGCGGTGCGCCAGCCAGCGCTGCATGAACGACGGCATGACCGAAACATTCAGTACGCCTTCGGATTTTTCCAGCTCAACCGAGCGCACGGCCTGGCGTAACTCCTGCAACCCGCGCTGCACTCCCGGTAACAATCTGCGCCCCACCGGCGTCAAAGAGATATTGCGACCCTGGCGGTAAAAAAGCTTCTGGTCGAGGCGGTCTTCAAGGGCCCTGATCTGCGAGCTCACCGCCGCCGGCGTGACGTTCAACGTCTCGGCGCCCTTGCTGAAACTCAGGTGGTTGGCGACGGCTTCGAAGGTACGCAGCGCATTGAGTGGAATAGATGCCATTGGATTAAGAAAATCTTAACTTAAAAAAAGAACAAAACGTTCGAATAACTGTCATATACGACCTATATTATGCGCCTCAGAATGTTTCTCAGGGCACAGGCAAGGAGTAACAAATGTTAAATGAAATCTTAAAGAAAGTGCAAACTGACAATGTCGAGATTCGCGACAGCAATGTGCACGTTGGCAACACCGGCATGCCGGCCACGGATTCCGCCAATCTTGGCATCCGCAGGCAGGCCCAGGCCCGTACCCAGCGTATGCGTCGTCGCCATCAACGCGCCATGTCTTCCTTCAGACGGCCGCTGGGCTGGACTGCCCGGATGGCATGAGGTTGGGAGTCGTGAATCGAACATTGAATGGAAAAAAGCTGGCCGCTGACCACCAGGTCCTGGACTATCCAGCATCACCCTTCCCGGGGTGATGGGCGGCTGGCCTGCTTGATCTGGCCAGTCCGGCAGATCAGCAAAACGCAAGAAGTCCTTGTTATTTGAACGAATTGGTTTTACTCTTGCGCTGCCAGTGCAGGTTGAATTGCGCAACGAGGTGTTGCCGCTTGTGCGGGTAAGGAAATTGGTTGCACGTCCCAGGTCTATTCAGAAGTTTACCCCTTTAGTTCTCTCCTGACAGCGCCCCTATAGCGATTTGCAAACAATTAAATTTTTAAAAAATTGAAAGGTAATAGTCATGGCAACAGGTACCGTAAAGTGGTTTAACGAGTCAAAGGGTTTTGGTTTCATCGCACCCTCGGATGGTGGGAAGGACGTCTTCGTCCACTTCTCTGCGATCCAGGGCAGCGGTTTCAAGACCCTCGCCGAAGGCCAGGCAGTTGAGTTTGAAGTAGAGGACGGCCCGAAAGGCCCGCAGGCTTCAAACGTCACCGCTGCTGGTTGATAAGCCACACCTGGTTGCCTTGAGGGGCAACAGGAAGTATCGACGGAAAACCCCGCCTTTTGGCGGGGTTTTTTGTTTCTGGCGCACTTAGGTGAACGGCGGTGCAATCTGATACATTGTTCCGTCAGGCAACCTGGCTAAGAACGGGATGACGCAGTGAACAGCGCATCGTCCGTGGAGAGGAGTACACGCTTATAAAGGACTTCATCTCAGAATTGCGTCGCCGCCGAGTGTTCCGCGTTGTGGTGCTGTACGCCATCGCGGGCTGGGTGGTGATTGAAGTTGCCTCCACCATCCTGCCCGGGCTCAACCTTCCCGACTGGACCATCACGCTTGTCATTGTCCTGGTTGCACTGGGCTTCATCGTTGCCATCATGCTCGCCTGGGCATTTGACCTGGGTTCCGATGGGTTGCACCGCACCAGCGCTGAACCCAGCCAAGCCGAACCGCCAGTTGCCGTATCCAGCCAGGCGGTTGCGCAATCAGCTACCGAGATAGAACCCGCACCGGATAGCGCCAGCACCACTGCCACAACAAACCGGGATGACCGGCGGGACGATCGCCGATCCATCGCGGTGCTGCCCTTCGAAAACATGTCGGGCGATGCCGAGAACGAATATTTCTCCGACGGTATCGCAGAAGAGATTCTTAACCTGCTGGTCAAGCTGCCCCAACTGCGGGTTGCGTCCCGTACCTCATCTTTCGTCTTCAAGGGCCAGAAGGTGGACATTCCCCAGGTGGCCGAAAAGCTGAATGTTGGCACCGTACTGGAAGGCAGCGTCAGGCGCGCCGGAGACCGCGTTCGCATTACCGCGCAGCTGATCGAGGTTGCCACCGATTCCCACCTGTGGTCGGAAACCTATGACCGCGAACTGAAAGATGTCTTCGCCATCCAGGATGACATTGCGCGCAGCATCGTGGCTGCGCTGGAAGTGACCCTCACGCCGCGTGACCGACGCGCCCTGCAGTACGTGGCTACCGAGAACACGCAGGCCTACGACTACTACCTGCGCGGGCGGCGTTATTTTTACGAGTTCACCCGGCGCCAGTTCCACAACGCCATCCGCATGTTCAAAAAAGCCATCGAGCAGGATCCCAACTATGCCCTCGCCTATGCCGGCATGGCTGACGCCTACTCGCTGCTCTACCAGTGGGCGGACTCATCTGAAGAGAACATTCGCCGGGCCAACGAGGCCAGCATCAAGGCCATCACCCTTGACCCGGATTCCGCCGAGGCAAATTCGGCACGCGGCACCGCGCTGGCGATCAGCGGCAAGCACGAAGAGGCGGAGCGCGCTTACGAAACGGCCATCCTGCTAAACCCCGCGCAGTGGGAGTCATACTTTTTCTACGGCCGTGACTGCCTTGCCCAGGGCAAGTTCGAAAAGGCTGCCCGGCTGTTCAGCGAGGCCGCGCGACTCAACCCCGATGATTACCAGGCCCCGGGTTTCCTGGCCATGGCCTACGAACAGCTCGGCCGCGATGCTGACAAGGTAAAGACCAACGAGTTGTTCCTCGACACCATCGAAAAGTACATCGACCTGCATCCGGACGACAGCCGGGCGCTCGCTTTCGGCGCCTACGCACTGGCCGAGACCGGCAATGTGGAACGTGCCCGCGACTGGGCGGCACGGGCGCTGGAGGCCAGCACCGACGAGCCGGCGATCATCTATAACATCGGCTGCCTGCACTGCCTGCTGGGTGAACACGATACCGCGATCGATTACCTGGAGCGCTCCGTGGAACACGGCTACGGCCACCGACGGTGGCTGGAAAATGACTCAGACCTGGCCGCACTCAGGGACATCCCGCGCTTCCAGGCCTTGCTGGACCGGATGGATTGAAACAACAAGCATGGAATGCCTGACAAGACCAATAAAACGCCCGGCCCCGATCGACCGGCAACCCTTCCACCCATGAGCACCGAGCACAGCAATCCGCGGCCAGCCGGCCGCACTCTGAACCGTTCTGCCCGGGTTGCCATCTCGCTGGCCCTTGTGTTGGCCGGGGCAGTGGCATTGTGGTTGATTTACAGCACCGAGCCAGTGGCCGAGCGCGAAACCCAGGTTCGCCAGAGCGCCATGCTGGTGGAAGTGACACAGCCGGAAACCGGCCACTTTCGCCCGGTCATCGAAACGCTTGGCACGGTGACACCGGCGCGCTCCATCACGCTTACTACAAGGGTTGATGGAGAGGTCATCGCGCTGGAAGACGCCCTGGACCCAGGCAGCTTCGTGCAGCAGGGCCAGGCTTTGGCCAAAATTGACGATGCCGACTACCGCAACATCCTGGCACAGCGCGAGGCCGAAGTGCTGCAGGCCGAGGCCGAAGTGGAAATCGAGAAAGGCAGGCGGCTGAAAGCAGAGCTCGACTTCCAGTCACTTGGCAAGGAAGTACCGGAAGACCGCCGCTCCCTGATTTTGCGCGAACCACAAAGGCGCAGCGCCGAAGCCATGGTGCAAGCCGCACGCGCAGCAGTAGAGCAAGCGCGCCTTGACCTTGAAAGGACTGCCATCAAGGCGCCTTTCGACGCCCAGGTGCTTGCGCGCGAGGTGGACATTGGTTCACAGGTTTCCGTGGGCCAGCCGCTGGCTCGACTGGCCGGCGTCGGCACCTACTGGATAGAAACCACCATCCCGCTGGACAAGCTGCGCTGGCTGGGCTTTTCTCAACAAGGCGATGAAGGCTCGCAGGCGACCGTGCGCCACCGCAGCGCCTGGCCCGATGGCCAAAGCCGAAGCGGCAGCCTGTACCGCCTGATCGGCGAGGTGGAGGGCGAAACCCGCCTGGCGAGGGCGTTGATCGCCGTTGATGATCCGCTGGCCCTGGAGGATGGGGCCGAAGGACTGCCCCGGCTGATGATAGGCACCTACGTGGAGTGCCACATTGAAGGCCGCGAAATTCCCAACGGTCTGCGCCTGCCGCGCGAGCTGATTCGCAAGGGCGACACGGTGTGGCTGATGCGTGAAGGCCTGCTGGCGGTGCAGCCGGTGGATGTTGCGTTCCAGGACGCCGAGTACGCCTACATTGATTCCGGGCTGAGACCCGATGACCAGGTGATCACCACCAGCCTGGCCACCGTCAAGGAAGGGGTGCCGCTGAGGCTGGAACCAGGCGAATAGGCATGAGCCCCGGCAGCCCCACTCCAGACCGCGACCTGACCAAAGGCCCGATTGCATGGATGGCGCGCAACCCGATTGCCGCCAACCTGCTGATGATCATCCTGCTGGGTGGCGGTGTGTGGACCGCGCTCACCATGCAAAAAGAGGTAGACCCGCCGTTCGAACTCGACGTGGTTGAAGTGAACGTCGCCTACCCCGGCGCCGCCCCGGCCGAGGTGGAGCACGGCATCCTGCTGCCGGTGGAAGAAGCCGCCCGCGGCGTGCAGGGCATCAAGGAAATCACCTCCACCGCCCGCGAGGGCTCAGGCAGCGTGCGCTTCGAGCTGGTAGCCGGCGTTGACCGCATCAAGGCTTACCAGGACATCGACCAGGCAGTCACGCAGATCAGGACTTTCCCGGACGACGCCGAAGAGCCCGAAGTCCGGCTGCGCGATCGCCAGCGCGATGTCATGGAAATCGGCCTTTACGGCGATGTCGATATCTGGACCCTGCGCCAGATTGCCGAGCAGGTGCGCGACCAGTTGCTCAACCAACCGGCCATTACCCAGGTGCAGATCGACAATGCACTGGACTACGTCACCCACGTGGAGATTCCCCACGACCACCTGCGCGAGTACGGCCTGACCCTGGGCCAGGTGGCCAACCTGATCGAACAATCCAGCCGCGATGTGCCGGCCGGCTCGGTCGACACCGCGGGTGGTGAAATCCTGCTGCGCTTTGATGAGCGCAGGCAGTGGGCCGACGAGCTGGGCAACATCGTGGTGGTCAGCTCTGAAAGCGGGGCGCCGGTACGCCTGTCCGACATCGCCAACATTCGCGATGGCTTCGAGGAAACCGGCTACCACGGCCAGTTCAATCGCCAGCCATCGGTGGAGATCGGTGTCTACCGGGTGGGCAAGCAGTCACCGCTGGAGGTGGCTGCGGCGGTAGAGACAGTGCTTGCCGAACTGGAGTCAACGCTGCCGCCCGGCGTCGAGTACCGTATCGACAGCAACCGCGCCGAGGACTTCCACGAACGCCTCACCCTGTTGCTGGAAAACGGCACCCTGGCCATCGTCATTATCGTTGTATTGTTGAGCTGCTTCCTCGAGTACCGCCTGGCGTTCTGGATCATGATGGGCATGACCATCTCCTTCGTCGGTTCAGTCATGGTGCTGCCGATGGTGGATGTCAGCATCAACATGATCTCGATGTTCGGCTTCCTGGTGGCGCTGGGCATCGTGGTCGACGACGCCATCGTGGTAGGCGAGAACGTTTACGAGTATCGTGAACGCGGCATGGACGGCCTGACCGCGGCGATCAAGGGCGCGCAGGATATTGCCTGGCCGGTGACCTTCAGCATTCTCACCAACATCGTTGCGTTCATCCCGGTGATGTTCCTGCCCGGGGTGACTGGCAATTATTGGTGGCCGCTGCCGGTTGTGGTCATTGCCGTGCTGCTGTTCTCGTTGTTCGAAGCGCTGTTTATCCTGCCTTCGCACCTGGCGCATATTCGCGACCGCACCACCTCCACCATCGGCAAATCCATGCATGGCTGGCAGCAAGGCTTTGCCCGCTCGATGAGCCGCTGGATAAACACTCGCTACGAGCCATTCCTGGATACCTGCCTGCGCCACCGCTACCTCACCCTGGTCGCCTCGGTGATGATGCTGGTGGTGACCGGCGGTTACGCCATGAGTGACCACATCGGCATGATCATGATGCCGGTGCTTTCCGCCGATGAGATCGAAGCAGGTGTGTCGCTGCCCTCCGGCACCACCCGCGAGCAGGCAGCGAAGGTGGCGCAGGAGGTTACCGAGGCCACCCACCGCATGTTCGAGGAACAGGGCCTGTACGACGAAGCGGAAGGTATCAAGACCAATGTCCGCCGCCAGACCTTTATCGACGTCGAAATTGTGCTGCGGCCACCCGCCGAGCGCACCATGACAACGCCACAGATCATTGAGCTCTGGCGCGACCAGATTGGTGACATCAAGGGCGTAGACCAGATTACATTCGAGGCCGAGCGCGGGCCTGGCGGCTGGCGCCGTGATATTGAGGTGGATCTAAGCCACTCCGATATCGAAGTCCTGGCGCGCGCCAGCGAAGCCCTGTTCGAGCGACTGGAAGCATTCGAAGCCGCCGAGGACGTTAGCGACAACTACGAGGCCGGCAAGACGCAGATCAGCGTTACCCTGACCGCCGAGGGCCGCGCCCTTGGCCTGACCCCGATGGAGGTGGGGCGCCAGGTTCGCGATGCATTCTTTGGCGCACTCGCCATGCGCCACCTGCGCGGCACCAACGAGGTTGAAATCCGCGTCAAGCTGCCCGAGGCGGAGCGCCAGGACATGCGCTACCTGCAGGACTTCGTGGTGCGCACCCCGGATGGCGTCGAAGTGCCGCTGATGGATGTGGTGGAAGTAAGCACCGGCGAGTCGTTCCAGTCGATCGAGCGGCGCGACGGCAGGCGGGTTATTACCGTCCGCACCAACATCACTCCCAAGGGCGCGGTCAACCGGGTGCTGCGCGTGGTGCAAACCGAGATTCTTCCGCAACTGCGCGCCGACTTCCCCGGGCTGACCTGGACATTTGAAGGCAACCAGGCCGAAATGCGCGAGTCCACCTCATCACTGTCGGGCTACTTCCTGCTGGCGCTGGCGGTGGTTTACGCCTTGCTGGCCATTGCATTCAGCAGCTACATCCAGCCGCTGATCGTGATGATGTCCATTCCGTTTGGCATCGTCGGCGCCGTGCTGGGCCACATCATCCTCGGCTACGACCTGTCGCTGGTCAGCCTGATGGGCCTGGTGGCGGTTTCTGGCGTGGTGGTGAACGGCGCGCTGATCATGGTGCACCATGCCAACAGCAAACGCGGCGAGATGTCGGCCTTCGACGCCATCCACAACGCCGGTGTGCGGCGCTTCCGGCCGATCATGCTCACCACCCTCACCACTTTTGGCGGGCTGACGCCGATCATCCTGGAAACTTCACGACAAGCCTATCACCTGATCCCGATGGCCATCTCGCTGGGCTTCGGCATCATCTTCGCCACCTCGATCATGCTGGTGGTGGTGCCCTGCCTGTACATGGCGCTGGAGGACATTCGCCAGTGGGCCACCCGGCCCGCCACAACGGGTGACGAACCTGGAGCATAGCCTTGAGCCTGGTGCCCGACGACTTCAAAGTACCGGCCACGCTTGAGCATCCTCGCTTTCGCCTGCGCATGCTTTCCATCCACGACCTGGAGAAGGACTACGAGGCGGTGATGAGCAGCGTCGCGCACCTGCAAGGTGTGTGGCGCAACCACTGGCCCGAAGGCCTGACCATGGAACAGAACCTGGTGGACCTGGGCTGGCACCACAAGGAGTTCCAGCGTCGCACCTCGTTTGCCTACACCGTGGTTGAGCCCGACGAGTCACGCGTGCTGGGTTGCGTTTACATCTACCCGCCCAGCAAGCGCGGGTTTGACGCCGAGGTGTATTACTGGGCGCGCCAGAGCGAATTGGCCAATGGCCTCGAGGAAGAACTCGGCCAAGCCCTTCAGATATGGTTCGAATCAGAATGGCCATTCGAATCCGTCGCGTACCCGGGAAAAGTCCTAGACTGGGAAGACTGGGACCAATTCGAGTAACCACGCTACCACTTCATGAACAGGCACTGGCCACTCATCATCCTGATCGCTGCCGCACTCCCCGGCCTGGCAGACGCGCAACAAGCAAACTCCGCCCGGCCAAACATACTGCTGATCGTGGCCGACGACCTGGGCTATGCCGACCTGGGATCTTTTGGCAGCAAAATTCGCACTCCCAACCTCGATGCTTTGGCCCGTGAAGGCATCCGCTTCAGCCAGTTTCACACCGCGCCGATGTGTGCGCCAACCCGGGCCATGCTGCTTTCCGGCAACAACAACCATGTCGCCGGGATGGGTGAGCAGGACCCGGAACCGCCACTGAAAGGCAGGGTGCCCGGTTACGAAGGCCACCTCTCCGACCGCATCGCACCACTTCCAGCAGTTCTTCGTGCCGCTGGCTACCAAACCTATATGGCCGGCAAGTGGCACCTGGGAGTGGAACAGGGCCACGACCCCGCTGCTGCAGGCTTTGAACGATCGTTCGGATTGCTCGAGGGTGGCGGAAACCACTTTGACGAGCGCGGGTTTGAAAATGCGCCCAATAGCTACAGGGAGGATGGCGCACAAACGGGGTGGCCGCAGGGCGCCTACTCCACCGAGGTCTACACCGACAAGCTCATTGAATATATCGACACCGGTCTTGCCGATGGCAAGCCCTTTTTCGCTTACGCGCCCTACACCTCACCCCACTGGCCGCTGCAGGTTCCCGCGGAAGACCTAAACCTCTACGCCGGTGCATACGATGCAGGTTACGACCACCAACGTGAAGAAAACTTCAGCAACCTCCAGCAAGCCGGAATCATAGATTCGCAATTGGCGCTGCCCGCGCGCAATGACGAAATTGTTCCCTGGAGCCAGCTTGACAGCGCCCAGCAACGCCGCAAGGCCCGGCAGATGGAACTGTACGCGGCGATGGTGGAAAACCTCGACCGCCATATCGGCCGGCTGCTGGCCTTTCTCAAGTCACGTGATCTCTACGAAAACACCGTGGTGGTGTTCATGTCCGACAACGGCGCCGCCGCCAAGGATTTTTACAATGAAGGTCCGTTTGTCGAATACATTCGCGCAAGGTATGACAATGCGCTGGAGAACATGGGCAGCGCGGATTCGTTTGTCTCTTACGGGCCGGAGTGGGCGGAGGCAAGCTCAGCGCCGTTCCGGCTCTACAAGGCGTACGGCACCCAGGGCGGGATCGTTGCGCCCATGATCATCGCTGGCGCAAATGTGCAACCGAGCAACACAATCAACCACAGTTATGTTACCGTGATGGACATTGCCCCCACCCTGATCGAAATCGGCCGCGCCCGGTATCCGCAAGGTGATTCGGTAGTGCCTATGCGTGGAACCAGCCTCACCCCGGTGATGCGTGGAGACTCAACGGGTGTACACCCAGAGGATGAAGTCACTGCTCTGTTTCACCGAAACCAGGCGTTTGTCCGACAGGGGCCATGGAAACTCAGCGCCTTTGAACCGCCTTTTTCAGAGCAGCAATTCCGCCTGTACAACCTGACCACCGATCCTGCCGAGGAAACTGACCTTTCGGTGAAACACGCCGACAAGCGCCAGGAATTGATAGAAACCTGGAGAACCCAAAGGCGCGCGCTTGGGATTGTCCTTCCACAAGACCTTTGAGTACCCCTGAGCGCGCGCAGCCATTTGTCGCAGCAGTGCTTCTGGCTATACTATACGCCTCCGTATGTTCATCGACTGGGAACCCGACTTATGAGTAACCTGGACCAATTCAGGGCAGAAACGCGCGAATGGCTGGAAGCCAACTGCCCGCCCGCCATGCGCTCTCCCTACCGTTCCGAAGCTGACCTTTGCTGGGGTGGGCGCAAGTTTGAGTTCCAGAGTGAAGAGCAGCGCCTGTGGCTTGAGCGCATGGCGGAGAAGGGCTGGACCGCTCCCACCTGGCCGAGCGAATACGGCGGGGGCGGCCTAAATCGCGAGCAGGCCAAGATCCTCAAGCAGGAAATGGAGCGCATCGGCGCGCGCCAGCCGCTCTACAGCTTTGGCCTGTTCATGATCGGCCCGGCGCTGCTCAAGTTTGGCTCCGAAGCGCTCAAGCAACAGCATTTGCCACCCATCATTCGCGGCGAGATCCACTGGGCCCAGGGCTACAGCGAGCCGAACGCCGGCTCCGACCTCGCCAGCCTGCAGGCCAGAGCCGAGGACAAGGGTGACCACTACCTGCTCAACGGTTCCAAGGTGTGGACTTCCTACGGCGATCGCGGAGACTGGATGTTCTGCCTGGTTAGAACCAACACCGAGGCGCCCAAGCACAAGGGCATCAGCCTGGTGCTGTTCGACATGACCACGCCGGGCGTTACCGTCAAGCCGATCAAGCTGATCAGTGGCAAGTCACCGTTCACCGAAACCATCTTTGACAACGTGCGGGTTGAGAAAGACCAGGTGGTGGGCGAAGTGGACGATGGCTGGACAGTGGCCAAGTACCTGCTCACCCATGAGCGTGAGATGATCGGCGGCACCGGACTGGCTCGCACCGGCAGCAGGAATCTCAGCGAACGCGCGATTGATGCGCTGGGTACGCGTGATGGCGTGCTCGACCACCCCGCCCTGCGCGCCGACATTGCGAAATTCGAGATCGATTCCAAAGCACTGGCCCTGACCCTGGAACGCTTTCGCGACGAGGCCAAGGCGGGCGCCAGCCTGGGCGCGGTTTCCTCGATGCTCAAGTACTACGGCACCGAGCTCAACATGCGCCGCCAGGAACTGCTGATGGCGATTGGCGGCAGCGAGGCGCTTAACTGGGAAGGCGGCGAGAATGGCGCCGGCGACCTGCCCCGTGCCTGGCTGCGCTCGCGCGGCAACTCCATCGAGGGCGGCACCTCGGAAATCCAGCTCAATATCGTCGCCAAGCGCATCCTTGGCCTGCCCAGCTAACAACAAAAGGAACGCGACATGGCTTTGATACTCAACGAAGAACAGCAGATGCTGCAGGACGCTGCGCGTGACTTCCTGGCAGAACGCGCCCCGCTGGCCCATCTGCGCGAACTGCGCGACACCGACAACGAAGAACGCCTGTCGCGCGAACTGTGGGCTGAAATGGCCGAGATGGGCTGGCCGGCCATCCTGGTGCCCGAAGAACACGGCGGCCTTGGCTACGGCTACGGCGGCCTTGGCATTGTGCTGGAGCAAACCGGGCGCACGCTTACCCCCAGTCCCCTGCTTGGAACCGCACTGACCGGGGTCGCCGCCCTGGCTGCGGCCGGTTCTGGAGCGCAGTGCGCAGAGATTCTGCCGAAAGTAGCGGCCGGCGAACTGCTACTGGCCCTGGCCTGCGACGAAACCGCGCGTCATGACCCTGGCTTCGTCAGCTGTAAGGCGGAAAGCAGCGAAAATGGGTTCACTATCAGCGGTCGCAAAGTTGCGGTGCATGATGGCCACGCCGCCGACCTGCTGATTGTCAGCGCCGATACCGGCAATGGCATTTCCCTGTTCCTGGTTCCGGCCGACAGCGAAGGCGTCACAGTCGAGCGCTACCCTGTGCTGGATATCGGCGCGGCTGCCAACGTGTTACTGGATGAAGTCAGGCTGCCAGGTTCTGCCTTGCTGGGGCCGCTTGACGGCGGCGGCGACATTCTCAACCAGGTGTTGGACGCGGCCCGCGTGGGCATTGCTGCGGAAATGCTCGGCCTGGCCCAGGAAGTGTTTGAGCGCACCATGGATTACATCAAGCAACGCAAGCAGTTTGGCGTGCCGGTTGGCGGCTTCCAGGGCCTGCAGCACCGGGCGGCTGAACTGTATGCCGAGATTGAACTGTGCAAGTCGCTGGTTATCAAGGCGTTGCAAAGCCTGGACGAGGGCGCCGATGACATGGCCGAACTGGCCAGCGCTACCAAGGCCAAGTTGTGCGAAACTGCGCACTCCGCGGCCAATGAGGGCATCCAGATGCACGGCGGAATCGGTATGACCGACGAATTCGACATCGGCTTTTTCCTCAAGCGCTGCCAGATTCTCGAGTCGCTTTACGGCGACCGCTATTTTCACCACGACCGGTTTGCCCGGTTGCGCAATTACTAAGGAGCTTTACCCATGCGCCAAGCCGCCATTGTTTCCACTGCCCGCACGCCCATTGGCAAGGCCTACCGCGGCGCCTTCAACAACACCGACGGCCCGACCCTGGGTGGACATTCCCTGGCCCACGCCATTCAGCGCGCCGGCGTAGAGCCTGGCGAAGTGGAAGATGTGATCTGGGGCTGCGCCATGCCGCAGGGCGCCCAGGGGCGCAACATTGCACGGCTGGTGGCGCTGCGTGCCGGCTTGCCGGTGACGGTTGGCGGCATGACCGTCGATCGCCAGTGTTCTTCCGGCATGATGGCGATTGCCACGGCGGCACGCACGGTCATCAACGATGGCGTGGACATCATGGCCGCCGGCGGGCAGGAATCCATTTCGCTGGTGCAGAACGAACATATGAACCAGTACCGCGCCGATGACCCCGCCCTGCTCGCCATGCATGAACATGTCTACATGCCCATGCTGGACACCGCGGAGGTGGTTTCAAAGCGCTACAACGTCAGCCGGGAAGCCCAGGACGAGTATGCCCTGCAAAGCCAGCAGCGCACTGCCGCCGCGCAACAGGCTGGTTATTTCGATGATGAAATCGTCCCGCTGCCTTCCAACATGGGCGTGATGGACCGCGAGACCGGCGAAATCTCTTTCCACGACGTGGTGCTGGATAAAGATGAGGGCAACCGGCCGGAAACCACGCTGGAAGGGCTGGCAGGTCTCAAGACCGTACGCGAAAACGGCCACATCACGGCCGGCAACGCCAGCCAGCTTTCCGATGGTTCATCGGCCTGCGTGGTGATGGAAGCTGACGTCGCCAGGAGCCGCGGGCTGCAGCCACTGGGCTACTACCGCGGCACTGCGGTAGCCGGCTGCGAGCCGGATGAAATGGGCATCGGCCCGGTGTTTGCCGTGCCGAAGCTGCTGGAACGAAACGGTCTTTCCATGAGCGACATCGGCCTGTGGGAATTGAACGAGGCGTTTGCGGTCCAGGTGATCTACTGCCGCGACCGGCTGGGAATCCCCAACGACCGTCTCAACGTGAACGGCGGCTCTATCGCCATCGGCCACCCCTACGGCATGTCGGGCGCGCGGATGGTGGGCCATGCCCTGATTGAAGGCCGCCGGCGTGGCGTGAAGTACGTGGTGTGCACCATGTGCATCGGTGGCGGCCAGGGCGCCGCTTCGCTGTTCGAGGTGGCCTCGTAGGCTAAAGCCCGCTGCTACGCCTTGTTGCGAAGCTCGCGACGCAGCACCTTGCCCACCGCCGACTTGGGCAGGTTGTCCATGAACACCACTTCCCTGGGCACCTTGTAGCCGGTTAGTTCTTCTCGACAATGCGCCCGGATGTCTTCGCATGAAGCATCCGGGTTGCGCGACACCACGAACGCGCGGACCGCCTCGCCACAGGTTTCATCGGGAACGCCGATAACCGCGCATTCCACCACGTCAGGATGGCCGTAAATTACCGCCTCGACCTCGGTGGGGTAAACATTGAATCCGGACACCAACACCATGTCCTTCTTGCGGTCGACGATGCGCACGAACCCGTCCTCGTCGATGGTGGCGATGTCTCCGGTGCGGAACCAACCCTTGTCATCGAAGGCCTCAGCGGTGCCTTGCGGATTGTTCCAATAGCCCTGCATCACTTGCGGTCCACGCATGAGCAACTCACCAGCCTCGCCCGGCGCGGCATCCACCCGGGTTTCAGTAAAGCGCGCGGTGCGGCCAATGCTGCCCAGCTGATAGTGATGAATATTGTTGACGGTGCCAGTTGCCGAGGTTTCTGAAAGACCATAGCCCTCGAACACCCGTGTTCCTGTGCGTCGCTCCCACTCCTGGGCCACTTCGCGCACCAGCGGCGCCCCACCGGCGATGGTTCCGAACACGGTGCTGAAATCAACCTCGTCGAACCTGGGGTGACGCAGCAGGGCAATCAGCAGGGTGTTTACGCTGGTCATGCCGGTAAACGGTTCGGATTTCATGATTTCGATCAGGGTATCGATATTCCGGGGGTCAGGCACCGGCACCAGGGTACCGCCCTTGATAGGCATGCCAATCAGGTTTATTGCAAAACCGTAGACATGGTAGAAAGGCATCGGCGCGATCACGATCTCGCGCTGGCCTTCTTCCAGTTCAACCGGGAACGACTCCGAACTCACCCGGCTGGCGGCAAACAGGTTACCCTGGGTCAGGATGGCGCCCTTGGCCACACCGGTGGTGCCACCGGTGTATTGCAACACGGCAACATCGGACATCTTCGCCGGCCTGTCTTCAAACCCGGCTGCCGTTCCGGCGGCGAGCGCCTGGGAAAACGAAACCAGGCCCGGCAGGGGCAATTCTGGCGCCGGCCGAGGCTCGGCCAGGTCCAGCGGATGCACAGAAATAAGCCGCGAGACCCCGGACTTCGCCATGATCTCTGCGTTGGCGGCCAGCAGAGGCTCAAGCACCACCATCGCCGTGGCGCCGGAATCCGCAAGCTGGTGCGCCAACTCTCGATGGGTGTACATCGGGTTGGTGTTGACCAGCACCAGGCCGGCGCGCAGTGCGCCCCACGCTGCAATCGAGTATTGCGGCAGGTTCGGAAGCTGGATGGCGATCCGCTCGCCGGGCTCAAGACCCGCCTCGTTTGCCAGGTAACTGGCGAACGCAGCGCTCAACTGCTCAAGCTGGCGATAACTCAGCGGTTTGCCCATGCATCGTATCGCTACTTCATCGGCATTGGCGTCACAAGAATCAAGGAAGGCTTCCACCAGGCTGCGATAGCCAGCCGGGTTCAAAGCCTCCATCTGTTGCGCTACAAATTCAGAAGTCTCTTTGGAGTTTGGAAGGGTCATGTTTTTGTG
Source organism: Gammaproteobacteria bacterium (assembly GCA_030428105.1). Taxonomy (GTDB): domain Bacteria; phylum Pseudomonadota; class Gammaproteobacteria; order Xanthomonadales; family SZUA-36; genus JAUIBE01. Next base: position 31,751 of record JAUIBE010000014.1, read on the forward strand.
CTCACCTTTAGTTCTATTACGGCCTTTATATCGACTCCAAGTTGCCGCCACAGAACGGTTTTAGGCGGATGATTTCTTTTGACGGCCATAGCGTTCGAATGTATCCTGCATTCGTTCCAATAACAAACACTTTAGTGGGGTACGCTATGTTGAGTCGAGTTCTGTCCGTCATTCGTTCGCACTACACCATCCGCAACCGTACGGCGGCAAGCTGTTCAATGGTTGCCGCCACTGCATTGCTGTTCACAGCCTCTGCCTCCTTCGCGCAAGAACAGGCTTCAGAGGAAAACCGGCAGGGCGCAACCTCTGCCCTGCTGGAAGAAGTGATCGTCACTGCGCGCAAACGCGAAGAAGAATCGCAGGACGTTCCCATCGCCATTTCCGCCTACACGGGCAACCAGATTGAAGCGTTGAAAATTCGTGACCTGAAGGGTCTTTCCGTCGCCATGCCCAACGTGGCCATGGACGACATTGCCACCTCGCGCGGCGTTGCCAACTTCTCGATTCGCGGCCTGGGCATCAACAGTTCCATTCCCGGCATTGACCCCACCGTGGGCGTGTTTATTGATGGCGTCTACATGGCGCAAAACGCCGGCGTGGTGTTGGACATGTTCGACGTGGCCAGCATCGAAGTACTGCGCGGCCCGCAGGGCACCCTGTTTGGCCGCAACGTGACCGGTGGCGCGGTCCTGGTGAATACCCGCCGCCCGGGTGACGAACTCGAGTTGACCCTGCGCGCAGCCATCGACGGCAACCCCAACGGTGACGGCGGCAACAACTATTACCTGATGGGTTCGGTCGGCGGCCCGGTCACCGACAACTTTGGCGCCCGCCTTGGCGTGTACTACAACGAGGATGACGGCTGGTTTGAAAACCTGGCAACCGGCCGCAACCACGGCAAGCAGAGCACCACCATTGTTCGCCCATCGATAGTCTGGGACATCAGCGACTCGGCGACCTTTGACCTGCGCTGGGAGCACCTCGAATCGGATGGCCACGGCCCTTCATCCCAGTCGCACCCCAACGGCCTGGGAATCCCCGGCACCTTTGTACAGGGCTTCTATCCCAACGCCTTTGAGCGTGACAGCTTCGACATGGCCATCGACGAGGAAGGCGATGTCGATATCGAGAAAGACCTGGTCTCTGCCCGTCTCGACTGGGACATTGGCCCGGGCACATTGACCAACATCTTCGGTTGGGTGGATTACTACGCCACCACCTATGGCGATATCGATGCACAGCCGGTCTGGCTGTTCCACGCCGCTTCCATCAATGATTCGAAGCAGTGGTCCAACGAGCTGCGCTACAACATGAATTACGGCGCCAACAACTCCAATCTCACCATCGGCATGTACTACCTCGACAACGAGATCAAGTACACCGAGCATCGCGACTTGCTGGGTATCGCCACGGTGGGTACGCCACTTGAAGGCAGCCCGGCGCTGACCCAGAGCGGCGGCGGCATCCTTGCCCTCGAGTCACTCGCCTTTTTCGCTGCGGTTGACCACGTGATCAACGACGACTGGAGCCTGAATGCGGGCATCCGTTACACCGACGAAGAAAAAGACGCGCAAATCGCAACCCTGACGCGCAACGTCAACATGCCCTGCAGCATTACGCCCAGCCCGGACTACCCACGGATCTGTGACTTTGATTTCGTCGACAGTGACAGCTGGGACGACTGGTCAGCCAAGCTGGGCGCCACTTACCACATCTCCAACGACAAGCGAGTCTACGGCTCGTGGACCGTCGGTCACCGCTCGGGCGGTTACAACCTGAGAAACACCGCGATTGACACGGTGAACTTCGGCCCCGGCCCGTTTGATACCGAGGAGGTGAGCACCTGGGAAGTGGGCTACAAGTCGGAACTCGCCGGTGGCCGTGGACGCTTCAACGCCGCGGTGTTCTTCACCCAGGTAGAAGACATGCAGCGTGAGGTCAACCAGTCCGACCCGTTCGCGGGCGTGGTGCAGATCATCAAGAACACTGCAGATGCCGACATCCCGGGCTTTGAACTGGACGGCGTGTTTGCGCTGGGCGAGAACACCGCCCTGCTTGCTTCACTCGGCTGGGTTGACCCGGAGTACACCACGGTGCTCTTCGACCTGAATGGTGACGGCGTGATCAACGAGGCGGACGAAGCATTGAAGCTACCCCGCGCGGCCGAGTGGACTTTCTCCATTGGCCTGAACCAGGACTGGTTCCTGAGCGGCGGCCAGTTGCTGTCAGGGCGCATCAACTACGCCTACCGTGATGACTCCTTCTACACCGACAACAACCTCGGCTACCTGTTGGACCAGGAGATTCTCGACGCCGGTCTCGACTACACCACGGCCAGCGGCGATTGGACCTTCTCGATTTACGGCCGCAACCTGCTGGACAGCGTCAACCACGGTGGCGATACCCAGCTGCCATCGGTGTTGGGCCCGGTTCCCACTGGCGGCACGTTCTCTCCGCTGGTCAAGGGCCGGATCGTGGGTTTCGAGGTGACGTTTAACCTGGGGCAGTAACCCCCCTGGAAGGGCGGGGCCAGGCTCCTTCGGGACCTGGCCCTGTTTTTTTTGAGGCGAAGGATCAGTCCTGGGCGCCGCTAACGCCGAGGTTTTCCTTCACATAGTCCGGTAGCGTTTCTTCCGGGGGCAGCGGCGTCGGGTCGCCCATGTCATCCAGCGCCACGAAGGTGAATCGGCCCTCGGTGACTTTCTCGCGAATGCCGATGCGCGCACGGCGCACCCAGGCTTCCACGTGCACCGACACCGAGGTGCGCCCTACCCTTTCGACCTCGGTATACACGCCCAGGATATCGCCCACCTTCACCGGGCGGATAAAGCTCATGCTGTCCAGGGCAACAGTTACAACCCGCAACTGGGCGCGCTGGCCGGCGCAGATGCTGGCCGCATTGTCCATTTGCGACAACACCCAGCCACCGAAAATGTCACCGGAAGGATTGGTATCCGCCGGCATGGCCAGTGTGCGGGTGGTCAATCTTCCGCGGGTTTCTTCTGTCATGATCTATGTTCTATTGGGCTCATTGCTTTGACCACGCACTCAACGGAACGTGGCAATCTCATCCAGTGGCGCTTTGCTGATCACCGGCACCTGCGCATCATCTGCTGGCAGGCCGGTAACAATCAGCATGAAGGGACGCTCGGTCTTGGGACGGTCCAGCAATGTATTGAGGAACTTCATCGGGCTCGGCGTGTGGGTCAGCGTGGCCAGGCCCGCGTTGTGTAACGCCGCCAGCAGGAAACCGCAGGCAATGCCAACGGATTCGGCGGTGTAGTAGTTCTTGAACCGCTTGCCGTTTTCATCAAAGGTAAATTTCTTGAGAAACACCGCGATCAGCCAGGGGGCGGTTTCCAGGAACGGCTTGTCGGCGTCGGTGCCCAGCGGCTCCAGTGCCTTCAGCCATTCTTCCGAGGCGCGGTGCTCGTAGAACTCGCGTTCTTCCTGCTCGGCCGCCACGCGGATCTTGTGTTTCAGCTCCGCCTGGCCCACTACCACGAAGTGCCAGGGCTGCATGTTGGCGCCCGAAGGCGCCGTGCCGGCAGCGCGCAGGGCATTTTCGATCACATCGCGGCTCACAGGGGCGTCGGAAAACTCGCGCACCGTTCGGCGCTTCCTGATCTGCTGGTAGAAGTGCTGCGCGGCAGCGGCCATTTCTTCAGTTGTTTTTTGCTCGAACTCAAGCGGCTCGAACGGCCAGTCTGTCACTTATCTTGGTCTCCGGTACGGTACGGATTGAGAGCCTGGCGGCCTGTAGGGCACGTCATCGTGCGGCCTGGGCCGTGGCGGGCGGGGCCGATGGTTCGGTGGCCGCGGCCACGGACGATAGACCGGCCAGATTGCATCTTCGTAACCCCAGTCATTGCCCACGTAGATGTACTCCGTAACGGGCTGTGGCTCGGGCTGGCTGCGGGCGGCCTCGCGGCGCTCCTCGATGCCCGTCCACAGGGCATCCATTTCTTCCTGGTGGGCGCGATAGCCCTCGGGGTCATCCTGCTCGCTGATACCGAGGCCGTTGTTGCCGTTTTCGCCATCAACGCGGACCGTCTGGACCTCGCCGACGTCTTCCTCGGGCGCCCACTGGCTGTAATGAACCACGCCGTTTTCATCGGTCCACTGGTAAATCTCCGACGCCTCGACGGCGTGGCCGGTGGCGCCCAGGCACAAGGTTGCACCCAGGAATAAAACGGAGAACTTGTTCCAGATCATCGCCATCAAAACCTGCCAGATTGGGCGTGGACTACTTCTATTTTACCCAATCGCCCGCATTCGGCACGCTTACTCGAACTGAAACACCTCCTCCAGCCCCACGCCGAACGCTCGCGCGATACGGAATGCAACCTCCAGTGAAGGCGAGTACTTGCCCTTTTCCACCGCGATAATGGTCTGGCGGGTTACGCCTACCGCCTCGGCCAGGGCCTGCTGGGTCATCTCGCCTTGTTCAAAGCGCAGGCGGCGAATCTGGTTTTCGATTTTCGCCGCCATTTACATGCCCCTGCGGTAGTAAAGAATTTCCAGAGCGCCGGTGGCAATCTCGACCGCGATGAGCAGCAACAACAGCAGGTGCACCACCGAGACCGCGGTCAGGTCCTGGAACATGGTGAACATGCAGATGGTGATGATGCCGCCGCCCAGCATCCACGCCGAATGGCTTTCTGCCCGCCGGTTGATCATGCGGTCGCGCTCATCCTCGCCCGAGTTCGCATCCCGTGGGCTAAAAATCGCCAGGATGATATGGGCAATCACTTCCATCACCACCACGGCCACCGTCATGCCGACGAACAGGCCCACGGTTTCCGCCCGGGTGATACTGCCGTCCGCGATTCCGGGGATAACAGCACTCGCGTACCAACTCCACAGCCAAACCATGATGGCGGTGCTGATCCAGACCGACTTCTCACGAAAGCTCATGCTGCCAATCACTTCCAACATAACCATTCCTCCTGTAACCATTTTCTTGATGAATACTATTTCTTACATAGAGTAATATTTGTTTTACTCTTTGTAAAGTATGTTTTACTTATGGGTGCAAGAAAAAGCCGTCCCGGAACATCCCGGGACGGCGTAGGGTTAAGCAATACGACCGGGTAGAGCCGGGCTCTAGCGCGAGAGCTGCCCCCGGATACCAACAAACCAACCGCGCCCGGCGCTGGCAAAGCCAAGCACTTCCTCGTAGTCCTCATCCAGCAGGTTGGTGACCCGCCCGGTCAGCTCCAGCGAAGGCGTGATGGCCCAGGACGCGGCAAAGTCCACCAGGGTGTAGCCATCGAGTTCGACCACGATTTGCGAATAGTTGGGTGGCGGAAAGTAGTTGTCGAGTTGGCTGCCGTTGTAGCTGGCGCTGAGGTTGAGGTTGCCGCGGCCCTCGGCGAACACCTGGTTCAGCACCAGGCTGGCCATGTGTTCAGGCCGACGCAGTTCAGGCGCGAGGCTGCCGTCAGCCGCAAACTCCTCGGCATCCGTGTAGGTGTAGGCGCCCTGCACGCTCAAACCACCGGTAATCGGCGCGAACAGGGTCAGTTCCAGGCCCTGGCGCTCGCTTTTACCATCACGATTGGCGGCGGTGAAGAAAAAGGTCGCGGGGTCGAAAACGAAGCCGTCGATCTCGTCTTCCAGCGTCTGGTCGAACCAGGTGATACCAAGCTCCGCACCCTGCGCGCCGATGGGAAGATCAATGCCAAGCTCCCAGCCCATGGACGTTTCCGGCTCGAGGTCGGGGTTACCGAGGAAAAAGTCGGGGAAAAACCCGAAGCGCTCGATAAAGGTCGGCGCCTTGGAGCCGGTGCCCACCGAGCCGCGCAGGCGCACACCGCTGTCCCAGCGGTAGGAAGCGCCCGTCTGCCAGGTAGTGGCATCGTCAAAGTCGCTGTAGTCATCCTGGCGCACACTCAATGACCAGCTCAGGCTGTCGGTTGGACGGCCCAGGTACTCGGCCGCGTAGCCGGTTACGTCATACGACTGGTCCTGGTTGGGGTCGCCAAAATCGCTGGCCTGGCCGCGTTGCTCGAAGTCCACGTCACGATGATCCAGCGCGAAGCTCAATCGGTGATCTTCCGGGCTTGCTCCCAGACCCAGGGAAGCACGCAAGCGGTACTCCAGGGTGTCAGCCGCGGTGGAGCTTTCCCACGCGCCAAAACTGTAGTTCTGGTTGTCGGAATCCAGCCAATTCACTGTCGCGCTGGCGTCCCAGCGTCCACCACCGGGGTTGTAGAACAGCCCAGCAGAGGCATAAGTGCGGTCAATCTCGGTGTATTGGTCAGAATCCTCGGGCAAGCCGGTGATAAAGGAAACACCGTCAAAATCGCTGCGCGCATCCACCAACTCGCCGGTCAGGGTCAGGCGCCAGGCGTCATTCAGGTCAAAATCCAGCCGCGCATCGGCGGTGGTGTTCTCGGTGCCGTCCTTTTCGTCGCCCTGGAGCGAGATATTGGTGCCGTCACTTTCCAGGTAGTTCACCCCGCCACTGAACGTGGCGCGGCCGCGCTGCATGCCGCCCTCTACCCCGGCGGTGAAGGAACCGAAAGAACCGCCTTCGGCATTGCTCTTCAGGTAGCCACTGTCGGGCGCGATGTCTTTGCGGCGAATGATATTGATCACCCCGGCCAGCGCATCGGTACCCCAGATGGCGCTTTGCGGACCGCGCACGATCTCGATGCGTTCGATATCGGCAGTCAACGCATACTGGAACTGGAATTCATCGCCGGAAGCCGGGTCATTGGCGCGAATACCATCTACAAGGACCAGCAACTGGTTGGCCTCGGCGCCTCTTACGCGCACCTGGGTTAACGCGCCAGGCCCGCCGGCGCGGTTGACCGCAAACCCGGGCACGGTGCGCAATAGTTCTGACAGGAACTTCACCTGGCGGCGCTCGATCTCCTCGCGGGTAATGACGGTGAGCGAGCCGGAAACATCCTCGGCGACCATGGGCTCCAGCCCGGTGGTCACCACCAGGTCATCCAGGGCAACGGGCTCATCCGCGCTGGCGCAAGTGGCCAGGGCGCTCAGGCTGATGGCAAGAAGGGTTTTGTGATGAAAAAAGACAGACCCGGCGGCCGTTCCACGGCTTCCGGGAAGACGGGCGTTATGCATGGCTTCCTCACTGCGTTCTACCCCGAACGCGGTTGGTTGGAGAATACCTGCGGGTCGGTCTCCGGACTCACGAAGGGCGGCGGGGCCGCCAAAGAAGGATCGCCTTCCCATGCCGTACTGCGCACAGTGGCTGCGTTGATCCTTGCCTTCGTCTACCGTTGCGGGGGCAGTGACGGGTTTGCTTCCTCAGGTCGCGCACCGTCTTCCCGTTTCATCCCCGTTTCGAACGCGATTTCGAAACATCAAGGGACACCTGCAGACTGAGCGGTCAGGATGCGGGAAAAGTGGTGGGTTGTAAAGAGAAGGGCTGATTCGGTGCGGAGGAAGCACCCCTTAACCGCGGCAGCGCATGGCATCGCCAAACGCACCAAAAATCGCCATCGAAACGGGGTTATCGCGAACCTTCCATTCCGGGTGCCACTGGACCGCCAGGTTAAAGCCGGGCGCGCCGGAAACGGAAAACGCCTCCACCAGGCCATCCTCTGCGCGGGCCTCCACTTCCAGCCCTTCGCCCAGGCGGTCTACACCCTGGCGGTGCAGCGAGTTGACCTCGGCCGAGGTGCGATTGGTGATGCGTTGCAACAGCCCGCCGCTGGAAAACACCACCGGGTGGGACGGGGCGTATTGCACATCCAGCGGGTCATCCGGGTTTTCGTTGTGCTTGAGCATGCCCGGCACCTCGCGCAACTTCTGGTGCAAGGTGCCGCCGAAGGCCACGTTCATCTCCTGGAAGCCACGGCAGACGGCGAACAGGGGAATGCCGGCCTCGATCACCGTGGAGATCAGGTCGAAGGCGACCGCGTCGCGATGGGTGTCGTTGTAGGAATTGGGGTCGGTGGGCTCCGCGCCGTAGCGGTCCGGCGCCACGTCCGAGGGGCTGCCGGTGAGGAATACGCCGTCGAACCGCTCGAGCATTTCAGAAGCGCGCGCATCGCCGTCAAGTGACGGCAAGCCCACCGGGTAGGCCCCGGCGCCGTAAATCAACGCCTGGAAATACTTCTCGCCCACCATGTGGAAGGGGTGAGCGCCCTGCATCCGGCGGTCCGAAATCACCGCAACCAGGGGCTGCTTGCTCATCGCGCGTTTCGCTGCGGATTCACCGCGAACAGGCACAGGAATTCGTAGGCCAGCGAGGCGCCCGCCAGCGAGGTGATATCACCCACGTCATAAGCCGGCGCCACTTCCATCAGGTCCATGCCCACCAGGTTGATGCCGGCGAGGTGGCGAATGATCTCGAGGGCCTGCTGGCTGCTCAAACCACCACACACCGGCGTGCCGGTGCCGGGCGCGAAGGCCGGATCCAGGCAGTCGATATCGAAGGTGAGATACACCGGGTTTTCGCCGACGGTCTCCAGGATTTTGCGGGCAATCACCTGCGGACCCTGGTCATGCACCGCACGCGCGTCCAGCACGTTGAAGCCCAGCGTGTCGTCGTTGGTGGTGCGCAGGCCAACCTGCACCGAGCGACTGTCGTCGACAATGCCCTGCTGCACGGCGTGCCAGAACATGGTGCCGTGGTCCACGCGTGGCCCGTCATCGGCCCAGGTGTCAGAGTGGGCGTCAAAATGCACCAGCGAAAGCGGCCCAAAGCGCTCGGCATACGCCCGCAACACCGGGTAAGTGGCAAAGTGGTCGCCACCCAGGACCAGGGTGGAAGCGCCCTGCGCCAGGATCTTGCTGATGTACTCCTCGATAAAACCAGGCGCCGCTTCGGGCAGGCCGTAGTCGAACTGGCAATCACCGTAATCCACGATCGAAAGCGCTTCCAGCGGGTCGATATCCCACGGCCAGGGCCGGGTCCAACTCATCACGCTACTTGCCTCGCGGACGCCACGCGGGCCAAAGCGCGCGCCGGGGCGGTTGCTGGTGGCGGTATCGAACGGCACCCCCACCACCGCAATATCCACGCCCTCAAGATTTCGGCTGTAGCGGCGGCGCAGGAAACTCAGCGCGCCGGCAAAGCTGGGCGAGTGCTCGACCGCGCCGCGGTTGTCCTCGGCGGTAAAGGCGTTGTCCCAATCGGTGTGCTTAGGCATGTGCTGCACCCAGCGCGGCGGCGGTGGCATCCAGCGCTTTCCAGGCCTTTTCGACCAACTCGTCCACCTGCTCGTGGGTGATCACCAGCGGCGGGGAGACAATCATGGTGTCGCCCACGGCACGCATCACCAGGCCATTTTCGATGCAGGCATCGCGGCAAACCGTGCCGGCGCCTAGATCTTTGTGGAATCGCTCGCGGGTGCCTTTGTCAGCGACGATTTCAACCGCGCCCACCAGGCCAATGCTGCGGGCTTCGCCGACCAGCGGATGACTGGCCAGCGAGGCCCATTGCTGGCTGAAGTACGGCGCCAGTTCCTCGCGCACGCGGTCGATGATGCCCTCGTCGCGCAAAATCCTGATGTTGGCCACCGCCACCGCGCAGGCGGCGGGATGCCCGGAGTAGGTAAAACCGTGGGCAAACTCGCCGCCCTCGGCGATGACCAGCTCGGCCACCCGCCCCGACACCAGCGTCCCGCCCAGTGGCAGGTAACCCGAGGTCACGCCCTTGGCGAAAGTAATCAGGTCGGGCTCAATACCGTAGTGGGTGCTGGCAAACCACTGGCCCAGCCGCCCGAAGCCAGTGATGACTTCATCGGCGATCAGCAGCACATCGTACTGGCGGCAAATGCGCTGGATTTCCGGCCAGTAAGTCTCAGGCGGAATAATCACGCCACCTGCGCCCTGCACCGGTTCCGCGATAAAGGCGCCGACATTTTCTGCGCCCAGCTCGTTGATTTTTTGTTCCAGCAATCGCGCCTGCTGAACGCCAAACTCTGCGGGCGAAAGTCCGCCACCCAAATCAAAGTGGTAGGGCTGCTCGATGTGCACGATGCCGGGCACCGGCATCACCAGTTGCTTGTGCATGGCGCTCATCCCGCCCAGGCTGGCGCCCGCCACGGTGCTGCCGTGGTAGGCGTTCTTGCGCGCGATGATGGTCATCTTCGAGGGCTGGCCCGCCAGGTCCCAGTAGCGCCGCACCAGGCGAACCTGGGTGTCATTGGCTTCCGAACCGGAGCCGGTAAAGAAACTGTGGTTGAAGCCCTCGGGGCTCAGCTCGCCCAGCAACTGCGCCAATTCGACAGCCGGCGGGTGGGTGCACTGGAAAAAGCTGTTGTAGTAAGGCAACTCCTGGAGCTGCCGGGTGGCGGCATCAATCAACTCCTGGCGGCCATAGCCCAGGTTGACGCACCACAGGCCCGCCATGCCGTCGAGGATCTTGCGCCCCTCGGAATCCCAGATATAAACACCGTCCGCGCGGGTGATGATGCGCGTGCCCTTTTCACCCAGCTCGCGATGGTCTGTGAAGGGATGGAGGTAATGCTGGTGGTCGCTTTTCTGCCACTGCGGGGTATTCGCCGCAGCCTGGCCTCTCATGGTCTGATCGTTGGACACTCGCAGGTTCCTGCACAGGATTGATTGCACTATCCTAACTCGGCCGCCGGGGATCGCGCGAGAGCCAAAACCACACCGGCCTGAACAACAACAAGCAGCATGGGCGAAGCCAAAAATCCCTCGAATAACCACGACCTGACCGTCGGCCCGGTGGGCGCACACCTGCGCCGCCAGGCGGTACCGTTTGGCCTGGGCCTGCTGGCCATTTTTTCCTTCGAGGCGGTGGACCTGTTCTTCATCGCCAGGCTCGGTGATACCGAACTGGCCGCCATCAGCTTCACGTTTCCCCTGATCTGGCTGATCTACGGCATTGGTATTGGCCTGGAGGCGGGTGTGGCCTCGTGCGTTTCCCGCGCGGTCGGTCGCAAGGACGAAGAAGGCGCGAAACGCCTGGTCACCGATACCGCATTCCTGGGCGCCGCGGTGTTCTCAGTGCTGGCGATTGGCGCCTTCATGAACATGGACCGGCTGTTTGGCTTGCTCGGCGCAACCGCGGAAGTGATGCCGCTGATCCGCGAGTACATGTCGGTATGGTTCTGGGTTGCGCCGGTGGACGCGGTACTGTGGATCAGTCTGGCCGCGGTGCGCGCACGCGGCAACACCCTGCTGGAAAGCAAGTTCATTATTGGCGCAGCCGCGATCAACCTGGTCCTCGACCCGCTGTTGATTTTCGGCTTGCTTGGTTTCCCGGCGCTGGGCGTCCAGGGCGCGGCGCTGGCGACGGTGATCAGCACCTCGCTGATCCTGGCGGGCGCACTGGCCCACCTTGCCTTGAAGCTGGGAATCTTTGCCCGCCCGGTGGCGAAACTCTCCACCCTGGTCGCCTCGTGGAAGCACGTCATGACCATCGGCGTTCCGGCGATGATTACCAACGCCATCATCCCGGTATCCAGCGGCATCGTGGTGGCCATGGTGGCCGCCTATGGCGTGGATGCGGTCGCCGGCTTCGGTATCGCCATGCGCATCGAGCCGCTGGTGTTGATTCCGTTTTACTCGCTTTCCGCGGTTTCCAGCCCCTTCTTTGGCCAGAACTCCGGCGCCGACCAATTCGACCGACTGCTGGAAGCCCGCAAACTGCTGGCGCGATTCTGCGTGGTGTTTGGGCTGCTTCTGGCCATTGCACTGGACCTGCTGGCCTACCCCATCGCATCGCTTTACAGCGACGCGCCGGAAATCCGCGAAGTGACCATGCACTATTTCTGGATCGTGTCGCTGAGCTACGGCGCCTACGGCCTGGTGATGTCGGTGAACGCCGCCTTTAACGGCATGGGCCACCCCATCCCCGGCGTGATCATCTCCACCTGCCGGGTGCTGGTTCTTTTCCTTCCCCTCGCCCTGGCGGGACGCGCCCTGATCGGCCTGGAAGGCCTGTTCGTGGCCAGCAGCATCTCCAACCTGGCCCTGGGGCTGGTGGGCTTTGCCTGGCTGGGAAGGCAAATCGGCAAACTGGAAGCGCGTTCCACCGCCACACCCCCCAACTAGAGCCTTCACGCAACGCAAAACGCCCCTCCCGGCTCAAGACTCCCAAGGTCGCAAGGGTGTATAAGTGTTTTTCAAAACCTTCGGAGACATGGACGTCTCCGGAAGTGCTACAGGGATGTATTCATGCAGCGTTTTGAAAAACACTTATACACCCTGGCGGCCTGACCAAGACCTCGCTGAGGTTAGCCTTCCGAGTTCGACAACGCCTGCAAAACCCACCGGTTCCAGTTGTCAGTGGCGTCTTCCATGGTGGAAAGCGGCCCCGGCTCGTAAAACCGCGACATCACGCCCTGGTGGTTATGCTCGATGATGCGCTTGTCAGCCTTGGTCGTAACATCCCAAAGCCAGGTCAACCGCTGCAGATCGTAATCCTTACCCGCCTCGGCATCGCCACGCACCAACCAGGTGATATCGCAGTCACAGGTATCCAGGCCGGTGGGCAAAAAGCGGTAAAGCACCACGTGGTCGCAATAGGCCAACGCATACAGCAACGGCCCCACCTTGAAATCAGAAGCGCCACGATCCCAGTCCTTGATGGTCCCCAGCAGCGGCGCCACCGGCTGGCCGTCTCGGCTTCCGGTCACGTGGCCCTTGAGCAGCGGGTAACGCTCAAAGGCGCGGTCAACGCCAAACTCGCCAGAGTTCTCGTACGACTTATTGAATACATCGTCGCTTAGCCCACATGCGGCACCACGAACCATCAGCGCTTCGAGTTCATCCTCGTAGGCCTCATCGGGCAGCGCCAGCGAGTGGGCACGGGAGTATTCCGGGTGCGCAGGCGCGCAGTGGTAGCACTCCTTGTAGTTCTCCACCGCAAGCTTCCAGTTGGCCTTGATCGGGTAGCTCTCGCGGTGCGCCACCTTGGCGTTTTCCAACCCGTAGGGCGCGGTGCGCGGACCCAGCTCCTGCTCAACCAGGTCGAAGTTGCCCGGCTTTTCGGCAAAGTTGACGAAGATCATGCCCTGGAACACGCGAGAATGAAGGCGCTTAAGGCTGATGTTCGACTTGTCGAAGCTTTCGGGCATGTGCGCCGCGGCGTGGAGCACGCCATCCAGGCCGTAAGTCCAGCCGTGGTAACGGCAGGTAAGGCGTTTCTCATTTCCGGTTTTCTGGAAACAGATGCGTGAACCACGATGCCGGCAGACGTTGACCAGCGCGTAGATCTCGCCATCGGAAGCGCGCACGATGATGACCGATTCATTGGCAAACTCGAGCAGCAAGTAATCGCCCGTGTTGGGGATTTCGCTGGCATGGCCGGCATACAGCCAACTGCGCAGCAGGATCTGGTCGATCTCGCGCGCGTAGATATCGGGGTCGGTGTAGAACGGTTGTTCCAGCGCCATCCCGGGCGGCTGGCGGTCGATCAGTTCCTGTATTTCAGTCATCTTCATATTCACTTGCTCTCAAGAAATTTCGCGGCGAGGACGCCGCTCCTACAAACATGTGGGAGCGGCGCCCTCGCCGCGATCAGGTTTTTCGCCTTATCAACAGGGCAGCAGCAACCACACCAACCGAAACCAGCGCGATGATCACCGTGGCCAGGGCGTTGATATCCGGCGTCACGCCCAGCTTGACCTTGGAAAAAATCAGCATGGGCAATGTGGTGGCGCCGGGGCCGGAAACAAAGCTGGCAATCACCACGTCATCCAGCGACAGGGTGAAGGCCAGCAGCCAGCCCGAAATCATCGCTGGCGCAATCGTCGGCACGGTAATGTCGAAAAACACCCGCAGCGGCCGTCCGCCCAGGTCCATCGCCGCCTCTTCCAGGCTCTCATCGCTTCCGGCCAGGCGCGAGCGCACCACCACCGCCACGTAGGCCATCGAAAACGTGATGTGGGCGATGGTGATGGTCACTGCCCCGCGAGCACCCGGCCAACCGATCCAGTCACTCAGCGTGATGAACAAGAACAGCAGGGAAATACCGGTAATGATTTCCGGCATCACCAACGGCGAGGTGATCATGCCGGTCAGCAGGGTACGGCCGCGAAAACGGCCAATACGGTGCAGGGCCAGGCCGGCGATGGTGCCAAACACCGTGGCGACGGTGGCGCTGACCACTGCGATCTGCAGGCTCAGCAGGGCCGCGCCAAGAATCTCCTCGTTCTCCAGCAGGGATTTGTACCAGCGCAGCGAGAACCCGCCCCACAGGGTAACCAGGCGCGAGTCGTTGAACGAATACACCACCACCGAAAGGATGGGCACGTAGAGGAAGGCGTAGCCAAACGCCGCGATGGTGAGAAGCCCGGTGCCGCGTTTTTTCATCGGCTGTCCTCCACCTCGCGGCCCTGTACCTTCTGGAACCACATCATCGGCAGCACCAGGATCATCAGCAGCACCACAGACACTGCCGAGGCTACCGGCCAGTCGCGGTTAATAAAGAACTCATCCCACAGGGCGCGGCCGATCATCAGGGTGTCCGAACCACCCAGCAACGCCGGAATGATGAACTCGCCAATGGCGGGGATAAACACCAGCAGGGAACCGGCAATGATGCCCGGGCGAGACAGCGGCAAGGTCACATCCACGAAGGTGCGCCAGCGCCTGGCGCCCAGGTCTGCAGCCGCTTCCAGCAAGGATGAGTCGAGCCGTTCGAGGTTGGCGTACAGCGGCAAAATCATGAACGGCAGGTAGGAGTAAACGATGCCGATATACACCGCGAAGTCGTTGTAGATCAGTGAAAGCGGCTGGTCGATCAGGCCCAGCCACTGCAACAGGTTGTTGATCACGCCATTGGTGTTGAGCAGGCCGATCCAGGCGTACACCCGCAGCAGGAAAGAGATCCAGAACGGCAGGATGATGCCCAGCAGCAACAGGCCACGCCGGTGCGGCGGCTGGCGCGCGATGAAATAGGCCATCGGGTAGCCAATCAGCAGGCACAGGAAGGTGCTGATGGCGGCCGTCTTGATCGAACTTAAGTAGATGGTGGCGTAGTAGCGGTCCTGGAACAGGAACAGGTAGTTGTCAAAGGTGGCCTGGATGCGGTCCCAGCCCGATGCCGCCCAGTCGAACAGCGCGGTAAACGGCGGCAGGGCCACCACCGGGTCTGCCACGCTGATCTTGAGGATGATCAGGAACGGCGCCAGGAAGAACAGTAGCAGCCAGGCATAAGGCACCAGCAGCGCCCGCCGCAGCCAGCGGCGACGCCCGTCCCTTACCATGCCGCTACCTGCCATCTACCTACTCATCCAGCACGATGGCGCTGCCCACGTCCCACGAGACGAATACTTCATCGTCCCACTCCACCGTCTTGCGCGCCGTGCGCACCCGGTTCTGGCCGCTGACCTGCAGGATCTTCCCGCTGGGCAGTCGCACCCGGTACACCGACAGGTTGCCGAAATAGCCCAGGTCTTCCACCACGCCGCGCAGCACGGTGCGCGAATCGCCTTCCGGTCGTTCCTTGGATATGAAAATCTTCTCGGGGCGCACCGCCAGCCAGCCGGTGCTTCCCGGCTCGCGCGGTTGCTCCAGTCTGGCGTGCAGCGTTTCACCGGCCTCGACACTTTCCAGTTCGGCGCGCCCGCCTTCGCAGGACGTCACCTTGCAGGCAAGGAAGTTGATGGTGCCGACGAAATCGGCCACGAATCGGTTGATGGGGAACTCGTACACCTGGCCCGGCGTGCCCACCTGCTCGAAGCGGCCGTCGTTCATCACCGCCACGCGGGTGGACAGCGTCATCGCCTCTTCCTGGTCGTGGGTGACCACCACGAAGGTGATGCCCAGTTCGTCCTGCAGGCCCATCAGCTCGAACTGGGTGTGCTCTCGCAGTTTCTTGTCCAGCGCGGCCAGGGGCTCATCCAGCAACAACAGGCGCGGGCGCTTGATCAGCGAGCGCGCCAGGGCCACGCGCTGGCGTTCACCGCCGGAAAGGGCGTTGGGCTTGCGCTTGGCCAGGCGACTCATGCGCACCATGTCGAGCATGTGCGCCACGCGGTCGGCAATTTCCGCCTTGGCCACGCCCTCGCGCTTGAGGCCGTAAGCCACGTTCTGCTCCACGCTCATGTGCGGGAACAGCGCGTAGGACTGGAACATCATGTTCACTGGCCGCTCGTAAGGCGGCACCGCGGTCATGTCCTTTCCATCGATCAGGATTCGGCCACTGGTGGGCGTTTCAAACCCGGCCAGCATGCGCAGCAAGGTGGATTTGCCCGAACCAGAGCCGCCGAGTATGGAAAACAGCTCTTTCTCGTAAATATCCAGCCAGGCGTCTTCCACCGCCACCACGTCACCAAAGTGCTTGCTGACCCCGCGAATCTCCACCAGCGGACGAGTGCCTTCAATCTCCCACGGCTCGGCGGCGTTCGGCTTCTTTGGCAGTTGTTCGTGGCTCATCTCAAAGTCCTGTCTTCACCCGCGACCAGGCGCGCGTGCGCAAGCGCTCCAGCTTTGGGCCGAAAATAATCCCGGCGTTGAGCTGGGTCAGTTCCTCGGGCGGCGGATAAGCCGCCGGGTCGTTGGCAACCTCGGGCAGCAGGAACGGAATCGATGCCTGGTTGGCGTTGGCATAGCGGGTGTAATCGCTGATTTGTGCAATCACCCGCGGGCGTAGCAGGAAATTGATGAACCGGTGCGCGTTTTGCGGGTGCGGCGCATCAGCCGGTATGAAAAGCGCATCAAACCAGATCACCGTGCCCTCTTTCGGGGTCTGGTAGGCCAGGTCCAGGTCGATGCCCACCTCGCGAGCCCGCTCGCGTGCCTGGGCGTAATCGCCCGACCAACTCATCGCCAGGCACACCTCTTCGTTGGGCAGGTCGTTGATCATCTTGGTGGAGCTGAAGTACTTGATGTACGGCCGCACTGATTTGAGCACCGCCTCGACCTCGGCAATGTGCGCAGGCTCCATCGAGTTGGCGTCGTGACCGAGGTAAAGCATGACCATGGGGATCACGTCGGTGGGCTCATCCAGGATGCTCACCCCGCAATCGGCGAAGCGCGACACCACATCCGGGTTGAACAGCATGTCGGCGCTGTCCAACGGCGCATCGGGCATGCGCTCGCGAATCATGTCGACGTTGTAGGCCCAGCCGGTCGAGCCCCACATGTACGGCACCCCGTGGGCATTGCCGGCATCGTAGGTTTCGACCGCATCCAGCACCCACGGGTCAAGGTTGTCCCAACCTGTGAGCTGCTCGCGATCCAACGGCTGGTAAACGCCAATGGGAATCAGGCGTGCGGAATAGCGCAGCGAATGCACCACCACGTCGTAGCCGGTGCGCCCGGCCAGCATCTTGGCCTCGACCACCTCGGTGGAGTCATACAGGTCGTAGTTGACCTCAATGCCAAATTCTTCCTCGAAGGCGGGAATGGTATCGGGATGGATGTAGTCCGCCCAGTTGTAGACATTCAGGACGGGTTCTTCCGCGGCCAGGCCGCGAATGCTCCCAGCGCTGCATAGCACCACAAGTAGAAAAAGAACTACACGCACGCTACCCACCCCCGCGCGCATAACAAGTGGTCAGATTCCTTCAATGCCACGCTTGGCCAGGGCGCGGCCGATGATGAGGCGCTGGATTTCGCTGGCGCCTTCCCAGATGCGGTCGACGCGAATTTCGCGTGAGAATCGCTCGGCGCAGTTCTCGCGCATGTAGCCGCGACCGCCAAATATCTGCTGGGCCCGGTCAGCCACCCGCCAGGCCGCTTCCGTGGCAAACAGCTTGACCATCGAGCAGCGCACATGCAGCGATTTTACGTCATCGCCATTGTCGTGCGCCCGTGCTGTTTCAAAGGTCATCAGCCGCGTGGCCCACAGGTCAACCGCGCTGTCGGCCAGCATTGCCTGCACCAGTTGCTTGTCGATGAGTTTCTCGCCCGATACCTCGCGTTCGCGGGCAAACTCGGTGGCCTCTTCGATGAGCCGCGCCATCACGCCGCAACTGCGCGCGGCAATCATCAGGCGTTCGCGGCGAAACCAGGAGAAGGAATAACCCATGCCACCCCCTTCTTCGCCGAGGCGGTTCTTCGCGGGCACCCGCACACCTTTGAAAAGCAGTTCTGGATGGTGATGGCTGAAAGTGTGCGAGAACAACGGGGTGCGAATGACTTCGATGCCTGGCGTGTTGCGGTCAACAAAAAACATCGCGTCGCTGCCCGCATGCGGCCCTTCGGTGAGCTGCGCCTGCACAAACAGAAAGTCCGCGTGGTTAAAGCTGGTGACGAACCATTTCTCGCCATCAATGATGTAGTCATCGCCATCGCGGCGGGCGGTGGTGTTGACCACCACGTCCGAGCCGGATTCGGTTTCGGTGATGGCGAAACATTCGCGCCGTTCGCCACGCATCATCGGCAGGATGTATTCCTCGAGCTGGCCTGGCGTGCAGGCTTCGAACATCCACTCCTGCGGCTCGGAAAAGCACCAGCAAAGCGCATTGGTGACGCGGCCGAGCTGCTCCCACACCGCCACCTGGTCAACGATGCGTAGCTCCAGCCCGCCGTGGTCACGCGGCACATCCATGGCGCCAAAACCGAGCGCGATGGCCATGTCATGGTGCCGCTGTTCGACGTCTTCGGGAAGCTCGCCCTGGTTCATTTCGGCGTGCACTTCCTGGGGAATCAGTTCTGTCTCGGCAAAGTGACGGGCCTTTTGCTGCCACTCCAGCGCGGTGTTGTCGAGTTCAACCTTCATTTCTTGTCCTTTGCCGATTTTTTGGCAGGCTTGGCTTTGAACGCCAGGGGTTTGGGGTCTTGTGGCGGGCCGAAGTGCCTGGGAAACGCGCCGGCCAGGTGCACCATGCAAATTCGGTAGGCCTGTTCGCGGTTGATGCGCTGCGGGCTGAGCAGCAGATCGAGCCACAGGCCCTCGCTCATCGACGAAAGACCCCAGGCGACGGCGTCCGGGTCGACGTCGTAGCCGCCCTCGCTGGCGATTTCGCGCACCAGTTCCCGGATAATTTCCTCGTAACCGCGATCGCGCTCGGCGCACAGCTTGCGGTAAGTGGGGCGTGACTTGATTTCACCCCAGAAGGCGAACCACACCGCCAGCTTGTCGCGCACAACCAGTTGGGCATCGAAATCCACGCTCACCAGCCCGGCCAGGCGCTCCGAGTTGCTGGCGTATTCCTTGCTGTTAGCCGCTTCCCAGGTCGCGCGGTATTCATCCACCACGTACTTCAGCGTTTCCAGCAGCAGCCGGTCCTTGGTCTTGAAATGCAGGTTGATGATGCCC
Source organism: Gammaproteobacteria bacterium (assembly GCA_030428105.1). GTDB lineage: Bacteria > Pseudomonadota > Gammaproteobacteria > Xanthomonadales > SZUA-36 > JAUIBE01. Next base: position 50,916 of record JAUIBE010000014.1, read on the forward strand.
TGGCTCAGGCCCGCCTCTTTGGCCACGCTGGCCATGGTGGTGTCGGGAAGACCGTTGCGGGCAATCGAACGGATGGTTGCCTGGATCAGCTGGATGCGGCGTTGCTCAGGAGGCGCCGTGCGCCGCGATGACCGGGAAACGGCACTGGTTTGCATGTTCCCAATATACGATTTCGCGTGCTACAATGCAATGAATGAACAATCATTCAGTGAAACCCACCAAATAACTGTAATAAAAGCATTTAACAACGATCTCGTTGAGATCATGAGGACTATATGCAGCGCAAGCTGAGCCGTTCCAACCAACACTTCAAGAAAGCCATCACCAAACTTCCGCTGGGCGTAACCTCGAATTTCAGGTACTGGGGTGACGACCGCACCATCTATGTTCGCAACGCCAGGGGTGGCCGATTGTGGGACATTGATGACAACGAATACATCGATTACCGCATGGGTTACGGCCCCGGCATCCTCGGCTACGCAGACCCCCGGGTCGACGAAGCCGCGCGCGAAGGCCAGGAAATTGGCGGTGTTTTCGCCCTGTCCACCGAGCGCGAGTTTGAAGTGGCGGAGCGCATTTCCCGCATGGTCCCCGCTGCCGAGCTGGTGCGTTTTTCCAACTCCGGCACCGAGGCGGTGATGGCCGCGCTGCGCCTGGCGCGGGCTTACACCGGCAAAGATGCCCACATCATCGTCGAGGGCGGCTACCACGGCATCTTCGACTCGGTACTCTGGTACGTCGATGTCGAGGAGTGGGACCAGATGAGCAAGGAGCCGCCAGTGGAAGCCGAATGCGATGGTATTCCCCGGGTGCTAAAACCTCTGACCCATTTCACCCCGCTGAACGACGCCAACTACCTGGAAGACCTGCTCAAGACCCATCCCGATGTTGGCTCATTCCTGATTGAGCCGATCATGGGAAACTGCTGCTCCATTACCGCTACCGCCGAATACCTGCGGGATGCGCGCGCGTTGTGTGAACAATACGGCGTGGTGATGATTGTCGACGAGGTCAAAACCGGCTTCCGCGTGGCGCGCGGCGGCGTCCAGGAACTGTTCGACTTCAAGGCCGACCTGTGCACCTTCGCCAAGGCGCTGGGCAACGGTTACCCGATCTCCGCGCTGGGCGGGCGTGAGGACATCATGCGGATTATCGGTGACCGGGTGATCCACGGTGGCACGTACACCTGCCACTCGGTCTCGCTGGCGGCCGCCAACAAGACCCTGGAAATCCTTGAAGAAACCGACGCGCTGGAGTCCATTGCCGGCTACGGCCAGCAGCTACGCGACGGCCTGGGTGAAATCCTCACCAGCCGCGAGATTCCCCACTGCTTCGTCGGCCATCCGGCGATGAGCGGCCTGTTTTTCAGCGACACCCCGCCGAGTAATTACCGCGACTGGGTTGACACGGATTACACCTTTTACGACACAATGGCCCCGTTCCTGCACGACCTTGGGGTGCTGTGCGAGCCGGACTCCAGGGAACCCTGGTTTGTCTGCGAAGCGCACGACCAGGCCTGCCTGGAGCACACCCTGAAGGCCTTTGAACAGGCGGTGGACCACACCATCGAACTGCTGGAAGAAAAAGAACCGCAGCGCGCCCAGGCGCACTGACAACTAGCACCAAGGAATACGCATTGAACAACAGCCGAACAAACTCCAACGGCGGCTACGACGCGATCGTCATTGGCGCCGGCCATAACGGCCTGGCCAATGCCGCCTTCCTGGCCAAGGCCGGGCTGCGCGTGGTCATCGTGGAGAAAAACCCGTGGATCGGCGGCGCTTCGGTCAGCCGCGAACTGCATGAAGGGTGGATCTACTCCAACTGCTCCTACGTGTGCAGCCTGCTGCGCCCCGAGATCTACCGTGCGCTGGAACTGGCGAAGTATGGCCTGCAAGTGGTGCCCTACGGCGGCAGCGTTACCTTCACCCAGGACGGCAATTACTTCGGCAGCTATGTTGACGAGGACGTTTCCCGCCGTGAAATGGCGCGCTTCAGCGAGCGCGACGCCGACGCCAGCCTGCGCTACCACGCCGACATCATGCGCCAGTGCCGCTTTATCCGGCAGTTCCTGCTGCGCACCGCGCCCGACCCAACCTCGCTCAAGCCCTTCGATGTGAAGGAAATGATGCACCTGGGCCGCGAGTTCTGGAAGCTCGGCGAAGACACCCTCGGCGACCTGATCCGCTTTTACACCATGAGCATCTCCGATTACCTCGACGAGTACTTCGAGCACCCGGTGATCAAGGCGGCCTATGCAGGCAGCGGCATCATTGGTTCAGCGCTGGGCGTGATGTCGCCCGGCACGGCCTACGTGCTGCTGCACCACGCTATGGGCGAGGTGGATGGCAGCATCGGCTCGTGGGGCTTTGCGCGCGGCGGCATGGGCGCCATCGCGAAAGCCATGGCCGGCTGTTTCGAGGCCCACGGCGGCGAGATTCGCACCGATGCCGGGGTTGAGCAGATCATCGTTAAGGGCGGCAAGGTCACCGGTGTTGCGCTGGAGAACGGCGACGAGGTGCACGCCCCGCTGGTGGTTTCCAACCTGGATGTGAAACGCACCTTCCTGCAAGTGATGGACGAAAAAGACCTGGATGCTGAATTCGTCACCAAGGTGCGCAACTTCAAGATTCGTGGCTCCTCGGGCAAGCTCAATATCGCCCTCGATGGCCTGCCGGAGTTTCCCGCGCTTCGTGGCAACCCCGAGATGATCCGCGGCGACATGCACTTTATCGACAGCATCGAGCGCCTCGAGCGCGCCTACGATGACTGGAAGGACGGGTCTTGGTCGAAAGACCCCTACGTGGACCTGCTGATCCCCACCCTCACCGACCCAACCATGGCGCCCCCGGGCAAGCACTTCATGTCGGTGTTCGTTCAGTACGTGCCGCCCAAGCTCACCAAGAACGGCGTCAAGGGCTGTGACTGGACCGATGAAGACCGCGACGCCTTCGGCGAAACCGTGATTAACCAGATTTCCAAGTACAGCCCCAATTTCCGCGACCTGATCCTGCACGCCGAGGTGCGCACCCCGCGCGAGTTGGAGGCCGAGGTGGGCCTTACAGAAGGCAATATCTTCCAGGGCGAACTGACGCTGGACCAACTGCTGTTCAACCGCCCGATTCCCGGTTACGCGCAATACCGCGGCCCGGTCAAAGGGCTGTACATGTGCGGCTCCAGCAACCACCCGGGCGGTGGCGTGATGGCCGCCCCGGGCGCCAACGCGGCGCGCGAGATTCTGCGCGACCTGCGAAAACCCAACACCGTACCGGAGGGCTGGCTCGATGACTGATCAGAACAAAGCCCCCAATGCCGGGAAGGTCGTAATCATTGGCGCCGGCCACAACGGGCTGGTTTGCGCGGCGTATCTTGCAAAGGCCGGTTTCGAGGTGAACATACTCGAGGCCAGGCACGAAGTGGGCGGTGCGGCCGCAAGCCACGAATTTGCCCCGGGCTACCGGGTTTCCAGCACCGGCCACCTGCTCTACCGCCTGGATGAACAGGTCATCAAGGACCTGGACCTCGCCAGCCACGGGCTGGAAATGGCGGCAAGCGACCTGCCAACCGTGGCGCTTGGAAGCGAAGGCCGCCACCTGAAAATCCATGACGACCGCATCACCGGCGAAGACGTCAGCCGCGAAGACCGCAATGCCTTCATGGCCTACCGCGAGCGCATGCTGCGCTTTGCGCGCATCATCTCGGGGCTGGACGACAAGATTCCCCCGCGTATCGCCTCGGGCGAGCGCGCCGACAACATCGGCCTGGGCCGCCTGGCCTGGAGCATCCGCCGCCTGGGCAAAAAAGACATGCGCGAGTTCCTGCGCATTGCCGGCATCAATATCTACGACGTGCTGGAAGAGCGGTTTGAAAACGAGTTGCTCAAGGGCGCGCTAAGCCTGGATGGCGTGCTTGGCACCCACCTGGGCCCGCGCTCCAACAACAGCGTGTTTACCGCGCTGCACCGCCTGGGCGGGTCGGTGAACGGCAAGCAGGGCGCCGTGGCGATACCGCGTGGCGGCATGGGTGCGGTGTCCGAGGCGCTGGTCAAGGCCGTTGAAGCGCTTGGCGTCTCGATCCTGACCGGCGCGGAAGTGGGCCACGTGGAAATTGAAAACGGCAAGGCTACCGGCGCCACACTGGTCACCGGCGAAATCATGCCCGCCGATTACGTGATCTCCTGCGCCGACCCCAAGACCACGTTCCTCAAGCTGATTGGCCCACGCCAGCTGGATGCCGGCATGGTGCGCAAGGTGAGCAACGTGCGCCAGAAGGGCAACGCCGCCAAGCTGCACCTGGCACTGGACGGCCTGCCGAAATTCACTGGCCTGGAAGCTGCGCAAGCGGGCCACCGCCTGGTGGTTGCCCCGGATCTCGAATACGTCGAACGGGCTTTCAACCACGTGAAGTATGGCGAGCACTCGGCCCACCCGGTGATGGAAATCACCATCCCCAGCGTGCACGACGCCAGCCTGGCGCCGGAGGGCAAGCATGTGCTTTCTGCCATCGTCCAGTACGCACCGTACGGGCCAGGCTCAGACAGCGCGGGCTTCGAGGCGCAGGTGATGGAAACCCTGGCGCGCTACGCGCCCGGCATTCGCGAGCAGGTGGTGGCTTCAGAGCTGCTTACGCCGAACCATTTCGAAGACCGCTTTGGCAACATCGGCGGCCACTGGCACCACGCCGAGCTGGCGCTGGACCAGTTCCTGATGCTTCGCCCCGTGGCTGGCGCCGCGCAATACGCCGCGCCGGTTGATGGGCTGTACCTGTGCGGCGCGGGCTGCCACCCGGGTGGCGGTGTGTCCGGCCAGGCCGGACGCAACGTGGCCCAGCTGATCTCGGGGTTGGACAAATAACATGAAAATCATCGACTACTCAGATCGCGATCACTACAAGACCCAGGCGTTCCAGACGCCGTTCCACGAGCGTGCCGCGGCGTTCAACCAGAAGCACTGCTGGGGCCGGTGGAAGGACTACATCACCGCCAACACCTACTACGACACGGCCACGGAGTACTTCGCCGCGCGCAATGCCTGCAGCGTGTTCGACCTCACGCCGATGACCAAGCACCGCATCAGCGGCCCCGATGCGCTCGACTTCATGAACCGCCTGGTTACCCGCGAGGTCGGCAAGATCAAGCCGGGGCGCGTTGGCTATACGGTGTGGTGCAACGACGCCGGGCAGGTGATTGACGACGGCACCATCTTCCACCTGGAAGAAGGCGTCTACCGCCTGTGCTCGCAGGAACCGCAAATCGACTGGCTGATGACCTCGGCGATTGGTTTCGACGTGGATATCGTCGACGAAACCCACGATGTCGCCGGGCTGGCGTTCCAGGGGCCAACCACCTGCGCGGTGCTCAAGCTTATGGGGCTGGAAGGCATTGAAAACCTTACCCCCTTTGGTATTGCCAAATTTGATCTTGATGGCTTCGAACTCACCGTTTCGCGCACCGGCTACACCGGCGACCTGGGTTACGAGTTGTGGGTCGCCCCCGAGCACGCCCTTACACTGTGGGACCGCCTGTTTGAAGCCGGCGCATTGCACGGCATCCGGCCGATTGGAAGCGAGGCGCTGGAAATACTGCGCATCGAGGCCGGCTTTATCCTGGCCGGGGTCGATTTCCTGCCGGCCAACGAGGCGGTGCGTCCCGGGCGTACCCGCTCGCCCTACGAGCTTGGGCTCGGCTGGCTGGTGCACCTGGATAAACCCTACTTCACCGGCAAGCGCGCGCTGATCAAGGAGAAAGAGAATGGCTCGCGCTACGTCTTCGCCAAGCTGAATATCGAGGGCAACAAGCCGGCGCACCAGTCGTTCATCTTCGACAAGCGGCAGAAGTTTGCTGGCACAGTCACCTCCGCCGCGTGGTCACCATCGGCCAAGGTGAACATCGCCCTGGCCACACTGGAGGCCCCGCATGGCAAGCCCGGCGACCAACTGCTGGCCGAGATCTACTACCAGCGCGAGCTGAAGTGGAGCCGTGTGATGGCGCCGTGCACCGTGGTTGAGGGCGTGTTCTGGGATCCACCGCGCAAACGCGAGACCCCGCCACCCGACTTCTGATCGGCGAGTTTAAAAAACCATACCCAGGCCATGACCCACCGCCTTGAACCCTTGCTGAACCCGTCATCGCTGGCCGTAATTGGCGCCAGCGAACGGCACGGCACTCCGGGGCGGGAAATCATCAACAACTTGCTGGCCGGCGGCTTCCAGGGCCCGCTGTACGCGGTTAATCCGCGCTATGGCGAAATTGCCGGTCTGCCCTGCCACCCTACCCTTGCCGACCTGCCTGAGCCGGTTGAGCAGGTCTACATCGCGGTGGGCGATGCGCACGTGGAGTCTGCCCTGGAGCAAGCCATCAACCACGGCGCCCGCGCAGTGGTGATCATATGCAGCCTGGCCCCCGACGGCAGCGAGCCGCCGCTGATGGAACGGGTGCGCGCACGGGCCAGGCAGGCAGGCATCCTGCTGATGGGCGGCAACACCATGGGCTATTACAACTTCAGCCGTGGAACCTGGGCCTGCGCTTTCGACACCCGCGACAACCACGTGGGCGGCGGCATCACCTTGATCACGCATTCCGGCGCCGGCATGTCCGGGCTGATCGATTGCGACGAGCGCCTCGACTGCAACCTCGCTGTCTCCACCGGCCAGGAACTCGATGTGCGCATGGACGAGTACCTCGACTATGCGCTGGAGCAAGGCGAAACCCGGGTGGTGGGGCTGTTCATGGAAACCGCGCGCAGCCCCGAAGGCCTGCGGAATGCCCTGCGCAAGGCCCGAGACCGCAAGATTCCGGTGGTGGTTTTGAAGGTGGGCAGAACTGAGTTCTCGGCGCGCCTGGCGGAATCGCACTCGGGCGCCATGGCCGGGCGCGACGACGCCTTCCAGGCGCTGTTCGACCGCTACGGCGTGATCCGCGTTTCGGACATGGACGAATTCACCACCGCGCTGATCATGTTCAACCAGCCGCACCCGGTGGCGCCCGGCGCCCTGGTCTCCTTGCACGATTCCGGCGGAGAACGCCAATTGCTGGTCGACCTGGCCGATGAGATGGACATTCCCCTGGCCACCCTCTCGACCGAAACCACCGCCAGGCTGGAGCACATACTCGACCCCGGGCTGCCCGCGGTGAACCCGCTGGATGCCTGGAGCGCCGGCGGGCCGGGCTACCACCGCATCATGGAAGACTGCATGGCGGCGCTGATGTCCGACCCGGGCGCCGCATTCGGCGCGGTGATTCACGACCGGGCGCCCAACAGCAAGATTTACGACGACTACTTTGACTACCTGCGCAAGGGCCACGCGGCGTCAGGCAAACCTGCTTTCCTGGTGGCCAACCGCCAGGGCACCGGAAGTGACCCTGCGGTGGTGGAAGCCACCCGCGAGGGCTTCCCGGTGCTCGATGGGCTGCGGCCTTTTTTGGCCGGTGTGCGTGCACTAACGAATTTCCGCGACTTTCACGTCCGCGCTGCCGACCCCGCGCCAGTCGCAGACGAACTGACTGTAGCGCGCTGGCAGCGCAAACTGAACAACCTGACCGGAAAAGCAAGCGAACTGACCACGCTGCACCTGCTGGGCGATTTTGGTGTCCCCGCCTGCCAGCCAACCGCATGCGACAACGAGCAGGCCGTACTAGATGCCGCTTCCGAGGTCGGGTATCCACTGGTGCTTAAAACCGCGAAACCAGGCGTGGTCCACAAATCGGACGTGGGCGGTGTGTGCCTGAACATTGCCAATGAACACGAGTTGCGCCAGGCCTACGGGCGGATGGTGCATACCCTCGGCCCGCAGGTCATCGTCATGCCGATGGTGAAGGAGACCGGCGTCGAAATGGCCCTGGGGATGGTGAACGACGAGCAGTTTGGCCCGCTGGTGATGCTCGGCTTTGGTGGCCGGGATATCGAATCCAGCGGCAAGGTTCGGTTCCTGATGCCTCCGTTTGGCCCGGAGACCGCGAAACGTGCGGTTGAGAGCCTGGAAGGCAGCAAGCGCCTCGGCGCCTGGCGTGGCCGCGCTGCAGTTGATGTGAACGCCTTCTGCCAGGCTGCGGCCAACTTCTCGGCGATGGTGCATGCACTGGCCAGCGAGATCAGCGAGCTGGATGCCAACCCCATCATTGTCCATACCGCGGGCTGCATCGCCGTTGATGGCTTTATGTCGGTCACTGGCGATGATTACGAAACTTGCGGTGAGAGCGAACTTCAGGTCGCGACCCGCGACAAGACCGCAGATTCATAAGAGAACAGCGATGAACGAAACCACCCAAACCGCATCCCTCGAGAACTACACCCTCGCGCAATGGCGCGAAGTGGCCGAGCGCGCCAAACCGCGCATCGAAACGCGCTTGTTCATCGATGGCGCCTACTGCGACGCCGCCGGTGGCGGCCGCTTCCAGAACATCAACCCGGCCACAGGAGAAGTGCTCGCCGAGATGGCGCGTGGCACGGAAGCAGACATCGACCGCGCCGTCGCGGCCGCGCTGAAGGCGTACCGGTCCGGCGCCTGGTCGAGAATGGCGCCGCGCGACCGCATGGAAGTGCTGTACCGCTACGCCGACCTGATCGAGGCCAACGCCGAATCGCTGGCGGTGCTGGAAACCCTCGACATGGGCAAGCCCATCGCCGACGTCATCGCCGAGGACATTCCCGCGGTGGTCACCACCATTCGCTTCATGGCCGAGTGCATCGACAAGGTCGAAGGCGCGGTCACCAACACCGATGCTGGCTCGGTTCACATGGTTTTGCGCGAGCCCCTGGGCGTAGTAGGCGCCATTACACCCTGGAACTACCCGATGCTGATGGCGGCCTGGAAGGTTGCGCCGGCATTGGCAGCGGGCAACACCGTGGTGCTGAAACCGGCCGAACAATCACCCAGCAATGCCGCGCGCCTGGCCGAGCTTTTCCTGGAGGCAGGCGGGCCGCCCGGCGTGTTCAACGTGGTCAACGGCATGGGCGAGGACGCCGGCCGCGCGCTGGCGCTGCACAACGATGTGGCCAAGATCAGCTTCACCGGCTCTACCGAGGTGGGCAAACTGATCATGCAGTACGCCGGCCAATCCAACATGAAACGGGTAGGACTGGAATGCGGAGGCAAGTCTCCGCAAATCATGATGGGCGACCTCCCCGACCTGGATGCAGCGGTAGAAGCCGCCATCGACGGCATCTTCGCCAACATGGGTGAGGTATGCAGCGCCGGTTCGCGCCTGCTGGTGGAACGGCCCATCTACGATGCCTTCGTCGAGCGTTTTGTCGCCGAGGGCAGCAATGCCTACCGCCCTGGCGACCCGCTGGACCCGGCCACCAACATGGGCCCGCTGGTGGACCGCGGCGCCCAACAGCGCGTATTGTCAATGATCGAGGCAGGCCGGAACGAGGGTGCGCGGCTCCATTTTGGTGGCGACGCGCCCGAATCATTGGCCGATGGCGCCTTCGTCAACCCAACCCTGTTTTCGGATGTGCGCAATGATATGAGCATCGCCCGCCAGGAGATTTTCGGGCCAGTGGCCAGCGTGATTCCCTTTGAAGGCGCTGATGAGGGCCTGGCGATCGCCAACGACACCATGTACGGGTTGGCGGCGGGCATCTGGACGCGCGACATCAACACCGCGTTCAAGCTGATCAAGAACATCGAGGCCGGCGTGGTGTGGGTCAACGCCTATGAAGACGGCGACATGACCCAGCCATTCGGCGGCTACAAGCAATCGGGCCACGCCCGCGACAAATGCATGGACAGTTTCAAAAGCTATACCCAGACCAAGTCGGCCTGGATTCGCCTGGAGTAACGGGTTTTGCCCATAAAGGTGGTTTATGAACGACAACAATGAAGAATCCGAATTACCAGAAAATACGCTGCATGAACTGAACACCTACCTCGAGGCGCACCCCGAGACGCGCTTCATGGAGCTATTGGCCCCCGACATGGTGGGCGTACTGCGCGGCAAGCGCATCGACAGCGACGATTTCCACAAGCCGTTTGGTAACGGCGTCAACTACTGCGCCAGCTCGGTGGTACTTGATACCAAGGGCGCCTGCTTTGAGAACGCCGGTTACGGCTGGGACGACGGCGACCCGGATGTGCGCGGCCTGGCCGTGCCCGGCACCCTGGTACCGGTGCCGTGGGCCACATTGCCCACCGCGCAGGTCATGCTCTCGCTGGACAACCTGGATGGCACACCCTACTTCATGGACCCGCGCCAGGTGCTGAAACGCACCCTGCAACCGCTGTACGACATGGGCCTGCACCCGGTGATGGCCACCGAACTCGAGTTCTACCTGGTAGAGCACGACGGCCGCAAATGGCGGCCACGCGTGTCGCGCATACCAGGCTCCGACATTCGCCAGACCGGCCTGCAATTTGCCGTGTTTGAAGACCTGGACGATGTAGACGTGTTCCTCACCGACCTGGACAGCATCTGCCAGGCGCAGAACATTCCTGCCGGCGCGGCATTGTCGGAATACGCCCCGGGCCAGTTCGAGGTCAACCTCCACCACGTGGATGACCCCCTGCTGGCCTGCGACCACGCCCTGATGCTCAAGCGCGCGGTGAAAGCCGCGGCCCGCTCGAACGACCTGGCCGCCACCTTCATGGCCAAGCCCTTCGCCGGCATTGCTGGCAGTGGCCTGCACATGCACATTTCCCTGCTGGACGAAGACGGCAATAACGTCTTCGCCGGCGAAAGCAAGGACGGCCCGTGGACAGACACCCTGCGCCACGCCATCGGCGGCATGGCCGAAACCATGGCGGAAAGCATGGCCGTGTTCGCCATCAACGCCAACTCCTACCGCCGCTACGGCATGAACTCGTACGTGCCGAGCACCCCCAACTGGGGCCCTAACCACCGCGACCTGGCGCTGCGCATTCCGCTTTCCTCGCCCGAGAATACCCGCGTGGAGCACCGCGTTTCCGGCGCCGACGCCAACCCCTTCCTGGCCGCCGCCGCGGTATTCGCCGGCCTGCACCACGGTATCGCCAACAAGGTCGAACCGGGGCCGATGATCCAGGAGCGCGAGAAGGTCGACGACATTGTCACCCTGCCCACCTGCTGGCCACTGGCACTGGATGTTTTCGACAAGGGCGCCGTTTTGCCGCGCTACTTTGGCAAGCAGTATCACGAGCTGTACGGCATCTGCCGCCGCGAAGAGTTTGAACGCTTTCAGTCAGAGGTCACCGACCGTGATTATGAATGGTATCTGCGCGCGGTGTAGCACCGGAGATTGCGGATCGCGGCAGGGGTACTACTACCCACGACACGCATAAATACATCCCTGTAGCTCTTAAATTACGTCCTGTAATTTAAGGTCGCGGGTAGTAGTACCCGCTGTCCGCGATTGGCGATGCTTCTGCACGATTGGAAAAAAAAAGCCCCGGATTTCTCCGGGGCTATTTTTTTGTTTACGGTCGCGGGCTAAAGCCCGCAGCTACCGTGGAGGGTTAAACAAACCGTCGGTAAGCCACCGCGCCGAAGCCAAGCATCAGCAGGGCCATCAGCATCAGGCCGTACTGGCTGAGCGTCGGGATACCAGCGTAGATGCGGGTATTCACGATCAGGCAGCTATCGCCCTGACCCGGGAACAGCGTCAGCTCTTCGCAATCACTTTCATCGGTGATTACGCCGGCAATCGGCTCTTCCGTGGCCCAGCAGTCGGTGCCTTCGTAGTGCGGGAACACCGTCCACACGCCTGGGTTGTTCGGGTCGATGTACTGCTCGCTGCAGTACTGGGCTCCGCTGGCCTGGTCAGCATTGCCACCCAGCAGGCAGGGGAAGCCGCCCTGGATGGGTTCTGAACAGTACAGCGTTACCTCAACCTGCGTCGGCAGCTGGTAACCCGGGTTCTCGTCGATCCATTCCTTCTCGACAACCACTTCAACCGGCAGCAGCTCATTGTAGATATCGCAGGTGAACTGGCCACCCTCGATCTCTTCGTAATGACAGCCGTCGTCGTCGCTGAAGATGCTTCCAGCCACACCGGTGGTAGCGCCAGCCGTGTAGGTCGGCTCGTAACCGGCAGGAATCAGCTCTTCAATCGAGCAGTCCATGGTGCCCGGCAGGAAGTCGCCAACGATGAACTCGATGAAGTCGAACGGGTTGCCGAATTCAGAAAGCTCAGCTTCCTGGTATAGCGGCAGACCGGTGTTACATGTGATGGAGACCATCACGTTCATCGGGTTGTCGTCGCTGAAGTCCTTCTGCACACGGAAGGTAGTGGCGCCCGGCTCGTGCTCAACGATCTCGTCGTCTTCGTCAGACGGCGGACAGTTCTCCTGGCCACCAACGGTACCTTCGGCGCCGCCATCGTCGATCAGCGGGCATTCGCCAGTTACGGTCGCAGCATTGACCACCTGGCCGTTGTCGATATCGGCCTGGGTCACGGTGTAGACACCGGTGCAGACCACAACCTCACCCGGCGCCATATCGACAATCGGGTTGGCTTCGCCAGCACAGCTGATGGTGCCGCTGTTCGGCGGATCGGTGATCAACGGATCGCTAACCTCAACATTGAACAGGGTGACGTTACCCGTGTTCTCAACCGTGAAGGTGTAGGTGATCTGGTCACCCACCAGGGTGTAGCTGTCAGGATCAGCAGACTTGTCGATATTCAGACCGCCCACCTGGCCAATCGGCTCGAAGTGGTCATCCTGGTCCTGCACATCCTGGGTGCCCTCGGTGCCCGGCGGCGGCACGATGTCTGCCGTACCGGTAGCCGTGGCCAGGTTGTACACGAAGCCGCTATCGATGTCGTTCTGCGTCAACGGATAAGTTGCCGTACACACAACCGGCGGGTCGTTCGGGGCCAGCGGGCCGAAGCTTGCGTCACCATCGCAGTTGATGGCGCTCATGCCAGGCAGCGGATCCGTTACGACAACCGGGTCAAGAACCACGTTACCGGTGTTGTCGACCTCGAACGAGTACGTGATCAGGTCACCCGGGTCGGCCCGACCATTGCCGCCAAGATCCAGCGAGCCGGTCTTGTCCAGCGAAATGTCTGGCGCGTTCGGGATGTTGGTGATCGTGCACTCACCGTCGGCTTCCACGTCAACATCGACACAGTCGCTGTTGTCAGTGGCGTAACCAACCGGAACATTCGATTCCGTGGCGGTACAGGTAGCACCCGCCGAGTAACCCTGGACGTTGAACAGTGCCGGGTTACCCTCCGAGGCGTTCAGCGGTGACGTTTCTGGAGCGCCACTGCTGCATACCAGGGTGATTTCCACCACATCTGCGGCGTCGTCGGTGAAGTCCTTGATCACCGTAAACGTGGCTTCATTCAGGGTGTTGGTAATCGTACAGCTACCCGGATTCTCGGCATCCACGTCTACACAGGCCGAGTTATCGGTGGTGTAGCCAGCCGGAACATTGGATTCCGTCGCGGTACACAGCACCGGCGAGGTGTAACCCTCAACCGTGAACTGCGCGTCCGGACCACCCGGAGTGGCCTGGCCAACGTCTACCGTGACCGTGCCGCTGTCGCACACCAGGCCGATATCCACGGCGGTGGTGTTGCCATCGTCGTAGGTCTTGGCCACCGTGAACGTCGTCGTGTTCAGGGTGTTGGTGATGGTACAGGCACCCGGGTCCTCGGCATCCACGTCTACACAGGCCGAGTTATCGGTGGTGTAGCCGGCCGGGACATTCGATTCCGTCGCGGTACACAGCACCGGCGAAGTGAAGGCCTCAACCGTGAACTGCGCATCCGGACCACCCGGAGTGGCCTGCGGCGTTACCGGCGTAACCGTGCCGCTGTCGCAGACCAGGGCGATATCGACGGCAGTGGTGTTGCCATCGTCGTAGGTCTTGGCCACCGTGAAGTCGGTGCGGTTCACCGTGTTGGTGATGGTACAGCTACCCGGATCCTCGGCGTTTACATTCACACAGGCCGAGTTGTCGGTGGTGTAGCCGGCCGGAACGTTCGATTCCGTCGCGGTACACAGCACCGGAGCGGTGAAGCCCTCAACCGTGAACTGCGCATCCGGACCACCTGGGGTGGCCTGGCCGACGTTAACCGTGACCGTACCGCT
>JAUIBE010000015.1 GCA_030428105.1 Gammaproteobacteria bacterium
CGTTCTACCAACGACTGGTCAGCCGGGGAAAGCCCAAAAGACTCGCCCTTGCCGCAGTGGCTCGCAAGCTCGTGGTTATCGCTAACGCAGAGCTAAAAAACCATGCAGCACAACTGACTTGATGACGAAGTCGCTGTTGCGTGCGGATCGCGTATGATCTGTGCATCCGCCAAGAAGGGAACCAACAATGAACAACAAGCCCACCAATGTTCGCTGGCGGATCTTGCTGGTGCTGGTGTTCGCCAGCTTTGTTTCCTACATTCTCCGCGCCAATCTCTCCATCGCCGCGCCCGCGATGATTCCCGACCTTGGGGTCAGCGAGGTGCAGTGGGGCTGGATCCTGGCAGCGTTTACCGCTGGCTATGCACTGTTCCAGTTCCCCGGCGGGTTGCTGGCCGACCGCTTTGGCCCGCGCCTGGTGCTGACCGTGATCGCCGTTTTGTGGGGATTGCTCACCATCGCCACCAGCCTGGTGCCGGGTGAAGACTCCGGTTCGATTGCGTTGGTCATCGGCACGCTGTTCCTGGTGCGCTTCCTGGTGGGCGCCACCCACGCGCCAATTTTTCCCACCGTGGGCGCATCCATCTGTCGCTGGTTCCCGGTGGGCAACTGGGCTTTTCCCAATGGTCTCACCAGCACCGGCCTGACCCTGGGTTACGCGGCCTGCGCCCCGCTGTTGGCGTGGCTGGTCACGGATATTGGTTGGCGCCAGTCATTCCTGGTGCTGGCGCCGTTTGGCTTCGTGGCCGCCTGGCTGTGGTGGTGGTACGCGCGCAACGATCCTTCGCAGCACGCTGCGGTGAACCCGGCGGAGATTGCCCTGATTCGCGAGGGCCGGCCGGATGTTCACACCGCGCCGCCCAGGGGTGAGTGGTTGAAGGTGCTGAAGAACCGCGATGTGCTGCTGCTCACGCTCAGTTATTCATGCATGAACTTCGTGTTCTACGATGCGTTCAACTGGTTTTTCTACTACCTGGTCACGGTGCGGGAATTTAGCGCCACCGATGCGGGCCTGGTGACCTCTTCCCAGTGGATCGCCGGCGGCATCGGCGCGGCGCTGGGCGGCTGGATTTGCGACCGGCTTTGCCGCAGCGTTGGCATGCGCTGGGGCTGCCGCTTGCCGGTGGTCATTGGCTTGCTGATTTGCGGCGCGCTGCTGATTGGCGGTTCTGTCAGCACCAGCGCCCAGGCGGCGGTGCTGATGCTGGTGTTCTGCTTCTTCTTCAACCAGCTCACTGAGGGTGCGTTCTGGGCTGCCGGTATTTCCATCGGTGGCGCCTGCTCCGGCGCCACCTGCGGGGTGCTCAATACCGGCGCCAACGCCATGGGCGTGATCAATGCCATCGCAGTGCCGGTGATTGCCGGCACGCTGGGGTGGACGTTCGCGATGGCGATGGGTGGTTTCGTCGCCTTTGTCGGCGTGATCGCGATGTTGCTGGTGCGAGCCGACCGGCAGGTTTGATTTGGCACATTGCGGCCATGAGGTCGCGGTCTAAAGCCCGCTCCTACAGGTCTTCGTCATCACCCTCGGCTTCAGCTGACTCTTCGCCGTTGCCTTTAAGGTACGTATCCAGGAACTCCACGTAGGCGTCAGACGCCTCGATGCGGTTTTCTTTCACCTGGAAGCCGTGGCCCTCGTCGTCGAACAGCACGTATTCCACCGGCACGCCATTGGCGCGCACCGCCTCTACCAGCTCGTCGCTCTCGGCCTGCAATACGCGTGGGTCGTTGGCGCCTTGCACCACCAGCAGGGGCTTGGTGATGTTGGCGGCGTGGAACAGCGGTGAAATGCTGCGGTGGCGTTCCTCGTCGGTGGCCGGGTCGCCCATCTCGTCGTACAGCGCTTCCTTGAACGATTCCCACCACGGCGGGATGGATTTCAGGGTGCGCACCCAGTTGGTCACGCCGAAGATGTTGATGCCTACTTCGAAGGCGTCGGGGTGAAAGGCCAGGGCGGCAGCGGTCATGAAGCCACCGTAAGAGCCGCCGATGATGCCAACCCGCTCACCATCCACCCAGTCGAGCGATTCCAGGTACTTGCGGCCCCAGACGATGTCTTTCAGGTCTTCCTCGCCGTGGCGCTTGTCATCCATGTGGAAGAAAGTTTTGCCGTAGCCGGAAGAGCCGCGGTTGTTGGCGCCCAGCACCGCGTAACCGTGGTTCACCAGGTGCTGCACCGTGGCGCTGTAGCCCTTGCGGCTCTGGCCGCCTGGGCCGCCGTGCACCAGCACCAGGGCAGGCACCTTGTTTTCGGCAGAAGCCTGCTTGGGCTTGAACAGGATGGAGGGCACCAGCACGCCATCGAAGCTCTCGTAGCGCACCACGGTGGAATCCACCAGGTCATCCGGGTTGATTTCCGGGTTCAGTGCATGGGTCAGCCGGTCGAGCGACTGGCTGGCCAGGTCCACCACGAAAATGTCGCTGGGGATGGTGTCAGCGTTCAGCAGGAACGCGATTGTGCCGTCCCCATCGGCGAAGCGCACGTTCTGCAGGTTGCCGGGGGGCAGTTCCGGCAGAGCCACTTCGCTGCCGTCCGCCAGGTTCGTGAGGGTGACAATCGTTTCGGCATCCGCATTGATGCCCGAGTAGCGGTAGGCGCCGGTTTTCGAGAAACCGACGAAGCTCACATCCCAGTCTGCGGTGAGGTATTCGCTCATCTCGCCGCTTTCAATGTTGTAGGCCCAGGCCTGGTTCCACTCGCCGTGCTCATCGGTCGAAAGAATCAGGTTTTGGCTGTCGGGCGTGAAGGTGTACACCCCGTAGGAAATGTTGCCTTCGTGCGCGGTGATCAGTTTAGGCGCTTCGTTGAAGCTGGTTTCCACCAGGTAAACATCGGAGTCGGCGCTGGTGCGCGGTTTGGTCATGGCCACCCAGCGGCCATCGGGGCTGACTGCGTCAATGCTCAGGGCCTGGTCGTTCTGGAACACCAGTTCACGCGAGTAGTCTTCCGCGCTGTAGGCATACAGGTCCAGGGCCTGGGGGTCGCGCTCGTTGGTGCGGATGTAGAACCGCGAGCCATCGCCGGACCAGCCGGTGAAAATGGCGCGGGTTTCATCGCCCGGGGTCAGGTCGGTGGTGGTTCCGTCCAGTTCGCGCACCCAGATGTGGTTGCGCTCGTTGCCGCCCTTGTCGGCCATGAACAGCACCCGCTCGTCGCCAGGGAAATAGCTGGCTGAATGGTGGGCGTCGTCGGTGGAGTGAGTCAGTTGCACGGTTTCGCCGCTGGCCAGGTTCCTGGCGTACACATTGAAAATCCCGCTCTCATCACTGGTGTAGAGCAATTTCTCGCCATCTGGCGAGAAACTGTACCCGTCGCTGTGCGGCAGGTAGTAGGTGGTGGTGGCGAAAAACGCCTCGGCGCTGTAGGTCTGCACTTCGCGGGCGGCGGGTTCAGCCGTCTCAGCCGCGGGTTCAGCGGCTGGCTGTGGCGCTGCCGCTGATTCGGGCGCCTGGCGCTCGCATGCGGTGATGGCCAGGGCAGTGATTGCCGTGGTGATGAGCATAGTGATGAATTTTGTGTTCATGTCTTTATTGCCTGGTTGATTGTGTTTTTTGTGAGAGCCATCGCGGCGAGGCGCCGCTCCTACAGAATCTTGCTATTCTTCGCGGATGACAAACTCAACCATCGATCCGCTTTTCGACCTCACCGGCCGCGTGGCGCTGGTTTCCGGCGCCAGCCGTGGAATAGGTGAGTCTATTGCACATTGCCTTGCAGCGCACGGTGCCCACGTGATTATTTCCAGCCGCAAGGCTGAAGGTTGCGAGCGCGTGGCTTCCGAGATCCAGGCTGCCGGCTTCAGCGCCGAGGCATTTGCCTGCCACGTTGGCGACATGGACCAGATCCACGCCATCATCGACCACGCAGCGCAAAAGCACGGCCGCATCGATATCCTGGTCAACAATGCGGCGGCCAATCCGTACTGGGGCCCAATCCTGGATACACCGCTGGAGGCGTTTGAGAAAACCTGCGAGGTTAACCTGCGCGGCTATTTCTTCATGTCTGCGTTGGCCGGGCAACTGATGAAGAAAAACGGCGGTGGCGCAATTCTCAACACGGCTTCCATCAATGGCCTGCGGCCACCGCCGTTGCAGGGCATTTATTCGATCACCAAGGCCGCCATCATCAACATGACCAAGGCTTTTGCCAAGGAGTGCGGGGCGTTTGGCATTCGCGTCAATGCCTTGCTTCCCGGGCTCACCAAAACCAAGTTTGCTGGCGCCCTGTTCGAGAACGAGCAGTTCTACAACAGCATGATTTCGGCCATTCCGCTGGGGCGGCATGCCGAGCCGGATGATATGGCGGGGGCGGCGTTGTACCTGGTTTCCGATGCCGGCCGTTACACCACCGGCGAGTGCCTGGTTGTGGATGGTGGGTTGACCATCTGAAGGCACGGCCGCGTTTTCGCCACTGAGGTCGCGCTTCTGTTCCACCGGTGGGTCCCGGATAAAGCTACTCGCTTTTCCGGGATGACGATTTCGCTGTTGCGCGTACTGCCGTCATCCTGGGAGTGCGGCTGCTTGCAGCCGTGCTACCCGGGATCCATTCGTGGGCACGGGGCCGCGTTGTTTGCTGGTGGGTCCCGGATAAAGCTACTCGCTTTTCCGGGATGACGAAGTCGCTGTTGCGCGGTCGGATAAAGCTACTCGCCTTTCCGGGATGACAAAAAAAGCCCGGTTGCGAACAACCGGGCTTTTGTTTCTTGCTTAAGGCTGCGGCGGGAACGCCGCTGGCGCTTAGTTGGTGCTTTCTGCTTCCAGCGCTTCCAGCAGGGCGTCGCGCTCGCGCGGCGCTTCGTTCGGAAGCTCCTGGGCCATCAGCTCGCGGCGCCTGATTTCGCTGTCCACGAAGGCAACCCACTGCTGGGCGGCCCGGCGGCTACGCTCGTCGCGCGCTGCGTTGTTGAAGGCATCCTTGGCTGCGGTCAGCTTGGTCTGGTTCATCAGCGACATCCCCAGCAGGATATACGCCTGGTCGGTGCGCTTGAGGCCACCAATGCGCAGGGCATTGCGGATGGCGCCTTCGGCTTCCGACCACTCTTCCAGGTTCACGTGCGACTGGGCCAGGCGAACGTACAGGTCGCCGTCGTTGGAAAGGTCGGCCGCGCGGCGCAGCGGAGGAATGGCTTTCTCATCCTCGCGCGCCTGGTACCAGGCCTGTGACAGCAGGCGCAGGTTGCGGTCGTTGGCTTCCACGTTGTCAGCCGCCATTTCCTTGTCCAGCGTCACCGCCGCCTTGTAAGGCACGTTGTGCAGCAGGTACAGGTTGGCCAGGTTCGTCGCGTGACGCTTGGGGTCGATGGCGCCGGATTCGTACAGCACCTCGGTCAGCGCCAGCTGCTTCTTGGTGTCACCCAGCTCTGAGTGCACGCCGGCCAGGGTCAGGATGTACTGGTCCTTGGGGTACAGCGCGATCAGCTCTTTGAGCACACCCAGCAGTTCCTGGTACTCACCCAGTTGCAGGTAGCACGAATGCAGCAGCAACAGCCAGTTCTCTTTCGGGTCCTGGCCCTTGTCGCGGTACATCTGCACTGCCCGGTTCAACGGCCCAAGGGCTTCCCGGTAGCGTTCCTGCTGGTAGTAGATCTGGCCTTCCAGCAGCACGATCTCGGCGCTGACCTCGGGCACGATATCCATCAGCCGGCGTATCGTGGCCAGTGAGCCATCGTAGTCCTCGGTCATGAACTGCAACTGGGCCACGGTCTTGAGCGTGCTTTGCACCAGGCCTTCGGGCAGTTCCGGCTGACGCAGGACCTGCTCGTAGGCGTTCAGGGCGCCGCGGTAGTCTTCCTGGAGATAGCTCAGGTAGGCCTGCAGGTTCCAGGTCTGGGCGCGCTCATAGGGGCTGAGTTTTTCGTTCACCTTGAGGTCTTCCAGGCGACGCTGGGCGTTGACGAAGTCCTCGGCTTCCATGAACTCCTGCACCTCGGTGAGCTTCTCGTAAACCTGCTGACTCATGGCCACGGTTTGCTTGGTCTCGCGGTCGTCATCCTGGGCCATGGCTGGCGCGGCAAGCCCCAGTGCCAGGGCCAGGGTGAGTGTGACTGCAAGATATTGCTTGGCTCGAGATTCAGTTTTCATAAGGAGACGCATTCAACTATTCAGTGATTTCGTAGGTGAACTTGTTCTGTACACCTGGGACTTCGATGGCCTGGCCATCCACCACGCGGGGCTTGTACTTGAACTTAAGCGCCGCTTCGATGGATGCGCGGTGGAACATGGAACTGGTGCACTGGTCTTCGATCACGAACGGATTGGTGATCGTGCCATTGCGGGTTACCGTGTACTGCACCACGCAGAAGCCTTCGATACCACGCGCCAGGGCGCGCTGGGGATAGATTGGAGCAACCTTCACGATGGGCAGGTAGTCGCCCTCGCCAACACCCAGGCTGAAACCGCCGGTCATTTCGATGTCGGTCTCGGCCGGAGGCGCGGAAACCGCGATCTTCTCGGCATTGGGGTTCAGGTTTTCCATCTGCGGGGCCGGTGGCTCCGGTGGTGGCTCTTCCGGCTCCGGCGGCTTCTCAGGTTTGCGCTGGCGGCGCTCGACCTGTTCATCACGCTTGAGTCGGACGAAATCCACGATATTGGTAGCGCCACCCTCGTTGAGGGTGCGGTCCGCAGTTTCGATCATGTACTGCATCATCCAGAACAGCGCGGCTGTGATGACAACACCAAGCACGAAGCCGATGGCCATCCGGAAATACATCGCCGTCTGGCTGACGCTGAGGGTTTGAGCGATTGAGGCAGCCATTAAGGGCCCTCCTACTGCTCCTGAGCAGCGATTGATACGTTAAACACTCCGGCAGCGCGAGCTGCATCCATTACCTGGATCAGGGTGTCGGTTTTACTTTCCTTGTCAGCTTGTATGACAACAGAACCCTGCGGATTCTCCGCGTGCAGGCGTTCGATGTTCGGACGAACCGAACGAACGTCCACCTGGCGGCGGTCGATCCAAATGTCGTTGTTGGGACCAATGGCCACCAGGATGTTGGCTTTCTCCTGCTTGACGGCGGTGGCCGCATCGGGTCGGTTGACCTCGATACCAGCCTCCTTGATGAAGGTTGCCGTCACGATGAAGAAAATCAGCATGATGAACACCACGTCCAACATGGGCGTGATGTTGATCTCCTGTTCTTCCTCGGCCTCAACTTGGTTGAACATATGCCGCATTTCAATTCTCCTTAATGAGCCGGTGCGGTGTTAGCGACTCACGCATGGTGTATGTCAAGTTCATCGGTGATCAGTTCGCGTTCCCGGTTCACCTTGTTCTGCAGGTAAGCCTGCATGGCAACACCGGAAAGGGCCGCCACCATTCCGGCCATGGTCGGAATGGTGGCCATAGAAACGCCCGAAGCCATCGAGCGCGGGTTACCCGAGCCCGAAACGGCCATAACCTGGAACACTTCGATCATTCCCGTCACCGTACCCAGCAGACCCATAAGCGGGCACAGGGCCACGCAGGTCTGGATCAGGGCAATATTGCGCTCTGACAGGGCTGAGATCTGCGAGATGATGCGCGTGCGGATCGCGTGGGCTTTCCACGACGAGTGATCGTTACGCGCACTCCAGGCAGACAGCGCCTTTCGCAACAGCGCGGGATGGCTGGTGCGAAAGTAAATCAGGCGCTCGATGATCAGGATCCACATGAACAGGGTGAGCAGGGCGATGAACCACAGTACGGTTCCGCCCAACTCAAAGAAATCCCTGATCGTTTCGAGAAACGGCAGGTAGTAAAAAATAAAGTCCATTACCTACCCCCGGTTCCTCAAGCGTGGCCTTGCTGCTCAGCACGCTCCGAGAGCATGCCAGCGGCTTCTTCCTGCAGGATCTGGGTCAGGCGCCGCGCGCGGCTCGAAACCAGGGTGTGCAGGAATACCATCGGGATGGCCACAACCAGGCCAAGCACCGTGGTGACCAGGGCGGTTGAGATACCACCGGCCATCATCTTCGGATCGCCCGCGCCGTACAGGGTGATTGCCTGGAAGGTCACGATCATACCCGTCACCGTACCCAGCAGACCCAGCAGCGGGGCAACCACTGAAATGATCTTCAGCAGCGGCAGCATCTTGTTGAACTTCGGCGTTTCCTTGAGGATCGCCTCGCCAAGACGCAGCTCCAGGCCTTCGACATCCACGTTCGGGTTGTCCAGCGCCACTTTCACAACGCGGCCCAGCGGGTTGTTGCCAGCCTGGTTGAGGTTCCGTGACTGCTTCTTGACCGCTGCACCGGTGGAGGACAGAACCAGCAGGCGCCAGAGAGCGATGATTACGCCAATCACACCGAGGGCGATAATCACGTAACCCACTTCCTTACCCTGGGCAATGCGCTCAGCCAGGCTGGGCGACTGCACCAGCAGGGCCAGAAGCTGGCCGCGGGTGGGGTCAACACCGAACGCCGTCAGGCCGCTGGATGCGCCCTGGATGTCGCTCGCCAATTCCAGGTAACGACCGGCAGGTTGGCGTTGCAGTTCTACCAGGCGACCGGAGCCGGGAACGAATTCCAGGAACTTGCCATCGGAAACCGCGTTGAACACGCCGACTCGGGTTACGTTGCGGGTTTCTTCTTCGCCGTTGGCGTTCACCACCGAAGCCGAGAAGGTAGTTACCTTGCCGGACTCGGTCATTTCACGCTGCAGTTCGAACCAAACGCGCTCGATTTCTTCCAGCGTGGGCATGCGGGTGGTGGAACCCATCTTCTGTGCGAAGCTGGTCAGCCACTCGGAACGATCCGGGAACTGAACCTGGGTAAGCGAGTTATCGAAGTTACCGCGGGCGTCGCCGGCAGCCTGCTGCAGAACACCAAACAGTTCTTTCAGGTCACCCAGGCGATCGGCCAGCTCGGCTTCGAGCTCAGCGATGGCTACATCGTTAACTTCAAAGGTGGCTTCCAACTCGGCAGAACGCGCTTCTTCGCGGGTCTGCTGTTGGCGCATCTGCGCCAGCATGTTCTGTTGCTGCGCGCGGTTGCGGCGGAATTCTTCCAACCTGGCCGCATTTTCCTGCGCATCTTTCACCCTGCCCTGCTGGACCTGGCGCAGAAGTTGGTCGGTTGAAACGGCTTCCTGTGCGGCCACTGGCCCACTGAAAGCGATGAGGGCGGCAATGCCGACCGCCGAAATTGCTTTAACGGTCTTAATCATCTTATTGCCCTCCTGCGGTCGGAGCGGGGACCGGTACGACAATCAGGTCAGGTGCAACCTGCTTGCGCGCAACCTTGAGGCCCGCGGCGACCTGGTTCTGGAAACTGGCGGGGGGAAGTTCAACCCAGGCGCGTGCGGCCGGGTCCCATCCACCGGTGTGCTGACCACCAACGGTCTGGTAGGTCAGGGATACGCGGCCAATGCGCAGGAAGTCCACTTCCCGCTGGTTGCCGTCGATATCCACCGAACCCTTGTAGGCCTCAATGGTGCGGCCGTATTCATTTTCAATCTGGTAGGCCTCGAGTACCTGGCGGAATTTCTCCGCGGCGGTAACGTCGGAGCGTTCCATCATGTCACGCAGCTTGCTGATGCGCTCGGTGCGCTCGTCCACCAGGAACGGCGTATCGAGGCGCACGAACTCTTCCAGCGAGTCAATCATGCGTGTCATCAACGGGACAATCTGGCGCTCGATCAACGAAACGTTCTCGATCGAGGTGCTCAGGGCGTCCATCTCAGCGATCTGGTTGTCCACCTGGCGCTGCAGGAGGCTGTTGTAAACCTTCAGACCGTCAACAACCTTTGAAACTGACTTGTAGTCGTTAACGATTTCCAGGGTCTGGTCAGCCACGTCATCAATTTGCCGCTGTTCGGCGGCGCCTGCGTCGGCACGGTCTTCACCGGCCTGTGTGACTGCATCGATGCTGGTCTGTGCAAATGCCACTGCAGGAAGCAGGGCAAGTAGTGAAATGGCTGCGGCGACACGGGGCCAACCCTTCAGCCTGGATGGGGTGTATTTCATAAACATGCTTTATCCCAGTATGGTGAAAGAATTCAGTAGGGTCAGAGCGCAACACTGTATAACTTTGGAAATAAGTCAGTCAATCACCAATCTCCGTGAAACATCGTATTTGCGCCAGGAAACCGATTATTTTAGCGCGAGCGGAGAGAAAAGCGATTTCAATCCACACTTTAAGACTGTTTTCATGGCACGATTAGGCGAAATCGCACCACGAACTGTGTATGATGCGGCGCCGGAATCGCTTGGATTCCGACCGATACCTTCTAATAACGAGATAGGTGCATGAGCAGAAATCGCCAGTGGCTCGTCCTGTCCCTTCTCCTGATAACACTGGGATCGCTGATCTTTGCCTACAAGTATGTGCGCCTCGGTTTTCCGCCGTTGCCCGACATGCAGAGCGAGGCATGGTCCATCCAGGCCAGGGTCCAGCTGGATCCCGAAACGGGTTCGGTGCGCGCCTCTTTGGTGCTGCCGTCCAGGCCCACCGGCTTCACCGTCAGTGACGAGAACTTCATCTCGCGCGGTTTTGGGCTGACCCTGGAAGAGGACACGTACCGGCGCCAGGCCAACTGGGCCATTCGCCGCATGCGCGAACCCACCACCCTGTATTACCGCGCCAACGTCATCCGCGACACGCGCGACAAGTCGTTTGCGCCGCGCCCGGCGTTTCCGGATGTGCCGCAGCTCGAAGAGCCGTTCGCCACCGCATTACAGGACATCATCACCGAGGTTCGCGCCGAATCGGCCGATATCGAAACCTTTGCCGCCGCCATGATGGCGCGCATGACCGGGCGGGAAGACGATGAGAACACCCGCCTGTTCCTGTCGACGGTGGAATCGCCCATGGACCGTGTGCGGCTGGTGCAGACCCTGCTGGCCGGGGCGCGCATTCCAACCTTGCAGCTTCACGGCGTAAGCCTGGAGCAGGAACAGGCAGCCGCTCAGATTTCAACGTTGCTGGCGGTGCACAACGGCGAAGACTGGCTGGTGTTCAACCCGTACAGCGGCGAAGAGCATTTGCCGGACGACTTCTTTATATGGTGGACCGGCGATCGCACCATGGCGCGGGTAACCGGCGCCGACCTGGGCGAGATCCAGGTTTCCACCCGCAAGCAACTCAAGAGCGCCCTGGACCTGGCGACATTGCGCGCCAACCTGCGCGACTCGCGGATGGGCATGATCTCCATCCTGCAGTTGCCGCTGCAAACCCAGGGCGTTTACGAGGTGTTGCTGCTGATTCCCTTCGGCATCCTGCTGATCGTGGTGCTGCGTAACTTTGTCGGCCTCAGTTCCTTTGGCACCTTTGCGCCGGTGCTGATTGCGCTGGCGTTCCGCGAGACCGAGCTGCTCAAGGGCATCCTGTTGTTTGTGCTGATTGTTTCGCTGGGCCTGGCCTTCCGCTTTTACCTCGAGCGCCTGCGCCTGTTGCTGGTGCCCAGGCTGGCCGCGGTGGTGACTATTGTTGTGCTGCTGATGGCCGCGATCAGCATTATCAGCAACGAGATGGGCATGGAGACCGGGCTTTCGGTTTCGCTGTTCCCGATGATCATTATTTCGCTGGTCATTGAGCGCATGTCGATCGTGTGGGAAGAACGCGGCGCTGGCACCGCGCTTAAAGAAGGTGTTGGCAGCCTGTTCATGGCGGCGCTGGCCTACGTGGTGATGGGCATTGACCTGCTCACTTACTGGGTCACCGTGTTCCCTGAAATCAACCTGATCGTGCTGGGCATTATCGTTGCCATGGGCCGCTACACCGGATTCCGCCTGACCGAACTGTCGCGGTTCTCGAAGATCAGCGACCAGAACGCCTGATTGATGCTGCGCAACTACCGCACACTGAAAAAGGCGGGCGTGCTGGGGCTCAACGCGCGCAACGGCAATTACATCCTGCAGTACAACAAGCGGCGCTTTTACCCGCTGGTGGACGACAAGGTGTTGTGCAAGCGCTGCCTGCAAGAGCGCAACCTGGCGGTACCCGACCTGATTGGCGTGATTCGTTCGATGCGCGGCGCTTCGCACATGGAAGATGTGCTGGGCGACCAGCGTGAGTTCGTGATCAAGCCGGCGCACGGCAGCGGCGGCGATGGCATCCAGGTGATCACCGACCGCAAGGCCGACTACTTCGTCGATTCCGACGGCAAGCTGGTGGAGTTTGCCGACCTCAAGCACCACGTCACCAATGTGATTGGCGGCATGTATTCACTGGGCGGCCAGCCCGACGTGGCGATGATCGAAACCCTGGTGCACTTCGACCAGGCCTTCAGCGCACTCACCTACCACGGCGTACCCGACATTCGCGTCATTGTTTACATGGGTTACCCGGTGATGGCGATGACCCGCCTTCCTACCCGCCGCTCGCACGGCAAGGCCAACCTGCACCAGGGCGCCATCGGCGTGGGCATTGACCTGGCCAGCGGCCTGACCGTCGGCGGCGTTTCCGGCAATGCGCCGGTAAGCGTGCACCCCGATACCGGCGAGAACATCCAGGGCTTTCGCATTCCCCACTGGGAGCGCATCCTGCTGATGGCCTCGCAATGCTACGAGGCGGTCAGCCTGGGCTACCTGGGCGTGGACATCGTGTTGGACCGCGACCTCGGTCCGCTGATCCTGGAGCTC
This sequence comes from Gammaproteobacteria bacterium, assembly GCA_030428105.1. GTDB lineage: Bacteria > Pseudomonadota > Gammaproteobacteria > Xanthomonadales > SZUA-36 > JAUIBE01. Next base: position 12,555 of record JAUIBE010000015.1, read on the forward strand.
AACGCCCGCCCCGGCCTCAACATCCAGATCGCCAACCGCCAGGGGCTGAAGTGCCGCCTGAAGCAGATTGACCAACTGGAAAACAAGGAAGCCGACGCGGAAACGCGTATCGCCTGGTCGTGCAGGGCATTTGGCACCCTGGGTGAAGAACCTGTCGCGAGCTAGGCGCTAAGAGATTGCACAGAGCCTCAGGCCGCGGACATGGGGTGCTACTTCCGCGACCTTAAATTACAGGACGTAATTTAAGAGCTACAGGGATGTATAGCGAAGGCTTCATTTGCAGGTACGGCTTTCGGGGTTTGGAAAGAAGTGCCTGCAAATGGCCGTCCCGCGTGCGTGTCGCGGGAGTAGCACCCCTGCCGCGGCACACTGGCACATCAAACTCAAGTAGCGTGCGCCTCGCGCAATTCGTGAAAATGCGCATGCGCCTCGCGAAACTGGTCGAGCGCCCGGTCGATGTACGCATTCACCTCATCCACGTAGCCATCGGTTGATGCTGACCACACCCGGTTGATATAGCGTTCGCCGGCGGCGAAATTGCTCATCACATCAGCATAGTTCTGCATGCCGAATACGTGGATCATGCTCTCGCGCGCCTCGGCGAAGTTGGTGAGGTCGTCGCGAAACAGCTTGTCAATTTCAAAGCGCGCCTCGTAGGTGGGCAGATCGGCCTTGCGACCATGGAGGCGCTCCAGGTTGGCCAGGATGTTGTCCAGGCTGCTACCCAGCGTGCCGATATTGCCGCTCAGCATGTGCTCGGCACGCGATTCGCCGTGCTCGGCCTTGCGGAACAGCCACAAACCAACGACGCCCACCACGAGCACCGGAACCAGGTAGGCCCAGTTGACAGTGCGCGGGTCGAGCACGCTGAGAAACGCACCGGCCAGGAAGGCGCCAAAAATCAGTAACAGTGAAAGTAGTTTCATAAGGCTGCTCCTGGGCCTATACCGCCGCGAGAATCATCGAGATGGCGAAACCGACGCCGACCAGCGCTTCGCCCACGATCATCCCGGCTGCTACTGGGATGCCGACGTTTTCAGAGTGTGCGTGGCCCAGTTTGCGGTCAAGCACCACGCGCAGCAGCGTGCCCAGGCTGTAGGTCAGCACAATATTGAATGGCAGGTAGAAGCCGAGACCCACGGTAATGCCCAGTCCCGGTTGGAAGATGCTGAGTAACGCACCCAGGCCGGCGCCCGCCATGTATTTCTGGGTCGGAACGTCGCCGCCCATGATGCCGTTGACCATGCTGGCCAGCGCCTGGCCCTGCGGGGCTGGCAGCTTGTCGCTGCCCAGCACATAGGCTTCATGCAGGACAAAGATCAGCACGATGATCACGATTGGCCCCAGCCAGGCGCCAAAGAACTGGCCCAACTGCTGTTTGCGCGGCGTGGCGCCCACCAGGTAGCCGGTCTTGAGATCCAGCATCAGGTCGGTGGCCTGCGACATCGCCACGCAGGCCGCGGCGCCAACCATCACGGCGGCCACCACGGTGGCGGTGTCATCGCCCATGCCGTTGGCGATGAAGATCAGTATGGTCACCGCGATCAGCGTCATGCCACTTAATGGAGACCAGTTGGTCCGGCCAATCGCCTCGGAAAGAATCACCCCGGCAATCCACACCCACAAGGTGCCGACAACCGCCATCACCAGGCCGCGGCCCAGGCCCATCTTCTCGGTGGAAAGCACCGCCATCACCGCCAACAGGATGGCCGCACCGATAATCGCCGCGTACAGCAGCTTGATGGGCATTTCATCCTGCGACATCGCAGCCTCAGATTTGGCCGCGTTCTGCATACTGCGTATGGCGCTGAGGATCATCGGGAAGGCCATGGCCACACCCGCGATGGCTCCGCCAATCAGCATGCCGATGCCGACCGGGCGGAACAGGAGCAGTCTCAGTGCATTGGGGTCTTCGGTGACCTGGCCGGTGCCCGGGTCAACCGGGAACAGGTCGAAGCCTGCCAGCATCGGTGCGAGGAAGAAGTAACAGACGTAACCGCCAACGATAAACGCCACGCCGCCCTTGCCGGCGATGTAACCCACGCCCACGGTCAGCAGCGACAGGTACCACACGCTGTTCATGTAACCGGGCATGCCGATTAGCGCGCCCAGGTCGTAGTTGTCTACCCCGGTTGACTGGCTGATGGCATGCAAGCCACCGGAGAACAGCGCACCACCCACCAGCAGCATGGCTTTATGGATGCCGGCGCCGGGGGACTTGAGGATGGTGGCCACTGCGACGCCACCGGGGTAGGTCAGGCGCTCATAATCAATCATCTGCTTGCGCAGCGGAATGATGAAGCCGATACCCAGGAAGGCGCCGGCAATCGCGCCGAAGGTCAGCAGCACCGGGTCAAAGTCTGTGCCGTAGCCGAGGATAAAGATGGCCGGCACCGAGAACATCATGCCGCTGGACGCGCCATTCACTGCGCTGGCCACGGTTTGAGCGATGTTGTTCTCAATAATACTGTTGCGCCGCATGATGCCACGCAATATGCCGAAGCCCAGGATCGCCGCCAGTTCGGAACCTTCAATCGAGAAGCCGAGGATCAGCGCGGCGTAACCGATGCTGATGGCGATAATCACGCCAAGGAAGTAACCAACCAGGATGGCGGCCCAGGTGAGCTCAGGATAGGGGCCGTGTCGAATCGTTCTTGTTTCTTGTGTCATGAGTGAGCCTTGTGTTCCTGGCGGATAATCATACTCAAAACGGCTGAGGGGTGTGCACCATGTGACTGTCCTGTCGGAGTTTCAATTCCCGGTCATTGCGTAAAGCCTCCCCCCGTCATCCCGGAAGGCCGAGTAGGCCTATCCGGGACCCACCGGTGGAACAGAAGCTTTTCCTGAGTGGCTCAAGAGTAGCCCCCCCAACCAGGGGTTTCACCCGCGTGTCTGCTTGAATGGCCTCAAGGCTTGGCCGAAGTTTCACTTCTGACTCGCCTTGGCCTACCCGCCCAGCTCGTTGCGTTTTGTGGGCGCGGCCATACAGTGCCCGCGATGGCCATTTTCTGGCGCTTCTTTCAAAGAGCCGAAAGCCGCACCAGAAAATGAAGCCGCGCTTCCTTGCACTGGATGGCCTAACCGGGCGTCCCTGCCCGGTTGCCCAGTCTCTACACTCCCTGAGCGGCATCCAAGCTTAAGGCCACGGGGTAAAACCCCTGGTTGTGTCGGCCTGGGAGGCGCATGCGTTTCAAGCCGCGGGATGGGGTGCTTCTTTCGCGACCTTAAATCACAGGGACGTGATTTAAGAGCTACATGGACGTACTTGCGCGTGTCGTGGAGGGAGCACCCCTCCCGCGGCCACACCTTTGCCATCCATGCAACACTTCTGCTCAGCCGGTGGGTCCCGGATAGGCCTACTCGGCCTTCCGGGATGACGGAGAATCGAGCTTCCGGGATGACGGAGAATCGAGCTTCCGGGATGACGGGGGTCGAAATTTCGGGATGACGGAGAGGTCAGACGCCGTAGGCGAAAACGAGGACGGTGGTGAGCAGGATCCACAGCAGCACGGCCAGGGGTAGCCCCACGCGGACAAAGTCGCCGAATTTGTAACCACCGGCGTTCATGATCAGCAGGTTGGTCTGGTAGGCCATTGGCGTGGCGAAGCTGAGGTTGGCGCCAAACAGTACAGCCAGTACGAAGGGTTCCAGCGGCAGGCCAAGGCGTTGAGCGATACCGATGGCGATGGGTGTGCCGATCACTGCCGCGGCGTTGTTGGAAACGATGTTGGTAAGGATGCCCATCATCAGCATCAGGCCGGCCAGCACCATGGAGGGCGGGGCGCCGAAGGTGATGGAAACAAAGGCGCGGGCAATGATATCGGCGCCGCCGGTTTTGAGCAGCGCGGCGCCCATGGCCAGCGAGGCCACAATAATAAGTATCACCTTGGCGCTAAGCGCGTTCATCGCCTCGCGCCAGGTGAGGCAGCCGGTGATGATCAGGGTGAGGCAGCCGAGCAGGGCGCTGATTTCGATGGACATGACATTGGCTGCAGCCAGGCCGACCACGGTGATCAGGATCAACAGTGCCAGCGGCGCCTTGCGCGTACTGGGCAACTTCACGCCGCCATCAAGAATCAGGAACTCTGCAGTGTGCTTGAGCTGGTCGAGGTTTTCCTGGGTGGACTGCACCAGCAGCACGTCGCCTGAGCGCAGCTCGATTTCATCCAGCCCCGGCGATTTGCGGTCCTGGGTTGACTCGTAGCGGTTCAATGCCAGCAGCCGCAGGCCGTAACGCGAACGCAGGCGGGCATCGCCAATGCGGGTGCCGACCAGGCTGGAGGCCGGGGTAATGGCCACTTCGGCCACCTGCTGGCCTTCGTCGCTCAGCGGGTGGGTGGCGTCCACCATGTGGTCGCCCGAGAACAGCGCACCGCCCAGCATGCGGGCGAACTCGCGCAGGCGGGCCTGGGTGTCAGAGGTGGTAAGGCGGTCGCCCGCGCGCAGCACCACGTCGGGCAGCGGGTTGATGAACACGCCCGCGCCGCGCTGGATGGTTTCAATCTTCAGGTTTTCGCCCACCCGCTCCAGCGCTTCGGACAGGGTTCCATCCACGACCGGGCTGTTGTCGTCCAGACGGATCTGGGCGGTGTAAACCCGCGACACCGCTCCGCTCATCGGCGGCTGGCGTTCGGGAATCAGCCTGGGCGCAACCAGCCACAGGTACAGGGTGGCAAAGCCGCCGGCCACGAGCACCGGGATGGCAAAGTCGAACATGTTGAACGCGTCCATGCCCATATCGGCGGCCACGTTCACCACCAGCAGGTTGGTGGAGGTGCCGATGGTGGTGGCCATGCCGCCCATGATGCTGGCGAAGCCCATCGGAATAAGAAACCCGGATGCCGAGGCTCCGGTGCGCACCGCCACACCGATCAGGATGGGCAACATCAGCACCACGATGGGCGTGTTGTTGATAAAGGCGCTCAGCGTGGCGGTGATGAGAATGGTGAACAGCAGGGATATCGCCGGCCCGCGCCGCCACATGCGCGCCAGGAAGCGGCCCACCGGTTCCAGCGCGCCGGTTCGGATCAGTCCTTCGCCCACGATCATCAGCGCGCACACCGCCACCAGGGCCTTGTGGCCGAAGCCCAGCAGGAACTCGCTGGGGTCGAGTGGCTGGCCGTTGGGCTGGGTGTAGGGAAATAGCTGGAAACCCGCCGCCAGCATCGCCAACACCACCAGGCTGGTGGTCTCCAGCGGGATGTTGTCGCGGGTGAACAGCACCAGCGCGATGACAATCAGGATCATCACCGCCAGTGCGTGCGGGTTGGTCACAAAAATTTCAGGCATGGGTAATTTCGGGCATGGGCAATATTAGGTGCGGATTGGCGTGCGCTACAGGTCGTATGAAACCACCAGTGTGATTGTCAGTGTCACCCAGAGCAGCACGGCCAACGGCAGCCCCACCCTGACAAAATCCCCAAACTTGTACCCGGCCGCGTTCATGATCAGCAGATTCGTCTGGTATCCCATCGGGGTGACGAAGCTCAGGTTTGCCGAGAATAGCACTGCCAGCACGAAAGGTTCGAGTGGCAGGCCCATGCTCTGGGCAATCCCGATGGCAATCGGGGTGCCAATCACCGCGGCCGCGTTGTTGGAAACGATGTTGGTGAGAATACCCATCATCAGCATCACCCCCGCCAGCACCATCCACGGCGGGGCGCCGAAGGTCAGGGCCACGAAGCCCTGCGCAATCAGGTCGGCGCCGCCGGTATTCATCAACGCCGAGCCCATCGCCAGCGAGGCGACAATAATAAGAATGACGCGGGTGGAAAGGGCGTTCATGGCCTCGCGCCAGCTCAGGCAACCGGTAACAACCAGCGCCAGGCAGCCGAGCAGGGCGGAGGCCTCAATGGGGATGACCCGGAAAGCGGCTAACGCCACCACCAGGACCATGATCAGCAGCGCCAGCGGCGCCTTGCGCGTGCTGGGCAGCTTCACGCCACCATCCAGCACCAGGAATTCGGCGGTTTGCTTCACCTTTTCGAGATTCTCCGGCGATGACTGCACCAGTAATACATCACCGCTCTGCAGTTCGATCTCTTCCAGCCCGGGCGTGCGCCGCTCCTGCGAGGCCTTGTAGCGTTTGAGGGCCAGCAGGCGCAAGCCGAAGTTGGAGCGAAGGCGCGCCTCGCCGATGGCGGTGCCCACCAGGTGCGAAGCCGGGGTGATGGCCACCTCGGCGATCACCTGGCCCTCGCTGGACAGCGGATGGCTGGCGTCCACCACGTGGTCGCCGGAAAACAGGGTGCCACCCAGCAGGCGGCCAAACTCGCGCAGGCGAATTTGCGTATCGCTGATGGTGATGCGGTCGCCCTCGCGCAAGACCACGTCGGGCAGCGGCGAAATATGCACGCCCTGGGCGCGCTGGATGGCCTCTACCTGCAGGTTCTCACCGGCGCGGCCCAGCGCCTCGGCCATGGTTTTGCCAACCACCGGGCTGGTTTTTTCCAGCCGGATCTGGGCGGTGTAAATGCGCGCCGCACCCTGGTTGCTCATGGGCGCCTCGCGGTCGGGCAGCAATCGCGGCGCAACCAGCCACAGGTAAAGCACGGCAAAAATGGCGGCCACCCCGACGATGCCGACGAAGTCGAACATCTGGAACGGCGTCATTCCCATGTCGGCCGCAACGGTCACCACCAGCAGGTTGGTGGAGGTGCCGATGGTGGTGGCCATGCCGCCCAGGATGGCGGCAAAACCCATTGGGATCAGGAAGCGGGAGGGCGTAACGCCGGTGCGCATGGCCACGCCCATCAGGATAGGCAGCATCAGCACCACCACCGGGGTGTCATTGATAAACATGCTGAGCACGGCGGTGGTGAGAATGGTGATCAGGAGCGAAATCGCTGGCCAGCCGCGCCACAGCCGGGAGAGCACGCGCCCCACGGGCTCCAGCGCGCCGGTGCGGATAAGGCCTTCGCCCACGATCATCAGCGCCGAAACCGCCACCAGCGCCTTGTGGCCAAAGCCCAGCAGAAAATCGCTGGGCTGGATGGCGCTGCCATCTGCCCTGGTGTAAGGGAAGATCTGGAAGCCGACGATCAAAAGCACCAGGACCAGCAGGCTGGTGGTTTCGTAAGGAATGCTGTCGCGCGTGTACATCACCAGTGCAGCGATGATCAGCAGCATCACTGCAAAGGCGTGAGGGTGGCTAAGCAACGACTCCAGCATATGCACTCTCCGATTTAATCTGCCAGCGCTTCTTCCAGTTGTTCCTTTGTGTGCACAGGCGGCAGGCAGGTCATGCCCCTGCATACCCACGCGGTAAGCGGTTCCTCCGAATGAAACTGAGCCAATATTCCGGGTAGCGACTTTCCACCACCCGGCTCGAGTATTAGGTAGCTGTGCGCGTTTAATTGGCCATCAAGCCAGTGCTTGAATGACCTGCCCTGCGCCGCGTCCCGGGCCCGGATGATGACCTGGGGCGTCGCGTGCTCTGACTCGACCGCAGCTCGGATCGTGGTGGGAAAGCCCAGCGGCGAGCGCGCAGCCTCGCTGCTCGCGCGCTCAAGCGCACGGTTGGCGCTGGCCAGGTAATCCGTGTTTCCCACCAGCGAAGCTAGTTGCTGCAAGGCAATCACCGCCACCGCGTAACCGGATGGCGTGGCGTCGTCCTGAGCCTGCAAGGTGCGTGTAATGGGTGTGGCCTGGTTGGCGGCGCTGAAAAAGAAGCCGCCGTTGTCGGCGTCTTCGAACCGGTCGAGCAGCGCATCCGCCAGTTGCAGCGCAAAGTCCAGGTCGCGCCGGCGCCATGCGGTTTGCAGGCTTTGCAGCAGCGCTTCCAGGGTGAAGGCGTAGTCGTCCAGGTAGCCCTCGAAGCGTGACTCGCCGGCATTGTGCACCGAAAGCAGGCTTTCGCCTGTCCACTGGTGCTTGAAGATGAAATCCAGGGCTTCTTGCCCCTGCTTTGCCCAGTCGTCGCGGCCCAGAGCGCGAGCGGCGCGCAACAACCCGCTGGCGGTTAGCGCGTTCCACGAGGTGATTTGCTTGCTGTCCAGGGTGGGGTGTTCGCGCGATTCCCTGGCATCGGCAAGTTTCGCGCGGGAACTGGCAAGCAGCGATTCGGGTGCCGTGTGACCGCTGCGCACCAGGTGCCAGGCCTTGCCCTCGAAGTTGGCTGCGGCCTCAAGCCCGTAGGCGCGGGAGAACGCCTCGTACTCCGCATCGTCTAGCAGGGCGCGTACTTCATCGCGGGTCCAGACGTGGAAGCCGCCTTCCTCGCCGGCAGCATCAGCATCGATGCTGGCTGAAAAGGCTCCGTTTTCCTGGAGCATTTCGGCATCCAGCCACGCCACGATTCCCTCGGCGGCAGTGGCCAGGTTTGATCGGCCGGAGCGGCTGGCCGCCTCGGCGTAAACGGGCAGGAGTTGTGCGTTGTCGTACAGCATTTTTTCGAAGTGCGGGATGGTCCAGTCGCCGTCGACGCAATAGCGGAAGAATCCGCCGTCCAGGTGGTCGCGCAGGCCCCGGGCCGCCATGGCCTCCAATGTGAACAACAAAGTGCTTTCGACCGCCGCACCTGACTCCGGGTTCAGCCGGCCAATCCGGGCTGCCAGTTCCAGCGTCGGCGCCTGGGGAAACTTCGGCGCACCGCCGTAGCCGCCATGTTGCTTGTCAAAACGACCCAGCAGCGCGCTGGATGCCGCTTCAAGGAGCTCAGTGGCGGAGACTCCCGCCTGCCCCCCGGGACGCTGGATGGATTCGACGGCCTCCTTGAGCCGCTGGCTTTGTGCGCCCACGTCGTCAGGATTTTGTTCAAACCACTGCCGCGCCCGGACCAGTATTTCGCGAAACGCCGGCATGCCGTAGCGCGGCTCCAGCGGGAAGTAGGTGCCGGCGAAGAACGGTGTCAGGTCCTTCGAATCCAGGAACAGCGTCAACGGCCAGCCGCCGCCCCGCCCGGTGAGAAGCTGGTGGCTGAGTTGGTAGATCTTATCGAGGTCAGGGCGTTCCTCGCGGTCGACCTTGATGTTGACGTACAGCTCGTTCATCACCTTCGCAGTAGCCTCGTCCTCGAAAGACTCGTGGGCCATGACGTGGCACCAGTGGCAGGCGCTGTAGCCAATCGACAGCAAGATGGGCTTGCCGCTGGCGCGCGCCAGCTCCAGCGCTTCTTCGTCCCACGGCTGCCACGCCACCGGGTTTTCAGCGTGCTGGCGCAGGTAAAGGCTGGGTTCGCCATCAAGGCGGTTGCGGGCTTGTTGGTCCATGGTGGATACGTTACACCAAGGTTTCTCATTAGGCGCCTCGGGAAGCGCATGCGCTTCAAGCCGTGGGACAGGGTGCTTCACCCGCGACCTTAAATTACAGGACGTAATTTAAGAGCTACAGGGATGTATTTATGCGTGTCGTGGGGGGAGCACCCTGTTCCACGGCCCCTTGTGTGCCACTCAGGCAGCGCTTCTGTTCAGCGGGTGGGTCCCGGATATTTCTACTCGAAATTCCGGGATGACGGGTATGCAACCGCGTTGAGAGATGGATGGCTTGCTCGGCGGGGGAGGGTGGCCTATCCTGCGGGCTGGTTTTGATGCGCCACCAACAAGCCCGAAAAACCCCTTGAATACCTCCGACTACCTGTACATCGCCATCGACCCGGTGGCGTTTTCCGTGGGGCCGTTGTCCGTCCATTGGTACGGCATCATGTACCTGCTGGCCTTCGTGTTTTTCTGGTGGGGCGGCCGGGTGCTGGCGGCGAAACGTCCGTGGTTCGGCTGGGATCCCAAAGAAGTGGGCGACTTCCTGTTCTACGGCATGGTCGGCGTGATCCTGGGCGGTCGCCTGGGCTATGTCCTGTTTTACAGCTTCGATTCGTTGCTTAAAAACCCCCTGTTTATTTTCCGCATCAACGAGGGCGGCATGTCGTTTCACGGCGGGCTGATCGGCGTGATCGCGGCGATGTGGTGGTACGGCAGGAAAACCGGGCGAACTTTCTGGCAGGTAGCCGACTTCGTCGCGCCGTTGGTGCCGGTAGGCCTGGGCCTGGGAAGGCTTGGCAATTTTATCGGCGGCGAGTTGTGGGGGCGTTTTTCCGATTTGCCGTGGGCGATGGTTTTCGCCAACGCGGTTCAACCGGGCGGCTGGCAATCTGAAGCGCTGCGCGAGGCCTGGTCACGGGGCGAGTTGGACCACCTGGCGCGCCATCCCAGCCAGCTTTACCAGGCCGGCATGGAGGGCATCCTGTTTGCCATTGTGCTGTTGTGGTACTCGGCCAAACCCAGGCCTTCTGCCTCGATCGCCGGGCTGTTCCTGGTGGGCTACGGCGTGTTCCGCGTGGTGGCAGAATATTTTCGCGAACCAGATGCGCACATTGGTTACCTGGCCGGTGGCTGGCTGACCATGGGCATGGTACTTTCATTGCCAATGATCCTGGCGGGGCTGGTGATGATGAAATTGCCGCCACGCTTCACCGCCCCAAAGGCAGCGGGGGAAGCCAAGGAGTAGCATGCGGCCTTACTTGAAACTGCTCAGCGATATCCTCGAAAGCGGCCATGAGAAATCGGATCGCACCGGCACCGGCACGCTGTCGCTGTTCGGTTACCAGATGCGCTTCAACCTGGCCGAGGGCTTCCCGGTGGTTACCACCAAGAAGCTGCACCTGCGCTCCATCATTCACGAGCTGCTGTGGTTCCTGAAAGGCGAAAGCAACATCGCCTACCTGAACGAAAATGGCGTGACCATCTGGGACGAGTGGGCCACCGAGAGCGGCGACCTCGGGCCGGTTTACGGGGTGCAATGGCGCTCCTGGCCGTGTCCCGATGGCCGCACCATCGACCAGATCGAAGTGCTGCTCAAAGACCTGAAAGAGCGTCCCGATTCGCGGCGTCACATTGTCTCGGCCTGGAACCCCGCGGTGCTGCCGGATGAAAGCCGTAGCCCACAGGAAAACGCTGCAGCCGGATTGCAGGCACTGCCAGCCTGCCACACCCTGTTCCAGTTCTACGTGGCCGGCGGCAAGTTGAGCTGCCAGTTGTACCAGCGCAGTGGCGACGTTTTCCTGGGCGTGCCGTTCAACATTGCTTCGTACTCGTTGCTCACCATGATGATTGCCCAGGTGCTGGACCTGGAGCCCGGTGATTTCATTCTCACCCTGGGTGACGCTCACCTGTACTCCAATCACCTGGAGCAGGCGCGTACCCAGCTTGCCCGGGAGCCTTTTCCACTGCCGACGATGCAGATCAATCCTGAGCGCCGCAACCTGTTCGACTTCGTGTTCGAGGATTTTGAACTGGTCAACTATCAGTGCCACCCGGCCATCCGCGCGCCAATCGCGGTATAGGCCGGTCGATGTCGCAGCCAGCAGGAAAAAAACTCACCATCGTTGCCGCCATGGCGCACAACCGAGCCATTGGCCTGCGCGGTGGCATGCCCTGGCACCTGCCCGCCGAACTGGCGCACTTCAAGGTCACCACCATGGGCCGCAGCCTGGTGATGGGACGCAAGACCTGGGAGTCCATTGGTCGTCCCCTGCCGGGGCGCCAGAATATCGTGATCACCAGCGATCCATCCTTCGAAGCGCCGGGTTGCGATGTGGTCCATTCGCTGGAGGAAGCCATCGAAGTGGCCACCAGCGTAGAAGTCATGATCATCGGCGGCGGCATGCTTTACCGCCAGGCGCTGCCGCTGGCCGATCGCATGGTGCTAACCCACATCGACAGCGAGGCCGAGGCCGATACCTGGTTTCCCGAATGGGACGAGCACGAATGGGTTTCGATCACCCGCGAGCATTTTGCCGCCGATCATGCCAACGGCCTGGCCTACGACATCGTTGATTACCGCCGCCGGATGCCCGGGGTGCAGAACTGATCAAGCCTTGGCGGCTTTCGCTTTCTGCTTCGCCGGCACCTGGAACACTTTCCCGTCCTCCGCGCGCCAGGCGCTAAGCTTGCCGCCCCACACGCAACCCGAATCCAGCGCCACGTAGCGCTTCTTCACCTTCAGCCCCAGCGAGGCCCAGTGGCCGAACACCATGGTGACGTCGCGGGTCTGGCGGTGCTTGTGCTTGAACCACGGCAGGTAACCCGCCGGCTGGGTACCCGGTGGGCCGGTGGCGCCGTAGTTGAGCTTGCCGTAGGTATCGCAGTAGCGAATGCGGGTGAGGATGTGGGTGATGAGGGCGCAACGCTTCATCCCGGTCAGCTTGTCGCGCCACAGGCGGCGGCGGTCACGGAACAGCTTGCGCAGGAATTTTTCGCGCCGGGCGGACGCCAGTTTTGCTTCCACCTCGGCGGCGTAGGCCAGGGTGTTCTCCAGGCTCCAGCTCGGCACCACCCCGGCATGTAGCGCCAGCACGTTGAACGCCGGCATGTACAGCGCCATCCGTTGTCCCGCCAGCCATTGCATCAGGCCGCGGCGGTCGTCAGCCTGTAACACCGTGCGGAATTCGCGCCGTTTTGAGTTGCCGTCAGGAAACTTCATGTCCTCGTAAAGCAGGTGGAAGTCATGGTTGCCCAGGGTGATGGTGGCCTGCTCGCGAATTGAATACAGCAGCCGCAACACCTCCAGCGAATGGCCGCCACGGCTGACCACGTCACCGCAAAACACCAGGCGATCACGTGCCGGGTCGAACTTGATCTTTTCCAGGAGACGCTGAAGGGGGTCGTAGCAACCCTGCACGTCACCGATAAAGTAATGTGCCATGGGTGGGTTTGAAGCCTAGTGCAGGGACTCGGGGGCGGCGAGCACGAACTCCGGAATTTCGGCCTCGAAATGGTCGCCGGCATCGGTAACGAACTCGTAGCTGCCTTTCATCGACCCGCTGGGGGTGGGGATCATGGCGCCACTGGAATAGGTGTGTGACTGGCCGGGCGTGAGCCGCGGTTGCTCCCCCACCACCCCCTCGCCGCGCACTTCTTCCACCCGCCCATCGGCGTGGGTGATGATCCAGTGGCGGTTGAGCAACTGCACCGGCTCGGCGCTGTGGTTGGTGATGGTGATGCGGTAAGCGAACGCATAGCGGCCCTCGTGCTGGCCGAGGTAAGTAGGCTTCGGTCTGATCTCAACATTCATCGCGTTCACTGTTGATAGTGTGCCACGACTGCGGTGAGTGCTGCATAGTCCTCCATCGACAAGGCTTCCGCCCGCAGCGAGGCATCGATGCCCGCTTCGGCGATCATTTCCGCGTTCATCATTGGCGCCAGGCTGTTTCGCAGGGTTTTGCGGCGCTTGGAAAACGCCTGCGCCACCACCTGTTGGAACAGGGCGTGGTCTTGCACTTCAACCGGCGGGGCCGGGTGGGGCGTGAGCCTGAAGAACGCTGAATCCACACGCGGCGCCGGCGAGAATGCCTCGGGTGGCACCGGGAACAGCGGAATGGCTGCACAGTAGTACTGGCATAGCAGGGTAAGCCTGCCATAGGCCTTGCTGCCGGGCGCTGTAGTGATGCGATCAACCACCTCTTTTTGCAGCATGAAGTGCATGTCCTGGATGCCGCCGGTGAAGTCCAGCAGGTGGGCCAGCAGCGGGGTCGAGATGTTGTACGGCAGGTTGCCTACCACGCGCAGTTTCTGCCCGGCGCGGGTGGGCACCACGCTGGTTGGGTCCATTTTCAGGGCATCGCCGACGTGGATATTTTCCGGCTTCAGGCCGGGCACCGTGGTGGGCAGGGCGGCCGCCAGGTCGCGGTCAATTTCAATCACGTGCAGGTCGACGCCGCTGGCCACCAGGTGGCGGGTGAGCGCGCCCTGGCCCGGGCCAATTTCCACCATGGCATCGTCCGGGGCCGGGTTGATGGCGTCAATGATCCGTTCGATGATGGAGCCGTCCACCAGGAAATTCTGGCCGAAGCGTTTCCTGGGTTTGTGATTGCCGTGCGCGGACATCAGTGGTGCAGGGCCATTTCCTGCGCCAGCGACAGCGCCTGCAGCAGGCTGTTTTCGTCTGCTTTGCCCTGGCCGGCGATATCCAGCGCGGTGCCGTGGTCAACCGAGGTGCGGATAAACGGCAACCCTAGTGTCACGTTGATGGCTTCGCCAAAGCCGGCGTGCTTGAGCACGGGTAGCCCCTGGTCGTGGTACATCGCCAGCACAGCATCGCAGTCGCGTAGCCGCGGCGGGTTAAACGCGGTGTCGGCCGGCACCGGGCCGACCAGGTCCATGCCCATCGCCCGGCACGCCTCCATGACCGGCTCAATAATTTCTATTTCTTCCATTCCCAGGTGGCCACCTTCGCCGGCATGGGGGTTGAGGCCAAGCACCTGGATGCGGGGGTTGGAGAGCCCGAAACGATGCTTGAGGTCGTGGTGGACGATCCTGAGGGTTTTTTCCAGCCCTTCGGCGGTGATGGCATCGGCCACATCGCGCAGGGGCAGGTGGGTGGTGGCCAGCGCCACGCGCAGGCCAGGCGCCGCCAGCATCATCACCACCCTGGGGGTGTCAGAAAGATCGGCGAGGAATTCGGTGTGGCCGCTGAACGGGTGGCCGGCATCGTTGATGATGCCCTTGTGCACGGGACCGGTCACCAGCGCCGCCGCCTGGCCGCTTTGCACCAGGCTCGTGGCCTGGCGCAGGGTCTCCAGCACATAAGCCCCGTTGCGCGCCGAGAGTGTTCCGCTGGTTGCCGGTTCGGCCAGGTCGACATGCAGGCAGGCCAGGCTGCCCGCATTCACGCTTTCACCCGGTTGCCAGCGCTGGATGCGGGTGCCGAGATCGAGTTGGTCGGCGGTTTGTCGCAGCAGGCCGATATCGGCCACCGCCAACAGGCGGAACTGCGGAACGCGGTTCGCGGCTTTCAGGAGTATTTCGGGGCCGACACCGGCGGGTTCGCCGGGGGTTACGGCCAGGATAGGCAGGTCCGCGATCATGGTTTCACGCTGGTCCCTGCGCCGGGATCAGCTACCCCGATGTGCTGGCCGCGCCGGGAAGACGGATTTCCACGAAGGCCTCATCGCGCCATTGGCGCAGGATCGTTTCGATTTCCTGCTCGGCCTTGCGTTGGCGAATCTTTTCGCGCGCCTCGGCGCGAATGGCGTCCTCGGTGCGGTCCTGCTCGCGCTTGTCCATCAGTTGCATCAGGTGCCAGCCCGACATGGTCTGGAACGGTTCGCTGGTCTCGCCCACTTCGAGGCCGGCCAGGGTTTGTTCCACCCGGTCGCCGTAGGCGTCCGGCGGGAACCAGCCCATGTCTCCGCCCAGGTTGGCGCTGGTGGGATCATCCGAATACTCCCGCGCAAGCTCGGAGAAATCGGCGCCTTCATCGAGTTGCTTCTTGAGCACGGTGATCTGTTCCATGGCGTCGCGCGCGGTCACGATCTCGTTGGTTTCGATCATGATGTGGCGCGCATTGTATTCTTCCATCAACACGGCGCCGCGCTCGCGAAAGTCATTGACCTTGACGATATGGTAGCCAGCCGGGCTGCGCACCGGCTCGGTAAATTGTCCCGGGGGCACATCCTTGATGGCGTCGGCCAGGAACGCGGGCACGCTGTTGAGATCGCGCCAGCCCACCTCGCCGCCTTCCAGCGCTTCCTGGCTGTCGGAATAGCTGATTGCCGCGGAAGCAAAATCCAGGCCTTCGGTGAGGCGCCGATGAATGTCCTCAGCTTCCTCGCGCGCGGCGCGGATCTGGTCGGGCGTGGCGCCTTCCGGCACCCCGACCATGATGTGCGAAATGTTGTACTCGCCGCCGCCCAGTTCCTCGGAGGCGAGCAGGATGTCCACCTCGGTTTCGGAGATCGGCGGCATGCTGGCGATGATGCGCTGGCGCAGCCGCTCGGTAAGCAATTCTTCGGCGATGTTGCGACGGAACTCGGAGAAATCCTCGCCGTCTTGTTCAATCAGTTGGCGCATCTGTTGCAGGGTGATGCCGTTGCTCTGGGCCAGGTTGACCATCGCCTGGTCGACGTCGGAGTCGCTCACCCGTATGCCGGTTGCCAGCGCGCGCTGCACCTGCAGTTCACGCACGATCAGGCGGTCGAGCACTTGCCGTTGCATCAGGTCCATCGGCGGCATCTGCTCGCCGGATGCGCGGATGCGGTCGACAATGCCGGCCAGCGCCAGGTCGAGTTCACTTTGCAGGATGACGCTTTCCTCGACTACCGCCACGATGCTGTCCAGTTCCTGCGCCTGGACCGGGCTGCACAACAGGCCGGCGGCCAGCAGCGCTGCCGGCAGGAAAGTGGCTGGGCGCGCCTGGCGGCGCGGACGGGAATGGATGGTGAACAGCTTCATAAAAACTCTGGCTCCTGCATGGAGGCGGTATTCTACAACGCCTCGCGTGGGCCCGTTAGGTCTGCGTGGCCCTAGTAAAACAAGTCTCTGCCACCGGTACCGACACTCGCCAGGCCCTTGAGGTTCAGTTCCAGGTAGACGCCATCACGGTCCTCGCCCTCGCGGTTCTTCAGGTAACGGCGGTAAACGGTGCGAATGGCCCAGCAGCAACTCTCGTACTGGAACCCGGCCTGGGTTTCCAGCAGGTCGTCTTCTTCGAAGGAATAGTTGACCCGGCCCATCACCCGCCACTTGGGGCTGAGCGGCCAGGAAGCGCGCACATCGAACTGGTCGACGCGGTCGCGGCGGAAGCGGTATTCAAAGGCGGCGCGCTCGCCATTCTCGCCGTTGTAGGCGATTCCGAAGCCGGCCAGGTCGAGCTGGTCCTTCTCCCAGTCCCACTGCAATTGCGCGGTGGAGGTAAAGCGGCGAAACGTGCTCAGCGCAAACTCGGCGATCAGTGGTGACACCGAGTCGTTGGTGACCGGGTTGTCGTCGAGCTGCACCCGCTGGTCTTCAAAATAGAAGATCTGGCCGATGCTCAGGCGCCACAACTGGTTGCCGTCGCCGGCAGCATAGGTGCGGGTCGTGAGCGCCATGGCCAGTTGGTTGGCGTCGGCCTGGCGGTCGCCGCCGGTAAAGCGGTTGTTGTTGAACAACTGGCTGAAGCCAAAGGTGAACTCGCCGGTATCAAAGTCGGGCAGATCGTCCTGCTCCTCGTACGGCACGTTCAGGTAGTACAGTCGCGGCTCCAGGGTCTGGGTGTCGCCGTTGCCCAGCACGCGGTCGAAATACAGGCCGCCGTCCACGCTGAAAATGGGGGTGCCGCGGTCGGGCGAGGTATCTTCGCCGGCCTGCGTGTTGTCCAGCTGGTAACGGGTGTCACGGTAGCCTGCGCTGGGCCGAATGAAGCCCCAACTGGCCCATTTTTCCCAGTACAAGTGGGCGCCGGTATCCAGGCGGGTGCCGGTGACGCCGACATCACGGTCGAAGTTGGTGAGCTCCGAGTCCAGGATCAGGCCAAAGCCATTGGGGCCAAACGGCTGGTCGAGACGGAAGGCGATACGCGGCAGGCGTCGGTAGGGCTCGTTCTCGGGTGACACCGAGTCATCGATGACCTGGAAGTCATCCACCATCGCCTCGAAGCTCCAGTGGTTGCCGTAACCGCGCACCACGCCGGCGCTGCGCAGGAACTGGCGCGATGTGGCCACCAGGCTGGCGCCGTAATCCTGGAAGTAATCCTCGTCACTGACGCGGTCGATGGTGAGGTTGCCGGACCACGAACCGCGCAAGTGGGCGCGGTAGTCGAACAGGTAGTGGTAGCGCTCGTCGCCAGTTTCGTCATCATCCGGCATGTAGTCGAACTCGAGTTCACCGCCGCTGCGCTTGGTGAGGAATCGGTATTCACCGGAAAGCATGAAGCCGCGCTGGGTGAAGTAGCGCGGCTCGATGGTGGCGTCCATGTTGGGCGCGATGTTCCAGTAATACGGCACACCAATCTCGATACCATTGTCATTGGTGTTGCTGAGGCTGGGGAACAGGAAGCCGCTCTTGCGCCGGTCATCAATCGGAAAAGTGAACCAGGGTGCGTACAGGATCGGCACGCCTTTGAACTCCAGCCGCGCGTGGCGCGCTGTGCCATAGCCATCGCCATGGTGAAACTCCATCTGCTCGGCCTTGATCTCCCAGTCGGGTACTTCGCCGGGGCAGGTCGTGAAGTCCAGGTTGGAAAGCACCGAGCGCTGGCCCGGAAGCAACTCCATGGTTTCCGCGCTGCCGTTGGCGCTGGAACCGGCCAGGCCGTAGTTGATGCCTTCAAAGCGGCCGGTTTCGCTCGCGAAGCTGTATTCCGCATGGTCGGCGTTGATCCACACCTGCGCATCGCTGTAGCGCAAGGCTTCGGGCATGATCACCGTTTCGCCTTCCGGGCTGAACTGCAGGTAGTCGGTGGTCAGCCGCTGGTCGGCGCGGATGATCTCGACATCGCCGCGCGCTTCGCTCTGCGCGGTCTTGCTGGCGTCCATCTGCTGGGCATACATCACCAGCGGGGATGATTCGCGCTCGGGGGTGGAAAGCTTGAACGAGCTGAGCGCCGGGTCGGGGCAAACCGCCGCAACCGGCGCATGTTCCTGCGCCAGCACCGATCCTGTCGTGGCCACCGCCAACGCGACACAAGTCACCGCCAGTTTGATGAACTGGGCAGGGCGAATGCGGCGCAGGGCGGGGTGATGTTGGCTGGGGTGGTGGCTCACGGCGGGGCTAAACTGTCACAGTTCCGCCGCCGGTGCAACGCCTTCATCATCGCAATCCTGGTCCAGCCATTCGCGGCGCTGTTCAGCAGGCAGTTGTGACTGCTGCCTGGCCCGTTCGCGGAAGCGTTGCATGTCTTCGCCCGCCTGGCGGTACAGCGCCTGGAACGCGCAGCTTCCACCTTCGTAGGTATCAATCAAGGCGAATCGCGCATTGTTCGGCGCCTGGCCGAACCAACCGCCGAAATAATCATGGCCTTGCCAGCGTTGCGCTACCAGTTCTTGGTACTCGCCGGTCAGCGCCTGGATGGCCGCGGCTTTTTCCTGCCTGCGGGTCTCGACGTTTTCCGATGACTGGTAGATCTGCTGCAAGGACTCGCGGGTACGGCCCAACAGGGCATTGAACTCGGCCCGGGCCACGCCGACGTCTTTCCAGCGTTGCAGCGTTTCATCTTCGCCGCGGGCGGTGAGCCAGCGCTCCACGCCAACTTCCTCCACGAACGATGCGTAGGATTCGTTGAAGTTCGCATCCCCCTTGACGTACAGATCCTGGTGGGCCAGCTCGTGAAACAGGTAGGCGGCCAGCTGGGTGTCGGAGTGGCGCCACATGGTGTCGAGCAATGGATCCTTGAACCAGCCCAGGGTGGAGTAGGCGATGGCGGGTGAGATGGCCACGTCCAGGCCTTCCGCGGCGAGCTTGCCCGCGTAGCGTTCGGCATCGGCCTTGTCGAAGTAGCCGCGGTAGGGCACGCAGCCCGACACCGGGAAGCACCAGGTCTTGGCTTCCAGCGAGAACTCCGGCGCCGCCACCACGTTCCACACCACGGCCTCGCTGTCGGTGCGAACAAACTCGCTGTAGCTGCCATTGTCTGGCAGGCCGAGGTCGTCGCGGGCAAAGGCCATGATCTGTTGCGAAAGGCGCAGCTTTTCAAGCACAGCTTCGTCTTCATCGCCCTCGGCAATGGCCTCGTCCACGGGCCGCCGGGCGTGCATCAGGCTGAGGTGTCCCGAGGCGGCTTGCCAGTAGTAACCGGGGCTGGCGCAGCCGCTGATGTGGGCGACGATGATGGCGCCTGCAAGCAGCGCCGCCAACGCGGCGCCGAGGCGCATGATGATCTTCGGGAGGTTCGCTTTCATGTCCGCCCCTGAGACTATCAGAAGCGGCGCAAATTCAGTTGGTGCGGGTAAATACCTGGTGGTTGCCCGGCTTCCAGGTCGCGCCACCGTCCTCGGTGTATTCCATGCGCGATTCGAATGAGTTCTCCTGCACGTTATAGCGGGTAAAGCGTAACTGGCCTTCGCCGCCCGACTGGGTCTCAAACGGCTGGGTGTAGCGTGTTTCGCCGCCCAGCGGGCCGGTCATCACCCACAGGCGCCCATCCTTGGCCACTGAGACCATCTCGATCTCCTGTTTCGCTTCGTTGATGTAAAACAGCAGCCCCGAGCGCATGTCCAGCGCCGGGATTTCGCTGACCCCGGAAACCACTCGGTCTTCAACCACCCACTCGAAGTGGTAAATGCCTTCGGCGCTGTTGGCCACGCTGCCGTCCTCGTTAAGGAACTCGGTGGTAACTGTCCATTCGCCGATGGCGGAGCGAAGTTGCTGCACTGAATCTTCCAGCGCGGCGCTGCTTTCATCCGCCGGCGCCCAGGTCGGGAGGAGGAGTAATAACGCTACGATGATGCGCATGATGTTCTCCGTTCTGTGGGTTGTTGCTGCCTCTACGGATTTTTTCACCATTCGGGCTTCAGGGTGCATCGCCCTGTCCCCATATAACAAACTGTCCATCACAAGTTGGGAGGTTCGCTGTGGAAAAGGTTAACAAGTCAGAAGCGGAATGGCGTGAATCCCTCACCGATGAACAGTTCCGCGTAACCCGCCAGGCCGGCACCGAGCGGCCGTTCAGCGGCGAATACGAGGATCACTGGGATGCCGGGCGTTATGCCTGCGTTTGCTGCGGCCATCGCCTGTTTGGTTCGGGCAGCAAGTTCAATGCCGGTTGCGGTTGGCCGAGCTTTCATTCCGAGCTGGATGATGCTGACATTGTGCAGCGTCCCGACCACAGCCACGGCATGTCCCGCATCGAGCTTTTGTGCCCAAAGTGCGATGCGCACCTGGGCCACATTTTTCCCGATGGGCCGCCGCCAACTGGCATGCGTTATTGCATCAACTCCGCTTCGCTGGAGTTCCTCGAAGATGAGTAGGAGCAGCGCAGGCTTCAATTGCAGGTACGGCTTTCGGCTCTTGGAAAGAAGTGCCTGCAATTGGCCGCTGCGCGTGCCCTCGCCGCGATGGGTGCACGGTAGGAGTGGCGCCTCGCCGCGAACATGGCCGCGGGAGGGGTGCTCCTTCCACGACACGCATAAACCCGTCCATGGGGCTCCTAAATTACGTCCCTGTAATTTAGGGTCGCGGAAGAAGCACCCCATCCCGCGGCCCGGGAAAGCCGTGCCAGTGTGGCCATGTTCGCGGCGGGGTTGTTAGATCACACCGGTTGTGGTGAGGACAAAGCTGACGAGGATGGCGAGCAGCGCCGCCGGGACTACCCAGCGGATCCAGAAGACCAGCCAGGCGGTGGTGCGGTCGCCCAGGCCGAAGGAAACCTGGGCGTGGAGTACCGCCTTGCCCATCCCCCAGCCGATGCCGATAACCGCCATCAGGCAGCCAAACATGAACATCCCGGAGCCGAAAACAGTGTCCAGGGTGCCAATAATTTGCGGGTTGTAGGCGATAGGCAGCATCACTGCCAACAAGGCGATGCCAATGCTCCATATCCACTGGCTGCGGCCAAACTTTTCACCGCTGAAATCCGCCAGCGCACCGACGATGGTTTCAAAGGCGGCCATGATGGTGAGCAGGGCAACCAGCGCCCAGGCAGCGAGGAACGGCCCGGCCAGCCAGCGGCCACCGGGCATGGCATTGAACAGCTCTGGCAGGGTGTTGAACAGCAAGCCGGGCCCGGCGGCCATGTCGAGGCCGAAGACCAGCACCGCGGGCACGACAAACATCGAGGCGACCAGCGCCGCGCCGGTGTCGATCAGGCCGGTTGCAGCGGCGGTGGGGAACAGCTTCTCATCCTTGCGCAGGTAGCTGCCGTACATCACCCCTACTGCACCGGATATACCGATCGAGAAACACGCCTGGCCCATGGCGGCGAACCAGGTTTCAGGGCCGGCCTGGGAAAAATCGGGCTTCAGGAAATCCAGCAGTTTAGGAATGGCGCCGTCAAGATTGAGCGCGACAAAGACCATGTAAATCGCGACTACGCCAAAGATCGGCATCAGGATGGAGTTCATTGCCTCGATGCCGCGCTTGAGCCCGCGGTGCACCATCCACAGGCAGAACAGGGTCAGCGCGGCGCCCCACAGGTACTGCACGCCGTTGTTGCCGAGTCCAGCCTGGTAGGCCGCCATGGTGTCGTCGTGAAAGCCCTGGGTCAGCGCAAACCATGCGCTCCACAGGATGTTGCCCACCACGATGCAGTAATAACTCAGCGCCATGAAAATGGTGAACAGCGCAATCAGTCCCAGCGGGATGCCAAGCTTGCCGCCAAAGGCCGAGCGGAAGGCGTTGACCGGACCGGCCTGGCTGGCGCGTCCCAGCGACCACTCCGCGATCAGCGCGGGAACAGCCAGTAGCAGCACGAACACCAGGTACACCAGCAGGAAAGCGCTGCCCCCGTTCTGGCCCATGGTGTAGGGAAAACGCCAGACGTTGCCGACACCGACGGCAAACGCCGCCATCGCCAGCAGGGTGGTCAGCCTGGAACTGAACTGGGAGCGCGCTTGCTTGCCACTTTCACCTTCGCTGAAAACCGGCATAATTGAACAGTTCCTTGGCCAAAAGCAGCCCACAGTCTAGCTGCACAGGGGTGCAAATAACATGAGCCGTTCCAATCCGTTTCATCTCGCGATCGTGGTAGACGACCTGGCCGCTGCGCGCGCCTTCTACGGCGATATCCTTCGCTGTCCGGAAGGACGTAGTTCGGATCACTGGGTGGATTTCAACTTCTTCGGCCATCAGCTCGTCTGTCACCTGGGCGATGTAGGACAGGGTGTTCACAACCCGGTTGATGGCGAGGCAGTGCCGGTGCCGCACTACGGCATGGTCTCGTCAATGGACGAGTGGAAAGCCCTGCGCGATCGCCTGGTCGATGCCGGCACCGAGTTCATTATCGAGCCTGGCATTCGTTTCGAGGGCCAGGTGGGCGAGCAGGCCACCATGTTCCTGCGCGACCCGGCAGGCAACCACCTGGAGTTCAAGGCCATGCGCAACCCGGAAAACCTGTTCGCGCCGTGATCAAGGTTTACGAGAACTTTGACATCACCCGGGTCGGGGCGATGCAGTCGATCCTCGAATCCAACGGCATCCCCACCTACATCAAGAACTATTACTCCTCCGGCGCGCTGGGCGAGATTCCGTTCGTGGAAATCTGCCCGCAGCTTTTTGTCCTGGAAGACCGCGATGAGGCGCGTGCCAAGCAGTTGCTGCAGGTGGACTTGCCGGATGAAAACCAGGCTTCAGACTGGGTTTGTCCGGAATGTGGTATCGAAATGGAAGGCCAGTTCCAGAGTTGCTGGAAATGCGGCATGCACAGGGACGATGAATAGATGAGGAAGGTGGCCCGTTGCGGTCGGGCGTACCGGAGGCAGGTGGGTCAGGGCCCTTCCCAAACCTTAAATTAGAGGACGTAATTTAAGAGCTACAGGGATGTATAGCGAAGGCTTCATTTGCAGGTACGGCTTTCGGCCTTTGGAAAGAAGTGCCTGCAAATGGCCGTCTCGCGTGCGTGTTTGGGAAGGGCCCTGACCCGCCTGCCCAATGCATAGAGTTCGTTCAGCGATCTTCACCCCTTAATCGCAGCACCTCTTCACGCAACCTTTCTGCGGTCACCTCTTCGGGCGGAATCGCTGGCCCGATTCGTAACTCGATTTTTGCCCACAACTTGTACGGCCGGCGCTTGTAGAGCTTGTCGCGGCGGCTGAACAGGGAGCCCCAGAGGTTGCACAGTGCCATTGGCACCACCGGCACCGGTTGCTCGGTGATGATCTTGTCGATGCCGGGTTTGAATGCCGCCACCTCGCCGTCGCGGGTGATGGCGCCTTCGGGGAAAATGCCCAGCACATCGCCATCGGCCAGCACCTCGTGGATGCGCTGGAATGCGTTTTCCAGGCACTCCGGGTCTTCCTTGCGCCCGGCAATCGGGATGGCCTTGCTGGTGCGGAAAATGAAGTTCAGCACCGGGATCTTGAAGATCTTGTAGTACATCACGAAGCGCACCGGGCGCCGCACCATGCCGCCCAAGATCAGTGGGTCGACGAAGCTCACGTGGTTGCAGGCCAGGATGACCGGGCCATCCCTCGGGATGTGATCAGCGCCACGCACGCGAACCCGGTAGAACAGGTGAATCAGCAGCCACACCAGGAACCGCATCAGGAATTCCGGCACCAGGGTGAAAATGTAGATGGCGACGATCGCGTTGAGAATCGCGGTGAGCAGGAAGAGCTGTGGGATGGAAAGTCCGGCGCTGCCCAGCACCAGCATCGCCATCAAGGATGCCACCACCATGAACAGGGCATTGAGAATGTTCAGCCCGGCGATGACGCGCGAGCGGTGGTTGGGGTGCGAGCGCGACTGCACCAGTGCATACAAGGGCACGGTGTAGAAGCCGCCGAATACGCCGATCAGCACCAGGTCGATGGCAATGCGCAGGCTGCCCGGCGTGCTGAAAAATTGCATCGCGCTCACGTCCACGCCGGGTGTTGCCGGCGAGGCGAAGTACAGGTCAATGCCGAAGGCGGTCAGCCCGAAAGCGCCCAGCGGCACCAGGCCTATTTCCACCTGCCCGCCGGAAAGCTTCTCGCACAGCAATGAGCCGGTGCTGATGCCGATGATGAACAGGCCCAGCAGGGCCGACATCAGGTTTTCATCGCCACCCAGCACGTTCTGGCTGAAGCTGGGCACCTGCACCAGGAAAATGGTGCCGAAAAACCAGAACCAGGAAATACCCAGCACCGAGTTCAGCACGGTGTTGTTCTGGTTAAGGAATTTAAGGTTGCGCAGGGTTTCGCGCGGGATGTTCCAGCTGATATTCAGCTCCGGGTCGGCCGCGGCGGCCTGCGGAATCCGCCGGCTGTACCAGTAACCCAGCAAGGCGATTCCCAAGCCCGTCACGCAAACCCAGTAGGGCCAGGAGACCTCGATGCCGGCCAGTTGTGGCCCGGCAATGGTGCCCAGCAGGATGGCCACGAAGGTTCCCATTTCCACCAGCGCGTTGCCGCCCACCAGTTCATGCTCTTCCAACACCTGCGGCAGGATGCCGTACTTGATCGGGCCGAAGATCGTGCTCTGCAGGCCCAGCAAAAACAGCACGCCCAGCAGGGTGGGGATGCTGCCGAAGTAAAAACCAATCGTGGCCAGCAACATGATGGCCACTTCCAGCAGCTTGACCCGGCGGATCTGCACCGATTTCTCAAACTTGTCGGCAAACTGGCCGAACAGGGCGGAGAACAGGAAGAACGGCAGGATAAACAGCAGCGCGCTCAGGTTTACCAGTTGATCGGTATTGAGCCCGCCCATGCGCGTCGCCTCAAACACCAGCATGGCGGCCAGCGCATTCTTGATGACGTTGTCATTGAAAGCCCCCAGGCCCATGGTCATGAAGAACGGCATGAAACGCCGCTGCTTGAAGAGGGCGAACTGGGAGCGGCCGGACATGGCCTGCTTAACCGGCGATGGTGGTTAGCACACCGGCGATGGTTGCGGTCATCATGGTGGCCAGCGTGCCGCCCAGCACGGCATACAGCCCAAGGCGTGCGAGGTCAGGCTTGCGGTTGGGCGCCAGTCCGCCGATGCCACCAATCTGGATGGCAATCGAGGAGAAGTTGGCAAAGCCACACAGCGCGTAGGTGGAGACCAGCACCGCCTTGTCAGACATCGTGTCTTTCAGCGCATTGAGGTTCGAATAGGCGACGAATTCGTTGGTCACCGCCTTGGTGCCGATCAGGCCACCCACCGTCACCGCATCCTGCCACGGCACGCCGATCACCCAGGCCAGCGGGGCCAGGATATAGCCAAGAATCACCGACAGGCTCAGCGGCTGGCCGGCCAGTTGCTCCAGGCCGGTGATGTTGCCCAGCCATGCCAGCGGGTAGTCGATCATGGCGATCAGGGCGATAAACGCGAGGAGCATGCCGCCCACGTTCAGAGCCAGGCGCACGCCGTCGCCGGCACCGTTGGCGGCGGCTTCAATCACGTTGCCGGCCGTTTTTTCCACTTCCAGCTTCACATTGCCCTTGGTCAGGGATTCTTCCACTTCCGGCTTGAGAATCTTGGCAATCACGATGGTGGCAGGCGCCGCCATCACGCTGGCCGCCAGCAGGTGGCGGGCGTAGAACAGGCGGGCGGCCTCGTCGCCGCCGCCCAGCATGGCGATGTAAGCGGCCAGCACCGCGCCGGCGATGGTGGCCATGCCGCCCACCATCATGGTGAACAGCTCGGATTCGGTCATCCGCGCAATGTAGGGGCGAACCACCAGCGGTGCCTCGGTTTGGCCGACAAACACGTTGGCCGCCACGGAAAGAGACTCACCGCCGCTGACGCGCAGAATCTTCAGCATCACCCAGGCCATGCCCTGGACGATCTTCTGCATGATGCCCAGGTGGTACAAAACGGCCATCAGCGAGGCGAAGAAAATAATGGTGGGCAACACCTGGAAGGCAAACACGAAACCGAAGCTGTCAATGCTGGCCAGGTCGCCAAAGATAAAGCGCGCACCATCCAGCGCGAAACCAATGATGGCGACAAAGATCTTGCTGAGGAAATCGAAAACCTCGCGTCCACCCGGCACCAGGATCACCAGGATGGCGAAGAACAGTTGCAGGCCGATGCCGGCGGCCACCAGCTTCCAGTCGATCGCTTTTTTGTTGGGACAAATCACCCAGGCCAGGCTAACCAGGACGGTCAGGCCGAACATTCCGAACAAGATGGTGCCTAGCATGGAGAGCCCTCTATTTGTTTTCCCGGCAATGTATAGAGTTTAGTGGTTGCAGGCAAACCACTGCCGAAAGCGCGCCGTGAGCGCTAAATCTCGATGCCCACCCATTTCCGCGCATGCCATTGCTGTGCGCACACCAGGGCCTGGCCGGCGCGGTAAATCGCGTTCACCAGCCAAACGCCCAGCAAGCCATAGCCGAGCACCGGGCCCACCAGGTAAGCCAGCGGCAGGAAGAATCCCCACTGCGCTGTAACCGATATCCACATGCTGCGGCGGGTGTCGCCGGCGCCGATCAGCGCGTTCATCAGCACCATGCCCATGGTGTCGAAGCCGATGGCCAGCGCCCACAGGATCATCGGCAGGTGCGCCAGGTCAGCGGTTTCAGGGTTGGTGAGGAAGAAACCCAGGATCGGCCGGGCCAGCGGAATCAGTATCAACCCCAGGACCAGGCCGTATATGGCGGTGAGGGCAGCTGCGTCCCAGCCCCAACGCGCGGCATCTTCCACGTCTTTCCTGCCCAATGCGTTACCCACCAGCGTGGTGGCGGCCAGGGCGATGCCGAAGGCCGGCAAAATTGCGGTGATGTGGAACGTCATCAGGACGTTTACCGCAGCGACTTCCGCGGTGCCAATGTGGCCGACAATCCATACCAGGGTTACCAGGCCTGCAGAGAAAAACAGTTGCTGCATGCTGGCCGGGAACGACAGTTTCAGTTGTTGCCACAGGGTGTGTCGCGATGGAATCGCCTGCAGGAATCCCTTGTCGCGCGCGTGGCGCCAGCCGTAGAAAAAGTAGATGGCGGTACCGCAGAATACCGAGATGGTGGTGGCCAGCCCGGCGCCGTAGACACCCAGCTCCGGTGCGCCCAGGTTGCCAAAGATCAGCACCCAGTTCAGGAAGATGTTGATCAGGTGCATGATGACGATGGTCTTCAGGTACACCCCCGTCAGGTGAATGGCGCTCCAGTAGCCGCGGAAGGAGAAGTTGATTCCCACGGCCACCATCGAAGCCAGGCGGACCTGCAGGTAGCTGGTTCCCAGCAGGACGACTTGCGGGTCGTCGGAAAGAAAGGTGAATGCCCACGGCGCCGCCCAGATCAGCACGGCGCAAAGCGGCAGTCCGATCAGCAAAGCCAGGATCAATCCGCCGTTCAGCGGAATCGCGGTTTCAGAGTGGCGCTTCTCGCCCAGGCGACGAGCGGCCAGCGCCTGGACACCGGCAGACAGCCCAAGGATGAACGAGATCGCGAGGTAGGAAGAAAAGCTGCCTATGCCGGTTGCTGCCAGGGCGGCGTCGCCGAGGCGGCCCACCATGCCGATGTCCACCAGGTTGAGAATATTCTGCGACATCATCCCGCCCATGATGGGCAGGGCGATCGCCCAGATGCGGGCGCGGCGCTCCTTCGGTGGAATGAATGGGGTCAGAGTAAAGTGCCGGAGTCTGGACTCTGGCACTTTACTCTGACCCCGCAAAAATCGTGGTTTCGCGCGTCTTGGCGAATTCCAGGTCCGGCCAGCGCTCTTCGGTAAGTTGCAGGTTCACCCGGCTGGGCGCCAGGTAAACCAGTTGGTCGGCGGCATCCAGCGCCACGTGCTGGCCGAGTTTGGCCGAGAAGTCATCCAGCTTCTTGCGGTCATCGCAGCGCACCCAGCGTGCGGTGTCGATATTCACCTGCTCGAAAATGGCGTCGACGTTGTATTCGTTCTTCAGCCGGTAGGCCACCACCTCGAACTGCAGCACGCCCACCGCGCCCAGGATCAGGTCGTTGTTGTGAATAGGGCGGAAGAACTGGGTGGCGCCTTCTTCGGAAAGCTGCTCCAGGCCCTTCTGCAGCTGCTTCAGCTTCAGCGGGTCACGCAGGCGCGCGCGGCGGAACATTTCCGGCGCGAAGTTGGGGATGCCGGTGAACTGCAGCGATTCGCCCTCGGTGAAGGTGTCGCCAATCGAAATGGTGCCGTGGTTGTGCAGGCCGACAATGTCGCCCGCCCAGGCCGATTCCACCTGCTCGCGGTCCTGGGCCATGAAGGTCAGGGCGTTGGCGGCTTTGATCTCTTTGCCAAGCCGCACGTGGTGCATTTTCATGCCGGAAGCGAATTTTCCGGAACACACCCGCATAAAGGCCACGCGGTCGCGGTGGGCCGGGTCCATGTTTGCCTGGATCTTGAACACGAAGCCGGTGAGTTTTGGCTCAGTGGCCGTAACGGTGCGCCCCACCGTGTTTCGTTCGGCTGGTGGCGGCGCGTTCTCCACGAAGGCGTCAAGCAGCGGTGTCACGCCAAAGTTGTTGATCGCGGAACCAAAGAACACCGGAGTTTGCTTTCCGGCGAGGTAGGCTTCCTTGTCGAAGGCGTGGCTGGCGCCCTTCACCAGCTCGATCTCGTCGCGCAGCTCGTCGGCGTCCGGGCCCAGTCTTTCAGTTAACCTCGGGTCATCCAGGCCATCAAGCACCTCGGCCTGCTGGCTGACGTAGTTCTTGCCGGATTCGTACAGCAGCACCTGGTCATCAAGCAGGTGATAAACACCCTTGAGGCGCTTGCCCATGCCAATCGGCCAGGTCACCGGCGCGCACTGGATGCCCAGCACAGATTCCACTTCGTCCAGCAACTCCAGCGGCTCGCGGCCCTCGCGGTCCAGCTTGTTAATAAACGTGAAAATCGGCGTATCGCGCATGCGGCAGATTTCCATCAGGCGGATGGTGCGATCCTCCACGCCCTTGGCGCAGTCAATCACCATCAACGCTGAGTCCACCGCGGTCAGGGTGCGATAGGTGTCCTCGCCAAAGTCGGCGTGGCCCGGTGTATCAAGCAGGTTGACCACGCGGTCGTGGTACTTGAACTGCATCACCGAGCTGGTCACCGAGATGCCGCGCTCCTGCTCCATCTTCATCCAGTCGGAAGTGGCGTGGCGCGCCGCCTTCTTCGACTTCACCGCGCCCGCCATCTGGATGGCTCCACCGAACAGCAGCAACTTTTCAGTCAGCGTGGTCTTGCCCGCATCCGGGTGAGAAATGATCGCAAACGTACGCCGCCGAGCGACTTCTTCGCGAATCTGGTTTTCTAGCGATTTGGACATGCGGAGCCTGGTGCGTGGCGCGGGTTTGTGCGCCGAATTGTGTGCCTTGGAAAAGCGCGAAATTTTACCAGAACGCGCGGGTTTCGTTTCATTTCCCCACGAGGTTGCCGTTCAAATTTCCCCGCTGTCATGCAGCGCCTCCAAACAATCGGGCGAGTGGCCAGGGAACCCTTCCCCGAGACCCGCCGTGAATACATCCTTGTAGGCTCGGATGAAACATCCCTGTTTCATACGGTCCCGGGGAAGGGTTCCCAGCCCACCCGCTGGCGGGAGGTGGAATAGCTTCTTACAGAACTGTTTGAAACAGGACGTTTCAAGCCAAGCCCCCAGGGAAGGGTTTACGGCGGGTTCTGGAAGAAGCTATTCCACCTCTCGGCAGCCTGTGTCCCCCACCCCCATGCTACCCAGGTAAAACTTTCGCCAAAATAATTAGCGAAGGGGCAAGGTGCCTTCCAGCAGTTGCCGCGCCCGGGGTTCGCTGAGGCTGCCATCGGGCAGGGTAAATTTGAACGGCACCGAGATAATTTCCATGCCGATGTTCTGTTGGACCACGAAGTGCAAATGTGGCCCCGAACTAAACCCGGTATTCCCCGAACGCGCAATCTGCCGCCCGGCGCGCACATGCAGCCCGGGGCGCACATTGACGCTGGCCAGGTCGATGTGGGCATACACGCCCATGGTGCCGTCATCGTGCAGGATCACCACCCTGTTGGCGCGCTCCACGTACTGCTGGCGGTTGGTGCCGCCGGCGTTAAAATCTTCTTCCACATCCATCACCGTGCCGGCGCGCGCGGCCAGCACCGGGGTGCCGATGGGCATGACGATATCCACCGCATACTGGGCGTCAGGTCCGTGATGGGTAGCATCGCCGTTGAAACCCTGGCTGATCAGGTAGCTTTGCCCGGCCGGGAAGGGCGGTTCCATCACCAGGCCGGTAACCGGCAGCGGGTTGGGTTTGCCCGGTGCCCAGCGGTAGTGCAGTCGATAGCTGAACGGCTTGCGCGGGTCGAGTGCGCCGATGCCCAGCACGGTTTCCATCTGCTGCGCCTGCAGCACGAAGCGCTTGGGGAGGATCGGCTCGGTGAGCACGTTTTCCGCCTCGCTCAGGCTCATTTCCACCTCCGCCGGGCCCCAGTAGCGGTTTTGAAGGGTGTACAGCGGGTTGTGCTGGCTGCCTTCCTGGCGCAGCGTAATGCGCGGCTCGGGGTCGCGCTCCATGAAAACGGTGTCGAATTCTTCCTGGTCGGCTGGTAGGCGGTCGGTGAAGTGCCAGATGCCATCCTCGTCCTGGTACTTGTAGATGTTGTCGGCAAGCGCGGGCGCGGCGACCAGCGCCGCGATCAGCAGCGGAATCAGTCTGGGCATGTGGAAAATTCTGGGCTGGCTCATTGCATTCCTTTGCAGATATGACCTTTGGATGCGTGAAAACATTCCTGCCTTGCGGTTCATGTTAACGCAAACGGGTCTCGTCGCAGCGCCTGCCTTCAAGCCGGGAGAGGTAGAGGACTTTCCGAAACCTTAAATGACAGGACGTCATTTAAGAGCTACAGGGATGTATTCATGCGTGTTTTGGAAAGGCCTCTACCTCTTCCGGCCAGACTGCATGGTGGAGTCAACGCTCTTTGGTTAACACTCAATCACGTTAACCGCCAACCCACCTCGCGAAGTTTCCTTGTAGTGCGCCTTCATGTCCGCGCCGGTATCGCGCATGGTCTTGATGACCTTGTCCAGCGAGACACGGTGCTTGCCATCGCCGCGAAAGGCCATGCGCTGGGCGTTGATGGCTTTCACCGCACCCATTGCGTTTCTTTCGATGCAGGGGATTTGCACCAGGCCACCCACCGGGTCGCAGGTCAGGCCCAGGTTGTGTTCCATGCCGATCTCGGCGGCGTTTTCTACCTGGGTCATGTTGCCGCCCATGGCGGCGGTCAGGCCACCGGCGGCCATGGAGCAGGCCACGCCTACCTCGCCCTGGCAGCCCACCTCGGCACCAGAGATGGAGGCGTTCTGCATGTACAGAATGCCGATGGCGCCAGCGGTGAGGAGGAATTCGATGATGCCGTCGTCGCTGGCGCCGGGGATGAAACGGCGATAGTACTGGCCCACCGAAGGGATGATCCCGGCTGCACCGTTGGTGGGTGCGGTGACCACCCGTCCACCGGCGGCGTTTTCCTCGTTGACGGAAAGCGCAAACAGGTTCACCCAGTCGAGGGTGGAAAGCTGGTCGTCGGAGTGCGCCTGGTCGTTGAGTTCGCGGTACAGCCGTGGCGCGCGCCTTTGCACATTGAGACCGCCGGGCAACGTGCCTTCCTGGCGAAAGCCGCGCTCCATGCAGGCTTCCATTGCGCCCCAGATGCGCAGCAGGCCAGCGCGAATTTCTTGCGGCTCGCGCCAGGCTTTTTCGTTGGCCAGCATGACTTCGGCGATGCGCAGCTTGTTGCTGGCGCACAAGGCCAGCAACTCGTCGCCGGTGTTGAACGGGTAAGGCACATCGGTGGTGTCCTTGACGATGCGGTCTTTCGCCGCTTCGTCCAGGTTCACCACGAAGCCGCCGCCCACCGAGTAATACTCGCGCTGCAGCAGGGCCTCGCCATCGCCGTCAAAGGCTTCAAAGCGCATGCCGTTGGAGTGGTGGGGCAAGCGTTCGCGCTTGTTGAACTTGAGGTCCTGCTTTTCGCGGAAACGTATGGCCTTTGCTCCGCTGAGCTTGAGCGACTCGCCCTCGCGAATAGACGCCAGCCGGTCGTCGATGACGTCGGGGTCAATCTGGTCTGGAAGTTCGCCTTCCAGGCCCAGCATCACCGCCTTGTCGGTGCCATGGCCGCGGCCGGTATGGGCCAATGAGCCGAACAGGGTGACCTGGACACGCTCCACGGCATCCAGCGCCTCATGCTCGGCCAGGCGGCGCACGAACGTGCACGCCGCTTTCATCGGGCCCACGGTGTGTGAACTGGATGGGCCAATGCCAATTTTGAACAGGTCGAAAACGCTGACAGCCATGTTGAAGATTCACCAGGTTAAAGCGGTTGTGCGCAGGCGGATTCTGAACCTGAGACAATGTGCATGCAAATTGCCGATGGACAAGTGTGGATCGAACAGTGGGTAAGCAACAAGGTGAACCCTGGCCGCTGTATACGCGTCCCGAATGCCACCTTTGCGAGGTGGCGGGGGCGATGCTGGAGGCCAGCGGCGCGAACTGGCGATACGTGAATATAGAGCCGCAGCTAGACCTGCTCAGGCGCTATGGCACTCGCGTTCCGGTGCTTGGGCGCCCTTCGGATGGCGCCGAGCTCGGTTGGCCGTTCGATGCTGAAGACCTGGCGGATTTCCTCGAGGGCTAGTGTGAATCGAAAGAATTTCTCGAGGTGGAAATGAATTTCTCCGTCCACTCGCGAATCATCACGCCCAGGCCCGAGAAGAAGCCCCGGGTGCGTACCTCGGTTTCTTTCAGGCACAGCCCGGCAATGATGTATGCCGCCACTACCGGCAAAGTCCAGATCAGGCCAAGGATCACCGCCGCTGCGCGCGTGATCCATGGTTCGCACTGGCAGCGCGCCGCCAGCGCTTTGCAGACGCCGAAAACAATGGGCTGCCCGGGACGTCCGTTCAAGGCGTTCTTGATGTCGTCTATGGTGTCGTCCTGTTTCATTTGCCGTTCTCCGCATGACCGTGTGGAACTGCCACGGCTTAAATATGGGGCAAGCCCGCGCCTTTCGCATGCGACAGAAGTCACGTATATGATTTCGCCATGATTCGCCGACGCACCTCCATCTCCTACATTGACGGCCCGCGCATGCAGCGGGCACTGGACGCCGGCATCCTGCACCTGTTCCAGCGTCGCGAGTACTTGAACCGGATCAACGTGTTCCCGGTGCCCGATGGCGACACTGGCACCAACATGGCGTTTACCTTCAAGGCCATTCGCGAGGCATTGGCCCGGCGGGTTTCCGAACGCGTGGACCAGTTGATGGCGCGGGTTGCCGATGCCGCGCTGGATGGCTCGCGGGGCAATTCCGGCGCCATCATGGCGCAGTATTTCCAGGGCTGGCGTGAAGGTGCAGCGGGTTGCCGGCTGTTTACCCCCGAATCCCTGGCGCGCGCCGCTGCTCGGGGAAGCGAGGCCGCCTGGAGCGCCATGGCCAACCCGGTGGCGGGAACGCTGCCTTCGGTGATTGAAGGGTTTTCCAGGGCGCTTGAACAGGCCGTCGGCGGGGGAGAGAAAGATTTCCGCAACCTGCTGGAAACCGGGCTCAAGGCAGCGCGCGAAGCGTTGAAGCGAACCCCGGAGCAACTGCCGGCCCTGCGTGCAGCCGGGGTGGTGGATGCCGGTGGCCAGGGATTTGTCGACCTGCTCGAGGGCATCTGGTACTTCGTTGCCGAGGGCAAGGTCGATGATCCACCGCCGCTGGCCGAGGAAGATCGCCCGCGGGACATCGAAAACTTCGAAGTTGGCGAGCACCGCTACTGCACCGAATGCGTGATCGAAGGCCAGGGCCTGGACAGGAACGCGGTGATGGCCAGGCTGGAAGAAATGGGCTTGAGCTCCATTGTCGTGGCAGGAAGCGCGCAACGCCTGCGGGTGCACGTGCACACCGATGCGCCCGGGGAAGTGTTCCTCGCCGCTGAGTCCTTTGGCGAGATCCGCCAGCAAAAGGCCGATGACATGAGTCGCCAGCATGGCCTTCTGAACCAGACCGGCAGCGTCGCGGTGGTCTCAGATTCCGGTGCCGACCTTCCGCAGGATGAGGTCGATCGACTGGGTATTCACATGGTTCCGGTGCGGGTCAGTTTCGGCGAGCAGGAATTCCTGGACGGCGTTTCCATCGACAGTGAAACTTTCAACCGCATGCTGCTGGATTGCGAGGAGATGCCGCAAACCTCCCAGCCGCCGCCGGGAGACTTCGCGCGCCAGTACGAGTTGCTTACCAGTCACGGGTACACGGTGGTGTCAGTGGGTCTCTCGCAGGAGTTGAGCGGAACCACCGGGGCCGCCTTGCGGGCAGCGGAACGCTTTGAAGAAGGTGCGGTGCGCGTGGTGGATACATTGAACGCCACTTGCGGCCAGGGCCTCCTGGCGATTGCCGCCGCCGAAGCCGCCAGTCGCGGTTATTCGGCGGACGAGATTGTCGCAATGCTTGAAGAGATGATTCCCCAGACGCGCACCTTTGGTATTGCCACCGACCTCAGTTTCGCGGTGCGCGGTGGACGCCTGCCCGGCTGGGTCA
The DNA here is from genome assembly GCA_030428105.1 of Gammaproteobacteria bacterium. GTDB lineage: Bacteria > Pseudomonadota > Gammaproteobacteria > Xanthomonadales > SZUA-36 > JAUIBE01. The sequence continues at coordinate 47,300 of JAUIBE010000015.1, forward strand.
AGAAAGTGGCTGACCTGCTGCGGGTGATACCGATCCTGACAGCCAACCCGCTTGGCCAGTTAAAACCGGGCGGGGTGATCTGGGGGCGAAAATCGCCGGCCGAATCACTGGGCAGGATCGTCGCCCGCAAGATGGCGCCTGATGCAATGTACCGAGTACTGCTGGCGCACGGCGGCAACCTGGATGCAGCAAACAGGCTGCGCAGAACCTTGCTGCAACAGCACTCACGCATCCACTCCTGCCACATCTGTGATGCCGGCCCCGCACTTGGGGTGCACCTTGGGCCCGGCGGCCTGATCGCGGCGTTCATGCCCGACCCGGAGATACTCAACTGATGGCCGCGGTAGTGATCAATACGTTCCTTGCCTACCTGCTGGGCTCGGTTTCCGGCAGCCTGGTGCTGGGGCGGCTGCGCCAGGTGGACATTCGCAAATTCGGCAGCGGCAATGCAGGCGGCACCAATGCGCTGCGTGCCCAGGGTTTCAAGTTCGCGTTGTGCGTGGTGATCATCGATGTCGGAAAAGGCGTGCTGGCCGCCAGCCTGCCGGGTTGGCTCCAATGGGGTGCGTCACCACAGTCGATTGCACCGCTGAGTTGTGCCCTGGCCGCGGTGGTGGGTCACTGCTACCCGGTCTGGCATGGCTTTCGTGGTGGCAAGGGCGCGGCCACCGCTGTCGGCGGCATCCTGGTGATCCAACCGCTGGCGCTGGTGCCGATGCTGGCCACCTGGGCGCTGTGCCTGGTTTTAACCGGCTGGGTAGGGCTCTCCACCATGCTGGCGGGTATTTCCCTGGTGCCGGTCATGCTGTGGCTGGACGCGCCGCGCGAGCAGCTTGCCTTCGCAATCGCCGTGGCGTTGTTCCTGGTGTTCACCCACCGAAGCAACATCCGCTCCATGCTCGCCGGTCGCGAATATCGATTCGAGCGCGTGCGCCTGGTGAATTGGTTCAAGCGGAGATAGCGCTTTGGCGCCTCTGGATCCCGACCTGGTCGCCGGTGCGGTTTCGGTAGAGAACCGCGCCTGGCTTGGTGAAATCATTGTCTTGCAGGAAACCGGCTCCACCAACGACTACGCCATGCAGTTACCCCGCAAGCGGCTTCACGGCGCCGTGGTGGTGGCGGAGATGCAGACGGCGGGCAAAGGTCGGCGCGGGCGGCACTGGCGCTCTCCGCCCGGCAATCTTTTTATGAGTTTCGGCTGGCAGTTTGCGGTTGGTGAGGTAGCGCAGGGCTTGTTGCCCCTGGCTGCCGGCCTGGCGGTTTGCCGAGCGCTGGAGCGGTTTGGGCTAAGTGGGCACGGCATCAAGTGGCCCAACGATGTGCGCATCGGCAGGGAAAAACTCTGCGGCATCCTGGTGGAGGGGCGCAGCCGAAGTGATGGATTCGACATGGTGTGCGGTATTGGCGTGAACATGACGCTGCAAGACGAAGCGGGTGCAAGTATCGATCAGCCCTGGACCACGCTGGCGCAGCACCTGGCCCACGGGGCGCCTTCGCGCAATGTGCTTGCTGGGAGCATCCTTGACGAGTTCATTGCGCTCATAGGCGCGGCGGAAAATTTAGCCGGGCAAGTTGCGAAGCACTGGCCACGCTGGGACCTGTTGTATGGTCGCAAGGTGAATATTCTTGGCGAATCGCACCCAGACCATGGCGTTGCCCGCGGCATCGATTCCCGGGGAGCGCTGTGCCTGGAAACGTCGCAGGGGCTGCAGGCTGTCCACTCCGCCGAGGTGAGCGTGCGTGAATCCTGAGCTCGAAAGCCCCCGGCCCGCCGATCGTTTTTGCCTGCTGATTGATCGTGGCAGCACCCGGGTGAAGTGGATCACCGCGCTGTGGCATGGCTTGTCCGCGCAGTGGAACCTCGACGTCACCACCTTCGGCGAGGGCGACGTCGCCGACCTGGAACAGGCGATGGAAAGCGGCCAGATGCTTCCGCCGGAAGAAGTGCTTTATTGCAGTGTCGGAACAGAGCGGCGTGCAAGAGAAGTGGAGCAAGCCGTTGCAGCGCATACTGCCGCGCCGGTCATACGACTCCGGGCTGAACCGCAGAGCCACGGGGTGACCAACGGTTACCGTGAGCCCGGGCAGTTGGGCGCCGACCGCTGGATGGCCATCGTTGGCGCCGTGGCGCAGTACCATGCGCCCGTGCTGGTGATGGACCTGGGTACTGCCACCACCATTGACCTGGTCGATGCCGACCGCCGCCACCTGGGCGGCGTCATCCTTCCTGGCCCCGGCACCATGGTGCGCGCCCTGGGCGTTGATACGGAGTTGGACGTTTCCGGCGCGGAGGGTTTCGGTGCGGAACTGCGTCACCGTTCCGGCCAGCCGCAAGGCGACACCATGTCCGCTATTGCTGGCGGTATTGTCAGCGCGCAAAACGGCGCACTTGGCGAGGCGCTGGCCTGGTTCAAACAACGATTAGGTGAAGAGGCGGCGGAACGAGTGAAGGTGATTGTCACCGGGGGCGCCGCCGGGGCTATACTTAAGCAGTCAGTCTACCAGCTGACCCATGATCCCCTGCTGGTGTTCAGGGGCATGCTTTCCTGCCGGTTTGGGCCCGGCGAGACATGATGCAAAACGTCCAGGGACGAACGATGTTATTGCGATTCACCGTGATCGGGCTTGTGGTGCTCAACGTCTTTTTGTGGGGTTGGGCGGCCATCCAGCCAGAACCGGTTGCGGTTCCAGAAGCCAAAGATGTGGCGCAGGTCATGCAGATCAGCGGCGTGCCAGCCATTCGCCTGGCGCGCGAGGCCGATCTGACATCGCCGGGCGGTTTGCAGGCCTCACGCCAGTGCTACACCCTGGGGCCCATTGAATCTCGCTCCGCGATGCGTGCTGTCCAGGACGAACTGGAACGCTCGGTGGTGCAATTGAGCTGGCATGAAACCACCGCCGTTGTGGAGCAGGGTTACTGGGTGTACCTCGAGCCATTCTCCAGCCGGGCGCAGGCTGCCGAGGCAGTGCAGCAACTGGTGGACCGCGGCATTTCCGATTACTACGTCATGCCCAATGGCCCCAACGCCAATGCGGTATCGGTGGGGCTGTACGAACAGCGGGTGCAGGCGGAGACGCGCAAGTCCGAGATCGAAGGGCTGGGCCTGGGCTGGCCAGTGCGCATGGAAATGCAGCGCAAGGACGAGTCGCGGTATTGGCTGGATTTCGAGGTGCGCGGTGACGCGCCGTTGGAGATTGACCAGCTGGTTGCCGATGGCAGCCAGGCGCGACAACTGGAAGTGCCCTGCGCGGAAAACGAGGCTTCGTTTCCGCCTACCTGATAGAACGTCTTTTTGTAAGATATGGTGCCGGCACCAAGATTCGAACTCGGGACCTACTGATTACAAATCAGTTGCTCTACCAACTGAGCTATACCGGCACGGTGGGCGCTGATTTTACCTTGTATTGGTGCCCGGAATCACGCTTCAGACTCAATCGCGACGATGTTGGAGAAAAACCGCAGGGTTTGCCTGGCGGTTGATTCCCAGGTGAACTGGCTGGCGTGGGCGATGCCCGCGGAAATCGCTTGCTGGCGGCGCTCGCTGTCCAGCGTCATGGCGTCAAGCGCTTCGGCGAAAGCGTAGCTGTCATCCTGCGCGGAAACCGGCCAGGCACCACCGGAAACCTCGGGCAGGCAGGTGGAGTCGCTTACCACGCCCGGTGTTCCCGCGGCCATCGCTTCCAGCAGTGGCAAGGCGAATCCTTCATAGCGCGATGGTTGCAGCAGGCAGGAAGCGCCTGACACCACGTAGGGCACCTGGTCGGCGGGCACATTTTCCAGCCAGTCGATTTTCTCGGCCACCCCGCGTGAGCGCGCAAGCTTGTCCAGCGCTGAGCGGTATTGCGGGCTGGCTCCTCCACCGACCAGCGCCAGCCTGAATCCTTCCCGGCGCGCGTTGGAGTCCGCGAATGCCTTGATCGACAACTCCAGGTTCTTGTGCGGAAACCAGCTGCCGAGCTGCAGCAGGTAAGGGCTCTTCAGCCCGAGCCGGGCCACAGTGCTGCGAATTTCGTCCATCGGTCGCGGCCGAAACCGTGCGTGGTCCACGCCGTGCGGCACCACCGCAATCCGCTCGTTCGGGTAGTCGGGGAAGTAATGCTTAAGGCGGGAACGCCCATGCCCTGTCAGGCAAATCAGGCCCGCGCTGCGCGCCACGTTGCGCAGCAGGCGCTTGCCGGAAGCGTTCGGCTCCAGGTCCAGTACGCGGAAATCATGCACCGTGAATGTAAGCGGAGTACGGCTGAATCGCGGCAGGTAATTGCCGAAACTGTGAAACAGTTGCAAGCCACGCCCGGGCAGCAGGTATCGAACCGGCATCCAGCGGGTTTCGAAACCTTGTGCCAGTTCGGCAATGGGTTTGCGCCGCAGGATGCGCTCGCTGCGGATGTACAGCACCGGGTCGAACGCTTCGCCCTCTGCCTTCGAGGCATCCAGCAGGTGCGGCAATACCTCGCGAACATAGCGGGCGATGCCGCGTACCTTGGTCTTGACCGCTTGCGAAATATCCAGGCCGACTTGCACCAACAAACCCCGAACTGCCCAAAATCGGGCCATCGTATTGCATCGCGGTGCGGACTGAAAGCCACGACAGCCGGACAGTGTGGCAAAATGCGCATTTCCAGCAAGAGAGCCGGATTCCATGAGCGAAGAAAATAATAACGAAGCGGCGCCTACCCCGGCGCGCTACGCACAGTACAGTTCAGACGTGGGGCTTGAGCGCCTGGTGCAACGCCTGCGCAACAAGGAGTTCCTGCGCCAGTTCGGTGGCTTCGTGCTGATGCTGTTTTTTACCTGGACGGCAGATCCCCAGGCGCAGTGGGTGCCGTACGCGATCGCCGCGGTGGTGCTTGGCGCCCTGATCCGGGCGTGGGCGGCTGGCACGGTGTTCAAGAATGAAATCCTGGCCACCACCGGCCCTTACTCGATGGTGCGCCACCCCCTTTACGTGGGCAACATCCTAATTTTTATCGGCTTTAACCTGCTTAACAATGAGCCCTGGGCTTGGTTGATCACGATTTCTTTCCTGTGGTTTTTTTACCCGCCTGCGATCAATTACGAGGATGGAAAACTGGAGGGCATCTTTGGCCAGCCGTGGCGCGAATGGCGTAACCGAACACCCGCCCTGGTTCCGGCACGGATCGAATTTTCCGCGCTGCGTTCTACCTGGGCGTTCGGTCTTTTCGCCGGCCGCAACGGTGAACTGTTGATCTTCTTGTTCACCATGGTGTGTCTCGTCCTGGCGTTGCGGGTGGGCTTACCCTTCTGATTTCGCTGCTTACAAGGGGTTTCTTGAATGGCCGTAAACAGGAATTCTGATTCGCCCATACGCCAGCGTTTTGTTGACAGTAGGTAGGGTGGGGCGCAGAATAGGCCCGCTTTACAAAAATTTTCTTACTCGGTTGGCTGACGGGGTGTGGGCATCGTCGGTTTCCGGGTGTTTGGCGCAAAAGGGACTTTGGCGCCTATGCAGAATTCCGAAGGATCGGAACGCACAACCAATTTTTTTGGGGGAAACGATGGCACCCGCATCTGTTCGTTCGACGATAGCCAACTTTTCAAGCAACTTCTTTTCACACTTCCGCGCGAACAAGCGTGCACACGGGGACACCGGGGGCCTTCGAGCCCGGGCCCTGACCGCACTGGCGGCCATCGCGTTTGCAATCGCCCCCCTTTCGGCGCTTGCCAACCTCACCATTCTCAGCGTTACGGTCGACCCGAACCCGGTTACGGTTCCAGGTGGCGGCACAACTGTTGATATCACGGTGGAAGTGGAGCTGGTCGACAATGACCCCAATTTCAACAACGCCGATTGGAACTTCACCAACATTACCCTGCAGATGGCGGGGGAATCAGACATCGAGATCGTTTGTGCCGAAGAACCGAACTTCAATAACAATGTAGGCACCGAAACCTACGAGTTCAGCAATGTGGCGATTCCGGGTGGCATCGCCGAGGGTGACTGGACCGTCCGCGTTCGCGTTTTCGACGACTTCTTTTTTGAGCCGGACAACTGCAGCAGCACGCCTGATGCAAATGACGACGAGGACAGTTCGACCTTGCTGACAGTAGCGGGTCCCGCCCTGCAGCTCACCAAGACCGGCTCCGGTCCCTTTGCCGACTACAATGCGGCCGGCCAGACCCTTAATTACAATTTCGCGGTTGAGAATATCAGTGCTTCTCCGGTTCCGGGCCCGATCGTCATTAACGACGACCTGACCGTGAACGAGACCTGTCCGGACCTGACCACCATCGGCAACTTTGATGCCAACCTCGACCCGGGCGAAATCGTGAATTGTAGCGCCAGCTACATCACCACCGCGGGTGATGTGACCAACGGTTACGTGGTCAACTGCGCCACCGCCTCCGGCGATGGCGGCGCCGCGACCTCGGCCGAAGCCTGCTCAACGCAAGGCTACGATCTCGATATTCGCTACGACCTGATGCTGTGTATCGACGGTAGCGGAAGTATTTCAGGCACAGACTTCACCCTGCAGCTCGACGGTACGCATGCCGGCCTGGATTCGGCCCTGTCACCCGACTTCCTGGATAGCTCGGTGCGCGTAACCGTCATCCAGTACAGCGACACGGTGCAGATTGAAGTTGGCCCAACCATTATCGACAGCCAGGCAACCCTGGATGCTTTCGGTACGGACATTTCCAACATCAGCCAGATTGACTCATCCACCAACACCGGTGGTTGTATTGAGGCCGCCTACCTGGTCTCCTGCCCGGCTGCAGCGATTCCGGGCGGTACCTGCCCTGACGACCAAACCCGCCGCATCATCGACCTTTCAACTGATGGTGTAGCAAACGTCGACTCCTGCGGTGCAGGCAGCGGCCCCGCGTGTGCCTTGCAGCGCGCGCAGGAAGCGCAGGCCATTGGTATCGACGTGGGCAACGCCATTGGTGTTGGCGCGGTCAACCAGCAGAACCTGGAAGACGGTGTTTGGCCCCAGCCGGCCATCGTATTCACGCCTGATGGCGCGTGCGACCAGCCCAACGAGTGTCCCGAAAGCGGTGACGAGGGCTTCGTGGTCCTGGTGGACGACTTCTCCGAGTACCAGCCGGCTATTGAAGCCAAGCTGATCGCAGAGATTTCCCAGGGCTTCCTGGTATTCAAGGACTTCAGCGATAACAACGCGGCTGCCGTGGATATCGCGTTTGAATGTGGCGGTAACGGCACCATTACGGTCATCGACGGCCAGGCCTCGGAGGGCGACCCCGCCGAGTTCCAGGTCAACGGTTACACGGCGCCCATTTCCTGTACCGCGACCGAGGTGAACGCCACGCTTCCGCCCGGCTACACCAAGGACGAAACCGACTGTGCAAACGTCGATATCGAAGCTGACCCGGACTGCACCATCGTTAATACGCTGAACTCGGGTAACTTCACGGTGACCAAGGACTTCAGCGACGACAGCCTGGCTTCCGTTTCCGTGAACGCGGTGTGCACCAGTGGCACCGTGACCAACAATCCGCAGAGCGCCTCTGAGGCCTCCCCGGCCGTGTTCATTGTCGAGGGCTTCACCCCGGGCGCAACCTGTACCGCCACGGAAGTGGTTCCGGCGGGATACACGGCCGACCAGACCGACTGTGCCGACGGCGACCCGATTGATGGCTCCTGCCAGATCGTCAACACGCTGAACACCGGTAACTTCACGGTCACCAAGGACTTCAGTGACGACAGCGTGGCCTCGGTTTCAGTCACCGCGGTGTGCTCTAGCGGTACCGTCACCAACAACCCGCAGAACGCATCAGAAGCGTCGCCTGCGGTATTCAATGTTGAAGGCTTCACACCGGGCGCAACCTGTACCGCCACGGAGACGGTTCCGCCCGGCTACACCGCCGACCAGACCGATTGTGCCGACAACGATCCGATTAATGGCTCGTGCGAGATCGTCAACACGCTGAATGCCGGCTCCTTCACGGTGATCAAGGACTTCAGTGACGACAGCGTCGCGTCCGTATCGGTTACCGCAGTGTGCTCAAGCGGCACCGTGACCAACAACCCGCAGAGCGCCTCCGAGGCGTCACCGGCGGTATTCAACGTTGAAGGTTTCGCGCCGGGCACCACGTGTACCGCCACGGAATCGGTTCCGGCTGGTTACACCGCCGACCAGACCGATTGTGCCGACAACGACCCGATCAATGGTTCCTGCCAGATCGTCAACACGCTGAACACTGGTAACTTCACGGTGACCAAGGACTTCAGCGACGACAGCGTGGCTTCGGTTACGGTTAACGCGGTGTGCACCAGTGGCACCGTGACCAACAACCCGCAGAGTGCCTCCGAGGCTTCACCGGCCGTGTTTACGGTTGAAGGCTTTACGCCAGGGGCGACCTGTACCGCCACGGAAGTGGTCCCGGCCGGCTACACCGCCGACCAGACCGACTGCGCCGATGGCGATCCGATTGATGGATCCTGCGGAATCGTGAATACGCTCAACACGGGCAACTTCACCGTGACCAAGGACTTCAGCGACGAC
>JAUIBE010000016.1 GCA_030428105.1 Gammaproteobacteria bacterium
CTGGTCCTGGCAATTACTGGCCCAGATATGGCGTTGTATTGGCCAGGGCATTTTCTCGCGGATCATGTCGCGGTAGGGTGGGCTGCCTCCGGATATGACCTCAACATCATTGGAGACGACTTCGTAGTAGTTGGCGAGCTTGGTGAGGGCGTCCCGGCCAGCGACAGAACTAAGGGCGCCTTCCGCCTGCACTTCACGATAGGTGGGGCCGTCCACGCGGAATGGCATGATCTGGCCGGCCTGAAAAGCGCCCAGCACGATGTTCCAGCCTTGCTCCGCCGTGACCGGCGCATCGTCCTGTAAGGCCGGCAGTGTTGTTTCGGCGAAGGCCAGTGCCTGCTCGTAGTAATCAATGCGCCACTCGAGGTTGCGCTTTGTCGACCGCAAATCCTCGATGATCGCCGCGCGCCATACTTCGGCCTGCGCCTTTGCTTTGCGGTTCTGGTTCCAGTTATCGAGTTGAAGCGCAACCAGGATACCGATGATGACGATGACGATCTCAACAACAACTGAAGTCCAATCCCGGGCGCGCAGACTGCGGGTCACCTGGTCAATGATCATTTATTTCCCCTCTCTCAAGCACTAACCGGCGTGGGCCGGAACCTCCGGGACAGCGGCTAATTTACCGATTGCGTTGAAGACTTTCATCCGCCTTGAGTGCCTTCTTGACGTAGTCGTCCCCACCAAGAAATGTCGATGACCCCTCGAACTCGAAGATACGCCACTGGCCATCGGCTTCCCGGCGGAACTCGAAGCGTACCTTGCCCACCGAGACCGGAACCGTCGCGTTTAGAATGGGCGGCGGAGTCTTGCCCGGCGCCGAATAGGCGATGGACAGAAAATTGGCCGACGCGCGCTCGTTGCTGTCCACGTTCACCCGCAGGTTCGTGATGGAGTGATAGGCGGTTCGTCCATGGGGCGGAAATTCGGTCCGACCGATCTCAATGCGTTCCGCATAAAAGGCTACCACCTCATCTGGCCCGTTGAGCGTGTACGGCCCCATCACGCACCTGCAGTCGTCGGTGAAGTATCCTTTGATGTCGGCAGCATGATTGACGTCGACCTCCTGCCAGTAGTCCATGACCATCTGCTCGACTTCAAATCCCGCAACAGCGGTTTCCTCCGTAAGTCTGCGCATTTTTCCCCTCCTGTATTGACCTGACATGACCTGCTTCGCCAGGGTCTGCTTCGCTAGGGTAGGATCAAAGTAACCCTCTGTTTTACATTCGAATGATGTGCAAATCGGCCCTTTAGACGCCTTAAACCAACGATTTGGGGGTAAAAAACGCTACGTTACGAAAAAGTAATCAAGTAATTCTCAGATACTTGGCATTGTCAGAACTCCTGCCAGCGTTGTCGACGAACTGCCAGAACTCCGGAGTCCAGCCCCAGCGCGTCGCGTCAGTTTGCCGGCCGAAACTCAAGCAACCGCCGCTCCAATTCATTTCCGCTGGAATCGCTGATCTGAAGCCACAGTCTCGACGCGGGTATTTGCTCGCTTGAAAGCACGACGCTGGTCCTGCCCTCTGAGGTCGGTGAAGACTGCCATGTCAAAACTGGCTCTCCACTGGGATCAAGCAATTCAAAGCTCAGCTGTGCTTCACCACGCGCCTTTGTCCCTAGTTCGATATCCAACAAGATGGCTGCCCTGCCCTCGGGCTTTTGAACAATGACATCAGGTGTGGACTGACCACCAGACCGCATGATATTCACGGGCACGTGGAGCACGGATCCCACCGGTTGGCCGAGCGATTCGATCTGATTGATCAATCGGTCATTCTCAACACCGGCTTGCCAATACAAGGTTGTGCTCACGATCGCCAACGCGACACTCGCAGCTAAGGCATATCCAGACCAGGAATTACCCGCCGATGGCCGAGCTGGCATCGCGCCCTGCAATTCAAGTTCGGAATCATTGTTGAGTGCTTCGCGCATACCAAGCGCGACTTCAACTTGGGCCTGCAATTCAGCGTCTTCAAGCAAAGCTTCTTCAAACGCAGCCTCTTCATCGGCCGGCAAGCGATCACGAACGTAATCGTCTACCCATTCTGAGAAGTTCTGTTCAGTCATTGGTGAGCGTACCTAGAAGCATGCTTTTGAGCTCCGGCTGCTCCTGTAGCATTTGGCGCATACGCTGCTTGGCGCGATACAGAACCCGGTCAAAATGCGCGGCCGACAATTGAAGTGCATTACAAATATTCGATTTGTCTTCATCATGAAGGTAGAACCGCCGCAGAATCTCCCTGTCGCGCGGTTGTGCCAGGTCTTCGAGCGCCGAATCCAATATCGCACGGCTCGCCTCCCGGTCAATTGCAGCAGATTTCTGTTCTATATGTGGCGTTCGTAGCGAGATTATCCCATCGTCCTGGCTGACGTATCGTTTCTCTTTTCGGTAGTGCTCGATCGTGAGATTAACGGCGATCTGGCGAAGGAACCCCGCCAGAGCCTCGGGGTTGCGTAACTCCCCTGCCCTGAGTTTCCGCAATGCGATGACAAAGGTGTCCTGGCAAAGATCCTGAGCGAGTTGCGCATCGCCTGTGCGTTTGAAAAGGATGAGTTTGAGGCCTCGTTCGTACTTGTTAACGAGGTCTGCTTCTGCGGCCTGATCCTGGCCAGAAATCCTCTGTACCAGGTCTTGGGATTGGCTGGCTTCAGAAGTCAATTCATATCAACCACATAGACATTAGTTGGCACAGCGACTATACCAAGTATGAGGGGTGAGGTGAGAGAATGCCCTCTATCAACACCTAACAAAACTGCAAGATCACACACCAACGAAAAAGGAGCCCCAAATGACGAAGTTTCGACTAGGCTTCATCGTCAGTTTTGCAATCCTGATTCCTCACTTTTCGGCCGTTGCAGCAGCACATGATCGTGAAAGTGAGATGAAAGCTAATCCGAAGGAGGAGTTGGTCCAACCAAAGAGCGTGGGAAGCTCTGACAGACAGTTGGCGGCATTTGAAGGAACATTCAAAATCCCAGGCAAAATGGCATACGGGCATGATGAATATTTAGAAATACGCCGCCTATATTCTCCCAGTAATGAATTTTGGATTAAGAGTTCATCTGGAAACAGCATGTTTGCCAACACGTTTCGAGCTGTCAGAGGTGAGGGGGGTATGAAACTTATCGGAGATTTCTACTTCAACTTGTGTCCTCACGTAGTGTCAGTTGAACATATTGTGATATCCGGTCACGGTGGGTTGAGCATAACGATAGGCCACGTTCCAATCGGAGTAGATGGCGAGCCCGTAGAGATTCCACCAGAATGCAGAGGCCCTCATCTAGGTCATGCACATGGTGGAGGGGGAGGAGATGATATTCTCGCAGAGGGTGAGAATGACAAAACCTTTGTTATTCAACTAGAGAGAGTGGACTCCAAGCAGTAATTGGGTGGTCCTGAAGCAAAGTACGTTTCGAAATGGCCAGTGCTTCCGAGGGTTCCATTCCCTCGGCGGTTTTGCCGTAAAAGACCGTAAAAAGCCTCGACGCGATCTGATCACCAATGGGCCATAGACTGGCAACCATGGTTTTCTGCCCGTGCCCTTCCAGTTCGCTTACAAAGCCTAGGCCAGCATCCCAGCTGAATTCGGTCGAGCCAACCGTTTCGCAGGCGCTCAACACGATAAGCCTCGCCTTCGGATTTGAGGCTGCCAGCTCTCGCGGGGTCAGGAAGCGTTCAACCGTACCGTCCGAGGACAGGGCCAACCGCGACAGTTCTGGGTACTTGAGGTCGAGGCTTGCGTGCGAGGCAATATGCACGAGATCTGATTGGCGAAATGCCTCAGTTTCAAACGCATCTACGTTCAGCCCCGCGCCCTCGAACCGGTGGATTTCGGCATCAGAAAATGTGTCAGCAACGGCATCCAGTTCCTGCCCTGCAGCCGCCAGCATCGCAACGCCTTCGATTTCTGGGTTGCCCGCCAAGAACACTCGCTCGATGGTGAAAGGCAGTTCTGATTCACCGATGTTCAATAGCGTCATGCGGTTGATCACAACGTGGTTCTCGACTAGATACTTCCCGCTCAACCTGAGGGCATCGAAGGGCAAGCCGTTGAGTGCTCCTCCCGCCAAGATGTTAATCGTTTCTGGCAGCTGTTCTTCCAGATTCTGGAGAAGCATTGCTCCAAGGCGACCAAGGTCCGCGTCTAGATTGGAATATCCAGCGACCCGAATGTTCGATCTGACGTTGCCCACAGCCCTTTTTATTTCCTGAGGATCACCCAATTGCATGAGCCGGACTTTTCCATCACTGACAAACCACCGCCACGCGCCCGAATCCGAGATGTGAAAGGCCAGAACCGAGTGACCCTCGGGAATATTTGAGGTGTTGAATGACCTGGGCGCTTCAGATTCACCGGCCGCAGATTCTCTTGTAGCGAGCAAAAGGCGATCAATTTCCAACTCGATTGCATCTTCTTGCTCACCATCCGATTGCTCCCGACGTGCAAGCAATCGGCGAATCTCGGCGCCCTGCTCTGCACTGATACTCGGGGAATCGGAAGTCAGGCCCATGCTTCTCAGGCGGCTGAGTGCAGACAGTGATTCCAACCCACCACCAGCCGACAGGTCGCGTTCTATTAGCAGTCCCAGATACCGCTCAAAGATTTCATTGCGCCTGTCCCAGAACCATGCACCCAACACCCCGGGGAGGTTCTGGCGATAAAACGCCAGATCGTCGATCAACGTTTCGAGTTCAGAAAGTGCTTCTACCGAATTACCGGAACCCAGGAGAATCTCTATCCAGACTTCACGGGCAGTGAACTGTCGAGAGGTGGATGCATGATCGAGCAGCCAAACGAAAGTTTGTCTTGTCGAATCCAGGTCACACTGCACTGCACCACTGCTCAAGGCCCATGCGCAGCGTTGAAGCCGAGTCAGGTGAGCCATCTGGGAAAATTCTGCCGCCTCGAAGCGCTCAAGCGCCTCATCGAGCCATCGAAATGCGTCTTCATCACCAGCCTCGATTGCGTCCATGCCGCGGTTATAGAACCAGGTGGCGAGGTTCGCATCGGAGCTTGCATACCGGCGTTGCTCCTCGCGATGGAACCGCATGGTTTCATACCGTCCACTTCGTTGCGCCATGTTGGCGGCTGCCTGGTGTGCTTCACGCAATAAACGCCCGTTGTTGACCGCTTCCATGCGTGGAATGGCGTCCAGCAGGATTTCCTCTGCCCGTTCCATGTAACCCATCGCACGATAGGCCATCGCCAACCACAAACCCGCCCGCGCGTACGATTCCCGGTCATCGGTCTCACGCGCCAACGCCTGAGCTTCGGCCAGCACCTCGATGCTTTCCGGAAACTGGTACAGCAGGCGGTGAAGCCTGCCGATATCGTTGAGATTGTGGATCAGGTTATTGGTGTTTTCCTGCGCACGCAGATCCCGGTTGATTGCAGTCAACACCTCCAACTGGCCGTCATAGTCCCCTTGTTGCTCCCTGGCCAGAACCAGATTTCCACGCACCAGGTTGAGAAAATACGGATCGCCAAGCTCACCGGCATCGATGAGTGCCTGCTCGTACCAGCGCACCGCCTCGTCGAATTCATCCAGGTAGTAGTAACCGATACCTCGGTTGTTCTTCGCCCAGGCGTGTTCGAACGCGAGCCCCAGTGAACCAGCCAGCTCCATGGCCTGTGCAAAACGCTCCTGGGCCAGGCGTTGCTTGCGAACCGTTTCCTCGAAGGCATCCTCAGTATCACGTTCGATCAGCGTCTGGCCCGCGGTACTCAGGTTGAACAGCGCGATGCGTTCGTGTCCGTGTTGGTGGGCATCGCGATAAGTTTCCTCAGCCAAGGTTATTGCGCTGGGGTTGTCGTACATTGGGTAATACAGGAACAGCGCCGCCAGGCTGGCCGCCCAAAGGGACTGCTCATCATGCCCGTTCTGGCCGAACAGTCGCGACGCCTCCTTTAGCCCCTCCACCCTTGGAGTCCACACTTCGGCGGCTTCGCTGTCAGTGGGCTCAATGGCCCTTCCGTAAAGCGTGTAAGCCTCTACCAGGTCGGGGTCAGCGTCATCAGGAAATTCGAAGATGCTCAGAGCGAGGTGCGCATCCGCAGTCTTCTGCAGTGGCGTGATTTCGACCGTCAACAAGCGATCTGCGGGCGGCGCAGGAACGACAGTGTATAAAGGCGGAAGGCGCACCCACCAGGTGGTCAGCCGCCGAAGTGGTCTACCCGCCTCCAGAACCGCCACTTTGTACTCCACTTCGTGACCCTGAGCCTGCACCAGCAGCGTTTGCCCGGCTTCCTGGCGGACTTCATGTGAGAGCGGCTGGTCAATTTCCGGATGGTCGATTCGTTGTTCGAATTGCAGTTGCAGCTCAGACGCTGGCGGCGAACAGCCTGCAAGCAACAGGCCGAGCATGCCGGCAAGCATGCCGTGGCGGATCAATCGTGTTGATTCGCTACCTCGACGCATGTGGTGATCTTCGACAGTCCCCGTTTCTCCCAGCCCATGATTCTACTTGGATATCCCAATGAGAAGACCAGGGAAGGCGCCACCGCACAAATTGTTCCAACCCGGGCGGGAGAATCCGGGCGGTTCTTCCACCTATGGATCGAGTTAACCGAAATGCTCGTTTTTTTTTGGGAGAACAGTCATGAATGCATCAACCAGGTTTTTCACGGCCATGGCCGTTGTCTTGCTTCTTGGGACACATTCCGCGACCGCACAGAATTGGAACGGCACCCCGCCGCATATCGGCCTCGACGGCACTAATGGCGAGGTATGGGATATCGCAGTGATTGGTTCGGACACCTACGTGGTGGGCTCATTTACCGAGGTTGGCCCGGATGAATATGGCGGCACCATAGCCGCTGTTGGAATTGCCAGGTGGACCGGAAGCCATTGGGAAAGCGTTGAAGGGCCCGCCATTGACCCGAGCTCAAAAGTTCGCGCCATAACCGAATACCAGAACAACATCGTCATTGGCGGCAACATCCTCACCGATGGCGCTGATGGCGCGGTTCTCATGCTTCTAAACGATGAATGGTTGGCGCTGGACGATTCAACCGAGTGGGACGCGACGCTACCCGGCACCAACATCGGCCAGGTGTTCAAGCTGTTGGCGAACGGGCCCAGCCTTTTTGCTGCTGGCGGGTTTAACCGCGATGGATGCAAGTTCGTGTGCGAATACTCGGGTGGTAACTGGAACCAGGTGGGTGGCTCTATCGGCGATGTGCCTGACCGGGTCTACGACCTGATTTTTCTTGGCAGCGACCTCTACGCCGCTGGTGATTTTCCCGGCGGAATCGCCAGGCGGTCCGGAAGCAGTTGGCTTCCGGTGGGTGAAGGCTTTTACAGCCAGAACGTGTACTCACTTGAGATCATGAACGGTGAGTTGTATGCCGGTGGGAACTTCGGCGTCTCCATTCCCGGCAACAACTACGCACGCCTTGCCAGGTGGGATCAGCTTGCCGGCGTGTGGCAGCAGGTGTTTCCCGTGCCCAACGTCAACGTGTGGGAATTGCGAACCATGCAATGCGATGGCGAGGAAAGCCTGTACGCCTTTGGCGCGTTCACGGATCCGGCCGACCACGCCGCCGATTATGGCGATGGCTCCGGCACCGCAATCGAACTGGATGGAGGCGTTGGCATCTCCGGCAATTCAGCCCCGGTACGCGTTGCCACCTGCACCAACCCCGATTGCAACCAGGGACTGCTCGTGGGCGGTGAATTCGCCAGCGCAGGGCCAAACTCTGTTGGCAACCTGGCGGAATACGTGCTGCCGCCGGGATGCGGGATTGAGTATTCAGAGCTCGTGACCACCACGGCGGATGGATTCCTCAACGATGGACGCTGCGGCCTTCGCGAAGCGATCCACGCAGCGAATACCGATGCGCCGGTCTTCGCGAATGAGGGGGAATGCGCACCAGGCAGCGGAGCAGATGTTATCCGGTTCGATCCCGTGCTCGGCGCAGGCGTTCACCAACTCACCATGCCCGACCCCCTGGAAATCACCAGCGACATCACCATTGAGGGCCTAGGCCAGGCGGACCTCACCATTAGAGGAAGCTCAAACAGACCGATGGTGAACGTCAAACCGGGCGCCCGCCTTGTAGTCACCGATCTGTTCTTCAGGGCAAACCCGGGCAGCTTCGAAGCGATTGATTCCGAACTGGCCGAAGTCACGCTCGATGGTGTGCGGTTCTACGACTTCCGACCGCCTGATGACTACCCGCTGCTGAAATTTGCTGACTCGCTGGTCCTGTTGGCCGATGTCAACATCGGTAGGACCTATGGCGAAGTCCTTAACGCCAACAACAGCGTCGTTCGCATCGAGAATTCGCTCTTCCTGACGAACCTGTCGAATGACGCAGGCGAGCGGCTTATCGAAGCAAATGCATCGACCATCGAAATGATCGATACGGAATTGCGCTTCAATGCTTTCGCAAAGCCAATGATCGAGGTTGATGGCGGCGAACTGGACATTCATTCCAGCGCCCTGGTTTCGAATGTTGGCCTGGGCGATTGGCCGCCGAGCAGCGTGGATAAACATGCCATTGAGGTTCGGAATTCGAGCTTCCAGGCAGTGAACAGCACGTTTTCGCGCAATACAGTCTCGGATGGCGCCCTGCTGTGGATCAAGGACCCGGTTGGCGTGGCCAATATCCAGTCCAACACCTTCTATCTCAACACGGGCGGCGACCACGGCCAGGTTCGCCTTGAGACCGCGGATCCCAATGGGAATATCAAGCTGAGCAACAACATGATGTTCCGTCGCTGGTACGGGCGCGACTGCCGGCTCGACGGCCCATCGACCGCGGTTGATTCGAGAGGAAACCTGGCAAGAGACCTTTCCGGCGGTTGTGGTTTTACCGCCCAAACCTACTTCCCAGGCCTCGAGTACTTTGTGACGGACCTTGCAGGGAAAACCCCAGTACACCTGCCGACCAACAACAGCCCGCTGATCGACGCGGCGGACCCCGGCACATGCCCAGCCACCGACCAGCACGGCCAGCCACGGCCCGTTGATGGTGACGGCGACGGAATCGCCACCTGCGATGTGGGGGCTTACGAAGTGCAGTAGCCCTCGAATTCGTGCAAGGGGAACTGCCGGGCCTCGAAAGGGGCCCGGTTTTTTCCGCCCACCTTGGTGAGAGAAAGCCTCGACTCCTTTCACTTCTGGTTTGAGTGAACAGCACTCATTCGATTAAACCACTGAAGGAGATCGTCATGAAGCACTTAAACATTTTGAAACTTGCCACGTGCGCAGGGGCGATGCTCCTGGCCAGCACTCTGTCAGCTCAGGAGTATGGATTCGAAAACGAACCCATCGGCCCACTCACAACTGCCCCTATCAATATGCAAGGGGTAGATGTGAAAATCTATATGAAGATTGGGGGTGCGCAGCAGCCCGCGTATGTCGCGCAATATGGCGGCGTGGACAACAGCTCAAGCAATCCAGCAGAAGCGTTCTGGTCCAATTCCTATCCCTTTGACTCCGGTTGTGCCCGCAGCTTGTCGGGCCAGATGGACAGCACCCCAGGCGCCACGAGCCTGGGACTTGGTTGTCAGTTCGTTACCGACGATGGCAAGCGAACCTCGCAAGCAAACACCGTTCTTGTCATTGAGTACTTGCAGCCTGTAACAGGTGCAAGTGGGCTCATTCTTGATATCGATGGTGACGAGGTCTGGAACGTGGAGGCATACGATGGCAACACAGTTGTCGACCAGGAATCCTTCTGCGGACCAACTGCAACCATCACCAACTGCACGCAGACCATGTCTGCAACATCCGCAGACCCAGTTGCAAAGGGCAGCCGAGATATGGATCACATTGGCAAATTTGAGCTATCAGCGTCACAGTTCTCGCGCATTGAGATCAGCTATCGTGGCGGCGGCGTACCTGGCATTGGTTTTGATAACTTCAACGCCAATACGGCGTACGAGGAAACGCAGTTTGACCCGTGCTGCCCGCCCTGGAACTCGGACACCCTGGCAAGCTCTCTTAAAATTGTTCCCACCGGAGCAATCAACCAGCCCTACCTGGTGGAGTTTGATCCAAGCCAAGCGTTGAAAGACCAGATGCAGGCCTACATGGACTACCTCGGTGCAATCAATGCATGCTCAAACCTCGTGCTTTCTTTCAGTGCCTATGATTTCCAGAACGGCCAGCCACTTAATGGCTTTCCACCCGGTCACACGCAATGGAAAATCCCTGGTAGCGAACGCTGGGTTAAATGGACGGAGCAGCAAAATGGACCACAGTTTGGGAGCTTCTACGGCAATGCTATTCAGTTCCAGGTTGGACGCTGGTACCGCATCAGCACCGGCATGTACTGTGAACCAGAGAAGAGCTTCTTCGGCGATGAGTGTGCAGTTGCTTACGTGGACTTCATGATTGACGTGAGTAGTTCAATTTCCCGTCGAGCACAGGGCGGTACAGCCAAACGCGGAGAGGGGGCGGTCTTGCGGGTCAGGCGTACCGGACGCAATCCCAGGGAGGCTGAAATTCCTCTGAAACACGGCGCGTCAGTGCGCATCTGGAATGCGGAACGGTAATCGGCTGTAGGCAGGCCAGACTAGGTGATAAAAGGGGCGCGGGCTGATTGCTCGCGCCCCATGGCTGAAGGAGGCTTGTTCCGTGCATTGGAGCCTCAACTATCGGTAGTTTCTGCTACCCCCCTTAAGGTACCACCCCAAAAAACACCCCAATCCAGTAAGCGGAACAGATGTTGAAATCCGCCGCGTAGGTACCCGTGGCCCCGCATTGCCAACTGGAAGCACCCGGGTCGACCGCGATGGCGTGACCCATGTAGGTAACGGTCACGGTCTCAACCCTGGTCGCGCCGGCCCAGGTCTTGTACAGGTAATGCGGATATCCCAGCAAAGAGCCGTACCAGTCCACATTGGCGTCGATGCCATGCACATTGGTCCACTGTTTGACCTGCTGATACCGGTTGGCCAGGTTGATGGTGGCATCCCAACTGCCGTGCCATATCTGAACCACAGGGCGTGAACCGCTGTAACCGGGGTAGCCGCTACGGGCCAGGTTGCCCCACACCAGCGGCGTGTAGTTCACATAGCCATAGGCGCAATACGGAACATCATCGATGTCGGTGGCGCATTTGTACGGGTAAGCGGCAATGGGCGCCCCGGCAGCAAACACATCCGGATAGGTGGCCAGCATGACATTGACCAGGTTGCCGCCGGCCGAGAGCCCCGTCATGAAGACCTGGTCTTCATCCACAGCAAACTCCGAGACCATGTAGTCGATCATCTGCTTGACCGAGAGCGGTTCACTGGCACCCCTACCCTGGTGATCGGTCATCCAGGTGCGGAAGCAATGGCTCACCGCCGAGTGGGCGGTGCCGGTCTGGGAAAGCAACAAGGCATAGCCATACTCATCGGCCAACTCACCCCAGCCGCTGGTATCGGCAATATTCTGTGCATCCTGGGAACAGCCGTGCGCCACGACGACCAGGGGGCCACCTTCGTCGTAGAAACTTGGTATGTAGTAGAACAATCTGAGGCCACCCGGGTTGGAGCCGAAGCTGGTTTCCTCAGTGATGGAGGTGGTGGCGAAGGACGAATTCGATACCGAGAAAAGGAACCCCTCAACAACCAAAACCAGTCGCGAAACTTTCAAGGGTGTAACTCTCCAGGATGCCCAACACCTCCCGACAGTACCCAAATGATGTTTGAACGAATGTTAGATGCTCGCATTTTGACCTAAGTATGACTATTTGAGCACATCTATTTCATTGGAGCATCGTGAGTTGGGGAGCCTTTGGAACCACAGTTGAGATACTGTGCTAATGGAAAGTGGCCGGATCACTAAAACTCTCATAGAGGAGATTGTTACCAACGCATGTGCAACGGAGCAAACCCCGATAGCCGACCAGCAGTGAGAATAACTTTCCCCAACGCCGATGGAGCTTATAAACTGAACCCAACACACTTGTGCTCGGTTCTGACCATGTGTGTTATGAAGAATGTAGCACCTGTGGATGGCAACCTGTGGCGAGTTCTCATACTCGCCCCAGAGATTGTTTCCCAGCTACAAATAGCCCACTGGCGCACAAATCACGCAATTTTCAGATACAAAAAAGGGAGCAGTAATGAGCGAGCTCACAAAATCTGTCGCGGTACTAGGTAGGCCTTACTCACTCACCAAATCCAGATTAGGGGCTGTCACCAAGGTTTTCAATGAGCGCTATATTTGCGACCTTAACGCTCTCAGAGAACTGGTGGATAGGATTGGTGAGAAATTGGGCACGGTCCAAAGCGCGGACATTCCTAGCTTTTCATTTCTAATTTCGTACAGCGACAGAACGCATCACGACGGCGCAACAGAAGACTTAAGCAGCTACAACACCATACCAATTGGGAAGCAAACGGAGCGCGTTGTAATGAGGTGGGAGTTGATCCACCAAATCGATGGAATTCGAAACGAACTTTCCATCACAGTCAGAATTTCCAACCCAGTAAACCCGTTTGTGTTCCTGCAAGCGGCTCTTTCAAAATCTCCAAATGACATCGACAATCTTGAGTTCGAAATGGGCTCCACCTGCGTTACTGTCGATGGCGCTGGACAGGCGTACGCAGATGAGATTTTTCTTATTGCGAAAAATTGGATCGACGCCCGCAACAAGCCCCATCCCTACCTGCGAATGAGTGGTGTTTACGAGAGATTTGAGTGGTTAATAGACCAGCTAAACATCTCTATACTGCCTTTGGCAATAGTCACTTGTGCTGCAATTTTTTCAGGACAAAAAGGTGACTTGTCATTCCAAGTCATGGTTTCACCAGTAATTTTCGCCTTGTTCATGGTTGTGCGCGACATTGCCAAACGCATCAACGTGAAGATGGCACATTGGTCTCGACGCTCTCAGCAAGTTAGTCTTTTCTTAATCACGAATGGGGATAATGACGCACTATCGAAGCTCGCTGCCAAAGCTAGAAACAGCATGATCAAATTGGCACTTTCTATACTTGGTGCGTTTGTCCTGAACGTGCTTGCGGGCCTGACATGCTGGTGGTTAGTTTCGAACTGAAGTGGGTTTTCGCGGGCTTCCCACTCGCATCATGCAACGCTCTCCAAATAGCGCAAATTGAAGCTACAGAGTCGCGGGTGTGCTCTCTTTGCGCTGGTCGGTCTTACAATTACCGCAAATGAATCAACCAAGCCTTCGGTGACGGACCCGCAAACAACTTGGCGCGCACAAGTTGTTCATCAATTCAGCTCACCTCCTAACCTCCGGAGTGGGTTTCTCCTGCACATTCCCCCAATTCTCCCTAGCACACCATATAGCGCGCGCAACGGCTCACATTCGGCCACTTCTTTGGCTAGCGAGGGCGCACTTTACATATTCCGCCGATACTCCCCGCCCACATCATAAAGCGCATGGCTCATAGAGCCTAGCGAACACACCTTCCCCGCTTCCATCAGCGCAGCAAACGTATTCCTCCGCTCCCGCGCCACTTTCTGCAGTGCTTCCAGTAGGGGTTTCGCCTCTTCGGCATGGCTGTCGCGGAAGGCTTCCACGTTGGTCACCTGCTGGTCGCGCTCTTCTTTCGATGAGCGCATCAACTCGATCTCGCCCACTTCTTCCTGGCCCTCGGGCGGGCGGAAGGTGTTAACGCCGATGATGGGCAGGCTGCCGTCGTGCTTCTTGTGCTCGTAGTACAGGCTCTCTTCCTGGATCTTGCTGCGCTGGTACATGGTGTCCATGGCGCCCAGCACGCCGCCGCGCTCTGAAATGCGCTCGAACTCCTGGTAAACGGCCTCTTCCACCAGGTCGGTCAGCTCGTCGATGATGAAGCTGCCCTGCCAGGGGTTCTCGCAGAAGTTCAGGCCCAGCTCCTTGTTGATGATCATCTGGATGGCCACCGCGCGGCGCACCGATTCCGGCGTGGGGGTGGTGATGGCCTCGTCGTAGGCGTTGGTGTGCAGGCTGTTGCAGTTGTCGAACAGCGCGTACAGCGCCTGTAGCGTGGTGCGGATGTCGTTGAACTGGATCTCCTGCGCGTGCAGCGAGCGGCCGCTGGTCTGGATGTGGTACTTGAGCTGCTGGCTGCGCTTGTTGGCGCCGTAGCGCTCGCGCATCGCGCGCGCCCAGATGCGCCGCGCCACCCGGCCGATCACGCTGTACTCCGGGTCCATGCCGTTGGAGAAGAAGAAGCTCAGGTTGGGCGCGAAACTGTCGATGTCCATGCCGCGCGCCAGGTAGTACTCAACAATCGTGAACCCGTTCGACAGCGTGAAAGCGAGTTGGCTGATCGGGTTCGCCCCGGCCTCGGCAATGTGGTAACCAGAAATCGAAACGCTGTAGAAATTGCGCACCTGGTGGTCAACAAAATACTGCTGGATGTCGCCCATCATGCGCATGGCGAACTCGGTGCTGAAGATGCAGGTGTTTTGCGCCTGGTCTTCTTTCAGGATATCCGCCTGCACGGTGCCGCGCACGGTGGCCAGGGTTTGGGCGCGGATTTCGTCGTAGGTTTGCTGGTCCAGGCCGTCTACGCCCACCAGCTTATCGCCGGTGATGCCCAGCATGCCCAGGCCCAGGCCGTTGTTTCCTTCCGGCAGTTCGCCGTGGTAGCGCGGGCGTTGCTTGCCTTCGAAATATTGATCAATGCGCTGCTGCGCCGCTTCCCACTTGTTGTGCTTGCGCAGGTGCTTTTCCACCTGCTGGTCAATCGCGGTGTTCATAAAGAACGCCAATATCATCGGCGCCGGGCCGTTGATGGTCATCGACACCGAGGTGTTGGGCGCGCACAGGTCGAAGCCGGAATACAGCTTCTTCATGTCATCCAGCGTGGCGATGGAAACGCCCGAGTTGCCCACCTTGCCGTAGATGTCCGGGCGGGTGTGCGGGTCTTCGCCGTACAGGGTGACGGAATCAAACGCGGTGGAAAGGCGTGAGGCTGGCTGGCCGTGGGCCAACAAGTGGAATCGCCGGTTAGTGCGTTCGGGCGTGCCCTCGCCCGCGAACATGCGGATGGGGTCTTCGCCCACACGGCGATACGGGAAGGTGCCGCCGGTGTAGGGGTAGGCGCCTGGCAGGTTCTCGCGCATCAGGAAGCTCAGGAGTTCGCCCCAGTCGGCATCGCGTGGCATGCCGATCTTGGGAATCATCAGCTTGCTGAGTGATTCGCGGAAGTTGTCGCCGGTGATTTCGCGGCCGCGCACTTCGTAGCTGTATTGTTCGCTGCGGATGCCGGCTTTGACTTTGGGCCAGGCTTGCAACAGCTCTATGCCGTCATTGGCAATCTCGCCAATGGCCTCGTTATAACGCTGGCGCAGTAGCACCATGGCGCGATCGGCGTTTTCACTTTGCAGTGCTTGCGCTTCGAACCTGGTGAACGGCTTGGGGAGCGCCGGGTCTTCCAGCGCTTTAAGTGATTCAAAGTAGCTTTGCGCCTTGCTGGCCGCCTCGGCCTGGCGCTGGATGTCGGTGTTGATGTTTCTGCCCTGCTCGGCAATCTCGGCCAGGTAGCGCTGGCGTTGGCCGGGGATCAGCACGGTGGCTTTGGGTTCCTTGGTGGTGACGTCAATGTTGGGCGGCGTGAAGGGCTCTTCGCGGCCCATCTTTTCGTGCAGCAGGCGGCACAGGTTTACGAACATCCAGGTCAGGCCTGGGTCGTTGAACTGGCTGGCGATGGTGGGGTACACCGGTACGTCTTCATCCGCCATGTCGAATTTCAGGTGGTTGCGCTTCCACTGTTTGCGCACGTCGCGCAGCGCGTCCTCGGCGGCGCGGCGGTCGTACTTGTTCAGCACTACCAGCTCGGCGTAGTCCAGCATGTCGATTTTCTCGAGCTGGGTCTGGGCGCCGAAGTCGCTGGTCATCACGTACATCGGGAAATCCACCAGGTCTACGATTTCCGAATCGCTCTGGCCGATGCCGGCGGTTTCCACGATGACCAGGTCAAAGCCGGAGCCTTTCAAAAACGTGATGGCGTCCTGCAGGATGGCCGAGGTGGCCAGGTGCTGGCGCCGCGTGGCCATGCTGCGCATGTAGATGTTGGGATTGCGCAGGGTGTTCATGCGGATGCGATCGCCCAGCAGCGCACCGCCGGTGCGGCGGCGGGTGGGGTCCACGGCCAGCACCGCAATGCGCATGTGCGGCCAGGCTTGTGAGAAGCGGTTGAGCAGTTCGTCGGTGACTGAGGATTTACCCGCACCGCCGGTGCCGGTGATGCCGATGACCGGGGCCTGCTTCTGGGCGCCTTCCCATTCGCGGCGCTTGAGTTTCAGTTCGGCGTCGCCGAACACCTCGTCCTCGAGCGCCGAGATAACGTTTGCAACGGTGCCCCAATCCCCCAAATCAACCTGGCCCGGCGCCGAAGTGGAGACTCGAGCCTTGGCGGCGCGTTTCACTACATCCTCGATCATCTCCACCAGGCCCATGCCCATGCCGTCGTCTGGGTGGTAAATGCGCTCGACGCCGTATTCGTGCAGCGCCTTGATCTCGTCCAGGGTGATCGTTCCGCCGCCACCGGCGAATACGCGGATATGGTCCGCGCCCATCTCTTTCAGCAAGTCGACCATGTAGCGGAAGTATTCGTTGTGACCGCCCTGGTAGCTGGAGACCGCGATGGCATCGGCGTCTTCCTGGATCGCCGCGCTGACAATATCCATCACGCTGCGGTTGTGGCCCAGGTGAATCACCTCGGCGCCCTGCGCCTGGATCAGGCGGCGCATGATGTTGATGGCGGCATCGTGGCCATCAAACAGGCTGGCGGCGGTGACAAAACGCAGCGGCGTGGTTGCCTCGCTGTGGGCCTGGGTGGATTC
Organism: Gammaproteobacteria bacterium; assembly: GCA_030428105.1. Taxonomy (GTDB): domain Bacteria; phylum Pseudomonadota; class Gammaproteobacteria; order Xanthomonadales; family SZUA-36; genus JAUIBE01. The sequence goes on from JAUIBE010000016.1 coordinate 16,751, forward strand.
GGTAATCTGGTCAGCGGTTGAGCTCATTTCAGTTCTCGATCAGCAGTTTCATGGTTTTGCGCAGGTCGCGGTGCAACGCGGCCACGCCTTCGGTGTCGTCGGGGTGTTGCAGCCAGTGGTAAACGATGCCGACGATGGCGGTGTTGAACTGGCCGGCAATGGCGTCCACCGGCAGCGCCGGCTGCGGGCCACCGCGCTTTACACCTTCGCGAATCCAGCGGGCCACATCGCGGCGCCGGCGGTCGTGAATGCCTGACATCACTTTCTTCAGCGGCGAATCCGGCGCAACGGATTCAAACCACACAATATAGAAGGCGCGCACGTGGTCGGGCGCCTCCATGCAAAACTTCAAATGCTCGTCGATGGCGGCGGCCACTGCCTGGTAGCCATTGGCGCCACCGGTGGCGCGGGTGAGCTGCTTCAGCCAGCCCTCGCCTACCGTCTGCACGATGAATTCCAGCAAGCCGGCCTTGTTGCCAAAGCGGTGCCCGGCCAGGCCGCGGCTGTAGCCTGCGTTCTCCCCCACCTCGCGCAGCGTGGTGCGCTCCACCCCGCGTTCAACAATGAGTTTAACCGCGGCATCCAGCATCAACCGATCGGAAAGATCGGTGCGTTCTGCCTGGGTCATGCGCGGTGCGTTGGAAGCCATCTCAAATACTTGTTAGCGACAAGCAAGTTTTCCAATTGTACGGATCACCGCGCAGAAAAGCCACTGTGCAGCTTAAGCAGAGGTTGGCGCCGCCAACAGCCTAGGGGTTCTCGAATCCGTCGGAGAAAAGCGGAATCACCAGGTTTGGATCCAGCACTGGCGCATCTTGCACAGTAATCGTTTCCAGGACGCGCAAGCGCAGCCCTGGTAACACCGAAACGTTGTCTGAAACCAGGATGCTTTCCTGAACCTGGATGGAAAGCTGCGGCAGGATAGCGGGCAAATCGCTAACCGTGATGGTCTCCTGCACATCAATCGATACCGGCGCCAGCAACTGCGGCGCATCACTGACCGTGATGGTTTCCAGCAAGTTGATGTTTACCGAAGGACCGCCCTGCCCGCTTTCACCGGCGGCCGAGAAGCCTACCGCAAGCACGGCCGCTAGCTGGCACAGGGGAACCAACACCGCTACATCACCTAGTTAAAGCTGATCGTAACCTTTACGCCAATTCCCTGGCCCTCGCTAACGGCTTCGGGCGCAATAAAGGTGGCAGTAAAACCGCCACCGCCCGATATATCCGCGCCTTCGCACAAATCAGGGCTGAAGGTTGGCGCACAAGTCAGCAAGCGCGTGTCCACCTTGTCGATGGTGCCAGCATTGGCGGCGACTACCGAGCCGGAGAGTTCAAAAGAACCATCCATCAGGTTGGTGATAGCCAGGTCGGTGCTGGTTAGCGAGCCAGCGTAGGTGGGTTCTCCGATGGTGCAGGCTGCCGGCACACCCACGGTACCGCACACGTTTTGCGTCCCGGCGTTGTGCGCCAGGATGATGGTCCACTCGCCAGTGGCGGCCCCGCGGCTCAGTATTGCAGCAAGGGTTTCGGCGCCGGTCTGGGTCAGCGCGTTCTCAAACTCAACCACCCGCTCAATCCCGCCATCGGAATCGTAAAACGTGAGAACCCACTGGCCTCGAACGTGGATGCCTTCATCGGCAGCCTTGACCGCCAGCGGAAGCAGGAGAAGCGTTAGCGCGAGTGTTACAGCCCGGGTAGTCCTGGTCATGACGCCACCATTTTTTGCACCTTCCTACCTGACAATTAGCACCTAACACCCTGTCTGGCAACAAGAAACCGGGGCAAGCCTACTTAATTAGCTGCGGCCATTAAGTAAACTGGCCTCGGAATTAGAAGCGGTTGCAAAAGCGGATTTTCTGGCGATAGGGAAAGATATCCGCCGGTTCGCCTTGCTTGATTTGCGCCTGCTGCTCACGCCACCACTGCGGGTCGTAGAGGTCGGCGTGGTGTTTTTCGAAGTAGTCGGCATCGGGGCCGGGGCCGAAAAAGTATGGCCGAAAGGTGGCCGGAAACACATCGCGATCGCTTACCGACCACAGTGAGCTTGGCGCCATGGCGCCAATTGCGTCCTGGGCCTGCTCCACGTGGCGAAAATCGCAATCGGTCACATAGCAAATCTCGTCGTAGTCGTAGAACACCACCCTCTGCGAGCGGGTCACGCCGAAATTCTTCTTGAACATATCGCCGGGGAAAATATTGGCGCCGGCCAGGTCTCGAATGGCGCGGCCATACTCGCGAATGGCGCGTTTTCGCGGTCCGCCGGTGGCGGTCTTGAGGTAGCGGTCCAGCGGCTCCATGCGGCGTTCGATGTAAACGTGCTCGATCACCAGCTTGTCGCCTTCCACCGCCACGTTCATGGCTGTCTCGTTCAGCAGCTTTTCCAGTAGCGCGGGGTCGAAGCGGTCCAGCGGAACGGCCACTTTGGAGTACTCCAGCGTATCGGCCAGTCGCCCTACGCGGTCGTGCATCTTGACCAGTTGGTACTTATCGCGCACCTGCTCGCGGGTCATGTCCTTGGGCGGCGCGAACTCATCGCGAATCACCTTGAAGACGAAATCCAGCGAAGGCAGGTAAAACACCAGCATCACCATCCCCGGCACGCCCGGCGCCACCTGGAAGTTGTCGCGCGAGTGCGCCAGGTGGAAATGCAGCATGCGGTAAAACAGGGTCTTGGCCTGCTTGTGCAGGCCGAGCGTGGCGTAAAGGTCCACCACGGACTTGCGCGGCATAAAAGATTTCAGGAACGAAACGTAGGCGGACGGCACTTCCATCGCCACAAAGAAGTAGGCGCGCGCAAAGCTGAACAGGATGTTGGCGTCACGCAGCTGGTCGATCAGCGTATCCACCTCCAGGGCGCCCTCGGGACTACGCAGCAACGGAATGATGAACGGGTCGACATCATCGCCGTTGATGGTGCGCCCCACCAGGTAGGCGGCCTTGTTGCGAACAAACACCGCGTTCAACACCTGGATCTGGTAATTCGGTTGTCTCCGCCAACGCCGCGGCCGCCCTTCCTTGATGGCCTGCTCCAGGCGGCGCACATCGCGGCGCAGGTTATCAAAGCGGATGGCAAAACGAGGCCGGGTCAGGATCGACAAGAGACAGCGCCGCAGTTGATTGCGCCCCGGGTAGTGGCTGCGAAAATTCGGCTGCTCGCCCTGCAGGTGTTCGGTGGAAAGCCCCGGGCGCCAGAATATGTAGCGGTTGTTGTAGTACTCGCGCTTCAGCACGCGGCAAGCCACCGAGTTGTAGAACGTTTCGGCGCACTCGGCCTGCAGGTGATCCATCAGTTCGCCGATATAGGCGCGCTTGATCTCGCTCCAGTCATCGGCCGTAACGTTGTTGCTGCTGACGCACGTCTCGATGGTTACCACCGCTTCCTCGACACGCCGGTCGTAACTGTCGATTCGGGCCCGGTTGATGTCAGCAATGCCGCGCCAGTCGCCGCGCTCGAAACAACCCTGCGCCTGGCGGCTGTAATCCAGGAAGCGGGCGAAATGGCCATCAAAACCCTCGCGAATCAGGCGCGCGATGGTGTCTACAACAGAGCTGTTGTTGGTGGCGTCGTTCAAGGAAAAAACCGGCTTGTTGGCAAGGGGTGACTCTAACGCAAATTGGCCCCGCGTTGCGCCCCGGCGCGCGGCCGCCCTACTCGTGACTCCCTGGAATGAAAAAAGGGCGCATCCCTGCGCCCTTTTCTCGTCCATCCAAACCAGCGGACATTTGAGGGAAGGTCGAAAACTAGCTGGATGGGAACTGCACCTGCATGATCACGGTTCCGCCGTCGAGAATCTCGATCAGCTGGCCGCGGGGGTCAAACTGCAGCAGGATCTTGCCGGGCTCCACCGGGTTGCGGAACTCGAGCTCACCTTCAACGCCGCCGTTCACCAGGTTGACTGCCTGGATGGTGCCCTGGGATACCCCACCCACCCGGAAGTCGTATGCGCCAACCGGCACATCTTCTATTTCGACGTTGAAGTCGGTGCGATCGCTGCGTACACGGTAGCGGACATCGCCCGAGGCGGCGCCAAAGACCCCGGTGTTGTTCAGGTCGACTTCAATCTCAACGTCACCGCCGCCATTGTCGTCGTTGCCACCGTTGTCGTCGTTTCCGCCGTTGTCGTCATTGCCGCCGTTATCGTCGTTGCCGCCATTGTCATCATTACCGCCGTTGTTGTTGCCACCGAACACCGCATTGCCGGAGGTCAGCACGGCGCCTTGCGCATCATGCACTTCGATCACCTGGCCGCGTGGGTCAAACGTCAGCAGCACTTTGCCGGGCTCGACGGGGCTTCGGAATTCGGTCTCGCCCTGGCCGGTAACGGCTGAGACCACCAAAGCACCACGGTCGATGCCACCAACAACAATCCGGTAGGTGCCGGCAGGCACATCTTCGGCTTCCACCTTGAACTCGGTGCGGTCGGCGCGCTCTTCGAAATCAGCATGGCCACTGGCCAGGCCACCGGCGGCGGTCGGCACCAGCGCAATGCGCTCGTCGGTCACATTGACATTTGGCGGCGTGTCATCGGATACACCACCGCTGCAAGGCATGTTGAACAGGCCGGTGGCGCGCTGCACCGGAAAGGCGCCCGAGCCCACAGCGGCAATATCGGTGGAGAAGTTGACCTGGCCGTCGTCACAGGAGCTGAACGAGATGTCCATGGTGCCAACCACCTGCACGTTGTCATCGCCCGGGCTGTTGCTTTCCAGGAAGCCAATGCCGGAGCCTTCATACAGGGTCAGTTGCACCTGGTCGCCAACTACCGGGCCGACTCCCAGGAACCAGGATGACTCCATGTCGTCCCCGTAGGTGTACCAATACGCCACGGCCACCTTTTCGCCGCTGGCCTGGTCAACAATCTGCAGGTTGATGCCCTGGCTCTCGTGCTGGGGCTGGTCCCACAGGCCCGAGAAGTTGCGAGTAACAATCAGGTCCTGCGCGGGTGCTATTGCGGGAAGGGAAAAAACCGCAACGGCAAGTAGGAGAATGTATTTTTTCATTTCAGAGCCTCCAATGCTCAATAAAACCGGGCGCGGCATAGGCCGACGGGGCTGATTCGATAGACCGGCCGGAGTTTGATCTGAATTGAGCAGTCGAACATCGCTTCTGGTCACTCTGGCTGGGCTAAAATGAAGCAGGTGAGCAGATGTTACTGCGCGCAACTAACTTGCCAATAAACCAAAAATTAACTGAAGATAAATTTTCGATTAAAAGGACAGCCAGGCCGAACAATGAGAATTCTGATTATTGAAGACGACTCGCGAATTGCGGATTTCCTGCAGCGCGGCTTGAATTCAGAGGGAAATCATTGCGTGGTCGCCAATGACGGCGACTCTGGCCTGCAACTGGCCAAGGGCGGCGATTTCGATCTCGTCCTGCTGGACTTGATGTTGCCAGGCATGCATGGTCTGGAGGTATGCCAGCAGATTCGCATGCGCAAGATTGAAGTCCCGGTCATCATGCTTACCGGTATGGATAAACCCGACGACATCATCGCCGGCTTGCGCATGGGCGCCGACGATTACCTCACCAAGCCGTTCCTGTTTGACGAACTGCGCGCGCGGATCCAGGCGGTTACACGCCGCTCTTCCAATGCAGCCAGCCAGGATCACATCCTCAAAGCAGGCGTGCTGGAATTCGACCGCAAGTCGCTGCGATTCTCAGTGGATGGGAAAGAGCTGGACATGACCGCCAAGGAGCTGGCCCTGATCGAACTGCTGATGAGCAGCCCCGGCACCATCTTCAGCCGCGAGCGCATTCTCAGCAATGTGTGGGGTATCAACATGGACCCCCTCACCAACGTGGTTGAGGTTTACATTGCCAAGCTGCGCAAGAAGATCGATGCGGGCTCCGATCGCTCCCTGATCGAGACTGTTCGCGGCCTCGGCTATCGGTTGGCGAGGGCCTGACCGAACCTTGGCCCCCGGCGTAAGAAACCTGTGGGTGTGGACCTTACCCACTGTCGCACTTCTCGGCGCTTTGTGGGCCACGCCCGCCAGGTCACAACCAGATGCCGGCGCATCCAGCGCGCCCGGCACCCTTGCCGGCAACATCCGCATCACCAGCAAACTGGCCGAACAGCGAATGCGCTTTCGCCTCTACCCCGACATCAAGCCCATTGCTCCACCCGAAGAGGGCCAACTGCGCGAGGATGAGTGGGCCAACATAGTGGTCTACCTGAAATCCACTCCGGCCCTCCTGGAAGCACAGCAAAGCGCCCCGGCCGAAGCACTGGAAATGGTGCAGTTGGGAGAAACCTTCATCCCCCACGTGCTGCCGGTGGTGAAAGGCTCAACCGTGGCCTTCCCCAACCAGGACCCTATTTTCCATAACGTGTTTTCGCTCTCCGGCACCCGGTCGTTCGACCTCGGTCGCTACCCCAAGGGCGAATCCCGCTCAGTAGATTTCGACAAATCCGGCGTGGCGCCGGTGTTTTGCCACCTGCACTCGGACATGAGCGCCGTGGTGCTGGTGCTGGACAACCCCTACTTCGCCATCCCCGATGCGCAGGGCCGATACCAGATTGGAAACATTCCGCCCGGCGAATACACCGTGGTGGCCTGGCACGAGCGCAGCGAGGAAGTCGAACAGCGGGTGACCATCCGGCCAGGGCAAAGCGTGGAGCTCAACATCACCGTTCCGGTGGAGGACGATGAAGACGCGGGGCCGTAGGCAGAGCTGGTGCCAGTACACGGGCCGGGTAACAGCCGTGGTGCTGGGACTGGCAAGCGCCACGGCCACGGCGCAAGAGCGTTTCCTGATCGAAGGCATCTTCGATGCAGAGCTGCACGACACCGATTCCAGCTCACACCTGCTCTCGCGCAACGATGGCGACCTGTCGTACGTGGGTCGCGTCCAGCTCTGGTCAGCGTACCAGCTCTCCCCCGCATTCCAGGTGTATGCATTGGTGGAGGGCGAAATTGAAGATGCCAGCGGCGAAACGGAATCCGAGGGCGAGTTCGAGCAATACGCCATTCGCTACACCCACCAGTCACTGCCGTCGTTTTTCATCGAGGCCGGCAGAATCCTGGGCCCGCTAACGGTTTATTCCGATCGCCACCTTTCCAGCAAGAACCCGCTGATCGGCCAGCCCTCCACCTTCCTTACCACCTACCCGATCGGCGCGCAGATTGGCGGCTCGTTCGGCAAGTTCGACTACCGCGCCGCGATGGTGGATGAGCCGGATATCAAGCCCGATTTTCTATCCGTTGAACCGGGCACGGCCTACCGCCCGGTGCTGGGTTTTGGCTACTCGCCGGTCCAGCAGTTGCGCTTTGGCATGTCCTACACCAACGGCCCCTACCTGGGCGATGAAGCCGATGAAGGCCTTCCCGGCGGAAGCACATGGAAGGACTACGACCAGGATGTGCTGGGGTTCGATTTCCAATACAGCGCTGGCTACCTGGAACTGAACGGCCAATACGTCCGCGCGGAGTACGAAATCCCCTTCAGCGTCGAGGATTCCGATACACAGAGTTACTACGTGGAACTGAAATACACGTTCACGCCACGCTGGTACGGGGCGGTGCGTTACGGGCGCAACCAGGAGACTGCCATCGAGTATTCGGGCGGCCTCGACTGGGCGCACCAGGAAGTGGATTTTGGCGATCTTGAAGTTGGCGCTGGATACCGCCTGAGCCCCGCCACCCAGCTTAAAGTGGCCTACCGAAACATCCAGATGGATGAAGACGTTGCGCTGCTGGGCGGCACGAAGAACGGCCACGCGCTATCACTGCAGTTCTCGCACCAGTTTGACATGCGCTCGTGGTGGGATCGCCTGCAGGCGAGCAGCGGCAATTGACATGAGCGCGACCAGCAAGAACGTGGTTGCTGTCGACCGGGCCGAGCCATCCGCCTTGCGCAAGGCGCTCTCCGGCCTGGGCGGGCTGAGCCTCAGCACCAAGGCCATCCTGCTGAGCGTTGGCCTCACCACCTTCGTGATCGTGCTGGCGTTTGCCACCGTCAGCATCGAAATTCGCAACGAAACCAAGCAGATCCTGCAGGACATTCTCAACCGCAGCGAACGCCAGGTTGAAACCATCAAGGAAGACAAGCTCAGCCAGTTGCTGTGGGTTTCCGACCAGGTGGCCAACAATCCCACCTTGCGCGCGGCCATGGAAACCTACCGCATGGAAGCAGGCGGCAGCGAAGAGAGCGGTGCGGAGTTGCTGGCCACCCTGCAGAATGAGCTGAACAAGGCATGGAGTGGGCTGGCCAACGACCTGCTGTTTGTCACCGATGAACAGGGCCGGCTACTGGCGTTCAACGAGCGCATGGATTCCGGCCTGGTGTTGCAGGAAGACCTGTCCAGCAAGCCACCGGTCAGCGCGGTGCTGAACCCTGCTTCGCCCGGCGGCAGTAACTCGGGCGTAATCGAGCTGAATGGCCAGCACTACTTCGTTGGTTCATCGCCGGTCAGCCTGCGCGGCTATGTCATCGGCACCCTCACCCTCGGCGACCGCATCGACAGCAGTTTCCTGCCCAACCTGCGCGGATTTTTTGGCGGTGACATCGCGGTCACCGTGGGTGGAGAAAGCATCGCTTCGACGCTACCGGCCGTTCCGGGTAGCCAGGACACCACCCTTGCGCCCGGCGGCGTGGACCCGAACAACATCAAGCCCGACGGCACCACGGAAATTGGCGGCGAGGAATTTATCGTCACCTCCATGACACTCGGTGTTGATGACTCCGGCAATGAGGTCAACCTGTTCCTGCTGCGCTCGCTGAGCGAAGCCATGGAACAACCCAACCAGATGCTGATGAAAACCCTGGCCACGCAGGCGTTGGTGGCCGTGTTGCTAGGCGCCCTGCTTGCCTGGGTGGCGGTCAAAACCAGCCTGCGACCGCTGGAGAAATTCGTCGGCTTCATGAAAGGCGTGGCGGATACCGGTGACTATTCTCGCCGCTTTCGGCTGGGGAAATCCGAGACCGAAGTCGCCAGTGAAGCCCCTGGCGAAAAACCTGAGCATGCCGGCGTCCGCAACGCCAACGAACTCGACCTGCTGGTCAGCGGCATCAACGGGATGCTCTCCACCATCGAGGCCCGGGACAGCTCGTTGAAAAGTGCTCACGCCGAACTGGAAGCCGGTATCCAGGTGCTGCGCCAGAAAGAAGAAGAATTGCTTCAACTGCAGAAGATGGAGGCCATGGGCCTGCTGGCCGGTGGCCTGGCGCATGACTTCAACAACATTCTCATGGTGGTTTCCGGCTTTGCCGAGATGGCGCTGCGCAACCTGGAAGACGAACACCTGGCGCGCGCCGACATCGAAGAAGTGCTCAAAGCCAGCAACAGCGCAACCCTGTTGACCCGCCAGTTGCTGTCATTCAGCAGCAAGCAGGTCACCCGGCCAAGGATTATCAATGTCAATGACCTGATCCGCGACCTGGAGAAAATCCTCCGCCGCGTGGTGGGGGACTCGATCGAGTTGCAGACCGACCTGGAAGACAACCTTGGAACCATCCTGGCCGACCGCGCGCAGATCGAGCAGGTGCTGCTGAACCTCACCGTCAACGGCCGCGATGCGATTGCCGACAGCGGCAACATCCACATCACCACAAGCACGGTGGAACCAGGCGGCGAGCTGGCGACCGAGGACGGGCTGGACCTGGGCGCAGCGCACATTGTCATATCCGTCAGCGACGACGGTTGCGGCATCAGCCACGAAACCCAGGAACACATGTTTGAGCCGTTTTTCACTACGAAGGAAAAGGGCAAGGGCACCGGGCTGGGCCTGTCCACGGTCAGCCGCATCGTCAGCCAGGGGAATGGTCATATCCGGGTTCACAGCACGCCCGGCCAGGGCACCACGTTCAGGATCTACCTGCCACGCATGAGCGAGGCCGCCGAGAAGACCAGCGCGCCCAGCGCGCCAACGCTATCGACACAGTCAGCCACTGTCATGGTGGTGGAAGATGAGAGGGAAGTGCGCGCCGTGGTATGCAAAATGCTGCGCTCACACGGCTACGAGGTGGTGGAAGCCACCAGCCCGCAACACGCCATCGAACTGTTCAGGGACCAGGGCCAGCACATAGACCTGTTGCTTACCGACATCATCATGCCGGGCATGAATGGACGCGAGCTGCACCAGGAAATCGACCGCCTGAAGCCCGGCATCAAGACGCTGTTCATGTCGGGCTACGCCGATGGCGCCATCGACGAAGCCGGCATCCGCTCCAGCAGCGTCAACTTCCTGCAAAAACCTTTCGCACCCGAAGCACTGGTGGCCAAGCTGAGCCAGATCCTCAAGGGCGGCCGGACGAACGACTAATCGGCGGCATAATGCCGGTAGACCGCCGCCAGCACATCCTGCGCAATCGCTTCCGATGGCTCGGCCGCATTAGCCATGTACGCCAGCACCATGTTGCGCCCCGGTATAAGCTTGATTTCGGCGTAGAAGCTGCCCGCGCCGCCGTTGTGCGCCTGGCAGTCGGGCGCATCGAAGAAGTGCCCGCACTCGTTGTGCCCCCAACCGAAGGTGTAGAAACTCTCGCCCCACGGCACCGAAGTGGCGCGCGGCGTGTGTAACGCCTTCACCGTTCCGCCTTTGAGGTAGCCGTCTTTGCCGGACATGCCCAGCAGGTGGAAGTTGCCATAGCGCAGCAGGTCGCCCACGCTGGAACGGATGTTTCCCGCCGGGTCCAGTAGGCTCACCAGCTCCAGCATGGCGCCGTATTTCATCACCTCGTAGTTCTCAGCGCTGTCGCCAAAATGCCCGCGCGGTTGGTTGGGTCGCTCAGCCGAGGCCGGCCAGTCAAAGCCTGCCGTGGTCATGCCTGCTGGTTTAAACACGTGGGTCTCTACCAGGTTGCGCCAGGTTTCACCGGAAGCCACTTCGGCCATGTAACCGGCGATGGTGATGCCAGCGTTGGAATAGGCATGCACTTCGCCCGGCGGCGCCAACGGCTGCTCCATTAGCACTCTTGAGACAAAGGCGCGACGCTTGTCCTGGCGGGAATCGCCCTTGGCGGCCGCAGCAATCTCGCCCACCAACTCGGGGGTGAAATTGTTATACGGCGGGATGCCCGCCTCGTGGCTCATCAACTGGGTAATGGTGGCGCTGCGGTATTCATCGCGCATGGGGATATCACCCAGCACATCGGCGATGGTGGTGTCCCAGTCGAGCACGCCGGTTTCAATCAACTTGGCGATCATGGTGCCGGTTACAGACTTGGCAATGGAACCCCAGTGAAACGTGTCGTTCGCCTGCACTGGCGTATCGCTGTCCAATGCGCACACCCCGCGCACGGACTGGCCGACAACCTCGCCATCGACCATCACGCCCATCGCGAAGGCCGGCACGCCGCTGGCCGCTCGCAACTGGTCGTTAAATTCATCGAGCGTGGAAAACTCGGCCGGGACATCAATCGCCAAGCCCACCATCATCGGGCCAATCTTGTACGGCGGCGTATCCTCAAACTGAAACGTCACGCGAATGGCGGGGCCGCCATTGGCCGGTTGCGCCTCGCCAACACCGACGAATTCATCCGGGAACACAACGCCGGTGAGTTCCAGCCCACCCCATCGCTCTGCATCGAATGCGTACATCTCGAGCCGTGCGGCCAGTGGCGCCATGGAATACGCCTCTTCGGTGCGGTTTTCCTTCAGCCAGGCTGCATAGCCATCCGGATTGTTGTCTTCATACGTCTTGAAATACGCTGCGATGCGCTTTTCCATAACTGCTTGCGGGTCCTGCGCGCGTGCGCATTGCGTGCCGGCGAGCACAAGCGCCAGCACCATCAAACTTTGCCTGAGCATGTTGTTCTCCACTTTGGGGCCAGTTTATCGGCAAGTAGGACGCAGTAAACGCAGAAATCGTCGCTAACTCCCTTATGATTTTCGCGGGCAAATGAGAGTGCCGAACCCGGGGCCAAAAGGCCCGGGTCCGGCTGGCGCTCCCCCTCGCTAAAACGCTAAGGCCTGCCGTGCTGTCTTTCGCGGGTGCTCAAGTAGATCTCACCGTTTCGCCCGAACAACATCCGGGTACGATCGCGAGACATTGAGGCCCGAGTTTCGCTGTCGGCGGTATTGATACCCGGACCCAGGTTTACGGGCTCGGACCAGCGGTGATAGACGCTTCTTCTGGTCGAGGTATAGACATCCTGCCCGCCCCAGGCAGCTTGGCCATCACCCCAGGTAGCCCGGTTTGAGCTGAATACAATCTCGCGGCCATCTTTGCTGATATTTGGCATGCGATCGTCATCCGGGGTATTGAGTTCATGCACAGGCCTCCCGGGTGTAAAAGTGCCATCGCGGCGCATGCGACTCCTGTAGATATCCTGGTCTCCGTCAACATCGCTGGAAAAATACAGGTAAACCCTACCCCTGAATTTGACCAGGGACGGACTGAACTCTCCACCTGCCGTATTTGGGCCTTCGCCATTTTCAGCACAGCCAAGACGCACCGGTTCAGTCCAGCCATGCTGCGGGTGATTGCGGACAATGTGGATGTCGCCGCCACCACACGCATCCGGGCCCGGGCGAGTGCTGACAAACAGCAGGTAGGAACCATTCAGTGGCGTCGGGCAATAGTCAGCATCCGGCGAATTAACCGGTTCACCCAGGTTGTACGCTTCACCGAAAGGTTCGTCAGTGTCAAAACGTTCAGCTACCCAGATATCGTTGGAACCAAGCCCACCAGGGCGAGGCGAAGCCATGTAAAGACTGAGCCCATCCGGTGACTCGATGGGGCAACCACCAGAAACGCTGTTGTCCGTATCCGGCTGCGGTGCGGCATCCGACCACGATGTGAAAAGCCACGATGCGAAACGCGGACCGGCCATGGCCTCGGCTGAAACCAGGGCTGCGATGACCAGCAATGAAGCAAGTTTAGTTCGAGCTGCCATGAGTGTCGTCCTCCAATCTGTATGCGCGTAAGGGAGGCTCACTCTAGGTCTCCAGGGCCTGATGCCGCATGAGATTGGCGTGAAATTGCAGTGAAATTACCGGGGCAACATGCATCACGAGGCCATGCTAGGATTTTCCATCTATATGTCGACTAAGGGCTTCGCTTGAGCAACGGCCAGCCACATCCTGATCCGGAACCCGCAAGGGCGCCTCGCTACGCCTTTGAAGATTTCATCCTCGACACCAGCAGCGGAACCCTGCTGCATAACGGCCAGGAAATTCCGCTCAGAAAGCAGGCCTACGAGATGCTGCTCATCTTGCTGCAACGCGCGGGAGAACTGGTCAGCAAGGATGATTTGCTCCGGGAGATCTGGAGCGAAGCTGTGGTAACCGAAAACTCGATTACCCAGTGCCTGAAAGAGGTCCGCCATGCCATTGGTGATGGCGAGCTCAGCAAGATTCGCACGGTGCCAAAGCGTGGCTATATTTTTACCCTGCCTGTGCGACTCGAAGGCAAACCACCCCAGGCAAGCAGCGAGCCACTCCAAGCCGTCGGCAAGCCACCAAGTAGCCGCGCGGCAGGCCTGGCCGCATTTGCCGCTGCAGCCCTGGTGGCTCTGGTCGCCTGGTGGATGTTGGAGAACCGCGCCGGGCAACCACCCACCGCCGAGCCCACCCCACCACCAGAAAACTCGATTGCGGTCCTGCCGTTGGTGAATATGAGCGCCGACCCGGAAATGACCTACCTCGGCGACGGCATTGCCGAGGAAATTCTCAACCAGCTCGCGGGGCTTCCGGACCTGCTTGTCATTGCCCGGACCTCGTCTTTCCAGTTCCAGGACCAGCAACACGATGTGGCCGAAATTGGCGAGCAACTCAACGTGGCTCACGTGCTGGAGGGCAGCTTTCGGGTTGACGATGACAGGGTGCGGGTTACAGCCCAGTTAATTGACACGGCCAGCCAAACGCATCTCTGGTCCAGGACTTATGATCGTCAATTAGACAACATTTTCGAGTTACAAACCGAGGTGGCGTTGGCGGTCGCGCGCGAACTTCAGGCCACCGTGGCCGGGGAATCAGAAAACAAGAAATCGGCCCACGTGCCACACCCCGAAGCGTACCGCGCCGTCCTGAAGGGCTGGCACCACTATCAGTACCGCACAGTTGAGGACCTGGAACAAGCGCTGGCGCTGTTCAAGCGCGCCACGGAACTGGATCCAGACTTTGGCCTGGCCTGGGCCAGGCTATCGACAACCTACCTGGCACTCCACGACAGCACCCAGGAGCTAACGCTAAGGGAGACATTGCGAATGGGCGGCATGGCTGCGTCCCGGGCGATTACGCTGGAACCGAACCTTGCCGAAGTGCAGCTCAGAGCCGGCTTTTATGCCTACCTTGCAGGAGATGTGGACCGGGCCGAAGCAATGCTTGATCGCGCCTATGAGCTGGAACCCAACAACCCGCTAATTATCAGTGCTCTGGCTGGCAGGATGCTCCACGATGGCAAGGTTGATACCGCGGTAAAGTTTCAAAGAAGGGCGGTGGATCTTGACCCCCTTGCAGGACCGTCGAGAGAAAACCTGGCCGCTATGCTCTTCTACGCCGGGAATTTTGACGAAATGTATCGCGAGCTCGAAATCCTGAGCCAGCTAAACCCTGAAATGGCCATTGCAAGCCTCGCCTATGTCGTTTGGTCACATCTCCTCAGGGGCGAATGGCAAGAGGCTGAGGAAGCCATCGCTCAAATGAGCCCGTCTGACGAGATGCGGCATCAGTCTTCCGCGATGCTCGCTAAACATTATCCCCACTCGGAAGCAGCCAGCGCTTCGCTGCAGTGGTTGCAACAGCAAAATACGGTGCTGGCCAGCATTCAGCTCGCTGAAGTTCAAGCATTCCTGGGCGACGCGGAAGGTGCTTTCGAGCATCTCGAGACAGCCATAGCTCGATACGAGGCTATTCCAACCAGGTATTGGGAGCTCCGATCGTTGCGCGCCAGCCGAAACTCACACTTCCTGAAATCACTGCACGAAGACCCCCGCTGGGATGAATGGCTTCGCTATGTCGCCCAGGCCGAGTCCTAGCGCTGTTGCGACTGGCTCACGGCCGCAGCAGACCCGGTTGAAATGGCGTAGCGGCTAACCTTGCTTCAGCCAGTACATCCTTACATTTCCAGTTTGGCGCAACAGGGATTAAGCTTTGGCCATGCACAACTTCACGCCTTACTCCGCACTGATTGGCGGCGCGCTTATCGGCCTCGCCGCGGCGTTGATGCTATTGCTCAGCGGCCGCATTGCCGGGGTCAGTGGAATTGTTGGCAGCCTGCTACGCCCGGCCTGGGGTGACTGGGGCTGGCGCCTGGCTTTCGTCGCCGGGCTGGTGGTGGCGCCGCTGTTGGTCCAGTGGGCCACCGACAAGCCGGTTTCGATCAACATTGATTCAAACCTGGCCGTGCTGGTGAGCGCCGGCCTGCTGGTGGGCTTTGGCACTAGCCTCGGCTCTGGCTGCACCAGCGGCCACGGGGTTTGTGGCATCTCGCGGCTGTCACCGCGATCCATCCTGGCGACCGTGGTGTTTATGGCGGCAGGGGCCGCGACCGTCTACGTCATGCGCCACGTGGTCGGCTGAGATGCGCTCGGTTGTCATCGCTTTTATCGCCGGAACCCTGTTTGGATTGGGCCTCACTATTTCGCGCATGATTGACCCGGCCAAGGTGCTGGGCTTCCTGGATGTGGCCGGTGAATGGGATGCCAGCCTGGCGCTGGTGATGGTGGCCGCGCTGGTGGTGATGAGCCTGGCCTACCGCCTGGCCGCCGGCAGGTCGGCGCCTTTTTTCGCCGAAAAATTCCAGGTTCCAACGCGACGGGATATCACCTCGCGGCTGGTTGGCGGCGCCGCGCTGTTTGGTATCGGCTGGGGGTTGGTGGGCCTGTGTCCCGGCCCGGCCATCAGCGGTCTCGGACTTGGCCTGCCGCAGCTTGCGCAGTTTGTCCTGGCCATGCTGGCTGGCATGGCCATCCACCGATTTTGGTTTTTGAGAAAAGGTAGTCATTGATATGCCTGAACAAATCCTCACCGGATCTTGCCTTTGCGGCGCATTGAAGTTCACCGTCACGGGCGAGCCCGTGCGTTTTTATCACTGTCACTGCTCGCGCTGCCGCAAGGCATCGGGCACCGGCCATGCTTCCAACCTGTTTGTGAAAGACGCAACGCTGGAGTGGCAGGGTGACACCAGCACGATTCGTCATTTCAAATTGCCAGAAGCCGAGCGCTTCGCCCGCTCGTTCTGCACTCATTGCGGCAGCCCGCTACCGCGCGAGATTCCAAAATTGAACATGGCCTTCGTCCCGGCTGGCACACTGAACGAAGAGCCCAACATCAGGCCACAGGCCCGCATCTTCCAGGATTCGCGCACCAACTGGTCCTGCAGTCCCGAGGAGTTGCCGGTGTTTGCCCAGTACCCCAGTTAGCAATGGGCCGCCTCTAACCTGGTGTTTTACACCTATACTAGGCGGGTGCAAGCTGGGCAGGGAGTGAGTTGATGATGCATAAAGGAAAATTGCTGGCGACCGCAGTCCTGGTAACTGCTGCCAGCGTGGCCAGCGCCGGAACCGCGCCGATCCAGGAATTGACGGTTTCCCCCGACATCACCCTCGACCTATCTGGCCAGTTGGTCAGCGACGAGAACACTGCGGTCGACGACCTGGCCGGCGCAGTGGCGCTACAGAGCCTGGGCGCGATTCCGGCCAATGCCGACCTCACCGCGTATCACATGGCGTCCAATGGTGATCACCTGCTGGTGCTTGATATCACGGTGGAGTTGCCCGGCGGAGTAACGGCTCGCCCCTCCGACGTGGTGCACAACTCAGGCGGTGTTTTCAGTATTGCCTTTGATGGCCAGGCCGAGGGCATCCCAACCGGCGCGCGTATCGACGCGCTTGGCCAGGACGGTGCTGGCAACCTCTTGCTGTCATTTGATACCACCATTGACTTCTCCGGGTTCATTGCCAATGACGAAGACGTGGTGCTTTTTGACGACCCCAGCTTCAGCCTGCTGCTCGATGGTTCTGCGGTGGGTATTCCGGCAGCGGCCGACGTGGACGCCATTTACTACGCGCATGAAGCCGCCACCTTCTATCTCTCACTCGATATCAGCGGCACTGCCGGTGGCATTTTCTTCAATGACGAAGACCTGCTAGTGTACGAATCGGGGCCCGGGATCTGGGCCATGGCCTACGACGGCAGCGCCGAGCACCCGGCCTGGATTGCCGGCGACCTGGATGCCGCCTTTGCCACGTTTATCGCGGGCTTCCTTTTCCGGGACGGATTCGAAGGGCCCTGAGTCTCGCCCCCCTGGATCACCGCTCTTCGCGACTGTTAGATTGCCGGCCCAGGCTCCATTTTCGAGCCATCTGAAAAACGCGAAAAGCGGAATCGATTGAGATCAAACCGGGCTGGTGCACCAGTCACCAGGTCGGCCATTACACGCCCGGCCCCCGGGCCGAAGCCAAAGCCGTGGCCGCTGAAGCCGGTGGCCAGGAAAAGCCCCTCCAGGGAATCTACTGCGTCCATCACCGGCACCACGTCGGGCGTGGCGTCGATCATGCCCGCCCAGGTTTGCGCGAAAGGCACTTCGGCCAGTTCCGGCACGCGCTGGACCAGCCGTCTACGAATCAGGTCAACGCCAGCCTGTGACGGCTCCGGATCCAGTACCCGCGTTGCGCAGAAAGGCGAAGGCTCTTCGATACGGCCTTTCGGGCAAAACAGCGGACGCTGGGTAGGGTCGGCGCCAAACTTGAGCTTCAATTCGTGGGTGCTGTGGCGGGATGGCAGGAACTGGCGGAAAAAGCGCACGCTGTTGGGGCCCGGCGAGTGCTGGGTCATACCGGTCGCCAGCGTGTAACCGCCATCCTGGCGACGGCGCACAAACAAATCCGTTAGCGCCACGGCACCGCCAAACACTTCCGGCGCTTCGGCAGTTCTAACCACAGTACCTCGCACTCCCAACTGCGGCAGACAAATGCCGGCACTGTTCAACAGCCGGCTGCTCCAGACGCCGGCCGCACACACCACCTGCCTGGCGCGTACACGGCCGTGCTCGGTGACGATACCGGCCACCTTGCCGCCTTCCACATCCAGCGCTTTAACCGCGCAATGCTCACGGATAAACAGGCCGTTCTTGTGCAAGTGACGGGCGAAGGCCGGTACCGCCTTGAAAGGCTCGGCCTTGGCGTCGCTTCGGGTCAGGGTGCCGCCCAGCCAGTTGGCGCTGGAGATGCGAATGTGTTCCTGTACCTTGTCCGCACCGAATTGCTCAATCTCAAGGTCGTGGGTTTTGGCAAACTCGCGCCACTCCGCCAGTTCAGCCATTTCCTCTTCGCTGCTGGCCAGCGCCATGATGCCGGCGCGCTGGAAACCTACGTCTTCGTCCAGCTGGCTGGTGATGTGCTCCCAGCACTTCAGGCTGTCGATGGCGATTGGCACTTCGGCCGGGTCGCGCCAGGTAACGCGCACCCAACCCCAGTTGCGTGAAGACTGCTCGCCGGCAACGACACCTTTGTCGCACACCAGCACCGACAAGCCTTGCTCGCGCAGGAACCAGGCGGTGGAAATGCCGATCACCCCGGCACCGATAATTGCCACGTCCACCGTCTCCGGCAGCGGGTCGGTGTACGTGGGTTGTGTTTGCGGATTGAACAAAAAGGCCATGGCCCAACTATCGCAGATTTTAGCCACGAATGGTGGGCATCAAGGCCACGGATGACCATTTGAAAACCATTTTGCGCTGCTCGCAAAAGGAAACTGGGCCTGGCACAGGCCGGCGACCAGGATGTACCCGTCCCCGGTTATCCAAAGAGGAACACCCCATGAGCTCTGCCAACACCAAACTGCTCCAATCCCTGGCAATGGTAGTCACCGCCACGGTCTGCATGCCTGCAACAGCCGATCGCCTTGCGTTAAGCCAGGCCTGCGAAATTGCCGTGGCGAAAAGCGCCCTGCCCGCCCGCCTGCGCGCCAATGCCTCGGTGTACGCGCTGGTCGACGGAAACTACCGCAAGGTGGTGGAAGGTGATGGCGCTTTCACCTGCGTTGTTGAACGCAACCACCCCGACTCGGTGATTCCGCAGTGCATGGACCAGGCCGGGGTCGACACCGTGCTGCCTGCCATTATCGACCGCAGCGAAATGCTGGTGTCCGGCGCGAGTCTCGAGGAAGTGACCAGCACCAACCAGGAGAAGCTGCACCATGGCGAGTACTCCGCCGCCGCCCGGCCCGGCGTGAACTACATGCTGTCGGACTACAACTACATCTACGTCAACAGCGCGCAAACAATTATGAAGGTGCCGCCACACGTGATGTTCTATGCGCCCGGCATCAGCAACGAAGACATCGGCGGTTCATTCCAGGACATGGTGCAGAACATCGGCACCCCGTTCGTGTTCAACGAAGGCCCACATGGCTACATGGTGACCTATAGCGAACACAGCGCTGATCCCGCGGAAGTGACGCAGGTATGCGCGGATGAACTTGGAGAAAAGCCGGCGCCGTTTGAACCTTTTGCCAGCAGTTGAGCCACTCTGCAGTCAATCCTGGACCAGCGCGGTCCGGGAGCGCCATTTTCCGCTGCGACGTAATGACAACCGGCACAGTTCCAAACCCTGTGCCTGTTGTTATACTTACGCCCCATGAAACTGGCGTCGCACCATTCTTCCAGACTGCTCCGGTCGGCCATCCTGGTCCTGCTTCTGCTGGCCCAGGGTGTCGCCACCGCGCACCAGTTCGAGCACTGGGATCAACCTGCCGAGGAACTGTGCGCAAGCTGCTCGCTGAGCAGCGGTCTCGACGCCCCGGTTACGCCCGCCACTGGCACACTCGCCACCCCCGAACAGACTGAATTTATCTATTGCTACAACTCGCTGAACCTACAGACCGTATCCCAGGGTCCGTACCATCAGCGAGCTCCCCCTGTTTCCCGGTAAGTCACCTAAACGTTTGTTTTACCTTTGACCCTTGTGTAGAGGGTCTTGTGATATATCAGGAATCCAGGATGCACACCAGAAAAGTTATTCCGTATTTGGTTATCGCCTATGTAGGCGGAGCCATGGCCTGGCATTTGCCGGCCCACGCGCAGCAATCAACCACAGACCAGGACCACGATGTCCACCACAGGCAGCGCCACGACGAGTTGCTGGAGGAAGTGGTTGTAACTGCCACTCCGATCGCGCGAACCGTAGTGGAAATGTCGCAGTCCGCCACCGTACTAAGCAACGAGGCGCTTGGCCGCGAACTCAACAACAACATCGGCGAAACCCTGACCCGCCTGCCTGGCCTGTCCAACGCCAGCTTCGGCCAGAATGTTGGCCGCCCGGTGATCCGCGGCATGCAGGGCGTGCGGGTTGGCGTGCTGAATGACAACATGACCTCGGCCGATGCCGCTGCCGTCAGCCAGGACCACGCTGTACCCACTGAGCCATTCCTCGCAGACCAAGTGGAGGTCCTACGCGGCCCCGCCACCCTGATCTACGGTTCTGGCGCCATCGGTGGTGTCGTTAACATGGTTAGCGATGTTATTCCCACCGAGGTTCCCGAGGACGGCGTTGAGGGCCGGGTGATGACCCAGTTCGATACCGCTTCCGACCAGAAATTCGGCGCCGGCCGAATCGACTTCGGCGCCGGCAATTTCGCCGTCCACGCCAACGCCTTTTACCGGCGCACGGATGACTACGAAATTCCTGGCTACGCCGACCTGTACGACGATGACGATCATGACGACCACGATGAAGATCATGATGAAGATCACGATCACGAGGAAGATCACGACGAGGATCACGAGCACGAGGAAGAAACCTACGGCGTGCTCGAAAACAGCTTTCTCGACAATGACGGCGGCGCCATCGGCGTAAGCTGGATCGGCGAGAACTGGACCGCTGGAATGTCCTATACGCTGTACGACTCAGACTACGGCATTCCGGGCGCGCACAGCCATGCGCACGGCGAGGAAGAAGACCACCACGACGACGAGCATGACGAAGACGAGCACGACGAGGACCACGAGGACGAGGATCACGATCACGACGAGCACGATGAAGAAGAGCTTGTCACCATCGGCCTGGAGAGCCAGCGCTACAACGGCCTGGTCATCGGTGAGAATCCGTTTGCCGGGTTCGAGCGCCTCAAGTTCAACGTGGCCGTAACCGACTACACGCACACCGAGTACGAAGGCGATGAAATTGGCACCGTGTTCGACAGCGACACCACCGATGCCCGCCTGGAACTGCGTCACAACCCGTTCAACAACTGGACCGGCGCATTCGGTGGCCAGTGGACCAACCGTGACTTCAGCGCCGTTGGCGAGGAAGCCTTCGTGCCGCCATCAGAGACAGATACCTGGGCGTTGTTCTGGGTTGAATCAGTTGAGTTCGACAGTTGGCGACTGGACTTCGGCATCCGCTACGAGGACGTGAGCATCGACTCCTTCCTGCTGGAACACCACCACGAGGAAGAAGAAGACCACGATCACGATGAAGAAGAGCACGAGGAAGAAGCAGAAGCGGTATCGCGCGGCTTCAGCCCGCTGAGCTTCTCGGCTGCGGCGGTCTGGCATGTGACTGACGCCAGCCACCTGGCCTTCACTTTCGCCAGCGCAGAGCGCGCGCCGACTGATGGCGAGTTGTTCTCCAACGGCCCGCACATCGCCAGCCAGACCTTTGAGATTGGCGACCCCAACTTGAAGGTGGAAACCAACCGCCACTACGAAGCGGCATGGCGCACGCACGGCGGTCCGTTCAGCGGCAGCATCTCGCTGTACTACAACGACTTCGACAACTACATCTACGAGGCCGACACCGGCGAGATGGAAGATGATTTCCCGGTGCGTCAGTGGTCGCAGCAGGATGCAGAGTTTACCGGCGGTGAAATCGAAGTGCGCTGGGATGTAGCCAGCAACGAAACCGGCCACTGGCAACTGTTCGGGTTTTACGACCGCGTGAAGGCTGAACTGGCCGATGGCAGCAACGTGCCACGCATTCCGCCGCAACGCTTTGGTCTCGGAGTTGACTGGGACCGCAGCGCCTGGGCGGGCAACATCACCTGGATCAATGCGGATTCACACACCGATACCGCGGAGTTTGAGACCCCGACGCCGGGCTATGACCTGCTCAACGCGGAGCTTTCATACCGCTTCCCGCTGGGTGACCGGTCAATGGTGGAAATCTACCTGAAGGGCAAGAACCTGCTGGACGAAGACATTCGCAACAGCACTTCTCTGCTCAAGGACCAGGCTCCGCAAATCGGCCGCAACTACATCCTCGGCGCGCGTTTCGCGTTCTGATCATGGCCTCCGCATCTCCCGGGGAGCCGAGGCTCCCCGGGAATGCACTCACACCACGCGCGGACGGGTTGCAAAGTGGCGCTTCGCACACATCAAGCTGGTGGCTCATGACAATCGCAGGAGCTTGCCACGGCCGGAATTTCCATCCCGGAGACCGGCGCCAGCCATCGCTCCACCCCTTGCTTGATGTGCCCTGTTGCAGCACATATACTCCCTTGCTTGACAACCTTACCAGGGGCACCGAATGCCTATTCCCAGCCTGAACTACATCAAGAATTTCTTTAACGGCACCAAGGAGCCCGAGGACAAGCAGGAACTGTACAAGGAACTGTTTTTGATGACCCTGGCGCGCGCCGCCAAGGCCGACCTGTACACCAACGAAAAAGAGGTGCAGAAGGTCCAGGACATCCTGTCCTCGCTGTTCGACGACGAAGTGACCGTCGCCGAGATTCGCACCATGGCTTCATCGGAGCTTTTCGAAAGCGTGCCGCTGAAGAAATATCTCGAGCGCACCGGCCCCCACCTGGATCCGGAACACAAGAAAGCCATTGTCCAGGGACTGGTGGATGTAGTCGGCAGCGACGGCCTGGTTTCAGACCGGGAAATCGAATACTTCAACATGGTGGTCACCGCGCTCAACCTCACCCCCGCCGAGGTCATTGGCTTGAGGGCCAGCTAAGCCAACAGCGCTTCCTTCTTACAACACCACTTCCTGACAAACCCGACACGCCCTCTTCAAGGCAAGCGGGTCACTTAATCGAACGCCCATTGCTGGGCGTTGAGACTCGTGCCGGAACGCTTTTCGGTCTGGGTCACTCCGACCAAAAAAGCCCCAAGCCTTGAATGCCAGTACGGCAACCCCTTTTTGCCCGCGTAATCCCATCCCTGGCGGCCGGGTCTGGTAGGAGACTTGCCGAGTAACTCCTGGCTGCAGCCTGCCGTACATCGGCCAAATTGGACCGTTTATGAGAATCGTAGTATGTTAAAAAGAGATCAAGGGGGCGGGTTACCAGGACGTAACTTCCTAGCAAGGCAACACGGACGAACTGATATCTCGCCACCCGACAGAAGTGTGTCGGGATATGCGCGGCCAGGTTGCATTCATTCGGCGCCTGGCCGCGTTTTTTTGTTGAGGACCCCCTAATGAAATTCCTGTTCAGCAAGTTTCTTGTGCTGCTCGCTGCTGTATGGCTGGCCGCATGTGCATCACCCACCACCGACCCCGCCCCTGCCGAGGAAACGCTTCCCCAGGGCGTGCGCCTGGTTGAACGCTTTGAAGGCGAGCCTGGCGAGTTCGCCATTCCCTACGCCAAGTATGAACTGGACAACGGGCTGACGGTGATCCTCCACGAGGACCATTCCGACCCGCTGGTCCATGTGGACCTTGCCTACCACGTGGGCTCCGCCCGCGAAGAACCCGGGCGCTCCGGCTTCGCACACTTTTTCGAGCACATGATGTTCGAGGGTTCCGAAAATGTTGGCGAGGGCGATTACTCCCGCCTGATCAGCAACGCCGGTGGCTCACTCAACGGCACCACCAACTCGGACCGCACCAATTACTACGCCAGCATTCCGCGCAACCAGCTTGAGCTGGTGCTGTGGCTTGAAGCGGACCGCATGGGCTTGCTGCTGCCGGCGGTCGACCAGGAGAAATTCGAGGTCCAGCGCGAAACGGTGAAGAACGAACGCGCCCAGCGCATTGACAACGTGCCCTATGGCCGCGCCAGCGAGACCATGATGCAGAACCTGTATTCCGAGGGGCATCCGTATTCCTGGCCGGTGATCGGCTGGACCGAAGACCTCAACGCTGCTGACCTCGACGACCTGCGGCGCTTTTTCCTGCGCTGGTACGGCCCCAACAACGCGCAGATGGTCATTGGCGGCGACATCGATGTGCGGCAAACCCTGGAATGGATTGTTAAGTACTTCGGCCCTATCCCGCGCGGCCCGGAGGCGGAAAAACTGCCCAAGCAACCGGC
Source organism: Gammaproteobacteria bacterium (assembly GCA_030428105.1). Taxonomy (GTDB): domain Bacteria; phylum Pseudomonadota; class Gammaproteobacteria; order Xanthomonadales; family SZUA-36; genus JAUIBE01. The sequence goes on from JAUIBE010000016.1 coordinate 40,906, forward strand.
CCGCATTGAGGCCGACCGCTACGTCACCCTGGAAGACAATATCCACTTGCCGGCGATTGCGATGCTGGTGCCCACCGTGTACTTCGATCACGAGGATGAAGCGCCGCTGGATATCGCCGCGCGCATTCTTGGCCAGGGCCAGGCCTCCTTGCTTTACCAGCGACTGGTGCAGACCGGCCGTGCAGTCAACGCCTTCGTCAGCCACCCCTGTCGCGAGTTGGCCTGCGAAATGTCATTCGTGGTGATCCAGAACCCGTCATCCGGCGAAACCCTCGCCGAGATGGAAGAAGCCATTCGCGAGACCATGCGCGAATTCGCCGAGCGCGGCGTCACCCAGGCAGACCTGGACATGTTCAAGGCGCGCTTTGAATCCGGCCGGGTATTCGGTATGCAAAGCGTCTCCGGCAAGGTGGGCGCACTGGCCTACACCGAGATGTTCACCGGCGACCCGAAGCGCGCGCTTGAGGACATCGAGCGCTACAACGCGGTGACCACCGAGGACGTTACCCGAGCCTTTCGCGAGTACATTGAAGACCAGCCCATGGTGGTGCTGAGCATCGTGCCCGAGGGGCGCACCGACCTCGCCGCGCATGAGCCGAACTACACAGCGCCCCCGGCGGCGGTGGCGCTTGAAGGCGGCTTTGAGGACGACTCGCCGGAGCTGCGCACTTTCACCGATGACTTTGACCGCAGCATCCAGCCCGAACCCGGCAGCAACCCCAATGCCGAGCTGCCACCGGTTACCGACCTGACCCTGGCCAACGGTGTCCGCATGCTGGCGGTGCCGAATACTGAAACACCCACGGTCACCATCCGCGCCGTGTTCGACATGGGCCAGCGTGACGAGCCACCGGGCAAGGCGGGCCTGGCCGGCCTCACTGCCGCCCTGATGCAGGAAGCCACGCAGCGCCGCACCACGGCGGAATTCAGCGATGCGCTCGACCGCATCGGCGCGCGCCTGTCGGTGGCCTCGGGCAATTACGAAACCTCGGTCACGCTGTCGGTGCTCGACTGGCACCTGGATGACGGCATGGCATTGATGATGGAGCGCATTCTTGAACCGGCCTTCAAGCAGGAAGACTTCGACCGGGTCAAGGCGCAACTGATGGAATCACTGATGCAGGCGCGCAAGTCGGGCCCCTCGCTGGCCTCGCGCGCCACCGATGCCGTGCTGGCCGGGCCGACCCACCCCTTGTCCTACCCGGGCGGCGGCCTGCCCTCCACGGTCGAAGGCATCACCCTGGAAGACGTGAAGGCTTTCTATGCTGCCAACATGCCACGCCACCTGGTGGGCGTGCTGGCCAGCAGCAGCCTGTCGATGGATGAAACCCGCAAGGCGCTGCAGCCACTGGGCGCGATTGACGTCCAGGCCAATGCGCGCGGGCCGATAGAAGGACTGCCCGAAATTGAAGGCCGCACCCTGTACGTGGTCAACAAGGACGAGGCCGCGCAATCCAGTGTGCGCCTGGTGCACCCTTCCATTCCTTACGACGCCCTGGGTGAACACTTCCGCTCGGCGTTGATGAACTTCCCGCTGGGCGGCACCTTCGACTCGCGCATCAACCTCAACCTGCGCGAGGACAAGGGATGGACTTACGGCGCGGGCACCGGGTTCAATGCCGGCCCTGAACTGGGCAGTTTCCGTTTCTCCGGCGAGATCAACAAGGACGCCACTGCCGACGCCATCGTCGAGGTGCTGCAGGAACTGGAGACCTACGTTGCGACCGGCATGAGCGAAGCCGAATACCAGTACATGCAAAACGCCATTGGCCAGCGCGACGCCCTGCGCTACGAGACCCCCGGCGCCAAGCTGGGCCTGCTGGACAACGTGATGCGCTACGACCTGCCGGTGGATTACCGCAAGCAGCAAAACACCATCATGCAGCAGACCAGCCGCGAGGCGCTGAATGCCCTGGCCACTGAACTGATCCACCCGGACAACCTGGCCATCGTGGTGGTGGGCGACCTGGAAGTGCTGCTTCCCGAGCTGGAGGCGCTGGGTTTGCCGATTGTTGAACTGGACGAGGACGGGTTTCCGCTCTGACGAATTTTGGTGACCGGGTCGCGGCCTTTAGGTCGCGACCGGTATAACCATGTGCCAAATAGTTCTGTAGCCTTGCTGCCATCGCAATCGACCCCATTTATAATGGTCTGATGGTGGCAGCTTCCCTTGAAATGAATGACCCTTCCGCTCTTGAAGACGAGCTAGAACTGCTGCGCGACACGGTGCGCCGCTTCGCCGAAGCCGAGATTGCACCCCGCGCCGCGAAAATCGACGAAGCCAACGAATTTCCACAGGACCTGTGGCCCAAACTGGGCGAACTTGGCCTGCTGGGCATGACCGTCCCCGCCGAGTACGGCGGCTCCGAGATGGGCTACTACGCCCACCAGATCGCGATGGAGGAAATCTCCCGCGCATCCGGCTCGGTGGGCCTCAGTTACGGCGCCTGCTCCAACCTCTGTATCGATAACCTCTACCGCAACGGCAACGAAGAACAGCGCCAGAAATACCTGCCCGCACTGTGCGGCGGCGAGACCGTCGGCGCGCTGGCCATGTCTGAGCCGGGCGCCGGTTCGGATGTCGTCGGTTCCATGAGTTGCACTGCCGAGAAACGCGGCGATGTGTGGGTGGCCAACGGCAACAAGATGTGGATCACCAACGGCCCGGAAGCCGGCGTACTGGTGGTGTACATGCGCACCGGCGGCCGCGACCTGGGTTCGAAGTGCATGACGGCCTTTATCGTCGAGCGCGACATGCCCGGTTTTTCCACCGCGCAGAAACTCGACAAGCTTGGCATGCGCGGCTCCAACACCTGCGAATTGATATTCGACAACGTCGAAATTCCCGGGGAAAACATCCTGGGTGAGGTCGGTGAAGGCGCCAAGGTGCTGATGAGTGGCCTGAACACGGAGCGGCTGGTGCTTTCCGGCGGCCCGGTGGGCCTGATGCAAGCGGCCATGGACCTGGTGATTCCCTACATCCGCGAGCGCAAGCAATTCCAGCGGCCCATCGGCGATTTTGGCGCCATGCAGGCCAAGATTGCCGACATGTACACCGCGCTGCAATCGTCACGGGCGTTTGCCTACAGCGTGGCGCAGGAATACGACCGCGGACGCAAGTCGCGCATCGACCCGGCCTCCTGCCTGTTGCACGCCTCCAGGAGCGCGGTGGCCGTTTCCCTGGAAGCCATCCAGGTGCTGGGCGGCAATGGCTACATCAACGAGTTCCCGGCGGGGCGCATCATGCGCGACGCCAAGCTGTACGAGATCGGCGCCGGCACCAACGAAATTCGGCAGATGCTGATCGGCCGGGAGTTGTTCCGCGGATCTGAATAAACCTGTTTCGCAAGCTGCAGTTCGCCTCTGCCAGGTATCGAAACGCCTGTAGGAGCGGGCTTTAGACCGCGACAAACATTAAGGACCATCACATGACAGACGTATTCATTGTCGGCGCCAAGCGCACCCCCATCGGCTCATTCCAGGGCCAATTTGCCCCGCTCTCCGCCGTGCAGTTGGGCGCCGAGGCCATCAAGGCCGCGGTGGAAAACGCCGGCGTGGATGCCGGCGATATCAGCGAAACCGTGATGGGTTGCGTATTGCCCGCAGGCCTTGGCCAGGCCCCTGCCCGCCAGGCGGCTATCGCGGCCGGCATTCCGCTGGCTGCTGGCTCGATGACCATTAACAAGGTCTGCGGCTCGGGCCTGAAAGCGGTCATGCTGGCGCACGACGCCATCAAGGCCGACAGCGCTTCCGTGGTGGTCGCCGGCGGCATGGAATCCATGACCAACGCTCCCTACCTGCTGCCCAAGGCGCGCGGTGGCATGCGCATGGGTCACGGCGAAGTCATCGACCACATGTTCTGGGACGGCCTGCAAAGCCCCTACGACAACCAGATGATGGGTATTTTCGGCGAGATGTGCGCCGACAAGTACAACTTCTCTCGCGAGGAAATGGACGCCTTCGCCACCGCCTCGGTGGAACGTGCCCAGCGCGCCGTGGCCGACGGCGATTTCGAAGATGAGATCGCGCCCGTGACGGTGGCCTCCCGCAAAGGCGAAGCCACCTTCAACGCCGACGAAGAACCGCCGCGCTGTGATATTTCGCGAATTCCCAGCCTGCGCCCGGCATTCAAGAAGGATGGCTCGGTGACAGCCGCCCAGGCCTCCAAGATTTCCGACGGCGCGGCCGCCGTGGTGGTGGCCAGTGGCGCCGAGGCAGAACGCCTGGGACTGACGAAAATGGCGCGCATCGTTGCCCACGCCACCCACTCCCAGGAACCCGAATGGTTTACCACCGCGCCTTCAACCGCGGTGGCCGATGTCATCAAGAAGGCGGGCTGGAACAAGGATGATGTCGACCTGTTCGAAATCAACGAGGCCTTTGCCTCCGTGACCATGGCCGCCATGCGTGACAACGACCTCGACCACGACAAGGTGAACGTCAACGGCGGCGCCTGCGCGCTGGGCCACCCCATCGGCGCATCCGGCGCGCGTTTGCTGGTCACCCTGGTGTATGCGCTGCAGCACCGCGGCCTCAAGCGCGGCGTGGCCTCACTGTGCCTGGGCGGCGGCGAGGCCGTGGCCATCGCCATCGAGCTGGTTTAAGCACAGCCCATGGGAATGATTGAAAGCCAACTCGACGCTGGCTCGCCGGAGTTCAAAGCCAGCTCGAAAAACATGAAAGCGCTTGTTGAAGACCTCAACAAGCAGCTCGCCATCGCCCGCTCGGGTGGCGGCGAGAAAGCCCGCTCGCGGCACCTGGGCCGCGGCAAGTTGTTGCCGCGCGAACGCATTGCCGCCCTGCTCGACCGCGACTCGCCGTTCCTGGAACTGTCGCCGATGGCGGCCCATAACCTGTACGACGGCGCAGCGCCGTGCGCCGGGATCATTGCCGGCGTGGGCCACATTCACGGCCAGGAAGTGATGGTGGTGGCCAACGACCCGACCGTCAAAGGCGGCACCTACTTCCCGATGACCATCAAGAAGCACCTTCGTGCGCAGGAAGTTGCCGAGGAAAACCACCTGCCGTGCGTTTACCTGGTCGATTCCGGTGGCGCCTTCCTGCCGATGCAGGACGAGGTGTTCCCCGACCGCGATCACTTCGGACGCATTTTCTACAACCAGGCGCGGCTTTCTGCCAAGAACATCCCCCAAGTCGCGGTGGTGATGGGTTCGTGCACTGCAGGCGGCGCCTACGTGCCGGCGATGTGCGATGAATCGATCATCGTCAAGGAACAGGGCACCATTTTCCTGGGCGGCCCGCCGCTGGTGAAAGCCGCCACCGGCGAAGTGGTGGATGCCGAAACCCTGGGCGGCGCCAAGGTGCACAGCACCAAGTCGGGCGTCACCGACCACATGGCGGAAAACGATTCCGACGCCCTGCAGGTCGCCCGCGAGGTGTTCCAACACCTCAATCGCAAGAAGCCCGATGAACTGGCCCGCCAGAAACCGCGGGCGCCGCGCTACGCCGCCGATGAACTTTACGGCGTCATCCCGGTGGATAAACGCTACCCCTTTGATGTGCGCGAGGTGATTGCCCGCGTCGTCGATGGCAGCGACTTCCACGAATTCAAGGCGCGCTACGGCAAGACCCTGGTGTGCGGCTTCGCCCACATCGACGGCTACCCGGTGGGTATCGTCGCCAACAACGGCATCCTGTTCTCGGAATCCGCACTGAAGGGTGCGCATTTCATCGAATTGTGCAACCAGCGCAACATCCCGCTGGTGTTCCTGCAGAACATCACCGGCTTCATGGTGGGCAAGCAGTACGAACATGGCGGCATTGCCAAGGACGGGGCCAAGATGGTCACCGCGGTGGCGTCCAGCCATGTGCCGAAATTTACCGTGGTGATTGGCGGTTCCTTTGGCGCCGGCAACTACGCCATGTGTGGCCGTGCCTACCAGCCCCGCTTCATGTGGATGTGGCCCAACGCGCGCATCTCGGTGATGGGCGGCGAGCAGGCGGCCTCGGTACTGGCCACGGTCAAGAAAGACGGCCTCGAGGCACAAGGCCAGACCATGACCGAAAAGCAGGAAAAAGAATTCAAGCAGCCCATCCTCGACATGTACGAGGCGGAGGGGCACCCCTACCACGCCACATCGCGGTTGTGGGATGACGGCATCATCGACCCGGCCGACACCCGCAAGGTGCTGGCCCAGGGCCTGTCGATCGCCTGCAACGCCCCCATCAAGCGCGGACGCTTCGGCGTCTTCCGCATGTAACTGCCCATGACGGAACCCCAACCCCAATTGCTGGTTGAACGGCGTGGCGAAGTGTTGTGGCTGACGCTTAACCGCCCGGAAATTCATAACGCCTTCGGTGACCAACTTATCGCCGAACTTACCGAGGCGCTGGACAACGCGGCTGAAGACGATGCCGTGCGCGCCATCGTCATCACCGGAGCGGGCAAGACTTTTTCCGCCGGCGCCGATCTCAACTGGATGCGCGGCATGGCCGCAGCCAGCGAGGATGAAAACCGCGAGGATGCCCTGCGCCTGGCGCGCCTGCTGCGTAACCTGAATTTCCACCCGAAACCCACCATCGCCCGCGTTAACGGCGCTGCTTTTGGGGGTGGCCTGGGGCTGATTGCCTGCTGCGATATCGTCATCTCGGTCGAGGATGCCGTGTTTGCGCTTACCGAGGTGCGCCTCGGGCTGGTGCCGGCGGTGATCTCCCCCTACGTCATTCGCCGTATCGGCGAGCGCCAGGCGCGAAGGTTTTTCCTCACTGCCGAACGCTTCAACGCCACCCGCGCCATGCGCATTGGCCTGGTGCGCGAACTGGCCAGCCACGACAGCCTCGATGAAATGGTCGCCCAGCAACTGCGCTGGCTGGCCCAGGGCGGCCCGCGCGCAGTATCCGAGGCCAAGGCGCTGATCTTCCAGGTCACCGGCCTGGATGTGGCTGCGCAGGAAAAACTCGACCTCCACACCGCCAACCTGATTGCCCGCCTGCGGGTGTCAGAAGAGGGCCAGGAAGGCCTCAACGCCTTCCTCGAGAAACGTAAACCCGGCTGGGACCCGGACAGCCGCTGAAGGCGCGGTTGGCCGTGGCAACACCTCTTTCGTTTGAAACGGATTCCTAGGAGTACTGCATGAAACTCAACCAAGTCAAAGCTGCGATCACCGGCGGCGCGTCCGGCCTGGGGCTGGCCACGGCCCGCTATATCAAGAGCCAGGGCGGCGCCGTCTCCCTGCTGGATATCAACGACCAGGCCGGCAATGCAGCCGCAGAAGAACTGGGTGTTACTTACATTCGCACCGATGTCACTTCCGAGTCCGGCGTCCAGGAAGCCCTGGCCCAGGCCAGCGAGGCCATGGGCGGGCTGAACACCGCTGTCAGTTGCGCCGGCATTCTCGGCGCATCGCGGGTACTCGGCCGCGAGGGACCGATGCCGCTGGACTTCTTCTCCACCGTCATCAATGTAAACCTGGTGGGAACCTTCAACGTGGCCAAGGCAGCCGCCGCGCTGATGGAAGGCAACGAAGAAGGCGCCGATGGTGAGCGCGGCGTGATTATCAATACCGCCTCGGTCGCCGCCTACGAGGGCCAGATCGGCCAGGCGGCATACAGCGCCTCGAAAGGCGGCGTGGTGGGCATGACCCTGCCGGTCGCCCGCGAACTGTCGCGCTGCGGCATTCGCATGATGACCATCGCGCCGGGCATTTTCTGGACCCCGATGGTGGACGACATGCCAGAAGCGGTGCAGGAGTCGCTGGCGGCCACCATTCCGTACCCCAAGCGCCTGGGCCAGCCCGAGGAATTTGCCCACCTGGCTGCCCACATCATTGAAAACGTGTACCTTAATGGCAATACCATTCGGCTGGATGGCGCGACCCGCCTGGCGCCGAAGTAGAGAGCAGGGAGATTGATGGAGACTTTTGCGGAAGTACGCAACCATGTGATGGAGTCGTTCCAACTCGGGATCGACGAGCCTTTTATCCTGAGTTTCGACTACCCGGTTGGCGACAACGGGCGCAAGCAGGGCGTGTTCCTGGCCGAGTTGAAAAACAACGACGGCCGCCGCGTGCTGCGGGTGGAAACCCCCGTGGTGCCGTTGTCGGATGTGGGCGCCGAAAAGTGCCTGCGCATTAACCTGACCCTTCGGGTTGGCTACCTGGCCGTCGGCGACCTCGATGGCGTACCGTACATCAAGTTGTGCGAGAACCTGCCCTACGCCTTCCTCGAAGGCAAGGAACTCGACTACGCCGTGACCCACGTGGCGGAACTGGCAGACCAGATTGAACAGATGCTGCAACCGGCATCTGACGTCACCTAGTCCCGAAAGCGCTGGCCGGGCCCCGGCCCGGCCACCCCTTTCTTCAAACCGAACATCCAGATACGAAGGAGTTTCTACGTGCTAGAAGACATCAAGAATTTTTTGACCTCCGACGAATTCATCCCGATGCTCACCGAGTGGGGCCTCAAGCTGGTGCTGGCGCTGGTGATCTTCATCATCGGCCGCTGGGTGGCCAAGATCATCACCAAGGCGTTCCGGCGGGCGATCCACCGCGAATCCATCGATGACACCCTCGAGGATTTCCTGGGGAACATTCTCTACGCCATCCTCATGGTGGCGGTCATTCTCGCCGCCGTCGATACCCTGGGCGTCAACATCACCTCGCTGCTGGCGATTGTCGGCGCGGCCGGCCTGGCCATTGGCCTGGCCCTGAAAGACTCACTGGGCAACTTTGCCGCGGGCGTGATGCTGATCATTTTCCGGCCATTTACCAAGGGCGATTTCGTCGAAGTGGCCGGCACTTCCGGTTCGGTGGTTGAGGTGCGTATTTTCAATACCATCCTCACCACTCCTGACAACAAGCAGATCACCCTGCCCAACGCACTGATCACGGCCGACCCGATTACCAATTACTCGGCCCTCGACCAGCGCCGCGTGGACCTGGTCATCGGCGTGGGTTACGACGACGACCTCAAGGTAGCCCGCGAGGTGCTGACGCGCATCTGCGCGCAGCATGACAAGGTACTCGATGAGCCGGCCACCCAGGTTTGGGTTTCAGAGCTGGGCGACAGCTCGGTGAACTTCAACGTTCGCCCGTGGGTGAAGACGCCCGATTACTGGGGCGTTTACGGCGACCTGCTGGAAACCGCCAAGGTGGAACTGGAAGCCGCTGGCTGCAGCATCCCCTACCCGCAGAGCGATGTGCACCTGCACAAGGTCGAAGCTTCATAGGCAGCCGCCGCTCCCGTAGGAGCGGCCTTTAGACCGCGACCCGGGCGTAATCGCCCAAAAACAGACCACCGGTCTATACTGGGGGAGTACGTCTCGTCCGCAAAATAATAAGGATGTTGCCATGAACGCAAGATTTATTGTCTCTGTTGTGGTCCTCTTCGTGCTTTCCATGGGCCTGGGCTTCCTGATTCACGCCACGCTGCTCAGCGACCACTACGCCCAGCTGCCTAACCTGTACCGCTCGATGGAAGACTCCGAGCAGTACTTCGGCTACATGATCGCCGGCCATGTCCTGATTGCCATCGGCCTGACCTGGATTTATCGCATGGGGCACGAGGCCGGTAAGTCCTGGCTCGCCCAGGGCGCGCGATTCGGCGTGGCGGTGGCGCTTCTCACTACCATTCCCATGTACCTGATTTACTACGCGGTACAGAACGCGCCCCAGGAACTGATGATCGGCCAGATCATGTACGACACCCCGGCGATGATCGTGCTGGGCATCGTCACCGCGTTCATCAACAAGTAGCGGATTTCTGTTGGCAGGTCGCCTTTCGACCCTGTTTGGCCTCTGCCTGGCCTGTGCATCCGTGGGCGCGCAGGCCAGCCCGGATTCCCTGTTGATTGCCTGGCTGAAGGACAACGACGCCGAGGACCCGGCCTTCCTGGCCACCATCGATGCCGACCCCAACTCGCAAACCTATGGCCGCCTGCTCACCACCGCACCGGCCAGCATGGCGCTGCAGGACGCCCACCACATACCGCACCAGTTGCCCAACAGCGGCCAGATCGTGGCCAATGCATTCCGCGATGGGCAAAGTTTTTTCTTTGACGTCGAATCACCCATCCTGCCTACCCTGACCGGCCAGTTCGAGCGCGTCGAGGGCTACAGTTTTCCACACAGCTTCGCAGCGCTGGAAAATGGCAATTTCCTGGCCACTTTCCAAACCAGCGGTGAAAACACCGACCAGGCAGGCGGGCTGGTTGAACTGACGATCGAAGGCGAAGCCATCCGACACGCCTCGGCGGCCAGCCCTTCGGTCACCGATTTTGTCCGCCCCTACAGCCTGGAAGTGTTTGCCGATATCGACCGGGTGGTTTCCACCAGCACCGACATGTGGCGCACCCGGGCAACGCAGGAAGTCCAGCTTTGGCGGCTGTCCGACCTCAGCCTGCTGCGCACCGTGGCTCTTCCCGGCGGCGAGCGGCGCAATGTCGAGCAAATCCCCCTGGAGGTTCGGCCGGTTGATGATGGCGCATCGGCCTACGTGGTGACCTGGAACTGCGGCCTTTACCACCTCACCGGGCTGCGCGCGGGCAATATCAACGCACGACTGGTGTGGGATTTCGGGGCTTCGGGCTGCGCCATCCCGGTGCGGGTTGGCGATCACTGGATACAGGCAGTTGGCGAATCACACCAGTTGGTTGTTCTCGATATCAGCGACCCGGCCTCGCCCCAACTGGCCACCGTGCTGCAGTTTCCCGGCGGTTTCCAGCCTCACTGGATTGCCGCAGAGCCAGGCGGCGACCGGATCGTGGTGACTGGTTACCAGGCATTCTCAGACCGGATTGTGCTGGTGCGCTTCGATGCCGCCAACGAGGATATCTCGCTGGTTTCCGGCTTTGGTGACCTGCAAGGCGAGGTTCCCGGCTTTTCCACCGGCCGCACCATTTGGCCGCATGGCAAGACTGGCACGGCCACGGCGCATGGCGTGGTGTTCTGGCCGGCTGGCGGTTAACCATGTGGCCGTTTCGCAGCTTGGCCGGCAGGAAAAATTGGTATGATTTGCAGGCGAAAAAAAGACGATAAATGTTCCACTTCCCACCCAGGTAACAAGGCAGAAAATCTTTATGAAATCACGTGCAGCAGTGGCCGTTGAAGCCGGCAAACCCCTTGAAATTGCAGAAATTGATGTCGAGGGCCCCAGGGCGGGCGAAGTGCTGGTTCGCATCGTGGCCACCGGCGTGTGCCACACCGATGCGTTCACCCTTACCGGTGAAGACCCGGAAGGCTTGTTCCCGGCGATCCTGGGCCACGAGGGCGGCGGCATTGTCGAGGAAGTGGGCGAAGGCGTAACCAGCGTGGCGCCCGGCGATCACGTGATTCCGCTGTACACCCCCGAATGCCGCGAGTGCAGTTTCTGCACCTCGGGCAAAACCAACCTGTGCCAGGCGATTCGTGTTACCCAGGGCCGCGGCCTGATGCCCGATGAAAGCAGCCGCTTTTCAATGAACGGCAAGCCGCTGTATCACTACATGGGAACCTCGACGTTTTCCGAATACACCGTGATGCCGGAGATCTCCGTCGCCAAGATCAACAAGGAAGCGCCGCTGGACAAGGTCTGCCTTCTGGGCTGCGGTATCACCACCGGCATCGGCGCGGTGCTCAACACCGCCAAGGTAGAGCCGGGTTCCACGGTGGGCGTGTTTGGCCTGGGTGGCATTGGCCTCAGTGTTATCCAGGGCGCGGTGATGGCCGGCGCCTCGCGCATCATCGCCATCGACCTCAACCCCGACAAGTTCGAGATGGCCCGGGCGCTGGGCGCCACCGATTGCGTCAACCCCGGCGACTACGATGCGCCCATCCAGGACGTGATTGTCGAACTCACCAATGGCGGCGTGGATTACTCCTTCGAATGCATTGGCAACGTCAACGTGATGCGTGCCGCGCTGGAGTGCTGCCACAAGGGCTGGGGCGAATCCACCATCATCGGCGTGGCTGGAGCGGGCCAGGAAATTGCCACCCGTCCTTTCCAACTGGTCACCGGCCGGGTCTGGCGCGGCACCGCCTTTGGCGGTGTGCGTGGCCGCACCGAGCTGCCGGGCTATGTCGACCGCTACATGTCAGGCGAGATCAACATCGACGACATGGTCACCCACACCATGGGCCTGGAGGACATCAACAAGGCCTTCGACCTGATGCACGACGGCGAGAGCATTCGCTCGGTGGTCATTTACTAGATGGAAACCATCAGCACCAACCGCAGTTTCGACGGCTCGCTGGTCCGCGCCACGCACGCCTCCGAGGCGTGCGTCTGCGACATGACCTTTGCCATTTACCTTCCGCCACAGGCTGAAGACGGCCCGGTGCCGGTGCTTTACTGGCTTTCGGGGCTGACCTGCACGGATGAAAACTTCATGCAGAAAGCCGGCGCGCAGCGCGTTGCGGCCGAATTGGGCATCGCCATCGTTGCTCCGGACACCAGCCCGCGTGGCACTGACCTGCCGGGCGAGCACGAGAGCTATGACCTGGGCTCGGGCGCAGGTTTCTACGTCAACGCCACGCAGGAACCGTGGTCGGCGCATTACCGCATGTACGACTATGTCACCAGGGAATTGCCCGCGCTGGTGGAGGCGCAATTTCCGGTCTCCGATGTGCGTGGCGTTAGCGGCCACTCCATGGGCGGCCACGGCGCGCTGATCTGTCACCTCAAGAACCCCGGCATGTACCGCTCAGTTTCAGCCTTCGCGCCGATCTGTCACCCGTCGGAGTGCCAATGGGGCCGCAAGGCGTTCGCCACCTACCTGGGTGAGTCCCGGGATAACTGGGCTGAATGGGACGCAGCGCTGTTGATTGGCGACGCCAAGAGCAAGATCCCGCTGCTGATCGACCAGGGCAGCGACGACGAGTTCCTCAGCGATCAACTCAAGCCCGGCGCGCTGGAACAGGCTGCAATCTGTAGCCACTACCCGCTGGAGCTGCGCTACCAGGAAGGTTACGACCACAGCTACTTCTTTATTGCCAGCTTTATCGAGGACCACCTGCGGCATCATGCCCGGGGGATGGGGTTGTAGGGCGTTCGCGCGTTTCGCGGCGAGGGCGCCGCTCCTACACCCACCTATCGCGGCGGGGCGCCGCTCCTGCATTCACGACTTGCGTGTAGGAGCGGCGCCCTCGCCGCGATGCGTTTTTACACCTCTTCACCCCACAACAAACGATCCACCACCCCTTCATAACCATACCGCTGCAAGTCAATCTTGCCATTGAGGAACACCACGCCCTCTTCCTCCAGCCGTTCTTTCTGCATCCGGTAGCCGGCGCTGTCCTCGGGAATCGATATCCGGCCCTGGGCGTTGATCACCCGGTGCCAGGGAATTTTGAGTTTTCGCGGCGCCAGGCGCATGGCCTGGCTCACCCGCCGCGCACCGCTGGGCCGGCCCGCCAGCCGGGCCACATCGCCGTAGGTCAGCACGTGGCCGGCAGGTATGCCACACACCACTTTCCAGACATTCTTCACGAAGTCCTTGGAATCCTGTTCAGTTTCGGCCGAAGGCAGTCTGTTGGGGGTGTCTTCCATGCGCCAACGGTATCATCGGCAGATAAACTTGCAATAAGCAACCAGAGGCGCGGGCAACCATGACAGAAACCAACCCCACTGCTGATACACGCCATCGGCGTGTTCCCGAACGCGGCAACCACGATTTCGAACGCGCCTGCGCCATCATCGACGAGGCGCGCGTTTGCCATGTTGGGTTTACGCTGGAGAACCAGCCCTACGTGGTGCCGATGGCGGTGGCCCGCCAGGGGAGCGACCTGCTGGTGCACGGCTCGGTGGTCAGCCGCCTGATCACCAGCCTGGCCGATGGCCTGCCCTGCTGCGCAACCGTCACCCACCTGGATGGCCTGGTGCTGGCGCGCTCCTCGTTTCACTCTTCGATGAACTACCGCTCGGTGATGGTATTCGGCAAGGCGCAGCCGATTACCGATGCCGATGAGAAATCAACTGCGCTGGACGCGCTGGTGGAACACCTGGCGCCGGGTCGACTGGCAGATCTGCGAGAGTCTTCCCGCAAGGAACTGAACGCCACCACCATCCTGAAACTGCCGATTGAAACGTTCAGCGTAAAAGCGCGCACCGGCCCGCCCAGCGATGCCTCGTATGACATCGACCTACCGGTGTGGGCTGGCGTGATTCCGCTGACCCTGACAGAGGGCAAGCCGATTGGTGCGCCGGATATGGCGGATGGAATCCCCCTGCCTGATTACCTGTAGGAGCGGCGCCTCGCCGCGATAGGCCCGCGCCTACTTCTCCCTGGCAGACTCCTGCGCAGCACGAAGAATGCCACGCAGGATATTCATCTCGTTCTGGTCGGGCCGCGCGCGGTTGAACAGGCGTCGCAGGCGCGCCATCAGCTTCTTCGGCTGGTCGGGGTTGAG
>JAUIBE010000003.1 GCA_030428105.1 Gammaproteobacteria bacterium
GCATTTGCCTGGGGGCAGCGCGCGTTCGGCGAAAACACCGTGCAGGAAGCCCTTGGCAAGCAAGCCCAGCTGGCGGACCTGGACATCGAGTGGCATTTCATCGGCGCCATCCAGTCCAACAAGACCCGCGAGATTGCCGAGCATTTCGCCTGGGCGCAGGGCGTCGACCGGGAAAAAATCCTTCGCCGGCTGTCGTCCCAACGCCCGCCCGCCCTGCCGCCGCTCAGCATTTGCCTGCAGGTCAATATTGATGCCGAGCCACAAAAAGCCGGCTTGCTTCCTGGCCAGGTCGAAAGCCTGGCGCAGATTGCGGCGACACTGCCCGGAATACGCCTGCGCGGCCTGATGGCCATACCCGCCAACCAGGGCGCAGAGGGCGCCGCAGACGACAGTTTCCTGCGGACAAAAGCGCTGTTCGATGAACTGCGCCGCGCCGGCTTTGAACTGGACACGTTGTCGATGGGCATGTCGGCCGACATGGAGCGGGCCATCGCGGCGGGCAGTACAATGGTGCGCGTGGGCACAGACATCTTTGGAAGCAGAACATGAACATCATTTTTATCGGCGGCGGTAACATGGCCACCGCGCTGATCGCAGGCCTGATTCGGGCGCGGGCAAACCAGGTTTCGATTCACGTGGTCGACCCCAGCGAAGATGCGCGCAAGCGCGCCATTCACCAGTACGGGCTGGAGGCCTCGGCCGAATTGCCTGCCGATACCGGCAACGCGGATGTCATCGTGCTGGCCATCAAGCCACAAATGATGGAGGCGGTCCTGCAAGGGCTTGCAGCGAAAATGCAGGCCGGTCAGCTGGTGCTGTCCGTGGCCGCCGGCACCACCATTGCCGGCATCCAGTCAGGCCTGGGTGGGGGCCAGGGCGCTGCGCAGCCTGTGATTCGCGCGATGCCCAATACGCCCGCGCTGATAGGCCACGGCGCCTGTGGCCTGTTCGCCAGCGAGAACTGCAAACCGCACCACCGCGAACAGGCCGAATGCATCATGCGCGCAGCCGGTGACGTGGTGTGGGTGAACGAGGAGTCGCAAATGGACGTGGTCACCGCCGTGTCCGGCAGCGGCCCGGCCTATTTCTTCCTGCTCACCGAGGCCCTGGCGCGCGCCGGCGCTGACTTGGGGCTGAGCGAGGAAGATGCGCTGAAACTGGCTCTGCGCACCGCTGAGGGCGCCGGCGCCATGCTGCTGGCCAGCGAGGACAGCCCCGAAACCCTGCGTAAGAAAGTGACTTCGCCGGGCGGCACCACCCAGGCGGCGCTCGAGGCCTTCGAAGCTGGCGGGTTTCGTGATCTGGTGCACGCCGCCGTCAAGGCCGCGGTCGATCGCGGCCGCGAACTGGCCGGCTGAGCGCACACCGTGTCGGGCTCTCCATACGCGGCGGTTTCCTACCTGATCGGCACCCTGATCGACCTGTACGTGGCCGCCATCCTGTTGCGCCTGTTGCTGCAGTGGGTGCGGGCCGATTTCTACAACCCGCTGTGCCAGTTCCTGGTGAAGGTCACCAACCCGGTGGTGGTTCCGCTGCGCCGGGTGATTCCCTCGATCGGCGCCGTCGATACCGCGTCGATCGTGGCCATGTTGTTGTTGCAGGGCTTCGGAGTGTTCCTGATTACTACCCTGGGTCCTGCCGAAATGTCGCCGCTGCAGATCGTGGTGTATTCGTGCATCAAGCTGTTGATGATGTTGCTGCTGACCTACCTGGTGCTGATTATCGTTTCCGTGATTCTCAGCTGGTTCGGCAACCGCGCCCGGCACCCGATTGTGCCGTTGATTTACCAGTTGACCGAGCCGGTTCTGCGGCCATTCCGTAAAGTCATTCCGCCGATCGCCGGCATTGACCTGTCGCCGCTGTTCGCACTGATTGCCATACGTTTTCTGATGCTTCTGCTAGGATGGTGAATATGGCTACAAAGACGATGCGTTTCTGCTCTGCGCTGGTGTTGCTGGCCACCTTGCTGGCCACGGTTCCTTCGGCCTTTGCCCAGCAATCCCGCGAATTCAACGACTACGTGGTGCACTACAACGCGCTGCGCACCGACTTGCTTCCGGCCCAGGTGGCGCAGGGTTACGGCATCCAGCGCTCGGCCAACCGCGCCCTGCTGAATATCACCGTGATGCGCAAGGGAGAAGGCGGTGTGGAAACAGCGGTTGCGGCGGAAATCGTGGTGGACGCAGCCAACCTCACCGGCCAGCAGCGTGACATCGAGTTACGCGAGATTCGCGATGCCTCGGAGGCGATCTATTACATCGGCGAGTTCCCGGTGCATAACCTGGAAACCTACCGTTTCAAGCTGGAAGTGTTGCCCGAGGGCGAGCCGGAACCTTTGCTGCTGGATTTCCGCCAGCAGTTCTACACCGAGTAACCATTCGCAGTCAGGGGTAGAGGCGCTGGAGCAACCATGCGCCGTCCTGGAGTTCGTAGCGAAAGCGATCGTGCAGGCGGGCTGCCTGGCCTTGCCAGAATTCAACCAGTTCCGGCTTGATGCGGTATCCCGACCAGTGCGGCGGGCGCGAAACTTCACGGCCCTCAAAGCGCTTTTCAAACTCGGCCACGCGGCCTTCCAACACCTCCCGGCTCTCCAGCGGCTGCGACTGGCGCGAAGCCCAGGCGCCAACCTGGCTGGCGCGGTCACGGCTGGCGAAATAGGCATCGGCCTCGGCCTCGGAAACGCGCTCGACGGCGCCGGAGGCGTGCACCTGGCTCTGGGTTGATTTCCACAGGAAGGTGATCGCGGCGTGCGGCACCGCGCCAAGCTGGCGGCCCTTGATGCTTAGCGTGTTGGTGTAGAACACGAAGCCACGCTCATCAAGGCCCTTCAGAAGGACAGTGCGGGTGGAAAGGTTCTGCTCGCCGTCGACGGTGGCCAGAACCATGGCGGTGGGCTCGGGCTCGCCGGCCGCCACTGCCGCATCCATGGATTGCTTGAAGCGCTGCAGAATCTCGGGGTTCAGCATCGCCGCTTCGCCTTAAGCGCCCGGTTCCGAATCGGCGTCTGGATCAGACTGCGCCAGGGCTTGTGCCTGCGCCAGAGCCTGGGCCTCGCGCTCACGCTTGGCCTTGGCTTGCGGCAGCGTGCGCAGCCAGATCAGCCACACCACCAGTGCATCCAGGATAATCAGCGCCTGCCACAGGTAGAGGTGGAACCATTCGAATGCCACCTCGTTCCACTGCCCCAGGTAAAACAGGCTGACAATTCGCACCAGGTTGAGCCCCTGGATGGCGAAAAAGCCAATCGCGAATCCAATCAGCTTGTTCTTGAACGGCGCGGGGAAAGAAAAAATCGCCGCAAAAAGGATGATCAGCGCCTCGATGCCGTTGCAGCCGCGCTCGATGCGCACACCGAAGCCCGAGGCGCTGTCGCGGATCACGTTGCCATAGGCAACCACGTCTGAATCGAAGAACTTGACGATCCACACGCTGATATCAGCAATAAAGGATGTAAACGGCAGGATGACGTACTTTTCCGCCGGCTGTAGAATTTCCAGCGTAAAGAGGCCAACCAGCAGCACCGTGAATAATATGAAGAAGCGGATCATCTTGTGTCTGTTATCTGCCTAGGGCGTGCCAGCCAGCGCTGCTGACGCGGGTGCGCGTCCGCTGGCCGAAAAATCGCGTCATGGTACAGAAACCCTCGTCTTACTTCACTGTTTTTACCGTATTTTACCCGTAACCCCATGACCCATCGAAAGCCGCTTATTTACCTGATCGGGCCCATGGGGTCTGGCAAAAGCACCATCGGAAGGCGTGTTGCCGACCTGCTGGGGACGGAATTCCTGGATTGCGACAGCGAACTGGAGGCGCGCACCGGCGCCAGCGTCAACCTGATCTTTGATGTCGAAGGCGAAGAAGGGTTCCGTGAACGCGAAACCCGCTTGCTGGAAGAGCTGGCCGGGGGTGAAAACTGCCTGGTGGCGACCGGTGGAGGAGCGGTACTGCGCGAGGAAAACCGCCGCATCATGAAACAAAGCGGCGTGGTGGTGTACCTGCAAACCAGCGTGCAGAAACAGCTTGAGCGCCTGCGCCAGGATCGCAGCCGTCCGCTTCTGCAGACCGCCAACCGCGAGCGGCGCCTGAAAGAAATTGCCGAGGTGCGCAACCCGCTGTACCTGGAGACGGCGGATATTGTTTTTCCAAGCCAGAACCGCAGTGTTCCACTGGCCGCGAAGCGACTTTCCGAGACCCTGCTGTCATACTGGCAGCAAGCCGATGAATCCACCGAAAGCGCGCCGGATGAGCGCGCCTGAGCGCACCCCGCAGCAATGAACGATCAAACGCATTACAACCTGGAAATCTGCCTTCCTGCAGGCCGCTACCCGGTGCATCTCGGACCCGGCCTGCTGGGCGATGCCGAGACCTGGGCAGGCACCCTGCCGCCTGGAAAAATCCTCATCGTCAGCGATAGCAACGTCGCGCCCTTGTACCTGGATACCGTCAAGCAGGCGCTGGGCGATCGCCCGGCCGAAATCCTGGTGCTTCCCGCCGGCGAAACCCACAAGACGGTGGCGTCGTGGAACCAGGTGATGGACAAACTGGTGGAAATCGGCGCATTGCGCGATGCAACCCTGGTAGCCCTGGGCGGCGGAGTGATTGGCGACCTGGCAGGGTTCGCCGCCGCCACCTACATGCGCGGCATCCGCTTCGTGCAGGCGCCAACCACGCTGCTGGCCCAGGTGGATGCCTCGGTGGGTGGCAAGACCGCGGTCAACCATCCTGCCGGCAAGAACCTGGTGGGCGCCTTCCACCAGCCCGCCGCGGTGATTATCGACAGCGAAACCCTCAACACCCTGCCCCTGCGCGAGTACCGCGCCGGACTGGCCGAGGTGGTGAAATACGGCGTCATTCGCGATCCGGGGTTCTTCGAATGGCTGGAACAGCGGGTGGATGCGCTGAACGAGCGCGAAGTGCACGTGGTGCTGGAAACCATCGCCCGCTGCGTGCGCAACAAGGCCGACGTGGTTGCCGAGGACGAGAAAGAACATGGCGTGCGCGCCTTGCTCAACTTTGGCCACACCTTTGCCCACGCGCTGGAAACCCTTTCCGGCTACAACCGCTACCTGCACGGCGAGGCGGTTGCCATTGGGATGGTGGTTGCTACAACGCTCAGCGAACAGCGCGGGCTGTGCGCGCTAGGCTGCGCCACGCGAATCGCCGGCCTCCTGGATGCCCTGGGGCTGTCACTGGACTGGCCGGCCGAGATCAGTGCCGAGGCCGCCTGGGAGGCCATGGCCATGGACAAGAAGGCGCTGGACTCCGGCCTCCGCCTGATCCTGGCGAAGGGCATTGGCGATGCGTTCGTCGACCAGTCGTCCAGCCAGCATGATATTGTACGCGCCATCGAAACCCACACGGCCGCCACGGCTTGAACGGCGGGGACTAAACCTTGACAGAACTAAAGAACGATTTGCTGTTGCGCGCTTTGCTGCGCCAGCCAACCGACCGCACGCCACTGTGGATCATGCGCCAGGCCGGCCGTTACCTTCCGGAATACCTGAAAGTGCGCGAAGAAGCTGGCAGTTTCATGAAACTGTGCCAGACCCCCGAGCTGGCCTGCGAAGTGACCTTGCAGCCACTGCGGCGCTTTCCGCTGGATGCCGCGATCATCTTTTCTGACATCCTGACCATTCCGGACGTGATGGGCCTGGGCTTGCACTTCGTCGAAGGCGAGGGCCCCAAGTTTGAGGACCCGATCGACACCGAGGCGGAGATCCGCAACCTGCCGCGGCCGGATGTGAACGAATCGCTGCGCTACGTGATGGACGCCATCAAGCTAACCCGCCGCGAACTGGATGGCTCAGTACCGCTGATCGGCTTCAGCGGCAGCCCGTGGACCCTCGCGGCTTACATGATCCAGGGCGGCTCCAGTAAAGACTTCGCATCCGCCAAGGCCATGATTCACGACGAGCCGCACCTGATGCACACCCTGCTGGGCAAGCTGGCCGATACCGTGACCGACTACCTCAACGCCCAGATTGAACACGGCGCCCAGGCGGTGCAGATTTTCGATTCCTGGGGCGGCATCCTTTCGCCCGAGGCGTTCCGCGAGTTTTCCCTGCGCTACATCGAGCAGATCGTTTCCGGCCTGCGCCGCGAGCACGAAGGTCGCCAGGTGCCGGTGATCGTGTTCAGCAAGGGCTCCAACACCCACCTCGAGGCGCTGGCCGATACCGGCTGTAACGCGCTGGGCCTGGACTGGACCATTTCGCTGCAGGAAGCCCGGCGCCGGGTGGGCGACCGCGTGGCGCTGCAGGGCAACCTCGATCCCGCGGTACTGCTGTGCAAGCCCGAGGCAATTCGCCAGCAGGCCAGCAACGTGCTCAACAGCTATGGCCAGGGCGACGGTCACGTATTCAACCTGGGCCACGGCATCACGCCAAACGTCGACCCGGATCACCTTGGGGTGCTGGTCAAGGCCGTTTGGGAGATGAGCCCGGCGTTCCACTAGGCCGATGCCGGTTCGCGTCATCATCGCCGCGGGGCTGGTCATCGCCCTGCTGCTGGTGTTCCTCGCCTTCCTGCTGGCCACCGATACTGCGCTGTCTGTATGGGACCGGCTGAAAGCCGCCCCGCTGTGGTTACAGATTGCCTACGGCGCACTGCTGTTCCTGGTTTCCGCAGCATCGCTGGTGCTGGTGTGGCGCGTCCTGCGGCCAAAGAAAAAACCGCGCAGCGAAGAAACCACCACCCACCAGCCAGTCGATGCAAGCGCGCTTGAGCAGGAGATTGCCGAGGCCGCGCAATCCGGCGTGGACGTCAGCGAAGCGCTACGGGAGCTCGAGGAGCGCCGCTCTCGCAACAGCGGCGGAAAGATCTACATCGCGCTGTGCGGCGAGGTCAGCACCGGCAAGAGCAGCCTGGTGGCCGCGCTGCTGCCCGATGCGCGCGTTGCCACCGACCCGCGTGCCGGCACCACCACCGAGGTCACCCGCTACGCCTGGCGCTCGCCCGGCGGCGATGAAGTCATGATCGCCGACCTGCCCGGCTTTAACCTGGATGAAAACCGCGAAGCGCGCGAGGAATGCCTGCGCGCCCACCTGGTGGTGTTCCTGTGCACCGGCGACCTTACCGCCAGCCAGACGGCGCAGCTCAAAGACCTGCGTGGCTTCGACAAGCCCATGATCCTGGCGCTCAACAAGGCCGACCGCTTCAACCAGGAAGAGCTGGCGCTGATCATCGCCCGGTTGCAGGAAAAATCTGCGCTGGGCCCGAAAGACGTGATCGCCATTTCCAGCGGCGATGCGCAGCGGACATCCAACATCGAACCCCTGCTGCACCGGATGCAGGCTCACCTGGACCGCGATGCCGACCTGATGGAATCGCTGCGCGACACCACGGTGCTGATCCTGGCCGGCGAGAAACTACGCGACGCACGGCGGCGCCACCTGGACGAGCAAGCGCTAGCGCTGGTCAATCGCTATTCCAGGCGCGCCGTGGTGGGCGCCCTGGCCGCCGTTGCGCCAGGCTCCGACCTGATCATCCAGGGTTTGCTGGGCAGCCAGTTGCTGCGCGAACTGGCGGCGCTGTACGGCGCCCAGGTGCGGGACGTGGAAATCGATTCCTTCCTGCAACTGGCCGAGGGCCGCATTCGCAACATGTCGGCCATTACCCTGGCGATCGCCGGCAACGCGCTCAAGGCTTTTCCCGGCCTGGGCACGCTCACCGGCGGGCTGGTGCACGCCGTGGCCTATGGCATGATCTTCGACAGCCTGGGCCGGGCGGCGGCCAAATCCATCGCCAACCGTGGTGAACTGCGCCCGGCGCCGGCCGCCAGGGACTTCGAGGAGCTGATGAATGAAAATCTGGGATCGGGTGCGGTCCGTTTTGCCCGGCTGGCCCTGGAAGAAAAACGCGGCAAACGCGAAGACTGAAGCTGGCCAGCCCGCCAGCGACCCCTCGGTAGAGCGCCTGCTCGCCGCGAACGACCACATCCGCGAACTGCTGGAAGACACCTCCACGCCCGCCTCGGTGCGCGCCGAGCTCTCCGCCGAGTTTGATGAAATCCAGGCGATCTCGGAAAAACTCAGCCGCGAAGAAATCCATATTGCCGTGTTTGGCCGGGTGGGCGTTGGCAAGTCCTCGCTCCTCAACGCCTTGCTGGGCCAGGAGGTTTTTTCCACCAGCCCGCTGCACGGCGAAACCCGGATCGAGGGTCGCAGCGACTGGACCCGTGAAGGCCGCCAGGATCACGTGGTGCTGATCGATACGCCAGGCATCGATGAGATGGATGGCGAACAGCGCGAGGCGTTGGCCAACAGCGTCGCCCGGCGCTCTGACATCGTCATCATGGTGTGCGAGGGCGACCTGGTGGAGAGCGAGTTCACCGCGCTGAGCCTGCTTCTGAAGGAAAAGCGCGCCGTGGTGCTGGCGCTGAACAAGGCCGATCACTTTACTGTCGACGAGCGCCAACTGGTGATGAATCGATTGCGCGAACGGACCGAGGGCCAGCTCCCGAGCACACACATCGTCGCGGTAAGCGCCGACCCCAGGCCACCCGGACATCCGCATGGCGTGGAGTCGTTGAAGGCACTGCTGTGGGACATCCTGGAGCGCAAGGGCAAGTCACTTTCCGCGCTCAATGCTTCCCTGTTTGCCGCTGATCTCGACCAGAAAATTGCCAGCCGCATCGTGGAAGCTCGCCGCGAGGTGGCGCAGCGCATCATCCGCAACTATTGCATTACCAAGGGGCTGGTGGTGGCGGCCAATCCCATCCCGGTGGCCGACCTGCTGGCGGCAGCCGGCACCGACGTGGCCATGGTGATGCACCTGGGAGAGGTTTATGGATTTCGCCTGAATCGGCGCGAATCGGCCCGCCTGCTGGTGACCATCTCGGCGCAGATGGTTGCCCTGATGGGCGCCTACTGGGGCACCAACCTGGCTTCCAGCCTGCTGAAAACCGCCAGTGCGGGGTTCTCGACCACCCTCACCGCCGCAGCGCAGGGCGCGCTGGCCTGGTACGCAACCCTGGTCACCGGGCGCATGGCGGAAACCTGGTTTGCGCGCGGCAAGTCGTGGGGCTCCAGCGGCCCGCGCGAAGCCGCGCAGGAAATCATTGCCGAATTTGACCGCGACCGCGTACTGGCGCAGGCGCGGGATGAGTTGGCCAGCAAGCTGGATGAAAAGTAATTCGCGGTCTGAAGCCCGCTCCTACAGGGCCATTGACGCTACTACGCGGCCTCCTTGCGTTCGCGACCAAGAATATGATCCCAGGCCGATCGCCACCACGAGGCGAAGTCATCCAGGATCAGGTACAGCGAGGGAATCAGGATCAGCGTAATCACCGTGGCAAAGACAATGCCAAAGGCCAGCGAGGCCGCCATTGGCACCACGATCTGGGCCTGCAGGCTTTTCTCGAAAATGGTGATCGGCGCCAGGCCCAGGAAGGTGGTGAGCGAGGTCAGCAGGATAGGCCGGAAGCGCATCCTTGCCCCATCCAGAACCGCCTGCTGCAACGGAATGCCCTCGGCGCGCTCCTTGTTGATGAAGTCCACCAGGATCAGGCTGTCGTTCACCACCACGCCGGCCAGGGCGATGATGCCGAAATAGCTCATCATCGACACCGGCAGGCCTAGCAGCCAGTGGCCAAACAGCGCGCCGATCACTCCGAACGGGATCACCGACATGATGATCAGCGGCTGTGCGTAAGAACGTAGCGGCACCGCCATCAGCGCGTAGATCAGGAACAGCGCCAGCGCAGCGCCCTTGAGCAGGTCGAGCTGCACCTCCTGGGCCTGCTGGCTCTGGCCGCTGAGGCGTGAGCGCACCCCCGGGAACTGCTTCAGCACCTCGGGCAATTCCTTGCTCATGATGTCACTGAGAATCTTCTCCGGCTCGTACAGTTCTTTGTCCACCTCGGCGGTCAAACGAACGGCACGCTCGCGGTCATAGCGCTGGATAAACAGCGGGCTCTCGGAAATTTCCACCTCGGCCACCGCGTTGAACGGCACGCGGCCGCCCTGCGGGGTGCGAATGCGCATGTTGTCGAGATAACCCACCGAGTCACGCTCGTCCTCGGGGAAGCGCACCATGACTTTCACTTCGTCCTGGCCACGCTGGATGCGCTGCACCTCGGCGCCGTAGAACCCGGCGCGCACCTGCCCGGCCAGGTCGGCCAGGGTCAGCCCCAGCGACTCGGCCTCGGGCTTGATATTGAGCTTGATTTCCGGCCGCCCGCGCTCGTAGCTGTTGCGCACGTCGTACACGCCTTCGTAGCCTCGAACCCGTCGCTCGAGATCCTGCGAGGCGCGCGCCACGGTTTCAATATTCGACCCGATCAGGGTGATGGAGATTGAAGGCCCCTCGCCTGGCCCGGTCGCGCCCTCGAAGCCGAGCTGCTTGACGCCCGGAATCTGGCCCACTGCCTCGCGCCAACGGCGCAGAACCTCGGGCCCCTCGATGACCGAAAACTCGTCTTTAACCAGTTCGGCGATGACCTCGCCGGAAATATCGTTGTTGGCGAAAGCCAGCAGGTGGGAGACCACCGCGCCGGATTCCACGCCCTGTTCGGCGCTTACCTGGGCATCTACTGCCCAAAGTCCTTCCTGCACGCGCCGCAACGCCTCATGGGTCTGCTCTGGCGGAGTGCCCTCGTTCATCTCCAGCCGCACCTGCAGGAAGTCGGCGGTGATGTCCGGGAAGAACACCGAGCGCATCAGGCCGCTGGCCACCAGCGCAATCCAGAACATCAGCAGGAAGAAGAACGCCATCAGGGTGGTGTAGCGCCATTTCAGGCTGCGCTTGAGGATCGGCTGGTACACCTTGTCGACAAAGCCGTGCAGCCCCTCGCTGAAGAAGCGCTGGAAGCGCACAAATACATTGCGCGTTTCCGGGCTGTACGGGCGAATTTTCATATGCGCCAGGTGGGCTGGAAGAATCAGCTTCGATTCAATGATCGAGAACGCCAGGCAGAGAATGACCACCCAGCCGGTGGCGGCAAAGAACTCGCCGGAAACGCCCGAAACCATCAGGACCGGCAGGAACGCCGCAATGGTCGTGAGCACACCGAAGGTGGCGGGCACGGCAACCTTCAACACGCCCTCGACAATGTTGTCCACCGAGTGGCCCTTGGCGCGCATGTTGGTATAGGCGGATTCGCCCACCACGATGGCGTCATCCACCACGATACCCAGCACCAGGATAAAACCGAACAGGCTGATCATGTTCACCGTGACGCCGAAACTGGGCATCAGGAAGAACGTTCCCAGGAAGGCCACGGGCAGGCCCACCATCACCCAGAAAGCCAGCTTCAGGCGCAGGAACAGGGTGAGCGTGAGGAACACCAGCACCGCGCCGATGACGATGTTCTTGATCATCATGTCGAGGCGGCCCTTGAGGTAATAGGACACATCAGCCCAGGCGGCGATATTAATGCCTTCTGGCAGCTTGGCCTGCTTTTCCTCCACCCACTGGTGGGCGGTCTCGGAAATCTTCAGTTCACTCTGGTTGCCCACCGAAAGCACCCGGATGGTAATCGCCGGCTTGCCGCCGTATTCCGAGTAACGTTCCGACTGGATAAAGCCGTCGCGGATATCGGCGATTTCCTTCAGCAACAAGCGGCTGCCGTCCGCGTTGGTGCGCACCACGATGTCCTCGAAGTCGCTGCCCACGTAGGCCTGGCCCTTGGTTCGCACCTGGATATCACCGGAATCGGCGCGAATCGCACCGGCCGGCAGGTCCAGCGACCCTCGACCCACCGCTTCAGATACCTCAGCGAGAGTCAGGTCGTATTTCTGCAGGGTGTACTCGCTAACCTCGATGCTGATCTCGTAATCGCGTGATCCGAGGATCTCGGCACGGGTGATGCCCGGCAGGGTCACCACCTCGTTGCGAACCTGCTTGGCAAACTCCTTGAGGGTGCGCTCGGGCACATCGCCAAACACCGTCAGCATCACCACCTGCATTTCGAAACGGGTGCGTGAAACGACGGGCTTTTCGGTGTTCTCGGGGAAGGTGGGTATGGCGTCGACGCGGCTCTTGACCTCGTCCATCACCTCGGCGACGTCGTATTCTGACATCACTTCCACCTGCACGGTGCCACTGCCGCGGCGCGCGGTGGAGCTGAGCTCCTTGATGCCCTGGATGTCCTGGATAGCCTCCTCGATCTTGATCAGGATGCCTTCCTCCACGTCCTCCGGACTGGCGCCCAGGAACGGCATCGAGACGGTAATGAAATTGGTCTCGATCTGCGGCTGGATTTCTTTCTTGATGGTAAACGCGGAAACAATACCGCCGGCAATCAGGATGGCCATCAACAGGTTTGCCGCAACCGAGTTGCGCGCAAACCAGGCGATCAGCGCCTCGTAGGGAGAGTGGCGTTGCATCAGGGCGCTCCCGCTGCGGCGTCTTCACCCGCCTGGCGCTTGTTGATTGCCAACTGGGTTCCCGGGACCGGCGCCTCGATGTTGGTGGTGACCACCCGCTCGCCATCGGCGACGCCGGTAGAGATATAGACCTGGTGTGGCTCGGCCCGCACCACTACCACTGGCCGAACTTCGAGCTGGTCGCTTTCGTTGGCCACCAGCACGGTGTTGTCCGCCTGCAAGGCCAGGCGTGGCAGCACCACCACTTCGCCGGCATCGCGGCCAAGGATCTCGGCGCTGACAAAGGTGCCAATTTTCAGCGGCTGTTGGCGGCTTTCACCGAGCACGCCATAAGGGTCAGTCACTTCGGCCACCGCGTAGATCACGCGGCTGGCCTCGTCGACCACACCCTCGGTGCGCACGATCTCGGCTTGCCAGGTTTGACGCCCACCGGCGACATTGGCAGCCAGCGTCACGGGCAGCGGCTCGCTCTCCCCCGATGCCGTTGGCGCGGGAAGATCGAGGTAAGCCACGTCATCGGCCGACAACGGCAGGCGCACCTCGGCAGTATCAATCGCAAACGTCACCCCAAGCTGGGTTCCCGGGGCCACGAACTGGCCGATATCCACCAGCTTTCGCTTGACCAGGCCATCGTAAGGCAGGGAAATGCGGGTGCGCTCCAGGTCGCGCCGCGCCTTGTCGACATCGGCCTCGGCGGCGCTGACGTTGGCCAGGGCTTCCGCCACCTGCGGTTTGCGCAGCACCAGTTCTGATGGCTCACCACTGCGGCCCAGGTTCTGCCAATCGCGAAGGGCCTGCTCGGATCGCGCCTGCTCATCAGCCAGCCGGGCGCGCTGCGAAGCCAGGTTGGCCTCGGCCCGCTTGAGCGCAGTCTGGTAGTCGCTGGGGTCGATTTGCAGCAGCACCTGGCCCTTGTTGAAGAACCCGCCCGCGATAAACTCCGGCGAAACCTGGCTGATCTTGCCTGAAACCTCGGCGACCAGGGTGGTTTCGGTCCTGGGCTGGACACCGCCCTGCGAGCCGATGGTGAAGCGAACGCGCTGCTGGCGCGCTTCGATTACATCAACCAGTAAGGCCTGGCGTGCCTCTTCCTTGCGCTCCGGGGTTCGTGAACCGCCTATGCCCATCAGCACCACGAAGGCGATGATGGACAGGACGAAGAACCCGATGGGCAGGGTGTACTTTAGGAATTTCAGCATGCGACGCTTTCTCCCGGGCCGGCGCAAGGCGATTGTGAGTTCGTGACAGACTCACATTATCGCCCCGGGAGCAGGTCGCGTCATAGGTCAAAGGTTGGGCCTAGCGTTTGCGGAGTGAAACATCTCCGCTGAAACTGTTCAGGTTTACGGTGGCGCCGCTGTTGCCGGCGCGGTAGTCCAGCCGCTTGCCCGGCCCGCGCGAGGAGGTGGAACGCACCTCGCCAAACGAGGTTGAAATATCGCCACTGAAAGTCTGGGCGAAGAACTCGGCTTCCTGGTCGGAAGGCAGGTAGACATCGATGTCGCCACTCATGCTGCTGACGTTGAGTCGCCCACCAGCATCCAGCGCGACGGTCACTTCGACATCCCCGGAAACCGCTTCGAACTCGCCGTTGCTGAGCGAATCACCGTAAAGCGTGACGTCTCCGGAAACGGTGGAAGCCTCGACCTCGCCACTTACGCCGCTGAGTTCAATTTCGCCGCTCACCGTTTCAACGCTGACCCGGTCGGCTTCACCAGAAAAATCGATGTCACCGCTGACGGTGTTCAGGTTCAGCCTGCTGGCGGTCGCCGCCACTTCGATATCGCCACTGACGGTGCGCATCTCGATCAGACCGCCCGACAGGCGACCCGCGTCAATCTCACCGCTGACGCTGTGCACTTCAACGCTGGCGCCTTCAGGCACCATCAGCTCCAGGTCGGCGCTGTCGATGTTGCGACGGTCGTGGTAATCCACCCGGATTCGCAGCCCGTTGCCGGACTCGCGAATCTCCAGTTCACGCACGTCATCGCTCAGATCGCCGATGATGCGCACTTCTTCCTTGTCCCAGCCGTAAATTTCGACGTCGCCGAAATCATTCTCGACCCGCACGCTGCCATCGGCTGCCAGCGGGCGCGTTTCCTCGACGGTGGTGTCCGCCACCAGCGTGGCTGGCAGGGCCAGGGCAAGCATCAGGGCCGCAACCCCGGCCATGCGCCCCACGGCGATGTCGGGTCGAGCTGGATTGCCAACAGGGTTAAAAAGCCGGTTCATGTTTCAGTCCTCCGACTGGCGCGGTCCAGGCCGGCCAGTTTTTTCAGCATTTCGAGCTGCCGGTCACGCAACTCGAGCATTCTTTGGTTAAGCCAGGGATTTTCCGGGTACTGGTCAAGCGCCGCCGACAGGGCGGCCTCCGCGTCCTGCATTTCCTGCCAGTCATCCTCAATGGACTCAAGCGTAGCGGTTTTCAGGTTCGACGCCGAGTACCCGATGGTGATGAATTCGCTGAACGCCGCCTGGTATTCGAGTTCAGCGCCAGCCAGCGCGCCCGCCAACTCCCGGGGGGCGGTCGGCGGCGGGGCGGACTGCGCCGTTTGCGCAGCGCCGTCCAGCGGCGTGCCGCCGCTCTGCCAGGCTTGCCCGGAGAAAATCCCCAGGGCAAAAGCAACCGCCACGGCCGCAGCAAACTGCAGCCAAGGCGTGCGCGCGGCCGCGCGGGCCGGAGCCTCGGCCTGGATGCGCTGCTGGATTTCCGGCCAGGGATCATTCTGCGGTTCGACCCGGCGCGGCAGCTCGCCGAGGCGGCGAAGCAACTCCGTTTCCGTGATCTGGCCTTGTTCCTGTTCGCTCATTTACTCAATTCCTCTCGCAACAACTTGCGAGCCCTGTGCAGTTGGGCCTTTGAGGAGCCAACCGCCATACCTGTCATTTCCGCAATTTCCGCATGCTGGTAGCCTTCAATGTCGTACAACACCAGCACCGCTCTTGCGCGTTCGGGAAGATTGGCGATCGACTGTTCCAGGTCGGCTTGCCGGTCCGCCCGTACATCTTTCTGGCCAACGGCTGTGCGGTCAACGTGCTCGTCCATCGCAACCTCCTTGCCCGCAATCCGCATTCGACTGCGGCGGTCACTCAGGGCCACGTTCACGGCCAGGCGGTGAAGCCAGGTACCAAAGCGGCTATCGCCACGAAACAGGTCGAGTTTCTGCCAGGCCCTGACGAAGGCCTCTTGCAGGAGATCCTCCGCCAGCGCGTGCTGGCCGCCGCTTATTCGCCACAACAATCCGTAAATCTTGTCGCGATGAAGCCGGTACAGGGATTCATACGCAGCCTGGTCGCCGTTTTTGGCACGCGACACCAGCTCGTCCTCGCTGGCCACAGGGTCAGCGGGGAGCGTTGTTACGCGGTCGGAGTCGCTGCTCGCGCGGCCCTTTGGCGGGCCTGTATCCGACGGCGCCACTGCGCTCGATCCTCCCATGAACCTTTAGACTCTGAGCGGTTCATGATGGTTTAAGAAGGGATTGGTTTTTTATTGCGATGCGCCAAGGGAAGCACTGACGTTGCGCAGTTCTTCGGCCAGGGCGGGCGGGGAATGATCGCCATACTCCTGCAGGTAGGCAGCAATCTGCTCCAGCTCGGCAGCCCAGGCTCCCTGGTCCACCTCCAGCAACGCCTGCAGCGTTTCCGGTGGCGTATCGATGCCATCCAGGCGTACGTCACCGGGCAGTGGCAGGTTGCCGATGGCGGTTTCGCGCACATCCGCAGTGCCTTCGCAGCGGCGCAGAATCCAGTCGATCACGCGCATGTTTTCGCCAAACCCGGGCCACATGAAGCGGCCATCGGCGTCCTTGCGGAACCAGTTGACGTGGAAAATACGCGGCAACTTGTCGGCGCGCTCGGCGAAGCTGAGCCAGTGGCTCCAGTAGTCACCGAAGTTGTAGCCGGCAAACGGCTTCATTGCCATCGGGTCGCGGCGCACGTTGCCCACGGCGCCAGTAGCCGCAGCCGTGGTTTCAGAAGCCATCGAGGCGCCCAACAGGACGCCGTGGCGCCATGACTTGCTCTCCATGACCAGCGGCACCAGGCTTTCGCGCCGGCCGCCGAAGACAATGGCGGAGATCGGCACGCCCTGGGCCGCCTCGGCCTGGTCAGAGTAGCTGGGACAATGCGAGATCGGCACGGTGAAGCGCGAGTTGGGATGCGCTGCAGGCCCGTTTGCCGGGTCGAAATCCTGCCCCTTCCAGTCTTTGACCGGCGCCTGGTCGTCCTTGCCTTCCCACCACGGCTGGTTGTCAGCGGTGACTGCAACGTTGGTGAAGATCGCATCGCGGTTGAGCATGGCCAGCGCGTTGGGATTGGTGTCCTTGCTGGTTCCCGGAGCGACGCCGAAAAAGCCCGCCTCGGGGTTGATCGCCCACAGGCGGCCGTCCTCACCTACCCGCATCCAGCAGATGTCGTCACCCACGGTCCAGACTTTCCAGCCCGGGTAGCTTTCCGGGGGAATCAGCATGGCCAGGTTGGTCTTGCCGCAGGCCGACGGGAAGGCAGCGGCGATGTAACGCACTTCGCCCTGGGGGTTTTCGATGCCGACGATCAACATGTGTTCGGCCAGCCAGCCCTCGGTGCGTGCCTGGTAACTGGCGATGCGCAGGGCATGGCACTTTTTGCCCAGCAGGGCGTTACCGCCATAGCCGGAACCGAAGCTCTGGATTTCCAGGTCCTCGGGGAAATGCATGATGAAACGACGTTCGGGATCGAGATCGCCGGTTGAATGCAGGCCCCGGACAAAGCCACCCTCGCGTTCAATACGGGCCAGCGCCGGCGCGCCCATGCGAGTCATCATGCGCATGTTGGCCACCACGTAGGGACTGTCGGTGATCTCCACGCCGCAGCGTGACAGCGGAGAATCGATGGGCCCCATGCAGTACGGAATGACGTACATGGTGCGCCCTTCCATGCAGCCGTCAAACAACGCGCTCATCTTGGCGCGTGCCTCGGCCGGGTCCATCCAGTGATTGTTCGGCCCGGCAGTTTCCGGGTCGGAAGTGCAGACGAAGGTGAGGTGCTCTACGCGCGCCACGTCCGAAGGGTCGGAGCGATGCAGGTAGCAACCCGGATGCGTCTCCTGGTTCAGCTCAAGCAGGTCGCCTGATTCCAGCATCAGGTTCACCATCGAGCGATTCTCGGTTTCCGATCCGTCACACCAGTGGACAGAATCGGGGCGTGTCAGGCGGGCAACTTCGTCTACCCAGGCCGACAGGGTTTCATTGCTGGTCACAGCTTACCTCTTGGAGCAGATCAGTATGTTAGTTACGGTCAATCAACTGGTGGATGACGTGTTCTAGATAGTCTTCGAAGGCCGGACTTTCAACGTCCGGCGCCTGTTTCTGGCGTTGCAACTGGAGAAAACCAAGATAGGAGCTGTAAGCCAGGAGGGCGCGGTTTTCCGCGTCGGCGGGCGCCATGCCCAGCTCACGGAACGCCGCCCCCAGGTGAGTCAGGCGGCGCTGGGTCACGCGCTCCAGCACGGGTGCAACAATCGGGTGGTTGGCGGCAACGCACAGCTCGCGGTAGACCTCGTGGGTGAGGTGTTCGCGACCGACAGCACGGAAAAATTCGCTGAGCCGCTCACGCGCTTTTCCACCCCCGCCCAGTGCTGATTGCAAGTTGCGGCTGTCGTGTTCTTCCCAGCGCGCCAGGGTTTGTTCCAGCAGCGCATCACGGGTGCGGAAGTGCCAGTAGAAACTGCCCTTGGTGATGCCCATGCGACGGGCGAGGGGTTCAACCGCCAGCCCCTGGACGCCTTCTGCGGCTATCAGGACCAGCGCTTCGCGCTCCCAGTCATCTGCGGAAAGCGTAACCCGCCTGTCGTTTTCCGCGCCGGCCGGGGCCGGGGAGTTGGCATGGTTCATATTGTTATCAAACCCGCTGTGCGTGGCACGTTTGTTTAAAACCTTGCGCGCCGGTGATGCCGGCTTGGCGGCCAGTTTAGCAGCATCCGCCCCCGCATGGGTGCGGCAAAGCCGCAACAGCCTCCCGGTGCGCTGCCCTGGGCGCAGTTGACAAGCCTGGAAGCATTTTCCATACTCCACCGTATGTTGATGCTCATATTGTCACTTTTGATCGTTTCGCTGGGCTGTGCTTTTTACGGCACAAGCCTTGTTATCTGGACCGGAGCCAGCGTTGCCGTGCTGCTCATATTTGGCGTCAGTGGAACGGTTCCGCTGCTCGGCCTGATGGTGACAGCGCTTGTTTTTGCGCTGATTGCGGTTCCACTCAACGTGGTGGCGTGGCGCCAGCAATACCTGTCCGCGCCCATGCTCAAGCAGTACCTGCGCATGCTGCCCGGCCTGTCCGACACCGAGCGGGTGGCCCTGGACGCTGGCACCGTGGGCTGGGAAGGCGAACTGTTCGCCGGCAACCCGGACTGGCAGAAACTGCAGAAACTGCCCTACCCAGAGCTCAGCGTTGAAGAGCAGGCGTTCATTGACGGCCCGGTGGAGCAACTGTGCGACATGCTGCGCCAGTGGGAAATTACCCACAAGGACGCCGACCTCAACCCGGAAACCTGGGCGTTCCTGAAAGAACAACGCTTTTTCGGAATGATCATCCCGAAAAAGTACGGCGGGCTGGAATTTTCAGCCCTGGCGCACCGCGCGGTGCTGCAGAAAGTCTCTTCCATCAGCTCGGTGGCCGGCTCGCACGTGGCCGTTCCCAACTCGCTGGGCCCGGCGGAACTGCTGCTGCACTACGGCACCGAAGAGCAGAAGAACCACTACCTGCCCAGGCTGGCGCGGGGCGAGGAGATTCCCTGTTTCGCGCTCACCGGCCCCACTGCAGGCTCGGACGCCACCTCGATCCCCGACCACGGCATTGTCTGTGAAGGCGAGTACGATGGCCGCCGGGTGACTGGCATCCGGCTGAATTTCGACAAGCGCTACATCACCCTTGCACCGGTGGCCACGGTGATTGGCCTGGCGTTCCGCCTGTACGACCCCGATCACCTGCTGGGCGATGTCGAAGACATTGGCATCAGCCTGGCGCTGCTGCCGCGCGACATC
The DNA here is from genome assembly GCA_030428105.1 of Gammaproteobacteria bacterium. GTDB lineage: Bacteria > Pseudomonadota > Gammaproteobacteria > Xanthomonadales > SZUA-36 > JAUIBE01. The sequence goes on from JAUIBE010000003.1 coordinate 19,346, forward strand.
GAGGGCATGGAAATCGGCCGCCGCCACATGCCGCTGAACGTGCCGTTCCAGAACGGGCCGATTCGCGGAAAGGATGTGTTCGTGCCGCTGGATGCGCTGATCGGCGGCCAGGCACAGGCCGGCCACGGCTGGAAAATGCTGGTCGAGTGCCTGTCCGTTGGCCGGGCCATTTCGCTACCCTCCAGCTCTACCGGCGGCGCCAAGATGGGCGCGCTGGCAACCGGCGCCTACGCGCGCATTCGCAAGCAGTTCAACCTGCCAATCGGCCGCTTTGAAGGCATCGAGGCAGCGCTGGCCCGCATTGCCGGCAACACCTACGCAACCGCCGCCCTGTCACGCATGACCGCAACCGCGGTAGACCTGGGCGAAAAACCCGCGGTCCCCTCTGCCATTGCCAAGTACCACGCCACTGAGCGCGCCCGCCAGGTGTGCAGTGACGCCATGGATATCCACGGCGGCAAGGGCATTGTGCTTGGTCCGCGCAACTACCTGGGCCGCGGCTGGCAGGGCATGCCGGTGTGGATCACGGTGGAAGGCGCCAACATTCTCACGCGCAGCATGATGATCTTTGGCCAGGGCGCCATTCGCTGCCATCCCTACGTCTTGAAAGAAATGGAAGCGGCCGCGCTGGAAGATGCCGACGAACGCCTCAAGCAGTTCGACCGCCTGTTGTTCGCACACATCGGCTACAGCATTCGCAACGCGGTGCGCAGCCTGGTGCTGGGCCTGAGTTCGGGCCGTTTCGCGGCAGTGCCGCGCGACCGCAAGACCGCGCGCTACTACCGCAAGCTTTCACGCTATTCGGCAGCGCTGGCGCTGGTCTCCGATCTCGCCATGCTTACCCTCGGAGGCAAGCTGAAGCAGAAAGAGCATATTTCCGGCCGCCTTGGTGATGTGTTGAGCCAGCTGTATATCTGCTCGGCCATCCTCAAGCGCTACGAGGCACAGGGCCGGCCGGCTGCCGACCAGGCGCTGCTGGCATGGGCCTTCCATGACAGCATCTACAAGATCCAGGTCGCGCTTGGGAAAGTGATTGATAACTTCCCGGCCCGCGGGGTCCGCGTCCTGCTGGCCATGCTGGTTTTTCCCCTGGGACGCCGCGAGCGCGCCCCCGGCGACCGTCTCACCCACAAGGTTGCCCAGCTGCTGATGGCGCCGTCTGAGACCCGCAGCCGCCTGTGCAATGGCATCTACTCTTCAGCACGCGCCGGACATCCGGTCGGCATGATGGAAGAGGCCCTGCCCCACATCATTGCCGCCGAGCCGCTGGAGCGTAAGCTGCAAAAGGCAGTTCGGGCTGGCGAGGCGCGCGGGATCAGCTGGGACGACCAGTTGCGCTCTGCCATCGAGTCAGGCGCCGTTACAGCCAACGAGGCTGATATCCTGGTGAAGGCGCGTGACCTGACTGCCGAGATCATCGCGGTGGATGACTTTGACAGCGCCGAGCTGCGCCTGGGCGCGGAAGTTCCTGAATCCATCGACAAGCAGCACGCGGCCTGATCACTTTCTTGCACGCTTAAACAGGGCGGCCCGATGTGGCCGCTCTGTTATTCTCCACAGCCATGAAGCCCTGGCTGCCCGTTGTAGTCTCATTGCTGGCCCTGGCAGGCTGTGGGCGCCCCCCCAACCCGGAATCGGAGTTCTTCGTATTTGGCACTCTGGTCACGGTCCAGCTTGCCGGCGTCGAGTCGGCGCAGGCTTCCGGGGTATTTAAGGAGCTGCAGTTTGCCTTCCAGGACATGCACCGCGAGTGGCACGCCTGGGAGCCAGGCGAACTGGGCCAGGTGAACCGCGCAATCAAGGCCGGTGAAACCCGTCCCACTTCTCCCGATATCGAGGCGCTGATCGGTCGCTCCCAGCAGCTGGAACTTGCTTCCGGCGGGCGCTTTAACGCCGCGATCGGTGCGCTGGTTCGCCTCTGGGGGTTCCACACCTCCGATTACCCGGTTGATGGCCCTCCACCGACCGCTGGTCAAATTCAACAACTGCTTGCCGGTCGACCATCCACGCTGGATATCCAACTCACGGCCGAAGGCATTTCATCGACCAACAACGCGGTACAGCTCGACTTTGGCGGCATCGCCAAGGGCTATGCCACCGACCTGGCGGTAGACATCCTGCAGCGCCACGGCATTGAAAACGCCGTGATCAACGCTGGCGGCGATACCCGGGTCGTGGGAAACAATCATGGTCGCCCCTGGCGCATCGCGGTGCGCGATCCGTCAGGCAACGTCGCAGGCGTCATCAAGGTGGAGGGCGGCCAGGCGGTGTTTACCTCTGGCAACTATGCCCGTTTTCGCGAAGACGCCAACGAGCGCTACCCGCACATTCTCGACCCGCGCAGCGGCTGGCCGGTCTCAGCGATTAGCTCGGCAACGGTCATCGCTGGCGATGGCGCCACCGCGGACGCCACGGCGACCGCTGTCGTGGTGGGTGGCGGCGAGGAGTGGGCCAGGGTGGCGCGGGCCATGGGCACAGATGCAGTGCTGGTTATTGACGAGGCTGGCGCAATGCAAGCCACGCCGCAAATGATGGACTACTTCACGCCGGCCGAAGGCCGAACGGTAACGCTGTGGAGCGAAGGGGAAAAGTAAGCGGGCGGCTACAGCATGCCCGTTTCGAGCCGAGCCACGTCCGACATCATCGAGTGATTCCACGGCGGATCAAAGGTCAGGTCCACCACCACGCGCTTGACGGTGGGCACCAGCTCCAGCTTGGAACGAACGTCATCCACCAGGATATCGCCCATTCCACAGCCCGGGGCGGTTAGCGTCATCTTGACGAACACCTCGCGCTGGTCCTTCCCTGCATCCACCATCTCGCACTCGTAGATCAGACCCAGGTCGACGATGTTGACCGGGATTTCCGGGTCATAGCAGGTCTTGAGCTGGTTCCACAGCAGCTTCTCGACGTCTTCCTCGCTGGCGTCTTCGGGCAGGCTCGGGGGCTGGACCGGCTCCTTGCCGATGGCGTCGGCGTCGATGCCGGCCACGCGGAACAGGTTGCCATCAACGAATACCGTGAAACTGCCGCCCAGAGATTGGGTGATGTAGCCGACCGTGCCGGCCGGAATGGTCACCACGTCGCCCACGGGAATCATCACGACTTCGCAGTCGCGCTCAAATCGGCAGGGTTGGCTGGTCTGATGATACATGGCTGGTGTCAAAATGCGGACGAAGCCATGTTAACTCAAGCGCTCGCGGTCTGAAGCCCGCTCCGACAACTCGGGCGGCCCCATCCCGCACCGAACTCAGCTCATCTGTGACTGCAGGTAATTCTGGATGCCCACCTTTTCGATCAGGCCAAGCTGGGTTTCCAGCCAGTCCACGTGCTCTTCTTCCGACTCGAGGATGTGCTCCAGCAACTCGCGGCTGATGTAATCCTGGCACTGCTCGCAGTGCGCGATGCCTTCGCGCAGCAAGGGAATGGCGTGCAGTTCCATCTTGAGGTCGCTCTCAAGCATTTCCTGCACGTTTTCGCCGATCATCAGCTTGCCCAGGTCCTGCAGGTTGGGCAGGCCTTCGAGGAACAGGATGCGCTCGACCAGCTGGTCGGCGTGCTTCATCTCGTCAATGGATTCCTCGTACTCCTTCTCGGCCAGTTCCTTGAAGCCCTGGTCCTTGAGCATGCGCGCGTGGAGGAAATACTGGTTGATGGCAGTCAGCTCGTTCTTGAGCGCCGCGTTGAGGTAGGTGATGACCTTGGGATCCGTTTTCATGTGCCGTTACAACTCCGTTCGTGCGGGTACGCGGTTGCGACCCGGGTGCCGGGCACTAGTTTAACCAAGCCAAAAAATACTTACCGGAATGCGAATGATTGCCAGAAGCATTTTCACAAAAGCGGTACTCACCTGGACATCCAGGTGGGTACACGGGTGGCGAGATTAAAGCTGAAGCTCAGGCCGCGGCCAGAGCGGAATTGCTGATTACGGGCAGGGAAAGCTCACTGCGAGCCTCGACAGCCTCGTTGAAGATCTGCCGTGCGGTGCGGGCGCAAGAGCCACACTGGGTGCCGCAGCCCGTATTGAAGGCGAGCTCGCTGTAACTGGAAACGCCACGGTCCACGGCTTCGTGGATCGCTTTGTCAGTGACAGCATGGCAGAGGCAGATGTACATGGTGAACGAATCATAAATGCAAATGAGAATGATTGTCAATCAAGCGCCCAAAATGCTAACGTAGGCGTTGGTTAACCCTCCGATAGCAGAACTTTGAACAACTACCTGAACAAGACACGGCTGGTCGTCGCACTGATCAGCCTGGCCAGCTTGAGCCCCAGCACAAACTTGTTAGCTGACGATGACTGCGTTGCAGACTCATCAAGCAGCGATGCCAACGGCACCCCGCGCTGCCTGCGGCTCGACCCGATCACCATCTTCGGCAGCGCCGGCGATGCGCGCGACGTGGCGGGCGGCGCCAGCTACATCACCAACGAGGACCTGCAGGAATTCGAAACCACCGACGTGGTGCGCGCCCTGCGGCGTGTTCCTGGCGTTTCACTGCAGGTAGAAGACGGCTGGGCCCTGCGTCCCAACATCAGCATTCGCGGCAGCGCCACCGAGCGCAGCAGCCGCATCACCCTGCTGGAAGACAACGTGCTGATCGCGCCGGCGCCGTACGCTGCGTCTTCAGCCTACTACTTCCCTACTTTCGGCCGTATCCACTCGGTTGAGGTGCTCAAGGGGCCCTCGTCCATTACCCAGGGGCCTTACACCGTGGGCGGCGCCATCAACCTGGTGACCACGCCGATCCCGGCCGAGCGCGGCGGCATGGTGCGCGGCGAGATCGGTTCTGACAGCACCTGGCGGGCGCACGCCTGGTATGGCGATTCGCAGGAACGCTTCGCCTACCTGGTTGAGACCCACCAGTGGCAATCGGACGGCTACCAGTCCATCGACAACAGCGCCTCGGACACTGGCCTGGACAAGGCCGACTACCTGGCCAAGCTGGCGTTCTACTCGGACCCGACCGCGGCTGTGTACCAGCGCTTCGACATCAAGCTGCAGACCTCGGACGAAACCTCCGAGCAAAGCTACCTGGGCCTCACCGACGCCGATTTCGACAACGACCCGCTGCGCCGTTACGGCGCCTCGCGCGTGGACGAGATGAACAACGACCACGACCAGGTCGTGCTCAACTGGCGAGTGGAAACTGAGAGCGGCCTGGGCGCCACCCTGACGGCTTATTCCAACGACACCTCGCGCGCCTGGTACAAAACCGAGGCGATCGACTTTGACGGCAGCGCAAGCCCCGAGACCTTCTCCGGAACCGGCTGGTCCAACGTGGTCAGCGCGGTGAACCTGGGCGACAGCCTCGGCGGACTTTCACCCGCGGAACTGCAGGCCATTCTCGACGGCGCCGATACCGCCGAAGGCTCCATCCAGGTGCGCAACAATGCGCGTACTTATGAATCACGCGGCATCCAGCTCGCCCTCGATCACGTCTTCAGCGGCGGCGAAACCACCCACACCTTCCAGGCCGGGGTGCGTTACCACGAGGACGAGGAAGACCGCCTGCAGCGTAATGACACCTACCAGCAACTGGGCGGCGAACTGGTGCTCAACCAGGTGGGCCTGGAAGGCAATGCCGGCAACCGCATCCAGTCGGCCGAAGCCTGGGCGTTTTACGTATTTGACCGCATCGACTGGGGCACCTGGACCCTGACCCCCGGCCTCCGCTACGAATCCATCGACCTGTCGCGCGTGCGTTACTACGAGAACAGCGACGATCCTTCCAGCCGCGACCAGGACAACTTCCGCGACACGCGCTCCAACGACGTGGACGTGTGGCTGCCCGGCATGGGCGCCATCAAGCAGTTCGGCGACGACTGGCAGATGGTGATGGGCGTGCACAAGGGGTTCGCGGTGCCCGGCAACGCGCCCGGCGTTGACCCCGAGGAAAGCATCAACTACGAGTACGGCGTACGCCACGTGGGCCAGTTCGGCAGCTTCGAGGCGATGGGCTTTTTCAACGACTACTCCAACCTGGTCGGGGTGTGCACCAACTCTTCCGGCTCCGATTGCGACCCGGGCGACGCCTTCAACGGCGATGCAGTCCACGTACTCGGCCTGGAGCTGTCCTGGAACAGCGCGTTTCCGCTGGATAACGGCTGGAGCATTCCGCTGGAAGTGGCCTACACCTGGATGGACGCCGAGTTTGAAACCGCGTTTGATTCCGAGTTTTTTGGCAACGTCGAAGAGGGCGACCCGGTGCCCTACATTCCGGACAACCAGTTCTGGCTGGCCACCGGCCTGGATGCAGGCGACTGGTCATTTGACGCCAGCGTGAATTTCGTTGACGGCACCTGTACCGCGGCCTCCTGCGGCGCGTTTGAATCGACCGAATCGGCCACCCTCATCGACCTGGCGGCGCACTACCGCTGGAACGAGCGGCTGGAGCTTTACGGGGTAGTTGAGAACGCCACCGACAAGCTTTACATCGCCGGCCGGCAGCCGTACGGCGCCCGCACCAACAAGCCGCGTACGTTTATCCTGGGAGCGCGGGTTTTATTCTGAAACCTGCGCCACGCGCTCGGTAGCCATCGGCTCCAGCAAACTCAGGGCTCGGCGGTAAACACCGCGCTTGAAGCGAATGACGTTCTCCGCCGGGTACCAGAAATCCACCCACTTGTAGGTCGAGAATTCGGGGTGGCCGGTGGTTTCAAGGTTGAACACGGAATCGTCCGCAAGGAAGTGCAGCAGGAACCAGACCTGTTTCTGGCCGATGCAAAGCGGTTTGCTGTATTGACGCTGGTAGCGCTTGGGAAGCCGGTAACGAAGCCAGCCCGGAGTGGAACCCAGCAGCGCGACATGCTCGGTAGTCAGGCCCGTTTCTTCGCGCAATTCGCGATACATGGCCTCTTCGGGGGTCTCGTCGGTGTTCATGCCGCCCTGCGGAAACTGCCAGCCATCGTTGTTGGCGCGGCGCGCCCAGAAGACCTGGCGTTCATCGTTGATCAGTACGATCCCAACGTTGGGGCGATAGCCGTCAGGGTCGATCATGGCGAAAATTCCCTTGCGCGAAATGCCTTATCATAGTTCGTCCACTCACGCTGCATATTAACACTTGATGGCGTTACCCGCGCGACTCCTCATTCCGGCCCTGCTGGTGATTTCGCTTGCCAGCCTGCTGCTTTCCAGCGCCACGGGCTCGGTGTCAATGAGCCTGCCGGAGTGGTTCGCGGCGCTGCAGGATCCAGCCTCCAGCCACGGTGAAGTGATCTGGCGGCTGCGCATTCCGCGCGCGATTGCCGCGTGGATGGTCGGCGCCTTGCTGGCCCTGGCGGGCTGCCTGATGCAGGTGCTCTTGCGCAACCCGCTGGCCGACCCTTACATCCTGGGCGTGTCTGGCGGGGCGGCGTTCGCAACGCTGCTCGGCATCACGCTGGGCGTGACCGCGGCTTTCCTTCCCGCCCTGGCGCTGGTGGGCGCGCTGTTGTCCATCCTTATCGTGTTTGGGCTGGCCCGCGGCGAAGGTCCGTGGAGTGGAACCCGCCTGTTGCTCACCGGCGTGGTCACCGCCTCCGGCTGGGCGGCGCTGATCAGCCTGGTGCTGGCGCTGAGCCCCGACAACAGCCTGCGCGGCATGCTGTTCTGGCTGCTGGGCGACTTGTCGTTTGCCACGCCAGGCGTTGCCTCGGCGCTGGCGCTGGTGGTGGTCTACCTGGTGGTGTCACTGTTGGCCCGGAGCCTGAACATCCTGGCGATGGGCGAATCCACGGCGCGGCTGCTGGGCGAGGAAACCGATCGGCTCTTGTGGCTGGTCTACTTGCTGGCTTCCGTGCTGACAGCCACCGCGGTATCGATGGCCGGAACCGTTGGCTTCGTCGGCCTGATTGTTCCGCACCTGTGCCGCATGCTCAGCGGGCCGGATCACCGCACCCTGATCCCGGTTGCCACCCTGTTTGGCGGCTGTTTCCTGGTGATTTCCGATACCCTGGCGCGCACCCTGATGGCGCCACGCCAGCTGCCGGTGGGCGTGGTCACCGCCATCATCGGCGTGCCGCTGTTCCTGTTATTGCTCAACCGCGCGAGGCTGCGCTCTTGACCAGCCAGGCGACAACCCTGGCCTGCAGCGGGCTGGACGTTTCCATTGCTGACATCCAGGTGGTGCTTGGCCTTGACCTCGCCTGCCGACCGGGCGAGTACTGGGGCTTGCTGGGCCCCAACGGCGCCGGCAAAACAACCTTGCTGCGCGCCCTGGCGGGGCTGCATCCGGCGAACGCAGGAGCAGTCACCATCGCCGGAGGGTCGCTGGCCGCCATGCCCCGCCGCCAGGTGGCGCAGAAACTAGGGATGCTGCAACAGCACACGGTCTACCTGTTCGACGCCAACGTGCTGCAGATTGCGCTCACCGGCCGTCATCCGCACCTGGGACGATGGGACAGGGAGCGCGCCGAAGACATCGCCCTGGCGGAATCGGCGCTGGCCTCGGTGGACCTGTCCGGCTTCTCACAACGGGTGGTGACCCAGCTTTCCGGCGGGGAATCCAGGCGATTGGCGCTGGCCGCTTTGCTGGTGCAGCAACCGGATATCCTGCTGCTGGACGAACCCACCAACCACCTCGATCTGCGGCACCAGACGCGCATCATGGAACTCACCGCGGCGGTGGTCGGTGAAGGCAGGACCGCCCTGGCCGCATTGCACGACATCAACCTGGCGGCGCGCTATTGCAGCCATGTCCTGATGCTGGAAGGTGACGGCGCGTGGCGCGCCGGTCCGACGAATGAGATGCTTTCGGCCGAGCGGCTCAGCAGTTTGTATGGCTGCCCGGTGGAACGCATTGAAACCCCAACGGGTCCACGATTCTATCCCCGCTCTGAAGGCGTCTCTTCCGCCCCCTGAACGTCGCGCAAGCCCTGGTAGGTTTTGCCCAGGCGCCACGCGCCCCAGCCCCACAAGCCCATCACGGGCAGGTAGAACCAGGTCGACTGGGCCACGCTCAGGCCGCTGCTCATCAGGCCCTTGAAGATCCAGCTCGCAGTTACATCGCTGCCGCGGTAGACCACGGTGTCGATGAAGTTCTTGCTCTTGTAACGCAATTCGCGATCGACCACGGTAAACAGCATTTCCTTGGCCGGGCCGAGCACGCCATAGTTCATGGAGCGCTGCGCCACCTGCACCGCAGCAAACAGAACCAGCCCCATCGAACTGCCCAGCAGCACGAAGCCCCCAGCCAGCAGCGCCGGCACCAGCACCAGGGTGCCGCTCATGCCAAATTTCGCAATCAGGCGCGAGGTGATTATGAACTGGAAGGTGAAGGCCAGGATCTGTACGCACAAATCCAGGTAACTGAAAAACTGGGTGCGGTTATCGAAACCGACAATGCCATCCCGCACCAGCACCGCCATGCCGTTGAACAGGAAGGTGGAAACCAGGTTGTGGCACAGCATCAGCAGGCAGGCGTAAAGCAGGTACTTCGACTGGAACACGCGTACTGCGCCCTGCCACACGCCGCCGCCGATGACCTCGGATTCCTTGTTGGTGGTTTCGCGCTCGTAGCGGCCCAGGAAAATCGCCAGCCCGGTCGCCACCAGCAGGCACAGCCCGGCCACTATCATGACCCCTTTTGAGCCAAAGGGCGTGACCAGGTTGGAGGTAACCAGCGGCCCGACAATGGAACCCAGGCTGCCACCCGCCATGATCACGCCGAACAGGCGCTGCGCCTGGCCGGGGCGGAACACATCGGTCATGAATGACCAGAACACCGACACCACGAACAGGTTGAACACGCTGAGCCAGATGTAGAAGCTGCGCTGGATCCACTGCGGCGTTTCGGCATCCTGGAAGCCGAAAATGAAAAACACCAGGCAGCCGACGAAGAACAGGTAACTGGCGGGAATGAACTGGCCGCGGCGAAAGCGCGAAACCAGGAAACCGAAAACCGGCACGATGGCCAGCATGGTGATAAAGGTGCCGGTATACAGCCAGTGCAGGATATCCGCGTTATTCGCGGCCACCGTGCCGCGAATGGGCCGCAACATGAAGTAGCCGCCGAGCAGAAAGAAGAAGTAACTGAACGCAATCAGCAGGCGCGGCCACTCGCCGTGCTCTACCCGCACCAGGCGTTCAAGAATATTGTCGCCCGGGCGGGCCGCTTCAGACATTTGGTTGACCGCTCTTGGTGGTTAAGCGGCCTCGCTACAAGAGGATCAGAGCCCGCCGTTGGCGTTCATGATGTTAACAGACTGGCCGGGCTGCAGGCGCTCATTTCCGCGCACTACCACCTGGTCGCCGGCAGAAATTTCACCAATCACCTCGATGGCGTCTCCCGCGCCCACGCCGGTGGTTACGGCAATGCGCTCCGCCTGGTTTTCACCGTTGACCACGAACACGCTTTGACCCTCGGGGCGCAGCACCAGCGCATCGCGTGGAACAATCAGCGCTTCGCGGTGCAGGTCGTAAGGAACCGCAACCCTCAGGGTCTGGCCCACGGGGAAGACTCCACTCTCCAGGTCCAGCCTCAGTTCGAACTGGTGGGTGTTTTCATCACCTACCGCCACCACGGTGCGCACTTTTGCAGTCGCGGTACGCTGGCCGGCACGTACTTCCAGGTCCTGGCCCACCTGGGTGTAGCCGTAATACTCCAGCGGTGCGCGGGCCACGACTTCCAGCCGCTCCTGGTCCACCAGGCGCACCACCATCTCGCCCGCGCCAACACGCTCGCCGGGCATTTTCAGGCGCTCGACCAGCACGCCGTTGAACGGCGCCATGATGCGCGTGCGGGAAAGCTGGTCTTCGTTCTGCGCCAGGCGTGCGCGCGCCACCGCTACATCGCCAATGGCCACGTCGCGATCGGAACGGGTCTGCTCCAACTGGGTGATGGCGGCAAGGTTTGACTCCGCCAGGCGCGAAAAGCGCTTTTCCTCGCTCTCGAGAAACCGCACGCGCGCTTCCAGCCGGGTAATGTCAGCCAGCAATTCATCGTGCAGCAGCTTGAGACGGGTGTCGTCGATCTGTGCAACCACCTGGCCCTGCTCGAAGCGGTCTCCGATTTCGGCAACCGAGCGGAGTTGACCTTCCACTTCCGCGGCCAGGCGCGCGTCATTGCGGCTGACCACCGTCCCGGGAACCAGGGTGACCGGCGCCACGCTCTTCATCTCGGCGCGCGCCACTTTGACCAGGGCGCCCTGTGGCGCCTGGCCCCAGGCGGAGCCGGTCAGGAAAGCAAGCAATACCAATGCACGAACTAGCCAGTTGATGATCATTCTCTTGTCCTTCAAGCGCGGGCGGGAACGCCTTCACGCTGATCCATATTCTCCGCGGCGTCCTCGTTCATACGCAACAGGCTGGGCAACAGCAACAGGGTGAACAGCGTGCTCACCAACATGCCACCCACGATCACGCTGGCCAGGCCGCGGTAAAGCTCGGTTCCGGCCCCCGGCATCAGCATCAGCGGCAACATGCCAAAGACGCTGGTCATCGTGCTCATCAGGATGGGGCGCAGGCGCAAACGCACGGCGGTTTCCACTGCCGCTCGACGGGAAAGCCCTTCGCGCTCGCCATCGCGCGCCCGGTACACCAGCAATATGGCGTTGTTTACCACCAATCCCAAGAGGATCACGAAACCGATCATGGTGAGCAGGTCCATCTGCTGACCGCCGGAGCCGGAAAGCACCAGGTCCATCACGCGCAGGGCGGCAATACCGCCCACCGTGGCCATCGGAATGGTCATCACCACCAACAGCGAGTCACGGAATGACTTGAACAGCGCCGAGATCAACAGGTAAAGAATCACCACTGCCAGGGCAAAGCTGCCCGACAGGCTGGCCAGCGCCTCGTCCAGCGCTTCGGCCGTGCCCCGGTAGGTGATGCTGCCATCCTCGGGCAATGCCGACAAAATGGCCGGCCCCACCTGTTCTTTCAGCGTTTCAATGGCTGTTTCAAGCGGCATGGTTGGCGGCGGCGTCACCTGCAATGACATGGTTCGCTGGCGGTCAACGCGCTGGATGCTGGAAGGCCCGGCAGTGCGTTCCATGCGCGCAAGTTCGCCGATGGACAGCACTTCGCCACTGGCGGTCGCCACCGGCAGGGCCACCAGTTCCTCGGGCGAGTACCACTCCTCGGAGCGCAGCACGATGTCGTAGCGCTGGCGGCCATCGAAGTATTCACCGATAAAAGCGCCATCGCCCATCGCGCGGATCACCGTGGCCAGGCGCGAACGGTTCCAGCCCACCTCGGCGATGCGCCGGTCGTCAGGGATCAGACGCAGCTCCGGCTCTGCCAGCTCAAGGCCCGGCGACGGCTGCACGCGCGCCTCCGGCATGACTTGCATAACGGTGCCGAAGCCGGTGCGGCCAGCATTGAGCAGGGCGTCAAAATCATCCGCCGACAGGTCAATGCTGACCTGCCGACCGCCGCGCGCACCGGAGAAGATGGCGTCACGACCGGCAAAGGCGAAGGCATCGGGAAAACCATTGAGGATTTCACGATTGATGATCGGGATGAGTTGGTCCATCTCGTCCGGGTTGGTCGCAAAAGCGCCGAAAAATACCCCGAAGCGGCGCGCGCCACCGGAGAAGTAGTTCCTCACCTGCGGCTGTTTCTCACCCGTGAGGTAAGGCGCCATGCGGCGGTCGATTTCGTCGAGAAACTCTTCCTCGATAACCTCCATGCCCATGCCTGGCGGCGCCAGGATCATGCCGAACACCATGTTCTTCTTGCCTTCTGGCAGGTAGTCCGCAGGCGGCACCAACCACAGCACCAGGGCGATGGGTATCGCGGTGAGGCCGGCCACCCACCCCCAGCGGCGACGCGGGGTATCGGTCAGCGACATCACGTGGTCGGTCACCCAGCGCCACCACGAGCGGTGGTGGTCCTCGATGCCTTCGCGGCGAATCCAGTTAGAGGCCGCCGTTGGCAGCACGGTGACCGCCACCAGCATGGAAGCCACAACGCCCGCCGAGATGGTGATCGCCAGGTCGCCAAACAGTTGGCCAACCTCGTCCTCCAGGAACAGCACCGGCATGAAAATCGCCACCGTGGTGGCGGTGGAGGCCAACAGGGCGCCCCACACCTGGCCAGCGCCTTTGAGCGACGCTTCATCGCCCCGCAGACCCTGCTCGCGCTGGCGGAAAATGTTCTCCAGCACCACGATGGCTGCATCCAGCACCATGCCCACGGCAAAAGCCAGGCCAGCCAGCGACACGATGTTCAGGGTTCGGCCTGCTGCGCCAAGCACCATGAATGCCGACAGCAGGCACAGTGGAATGCTCAACGCCACGATCAGGGTTGCGCGAAAACGCCTCAGGAACCACCACAGCACCACGGTCGCCAGGATCACGCCGAGCAACAGGTTGTTGCGCACCATGTCGATGGAAGAGTTGATGTAGACGGTTTCGTCGTAGCTCTGGGTGATTTCCAGCCCGGCACGGTTCAAAACAGTTTCCTGCACTTCGGCCATGGTTGCCTTGATGGCATCCATCACTTCCAAAACGTTGACGCCCGGTTCCGGGCTGATATTCAGCGCCATGGCGCGGGCGCCCGATTGATGCAGCACCGAGGAGATGTCCTGCATCACCAGTTCTACCGTGGCGACATCGCGCAGCAGAATCGGGCGGCCTTCGCGCCAATCCAGCACCAGGTCGCCCAGGTCTTCAACCCGGTACTTGCCGCTGAAGCGCAGGGTGTACTGGCGCTTACCCACCTCGGTGATTCCTGCGGAGATGTCAGCGTTGGCGCCCATCTCGGAGCTGACACGGGTCAGGTCGAGGCCAATATTGGCTGCTTTGAAGGGGTCGAAGGTGATGCGCACCTCGTGACTACGACCGCCAAAAGCACCCGTCTCTGAAACCCCCGGAATGCGGTCGAAACGGGTGACGACCTCTTCCCGGATAAAGTCCTGGTAGCTCTCGATCGGGCGGTCATTCCCCTCCACCGTGCGAATGGCGAACCAGGCAATGATGGCGTCAAACCGGTTTCCCCCCACGCGGATGGTGGGTTCATTGGCGTCCACCGGGTAGCGCGGCACCTGGTTGAGGGCATTCAGCACCTCGATCAGGGCGCGGTCCAGGTCGGTGCCCACTGCGAACTCCAGATTGACTGAACCACTGCCAAAGGCGGCGTTGGAGGTCATTCGCAGCATTCCTGGAATACTGCGCAACACGTCTTCCTGGGGCTCGAGGATTTCCGACTCCACCTCGGCCGGCGCCGAGGCCCGCCAGAAGGTGTTGACCGTGATAATCGGGCGCTCAAGGTCTGGCGTCATCTGGATAGGCAGGCGCGACAGGCTGATGGCGCCAAAAATAACCAGAAGGATGCAGCCCACGGCCACCGCCACGGGGTTGGATAAGGATATGCGGGTCAGCGTCACTTCAAATTCTCAACAGGTAACAGGCACGAGAGAACGCGTCGCGGTTACGCGACTGTCCAGTCTACTATTTTACCCCCGGAAACTGTGCGCCGTGATACCCAGATCGCAAAAAGACCATCGTCTGTCCCGTATCGTGCCTTGCGCTTGCCAATTCACCCCCTTGGGGTATCATTCGCATTCCCTACAATACGCGCACGTATGGTCTACGACACAATCATCATCGGGGCCGGCTCGGCAGGCTGCGTACTGGCGGCCCGCCTGAGCGAAAACCCGGATCGCAACGTCCTGCTGCTGGAAGCCGGCGGCGAGGACCGCAACCCGTTTATCCACATGCCCGCCGGCTTCACCCGCCTGGTGCGCAACAAGGCGGTGAACTGGGGCTTTCGCACCGAACCCCAGCAACACCTGGACGGGCGCAAACTGTACTGGCCGCGCGGCCGCGTACTGGGCGGCTCCAGCGCCATCAACGCCATGTGCTACTGCCGCGGCCATCGCGCCGACTACGACCACTGGGCCAGCGATGGCGCCGCGGGATGGAACTGGGACGCCGTCTTTCCTTACTTCATCAAGTCGGAAGACCACGAGGGCGGCGAGAACGACTACCACGGCGTGGGCGGCCCGCTGGGCGTTTCCGCACTGCGCTACACCAACCCGCTGAGCGCGGTGTTCCTGGATGCCGCCGTCGAGGCAGGTTACGCGCGCACCGATGACTTCAATGGACCGCGCCAGCGCGGATTCGATTACTACGAGGTTACCCAGCGCAACGGCAGGCGCTCCAGCGCAGCAACGGCCTACCTGAAACCGGCGCGTTCACGCTCCAACCTCACGGTGTGGACTGGCGCGTTGGCCGAGAAGGTATTGTTCGAAGGCGGGCGCGCTTCCGGGGTGCGGCTCAGGCGCAAAGGCCAGCAGATTGATGTAGCGGGCGCCGAGGTGATTCTCAGCGGCGGCGCAATCAATTCACCACAGCTCCTGATGTTGTCCGGGGTTGGGCCGGCGGACCACCTCCGCGAACACGGCATAGATGTTCTTCACGACCTGCCCGGGGTTGGCGGCAACCTGCAGGACCACCTGGACATTTGCACCCTGGTGGCCAGCAAGAAAGCGATTACCTACGACAAGCTCAACGAATTCACGGTTGGTTTGCGCTACCTGTTCGGCCGCAACGGCCCGGCGGCCTCGAACGTGGCCGAGGCTGGTGGCTTTATCGCCAGCGGCATCGCCGAGCCGGGCGCCACCGGCGACCAGCCGGACATCCAGTTCCACTTTGTTCCGGCGCTACTGGATGACCACGGCCAGGGCGATATGGCCGGGCACGGCATGACCATCCACGCCTGCGCCCTGCGACCCAAGAGCCGCGGAACCATCCGCCTGAACAGCAATGACCCGGCGGCCTATCCGGCCATCCAGCCGAACTACCTCGACGAAAGCTATGACCGCTCGGTGATGATCGAGTGTGTACGCCGGGCGCGCGAGATTTACGCCCAGCCCGCCTTTGCGCCCCACCGCGCCGACGAAATCCTTCCGGGCGCGGATGCGGTCAGCGACGAAGACCTCATGGCGTTTATCCGCCGCAAGGCGGAAACCATTTACCACCCGGTGGGCACCTGCAAGATGGGTGTCGATGACCAGGCGGTTGTGGACCCGCGCCTGGGCGTTCGCGGTGTTGAAGGGTTGAAGGTTGTCGATGCCTCGGTGATGCCCAGCCTGGTGTCGGGCAATACCAATGCGCCCACCATCATGATTGCCGAGAAATACGCCGCGGAGTTTGCCTGAACACCAGGCGGTCGCGACTTGTTTATTGCGGGGCAGTGAGCACCGGCAGCGGCACGTGAATCAACTCGCAGGCAACCCGAAGCAACTCCAGCTCCGCCGGCTTCACCTGCTGGTCGTGCACCACCACGGTGATCATGGCCTCTACCAGTTTCTGCTTTTCCGCCGCCTTCAGCGTATCCAGGCGCGGTAGCGCGGCATCCAGTACAGCCGCCCAGTCTTGAAGATCGCTATGCTGTAGCGCGCCAGTTTCCAACTGCAGGACTGCTGCGCCCGCCCGGTAGGCTGCCATCGCCTGCTCGGGGCGCTCGCTGCCATGCTGGGCCAGGATGGCCAGCACGGAAAGCGCATCCTGGCTCATCGCCGCCAGCCGTTTCTTGCCTGAAACCCGCACTGCGTGGGGGTTGGAGGCTTCCCACAGGTCGCGCGCAATCACCCGCGCCAGCAGGTACTCGAACACGTCCACGCGGTCATCGGCCTGGCTGAGCGCTTCCACCGTTTCCAGCAACTTCTTGAGAAAATCGGGCGGGCGGCGCTTGAGCGCGGGGAAAGCCATCTCGACCACCGGCAGGCGGTGCTCTTCCTGGATCGGGCCGGAAGCCGCCAACAGGGCGCGCACCTGGCTCTCGCTTTCTGAGCCCATGTGCCGGGCAATCGCCAGCAACTGCTTCTCGCGGATATCGGCATCCGGATCGAGCAGCGTGTAGAACACCACTTCCGGCGCCCACTCGGTGGAATGCGCAGCCCGCTTCACGTTCTCCGACAGGCCTGCCGCCAGCGCCGCCGCCATCAGGATGCGTTCCAGTTCTGGGCTGCCAATGCCTTCAATGATATTTCTCGGGTCGAACGGGCCTCGCGGTTTTTCGGGGGCTGCCTCGCGGCGCTCTTCCTCGGCCTCGCGGCGCATCTGCTCACGGGTAATCTTCTTGGCCAGCTCGGTCAGTTCTTCCTCGCGGAAGTAGGGCTCAATGCGCTGGATACGCTTCACCAGCGGGGGGTGGGTGGCGAACATCATCATCTTCGAGCCATCGCCAAACAGCATGTGGCTGATTTCCTCGGTGTCGCCGCGCATGTAGGAGCCATCGCTGTAAACCGCGATCTTTTTCAATGCGCCGCCAATGCCCTGTGGGTCACGGGTGAACTGCACCGCCGAGGCGTCGGCCAGGTATTCGCGCTGGCGCGATACCGCCGCCTTGATCCAGCGGCCAAAGAACAGGCCCACGTAGCCCACCACGGTAATCGCCACCGCGATCAGGATCAGCGGCGCGCCGTCCTTGCTGCGGCTGCTGGTGGCGAAGCGCGAGTGCAACAACACCCTGCGACCAATCAGCGCCAGCACCAGGATGCCGAACAGGGCGCCCATCAGGCGGATATTGATGCGCATGTCGCCGTTGAGGATGTGGCTGAACTCGTGCGCAATGACCCCTTGAAGCTCATCGCGCTTCAGCTTTTCGAGTGCGCCACGCGTGACGGCAACTGCAGCGTCTGCAGGTGTGTAGCCGGCGGCAAAGGCGTTGATGCCGGACTCTTCCTCCAGCACGTAGATTTCCGGCACAGGAACGCCGGAAGCCAGCGAAATCTCTTCCACCACGTTACGCAGCCGGCGGCGGCGCGGGTCGCTGGTATCCGAATCCACCAGGGTGCCGCCCAGGTCGCGCGCCACCTTGCCGCCACCACCGCGCAGCGCGACGGTCTTGAACAGGCTGGCCAGGCCGATAACGGACGTGGTGGCAATCGCGCCGCCGGTGAGCAGCGGAATGTTTTCCTGCACCTGCATGGCGCCGAACCAACTGCCATCGCTTTGCAGCTCGACGTTGGAAAAGCCAAACACCAGCAGCAGGGCGAGGTCGATCACCGCCACGATGGCGATCACCGCCAGGATAAAGATCAGCACCAGCCAGCGCGTCGAGCGCCGTGCCTTGTCCTGGTACTCAAAGAAGTTCATCCCTTAAACCACCCCGCTGACCTTTGTGCGTCGCATCCGTGCCTGGCACATGGATGTACCAACGCGGAGCGCGAGGAATCGAATCAGAATGAAACCTGGGGCACTTCGCGCTTGCTCTCGTCCTCGATATCCAGCAATTCCGCCGGGCCAAAGTTGAACCAGCCGGCAAACAGGTTGTTGGGGAAGGATTCGCGCAGGGTGTTGTACTGCATCACCGAGTCGTTATACGCCTGGCGTGCAAATGCCACCTTGTTCTCGGTGGTGGTGAGCTCTTCGGAGAGCTGCATCATGTTCTCGTTGGCTTTCAGGTCGGGGTAGGCCTCGGCCAGGGCAAACAGGCGGCCCAGGGCGCCGGACAGGCCCTGCTCGGCCTCGGCCAGCTTCTTCATGGCATCCGGGTCGGTGGGGTCGGCGGCGGCGTCTTTAAGCCCGCTGACCGCGATGTTCCTGGCGTTGATCACGGCCTCGAGGGTTTCCCGCTCGTGGGCCATGTAGCCCTTTGCCGTTTCCACCAGGTTGGGGATCAGGTCGTGCCGGCGGGTAAGCTGGACATCGATCTGCGCGAAGGCGTTCTTGTACTGGTTTCTTCCTGCGACCAGCCGGTTGTATATCGAGATCGCAAATACAACAAGCGCGGCAAGAATACCGAGAATGACCCAACCACCCATAGCTAGTGCTCCCGAGGTAGAAAATGACCCAACCAGTCTATCAAAAACGGGGTTGTTGGCTCTGTACAGAAAGTCACGACAATTCCCGCCTGCCTGATCTGTCTGCAGTTGGCACGTGTTAGCATCTGGGTTAGGGAGCCGCGGAGGTTTAACAGTGCTCGAAACCTACGATACACAACGCCTGGAATCAGCCGGCCCGGACGATCTTTCCGATGCGCTGGAAGCGGGCTCGATCGTCTATTTCCCGCAGTCGCCGGTGCCCATCCCTGGCGACGAGGACCTGTCCTTCATTCGCGAGGACCTGCCCGGCCTGATCAAGCTCAAGAACATCAGCTACCACCCCGAAGCGGGCGGAATCCGCGGCCTCGACAGCGAGGACCCGGCAGTAGCGGAGCGTATTGAACGCATCCTGGTCACGGTCAGCGACGATATTTCCGCATTCCTGGGCCAGGTCGCGCCGCGCCTGACCCGCAACGCCACCATTGGCACCTGCAGCATTCGCCCGCTGGAAGAAAAAGGCCGCAACCTGAGCGCCCACGCCAGCAATGAACTGGTGCACGTCGACGCCGGCGCTTACGGCGCCACCAACGGCGACCGCATCCTGCGGTTTTTCATCAATGTAAACCCGCACACCGACCGGGTGTGGGCCACCAAGGGCAGTTTCCGCGATGTGTTCGCCCGCCACGGCGACAAGGCCGGCCTGGACTACCAAAAAGGCCAGTCAAACTACCTGGCCAAGGGTCCGCTGGATCACCTGCGCACCGGGCTGATCAATGGCCTTTCGAAAGTGGGGCTGCCGATTGCGAAAGTGCTGGATTCCTCGCCGTACGACCGAGAGATGCGCAAATTCCACAATTACATGAAAGACACGCCGGCGTTCCAGGCTGATCCCGAGGGCCACCAGGAATTCCGCTTTCCGCCCTACTCGGCGTGGATGGTGTTTACCGATACGGTGAGCCACGCCTGCCTTTCAGGGCAGTACTGTTTTGTGCAAACCAGCATCGTGCGGCTGGAAAACTGCCGCCTGCCGGAATTGGCGCCAATCAACGTGCTGCGCCAGGCTGCAGGGCAGCCTCGAGCTTCTCAATAACCGCGTCGACCTCGATCAGGTCCATCACCCCGGGGTCTTCAATCCGGGTGCCCCAGCGCAGTTCTTCGGGTTCACACTCGCGGTACTTGCGCGCCGCCTCGGCAAACCTGTCCACGCACAGGTGCAGTGAATGATACGGCCCGCTGCGCCGCGACCAGGTGCTGGCGTGCAGCGCTACCACCGGGGTAGCCATGGCGTTGGCCAGGTGGGCGGGACCTGAGTCGGGGCTGAGCACCACATCGGCGCGCTGCACCATCGCCACCAACTGCGGCAGGGTGTCCTTGCCAATCATGTTGTTGACCGGCGCCTTCATCGCCGCCTCGATTTGCGCGCCGAAACTGATTTCCGCCTCGGAAGGGCCGCCCGAGAGCACCACCTGCATCCCCAGCGCGTTGACCGCGTGATCGGCAACCGCCGCGTAACGCTCGGCCCGCCAGTTGCGCGCCGGGTGGCTGGAGCAAGGCGAAATCAGCAAGGCGGGTTGTTGGCCTGGCATCACTTCATTGGCGAACTGCGCTTCGGCCTGGGCCACCGGAAAATTCCAAACCGGTTCGTCGGCATCCAGGCCAATGGTGCGGGCGAAGGCCAGGTGGCCCTGCACCTGGTGTTCAAACGGGGTCGCCGGGATGGCGTCAGTCATGAACCACTGGTGAAACTCACGCGCGCGGGCTTCGTCCCAACCCACCTTGATGTCGGCCCTGACGCAGGCGCCGGTGAGGTTGGCGCGCGAGGAAGTCTGCATTTGCAGCATGACATCGAAGCGTTCGCCCGCCAGCTTTTTGCGCAGCCCAAGGTAGCCCTTTAGCCCGGATTTCTTGTCCAGCACCTCGAAGCGCACGCCTTCGATCAGCCTTAGCAGCTTGTGCTCCAGCGTGGCGCACACCCAGGTGATCTCGGTCTCCGGCCACTGCGCCTGGATGGCGCGCACCACCGGCACGGCGTGGGTGACATCACCCAGCGCGGACAGGCGGACGATGCAGAGTTTTTTCGGCGGCTGGGCGAGCGGCAGGCTCACTGGCTGGCGAGTTGCTTCTCAAGCCGGGCCCAGGAATCGCGCAGCGTTACTGAGCGATTCAAGACCAGTGCATCCGGCTTCGAGTCTTCGCTGTCGTGAACAAAGTAGCCGGTGCGCTCGAACTGGTAGAAATCCCCCGGCTTGCCTTCGGCCACCGAGGGTTCTACCACCGCCCCATGCACCACGGTCAGCGCTTCCGGATTGAGGTGATCGAGGTAGTTGCCATCCTTGTCGGCCAGTGGATTGGGCACGTTGAACAGGCGGTCGTACAGGCGAACCTCGGCGGCAACCCCATGTTCGGCCGAGACCCAGTGGATGGTGCCCTTGACCTTGCGCGAGGCGCCCGGCATGCCGCTGCGGGTGTCCGGGTCGAAGCTGCAGCGCAGCTCGGTGACCTCGCCGTTGTCGTCCTTGATGACCTCGTCACACTGGATGATGAAGGCATTGCGCAAGCGCACTTCGCCACCCGGGCGCAGGCGGAAGAATTTGCGCGGCGGGTCTTCCATGAAGTCGCCCCGCTCTACCCACAGTTCGCGGCTCAGCGGCACCTTGCGCATTCCCATCTCGGGCTTTTGCGGATGTACCTGCGCCTCGATCCACTCGGTTTCACCCTCGGGGAAATTGGTGAGCACCACCTTCAGCGGGTCTAGCACGGCCATGGCGCGCGGAGCGCGTTCGTTGAGGTCATCGCGCAAGGCATTTTCCAGCACGCCCATCGGCAGGATGCTGTCGGATTTCGAAACGCCGGCCTCGGTCCAGAAATGGCGGATCGACTCGGGCGTGTAGCCGCGCCGACGCATGCCGGCGATGGTGGGCATACGCGGGTCATCCCAGCCATTGACGTGGTTCTCTTCCACCAACTGCAGCAGGCGACGCTTGCTCATCACGGTGTAGTCCAGGTTGCCGCGGGCAAACTCGATCTGGCGTGGCTGGCTGGGCGCCGGGATGTGCTGCAGGAACCATTCGTACAACGGGCGATGGTCTTCAAACTCGAGGGTGCACAGGCTGTGGGTGATGTGCTCCAGCGAATCCGACTGGCCATGGGCCCAGTCGTACATCGGGTAGATGTGCCACTTGTCGCCGGTGCGGTGGTGCGGCGCGTTGATGATGCGGTACAGAACCGGGTCGCGCAGGTTGATGTTGCCCGAGGCCATGTCAATCTTGGCGCGCAAAACATGCTCGCCATCGCCAAACTCGCCGGCCGCCATGCGCTCGAACAGGTCGCGGTTTTCCTCGACGCTGCGGTCACGATGCGGGCTGTTCTGGCCCGGTTCGGTCAGCGTGCCGCGCTGGGCGCGGATGGTGTCGGCATCCTGGCTGTCCACGTAGGCCAGGCCCTGGTCAATCAGGTGCAGCGCCCACTGGTAAAGCTGGTCGAAATAGTCCGAGGCGTGGTGCAGTTCGCTCCACTCGAAACCCAGCCAGCGGACGTCTTCCATGATGGCCTGGGCAAAGTCCTCGCTCTCTTTCAGCGGGTTGGTGTCATCGAAACGCAGGTTGGTCTTGCCGCCGAACTCCTTCGCCAGCCCGAAATTCAAGCAGATCGATTTCGCATGGCCAATATGCAGGTGGCCATTGGGCTCGGGCGGAAACCGGGTAACGATGGATTGGTGTTTTCCCGATTCCAGGTCGGCAACCACGATGTTGCGGATAAAGTTGGACCGTGTTGTATTTTCTTCTGACATGAGTTTGCTAATCTTGACCGGCGTTTGCCCCGGAGTTTGCCAAGCGGCGCGCGAAAACGTTAAATTCTAACCCAATCCCCTCTATCCAGGCAGTCTTCCTGCCACCAATACGAACAGAGAGAAACGACCCATGAACCTTAGCGCGCGCATCTTTATCGGCATGATCATTGGCGCGGTTGTCGGATTAATCCTCAACTTCATGGGCAACCCCGAGTGGAGTGAAACCTGGCTCACCGGGGGGCTGTTCCACGTCATCGGCGCCATTTTCGTGGCGCTGTTGAAAATGCTGGTCGTGCCACTGGTGTTTGTCTCCATCGTGTGTGGCTCGAGCGCGCTTTCTGACCCGAAAGCCCTGGGTCGGGTGGGCGGCAAGGCGATTGGCCTTTACCTGCTCACCACCGGTATCGCCGTGACCCTGGCGCTGACCGCCGCGATCATTTTCAAGCCGGGTGTGGGCGCGAACCCGACCGCGATGGAAGGCACCCAGGTAGCGGCCGGCAAGCCGTTCACCCAGGTGCTGATCGACATGATTCCCACCAACCCGGTGGGCGCCATGGCCGATGCGCAGATGCTGCCCATCATCATTTTCTCGGTGCTGCTGGGCGTGTCGATCACGCTTAGCGGCAGAAAGGGCCAGCGCGTCTCCGACTGGTTCAACGATATCAACCACGTGATCATGAAGCTGGTGCACATCGTGATGCATGTTGCGCCGTACGGCGTGTTCGCGCTGATCGCCAACCTGGCAGCCACCAGCAGCGCTGGCGATTTCCTGGCCGTTGGGCGCTACATCCTGTTGGTGTTTGCAGTGCTGTTCCTGCACGCGCTGGTTGTCTACCCCACCCTGCTGGTTACCCTGGGCCGCCTCAACCCGAAAACGTTCCTGTGGAAGATGCGCGCGGCCATGATGTTCGCGTTCTCCACCGCTTCCAGCAACGCCACCATCCCGGTCACGCTGGAAACCGTTCAGGACCGCCTGGGCGTCAAGAACCGGGTGTCGTCGTTCACAGTGCCGCTTGGCGCCACCATCAACATGGATGGCACTGCCATCATGCAGGGCATCGCCACCGGCTTTATTGCCCAGTTCTACGGCATCGAGCTGACCCTGGCCCAGTACCTGATGGTGGTGGTGATGGTGATCATGGCCTCGATTGGGACGGCCGGGGTGCCGTCAGTAGGCCTGGTGGTATTGGCCGGTGTGCTGACCCAGGTGGGCCTTCCGGCCGAGGGCATTGCCCTGATCCTGGGCGTTGACCGGCTGCTGGATATGACCCGGACGGCGGTGAACATTACCGGTGATGCCGCGGTGACCACCATTGTCGCGGTCAGCGAAAACGCCATCGACCTGGATGTGTACAACGACCCAAAGGCCGGCCTGATTCATGACGGCGATGCTGATGATGAGCCAGGGGAAGAAACCAGGGTGCTGGAGAACCAATCCTAGGCGACGCGGCGGTCAGGATTCTCCCACCTGCCAGCTCACCTTGCTGATCCAGCGCGCCTTGCGGCGCGCCAGCCGTTGTTGGGTTTCTTCGCCCTCGAAGTCTGTCGAGGCATAGCTGAGCGTGTAGCCGGGGTCTTCGCTTTCATCAAAGGTGTTGGTGTTTACCACCGCATACTCAATCCCATCCAGCGTACACACCACCAGGGGCGTCATGCCGCAGTGGCTGCAGATGATGAAGTCAGCGGTCTTTGTGCCAAACTGGTAGCGGATGGGCGGGTGCTCCGCCGCCTGGGTGATTTTCAGCTTGGCTTCGGGGTGGGAAGTCCAGGAGCCGTCGATGCGGGTGCAGAACGAGCAGCCGCATTTGCGCGATGGAACGACCACTTCAGCGCCCGTGTCGACCGGCCAGGCCAGCTCGAAGCGCAATGCCCGGCAGTGACAGCCGCCATGAATATGCAGCGCCTCACTCACCGGCAAGCCTCCGCCATCGAGACGTGACCGGGCTGGGCTTCGACCCGCGCCAGCCATTCCACCACAGCCGGCGAGGCCGCCAGCTCGAAACCGCCCTCTTCCGCCACGTGGGTGTAGGCATACAAGGCAATATCCGCCACGGAAAATTCGTCACCTGCAATGAACGGGGTTTTGCCAAGCTGCCGCTCCATCACGCCAAGGGCGGCGTAGCCATTATCGGTGAGCAGTTTCATCCGCTCCGGCTGCGAATCGGCGGTTTTTGCAAACAGGACAATGAACCGCGCAACTGCAATTGCGGGCTCATGGGTGTACTGCTCAAAGAACATCCACTGGTAGACCAGGGCGCGCTGGTAGGCATCCTGTGGTATCCATCGGCTGCCCTCGGCGAGGTGCAGCAACATCGCGTTGGATTCGGCCAGGTAACGGCCATCCGGCAACTGCAGCAGCGGCACGCGGCCATTGGGATTCTTCGCCAGGAATTCAGTGGTGCGCGTGGCCCTGGCCATCACATCGGTCTCAACCCAATCGAAGGGCTTGCCAAGCAGGCGGAGCATCAACGCCGCCTTGTAGCAGTTGCCCGAGCGGCTGTCACCATACAGCCGGAAACGCCCTTCTGACTCGCTCATTGAAACCTCGCCACAGGCTAAACCCTTACCCTAACTGAAAAAATCCCGGCGCGAACTATACTGATGGTGTGGCACGGAAATGCCCTCTGATGAGGTCGCATCCCGTGCCTTTTTTTATTCACGATCGGGAGAAGCGGAAATGAGAAAGATTGCATGCTTGCAAGCCTGCCTGCTGTTGGTCGCGCTCTGGGCGCTGCCACTACAGGCCCAGGAGGCCGAAAACGATGGTGCGGCGGTCATCGTGATGATGAAGGCGAAAGCGGGCCACGAGGCCGCGCTGGTCGACGCCATCACCGAGTATCACCAGTGGATTGGCGACAAGGAAGGCGCCATGCGCTTTACCTGGTACGCGGTGGAAACCGGCTCAAGATCGGGTTGGTTCGCCGCCCGCTCGGGTGACCACAACTGGGCAGATTTCGACCAGGAGCACGACTGGGACGACGAGGCGGAGGCACGCTTCCTGTCAGATGTCGCCCCGCATATTGACCAGTGGGAACGCTCGCTGACCGAAGACATGCCTGAATTCTCCAACTTGCCGGATGACTGGAGCGGCGTGACCCACTTCCAGGTTGAACACTGGCATATCAAGAGCGGCCAGTACGGCGCATGGCGCTCACACCTGGAGACCATCCACAAGGCGCTCACCGAGGGTGGTTTCAACGAGCACTGGGGAATCCACACCGTGGTTTCCGGCGGAAAAGCCAACCAGGTTGCGATCGTGTTTCCCATGAAGGGCTACGCGGACTTCGCCAACCCGGAACCGTCGTTCTACTCGGTGATGTCCGAGGCCCTGGGCGGACCGGAAGCATTCGGCCAGTTCATGGCTGAGTGGGGCGCCACTTACCACGCGGGCGAGACCTTCCTCGTGCGTTACCTGCCGGAGGCCAGCGACTACGGCGATTCGGAATAAACGCAAAAAAAAACCCCCAGCCAAGGCTGGGGGTTGGAAGGCGCATCGCGATAGGCAAATGAAGTGTGGGGACTGCCTGTCTTGAAGGGCGATGCGCTAGGCACAGTCAACTTACGAACCTTATTCTACGCTCGCCCCGTTAAGAATCTGTAAACGGGGCGTTGCTAATTCGTGATGGGTAATCTGTGCGCGGCCAGTCGGTGAGCGGCTTCCTTCCAGGGCACACCATAAACCCTTCCCTGGGGGCTTGGCTTGAAACATCCCTGTTTCAAGCCAAGCGGCCATGGACGGCGGGTTTTGCGGTTCCTGGCAGAAGGGTCTTTACCCCACGCCTATCTGCACCCCATGCCTGCGGGCGCCGTTCGCCCCGCCCGAGGTGGGAAAAATCAGGCGGCGCGGGAGCGCAGTTTCTTCAGGTGGATGAGGAGGAGGCTGATGGCGACCGGGGTGACACCCGGGATGCGGGAGGCCTGGCCGACGGTTGCCGGACGGACGGTAGCGAGTTTTTCGCGCACCTCTGATGACAGCCCCTTGATCTGGGCGTAGTCGAGGTCGGTGGCGATGGCCAGGTTTTCGTTGGCGCGGCGACGCTCGATTTCCTGGCCCTGGCGGTCGAGGTAACCGGAGTAACGCACCTGGATCTCCAGCTGGGAAGCCCATTCTTCCTGCTCCAGTCCAGCGCCGATTGCTTCGACGGCCGCCAGGCGCGCGTAGGTCATGCCCGGGCGCTTGAGCAGGTCAATGGCACGGGTTTCCTTGCTGATGGGTTCGTCCAGCGTTGCCGCGGCCTGCTGACCGGCTTCGTTCTCCGGAGTGAGCCAGATGGTTTCCAGGCGGTCCTTTTCAACCGCGATGGCGTTGCGCTTGGCATCAAACAGGGACCAGCGCGCATCGTCGACCAGGCCTAATTCGCGGCCTTTTTCGGTCAGGCGCAGGTCGGCGTTGTCTTCACGAAGTTGCAGGCGATACTCGGCGCGGCTGGTGAACATGCGGTAGGGCTCCAGCGTGCCCTGGGTGGTGAGGTCATCGATCAGCACGCCCATGTAGGCCTCATCGCGGCGTGGCACCCAGTTTTCCTCGCCACGCACATGGCGGGCCGCATTGACGCCAGCCACCAGCCCTTGCGCCGCAGCCTCCTCGTATCCCGTCGTGCCGTTGATCTGGCCGGCGAAGAACAGACCTTCCACGTGGCGGGTCTCGAGGTGGGGGTGCAGTTCGCGCGGGTCGAAGAAATCGTATTCGATGGCGTAGCCCGGGCGGGTGATCAGGGCATTTTCGAAACCGTGGATGGACTGCACGAACGCCACCTGCACATCGAAAGGCAGGCTGGTGGAGATACCGTTGGGATACAGCTCCTGGGTGTGCAGGCCTTCGGGCTCGATGAAGATCTGGTGGCTGTCGCGCTCGGCGAAGCGCACCACCTTGTCCTCGATGCTGGGGCAGTAACGCGGGCCGGTGCCTTCAATCACGCCGGAATACATCGGTGAGCGGTGCAGCGCTGCACGAATGACCTCGTGCGTCTGTTCCGAGGTATGAGTAATCCAGCAGCAGCGCTGCTCGGGGTGATCGTCGCGCGAACCCATGAATGAGAACACCGGGCGCGGTTCGTCGCCGGGCTGTTCCTGAAGGCCATCGAAGTTGACGGTCTTGCCGTCGATGCGCGGTGGCGTGCCGGTCTTGAGGCGGCCCACTTTGAACGGCATTTCGCGCAACCGTGCCGCCAGGGTGTTCGACGGCGGATCGCCCGCGCGCCCTCCCTCGTGCTGGCTCTCGCCGACGTGGATCTTGCCGCCGAGGAAGGTGCCCGTGGTGAGCACCACTGCGCCCGCGCGAAATTCGAGGCCGTTCGCGCTGCGGCAGCCGATGATGCGGTCGCCTTCCAGCAGCAGGTCATCCACCGCCGCCTGGAAGATGGACAGGCCCGGCTGGTTTTCCACGGCCTGGCGGATAAACGCCCGGTACAGGTTGCGGTCGCACTGCGCCCGGGTAGCGCGAACCGCCGGACCCTTGCGTGCGTTCAGGGTGCGCAACTGGATGCCTGCTGCATCCGCTGCGCGCGCCATCACGCCGCCCAGCGCATCAATTTCGCGCACCAGGTGGCCTTTGCCGATACCGCCAATGGCCGGATTGCAGCTCATTGCGCCAATCGTTTCGATGCTATGGGTGAGCAGCAGCGTGCGCGCGCCGGCCCTGGCCGAGGCGAGCGCTGCCTCGGTGCCGGCGTGGCCGCCACCAATCACGATCACATCAAAATTTTCGGGATAACGCATAGCGGTTCAAAATCGGCGTTTTGGGCCGCGTATTGTACTGAAATTGCGGGCATTTCGCCCGTTATCGCCGAGGTCAGTTACGGCGGTGACTGCTTGGGGATGGCTTGTCGCTCGGGGCCGTGCTGCGCGAAGGGCCAGGGATGGGCCGGGGCGATGGCGTGGCCGGTCGCGCCGACGGCATGGTGATGGGCGCCGGGCGCGATTGCGATGGCACGGTTGGCCGCGGCTGTGGAGCCGGAATTGGGCGCACACCGCGTGTGGGTGGGCGCGTAGTGGTGCTTGGACGAATGGAGATGCCCGTGGTTGGCTGCGGGGTTGTCACCACGCCGGGTGAGCGGCTTTTCACCGCAACGCTTCCCGCAGGAACCGTGCCGATGGTCGACTCGCGGATCTTGCGATCGCCACGGCTGCGTACCTGCATGGTGCCGTTGCTGGTGCTTGCCGGGGCCCTCGAAACGTTGCGGGTTGGCGAAGGCACCCAGGCCGCCTGGCTCACGCGCGAATTGGCCGGAGCCCGGTCGCGCGGGTCGCCGTACAGGCCGTCGCGCAGCTGGTCGCGGCTGCTTCGCGTGGTGCCGTACTGCGGCTCGCGGTTCAGCGGGTCGTTATGCTCGGCATAGGCATCATACTGGCGTGACCAGTAGCTGTTGGTCCAGGCAAAACCCAGGCCGGGGCCGTAGTAACCCGGGTAGCGGTACCAGGGGTCATAAAACGGGCTAAAGAACGCGTTGTAATAAGGCGACCACGGCCCACCCGGATACTGGGCCGGACCGAACACGCCATACGGCATGTAATAGGGTGGATAGCTGTAGAGATATCCGAGCGACTGGTACCAGCCACTGGAATAGCCCAGGTAGACGGGGCGGTAGTAGTGCGGCCCGAGGTAGTAGTAATCCAGCGACCACCAGGGGTAGTACGCCGCGTTGACCACCCGCAGGTCTACCAGCGGGTAGCCACTTCCAAGGGAATCGTCCGCGTAGTACTCATCGCCGTAGTAGTCACCGTCATCGCCATAGTACTCGGCGTCGCTGGAAACGTAGCCGCGGCCTTCATAGGTATAGGTGGCGCAGCCCTGCAGAACGCAAGCCGCAAGTAGCGCCAGAATCGGCCCCGAAACGCGTTTGGACCAGGTTTTCATGCCTTACAGACTAGCACCTTGCGCCTGAACCAGCGCTGAATTGCGACAAGCCGGTAGGCGGTTACTCGCTCAGCGCGTTGTTAACAATCTCCGAAACATCCGGCGACAGTGGCGACTGGGCAAGGATACGTTTGAGTTGATCACGCATCATTGCCTGGCGCTCGGCGTCGTAGCGTTTCCACGCATTGAAGGTGGAAACCAGGCGCGCGGCGACCTGCGGATTGAGCCGGTCCATGCGGATCACCTGGTCGGCGACGAACTCGTAGCCACGCCCATGCGCCGCGTGAAAGCCAATCGGGTTGGCGGCGCCAAACATGCCCACCAGCGAGCGCACCTTGTTGGGGTTGGTGGCGCTGAAACTGGGGTGCTCCATCAGCCCGGGAAGGTCGTCGACGGTGTCGGCGGAAGGCCTGACGGCCTGGATGCTGAACCACTTGTCCATCACCAGCGTGTCATCGCGCCAGCGCGCCTCGAACGCAGCCAGCGCCTCGGCGGCGCGCGGCGAATCGGAGAACACCAGGGCCTGCAGCCCGGCGAGCGAATCGGTCATATTGTCGCTGTCGCTGAATTGCGCCTCAGCCAGCTCGTCACCGCCCCGGCAATGGGCCAGGTAGGCCAGGCAGGCGTTTTTCAGGCGGCGCCGGCCAATCGCTTCAGGGTCGTTGCTGTATGGAGCGCCGTCGGCCAGTTCCGAGTAGCGGCGCCTGAAGGCGCTTTCCAGGTCAGAAGCCAGCGCCCGGCGGATAAACTCGCGGGCCTGGTGTATGCCATCCACATCAACCACGTCCATCAGTTCGGCCAGGTAATCCTCACCCGGCAAGGTGAGCGCCTCGCCCAGCAGGGCCGGATCGCTTTCCTCATCCGCCAGCAGCGCCGCGACCGCGTCACGCAGCGCCGGCGGCAGGATGGCGGGCTCGCCTCGGGCAATGCGTTCGCGCTGGGCGAAGATCGCGTTGGTGGCCAGCAACTGCGCTGCTTCCCAGCGCACGAAGGTGTCCTCATCGTGGGCCATCAGCGTGGCCAGGTCTTCATCGCTGTAGTCGTAATTCAGTTTCACGGGCGCAGAGAACGCGCGCAGCAGCGAGGGGATGGGCTCGCTGGCAATGCCCTGGAAGGTAAACGACTGGCGATCATCGCTGATCACCAACACACCACTGGTTTCGGAGTTGCGCTTGAATGCGGAGTCGTCCGCCAGCTCCAGGGGCAATGCGTTGCCGTTGGCGTCCAGCAGTCCCATGGCCATCGGAATGGTCAGCGCCTGCTTTTCTTTCTGGTCGTGGGTGGGCGGGGTGTGCTGCTTGAAGTGCAGGGTGTAGGTCTGCGCCTCGGCGTCATACTCGCCGTTCGCGTGCACCACCGGGGTGCCCGACTGGCTGTACCAACGGGAGAAATGGGTCAGGTCGACGCCACTGGCATCGGCCATGGCCGCCACGAAGTCGTCGCAAGTCACGGCCTGGCCATCGTGGCGCTCGAAGTACAGCTTCATACCCTTCTGGAAGCCTGCTTCGCCGAGCAGGGTGTGGATCATGCGAATGATCGCCGCGCCCTTCTGGTACACCGTCATGGTGTAGAAGTTATTGATCTCCACGTACTTGTCGGGGCGAATCGGATGCGACATCGGCCCCGCGTCTTCCGGGTACTGGCGGCTGCGCAGGTCGCGCGCATCCTGGATGCGTTTGACTGCGCGGCTTTGCATGTCGGAAGTAAATTCCTGGTCGCGGAACACCGTTAACCCTTCCTTGAGGGTGAGTTGGAACCAGTCCTGGCAGGTGACGCGGTTGCCGGTCCAGTTATGGAAATACTCGTGGCCAATCACGCCTTCCACCAACTGGAAATCGGTGTCGGTGGCCGATTCCGGGCTGGCCAGCACGTAACGCGAGTTGAAGATGTTGAGCGACTTGTTCTCCATCGCGCCCATGTTGAAATCGTTGGTCACCACGATGTTGTAGATATCCAGGTCGTACTCGAGGTCGAAGCGGTCTTCATCCCACTGCATCGAGCGAATCAGCGATTCCATGGCGTAGTCGCAGCGCCCCAGGTTTTCCTCTTCCACGTAAACGCGCAAGGTCACATCGCGGCCACTGCGGGTAGTGAAATGGTCCTCGATGAATGCCAGGTCGCCCGCCACCAGGGCAAACAGGTAGGAAGGCTTGCGGAACGGGTCATCCCAGCGCACCCAGTGGCGGCCGTTCTCGCTGTCGCCACTCGCCACCGCGTTGCCGTTGGAAAGCAGCACCGGGTAGCGCGCCTTGTCGGCCTCGATGGTGACCTCGTAGCGAGTCATCACGTCGGGACGGTCGGGGAAGTAGGTGATCTTGCGGAAACCTTCCGCTTCACACTGGGTGAGCAGGAACTCGCCCGAGGGATACAGGCCCTCCAGCGCAGTGTTTTCCTGCGGCTTGATCGCGTTGCAGATTTCCAGCGCGCATTTTTCCGGCGCGGAATGGATGGTCAGGCTATCGGCGTCCACCGTGTAAGCATTCTCGGGCAAGGGTTTTCCATCAATCTGCACCGAGCGCAGGCTCATGTTCTGCCCGTTCAGGTCGATTGGGCAATCCGGCTCGAAACCCGGCTTGCGCTCAAGGTTGATGACCGAGCGAACCAGGGTTTCCTCGTCGCCGATCTCGAACTTGAGCTTGAGGCTACTGACGATCCAAGGGTATGGACTGTACTCCGATCGCAGGATCGCTTTGCCGGCAGGGCCTTTCATCATTGGTACTTCCCGTTCTCAAAAGGACAAGTATTATAGGCGCATGGCCGTGGACCCGAAACTTGACCTGCCGGACATTACCGACATCCATTTGGCGCGGGCGCGCATCCAGCACCAGGTTAAACCCACGCCGGTGCTCAGCGACCCCGACCTGGACGACTGGGCCGGCTGCAAGCTGTCACTGAAATGCGAGAATTTCCAGCGCACCGGCTCGTTCAAATTCCGTGGCGCCAGCAATGCCATTATCCGCCTGGATGAAGATCTGGACGACGGCGCACCGAAACAGGCCGTGGCCACCCACTCTTCCGGCAACCACGGCGCGGCGCTAGCGCTGGCGGCGCGCATCAGCGGCCGTGAAGCACACATCGTAATGCCAGATGACTCGGTGGCCACCAAGGTGGCCGCAGTCAAACGCTTCGGCGGCACGGTTCATTTTTGCAAACCCACCCACGAAAGCCGCGAGGCCGGGCTGGCCACGCTGGTTGACCAGGGCATGACCGCCATCCACCCTTACGACCGCGCCGAGATCATTGCCGGCCAGGGCAGTTGCGCCCTGGAGTTGCTGGGCGAAAAGCCAGGGCTCGACCTGCTGCTTGCGCCCGTGGGCGGCGGCGGGTTGATCAGTGGCTGCGCCCTGGCCGCACAGGCGCAGGGTGTGAGCGTAATCGGCGCAGAACCGGAAGGCGCCGCCGACACCCACGCCAGCCTGGAACAAGGCCATCGGGTGGACCACTGGACCCCAAACACCATCGCCGACGGCCTGCGCGCCATTGTCGGCGAGCGCAACTTCCTGCTGATCAGCAAGCTGGTTTCGCAGGTGGTGCTGGTTGGCGAAGATGAAATCAGGGCCGCACAGGCGGCAGCCTGGAGATACCTGAGGATGGTGGTTGAGCCGTCATCTGCCACCGTGCTGGCGGCCGTGAAGCGCTACCCTGAAGTATTCTCAGGGCACCGGGTGGGGGCCATTATCAGCGGTGGCAACGTGTTGTTGGGCGACTGGTGCAAAACCGTTGATTCCTGAAAATAGCGATTCTCAAAAAGAACAAAGCGGGGCTAGACCATGCAGACACTGATGATCCTGAGACACGCCAAGGCGGTACCGTGGGGCTCCACGCCGGATGACTTCTCGCGCCCGCTCAGTGATATCGGGGAGGCGCACGCCCAGGCGGTGGCTCACTGGGTTCTGCGCGAAATTGATCTTCCGGAACTGGTGCTTTGCTCGCCCTCCCAACGCACCCGGGAAACCATTGCGCCGCTGGTCAACATTGCTGAAGAGATGGAGGCGCGTATCCGCTTCCTGCCGCAAATCTACGGCGCTTCGCTGGGCACCCTGGTCAACCTGCTGGACCACGCCTTTGCGGAGTCGGACAGCGTCATGGTGGTGGGGCACAACCCGGGATTCGAGCACCTTTTGTTCGAATCGATCTCGAGTTCGCAGCGCGGCCGCATTCGGCGGCTGGCCACCGGCACCCTGGTGGTCATCGAGTTTGAGCCCGATTGGGCGGAGGCCCAGGGGCGGGGAATCATTGCCCACAAGACCCGGGGCAAGAAACTGATCGACTAGCGCTGCTGAAAGCTAGTCCAGCGAATCGAGGAACACCTCGGCCACTTCGCGAAGCACCGCCTCGTCCTGCTCGCTGAAACGGTCCAGCACTGGGCTGTCGATATCCAGCACCCCCAGCAGTTCGCCGTTCTTCACCAGCGGCAGCACGATCTCGGAGCGCGAATCGGCGTCGCATGCAATGTGGTCGCTGAAAGCGTTCACATCCGCCACCCGCAGCACCTCGCGGCGCTCGGCTGCCTGGCCGCATACCCCGCGCCCCATCGCAATTCGCACGCAGGCGGGCTTGCCCTGGAACGGACCTACCACCAACTCACCATCGCGCAGGAAATAGAAGCCAACCCAGTTGACCTGGTCGAGAAGCTGGAACAAAAGGGCCGACAGGTTGGCCGCGTTGGCGACCAGGTCCTTCTCGCCATGCAACAGCGCCCTGGCCTGCTGCGCCAGGCCGTCGGACCCAGAAGCGACAAACATCGGCGGGCTACCTCGCGTTGTCGTTGCGGCGGAAAATCAGCGCCTGGTTATTGGCCGGCATGCGCACCTGGTCTAGCAGGTGCATGTTGTTCTTGCTGGCCAGGGTTTCCAGGCTCTGCACGTCGCGCAGGCCCATTTCGGGATCCTGGCTCTTGAGCTGCAGATCAAAGGCGCGGTTGGAATCGGAAGTGTACTTTCCGCCATCGTTGAACGGGCCATAGAGCACGAAAATACCGCGCTCCTTCAAACGTTTGCCAACCCCCTCGAACATGGCGCGCACCGCTGCCCAACCCATGATGTGCGCGGTGTTGGCCGAGAAGGCCGCCGACAGGACCCGGTCAGGCCACGCCGCGGCGTCGCCATCCAGGACGTTGAGGGCAACGGTTGGCTTGATGTTGTCACTGCCCTCGGCCTCGATACGGGCATTGAGCCCTGGCAGGTTTTCCTCAACATCGGAAGGCTGCCACTTCAGGGACGTCATACTGGCCGCAAAAAACACCACGTGCTGGCCGGTGCCTGATCCAATCTCCAGCACGAAACCGCGCTGCGGCAAGTACTGCTCAAGCACCTCGAGGATGGGTTCCTTGTTGCGCTCACAAGCTTCTGAAAATGGCAATCCCTTGTTCATCCAGCGAGTTCCTCCATAACCGCCCTGAACCCCGCCGCAGCAGCGTCCCTGGCCTGGTGTTTTCCATTGTGTACGGTTTGTTTTGCGGCCACCAAGACCGAGTTGATCATGCCTGCTCCGCCGCCAAAAACATAGCGGTCCAGCAGGTCCGCTTCGCCAACGCCGCAAAGCATCGGATGTTCGGCGTTCAGCTCAACCAGGTCGGCCCTGTAACCCGGCCGTATTTCCCCTATGGGCTGCCCCAGCGCCGCGCCGCCTCCTGCGGCGGCCTGCTGATACAGATTGAACCCCACCCTCGAAGCCTGCCCGGTCAGCACATTGCGGCGACCGGTGCGCAGGCGCAATCCAAACTCCAGGAGCCTCAATTCTTCGCAGGGTGAGATTCGCAGGTTGCTGTCGCTGCCTACCGCGAGGCTACCACCTTTTTCCATCCAGTACCCGGCCTCGAAAAACCCATCGCCCAGGTCAGCCTCGGTGGTCGGGCAGATTCCCGCGGTTGCGCCACTGGCAGCGGCCTGGTCGTACTCCGCCGGCTGCATGTGAGTTGCATGAACCAGGCACCAGCGCTCATCTACCGGGTGATTGGCCAATAGCCACTCGACCGGTCGCGCGCCGTGCGCTGCCAGGCACTGTTCCACTTCTGCCACTTGTTCGGCCACGTGAATGTGGATGGCGGCTGCACGCCCCGCTTCGCCATCCAGCACTTCTGCGATCTGCGCGGTGGATGAGGCACGCAGTGAATGCAGCGCCAGCCCCACGCGGTGCAACGGGTGATCTTCCGCGCGCGCCACGCTGCGCGCAAAGAGATTGAGGAACTGCGCTGGCGAATTGATAAAACGCCGCTGGTGTTCACTGGCCCCGTTCGCCCCGAACCCGGATCGGCAATACAGGACCGGCAACAGCGACAGGGAAAGCCCAACTTGCGAAGCAGCCACCATCAATCGGCCACCCAGTTCATCGATATCGGCGTAGGGCGCGCCATCCGGCTGGTGGTGCAGATAGTGAAACTCGGCGCAGGCGGTATAGCCCGCCTCCAGCATCTCGACGTACAGCCAGGTAGCGATGGCCTGTAACTGCTCCGGCTGCAGCCGGTTGGCCAGCGAATACATGGCGTCGCGCCACGACCAGAAGCTGTCCGCTCCATCCGGCCCGCCAAAACCCGCAAGGCCCGCCATCTGGCGCTGAAAGGCGTGCGAGTGGCAGTTGGGCATGCCAGGAATGACCGGGCCCTCCAGTGTTACATCGGCTTCATCCGGCCTGCCCGGCCTGATTGCGCGGATCATCCCGGCGGCGTCGGTCTGGATGATGACGTTGTTCAACCAACCGGATTCGCCCAGGACCCGGCGGCAGAATAGGGATTGCTCAGTCAAGGCCTTGCAGTGACCCCGGTTGCCAGTTTTCCAGTACGGCCACCAGTTCTTTCAGGAGTGTAACCAGGGGCCTGGCGCGCGAAGCGTCCCAGTGGGGTGGGAATTCCTGCATGTAGCTGCGCTGGGCAATTTCCAGTTGCAGCGCGTGGATGCCCTGGTCCGGCCGTCCATAGTGGCGGGTTATGTATCCGCCTTTGAAACGTGCGTCGCGCACCGCGGTAAATTCAAGCGATGCCAGCGCATCCCAGGCTGAATCCACCAGGTCGGGATCGGCGCTGGCTCCGTCATTGCTGCCCAGGTTGAGGTTGGGAAGCTCACCTTCAAACAACTCCGGCAGTTCGCTGCGGATGGAATGCGCGTCGAGCAATACCGCGTGCCCATGACGCGCACGAATGGCTTCAAGCTCCTGGGCCAGCATGTCGTGGTAAGGCTGCCAGTACTGCGCCAGGCGTTGCGCGACCTCGGCCGGGTCGGGCGCCCTGCCATCCTGGTAGATCGGCTTTCCGCAGAAGGTTTTCAGTGGCGCCAGGGCGGTTCCGGGACGGTTGTACAACGGTTGGTCATCGGGCGGGCGATTGAGGTCAATCAGGTATCGTGACCACGGGGTTACGATCAGGCTGGCGCCTTCCACCTGGGCCCAACCGTAGAGCTTGTCCACGAACCAGTCGGTGTCGGGCAGGAACAGCGCTTCGGGCTGCATCCGGTCTTTCACCTCGGGCGGGATCAGGGTGCCGGCGTGGGGCACGCTGATCAGCAGCGGCGTTTTGCCCTTGTGTAGCTCAATGCGTTGCATGATGTCTCGGTGTAAAAAAAAGCCCGGACCTGGCGCCCGGGCTTTCCTTGTCCCTCAATGGTTCTAACTTACAGCGTTGGGCGCTCCTCGACGATGGTCGGGGTAACGAAGATTAGCAATTCACGCTTGGTGATTTCGTTCGCCCGGCGCCGGAACAGCGCGCCCATGTAAGGAATGTCGCCCAGCCACGGCACTTTGTCTTCCGTGCTGCTGCGGCCATCCTGGTAAATACCACCCAGGACCACGGTGTCACCGTTCTCCACCAGAACCGTGGTGTTCAGCTCACGGGTGTCGATGGAGGGCACCGAACCGCCGCGCGAGGTCTGGAAGATCTCGCCAACGGTGTCCTGCTTGACCGCGAGGTCGAGTTGGATGCGGTTATCCGGCGTAATCAGCGGGGTGGCCTTGAGCTCCAGCACCGCTTCCTTGAACTGCACCGCGGTGGCGCCGGAAGAGGTGGAGTTCTCATATGGAATTTCCACACCCTGCTGGATGAAGGCTTCGGCCTGGTTGGCGGTGACGATGCGCGGGGTTGAAATCACTTCACCCTCGCCCTCTGACTCCAGCGCTGACAGCTCCAGGTCGAGGATCACGTTGCCGGTCAGGAACGAAATGCCCAGCGTGCTGGCGTCCTGGTTCGAGGCCGGCAGGTTCACCTGGTAACGACCCGGGTAGGACGGAATATCGAGCAAGCCGTCGTCACGCGGGTTGATGGCCGGATTGATGGTATCGGCCGCCGCGCCATCGGCTGCGATCACGCCAATGTTGTTGCCGTCATGCAGCAGGGTTGCGCCAAAACGCACACCCAGCTCATGGGCGAAGTCGGAGTTGGCGATGACGATGCGGGATTCGATCTGCACCTGGCGCACCGCGTAATCCAACTCGGTAATCAGCTCGCGAATTTCGACAATGCGCTCGGCAGTATCGGTGATCAGCAGCGTGTTGGTGCGCTCATCAACGGTGACCGAACCGCGCTCTGAAAGAAGACCGTACTCGGTATCCACCGCGTTGGTGGATTCGTCGATAAGGGTCTTCATGTCCAGCGCCTTGGAGTAGCTCATCGGGATCAGCACGGTCTGCAGCGGCTCGAGGATGCGACGATCCTGCTGCGCTTTCAGCAGTTGCTGTTCGCGATTGGCAATTTCAGCCGTGGGGCCAATCCAGATCACGTTGCCATTCTGGCGCTTGTCCAGGTTGCGGGCATCCATCACGATGTCCAGCGCCTGGTCCCAGGGCACGTTGGTGAGACGCAGGGTGAGGTTGCCGCCCACGCTGTCAGCCACCACGATGTTCAGGTCGGAAACGTCAGCAATCAGCTGCAGCACCGAGCGAACCGGAATGTTCTGGAAGTTGAAGGTCACGCGCTCGCCGACGTATTCCTTGTCTTCAAAGAATTTCACCTCCGCTTCGTCTTCCGCGGTGGTGATGCGGGTTGGGGTGCTGACCTCAACCACGATGTCCTGGCCGGTCTGGTAAACCATGTGCTCGTACACGCCGGCTACCGACATGGCGATGCGCACGCCATTGTTGTACCGGGTGGCGTCAATCAGGCTGACCGGGGTTGCGAAATCGATCACGTCCAGGCGCTGGCGCAGGCGATCGGGCAGCGACGCGTTCATGATGTCGAGGCGCACCACATCGGCGCCCTCGTCAATCGACACGTTGGCGCCCGGGGCGTCCATGCTGACGATGACCCGGCCCTGGCCGTCCTCGCCGCGACGGAAATCAACGCCGGTCACGGTGTAAGAACCCGTTCCCCTGCTGGTGCTCTGGGCAGCGGCCACAGCGGTGGCGCCTGCCGCAGCCGACTCGCCGCCGGCAATGGTCAAAACCACTTCGCCCGGCCCGGCCGAGTAGTCATAAGCACTGGGGTTGGAGAGCTCCACGACCAGGCGAGTGCGCCCCCCGGCGCCGACCGCCGAGTAGCTTCGCACCGAGCCGGAGCTGACCGCTACCGGGTCGGTGGCCTGGCCATATTCGGTGTCCGAAAGGTCCACCACGATGCGGGCAGGCGTCTCGGTGGCGAACACGCTGACCTGCGGCTCATCGCCGGAAGTCTGCAGCGATATTTCCACGCCGCCGTCCGCGGTTACCCGGTGGTGCACGCCGGTCACTGCCGTATCGGCCAGTGCCGCCATTGCGGGCATGATCGCGAGGACCAATCCCACGCCCATCAGAAATCCTTTTCCTATGTTGCGCATGCTGCGACCTCTCTCACAGTGTTTCGGGTCTTGATTCACCCTTTCCTTGTTCATGGCTGTGCCTCTGAAGCTGATTCGCTCTCCCTTGCGGGCTCTTGTGGCCGCCAGGCCTGAAAACCCACCGATCTAACCTCCCCCCAGCGCCATCTCGGCTTCTCGAACCAGCCAGCCGCCTGCACCGTTGGAAATAAACTCGCTCAACTCTACTTCGTCGGGGGCGATGCTCAGCACCCGTCCGTAGTTCTTGCCCATGTAGTTGCCCACCGCCACGCGGTGCACCACGCCATCCGGATCCCTGATCAGGGCCCATTGGTTGGCGGCCTTGTTGAACGTACCCACCATCTCGAGCGTATCCAGCTCGAAACGCTCCAGGTATTCCTTTGGCCGCTGCAGGTCTGGCCGCGGGCCCGTACCCGGGTCATTGGCGATGGCCTCGTCGCTGCCCTCGCTGGTTGACTGGCGGAACGGATCACGACCGAGCAATCCCTGGTATTCGTATGGTGTGTACGTGCGCACCGGCGGGATCGGTTCGATCGGGCTCGGTGGCCTGGCCTTGACGTCGGCAATGTAGCGGTTGAGATCGTCCTGTTCTCCCGCACAACCGGCTGTCAGCAAGAGACTTCCAGCCACAAAGGCCATCAGCAAGCGGTAACCTGGCATATTCCTGGCCATCATCGGTTACCTCCCTGGGCCTGCGCCTGCGCCCTGGCGGCAGCTTCCTCTTCATCGATGTAGCGGTAGGTCTTTACGCTACCCTCGAGAATCAGGCGGCCATCACCAGCGGATACGCCGATGTCGCGCTCATTGGCGCGCCGCAGCGAAATATCGTGCATCGTCAGGATAACCACCCTGGGCAGCGAAGCGACGCCACCGACAAACTCGCCAAACTGGTGGTAATCCCCGAGCATGCGCACCGAAATGGGCCGCTCGGCGTAAAAATCATGGTGGGTTTCGGCGTTGGGCTGGAACAGCTGCACGTCGATGCCGGCGCCCAGCGCGGTCTGCGACACGTCAACCAGCAGCTTGTCCATCTCGGTGCGGTTGGGCAGCTGGCGGAACATGGTTTCCAGCAGCGCCTGCATTTCTTCGAGCTGCGCCTCGTAGGCTTCGAGGTTGGCAGCCTTGTCGGCTTTCTCCTCGTATTCCACGCGCAGGGTCAGCTCGCGTTGCTGCACCCTTTCCAGCTGTTCGGTCTTGCCCTTGATCATCAGGAACCAGCCGACCACCAGGATGACAATCAGCAGCAGGCTCAGAATGACCAGCCGTACCGACGGCGGGGCGCTGCCAATGTCGTTGAATTCAAGATCTCTGAGTTCAGCAAGCATCAGTTAC
The DNA here is from genome assembly GCA_030428105.1 of Gammaproteobacteria bacterium. Classification (GTDB taxonomy): domain Bacteria; phylum Pseudomonadota; class Gammaproteobacteria; order Xanthomonadales; family SZUA-36; genus JAUIBE01. The sequence continues at coordinate 59,754 of JAUIBE010000003.1, forward strand.
CCCCCGCTGCCTGGTCGGCAGTATTCTGCTGCGCCGATTCGCGCCTTGGATTCAGGCGCACACGGATGGCAAATTCGTAGGTTTCAACCCTGGATGCCGGTTGCTGCGATGCGCGCACATACTGCAGCTCCGGCCCGAGAAACAGGTCGCTTTCATCAAGCGCCTGCAGATAGGCCGAAACGCGCGCGTTGGATTGCGCTGAACCCTGCAGCGTGACGTTGTTGCCCTGCTGCCTGACGTTGCCAAGCGTCACCCCGACCGGGATGGACTTGGCCAGCTTGTCGAGCATCTCCACCGTGAGGGAACGGCTTGCCTGGAGCTCTTCGATAATCGCTTTGCGCGACAGCAGCCTGTCGCGGGTCTTCTCAAGCTCGTTGATGCGGTTGATGCGCTGCTGCAGGCGGTTGATCTCCGACTGCAGCTTGCCATTACGCGTTTCCTGGATGTTGATGCGCTGGTCGTAGAACAGGCCCACGATCAACACCAGGATGGCGCCCAGCACCAGGGTGCCGAGCAGCGAGTACATAAACTGCCGCTGGCGTTCCCTGCGCGCTTCCTCGCGCCATGGAAGTAGGTTGATTCTCGCCATCAGTCAAACCCCCTCAATGCCAGTCCGGTGGCAACCATCAGGTTTGGCGCATTCTTGGTTAACGCTGAAACCGCGACGCTGGGCGCCAGTTCCAGACCGCTGACCGGGTCTGCAACGTGCGTCTTGACGCCGAGTTCCTGCTCAACAACCTCGGTTAGCCCATCCAGGGCCGCGAGATCGCCGGCGAGGTAAATGGTGCGGATATTGGAAAACTCGCTGCTGGAGCTGTAGAACTGCAGCGCTCTTGAAATCTGGTGGACCACGTTGAGCATGAAGGGCTCAAGCACTTCGTCCTCGAAGTCATCGGGACCCGGCTCACCGCGGCGGTAGAAGCTGGCCTGTTCGGCGGACATGTCATAACGGCGCATGACTTCTTCGAGCAACTGGTTGGCGCCGAACGGATGTTCGCGGGTATAGATCACGCGGCCGCCGCGCAGGATCAACAGGGTGGAAAGGTCGTGGCCGATATCGAACAGGCCAACCGTTTCCGTGTTGCGTATCCCGTCGCGCTCGCGAATGATCTCGAAGGCGTTGGCGATGGCGAACGATTCGACATCAACCACCCGCGTCTTCAGCCCCAGTGCGTCCAGCGCGTCCTGGCGGCTTTCGACATTCTCGTTCTTGCTGGCAGCCAGCAGGATATCGACCATGTCGGCGTTACGCGGCGATGGGCCCAGCACCTCGAAATCAAGGCTGATCTCGTCCAGCGGATAAGGAATGTACTGGTTGGCCTCGATCTGCACCTGGCTCTCGATGTCTGCATCGGCGAGGTTCGCCGGGAGACTGATTGCCTTGGTGAATACTGCCGAACCGGATACCGCAACGGCGCATTGCTTCGAACCGGAGCCCGAATTCCTGACCGCTGCCTTGATCGCTTCGGAGATGGCCTCGATATCCTGCACCGACTTCTCGACGATGACACCCGGTGGAAGCGGCTCGATGGCGAAGTGCTCCACCCGGTACGAGGGACCATGACGTGAAAGTTGCAACAAGCGAACGCTTGAAGACCCAATGTCCAGTCCTATGACTGGTGGTTGTTTAGTGCCGAAGAGTTTCAAATTGCCTCAATCCTTTGCTTGACAATAGCTTATTGACACTTCTTTGACTAGTTTTTAACAGAAACCAGCCGTTTTCTCAATGCCAAACCCAAATTACACCGAACGGTCCGCAACACGGACACACGGCCATGCGCGGGTGAACCATTTGCAAGGTGCGCTTGTCCCAACGAAGATGGCGTACATGATCTTGGCCGGCACATCTGACACCCCACTGTATTCGTCAGGGCCTGCGGAGTTGATTTCCAGAGCTTCCATGCTCACCCCTGCTGGCGTATCGTTGACCTCAGCCGGCGGGAAAAACCCGCGACCGGGCCAGCGATGCAATTTCGAGATAACCCTCTTAACTGCCTATAGCATAGCAGGATAATCGCATGAGAAAAGTATTTCGATGGCTGGTTATCCTCGCAGCGACCGCCTTTCTGCTGGCAATCGCCACCGTCGGCATCACCTATCTGGTGATTGCGCCTGACCTTCCGGACGTTGAAACCATCCGCGATGTCGAGCTGCAGGTGCCGTTGCGCGTATACACCGCTGATGGTCGATTGATGGGCATTTTCGGCGAAAAGCGGCGAATTCCGGTTTCTATCGACGAAATCCCTGAACAGGTCAAGCTGGCGTTCCTGGCCGGCGAGGACGCGCGCTTTTACGAACACCCCGGGGTGGATTACCAGGGCCTGTTCCGCGCGGTGTGGACCCTGGCGACCACTGGCGAAAAGTCGGTCGGCGGCTCCACCATTACCCAGCAACTTGCCCGCAATGTCTTCCTCAGCCTGGAAAAAACCTACTCGCGCAAGATCAAGGAAATCTTCCTGGCCATCAAGATTGAGCGAGAACTGGGCAAGGACGAGATCCTCGAGCTTTACCTCAACAAGATTTTCCTGGGTTACCGGGCCTACGGCATTGGCGCCGCCGGCGAGGTTTACTACGGCAAGAGCCTGGATCAACTGACCCTGGCACAAACAGCCATGCTCGCAGCGCTGCCCAAGGCCCCTTCACGCATCAACCCGATTGCCAACCCCGAACGCGCCATCGAGCGTCGCAATTACGTACTGGGGCGGATGCACGAGCTTGGTTACGTGGACGATGCCGAGTACCAGGCGGCCATCAACGAGCCCGACCTCGCTTTCTACCATGGCGCCACCGCCGAGGTTTCCGCGCCCTACGTGGCCGAAATGGTACGCGCCCGGGTGCTCGACCTGCTTGGCCCGCAGGCTTACACCGGCGGCTTCGAGGTGATCACCACCATTGACAGCCGCATGCAGATCGCCGCCAAGGACGCGGTGGAAGCGGGCCTGATGGAATACGACCAACGCCACGGCTACCGCGGCGCCGAGGCCCAGGTGGACCTGGTTGAGTCAGCCACGCAGGCCGACTGGGACGAATTCCTGCGCCCCTACAACGCCATTGCCGGCCTGGCGCCCGGGCTGGTCGTCGAGGTCGACGAGGAAGTGGCCCTGGTTTACCTCAAGCAGGGCCAGACCGTGGCCCTGACCATGGACAACGTCGGCTGGGCTGCGCCGTTTATCAGCCGCGACCGGGTGGGCTACAAGCCCAAGGTGGTGACCGACGTGCTGAGCACCGGCGACATCATCCGCCTGCGCCTGAGTGACGAGGGCAACTGGCAACTGGGCCAGATGCCAGAGGCCGAAGCAGCGCTGGTGTCGCTTGACCCGCAAACCGGCGACATCAAGGCGCTGGTGGGCGGCCACGATTTCGCCCGCAGCAAGTTCAACCGCATTGTGCAGAGCCGCCGCCAGCCGGGCTCCAGCTTCAAACCGTTTGTCTACTCCGCCGCCCTGGATCGCGGCTTCACCACCGCCAGCCTGGTGAACGATGCGCCCATCGTGCTGGAAGACGAGGCGCTGGAGCGCACCTGGAAACCGCAGAACTTCTCCGAAACGTTTTACGGACCCACCCGGCTGCGCGAAGCCATGGTCAACTCCCGCAACCTGGTGTCCATTCGATTGCTGCGCGACATCGGGATCGATTATGCGCGCGAATACATCTCCCGCTTCGGTTTTGACATCGAGGATCTTCCCGCCAACCTGACCATGGCACTGGGCAGCGCCACCCTGCAGCCGCTGAGCATGGCGCGCGGCTACGCGGTGTTCGCCAATGGCGGTTACCTGGTCGACCCGGAATACATCCGCGAAATTCGCGACGACACCGGCGCCGTCATTTACAAAACCGAGCCGCTGATCCTGTGCGATGATTGCGAAGAAGACGCCTTCGTTATCGAAACAACGGAAGAGGGAGAAGGTGAACCAGCCGAACCTGCACTCAGGCGCCTGGAAGTGAACACCGGCGACGCCACCAGCGAGGAGCGCGACCGCAAACTGGCCGAGCGTATCGCCGCGCGCACTGCCGACGAGAGGGAAAAGAAATTCGCCCCGCGCGCCATCAGCGCCCAGAACGCCTACCTGGTGCGCTCGATGATGATGGATGTCATTAACCGCGGCACCGGCAAGCGCGCCCTGGAACTGGGCCGCACCGACCTGGCCGGCAAGACCGGCACCACCAATGAACAACGCGACGCCTGGTTCTCGGGCTACAACGATGCGCTGGTCACCAGCGTGTGGGTTGGTTTTGATAATTTCGAGGAACTGGGCCGCAACGATGTCGGCGGCCGCGCCGCCCTGCCCATCTGGGTTGACTTCATGGCTGTCGCGCTGGAAGGCGTGGAAGACAGCCCGCCCGAGATGCCCGACGGCCTGGCCCAGGCCAGGATCGACCCCGAGTCCGGGCTGCTTGCCACACTGGACAACCAGAACGCCCTCCTGGAAGTCTTCGAGAGTGGCAAGCTGCCGCCCATGCAACCGCAGGCACAAGGAGAACTTGAGGATGTCACCACGGAGGAAAGCCCGTACGAGATCTACTGACGGAGTACCACCGCGCCACATCAGGAAGCTCAAGCAAGTAAAACGCGAGGTCGCCGCGGAAGCGGCCCGCATCATCGCCACCGAAGGGCAGTACAACTACCATGCTGCCAAGCGCAAGGCCGCCGACCGCATCGGCGTCAGTGAGCGCCTGGCGCTGCCTTCAAACCTGGAAGTGCAGGATGCGCTTCACTCCTACCTCTTTCTTTACGGCGGCGAAGCCCACCGCCAGAACATCCTCAACATGCGCAACGACGCCGTCGAGGCGATGCAATTTCTGGAACCCTGGCCCAGCCGCCTGGTGGGCGCTGTGCTCGACGGCACTGCCGGCGCCCACGCCCGCATCACCCTGCACGTGTTCTGCGACAGTCCCGACAGCATGGTTCATCACCTGATGGAGCGTGGCGTGAGCTTTCGCCAGGAGCAGCGCCAGATCCGCTGGCACGATGGCAGCCACCGCGCGTTCCCGCTGTTCATCATCGAGCGTGAGCCCCACGCCGTGGAGTTGTTGGTGTTCGACGAGCTACAACTGCGCCAGGCGCCGCCCTGCCCAATTGACGGCAAGCCGCAAAGGCGCGCAACCATCGCAGAAGTGGAGCGGTTGCTGGAAGACACGGAGCCGCAGGCGGCGTTTGGGTAGCCAGCAGGCACGGCGCAACGGGCCGCGGACAGGGGTGCTTCCTCCGCGACCTTAAATTACAGGACGTAATTTAAGAGCTACAGGGATGTATTTATGCGTGTCGCGGGGGGAGCACCCCTGCCGCGGCCACTTCTGCACCATCCATGCCACATTTCTGTTCACCGGGTGGGTCCCGGATAAGCCTACTCGGCTTTCCGGGATGACGATTTCGCTGGTGCGCGGTCGGATAAGCCTACTCGGCTTTCCGGGATGACCGGATCAGCTAGCGTTTTTCGAGCGGAACGTAATCGCGCTCAGCCGGGCCGCTGTAAACCTGTCGCGGACGGCCGATCTTGGTGGGGTTCTCGCACTGCTCCAGCCACTGCGCCACCCAGCCCACGGTACGGGCAATGGCGAACATCACGGTGAACATGCTCACCGGGAAGCCCATCGCCTTGTAGATGATCCCGGAGTAGAAATCGACGTTGGGGTAGAGCTTCTTCTCGACGAAGTACTCATCTTCCAACGCGATGCGCTCCAGCTCCATGGCCAGGTCGAGCAGCGGGTCGGTCTTGCCCAGGTCCTCGAGGACCTCGTGACAGGCCTTGCGGATGATGGAGGCGCGCGGGTCGTAATTCTTGTACACGCGATGGCCAAAGCCCATCAGGCGGAACGGGTCATCGCGGTCCTTGGCGCGGGCAATGAACTCGGGAACGCGTGACACGTCACCGATTTCATCCAGCATATTGAGCACTGCCTCGTTGGCGCCACCGTGGGCCGGACCCCAGAGGGCCGAGATGCCGGCTGCAACGCAGGCGTACGGGTTGGCGCCGGTGGAGCCCACCAGGCGCACCGTCGAGGTGCTGGCGTTTTGCTCGTGATCGGCGTGGAGGATAAACAGCAGGTCCAGCGCCTTGGCGGCCACCGGGGAAACCTCGTAAGGCTCGGCCGGCACCGAGAACATCATGTTTAAAAAGCGCGAGCAGAAATCCAGCGAGTTGTTCGGGTACGCCGTCGGCCAACCCATGTGGTAGCGGTAGCAGGCAGCCGCGATGGTCGGCATCTTTGCGATCATGCGCTTGGCCGCCAGCATGCGGTGCTCGGGGTCGTTCATGTCCAGCTTGTCGTGGTAGAACGCCGCCAGCGAACCGACCACGCCAGCCATCATCGCCATCGGGTGGGCGTCGTAATGGAAGCCGGAAATAAAGTTGTTGAGGCGCTCATTTACCATCGTGTGGTAAGTGATGTCGTGCTCAAACGCCTTGAGCTCCGCCTCGTCCGGCAGGTCGCCGTTCAGCAGCAGGCAGGCCACTTCCAGGAAGGTGCTGTGCTCGGCCAGTTGCTCGATGGGGTAACCGCGGTAGCGCAGGATGCCCTTGCCGCCGTCGATAAAGGTAATTTCGCTGGTGCACGCCGCGGTCGAGGCAAAGCCCGGATCGTAGGTGAAGTAACCCAGTTCGGAGGGAAGTTGCTTGATGTCGAGTGTCGGCTCACCCTCGGTGCCCGCAATGACGGGAAGCTCAAGGCTCTTTTGCGTGTTCTGGTCAGTAATGACCACGGGTTTGTCAGCCACTCGAATCTCCTTTACCAATACCTATTTACAAAAAAACCCGGGCCGACTTTGCCGGTCCGGGCTTTTTCGAATCTTCGCACTTACTTGCCGTAACGCTTCTTGAAGCGGTCAACACGGCCACCGGAATCCAGAACCTTGTGTTTTCCGGTGTAGAACGGGTGAGATGCGCTAGAGACCTCGACCTTGACCAGGGGGTACTCGTTGCCATCTTCCCACTTGATGGTGTCTTCCGTTTCCACGGTGGAGCGGGTCAGGAAGGCGAAATCCGAAGATACGTCCTGAAACACCACTTCACGGTACTCGGGGTGAATGCCAGCTTTCATGTTAATTCCTGCTTGTAATCCAGTTGCCGCGCGCGAACTAGCGGGCGCGAAAGACCGGCCAGTTTAATGGCGAATATGCCGGATTGCAAGACCGGGCGGTCCAGTTTTCAGGGCAAAAACAGCGCCTGCAAGTCGTTGTTGAAGCGCCGCCCCAGCGCGGTTTGCACCAGGGTGCCATCGCGCGCCTCCAGGAACCCCTTGTCAAAGGCGATTTCCAGGTATGGCTGGAGCGATTCGGGCTCCAACCCGGTGGCCTCGCCAAACCCCTGCAGGGGGATTGGTTCGTGCAGGCGGAGGCGGTTGAGGAAGTACTCGAAAATGCGCTCTTTCGGCGCTATTTCACGCTCTTCGGCGCGCCACTGGCCATCTTCACGCGCCGCCAGGTAGCGCTTCGGGTGGCGCTGCTTGGCCAGGCGCAGGATGCGGCCCTGCGACGGCAACGTCAGCTTGGCGTGCGCGCCGGCGCCAATGCCCAGGTAATCGCCGAAACGCCAGTAGTTCAGGTTGTGGCGGCTGGCGCGGCCGGGTTGCGACCAGGCGGATATCTCGTAGTTTTCAAACCCGGCGTTCGCCAATCGCTCACCGCAATGCTCCTGCATGTCCCAGCACTGTTCCGCGTCCGGCAGTTCCGGCGGGTTGGTGGCAAATGCGGTGTTTGGCTCCAGGGTCAGGTTGTAGTGCGAAACGTGCGCCGGTTGGCAGGCGATGGCGCGCTCAACATCCGCCAGCGCCATCTCCAGGCCTTGGCCGGGCAGGCCGTACATCAGGTCGATGTTGAAGTTATCCAGCCCGGCGGCGTGCAGCGACTCGACCGCACGGTCAATCTCGCCGGCGGCGTGAATGCGCCCCAGCCGCTGCAGGCAGCCGTCATCGAAACTCTGCGCGCCCAGAGAAACCCGGTTCACGCCCGCCGCGCGGTAGGCCGAAAAGCTGTCGCGCTCGATGGTTCCGGGGTTGGCCTCCAGGGTAATTTCCGCGCCGGGGCTCAGAGGCACCAGGGCGCGAATGCTGGCCAGCAGGGTGTCGATCTGCTCTGCGCTGAACAGGCTCGGCGTACCGCCGCCGAAGTAGATCGAATGGACCGGCCTCCCCCAGGCCAGCGGCAGGTCGTTCTGCAGATCCTGCACCAGGGCTTCCAGGTATTCGCCGGCCGGCAGGTCGCCCTTCAGTGCGTGGGAATTGAAATCACAGTAGGGGCATTTGCGCACGCACCACGGCAGGTGCACATAAAGGCCCAGCGGAGGGTTGCTCAGTGCAGCCACGGTCTGCTCCCGGCACCGGTTCGCGTGTAGCGCTCAGGAACCCTGGCGCTGTTGCAACAGGCGCACCAGGCCCGCCAGCGCCTGGCCGCGATGACTGACAGTGTTCTTGATCTCGGCTGGCAACTCGGCGGCAGTGGCTTCACGTTGCGGGTCGAAAAAGATTGGATCGTAGCCGAAGCCGCCAGCACCACTCCGGGCCTCGGCGATTCGGCCCTGCCAGCGGCCGGTGGCGACCAGCGGCGCGGGGTCTTCAGCATGTTGCAGCAGGACGACCACGCAATAGAAGTGAGCGCCGCGCTGTGCTTCAGGCACGCCCTCAAGCTCACCCAGTAACTTGTCGATATTGGCCTGTGCGCCACCGTCACCGGCATAGCGCGCCGAGTACAAGCCGGGCCTGCCATCAAGGGCATCGACCACCAGCCCGGAGTCATCGCCAATCGCAGGCAGCCCGGTGTGACGGGCCGCGTGGCGCGCCTTGATCAAGGCGTTTTCGACGAAGGTGAGACCGTCCTCAACCGCTTCTTCGAACCCCCACTCGCCCTGGGGCCGGAGGTTCCAGCCCAGTGGCCCCAGCAGCTGGCCAATCTCTTTGAGCTTGCCGGCGTTGCCGCTGGCCAGGACCAGGTCCACGGTCTCAGACCGCCAGCGCCTGGCGCTGGTGCTCCATCAACTCGTTAATGCCCTTTTCTGCCAGCTCGATCAGGCGATCAAGCTCGTCGCGGCGGAAGGCATGGCCCTCGGCCGTGCCCTGCAGCTCGATAAAGCCACCGCCATCGTTCATCACCACATTCATGTCGGTTTCGGCGGTTGAATCCTCGGGGTAATCGAGGTCCAGCACCGGCAGATTGTCGTAGATGCCCACGGAAACCGCGGCCACCTGGCCGTGCAGCGGGCTGCTGTTGATCCGGCCCTTTTGCTCCAGCCAGCGGCAGGCATCGGCCAGCGCCACGTAAGCGCCGGTGATCGAGGCGGTTCGGGTGCCGCCATCGGCCTGCAGCACGTCGCAATCGAGCGTAATGGTGCGCTCCCCAAGCGCACGGCGATCGACCACCGCGCGCAGCGACCGGCCAATCAGGCGCTGGATTTCCATGGTGCGGCCGCCCTGCTTGCCTCGCGCCGCTTCGCGGCCCATGCGGCTTCCCGTGGAGCGCGGCAGCATGCCGTATTCGGCCGTCACCCAGCCCTCGCCGTTGCCGCGCAGGAAGTGCGGCACACGCTCTTCCACCGAAGCCGTGCACAGCACGCGCGTGTCGCCGCACTCGATCAGCACCGAGCCTTCGGCGTGCATGGTGAAACCGCGGGTAATGCGCACCGGGCGCAGTTCGTCGTCTTGCCGGCCGCTGGGGCGGGCAACTTCAGAGTTTGATGCATTCATGGCTACAGTCTCGCCCGCCTGCGCTGACTTCACAAGGGTTAGTCGGTACCATTGGCGCCCTGATTCCGTAGGAGCGCAAGAATGACCCACAGCATGACTGGTTTCGCCAACGCCGAGTCGCAACACGACTTCGGCCGCCTTGCGTGGGAAATGCGCTCGGTGAACCACCGCTACCTCGAGATCGGCATGCGCCTGCCGGAAGACATTCGCCCCATCGAGGGCGAGATCCGCGCGGTCATCGGTGAAACGATCAGCCGGGGCAAGGTGGATATCAGCCTGCGCTATCAAGCCGAAGAATCCGCCAGCGCCGGGCGCCTGGTGCTCAACAAGCCGCTGGCCACCCAGGTGCTGAAACTCCATTCAGAGTTGCAGGCGATTGAAGGCCAGCAGGGCAGCCCCGCGATGATGAACGTGCTGCGCTGGCCCGGCGTGGTTACCGAGCAGCCGCAAGACCCTGGCCCGTTGCAGGAAGCCGCCCTTGAACTGCTGCGCGAGGCCACCGCCAGACTCCACGAGGCGCGCGGGCGTGAAGGCGAGAAGCTGGAGCAAGCCCTCCGCGAGCGCCTGGAAGGCATCGCCCACTGGGTGGGAGAAATCCGCAGCTGGCTGCCGGAAATTCGCGAAGGCCTGCGCCAGAAGCTGCTCGATCGCATCGAGGGCCTGCCGCAAGACCTCGACCCCGGCCGCCTGGAGCAGGAAGTGGCCATGCTGGCGGGAAAGATCGACGTCGACGAGGAACTTGACCGCCTCGACGCCCATGTTTCGGAAGCACGCCGCGTGCTCGAACTCGACGAACCCGTCGGCCGCCGCCTCGACTTCCTGATGCAGGAATTCAACCGCGAGGCCAACACCCTCAGCTCCAAGTCGGTAGACCCGCGCACCACCAACGCCGCGGTGGAGTTGAAAGTGCTCATCGAACAGATGCGCGAACAGGTCCAGAACATTGAGTGATTTGCCCGCAAGCGAAACCGCGCCCGAGCGCGGGCGAGTTTTTGTATTGGCCGCGCCCTCGGGCGGCGGCAAAACCAGCCTGATCCGCGCGCTGATCGAAAACGACGCCGAGCTGCGCCCCTCGGTGTCGCACACCAATCGCCCGGCCAGGCCCGGCGAGGAACACGGCGTGCACTACTTCTTCGTCGACAAGGATGAATTCCAGCAACTGATCGACCAGGAGGCCTTCCTGGAGTACGCGCTGGTGTTCGGCGACTACAAGGGCACCACCCGCAAGGCGGTGGAAGACGAACTGGCCAACGGCCACCACGTGCTGCTGGATATCGACTGGCAGGGCGCCCGCCAGGTGCGCAAGTCGATGCCCGAGAGCCAGTCGATTTTTATCCTGCCGCCGTCACTGGAAACCCTCAAGGAACGCCTCGCCCGCCGCGGCCAGGACAGCGCCGAGGTGATTGCCCGGCGCATGGGCAAGGCGCGCAGCGAAATCTCCCACTGGGATGAGTTTGACCACGTGGTGATCAACGACGACTTCGATGAAGCGCTGGAAAACATCCAGTCCATCATTCGCACCGGCCAGGCCGCCAGGCCGGTACCCGCCGAAAAATTGCAATCTTTAGTAGCGGAACTGCTGCAAGAAGGATAAAATACGCTGTTCTGCCGCCTAAGGCCGGTTTACCACGGCATAACACCGTGGTGTAATGGCCCAGGCGCATTTTTTTTGCGAACCGAACAGAGACAAGGAAACGGGAAACCGACATGGCAAGAATTACTGTCGAAGACTGCCTTGAAACCATCAACAACCGCTTCGAGCTGGTGTTGACTGCGACCAAACGCGCGCGCCAGATCGCCCATGGCGCCGATCCGCTGGTGGAAGAACAGAATGACAAGCCAACCGTGATCGCACTGCGCGAAATTGCCGGTGGGCTTATCGACCCCGAACGCATCGCCGTCATCCAGGCCGAGATCGAAGCCGCTGAAGCATTCGATCAGGATGACGAGGAAGAAGACATCACCCTCTGAAGCCATCAGGTTGGACGACTACCGGGATCCACCCGGCAGCAAACAGCCAGCAGGCATCTCCCCCATCGGATACCCCCCCGAGGTTATCGACCTCAGGGATTTGCTCAATACATACCTTGAACCCTCGCGCGTAGCCGTGGTGCTGCGCGCCTTCGAGGTGGGCGCCGTTGCCCACGACGGTCAAAAGCGCAAAACCGGCGAACCGTACATTTTCCACCCCGTGGAAGTGGCCCAGATCCTGGCCAACATGCGCATGGATCACGAGAGCATCGCCGCCGCAATCCTGCACGACACCATCGAAGACACCTCGGTTTCCAAAGAGGAAATCATCGACCAGTTTGGCCCCGAGATCGCCGAGCTGGTGGACGGCGTTACCAAGCTCGACCAGATGAAATTCCGCACCCGCAAGGAGGCCGACGCGGAAAGCTTCCGCAAGCTGATGCTGGCGATGTCGCGCGACCTGCGGGTGATCTTTATCAAGCTGGCCGATCGGCTGCACAACATGCGCACCCTGGGTAGCATGTCGCCGCCCTCGCGCCGGCGCATCGCCCAGGAGACGCTCTCCATTTATGCCCCCATCGCCGACCGGCTGGGCATGAACAACATCAAGCTGGAACTGGAAGACCTGGGGTTCGCCAACCTCTACCCCTGGCGCCATCGCACCATCCAGGAACACCTGTCGGAAATGACCGGCCACCGCCAGGAAATTGTCGGCAGCATCGAGGCCGCGCTGCGCAAGAAAATGTCGGAAGCTGGCGTGCCGTGCCGCATCTCCGGCCGTGAGAAATCGCCATACAGCATCTACAAGAAAATGCTGTCGAAAGACCTGCCGTTTGCCGAGGTGACCGATTTCTACGCCTTCCGCATCATCACCCAGACCGAGGCCAACTGTTACCTGGCGCTGGGCGCGGTGCACGGCCTGTACCAGCCCAAACCAGGCTGCTTCAAAGACTTTATTGCCCTGCCCAAGGCCAACGGCTACCAGTCGCTGCACACCGTGCTTAACAGCCCCTATGGCGTGCCGATCGAGATCCAGATTCGCACCGAGGACATGGACGTGATGGCGGTGAAAGGCGCCGCCGCGCACTGGCAGTACAAGACGGGCGAAACCGCCTCGGGCTCAGCCCAGGTACGCGCCCGCGAATGGCTGATGCAGATGGTGGACGCGCAGCGCCACACCCAGGACTCGCTGGAGTTCATGGACAGCGCGCGTTCCGACCTCTTCCCCGACGAGATTTTCGTGTTCACGCCCAAGGGCAAGATTATTGACCTGCGGCGCAACGCCTCCGCGCTGGATTTTGCATACGCCATTCATACCGATGTGGGCAATCACACCCGCGAGATCCTGGTGGACAAAGTAGCGGTGCCGCTTTCCACCCGACTGGCCAACGGCCAGACCGTGAAAGTCATCACCGATCCGGACGTGCAGCCGAAACCCGAATGGCTGCAGTTTGTCAGCACCGCCCGGGCGCGCACTGCCATCCGCCATTACCTCAAGAGCCTGGAACAGGAAGACACCGTCGCCCTGGGCCTGCGCCTGCTGGAAAAAGCGCTTAATGCGCGCGGCAGCTCGCTGGAAGAGATTCCGCCCGAGCGCTGGAAGGAATACCTGGCGGAAGTGCGCCTCAACAGCCAGGAAGAGTTGTTCAAGGACCTGGCGCTGGGCTCAACGCTGGCCGGCGTGGTGGCCGCCCGCCTGATGCCCGATTCGGAGTGCGACGACAAGGAAAGCACCGACGAGGCCATCACCATCGCCGGCTCGGAAGGCAGCGCGGTGAGTTTCGGCGCCTGCTGCCTGCCGGTGCCAGGCGACCGCATCATGGCTTATGTTTCGGCCGGCAAGGGCGTGGTGGTGCACCGCACCCAGTGCCCCAACGCGCGCGAACTGCGCAAGCACCCCGACCGCTGCATCGACGTGAAATGGGCGCCCATCACCCGCGGCATGTTCCCGGTGGGCGTGCGCGTGATCGCCCACAACGTACCCGGCGTACTGGCCAACATCTCGGCCAGCATTGGCGAGGCGGGCAGCAATATTGAAACCATCGAGCAACCCGAATCCAACCCGGAAACCGCCACCCTGTTGTTTGAACTCTCGGTCAGCGACCGGGATCACATGGCCCGCGTGATGCGCCGGCTAAGGCGCAACCAGAACGTCATCAAGGTTCAACGCACCCTATGAGCAAAAAAGCCATTCACACCGATTCCGCGCCGGCCGCCATCGGCCCTTACAGCCAGGCCGTTCGGCACGGCGACACGGTTTACCTTTCCGGCCAGATCCCGCTACACCCGGAAACCATGGAGATGGTCGACGGCGATGTGCGCGACCAGGTCCACCGGGTGATCCAGAATCTTTCCGCGGTGGCGGAAGCCGCCGGCGGCAGCCTCGACCACATTGTTCGACTCACCGTCTATCTCACCGACCTCGCCAATTTCGGCAGCGTGAACGAGATCATGGCCGAGTACTTTTCCGAGCCCTACCCGGCGCGCGCCGCGATTGGCGTTTCGCAGTTGCCGCGCGGCGCCGAGGTGGAGATAGACGCCGTTCTCGGCCTCTAGGCTTTAAACCCAGCCAGTCATCCATGCCGGACCAGCCCTCGGACCTGACCGGACTGCAGGGTGTGGGCCCGGCGGTTGCCGCCAAGCTGGAAGACAGCGGCATCCACAGTGTCCAGGACCTGCTGTTCCACCTGCCCCTGCGCTACGAGGACCGCACCCGGGTTCACCCCATTGGCGGGCTGTACCCCGGCGCCACCGCGCAAGTGGAAGGCACGGTCGAGCACGCAGCCATTGTCCCGGCGCGCCGCGCCATGTTGGTGGTGGTTGTCGCTGACGGCACCGGCCTGATCACGCTGCGTTTCTTTCACTTTCGCGCCGCGCAAAAACGCGCCATGGCCGCCGGCACCCGGCTGCGCGTGTTTGGCGAGGTTCGCGCTGGCTTCCGTGGGCTGGAGATGATCCACCCCAGCTACAAGCGCATTGCCGAGGATGGCAACACGCCACTGGCCGACCGCCTGACCCCGGTCTACCCCGGCACCGAGGGCTTTGGCCAGGCGCGCTGGAACCGGCTCACCGACCAGGCCTTGAGCCGCCTGGAGCGCGGCAATCTCGATCTCGATGAGCTGCTGCCACCCGGCCTGCTGGCCAGCGCCGCCGATGATGTCGGCCAGGAAATTGCCAAAATCTCGCTGAAAGGCGCACTGCAGTTTATTCACCGCCCGCCGCCCAATGCCGATGTGGCCGCCCTGGTAGAGCGCCGCCACCCCGCGCAGCAACGCCTGGCCCTGGAAGAACTGCTGGCGCACCACCTGAGCATGGCCCGAGTTCACCGCGGCTTGCGCCAGCTTGGCGCGCCGCGCATGAATGAAAAGGGCACCCAACTGGAGCGCGCCTTTATGGATGCGCTTCCGTTCACCTTAACTGGCGCGCAGCAGCGGGTGGTGAAAGAGATTCACCAGGATCTGCAGCGCAGCCACCCCATGCAGCGCCTGATCCAGGGTGATGTCGGTTCAGGAAAAACCGTGGTCGCCGCACTGGCCGCACTGCGCGCCATTGGCAACGGTTACCAGGTGGCCATCACCGCCCCCACCGAGCTACTGGCCGAACAGCACTTGTCCAGCTTCAATAGCTGGCTGGAACCACTGGGCATCACCCCGGTGTGGCTCAGTTCCAAGGTCACCGGCAAGGCGCGCCAGAAGGCGCTGGATGCCATGGCCGAAGGCGCTCCGCTGGTCATCGGCACCCACGCGCTGATGCAGGAAGGGGTTGCGTTCAAACGCCTTGGATTAGTGGTCGTGGACGAACAGCACCGCTTTGGCGTGCACCAGCGGATGGCCCTGCTCGACAAGTCTGGAGGCCAAGAAGATAACAAGCCGGAACGCGCCCACCAGTTGATCATGACCGCCACGCCCATCCCCCGCACCCTGGCAATGACCGCCTACGCCGGGCTGGAGACCTCGGTCATCGACGAACTGCCCCCCGGCCGCAAACCGGTGACCACGGTGGTGATTTCCAACGACCGCCGTGGTGAAGTGATCGAGCGCGTGGCTACCGCCTGCGCCGAGGGCCGCCAGGCCTACTGGGTGTGCACCCTCATCGAGGAATCCGACGCGGTGCAGGCACGCGCCGCCGAAGACGTGGCCAGCGAACTGTCACAACAACTGCGCGGCATCGAGATTGGCCTGGTCCACGGGCGCATGAAGGCGGCGGAGAAACAGGCCACCATGCAGCGCTTCAAGCAGGGAGAAATCCAGCTGCTGGTGGCCACCACGGTGATCGAGGTGGGCGTGGATGTACCCAACGCCTCGCTGATGATCATCGAGAACGCCGAGCGCCTGGGGCTGGCGCAGCTCCACCAGTTGCGCGGCCGCGTGGGCCGTGGCGCGCAAAAATCATCGTGCGTACTGCTCTACTCGGCACCCATTGGCGACCTGGCCAAGCAACGCCTCAACATCATGCGCGAGACCAGCAACGGTTTCCTGATTGCGGAAAAGGACCTGGAGTTGCGCGGCCCTGGCGAAGTGCTGGGAACGCGGCAAACCGGCATGTTGCAGTTCCGGGTGGCCGACCTGGCGCGTGACGAGGCGCTGCTCGACCTGATTCCGGATGCGGCTGGAAAGATACTGGAGAAAACGCCGAAGCTGGCGGACCGGTTGATTGAGCGCTGGATTGGCGATGCAACCCGTTTCGTCGATGTTTAAGAGCGGGCTTTAGAGCGCGACCGGGGTCGCGACACAGGGTCGGCTGCTACAGCATCACCAGGTTCAAACCGCGCACTTCCTGCAACGCGGAGTTGACCGCGTTGTCCACCATGGCCTGGATCTCGACAAAGCCAGGGGATTCACGCACCGGATCCAGCCGCGGGTCGATCTTCAGCAACCAGGTCTGGCGAAAGCCCGCATCGTAGGCTTCCTGCAGCTTCACCAGCGCCGCCTCCGGATCATCGCTCATGGCCATGATCACCGCTTCGTCGTAGTTGATATCAGGTGTATCGACGCCGTTGACCCGGCCGCGACGGAGGTTTCTGCGCGCATCTTCCAGCAGGCGATCGGCCTCGCTGCTATCGCCTTCACTGCGGAAGGCGGCTGCGGCCAGGGTCTGGATCAGCACCTGGAAGCCATCGTACTTGCCCGGGTCTGCGGCCTGCGCAGCGACAGACAGGTATTCGGTTGCCGCCGTGAAATCTCCTTCCCGTAGCGACAGCAAACCCATCTGCGCGGCGAAATTGCGCTCGACGAACTCGGGTACATCTTCACCCATTTGGCGCCGCCAGTCCTGTACCAGCGACTTGGCTTCCTCGGGCCGGCCATTGGCCAGCAGCGCTTGCCAGTACATGGTTTGCAGCTTGCCGTTGTTGGGGTTCTTCTCCAGCCCGGCCAGCAACAACTCGCCCGCCTCTTCGTAAGCGCCAAGGCTCATCCAGGCTTGCGCCAGGGTGTTGATGTCTGACGGGTCGTCAGGTTGCAGTGCATACGACTGGTAGGCCACCCGGAATCCGTCCACCAGGTTGCCGTGCTGGAGTTCATGGCCGGCAAGCGTTCGCAGCAGAATGGTTGAGTCCGGACGGAAAGCGATCAGCTCCTGCAAAATCTCCCGGCCACGCTCCCACTGGCCGCGCGTCGAGAGGTTGGATGCGTAGTTGACCACCAGCAATTCGTTGAGCGGATCCAGCTCCATGGCCTTCTCCAGCACCTGTTGCTGCTCAGCGTAGCGGCCCTGGCTATCCAGCGTGGTGGAAAGCCACAGGTGCGCGGGAATGTAATCCTCGTTCAACTCGATGGCGTGGCGCAGGGCCGATTCGGCCGCGTCGTGCTGTTCCAGGTTCGAACGCGCCAGGCCCAGTGCGGCGAAGGCCTCGGCCGAGATCGGGTCCATCTTCAGCGCCTTGTCGATCAGCGGGTTGGCTTTCTCAACCGCCTCCCACTCGGAGATGTTTCCGTAAAGGGAAAGCAGCAGCCAGGTATCCGCCAGTGCGGCATAGGCCGGGGCGTAAGTTGGGTCGTGCTGCAAAGCCTCCGCGAAGCGCTCGGCGGCCCGTTGCAGGTCTTCCGGAGTGCGGCGCCACCACATCAGCCGGCCGGTGCGATAGGCCTCGGCAGCGGCCAGGTTGTCGGCGCGGCCTCCGGGGGTCGAGGTAATTCCTTCGAACGAGTCCACCAGGGCAGTGGCGATCTGGCTGGCCACTTCATCCTGGATGGCGAACAGGTCGGCCATTTCCCGATCGTAGGTCTGCGACCAGATGTGGAAGCCGTCCTCGACATTGATCAACTGCGCTGTCAGCCGTACGCGGTTGCCAGAGGTGCGCACGCTGCCTTCAAGCACGGTGCGCACGTTGAGAAGCTGGCCGACTTCGCGGATGTCCTTTTGCGGTTCGCGAAACGCAAACGAAGAAGTGCGGGCCGCCACGTGCAAGCCGTCGACTTGCGCCAGCAGGTTAAGCAACTCCTCGGTAATACCGTCGGCCAGGTGCGCCTGGCTATCGTCGGCGGACATGTCGGCAAACGGCAGCACGGCGATTGAATTTTCGGGTGCGGAAAACAGGCGCTGCGGCTGGGCCTGCACCAGTTCTTCCTGCTCAAACTGGTCGGAGTAGTACTCGAAAAACCCGTAGCCCAGCGCAGCCGTGGCGATCATCATGAAAGAAAACAGCACACTGGTTTGACCGCGGGTTAACAGGCCGGCAGCGCGGGTGCGACGCACGCCGTCGCGGGTAATCTCGAACTGCCAGGCCAGCAGGAACACCACCGGGAAGCCCAGGATCAGGGTCACCACCACGAAGGTGGCCACCCATTCGGGCAGGCGCAACGGCTCGGCGGCCGCATCCAGCAGCTGCAGGATGGCGAACACGCCAATGGCGTAGGCACCCATCGTGCGCAGCACTTTGCGCCGCGACAGTTCGCCGACTACCGCCGACAGGAATGACTGCCGGGTGGGTTCGGATTCCTGCGCTTGTTGTTGTGACTCGATTTCCAAACTGTTTGCCTGGTTTGCGATCTGCGGTCGCGGTTTTCGCCTGTTTAATCAGCTCCGGGGGCCGGAGCGCGAGCAGCCATTTAGACGCCGGAATCGCCCCGTTCGTTACATTTTACCTTGTATTTTCAATGCGCCCGAATCTGCCGGGTGCGCCACCAGCGCATTGCGATGATTCGAACTTGCCAAGTTGGACGCGAAGCGCCGCGAATTGTTTTACCGCCGGCCACATGCCGAGGCAAAGTTGCGGCGTGACGAAGCCTAAAGGGCCTCGTCCCCTTCTTCGCCGGTGCGAATGCGAACCGCGCGATCGAGCGATTGCACGAAGATCTTGCCATCGCCGATCCGGCCGGAAGAGGCCGACTCGGTAATGGCTTCCACCACCGCATCGACCCGGTCATCCGGCACCGCAATCTCAAGCTTGAGCTTGGGCAGGAAATCCACCACGTACTCGGCGCCGCGGTACAGCTCGGTGTGGCCTTTCTGGCGCCCGAAGCCGCGCACCTCGGTGACCGTCATGCCCTGCACACCGGTCTCGGAAATGGCGTCTCGGACATCATCCAGTTTAAAGGGCTTGATAATCGCGGTTATCATTTTCATTGCAACACCTGTTTGCGCGGGCCTGGGCTAGGTGGACTTTAATCCGACCGCCTGGGAGCCGCAACAAAGGGCCGCCAGGTTTGGCCGCCAACACGCATCGCGAGGAGAACAAGGCCATGGATTTCCGCTTTATCGACGACCTCACCCGCCGCCTGGGCGACGCCATTCCACCGGGCGTTAACCGCGCCCGCGAGGACATCGAATCGCATTTCCGCACGGTACTCACCGGCGCGTTCGAGCGAATGGACCTCGTGACCCGCGATCAGTTCCAGGCGCAGGCTGCCGTGCTGGAGCGTTGCCAGGAAAAACTCGAGGCGCTGGAAAGACGCCTGGCGGAACTGGAACCAGGCAATCAAGGTTCGAATTAAAGTGTTTCTCATTACTGATTTTAGATAAAAATAGTATATAATGAGAAACAATGCCTGCAAGGAGCCCAAAACTTTCTGTTGAAACCGCTGAGCGCCTGGCGGGCCTCGGGAGGCGTATTCGCCAACAACGCAAGCAACTGGGTGTCAGCGCCACGGTGGCCGCAGAAGCGGCGGGCATGTCCCGCATCACCTGGTTTCGCATTGAGAAAGGCGAGCCATCGGTAACCATGGGCGCCTGGGCCAGCGCCGCGAATGCCGTTGGGCTTTTTCTGCGATTGAGTGAAGACCGCGCAACCCTTGAGCAAGATTCCGATTGGATTCCCGCCCGGATTCCCCTTGCGAACTACCCAGAACTGCAGAAACTGGCGTGGCACGTGCGTGGCACCGGCTACCTCAGTGCCCGCGAAGCGCTCGATATCTACGAGGCCAACCAACGCCACTTGGACCAGAACGCCCTCACAGCACAGGAAGCGCAACTGATTGAAAGCCTTAAAACTGCCTTCGAGCCGGAGCACTGGGAGCCATAGGCCTTTTGTTTGCACGCATTCACCACCAGGCCATCGCCCAGGTAATGAACGCCCTTGATGCTGACCTGCTCAGGCAACACCAGTGCTACTTTGGCGGCGGAACAGCCATGGCTATGCGTTTTGGCGAGTACCGGGAGTCGCTGGACATGGACTTCCTGGTGTCGTCCCGGCAGCGCTACGGCGAACTCCGCCAACTGGCCAGTGCGGGACTGAAAGCCCTGTGCAAAACCGGGACGCCTGCGTTCTCCCAGCTACGCGAAGTTCGAGCCGACAGGTACGGAATCCGCACGATGCTTGAAGTGGTCGGCCGCCAGATCAAGTTTGAAATTATCCTTGAAAGCCGGATCGAACTGGATGAGCCATCCGCTGAAGACCGCATTTGCGGCATCAGCACCCTTACGCCGCTGGACATGGCCACAAGCAAACTGCTCGCCAATTCGGACCGATGGAAGGATGACGGCGCGTTCAACCGGGACCTGATTGACCTGGCGCTGATGCAGGCAAGCACCGCACTAATGAAATGCGCAGTATCCAAGGCGGAAAGCGCTTACGGCCAGGCCATCCAGCAGGATCTAGAGAAAGCAATCGACCGCATTCAGAACCGCGAAGGCTGGCTGGAAAGGTGTATGCAGGCAATGTCCATTGAACTTCCCAAGGCCCTCGTCTGGAAACACATTCGCGCACTGAGAAAAATTCTTCAGGCTTAGTTCTTACAAACATTCGCGGCTTTAGTCGTACCACCTACAGCGCGAGCCTGGCCAAAATGTTCCGGTGAGTGAGCCAACCACCGGATTCGCAACATGACCCGCCTGGCCCGCGTGTTCAGCCGCGCCGGAGTGGGCGTATCCGCGCCAGAGGTCCAGGTGGAGGTGCACCTGAGCGGCGGCCTGGTGAAGACCACCATCATTGGCCTGCCGGAAACCGCCGTGCGCGAATCGCTGCACCGCGTGCGCTCGGCGCTGATGACGGCGCGCTTCGAGGTACCGCAATCCAGGACCACGATCTCGTTGGCGCCGGCTGAGCTGCCCAAGGAAGGCAGCCGCTTCGACCTGCCGATTGCGCTGGGTATGCTGGCCGCTTCCGGGCAGGTGCCCAAGCGTCGCGTCAAAGACTGCGAGTTCGTTGGCGAACTCTCGCTCAGCGGCAAACTGCGAGGGGTACATGGCGTGCTGCCAGTTGCGGTACACGCCGCCCGGGCGGGGCGCACGCTGGTGGTGCCCAAAGTAAACGAGGCCGAGGCGGCCCTGGTTGAAGACGGTGAAATCTACTGCGCCGAAAGTCTGCAGCAAGTGGTGATGTGGCTACACAAACAGGAAGAACTGCCGCGGGTCAGCCGGGACACAGCCGCACAAGCCCCAAAACTGCCGGACCTCGCCGACGTCATCGGCCAACACCGTGCACGCCGCGCGCTGGAAGTGGCGGCAGCGGGCTCGCACAACCTGTTGCTGAGCGGCCCGCCTGGCACCGGCAAAACCATGCTCGCCACCCGCCTGCCCGGAATTCTTCCATCGCTGAGCCAGGATGAAGCCCTGGAAACCGCGGCAGTGGCGTCCATCAGCAAAATGGGGCTGGACCCGGCAACCTGGCGCCGAAGACCGTTCCGCGCCCCGCACCACACCGCCAGTGCGGTGGCCCTGGTGGGCGGCGGCTCCAAACCCGGTCCAGGAGAGATCTCGCTAGCGCACAACGGCGTGTTGTTCCTCGACGAGCTACCCGAGTTCAGCCGCCATGTGCTCGAGGTGCTGCGCGAACCACTCGAATCCGGCCGCATCGTTATCTCGCGAGCGGCCCGCCAGGCCGAATTCCCGGCCCGCTTCCAACTGATTGCCTCGATGAACCCCTGCCCCTGCGGCCACGCTGGCGATAGAAAGAACGATTGCCACTGCAGCGGCGAGCAGATTCAGCGCTACGCCCACAAGGTCTCCGGCCCGCTGCTGGACCGCATAGACCTTCATGTGGAAGTACCGCGACCCGAGCAGTCCATCCTTGATCGGTCCGGCCCGGCCCCGGAAAGCAGCCGCACGGTAGCAAAACGGGTTGCGGTAGCAAGAAAGATTCAGCTCAAGCGCCAGGGTTGCTGCAATGCACAGCTCGATGCAGATGCCCGTGATCGCCACTGCGCTGTTGACGACCACGGGCGACAGCTCCTGGAAAGCGCGGCAGAGCGACTGCGGCTATCCCCGCGCGCCATCCACCGTATCCTCAAGGTGGCCCGTACACTGGCCGACCTGGGCAACGAGCCGGCCATCGCGAACGCGCACCTTGCCGAAGCCATTGCCTATCGCAAGAAGGCATAGCCGCGGGAATCGCAGCGCGCTAGGCAGCGGCGCTTTCGCGAACCTGTCCAACCAGCATGGCCCAGTCCATTCCCAGCGCGGCATACACTTCGGGGGCTTTCGGCGAAGCGTTGTCGCCGAGGATTTCCACGATCAGGCTGGAAGCATCGGCGGTCACCACGCCGCTCTGTGTCAGCCGGGTGATTCCGGTTTCTCGCTTGGTGGTGCTAAATGTGCCGCTGGCATCCACTGCCACGTAAGCTTCAAAGCCCTCTCGCACCGCTCTCATCGCCGGGAACGCCGCGCAAACCTCCAGCGACACGCCTGCGAAAATCAGCTTGCTTCGCCTGGTTTCCCGGATTGCGGCCTCAACCCGGGGATCATCCCAGGCGTTAACCGTCGTGCGATCGATAAAGTGCTGCCCCGGAAGGGCTGCGACGAGCTCCGGAAAAGCGGGGCCCCACAAAGTGTCCGAGGATGTCGTGGTGGTCACGATTGGAAGGCCGAGCGTGCGAGCGGCCTTGGCCAGGCCCACCACGTTGTGCTTCAGCTCGGCAATCGAGTAATCACGGATGCCGGTCATCAGGCCCACCTGGTGGTCTACAAGGACCAGCGCGGCGTTGCTGGCGCTGAGCGGATCGGGGTTGTGCAGTTTGGTAGTCGTCATTGTTCTCTCCTTAATGGTCATAGCGAAGTGATTGGGAGGGCCGCGGGGATGGTCAGTCGATCGCCCCAAAGCGGCCCGCTTTAAAGTCTTTCTGAGCGGCCTCAATTTCCTCGGCAGTCCCCATGACAAATGGGCCCTGCTGGACGAAGGGCTCCTGCACCGCCTGGCCATCGAGCAATGCGAAGTGCGCATTAGAACCATTGGCTACGGAAACACGCAGGAATAGGGGCGCTTCGCCATCGGCGTTCTCTACCGCGAAAGCCTGGCCTTTTTTGAGGCCGGTACGATGCCCCGAAACGGTCACCTCGATTTCGCCATCAATCGCGTGCACCCAGGCGTTTCGGCCGGGTTCGAGTTGATGTTCAAAGCTTCCGTCGGTTGCGAGTTGGCCGTCGAGAATGGTCATCGGTAGTGCCGGCGATTGCGCACCGGCAACCCCGTTCGATGCCCCCAGGGCAATGCGAACGCTGTACCCCTCGCCGACCAGCACCGGCATGTCCTCGCGCCGCACCAGCAGTGATGAAGGCTGTTCGTAGCGACGTTCCTGCGGGAGGTTGACGAACACCTGCAGGCCGTGTGTTCGTGAGCCCGCCCTGGGCGACTCGTTGTGAATCACGCCGCGCCCTGCCCTCAGCCAGTAAAGGTCGCCGGGCAAGAGGTCGAAATCGTTACCCAGGGAGTCACGGTTGTGGAAACGCCCCTCGCTGTCGAGGAAGAGCAGCGAAACGGCTGACATCCCGGCATGTGGATGCGTGCCAAAGGTAGGCTCGGTCATGACGTAGTGGTCGACCATCACCAGCGGGTCCATTGCCGGGCCGATTTCTGCCGCTCGAAAACTGCGCGCCGAAAACCCACCGCCAATCGCGAGCGGCTCTCCGTCGATCGGGCGTGCTACCGGCCCTTCGTTGCCGGCTTCGATACTCCTGGCGGCGTTCATTGCGTTGTTCATCTCGTACCTCGCTGGGCGTGCGTTGATGGGTGACTGGAGTATATGAACAGAACAATATTGAGCAGAAGGGCCAATATTTGAACTTTCTGTTCTGTTAATGGAACAATAAGCACCAGCAACGCTACCCGGATTTCGCCACATGCCACAGCCTGACCTGAACGACTACTTCTACTTCGTCCACGTGGTAGAGAAGCAGGGGTTTTCCGCAGCATCCGAGTCACTGGGCATACCGAAATCCCGCCTCAGCCGGCACATCCGCCAGCTTGAAGAGCGCATGGATGCCCGGCTGATCCAGCGTACGACCCGGCAGTTCAACGTGACAGAACTGGGTGAAGCGTTTTACGCACACGCCCGCGCCGCGGTCGATGAAATGGAGCGCGCAGAAAACGCGGTCAGGCGCAACAAGAACCGGCTGTCCGGCCATGTCACCATCAGTTGCTCGGTGGGTGTCGCCCAGTTCGCGCTGAAGCCGCTGGTGGCGCGGTTTTTATCCGACAACCCCCTGGTCAACGTCTCGCAGCAGGTAACCAACCAGACCGTCGACCTGGTCGCCGCCGGCGTGGACCTGTCGATTCGGGGCCATTCAGGGCCATTGCCAGACTCAACGCTGATCCAGAGGCACCTCGCGCAAGTCGAATGGCAGCTCTTTGCCGCGGCTGATTACCTGGATGGAAACCCGGCCCTGGACCACCCGTCCGACCTGGAGAAACATCAAACGCTGGCGCTCGGGTGGCAGTCGCCACACGGGCAATGGAAGCTGGAAAACCGCTCTGAAGAGAAGTGGGTTGCAGACATCAACCCAAGGCTGAAGAGCGATGACATGGCCACCCTGAAGCACGCAGCGGCCAGCGGTGCGGGCATTGTCGCCCTGCCCGCCTACACCTGCCGCGAAGAACTGGAACATGGTCAACTGAAGCGGGTATTACCGCAATGGCACGCCGGCTTGGCGCAACTCAGCCTGGTTGCTCCATCACGAAAAGGCCAGCCGCAAGCGGTGGTTGCGCTGCAGGAATTCCTGCTCGCTGAATTCGCCAACGTGGTAGCCCTTTAGCGCCCATCCGAGCAGTATTCCCCGGTCGCTCTGCGACAAAGCGACAAAAGGAAATAGGCAACCGACCAGCCGTCATCCGGGTGGATTTCATTCAGATAAGCTGACCGCAGTTTAAAGCCTTATAAAAGGTTTACCGACTGCGCGCCCATGATCGAACGCCTGGCTGACAATTCAAAATCGTTTTTCTGGCTGCTCAACGTGGCCGGCTGGGCGGCCTACGCGGTGCTCAACTACCTGATGGGCATCTCCGGCCATGACATGCCGCATGACTACATCGAACCGAGCCTGATGTACGCGGTTGGCGGCTTGATCATCACCTATGGCCTGCGCTTCGTTTACAAGGCGGCGTGGGAAATGCCGCCGGTGTTCAGCCTGCCCATCAACGGCCTTGGCGCCATCGTGGCCGCCGCGGTGTTCGCCGGATTCCGTTCCTTCGTTTACGTACACATTTACAAGGGCCTGAGCCTGGGCTCGGTGCCGCTGGCCGACTACTTCTACTCCTGGGAGCTGACCCTGAGTTTCTACGTGATCGGCACCTGGAGCGGACTGTACTTCGGCATCAAGTATTACCGCATGGCCCAGCACCAGCGCGAGCAGGCGCTGAAGGCCACCACCATTGCGCAGGATGCCCAGCTGCGCACGCTGCGCTTCCAGCTCAATCCGCATTTCCTGTTCAACACGCTCAACGCCATCTCCACCCTGGTGCTGGAATCAGAGAACGAAACGGCCAATCGAATGGTCACAAAGCTGAGCACTTTTCTGCGCGAATCGCTCGATCGCGACCCGATGCAGAAAATCAGTTTGAAAGAGGAACTGCGCGCACTCGATCTATATCTGGGACTGGAGCAGTTGAGATTTGAAGATCGGTTGCGGATTGAACGGAATATTTCCGACGACGCCTGGCATTGCCTGGTGCCGGGAATGATCCTGCAACCGTTGATTGAAAACGCGATGACTTATGCCACATGCATCAGCGAGACCGGAGGCGGGATCATGATAGCCGCCAAAACCGACGATGCTATGCTTTGCCTGAGTGTCACCGGCACCGATGCTGCATCATCCGGCCACAGCGATGGCCACAGCGATAACGACGTCGGCCTGGCCAATACCCGCGAACGGCTACGGGTGTTGTACGGAGAAGCGCATACGTTCAGCGTTACCAATATTGAACCTAATGGCCTGAAAGTTGAGGTTTGCATACCCCGTGAACGCTGCCAATCATAAAACCCTGAATTGTCTGGTCGTCGATGACGAGGCGCTGGCCCGCCGTGGCCTGAAACACCGCCTGTCGCGCATCGAGGGCATCCATGTCATGGCCGAGGCCCGCAATGGCCGCGAGGCCCTGGAAATGATCCACAGCCATTCACCCGACGTGGTGTTCCTGGATATCCAGATGCCGGGCAAGAACGGTTTCGACGTGATCCGCGAACTTTCCGGCGGCCCCATGCCGGCCATCGTGTTTGTCACTGCCTACGACGAATATGCCATCGACGCCTTCGAGGCTAACGCGCTGGATTACGTGCTGAAACCGATTGAGAACGGCCGCCTGCGCGAGGCGCTCAACCGCGTGCGCGAAAACCTCAGTCAGCGCAGGGCGCTGAAGCAACGCGAAACCCTGCTCAAGCTGGTCAGCAACATTTCCGGTGAACAGGTGGCCAGCATGGAAGACATCCGCGCCAAGGGCATCGACCGGATGCGCAAGAAAGAGGTCGCCAAGCTGGCGATCAAGGACGGCGGCAAAACCACCTGGGTGCCACAGGACGAAATTGAATGGATCGACGCGGCCGGCGATTACATGTGCGTCCACGCCGGCGGCGAGACCTACATTCTGCGCAAGACGATGAAAGAGCTTGAAAACGAGCTCGACCCCGAGCTGCTGCAACGCATTCACCGCTCCACCATCGTCAATGTGCACTGCGTGAAGGAAATGCGCTCGCACATTAATGGCGAGTATTTCCTCACTTTGGACAGCGGCCATACCATCAAGCTGTCGCGCACCTACAAAGATAAGCTCAACTATTTCGCGTAAACAGCGGCGAGGGCGCCCTCGCCGCGAAAACCCCTTCACCATTCAACGTCAATCGATAACGGGTGATCGGCGGCCGTTTTCGGCTTGGCGTTCGCACGCTTCACATCACCGCAGACCATGACTTTGGTCACGAACTCAGGGCCTGAACGCTTTCTAATATCCCGGTGAACGGATGCTTCCCCACCGCGCCGAAGTAACGGATTCGGGCCAGGGGGCGTCAGAACTAATAACCGAGGAGCAGGGCATGAGTTTCACCCACAAGGCAGTCCGCAACCCAGCCGCAGTTGGCGTCGTGGTCGCCATCATCTTCATGTTCGGACTGTTCAGCCTGAACAGCCTGCCGGTTCAACTGTTCCCCGAAATTGAATTGCCCCAACTGACTGTCAACGCCAGTTGGCGTGCTGCTTCTCCGAAAGAAGTCGAATCGGAAATTCTCGAACCCATTGAAGAAGTGCTGCAGGGCCTGCCTGGCCTGCAGACCATCGAGGCCAACGCGTTTAACGGCGGCGCCTGGGTAAACATGCAGTTCGCGTTGGAAACCGACATGCAGGCCACGCTGATGGAAGTGATCGGCCGCCTGAATCGCTTGCCGCCTTTGCCAGTGGATGCGGATCCGCCGGTGGTCAACCTGGGCGGTGGCGGTGGTGGCTCCAACGAGTCACTGACCTGGTTCTTTGTCCAGAAACTGCCCGGCACCCCCGGCGAGTTGCGCGATTACGCCCGCCAGGTTGAAGACATCATCAAGCCGCGCATCGAGGCCATTGACGGCGTTTCCGGCGTGGAATTCATGTCTGGCGGCGCCGATGAACTGCAGATCATCATCGACCCCTACCGCGCGGCCGAGATGGGCCTGCCGATTACCGACATCGCCCAGTCCGCCAGCCGCAGCGCCGATGTTTCAGGCGGTTTCGTGGATGTGGGTCGCAGGCAGTACACCCTGCGCTTTGAAGGCCGTTACGATCCCGACCAGCTTCGCAACCAGGTGCTGGAATGGCGCAACGGCCAGCCGGTACGCCTGGGCGACGTGGCGGAAATTCGTGTTGGCCCCGGCCAGCGCAACGACATGGTGTTCCAGAACGGCAACCCGGCCATGGGCGTGCGCATCGACCGCGCCAACGGCGCCAACGTGCTGGCCGCGCTGACCGAGGTGAAGGCCGCCATGGAAGAACTGCGCGTGGGGCCCATCAACGACCTGGGCCTGGACGTGGCGCAGTCGTTCGATGCCTCGGTGTTTATCAAGCGCGCCGTCACCCTGGTGACCAACAACCTGCTGCTTGGCGTAATCCTGGCCATCGGCGTGTTGTGGTGGTTCTTGCGCGATACCCGCGGCACGCTGCTGATTGCCACTGCCATCCCGGTGTCGCTGCTCACCACTTTCATCGTGCTGCAACTCACCGGCCGCAGCCTCAACGTGATTTCGCTGGCCGGCCTGGCGTTTGCCGTCGGCATGGTGCTGGACGCCGCCATCGTGGTATCCGAAAACATCGTCCGATTGCGTGAGAAAGGCGAGTTGCCAGAGAAAGCCGCGCTCAAGGGCACTGGCCAGGTGCAGGGCGCCCTGCTGGCATCAACGGCAACCACCGTCGCCATCTTCCTGCCGGTGCTGTTCCTCAAAGATGTTGAAGGCCAGCTTTTCGCCGACCTGGCGCTGACCATCGCAATTGCGGTGTGCGCCTCGCTGATCGTGGCGCTGACCATCCTGCCGGCAGTGGCGGGCAGCTTCCTCAAACCGAAGAAGCTGACCAACAAGCACGCGCCGCGCTGGTCGAAACTCACCGGCTTCCTGATGCGCGCCAGTGGCACACCGGTGCGCCGCGGCGCCATCATCGGCACCCTGATTGCCGGCCCGCTGATGATTGCCTGGGCCCTGTTCCCGCAACTCGACTACCTGCCGCCGGTGAAGCGCGACGCGGTGGATGCCTTCCTGCAGTTGCCGCCGGGCGCCAACTGGGAAACCACCGAGAAAGAAATTACCGCCAAGCTGGTCGAGCGCCTCGACCCGTACATGAAGGGCGAAAAAGAGCCGGCGCTGAAGAACTACTACATCTGGATCTGGGGCAACGGCGGCACCATTGGCGCTCGCGTGCTGGATCAATCCAAGGTGAAAGACCTCGAGCAAGTGATGCGCGATGAGATCCTGGTCGACATTCCCGATTTCCGTGGCTTTGCTGCCCAGGGCAACTTGTTTGGTGGCTTCGGCGGCGGCCGCAGCATCGCCGTGCACATGCAATCGGCCGACGAGGCCGGGCTCATGGCCGCAGCATCTGAAGGCCAGGCCAAACTGATGGAACAGTTCCCAGGCGCCAACGTGCAGGTCTTCCCGCCACCCGAACTGGCGCAGCCGGAGATTCGCATTCGCCCGGACGACGCGCGCATTGCCGAAGTGGGCTGGAACCGGCCCGCCATCGCCTCGGTGGTGCGCACCCTGGGCAACGGCCTGTGGCTGGGCGAGTACTTCAACGGCGAAGACCGCATGGACATCATCATGAAGGCATCCGGCTGGCAGACCCCCGAGCAACTGGGCGACACCCCGGTAATGACCCCGGCGGGCGAAGTCGTGCCATTGGGCGAACTGGTGGCGCTGGACCGCACCACCGGCCCGGGGCAGATTCGCCGCGTCAACGGACGCCGCACCGTGTCACTCACCGTTGACCCGCCGGAAGGCGTTTCCCTGGAGTCCGCGGTAACCCAGATCGAGGAAAACCTGGAGCCGGCGCTTAAAGCTGCGCTTCCGGCCGACGGCAGCATCATCTACGGCGGCAGCGCCGACAGCCTGAAAGACGCCATCCAGATCATGAGCCGCAACTTCGTGATGGCGCTGTTCATCCTGTTCCTGCTGATGGCCGGCCTGTTCCGCTCGCCCAAGGACAGCGCGCTGGTGGTGTTGACCATTCCTCTGGCCGGCGTGGGCGGCATTGTCGCCCTGCAGTTACTCAACCTGGTGAGCTTCCAGCCAATGGACCTGCTCACCATGATCGGCTTCATCATCCTGCTGGGCCTGGTGGTCAACAACGCCATCCTGCTGGTCGACCAGACCCGCCGCGCCGAACGCGAGGGCATGAGCCGCGACGAGGCGGTGGAATACGCACTTTCGGTCAGGTTGCGGCCGATCTTCATGAGTACCCTGACCAGCATTATTGGCATGCTGCCGCTGGTGTTGCTGCCCGGCGACGGCAGCGTGATCTACCGCGGTCTTGCCACCGCGATTGTCGGCGGCATGACCTTCAGCCTGTTCTTCACCCTGCTGATGCTGCCCAGCCTGTTACGGGTTGGAGCCGGCAAGCGGGTCGAGGCCGCGCTGCCTGAAAGCGCCGCCCAAACTGAATTGCAGACCGTGGCATGAACACGCCACTCCCGGAAACTTTCCCGAGAAGACTCGAGGACAAGGCAATGCAAACACTGAAAACCAAATCCCTCCTGCAGATCGTGGTGTTGTGCCTGGGCGTACTGCCGGCTGTTTTAGTCGCTCAGCCGGGCGCCCAGGCCGCACCCGTCTCTGTAGAACAAGCGCAGCGCGACACCTTCTCCGCCGCCCTGTGGGTGTCAGGCACGGTGATCTCGCGCAACGACTCCCGTATCAGCGCAGAAACCGATGGCCGCCTGACCTGGGTGGCCGACGTGGGCACCAACATCGCCTTTGGTGAGCCCATCGCCACCATTGACGATGCCGACCTGCGCCTGGACCTGCGGGACAGCGAAGCGCAGCTGGAAAGCCTCAAGGCCCAGCGCCGCTACCAGGTGGCCAACCTGGAGCGCTTGCAGCGCCTGGCCAGCAACAACAACGCCTCGGTCAACGAGATTGACGAGGCCCAGTCGACGCTGGACATGACCGACCAATCGATTCGCCGCGCCGAGGTGGCCATCGACCAGATTCAACGCCGCATCCAGCAAACCCGCGTGGTGGCCCCGTTCGCCGGCGTGGTGGTTGAACGCCTGGTGCAAGTGGGCGAGTTCGTTTCCCGCGGCGCCCAGGTGGCACGACTGGTGGATACCCAGAACCGCGAAATCCGCGCCAGTGCGCCGCTGAGCATTGCGCCGTACCTGCGCGAGGGCATGGAAGTTTCCATCGATCACCGCAACGTCGAATCGCTTAGCCCGGTGGCTCGCATCATTCCGGTGGGTGACGAGCGCTCTCGCATGTTCGAGGTGCGTATCGCGGTCGACAACCCCACCCTGGTGGTGGGCAGCCCGGTTCGCGTGGCCCTGCCCAACGGCGACCCACGTGAACTGGTGGCCATTCCCAGGGACGCGTTGGTGCTTCGTGGTAACGAAGTGTTCGTTTTACGCGTCAACCAGGAGAACACCGTTGAAAAGGTTTCCGTCAGCACCGGCATCGGCCTTGGGTCTTTGATTGAAGTGATCGGTGAAGTGGCTGAAGGCGACCGGGTGGTAACCCGCGGCGCCGAGCGGCTGCAGCCGGGCCAGGCGGTGGTCATCAGCGGAGGTTGATTGAATTCAGCAAATTTGGTTTACGAGTTGGGATTGGCATTTTCTCCCTGATCGTTCTCTGACCGACAATTCCAACTCTCTTGGCCGCCCGGGTGCCCTCAGCCCGGGCGGCTTTTTTAATGAGCGAGATGGGGCGTCCTGCCCCACTCGCATCAAACCCGCAAAAAGCGCGGTTTTTGCGGGTTTGCGCATGGCGTTTGCACGTCCCTGTGCAAAAGGCTTCGATGAGCGAGATGGGGCGCACGTGGCTCACTTGCGCCGCTTCGTGCAACATATCCCCATGCTTCCGGTCACATGGTCCATGAAGTTTGTTTTGCTGATGGCGGCGACACTGCTGTCCGGGCTTGCGCACGCCCAGGCGCTTCGTGTCGAGGTGCGTGGCGTGGAAGGCTCCCTGCTAACCAATGCCCAGGCCAGCGTGCAGAACCTGGAAATTCCGGAAGGGACCACGCTCAGCGAGCGTCGCCTGGCGCGCCTGCGCGAAGAAGCGCAGGACCGAGTATCGAGAGCGCTGAGGCCGTTCGGCTACTACCACGCCGAGGTAACTTCCAGCCTCGAGCCCCCCGGCGAGGCCCAGGCACCGTCCCTGGTGGTGGTCAACGTCAACAAAGGCCCGCCGGTGCGCGTCAGCGAGGCCAATATCACGGTGATTGGGCCCGGCGCCGAACTTCCCGAAATCGCCGACTGGCACCGCAACTGGCTGCTGCCTGAAGGCGCGCGCCTGAGCCATGGAAAGTGGGAGCGCGCCAAGCAGGAAGCGCTGAATGCCCTGGAGTACGACGGCTTTATCACTGCGCACTACAGCGATCACCTGATTGAACTGGACCTTGAGCAGAACACCGCAAAGCTCACGCTCACCCTGGAGACTGGCCCACGCGCCATCATCGGCGAAGTGCGTTTCGACCAGGACACCGTTCGCCCCGAACTGCTGCACAGCCTGCCGCGCTTCAAGCCCGCCCAGTACTACGATGGATGGTTGGTGGACAAGCTGCGCTACGACCTGTGGAAAACCGGCTACTACGAGATCATCGACGTTACCGAAGAGCGCCAGCTTGAGCAGGACCCGCCGGTGGTCAACCTGGAAGCCAGGCTGGAGCCGCGCAACCGCGATACCTGGCAGGGCTCGATCGGGGTGGGCAGCGATACCGAGATGCGCGCGCAGCTCAACTGGGCGCGCCACTGGCTTTCCCAGCGCGGCGACAGCCTGGGCATGGGCGTGGGCTGGCAACAACGTGATAACCGCTACCTGCTGCGCTCCTTCTACCGCCTGCCCCGCCTTACCGAGCGCCGCTCCTACTGGATTGGCGAGGGCCTGTACCGCGAGGAGGACCAGGACCTCGAAGTGAGCCCCAGCGACCAGCCGGAAGATGTGTTCAAGCTCACCAGTGGCAACCTGGAGCACTACCTGCTGAAGGGCGGCATGCTCAACCTGCGCGACCTGAATGACGGCTACCAACAGCTCTCGGAAACCTGGTACGTCCAGTACCTGCGTGAAAACGTCAACTACGTGGTGCCCACCACCCTGTCGGAAACCGATGACGACAACCAGGCGCTGCAAACCAGCCGGCTGTTCAGCGACGACAACAGTTCCATCTCGCTCGGCGTCGAGTGGGACTGGCCGGTGATCAACGGCAGCGGCTTTGAAACCGTCGGTCACCACGAGCGCCTGCGCCTGTTCACTGCGCAGGAAGCCTGGGGCTCGCAGCGCTCCTTCAGCCAGGCCTATATTTCCTCGCGCTGGAATTTCATGGCCAGCGATCGGATCAAGATCCTGTTGCGCGGTGAAATCGGTTACTCCGACGCCGATGTCGAGTCGATTGACGTGGCCACCGACGAGGGCATCATCCAGATTTCCCTCACCGAGTTGCCAAACTACTACCGCTTCGAGGCCGGCGGCAGCCAGAGCGTGCGCGGCTACGCCTACGAAAGCCTGAGCAACAACGCCATCGGCTCCAACAACATCCTCACCTTCAGCGCCGAGACCGAGGTGAAGATTTTGCAGAACTGGTCGCTGGCAGCCTTCTACGACATCGGTAACGCCTTCAACGACTGGAGCGAAACCGAGCTCAAGCAGGGCGCCGGTGTGGGCGTGCGCTGGTACACCATTGCCGGCGCCGTGCGCCTCGACTTCGCCAGCGCGCTGGACCTGCCGGGTGACCCCTGGCGCATTCACTTCACCCTGGGTGTACCGCTGCTGTGATGCGCCGCTTGCTGAAAATCCTGCTGGTCCCCGCCATTGTCCTGGCGGTTGCGCTGGCGGCCGGCTGGGCCTGGCTATGGCACAGCGAAGCGGGCGCCCAATGGGCCTGGGGCTACGCGGTGCAGGCCGTTGCCGAATCGGAAAACGAGGGGCAATTGCAGGCCGAGGTTCGCGGCACCCTGGGGGGCGGCCTTCAGCTGCAAAATATTCGCTACCAGGACGCCGATGTCGTTGTGACCGGCAGGCGGGCCGACGTGGCGGGCGGCATTGCGCTTTCGCCCTTCGCGGTCAATATTTCCTCGGCGCGGATCGAGGGCGTGGAAGTGCATCTGCAGCCCGGGCCGCCAGCCGATGGACGACCAGGAGAGGGGCTCGACTTGCGCCTGCCGTTCCCGATCACCGCGCGAGAGATGCAGGTGGAGTCGGTAGAGATTTTCTCCACGGGCGAGGTGATCAGCATCGACCGCGCCTCCGGCAACGGCCTGTGGCACCGCGATTTCAGGCTCACCCTGGACCAGGTCCAGGCGCACGGCGCCAGCGGCGAACTGGAGATCGAAGGGAAACTGGAGTTTCCGTTCGAGTTCACTTCCAGCGTGGACATCGGCGAATACGCGATTCCAGCTAACCTGCTGGACTCCATCCCCTGGTTGCCAGCAAGGCTGTCTGCCTCCGGCCAGGTTGAAGGCACGATCGAGGCGCTGGCCACCGAGCTTTCCATCTCCTGGCCCGACTGGCTGCCAGTCGCAGGTGTAAAGGCACGGGTACAAGACCCGGCGCGAGCGCTTCAGTGGACGCTGGACATCCAGGCCGACCGGGCTGAGCTTCCGGGAAACTGGGTGGAGCAGGAACTCGGCAGTTCGCTGGGCGAACCGCTGGACCAGTTCGAGCTTCATCGCTTTACCCTCTCGGCCGAGGGTGACACAAAACGCTACACGCTCGAGGGCCATTCCGCCCTGGCTTCCACGTGGCTGGATGCGGAATCGCTGGCGTTTGATGGCCAGGGCAGTTTTGATACGTTCGAGCAGTGGTCGGTCGCCGGCGATGCCTTGATCAAGGCTCCCGGCTGGCCTGCAGGCACCTCCAGCCTTTCCGCCTCTGCCACCGGCGAACAGTTCGAAGCCACCCTTAACGCACCGCAGCTGTTTGGTGGCGACCTGCGCGTGGAGTTGGCGGCGCAGCTTGTTGAGCGCAACCCCTGGCAGCTGACAATCAACACGCGCAATGTGGCTCCGCTTCCCCTGCTGGATGTGCTGGAGCCGCACCTCGATGCCGACACGCTGGAGCAAGCGCGCAGCGTGGTCAGCACCCTGGAAATTGGCAGCCTGGATGCCGATGTCCGCGCCTCCGGCCGCTTTGACCCGGATGAAATCGAGGGCCAAATCGAAAACCTCACCGGCCGAGCCGGGGAACGGACGTTGCAGGTTCGCGGTGGCTTCACCTTCGACGACAACGGCTTTGGCGCCGACCAGGTGGAAATCACTTCCGGCGGCTCGCGCATCCTGGCCAGTGGCAAGCCCTCCCTGCCACCGGGCCTGGACCTCGCGTTCGACATCAGCGACCTGGGCGACCTGCTGCCGGACATCTCCGGCTCGGTCACGGGCGAGGCCAATGCCGTGTTCGGCCCGGATGGCGTATCCAACCTGTCCGGCGAGCTGCAGGGCAGCGATATTGAAGCGCTTGGTTGGGTGTTTGACTCACTGGAAGCACAGGCCGCGGGCAACATCGAAAACCACCGGCTCACGCTAACCGGCAGCCTGGAGAATGCCCAATTTCGGGCCGCTTTCGCCGGCGGCCTCGACGACAGCGGAAGCTGGGACGGCTTGCTCGAATCGCTGGAACTGGATCCCGAGACCGGTGCCCCTTGGCGCCTCGACGGACCCGCGGGGCTGCGCTTTGGCAATCGCCTGGAACTCGAGTCGGCCTGCGTGACTCCCGGCGGCGAATCCCGCCTGTGCCTGTCGCTTGCCGAGAACGCAGTCGGAACACTGGAGGGCTCCGTCGATCTGCTCACCTTCTCTCCAAATGTGGCCGCTGACCTGCTGGGCTGGCCGTGGGAGTTCTCCCAGCAACTGGACGGAACAGTGGACTGGACCCTGGCTCCTGGGGAGGCAGTTTCGGCCCAAGCGGATGTGCTTATTTCCGCGGGGCTGATTTTCGACCCGGACGAAAACGAAGAACTGCTGGAAACCGAGCCCGGCGCGTTGAGGTTCACGATCGAGCGCGGAACCCTCAATTCCGGCCACCTCGATATTCCTTTCGAATCGGGCCTGGTGGATGTCGACTTCGCGATGGCCGAGATCAATGCCGGCGCCGACAGCCCGATCAGCGGGCGAGTTCGGCTGGATGTCCGCGACCTGCTGGCGCTGTCCGGATTCGCGCCGGGCCTTACTCAAACCACCGGATCGCTCAAGCTCGATGTCAGCCTGTCCGGCACGGCCGCAGACCCCAAGCTTGAAGGCGATGTTGCGTTGCGCAATGGCAGTTTCCACGTGGTTTCACTGGGAACGCGGCTGCGCAATATCGAGCTGGATGGTCGCGTCAACCGCAGAGACCAGATCACGCTGCAAGGCAGTTTTAGCGCCGGCGAGGGCAATGGCGAGATTCGCACCGACTTCGACCTTTCCGATCCGCTGCGCCCCCGCATCGATACCCACCTCACCGGCAAAGGGCTGGCGCTGGTGGATATCCCCGACATCCGCCTGGCCGCGGACACCGATGTTGAAGCCACCTGGAGAGGCGATTCACTCAACCTGTGGGGTCACATTCATGTGCCGCGCGCGGTGTTTGCGCCCAGCTACGTGCCCAGCGACACGGCCTCGGAAAGCCCCGACGTGGTGATCGTTGCCGGAGGCTCAGGAAACGAGGAACCGCCAGCGCCGCCGCTGAAGATTTTTGGCCAGCTGGTGTTATCGATGGGCGACGAGGTGGTAGTTGACCTCGACCATGCGCATGCCGACCTCACCGGCAGCGCAGCATTCCGCTGGTCGGGGGATGCCATGCCGATGGCAAACGGCCAGTACGACATGCGCGGTGAAATCCAGGCCTACGGTCAGCAGCTCGAAATCACCCGCGCCAGCATTCGCTATCCCGGCGTGCCGGCCGACAACCCCTACCTTGATGTCCGCGCGGAACGCAGGATTTACGGCAACTCGCTGGTCAACCGCGCCGGGGTGTTCGTCAACGGCACCTTGCGCCGCCCGCAGACCGAGCCGTACACGGTGCCGCCCACCAATGCCGACCGGGCACGCGCGCTGCTGATCACCGGCAGCGATTTCGACTACGAGCAAGGCGTTGGCGCGGTCAACGTGGGCACTTACATCGCGCCCAAGCTGTTCCTCAGCTACGGCGTCGGACTGTTCGAGGAAGGCAACGTGATTACCGCCCGCTACGAGCTGAAAGAGAACCTGGGCGTCAAGGCGACCTCGGGGCAGGACGAAACGGGCCTCGATATCAGCTACACCATCGAGCGATAGTCGACAATAATGTAAGACAGGCTTTCGAAAGATCGGGGCGTGCGATTCGGTCTACCAATACGATGAAACGAATTTCTGAGGTCGCAGGCAAGCGATTCTTCGTGCGCGCGGTGGCGAGCACGCTGGCCCTGTTCGCCTCTTTTCCGGCGCTTGCCGCCGTCGAGGGAAGCCCGTTTACCCGGCCAAACTGGGACCACGACCTCGCCGCGCAAACCGCCGGGCTTGCTGCCAATCGGCACAGCGTGGATGACCTGTTTGCCCTGATGCGCGCTGGCGACCAGGCAGCCCTCGAGGCGCGCCTCGAACAAGTCATCCAGGGCGCCGCGCTGTCACAACCCGGGCGCGACTACATCCTCTTCCAGTTCACAATGGGCCTGGCGGAATTCGACCAGGTGGATCCCGCATTGCTAGACCGGCTGCGCCACGTCAACCCGCGCGCCATGGTTCCCCATCCCGAAAGCACTGCCCTTGGCATTCCGCTGTTCAACATTTCCGCAGCCGCAGAAGGCGTCTACCAGCACAGGCTGCAGGACGCCGCCTTCGATCGCGCACAAGCCACGCTCGATGGCGACACGGAAAGCTGGTTGGCAGCCTACCTGGATGGCGGACCCTCCGAGCAGGCCGGCTACGAAAGCGCCCTGGACCGGGCATCGGCAGCAACCCTGGCAGCTATTGTCGAGAGGGGGTCGCCAGGGCTGGCCGGTGCGCCCGCGTTAACGCCTGTTGTCGGAAAGGCCGCCCTGCTCACCGGCGATGTCTCGGCTTTGCAGCAGGTTGCACATTACGGCGCGGGGGCGCAGTTGGCGCCTGTCCTGGCGGCGGCCGGCCACACTCTTCCGGCAATCGATTCGCTGGCCTTGCTGGAATACGCCATAGAACACGCGCCGGCCAGCAACGCGTCGCTGGCCATTGCCCAGATCTATCCGCACATTGAAGCGCTCGGCCTGGCACTGCCGCTCATGGTCGAAACACTGGCCCACCCCGAGCTTGGTGCAACCGCGGCGTTGGCGCTGGCGGCGGGAAATGCCGAGTCGCGCGCCGCGTTGCAAAGCGCTTCATCGAAGGATGACCCCGGTGGCCAACGGGCCCGCCTGGCGCTTGGGATGAACGGTCCGAAGCAGGGGACGAAGCAGTGAGGCGGCTGGCAAACCTTGCAGCCGTATTGTCCATGTTGGCCTCCCCGGCGATGGCCCAGGACGCCCGCATCATCGAGTGGGTCAAGAACGCCCCGGCCAGCAACCCGGACACCATTGCGCTGGGCTATCGCGTTCCCATGCCGGTGGACACGCCGCTGCCTTTCAGCGGCTTCAGGACCTACGCCGGACTGCACATGCGCCACCAGGACCTGGCAGCCACCACCCCGTGGGTGCATCCGCACGAGGTGGGCGTCACTACCGCCGGGCGCACCGTGTGGGCCTACCGTCTTGGCGACGCCGACACCACCACGGCCTACGGCGTTCCGGAGCAGGCCATGCTCAGCAACGGCGGCATCCATGCGCGCGAGTGGCAGAGCCCGGAGGTCACCACCGGGATTATCGAGCTGTTGGCGACCGCGGCTGACGACAACCACCTGATCAGTTACCTGCGTGACAACGCCAACATCATCGTGATCCCGGTGATGAACGTGGATGGCTTCCTGCAAACCCAGCGCTACCCCAACCTCAGCTGGTTGGGAACCGACCCCGGGTTTCCCGATAGTTCGCCGCGCGATGGGCGCATGCGGCGCAAGAACATGCACAACGTGGACGAGATCATGGATACCCAGGCCGATCACCTGCTGGGCGTAGACCTCAACCGCAACAATGCGCCGTACTGGAATACCAGCACCAACTCGTCGGGAAGCCCGGACAGCATCGTTCACCATGGTTCGGGTCCGGCCTCGGAGCCGGAAACCCAGGCGCTGGACGCCGCCGCCCAACTGGGCCCGGCCGAGCAACTGAGCATGTACACCGACCTGCACTCGTTCTCACTGGTGCACCTGTGGGTTCGCAACAGCAATAACCGCCTGGCGGTGCTGACCGAGCGGCTCCTGAGAACCTTCACCGACTTCCACCTCAACCTGCCCGGTGGAAAGTGGTATGCCTACCAGACCGCATCCCAGGTACCGCGAAACGACGGCATTGGTTCGACCGACGAGTACTTTACCCACACCTACCAGGTGCCTGCCTGGACACTGGAGATCGAGCCCAGCAATGGCCAGTCTTTTCACGCCCCGCTGCCGGGCGGCGGCGCCGATTACGCCGGCCTGGGACGCAATTTTCACGATGGTTTTATCCTGCCCGAATCCGAAGTACCGCGGGTGCGTACCGAGTTGGCGCAGGCCTTTGCGGTGGGCTACTACCAGCAGTCAGGGCCGCCGGCGATCCTGGCGGTAAAGATTTTCGACCAGCAAACCGATGCCCTGGTGTACCAGGCCGAATGGGACACCATCAACGCCACCGGGCGTGAACAGCACGTGTTCCAGGCACAGCCTCTGCAACTGGGCCGCGACTACCGCATCTGGATGGCGCACAACAAGCCGATGCGCTGGCGCGAGGCTGGCGTAGTGACACCGATGCCGGGCCAGCCCACCAGCGCACTCGACATCGACGTGATTGCACGCGTCGGCGAGGACGAGCTGAACGGCGAGGCCGGCAACCTGGTTTGGCTCGACCAGCCGGGGTTCGCGCCCAATGGCTACCTGCGCTACCGCGACGACGCCTTCGTGGTGGACGCCAACCTGCCCGCGGACGAGCTTAACCCCGGGCTTGTCGACGGTGGCGCCACGCTGACCCTGGCCACCGCGCTGCGCGATATGGTCAACCAGCGTACTGACGCCGATGCAGCCACCGTGGCGCGCTGGTCCAACGGCGCCTGGGCCGGCTACGAGGACAACGGTGGCAGCGACACCGACCTGGGGGGATCCGCCCTGTTCGACATGATGGTCACCGACCAGGACCTCGGAGCGCCCTTCGTCATCGAGCCTGGCACCTCGGCCGCGTGGTTTGATGTAAACCGCAACGGCGAGGGCTTTGTTATTGAAATCCTGGCCAACAACCAGGCCGTGATGTACTGGTTTACCTACGACGGCGAAGGCGAGCAGGACTGGTACATCGGCGTCGGCGATATTGTCGGCAACCGCATCCTGTTTGCCGAGCTGCTGCGCATCTCCGGCGGCGTGTTTGGTCCCGATTTCGACCCGGATGCAGTCACCTCCACCGCAGTTGGCTCGGCTGAGTTTGCCTGGTCGGGCTGTAGCGCAGGGGTGATGCAGTGGAAGATTGGCTCCGAAAGCGGCCGCATGAACCTGCAGCGCCTTTCCACCCTGATGGGCCTGCCCTGCGGTGACAGCATTGATCCGCCCTTCCTGGAACAGGCGCGGTTGAGCGGCTCGTGGTATGACCCCAGCCACAACGGCGAGGGCTACACCCTGGA
The DNA here is from genome assembly GCA_030428105.1 of Gammaproteobacteria bacterium. GTDB lineage: Bacteria > Pseudomonadota > Gammaproteobacteria > Xanthomonadales > SZUA-36 > JAUIBE01. The sequence goes on from JAUIBE010000003.1 coordinate 100,369, forward strand.
GGTTTTGCAGGACCAGCGCCTGCTGGTTTACTGGTTTGGCTTCGGCCCCAACGGCGAACGCCGCTGGTTCTTCGGCATCGGCGAAATCAATGGCGATGTGCTGGAGTTCCCGCAAATGCTGACCACCCGGGGCCCAACCTTCGGCGCCAACTACAACCCGGCGGATGTGGAAGAACTGTCCTGGGGCTCGATGGAGCTGGAACTCAGTTGCGAGGGCGGTGAAGCACGCTTCACACCCACCGAACCCGGCTTTGCAGCCGGCAGTCTCGACCTCAGCCGCCTCAGCACGCTCGACGGTTTGGCTTCCTGCTAACCGACCATTTCCACAACTGACCGCAGCAGCTCATTCGCGCCAACCGCGGCAAAAGCGCTCGCGATATAATTACGCTTTCGCAAATCGAAATTTTGGAGCAAGCCTTGAGCGATTCTGAACAACACAAGATGGCCACCAACAAGTTCATCGACCTCGCCAACGAGATCAAGAACGAGGGCATCGACCCGGCGCTGGTTTCCGGCGCCCTGATGACGGCCTCCAGCATTTATGCAACCTACGTGGCCGCCGGCAATAATGGCGCGCTGGAGCCCACCGGCGTGGACAAGGTGGTCGATCTTTACCGCCGCACCCTGGAGCATTTCCAGGACGTCAAGCGCAAGAGCCTGGAAGATGACTCCGAAGCGGCCAACGACGCCGAGGCCTGATCACCGGGGCCAATGACCGCGCTACCCATCAAGTTGAAATCGGAAGCGCCGGTTGCGCCGGCGCTCGACCGTTTCAAGCGGCCATTGCGCGAATTGCGCCTGTCGGTCATCGACCGCTGCAATTTCCGCTGCACCTATTGCATGCCAGCCGATTCGCTGCAGGGGCGCGGGGTGTTCCTGCCGCTGGTCAAGCTGCTCACCGACCATGAAATTGAGCGCCTGCTGAACGCCTTCGTGCAGCTTGGCGTGGAAAAGGTGCGTATCACCGGCGGCGAGCCGCTGGTTCGCCCCGGCATTCCTGGCCTGGTAAAGACCATTGCCTCGGTGCCCGGCATTCGCGATATCGCGATGACCACCAACGGCGTGCTGCTTCCGCGGCTGGCCGAAGACCTGGCGGAAGCCGGGCTGAAACGCATTACCGTCAGCCTGGATACGCTGGATGAACAAGTGCTTCATACCATGAGCGGCGGCAAGGCCGTGCTGGAAGAAGTGCTGGCCGGCATCGCGGCTGCCGAGGCCGCCGGCTTTGAGCGCATGAAGATCAACACCGTGGTGCAGAAAGGCGTCAACGACCACACCATCCTCGACCTGCTGGACCACTTCCGCGGCAGCGGCCACGTGGTGCGCCTGATCGAGTTCATGGATGTCGGCAACAGCAACCACTGGCGCCGCGACGAGGTTGTGCCTTCAGCCGAGTGGGTGGAGCGCATCAACCAGCGCTGGCCCCTGCAAGCGTTGGAGCCGAAACGCGCCTCGGAAACCGCACGACGCTACGCCTACGCCGACGGCCAGGGCGAAGTCGGGTTTATCTCGTCCATCACCGAACCGTTCTGCGGAGGTTGCAGCCGCGCGCGCATTACCGCCGATGGCATCCTCTACACCTGCCTGTTTGCCAACAAGGGAACCCACCTGGTGCCGCTGCTGCGCCAGCATGATGATGACGATGCCTTGCTGGAGCGCATTCGCCAGGTCTGGCTCGACCGCGAAGACCGCTACAGCGAACTGCGCGGCCCGGGCGCGAACCCGGCGGATGCTGGCGACCACGCCAACGACCCCAAGGTCGAAATGTACCGGATGGGCGGATGAAGCAAGTTCACGTGCGCTGGTTCGCGGCTTACCGCGATCTGACCGGCGTCGAAAGCGAAACCCTGGATACCGAGGCCACCACCCCGGCCGCCCTGTTCGACGAGCTCAAGGGCCGCCACCCGCGCCTGGGCGCGCGCCATGCGGCGCTGGTGGCCATCAATGACGAGATGTCCGACTGGTCGAGCCCGTTGAACCCGGGTGACACGGTGCTGTTCTTTCCACCCGTATCCGGAGGCTGATCGCCGCCATGAACGACACCCCCCTGTTCCAGGTCAGCGCCACGCCGATTGATATTCCGGCCATTCGCCAGGCCATGCTCGATACCGACTGCGGCGCCTACGCCCAGTTTGAAGGCTGGATCCGCAACAAGAATGACGGGCGTGCCGTCGACCGGCTGGAGTACGAGGTTTACGAGCCGCTGGCGGTCGCCGAGGGCCTGCGCATCATCGAAGAAGCCATGCAGCGCTTCAAGCTCAAGCGCGCCATGGTGGTGCACCGTTCGGGCCTGCTCGAATTGGGCGATAGCGCGGTGGTGGTCGCCGCGACTTCACCGCACCGCGACGAGGCCTTCAAGGGCTGTCGCTACATCATCGACGAGGTAAAAGTGCGCTTGCCCATCTGGAAGAAAGAGCATTACGCCAGCGGCGAGCGCGAGTGGGTGAACTGCCAGGAGTGCGAGAACCCCCGCAATTGAATCGGCCGGCCGAAGAAACCAGCTCGGCGACAAAGCCGACCGGGCGAAAGCGATGAAACTGGCCGTGTTTCTGGCGCTGCTGCTCGTGCCGGCATTGCTTCAGGGCCAGCAGACGCGCGACGACCTCGACCAGGTGCGTGGCGACAACCCGACTTTGCGCTATGGCTACTACACCCTGCCCTCGGGCCAGCAGCAAGCAGCCAGGTACTATTTTGTCGACGATGGAGAAAACCTGCGCGTAGCCCTGGCGCAGTATGGAAAACCCGTCGTGGAATTGCCGCTGTCATCGTTCGATCGCGAGGCCGGCGTCCTGGTTTTGAACTGGCAGGGCGAGCCGCAGCGGGTATGCCGCCTGGAGCGGCAGCAGGGGAACGCGTATCTCGGGGCCTGCACCGACGGCCCAGCCTCGCTGCCGATGACGATCCGCCCCATGTCACGCGCAGACCATGAGCTGATGGGGCTGTTCGCCCCGCCCTCGGCAACCGATGTTGAAATCCTGGCCGCTGCGCATGCCCGCTTCAGCGCACAACAGGGACGCAACCTGGAAGACGACCGCAACTGCGACGATGACATCGAATCTGGCCACTACAGCCTGTTTTGCAGCCTGTACCTGGCGCAACTGGAAGTGACCGGCGCCTACATGCACCGCCGGCCGGCGATGCAGACGGTGCGCGCGCTGCTGCAAAAGCACTATCCTGGCAAGTACAAACACCTGCTGCGGGATATCAATAACCAGCCGGACATCAGCGACGCCCAACTTGCGGAAACACTGCTCCAGGCCCAGGCCACCATGCGGCGCACCATCGAGCTCGATCGGCAATAGCCAGGAGCCGCCGCAGCGCAGCTAGCCAGCGGGTTTCTGCACCACCAGGTACACGTGCAACTCGGGGTGCTGGTCGTACTCCAGGTGGCGACATACGCAGCCTTTCTCATCCACCAGCCGAAGCAGGTTGGGGATGCCCGGCGCGGCGTGGTACATCGGCGGGCCCATGGCGGCGTCGCGCTTTTCCTGCGGTTCGTCCACCCCGCCGGTGGTGAAGATCAGAACACCACCTGGCTGCAGCGCATTCATGATGCGCCCCAACACTGGCAACTGGTCTTCCAGCGGCACGTGCCACACGCTGTCCCAGGCGGTGATAAAGGCGTAATCGCGGGGAAACGTCCAGCCGACAATGTCGGCGTGGTGAAAGGTCACCGCGGGGTGGCGGGCGCGGGCACGCTTGAGCATCCGCCGTGAAATATCCAGGCCCTCGGCCTCGAAGCCGTGATCCAGCAGCAGGTCGATGATTCGACCACTGGAGCCACAGCCGATATCCAGCGCCGCACCGCCCGAGGGAATTTCGCTGCGCAGGAACGCCACCGCGCGGTGATGCTGTTCCAAGCCATACTCACGGGGATAGTCATCGCTGTCCCACACATCCGCCAGCGCGTCGTAACTGCGTGCCACCTGTTCTGGTTTCATCAGCCCAGTATTGCCGGGTTGCCCTGCCACAGGGCCCAGGTCAGCGCGGTCGCAAAGCTCACCCACAGCAGGTAGGGAACCAGCAGCAAGGCCGCAAGTTTCCGGCCCAACTGCCAGAACGCAACGATGGTGGCGACGATAAACAGCCACAAAAGCACAATCTCGACAAAGGCCATCGCACCCTGCTGCCAGAGGAAAAACAGCGGCGTCCAAAGCGCGTTCAAGGCCAGTTGGAACAGGAACAGGACCAGGGCAACGCGCGCGCCTTCAAAACCGTGGCGGCGCCAGACCAGGAACGCGGAAACGGCCATCATCACGTACAGCGTGGTCCACACCGGGCCGAACAGCCAGGCGGGCGGCGCCCAGTCTGGCTGAACGAGCTGGGCGTAGAAATCCGGCGCGTTGGCGGAGGCCAGGCCACCCAGCGCCGCGGCCACGAATACCAGTAACAGCCAGCCCAGAAAGCCAAGGACCTGGCGAGTCACGAGCCAGACTCCTCCAGCGAGTCTTGAATGCGATCCAGGAGGCTCGGCGGCAACACTTTGCTGTCCAGCTCGGGGTGCCTCCACATGCCCTGCTTGCCACCGGATTTGAACAACAGCCTCGTGCTGGTGATCTCCAGCGCCGCGTTGACCGGTTTCACCAGGTCCCAGATGGTCAGCAGGGCAATCTGCAGGCCGGTGAGCGCCTCCATCTCCACCCCGGTGCGCTCGGTGATTTCGGCCAGGCAGTAGACGTCCACCGCCTGCGTATCGGCGTTCGGCACGCAATAAACCGCCGCGCGACTCAGGGAAATGGGGTGGCACAGCGGGATCAGGGCTGGCGTTTGCTTGGCGGCCATCACCCCGGCAATCTCGGCCATCGCCAATGGATCACCCTTGGGCAGGGTGCCGTCCTGAAGCATGCCGAAGGCCTTTTCGCCCAGGATGATGGTGCCGGCGGCCAGCGCCTTGCGCACGGTTTCCGGCTTGGCCGAAACATCGGCCATGGAGAAGTGACTGCTTGGTTCGTTCATTGATTCCTTACCTTGCCCGCATACCAGCGCGCAATGGTATCGCGCTCCTGCGCGGTCATTTGTGTCAGGTTGGCCAGGGGCATGGTGCGGGTGGTGACCACGGTGGCGAATATGCGCGGGCCGTGCAGCTCGATCTCTTCCTGGGTATCCAGCGCGACACCCAGTGGAGGAGCAACAAAACCCGGCTGTGTCGGGGCGCTGGAATGGCAACCCGTGCAGCGCTGCTCAATGATGGGCACTACGTCCGCCATGGTGGGCGTTGCCGCCTCCGCTTCAACTTCTTGCCCCGCCGCGGATTCAGTAACTGGTTCTGCGCCAGCCGGCACAGTGGGCAACGACGGCCGTGTCATGTACACCGCCAGCAGCAACAGCGCCAGCGAAACCGGCAGCACCCAGCGCTGGTATTTTTCCAGGTGGCGCACATTGAAAAAGTGACGCACCCCCACGCCGGCAATTGCAATCACCACCAGCACCAGCCAGTTGAGGCTGTTGCCGTAGGTGGTCGGGTAATGATTGCTGATCATGATGAACAGCACCGGCAGGGTGAAGTAGTTGTTGTGGCGTGAGCGCAGCAGCGCGTTCTTGCCCCTGGCGCCGTCCGGGGCCTGGCCGGAGGAAAGCGCATCCACCATGTCGCGCTGGGCCGGGATAATCACGTGGGCCACGTTGGCCACCATGATGGTGCCGATAGCCGCACCGACATGGATGTAAGCCGCCCGACCGCTGAGCAGGCTGCTAAGCGCGTAGGCCAGGAAGGCAAACCACACGAAGATTACCAGCCCAAGCAGCAGGCCCTTGTCGCTCAGCGCTGAGCGGCACAGTGCGTCGTAGAAAAACCAGCTCAGCACCAGCGACGCCAGGCCAATCAATACCGCCTGGCCAGGCGCGATTTCCGCCACGCGCGGGTCGATCATGTAGGCGCTGGCGTTGAAGTAATACAACGAGCACAGCAGGACGAAACCGGTGATAAAGGTGAAGTAGGCCTCGTACTTGAACCAGTGCAGGGTGGTGGGGAGTTTTGGCGGCGCCACCTCGTACTTCTGCAGGTAATAGAAACCGCCGCCGTGCACCGCCCACAGGTCGCCGGCGATGCCGCTGTCTGAGCTGGCAGCGCGGCTCTGGCGCTCGAGGTGGTTTTCCAGCCAGTTGAAGTAGAACGAGGCGCCAATCCAGGCGACGCCGGTGATGAAGTGCGCCCAGCGCAGCAGCAGGTTGAGCCAGTCGTGCAGGTGTGCGGTGAGCGCGCCGTCCATCAGTGGGTCGCGTGTTGTTCCACAGCAGCCTCGAGGCGGGCCAGGTGCTGTTGCTTCACTTCTTCCGGAAGGAAGGCGGCTTCAAAGCTGTTACGCACCAGGGTGATGATCTCGTCCTCGGGCAGGTCCAGCGCATCCACCAGGGCGTTGAAATTGTCGTTCACATAACCGCCGAAATAGGCCGGGTCATCCGAGTTGACCGTCGCCTTGATGCCCAGCGCCAGCATTTTTCGAATCGGGTGATCGGCCATGTCTTTCACCACCGCCAGGCGCAGGTTGGACTGCGGGCAGACGGTAAGGGGAATCTGTTCGGCAACGATGCGTGCAACCAGCGCCTCGTCCTCCAGCGCGCGGTTACCGTGGTCGATACGGTGTACACCCAGCGCATCCAAGGCTTCCCAAACGTACCCGGGCGGGCCTTCCTCGCCGGCATGGGCGACGATTTTCAGGCCCAGCTCGCGGGCGCGCTCGAACACGCGCTGGAACTTGGTGGGCGGATGGCCCTTTTCCGATGAATCCAGCCCCACCCCGGCAATGCGGTCGAGGAATGGCTCGGCCTGGCGCAGGGTTTCAAACGCACTTTCCTCGTCCAGGTGGCGCAGGAAACACATGATGATGCGGCTGCTGATGCCCAGCTCGGCCTCGCCCTTTTCCAGCGCGCTGGCAATGCCCTCAAACGCGGTGGCGAACGGGATGCCGCGATCGGTGTGGCCCTGCGGGTCGAAGAAAATCTCGACGTGGGTCACGTTGTCGGTGCGGCAATGCTCCAGGTAGGCCCAGGTGAGGTCGAAAAAGTCGCGCTCGGTTTGCAGCACCGACATGCCCTGGTAGTACACATCCAGGAAGTCCTGCAGGCAGTCGAAACGGTAGGCCTGGCGAATTTCCTCGACGCTGGCGTAAGGCAACTCAACGCCGTTGCGTTGCGCCAGGCTGAACATCAATTCCGGCTCCAGGCTGCCCTCGATATGCATGTGCAGCTCGGCCTTGGGAAGGTTGGCGATTAATGTCTTGCGGGAATCCATTCAGGAGGTGTCCTCGTGGTTGCTCATCAACTGTGCCGCCAGGCTGAGCGCTATGGTAGCAGGCTCCTTGCCGCTGATTTGCGCAAGGCCCAGGGGGCAAGCCAGGCGCTTGAGCTGTGATTCGGCTATGCCGCGTTTTCCCAGGCGGTGGACAAAGCGGCGCGCCTTGCTCTTGCTGCCAATCAGGCCGAGGAAAGCAAAGTCGCTGCGCTGCAGCACCGCGTGGCAGATGTCCTCGTCCAAATCGTGGCTGTGGGTCATGACAATAAAGGTCGCTCCGGGTGGTGCGGCAGCCACTTCGCCCAACGCATCACCAGAAACCACCTTGCTGGCGTTGGCTGGCAGGTGCTCCGGAAACTCATCCTCGCGGCCATCCACCCAGCGCACCTCGAAAGGCAATTCGGCCAGCATCTTTACCACCGCTTTTCCAACGTGCCCGGCGCCGAACAGCACCACCCGGCGACGGGCTTCTTCGACGCGCTGCAACCACCAGTCCGTTCCATCGGCTTCGACAACAGTGACCGGCTCTGCCTGGTCACCATCCAGCAGCGCACGAACCGGCCTGCGCAGTGACTCCGGAAGGTTGCTCTCCCGGCCCACCGGCAAAGCAACGAAGTGGCCCGGAACCGCGGCCACCGTGGCCGTGGCCAGCACCGCGTGATCGCCGCGTGCAGCGGCCGACTGCAGGGCGGCGAGCCATTCGGGAAGCGGCGGGGAGAGCCATTCGAACATCAGTTCCACTGAGCCGCCGCAGCACTGGTTCAGGGCCGGACCCAGGCCGTAGGGCTCCAGGCGGGGCAAGTGCTCCCCGCGGCTTTCCAGTATCTGGCGGGCTGTTGCGATTGCCTCGAACTCCAGGTTGCCGCCACCAATGCTACCGTGCACCCGCTCGGCCGAAACCACCATGCGGGCGCCGGATTCACGTGGCGCTGAGCCCTTGTGCAAACGCAGGGTTACCAGGACGCACGCCTCGTGCTCAACGGTCTCCGCAAGCTGCCGCACCCAGGCCGAGGACATCGGTTTACTCAGCCGGACTGGCGCCGCCCTTGCAGGCACATCAGAACCCGCTCGGGAGTTGCCGGCGCATCAAGCGCCACCGTGCCGCCCTGTGGCGATGCAGCCGCAATGGCCTGACACAACGCGCTGTGTACGCTGATGGCCAGCATGAGTGGTGGCTCGCCAACAGCCTTGGAGCGGTGGATGGTGGGTTCACGGTTGCGCCCGCCTTCCCAGATTTCGGCATGGAATGCCTCGGGCACATCGCTAGCGGTAGGAATCTTGTAGGTGGAGGGCGCGTGGGTGCGCAGGGCGCCCTTGTCATCCCACCACAGCTCTTCGCTGGTGAGCCAGCCCGCGCCCTGGACGAAGCCGCCCTCGATCTGGCCAAGGTCAATCGCCGGGTTCAGTGAGCGCCCGCAGTCGTGGAGTATGTCCACCCGGGTGAGGCGGTGCTCACCGGTGAGGGTATCCACTTCTACCTCGGACACGGCCGCGCCGTAGGCGAAGTACAGGAACGGCCTGCCTTCGGCCTTGTCGCGGTCGTACCAGATCTTCGGGGTGCGGTAATAGCCGGTGGCCGAAAGCGAGATCCGCCCCAGGTAGGCGCGCATCACCATGTCCTTGAACGGCACGCGCTCGTCGCCAGCCACGAATTCACCCTGTTCATAGCGCACGCCTTCGGCGCCAATGCCCTGTTCTTCGGCCGCAAACGCGGTCAACCGCCCCAGCAGTTTTTTCACCGCATCCAGCGCTGCCATGGCGTTCATGTCCGAGCCGGAAGAGGCTGCGGTGGCCGAGGTGTTTGGCACCTTGCCTGTGCTTGTCGCGGTGATCTTGATGTCTTGCAAAGGCAGTTGCAGTGCATCCGCCACCACCTGGGCCACCTTGATAAAAAGGCCCTGGCCCATCTCGGTGCCGCCGTGGTTGAGGTGCACGCTGCCATCCTTGTAGATGTGCACCAACGCGCCCGCCTGGTTGAGGAACGAGGTGGTGAAGGAAATACCAAACTTCACCGGCGTCAGCGCGATGCCGCGCTTGATCACCGGGCTCGACCGGTTGAACGCCTCGATCTGCTCGCGGCGGCGCTGGTAAGCGGCTTTCTCGGCCAGCTCCGGCATCAACTGATGGAGCACGTTGTCTTCCACCACCATCTTGTAAGGCGTCACGTTGCGCGGCGCATCGCCGTAGAGGTTGGCCATGCGCACCGCCAGGGGGTCGACGCCCAGCTCGCCCGCAATCGCGTCGATCACCCGCTCGATGCCCATCATCCCCTGCGGGCCGCCAAAGCCGCGAAACGCGGTGTTGGAAACGGTGTGGGTCTTGCACCGATAGGAGCGGATTCGAACGTTGGGCAGGTAGTAACCATTGTCGCTGTGAAACATCGCGCGGTCGCTGATCGGCCCGGAAAGATCGGCCGAGTAACCGCAGCGCGCCGCCAGTTCCACGTCCAGCGCCAGGATGCGGCCCTTGTCGTCGAAACCCACGTCGTAGCGGAAACGGAATTCGTGGCGCTTGCCGGTGCTGACCATGTCGTCGTCGCGATCGAGACGAATCTTCACCGGCCGGCCCGTGCGGTCGGCCAGCAGGGCCGCAATCACCGCCCACTGCGCGGCCTGGGTTTCCTTGCCGCCAAAGGCGCCGCCCATGCGCCGCACTTCCACGGTCACCGTGTTGTCGGCCCGACCCAGCGCCTGCGCCACCAGGTGCTGCATTTCCGAGGGGTGCTGACTGGAAGCATGAATGGTGAGGTCGCCGTCTTCGCCCGGAATCGCCAGCGAAGCCTGGCCTTCCAGGTAGAAGTGATCCTGGCCGCCGGTTTCAAGCTCGCCCTGCAGGCGCCGCGGCGCGTTGGCAAGCGTTGGGTCGACGTCACCCCGGTTCATCTCGTGGGGCTCTGCCACCCACGCCTCGGCAGCCATGGCGTCCTCAATATCCAGGATGGCGGGCAGCGGTTCGATATCCACTTCGGCGAGGCGTGCGGCGCGGCGGGCGGTGTCCCGGTCGTGGGCGGCGACCGCGAATAGCACCTGGCCACAGAACTGGACCTCGCCATCGGCAAAGATCGGCTCATCCAGGGTGTGCATCGGGCTGGTGTCGTTCACACCCGGCACGTCAGCGGCGGTGATCACTGCCACCACGCCTTCGCAGGCGCGAACGGCATCGAGATTGATCGAGCGAATACGCCCATGCGCCACCTGGCTGACCCCGACATAGGCATGCAGCAAACCAGCAGGCTCAAGGATATCGTCGATATAGGTGGCGCGCCCGGTGACGTGCTTGATGGCGCTGTCGTGGGCGCGATCGGTGTGCACGGTGGCCACCCTGCCCGCTTTCATCGTGTTTTGCGCCTGGTCATTCATCGCCGTGGTCCGTGGATCCCCCGGCCTGGGTTTCGTTGAAAAAACGCCGCAGCAGGTTCTGCGCCGCCAGCATTCGGTACCCGGCGCTGGCGCGCCAGTCGCTTAGCGGAGTGAAGTCGTCCGCCAAGGCTGCGCAGGCCTGTTCGACCGTGGCTTCATTCCAGGACTGTCCCAGCAAGGCTGCTTCGCATTGCTTTGCGCGGGCCGGTACGCCGGCCATGCCGCCGAACGCGACGCGCGCGCTGGAAACGGTGTCACCCTCAAGCGCCAGGGCCATCGCCCCCAGCACCGCAGAAATGTCCTGGTCAAAACGTTTTGAAAGCTTGTAGGCGCGGAACTGCAAGTCTTTGGTGGGTTTCGGAATGCGCACTTTGAGCACGCACTCTCCCGGCTGCAGGTCTTGCTTGCCGTATTCGATAAAGAAATCCTCGAGTTCAATTTCGCGTTCGCCACCCTGGCTGGCCAGCACCAGCCGCGACTGCAAAGCGATCAGCGCCGGCGGCATGTCGCCGATTGGTGAACCGTTGGCGATGTTGCCGCCCACCGTGCCGGCGTTGCGCACCTGCAGCCCGCCCAGGCGGCTGAGCATCGGCGCAAGACCTGGAAAATGCCGGGTCAGCAACGGGGTCGCATCGCTGTAGGTCACCGCAGCGCCGATTTCGATGAACTCGCCGTCATCGCCGGCTTCCAGCAATTCCGCCACCTCGCCCAGGTAGACCTGGGTATCGAAACGCTCAAGGCCCTTGGTCATCCACAGGCCGGTGTCGGTGGCGCCGTTTACCGGCAAGGCTTCGGGATGTTCGGCCAACAACCCGGTCAGTTCGTCCAGGCTGCGGGGGGCCAACATTTTTCGCTCATTCTCAGCCAGGCAAACACTATCGCTCGAATGCAGCGAGGCCAGCGCATCCAGGGTGGTGGATTCACCGGCGTCGAACGGATCGCCAGCTTCCAGAGCCAGCGCCTCGGAGGCAGCACGCACGATTGGCACATATCCAGTGCAGCGGCACAGGTTGCCGGCCAGGGCATCGTTGATCGCCTTGCGGTCAGAACCGCCCGTTCCGCGCATGTCCTCACGGTGAAACATGCCAAACAGCGACATCACGAATCCCGGCGTGCAGAAACCGCATTGCGAACCATGGTGCTTCACCATCGCCTGCTGCACCGGGTGCAGGCCGTCGAAATCGTGGCATCCCGGTCTGGCAAGGTCCTCCACCGTGATCAACTGGCGGCCGTCGAGGGAAACCAGCGGCTGGATGCAGGCGTTGACTGCGCGGTAATGCAGGCGCCCTTCCCGCTGCTCCGCCACCACCACCGTGCAGGCGCCACAGTCACCCTCGGCGCAGCCTTCCTTGGTGCCGGTTCGGCTGTTGCCACGCAGCCATTCGAGCACGGTGGTTTCAGGCGCGGCGCTCGACACGCTTACGCGCTGGTCGCCGAGCAGGAAATCAATTTGCGTGCGCATGGCCTGGAGCGCGGGCTCAGCTTCCCCGGTAGGTGCTGTAACCGAACGGGGAGATCAGCAGGGGAACGTGGTAGTGAGAATCGTCGGAAATGCCGAAGCGGATGACCACGTGGTCAAGAAATGCCGGGTCGCCCAGATCCACGTCGCGGTCGCGGAAATAGTCACCGGCGTGGAACACCAGTTCGTACTCGCCAGGGCTGAAATCTTCGCCATCGAGTAGTGGGCCCGGGCAACGTCCATCGTCATTGGTGAGCACGCTGCTGACCCGTTCGGCCTCATCGCCCAGGCGGTACAGGTCGACGAGCACGCCCGCTGCGGGTTTCCCCGCCATCGTGTCCAGCACATGCGTTGTCAGTGCGCCCATGGCAGAATTCCTCTAGAGAGGCGAAATCCGAGTATAACAATTCGATGCCCGGCACCGACCACCGTTCACCGAGCTATCCCCGCGACCTGGCGGGCTATGGCGACAATCCACCGCAGGCCAACTGGCCTGGAGGGGCGCGGCTTGCCCTGCAGATCGTCCTCAACTACGAGGAGGGCGGCGAGAATTGCGTATTGCACGGTGATGCCGCTTCCGAGACCTTCCTCTCCGAACTGATCGGCGCCGACGCCCGCGAAGGCGTGCGCCACATGAGCATGGAGTCGGTGTACGAGTACGGCAGCCGGGTCGGCGTGTGGCGCCTGCGTCGCCTGTTTGCCGAGCAGCAGGTGCCGGTCACGGTGTTTGCGGTGGGCTCTGCAGTGGAACGCTATCCCGACCCGGTGCGGGCGCTGCATGGCGACGGCCACGAGATCTGCTCGCACGGCCAGCGCTGGATCGACTACCAGTATGTCGACGAGGAAACCGAGCGCGCGCACATGCAACAGGCCATCGCCGCCATCGAATCCGCCGTTGGCGAGCGGCCGCTGGGCTGGTACACCGGCCGCACCAGCCCCAACACCCGCAAACTGGTGGTCGAGGAAGGCGGTTTCGAATACGACGCCGACGACTACAACGATGACCTGCCGCACTGGGACCATGACCATGGCAAGCCACACCTGGTGATTCCTTACACCCTGGACGCCAACGACATGCGCTTTGCCACCAACCAGGGTTTCAACTCGGGCGAACAGTTCTACCAGTACCTCAAGGACAGCTTCGACGTGCTCTACGCCGAAGGCGAGCACACTCCACGGATGATGTCGGTGGGCTTGCACTGTCGCATCGCCGGGCGCCCCGGCCGTTTCGCCGCGCTGCAGCGCTTTATTCGCTACGCGCGCCAGTTCGAAGCGGTATGGTGGTGTCGGCGCATTGATATCGCCAGGCACTGGCGACAACACCACCCACCAGCCGATGACTGAAACCGAACACAGCCGGGAAGACCGCGAGCGCTTCATGGCGCGCTTCGGCGAAGTGGCCGAACACTCGCCGTGGGTGGCCGCTGCCGTGTGGGACGCCGATCCCGAAGTGGCGCAGTCTCGAGACCCGGTGGTGCTCTCCGATGCGTTCGGCCGGGCGGTGCGCTCGGCGCCGCGCGAACAGTGCCTTGAGCTGCTCCGCGCGCATCCCGACCTGGCCTGTGGCGTGCGTGACCGTGCACAGATGGGTGCCGATTCCCAGTCGGAACAGGCCGGTGCCGGCCTGGACCAGTGCACGCCGGAAGAATTCATCGAATTCCAGAGCCTGAATCTCGCCTACCGCGAGGAGTTTGGCTTTCCCTTTATCATTGCGGTGAGCGGCCTTGACCGGCGCGAGATCCTCAAGCGCTTCCGCGACCGCATCGAGCGTTCCGAGGAAGCGGAGTTCAAAACCGCGGTGGAAAACGTGATTCGCATCATCGGCTTTCGCCTGGAAAAAATACTGAGCAGCCATGGTTAGTGCAGTGGGCCCGATCTCACCGGCGCCAAGCTTTACCCAGCGTTTCGTTAACCTGGCCCTGACCCGGCTCGGCGCAGAGGTGCTAAGCGCCTCGGACGAATTTTTTGCCTCGCGCGATCGCCTGATCGAGCCGCAGGCGCCGGTGTTTTACCCCGACGCCTACGATGACCACGGCAAGTGGATGGACGGCTGGGAATCCCGGCGCCGCCGCGAAGGCGGCCACGACTGGTGCCTGATCAAGATCTGCCCGGGCACGATTCACGGCTTCGATATCGACACCAGCTTTTTCACCGGCAACTACCCACCCGGCGCGCGGATCGATGGCTGCATGAATTTCGACGGCGACCCCGACCCGCTGGACGACAGCCAGTGGACACCGCTGACCGAGATGATCGAACTACAGGGTGATTCCCACCGCTACGTGGAAGTCAGCGACCGCGGCCTGTGGACCCACCTGCGTTTCAACATATTCCCCGATGGCGGCGTGGCACGGCTTCGGGTTTACGGCGTGGCCCACCGCGACTGGTCGTGCCATGACCCGGCCGAGGAAGTCGACCTTTCCGCCCTGCTCAACGGCGGCCGCGCGCTGGCTTGCAACGACATGCACTACGGCCACATGTGCAACCTGATCCTGCCCGATCGCTCGCTGAACATGGGCGATGGCTGGGAGACCCGCCGGCGGCGCGAACCGGGCTTCGACTGGGTGATCCTGCGCCTCGGCCATGCCGGCCGCTTGCGCCGCGCCATCGTCGACACCCAGTGGTTCAAGGGCAACTACCCCGCTGCCTGCACGCTGTACGGCGGTGTATTCGACGATGCCGCCGAGGAAACGATCAGCCCCGACAGCGAGGGCTGGAAGGAAATCCTGCCACGCGCAGCACTGGGCCCGGACCAGGAACACGAATTCAAGGAATTGCGGGATGTTGGCACGGTCAGCCACGTGCGGCTCGATATTCACCCCGATGGCGGCGTGGCGCGACTGCGGCTGTTTGGCCACCGCGACCCGGATTTTGCATGCCCGAGGTGACCCCGCCCCGCTTGGCGCTTGAGCCACTCCGCGCGGAAGCCTTTGCGCCGTTTGGGGTAGTGATCGAGCTGGACCGGCGCCAGCCCCTGACCATCAACGAGGGCCATGCGCAGAAGTTTGCCGACCTGCTGCCCCACGACTGCCAGCACCAGGACGGTCGCGTTGCGGTGCACTTCTATCGCAGTCGAGGGCGCAAACTGCCCATCGAGATTCGCGCTCTGGAGCGCCACCCGCTGGGCAGCCAGGCCTTCTGGCCACTGCACGATCGACCCTACGCCATCGTCGTGGCCCCACCCGGAGACACGCCCGATCCGGCCGCCATGCGCGCTTTCGTGGCGCGCGGTGACCAGGCCATCCAGTACCACCGCGGCACCTGGCACCACTACCAGATCGCGCTGGAGACGGACTCGGAATTCCTGGTGTTCGACCGCGAGGGGCCGGGCGACAACTGTGACGAGGTGACGCTGGCGCAGCCGTTGTTACTGGCGCGATAGCCGCTTGCGAATGCGGATTTCCCAGGCGCCACCGCGCTCCTCACTGCCCAGGTAGTCGTGCACCTGGCGCATGCACCAGGCTTCCAGGTCAATCGGCGCCACCGGGTCGGTGGCAATCACCCTGAGCACCTGTCCCACGTCCAGGGCTTCGATCCGCTCGGCCGCACGCTCCACCGGCACGGGACATTCCTCGCCGCTGGTGTCGAGCACAACATCGGGGTCATGGTGTGGCTGCATGGCTGGGCCGATTGTACAATTGCCAGGCTATGGAACTCAGGCTAAACCACCAGACCGACGTCACTTCGCTGTTCCGCACCCCACTGGCGCGCTTCAAGGTGCCCAACGCGGATGTCATCAACCCGGGCCTGGAAAAGGCCGTGCTGTCGCGCAAGGACAGCGAGTCCGGCGTGTCGCACAGCAATGTGCACGGCTGGCACTCGAGCCGCGACCTGCAGGACTGGCCGGAACCCGAGGTGCGCGACCTGGTCGGCACCATGCGTTCGGCGGTGATGAACATGGTGAACCTGATCGCCCACGTGCAGTACTTCAAAGCCAAGATCGAGATCTCGGCGTGGGCCAATGTCAACGGGCCAGGCTCCTACAACCAGTACCATACCCACCCCGACTGCCACTGGTCGGGCGTGTATTACGTGCGCGCAGGCGAGTACGTGGACGATGGCGTGAAGAACGCCGGCAAGATCAAGTTCTATGACCCCAGGGGCCGGGTCGACCAGTTTTCACACCCGGGTTATGGCTTTGGCAAGAACGTGAACATTGCGCCGGAAGACGGCCAGATGATCCTGTTCCCGGCGTGGTTGGCGCACAGCGTCAACACCTTCGATTCCGACACCACGCGCATCTCGATTGCGTTCAACGCGCGGGTGCAGGACTTCGAGGAAATCAGCGCCCCGCCACAACAGCCGGGCTTTCCCTCCAGCTAGGCCGCGGCCTTTTTCTCCAGCCGCCGGGCGTGCAGCAACGGCTCGGTGTAACCGCTGGGCTGCTCCTTGCCCTTGAACACCAGGTCGCAGGCGGCCTGGAATGCAATACTGGAATCAAAGCCTGGCGCCATGGGCTGGTAGGCCGGATCATTGGCGTTCTGCCCATCCACCACCACTGCCATGCGCTCCAGCGTGGCGCGCACCTGGGTCTCGTCGCACACGCCGTGGAACAGCCAGTTGGCAATGTGCTGGCTGGAAATGCGCAGGGTGGCGCGGTCCTCCATCAGGCCCACGTCGTGGATGTCGGGAACCTTGGAACAACCCACGCCCTGGTCAATCCAGCGCACCACGTAGCCGAGGATGCCCTGGGCGTTGTTGTCCAGCTCGGATTGAATCTCAGCGTCTGAAAGCTCTGCCGGGTTGCCCAACGGCGGGGTGAGGATATCTTCCACGCTGGCGATGTCGCGTTCGGCCAATTGCTCCTGGCGTTCGGCCACGTTGAACTGGTGATAATGCATGGCGTGCAGGGTGGCGGCGGTGGGTGACGGCACCCAGGCGCAACTGGCGCCCTGCTTCAGGTGGGCCAGCTTGCTGTCCACCATGGCCTTCATTTCGTCGGGCTTGGGCCACATGCCCTTGCCAATCTGCGCCCTTCCGGGCAGGCCGCACCGGATGCCGATATCGACATTCCAGTCCTCGTAGGCCTGGATCCACGGTTGCGACTTGATGGTCTCCTTGGGCAGCACCGCGCCAGCCACCATGCTGGTGTGGATTTCATCGCCGGTGCGGTCGAGGAAGCCGGTGTTGATGAACACCAGGCGCTCGCGCACCGCGTGGATGCACTGCGCAAGGTTCACCGTGGTGCGGCGCTCTTCGTCCATCACGCCCACCTTCATGGTGTTGCGTTCCAGGCCAAGCAGGTCTTCCACCGCGGCGAACAGGTCGTTGGTCAACGCCGCCTCGGCCGAACCATGCATCTTGGGCTTGACGATGTACACGCTGCCGGTGCGGCTGTTGCGGTGTTGGCCGAGGCCACCCAGGTCGTGCATCGCGCACGCCGCGGTCATCACCGCATCCATGATGCCCTCGAAAATTTCGTCGCCGTTGGCGTCGATGATGGCGGGATTGGTCATCAGGTGACCCACGTTACGCACCAGCATCAGGCTGCGGCCGGGCAGCTCGACGTTTTCGCCCCGCGCGTTGAGGTAAGTGCGGTCGGCGTTGAGGCGGCGGGTCATGCTTTTGCCACCCTTGGAGAATTCGGCCTCGAGGCTGCCATTCATCAGCCCCAGCCAGTTGCGGTACACACCCACCTTGTCCTCGGCATCCACCGCGGCAACCGAATCCTCGCAGTCCTGGATGGTGGTGACCGCCGATTCCAGCACCACGTCGGCCACGTTGGCGCGCGCATCGCGCCCGATCGGGTGCTCAGGATCAATCCTGATCTCCAGGTGCAAGCCGTTGTTACGGAACAGCAGCGACCAGGCAGGCTGGGTACCGGAGAAGCCGCGCCACTGGGCGGGGTTTTCCAGTTCCGTGATCGAGCCGTCTTCCAGGCAGGCCACCAGCTCGGCGCCAGTTTCGTCCTGCTCCAGGCGATATTCTGTTACCTCCGCGTGACTGCCGTCCGCCAGCGGCACCGCAAGGTCCAGGAACTCTGCCGCGTACTCGATAACCGCCGCGCCGCGCGCCGGGTTGTAGCCACCAGACTTTTCGCGGCCTTCGCTTTCGTCAATCACATCGGTGCCGTAAAGCGCGTCGTACAGGCTGCCCCAACGGGCGTTGGCGGCATTCAGCGCAAAGCGCGCGTTGCTTACCGGAACCACCAGTTGCGGGCCCGCTACCGCGGCAATCTCCGCATCGACATTGCCGGTGGAGATGGAAAACGCCTCGACCGGCGGTTCAAGGTAGCCAATCTGTGCAAGGAACTGGTGATAAGCGGAACGATCGGCAATGCCCGGACCGTTTTCCCGGTGATAGGCGTCGATCTGCCGTTGCAGGTCCTCACGTTTGGCCAGCAATTCGCGATTGCGCGGGGCCAGCTCCGCAACGATCCTGGCCAGACCGGCCCACAGGGCGTCGGCTTCGATTTCAAGGCCCGGCAGCAGTTCTTCCTCGACAAAGGAGACCAGCAGGGGGTGAATGTTCAGGCCGTTCTTTTCAATACGATCAGTCATGCGTTTCCCGGAATGATTCCAAGGGTTTCAAGAGACTGGAAGTGTCCCACCGACCGCCGCCCATGGCCTGCACTTCCGCGTAAAACTGGTCCACCAGCGCAGCCACCGGCAGGCGCGCGCCGTTGTTGCGGGCTTCTTCCATCACGTAGCCCAGGTCTTTGCGCATCCAATCCACCGCAAAGCCGTAATCAAACTTGTCGGCGATCATGGTGGCGGCGCGATTGTCCATCTGCCACGACTGCGCCGCACCTTTCGAGATCACCTCGATCACTTCAGCCGGATCCAGTCCGGCCTGCTTCGCAAAGTGGATACCCTCGGCCAGGCCCTGGATGGCGCCGGCCAGGCATACCTGGTTGACCATCTTGGCCAACTGGCCGCTGCCCACGTCGCCCAGGCGGGCGCGCATTTTTGCGTAGCAGTCGATCACCGGCCCAACCTTTTCGATGGTGGCCGCATCGCCGCCCATCATCACGGTTAGCTGGCCGTTTTCAGCGCCGGCCTGCCCTCCGGAAACGGGTGCGTCGACGAAGGTGATGCCGTGTTCTGCACAAACCGCCGCCAGCGAACGGGCAACCCGCGCCGACGTGGTGGTGTGGTCGACGAACACGCTGCCGGCGGTCATGCCGGTAAAGGCGCCTTCATTGCCAAGCGTCACCTGGCGCAGGTCATCGTCGTTGCCCACGCAGCAAAAAACGAGATCGCAGCCTGATGCGGCGGCAGCCGGAGTATCGGCCACCTCACCACGGTAAGTCTGCGCCCACGCTTCAGCGCGTTCCCGTGTGCGGTTGTACACGCGAACCGCGTGGCCGGCTGACGCCAGGTGGCCAGCCATGGGATAGCCCATGACACCAAGGCCGATAAATGCAACGTTGCTGGTCATCAATCAATTCTGCCCGCTCCGGCCCGGGGGCCGGAAGCGTTGTCGGTTTTCATGAAAAAAATCTTCGGAGCTAAACGGTTGGTTGAATATTGGCGTTCAGGCGAAACAGGTTGGCCGGGTCGTACTGGTTCTTGACCCGGACAAGGCGATTCAGGTTTGCGCCGTAGTTGGCATTTACCTCGGCCTGGGTTTCATCACCCAGGTCGTTAACGTAGAAGCCCCGGGTGTATTTGTCCACCTGGTCCCAGTGCTCACGCAGGTATTCAATGTGCGGCGCGCCATCGGTGCCGGCCGGCCAGCCCACGAAGGAAAACATTTCGTGGCCAGCATCACGCTCAGTAAATGCCGTGTCGGCGTAAGGCACGCGGTTGATGGCGCCGCCGCAGTGGCCGAACGAAGTCCAGGTGGCGCGGCCCGGGTCGCCATGGAAACTTTCCAGCAAAGCGCTAATCAGGTCGTCGGAAATGGTGTCAACGAACCCGGACTTCATGTATGAACCGTTGGCGCGGGGATCATCCATGTCGCCCGATTTCTGAAGCGCCACGTAATCCCAGGTCTTCACCGTGTTGGCTACCGGCCCCAGTTTTTCGATGGGCGCCAGCAACTGCTCCGCTTTTTCGGGTGGCCCGCTGTACACGATACCGAGCACGGTGACCGGGTCGCTGCCAGGAAACGCACCGATAAACGGCGCCACAAGCAGTTCATCCGGCGCCGTGGCGCCATACTCGGAGACGAAACGCAAGACATCGGCGCGCTTGTCGGGCGTGAACATGTAGCGCCCGGCAATCACCTCGCGATCCTGCTCATGCAACTGGAACTCGAATGCGGTGACCACGCCGAAGTTTCCGCCACCACCGCGCACCGCCCAGTGCAGGTCGGGGTTTTCATCGAAGCTGGCGCGGCGAAGCTGGCCATCGGCGGTAACGATGTCTACCGAGCGCACGTTGTCACAGGCCAGGCCGAATTTGCGTGCCAACCGGCCGAAACCGCCGCCAAGGGTCAGCCCGCCCACACCGGTGTGCGACACCGAACCGGCGGTGGTCACCAGGCCATTGGCCATGGTTTCAAAATCCATCTCGCCCAAAAGACTGCCACCGGCCACCCAGGCGCGCTGCGCCACCGGGTCGACGCGCACATTTCGCATCAGCGAAAGGTCAATCTGCATGCCGCCATCGCAGGTGGAGATGCCCGAAAAAGCGTGCCCGCCGCATTTGACCGCGGTGACCAGGCTTTCCTGGCTGGCAAACTGCACCGCCAACTGCACATCGGCCGCGCCCAGGGGTTGCACCACCATGGCCGGGAACTTGTTGATATCGGGGTTCAACACCAGCCTGGCCATCTCGTAGGCTTCGCTCCCGGGAAGCAGCAGGTTGCCCCGCAAGCTATCGGAAAGCTCCTGCACTGCAGCACGGCTGAGCTGCTTTTCCTGGCCATCCAGGGTCATGGCCTGGATGTCGGCCTCCACCACCTGGCCACCATCGGCCATTGCGGCCCGGATCAGGCCCTGGTGCAACGACAACGCGACCGAGGCGGCCACGGAAGACTTGAGGAAAAACCGGCGTTTCATTTGCGCGCTCCGGGTCAGCGACAGAACCTCCACTCAGTATAGAGGTTTATTCCCGGCCTGCGGTACCGCTGCTAGCGTCGGGTGAGCCCCAGGTGCACCAAGGCATAGCCCGAAAGAAAAATCTGCGCGGCGGCCAGGCCGATGATTTCGCCGTCCTCGGTGGCGCGAATCACCGTATGGCGGTCGGTCAGCGGGTCAATGATGGTGCCCAGCACCTGCCCGGACTCCACCGTTTCTCCCAACTCCGCCGATGGGAAGAAAAAGCCACCTGCACCCACGGGCACGCGCACCCAGGTGGTGTCCGCGTAGATCCGGGAATTCGGAATCTCGAGTTCCTGCGGGCCCTCCACCATGCCGAGGTAGGCCATCACACTGTCGATACCCCGCACACCGGCAGCGATCTGGTCGAGATCGAACCGTAGCGGCTCACCGGCCTCGTAGATGATGGAGGGAATGCCGGCGTCGTGGGCCTCGCGGCGAATACTGCCCGCGGGCCCATCGCCGAGCACGATGATGCCCACACCGAAGTGGCGGGCCAGTTCCAGGCCCTCGGGGTCACCGTTGGAGACGCGAATCTGCGGGTGGTTGGCGCGCGCGAATGAACCGGTATGCAGGTCGATCAGGTAATGGCAGTTGTTGGTGATTTCGGTGAACAGGGTGTAGGCCACGATCGCCGAAGCGCTGCCGCGCGAGCGACCGGGAAATTCGCGGTTAAGATCGCGCCTGTCGGCCATGTAGCGGTTACCAGTGCGCACGCCTGCCGCGTTCACCATGGGAAAAGCAATGACTGTTCCGGACAGCGATTCGGGGTCGATCCAGCTGAACGCGCGGCGGGCAATTTCGGTGCCGTTGATCTCATCACCGTGAATGCCGGCGGTGATGCACAGGGTAGGCCCCTTGCTGCGACCACGCGCCACGAACACCGGCGCATCCAGGAAAGCCGCCTCGAAACTGGTTTCACCCCCGTAGGGAAAACGCTGGCTCTCACCGGGCCAGATCTCGCGACCGGCTACCTTGACCGGCCCCCATTGTGCGGCCTGCGCTGCGCAGGAAAATATGACCAGGGCGCCCATTAGCCAGGCGCTGTTACACACTCTCATGAGCTATATCCTATCGTTCTTGTTCCGCTGCCTGCTGTTCAGACCGGCCAAACCCTGGAAGTTCCTTCAAACGACCGGTTTTAAGGAGACGTTCGTCTAAGATCATAGTAGCGGCTGACTGCATGGCGAACGCATGCTGACACACTTGGAAGACAGGAAACTCGCACGCCGGCTGAAGGCGGGCGACGAACGCGCGTTCCACCAGTTCTTCGACGATCATTTCGCCCGGCTTTATCGCTTTGTACTGTCGCGTACAGGGCACGACGAGGAGGCAGCCTGCGAGATCGTCCAGTCATCCATGTCCAAGGCGCTGCGCAATATTGGCCGCTACCGCGCCGAGGCAGCCCTGTTCACCTGGCTGTGCAGCATTGCCCGCAACGAAACCATCGATTGGGCGCGGCGCAACGCGAAGTACCGCGAAACCATCGTGCACACCGAGGACAGCCCGGAGATTCGCGCGGCGGTGGATTCTTTCCTGGCGCCGGCAGCCAATGAACCATCGCGCAACATGCGCGCCCAGGAACTCAGGCGCCTGATCCAGGTGGCGCTGGATCACTTGCCGCCCAACTACGGCAATGCGCTGGAATGGAAGTACATCCAGGGCCATTCGGTAAAACAGATCGCGGTGTGGCTGGGGGTCAGCCCGGACGCGGCTCAATCACTGCTGGCGCGGGCCAAGCGGGCCTTTGCGGAGGTCTACACCGAATTGTCCCGACCCGTGACCAAAGAGGCGGAAGGATGAATCACAAAGACAACCAGGCTGGGCACAGCCGCGAAGACCGGATTGAAGCGCTGCTGCGCGAAGCGGCGGTACGCGAACGGCCGTCACAGGCCGATGAAGTGGCGATTCGCGAAGCCCTCCACGCCGAGTGGAAGGCTGCGACCACCAAGCGCAAACGCCTGAAAGCAGGAGGCTTCGCCGTGGCGGCCGCGCTGCTCGTCGCGGTGGTGGCCTTCCAACTGAACGAAGCCGGTTCCGGGCCCGCGCCGGCGGCGGTGACGCTGGCTAGCGTGGACATTATTGAGGGCATAGCTGAAACCAGCGTGGGGGACGAGCCGCCCACCGGGCGTGTTACGCAAGACAGCAATCTCTCCAGCGGCACAAGCCTTTCAACCACTGCCGGCGCCGCCTTGTCGCTGACCTGGCGCGATGGTAGCTCGGTACGCATCAACCAGCAAACCCGCTTGCGCTTTACCCACGCCGGCGAGATCGAGTTGCTTGAAGGTCAGGTCTACATTGACTCGCGCGACCGGCCCGCCGACGCGCTCTCCCCGGCGCTGCTCACCCCGGCCGGCCTGGTCCGGCACACCGGCACCCGCTATATGACCAGTGTCGAAGCCGGGCAAACCCGGGTGCGGGTGCGCGATGGCGCGGTGGCGCTGGATTGGACAGACGGCGCACACACGGCCAGCCAAGGACAGGAGGTTTCAGCAAGGGCGGGCACTGCGCCGGTGGTGCGCAATATTGCCACCTACGGCGAGGACTGGGCCTGGGCCGATTCGCTGGCCGAACCGTTTGACGCCAATGGGCGAACGATTGCCGAATTCCTCGAGTGGGTGGGCCACGAAACCGGCCACGAGATCCGCTACGAATCACCGCGCGCGTCACAGCTTGCCCATGAAACCCAACTGCGAGGCGAAGTCACGCTGGACCCGATGCGCGCGCTGGACCTGGTGCTGCAAACCAGCGAACTGAGCGCGCAGGTGGATCATGGGATAATCACCGTGAGGCTTCGAACCAGCAACTAGGAGCGCTCATTGCCCAGGATCGCGCACGCGCCGAGATCCAGCGCCGGCCGCAAAGGCCGGGCGGGCGTGATGTGCCTGCTGCTGATGCTTTGCGGCATCGCCACGGGCGTGCACGGCGCGCAGACCCCGCTAGCCGGCCAGCCGATCCAGGCGGTGCTCGACGCGGTTCGCGATTCCGGTATTCCCATTGTCTACAGCACCGCCCTGGTCACTCCCGACCTGGTGGTGAAGTCTGAACCGCTGTTCCAGGACCCGCTGCTGCGCGCCCGCGAGGTATTGGAGCCGCACGGCCTGACCCTGCTGGAATCAGATGGCCTGTACCTGGTGGTGCGGGCGGCGCGCTCGCCCGGTTCATCATCCGGGGCGAACGCCAGTACGCAAGCCAGCGCCATCGACGATGACACCCCGCGTGAACTGGAGCCGATCAGTGTTTCGGCCAGCCGCTACCTGCTGTGGTCAAATTCGAATTTCTACATCGACCAGCGCGCCATCCAGGCCCTGCCCGACCTGGGTGAAGATCCGGTGCGAACCGCCCAGCGCCTCCCCGGCGCCGCCGCGGGCGGCCTGTCATCCCGTTCGCACTTTCGCGGCGGCGAGCACAACGAGACCGCCATTTACCTCAACGGCCTCAAGCTGCTGGACCCGTTCCACATCCGCGACTACCACAACATTTTCTCGACCATCGACGCCCGTGCAATTTCCGGCATCGAGGCCTACACCGGCGGCTACCCGGCAGCCTACGGCGACCAGATGAGCGGCATGTTGCTGATGGAAACCCGCGAGCCGGAAGCGCCATTGGCCACCGAACTGGGACTGAGCGTGTACAACACCTCGATCCTCAACAGCGGCTATCGCGGTGAGTCGAACATTCACTGGCTGTTCTCGGCGCGCCGCAGCAACCTCGACGCGGTGCTGAGCGACAGCCTGGGCAAACCCGACTATTTCGATGTTTTTGCCTCGCTGGGCTGGGCGCCATCCGCCAACCACGCGCTGACGTTCAATGTTCTTTACGCCGACGACGACGTGACCGTAATCACCGAGGACCAGCCGGATGAACTGGAGCAATCGGTCAGCTCCACCCGCAGCGAGACGCTGTGGCTGACCCTGGATGACCAGTGGACGCCATACCTGTCTTCACGCACCACCTTGTCGTGGACCTCGCTCGACAATTCCCGCATTGCCGAGGTTAACGACCCCGACCGCATGCAGGCGGCGGTTCGCGACCTGCGCGACGCCGATATTCTTGGCCTGGAGCAACACTGGCAGTTCAGCGGCATCCGCAATCACCTGTTGAGCTGGGGCTTCAGCGCAAGCCACCAGGATGCGAACTACGACTACCGCTCGGCAGCCGCTTACGACGGGTTCTACGAGTTCTACCCCGGCATCACCAACCCCACCCAGTCTCGAATCGTGGCGGCGCCTGGCGGCAATGGCTACAGCCTGTTCGTTTCCGACCGCTGGCAAGCCACGGAAAATACGGGCTTGCAGTTCGGGCTGCGCTGGGATCGCCAGGACTGGACCGAGCCCGATTTCAGCAGCCAACTCAGCCCACGCATCAGCGTGCTGCAGCGCCTGGGGCCCAACTCTGAACTGAGGCTTACCTGGGGCCGTTACTACCAGTCACAGTCGGTGATGGAGTTGCAGGTTGAAGATGGGCTGCAGCAATTCTTTGCGCCGCAACGGGCCGACCACTGGATTGCCGGCTTCCAGCATCGCTTTGCCAACGGATACCGGCTGCGGCTGGAGGCGTTCGACAAGCAATACGATCACCTCAAACCGCGCTTCGAGAACCAGTTCGACCCGCTGGCGCTAATCCCGGAACTGGCACCAGACCGCTTGCGACTCGATCCCACCTCGGCCTCCGCGCGGGGTGTGGAAATCACCCTGGACCACCGCGGCCAGGGCGACCTTGAGTGGTGGGCCAGTTATTCCTACGCGCGCGCCTACGACGTGATTGATGGTGAGCACCAACCAAGAAGCTGGGACCAGCGGCACGCGTTACAGGCAGGACTGGCCTGGCGCCCCGGCGCCTGGGAAGTTGGCCTGGCGCTGTCGGTGCACAGCGGCTGGCCCACCTCGTCGATGG
Organism: Gammaproteobacteria bacterium; assembly: GCA_030428105.1. GTDB lineage: Bacteria > Pseudomonadota > Gammaproteobacteria > Xanthomonadales > SZUA-36 > JAUIBE01. The sequence continues at coordinate 126,300 of JAUIBE010000003.1, forward strand.
CGTACAACGAGGCGGAAGAGGATGGCGAAACGGTCTACATCCCGGTGCCCGGACCGCGCAACGCGGAGCAGTACAGCACCTTCGCCCAGCTCGATTTTCGCGTCAGCCGAGCGTTCGAAATGCGCAAGGGGCGGCTGTCTCTGTTCTTCGAGGTGACCAATGCCACCAATCGCATGAACCCCTGCTGCTCCGACTACGACATCGAGGAAGATGACGCCGGCAATGTCTTCCTCGACTACAGCCAGGAAGAATGGCTGCCTATCCTTCCCGCCATCGGCCTGCACTGGTCGTTCTAGCGCCTGCGACTGATTTTCTTTTTCCACTCCGTCCAAACCAGTAGCCGCGCGGCAAGGCACACCCCGGCCGCCGGCCCCTTCACCAACCAAGAGACGGAGCGACTGATGAACACGAAACTGCTGAAACCCGGGATGTTTTGCGGACTGGCGCTGGTGCTCGCTTGCGTCGGCACTCCGGCGCAGGCCGAAGAACTGGACGAAGCCGTGGTCCTGATCGAGATCAATGCCACCGATGGCGACGTGGGCTTCCACGCGCTGCTGGACGCCGAGGCCTGGCGCTGGATTCGCCTTGACGATCCCACCGGCCAGAAAATCATGACCAAGCGCCCGCACGCAGGCCTGGAAGAGCAAGGTGTCACCGAGCTCTTCTTCGAAAGCTCGGAGCCGCTGTGCTCCGCAGACCCCGAGGAACCCGAGGAGCGGGTCCAGACCCTGGCCGAGTTCCTGTTGCTGTTTCCCGAAGGCGAATACCTCGCCCGGGCACAAACCATCGAGCGTGAGAAACTGCGCAGCACCGCCGAGCTGACCTACAACCTGCCGGCGGCGCCCGACATCGAAGCCACCGAAGACGCCACGCTGTCGGTGGATAACGCGGTGATCACGTGGGACCACGGGGATGACCTGGGCGAGTCCTGCCATGACCAGGAACTGGTCGATGCCGGCATCATTGCCGACCCGGCCGAGGTGGAAGTGGTGCGCTGGGAAGTCACGGTTGAGCCGGCCGACGACGAGGCCGCCGACCCGCAGCGCATCTTCATGGCCCAGCTCAAGCCCGAGCAGATGGCGGTGACCATCCCCGCCGAGTTTCTCCAGTCCTACCTGGACGACGGCATCACCGAGATGAAGTTCGAGGTGGGCGCGATGGAAGAGAGTGGCAACCAGACCTTTTCCGAGGGTGAATTCGAAATCGAGTAAGCCACGAAAAGCTGTAAGTGCGAGCGGGGCGCAGGGAAGCGCCCCGTTTTTATGTGCTTTGCATTAGTATGGCGCTTCCAAAGGGCCGGCCAGCCTTGCAGCCCGGTCTATTCCAAGCCAAGCAGGAACGCCGCCCATGCGAATCACAATCCTTCTTATTGCTGCCTGCCTCGCCCTGAGCGCGCCGGTTTCGTGGGCCGATGCGCTCTACCTGGATCCGGCCGACGACGAAAAGCACCTTGGCAGCCAGGACAACATCCTGTTCTGGACGCCGCTGGAGCAGGTGGCCGGTTATCGCAATAGTGAGAAGATTGGCCCAACGCGCCGCGTGCCGGCCAGCAGCAACCCGGCGATGCTTGCCTACCAGTTGCGCGACCTGGACAACCTGGAGATTGGCGGCATGTTCGAGGACGAGCCGTTCTCGCTGAGCATGGATGAATACTTCGACCAGCAGCGCGTGGGTGGACTACTGGTGATCAAGGATGGCGCCATCGCCTACGAGCGCTATGGCCTGGGCAACACCGAAAGCACCCGCTGGATGTCATTTTCAGTGTCCAAGTCGGTGGTATCCCTGCTGATTGGGGCAGCCATACGCGACGGCTATATCAACAGCGTCGACGACAAGGTCACCACCTACCTGCCGCACCTGAAGGGGTCGGTGTACGACCAGACCACCATCCGCAACCTGTTGCAGATGGCCTCCGGGGTCGAATGGAACGAGGATTACAAGGACCCTGAAGCTGACATCAACCAGGCCACCTGGCAGTCCCTGGCGCTGTACGAATACCTGGCGGACAAACCACGCGTAGCCGAGCCCGGATCGGTTTTCAACTACAACACCGCCGAAACCAACCTGGCCGGCAACCTGCTGCGCTCGGCCATCGGCAACAACCTTTCCAGCTACCTGCGCTTCAAAGTGTGGGAGCCGTTTGGCATGGAAGCCGATGCGGTGTGGCCATTGACCGAACCGGGGGGCGGGGAATTCGGCGGTTGCTGCCTGGCCGCAACGTTGCGCGACTACGGAAGGATCGGCCTGTTCGCACTGCGCGGGGGCAGACTGGCGGACGGAACGCTGGTGTTGGCAGATGGCTGGATGAACGAATCCACCACGCCTTCTGACAGCGCGCCTTACTACGGCTATTTCTGGTGGCTACGCCCCGACGGGACCTACCGGGCCGCCGGCATTTTCGGCCAGGGCATCTACATTGACCCTGCGAACAAGCTGGTTGTGGCCATCCAGAGTGCCCGCGAGAACGCCACCAGCGCCCGCGACAGCGCGCTCCAGGGCGCGCTGCTGCAGGCTATTACCGTGGCCGTTGCCCGCTAGAAGTTGTACATGAAGCGAAGGCCGAACTCGCTGCGATCATTGTTGAGAATGATCAGCAGGTAATCATCCGGCAGCAGCTTGGCGTTGGCGTACTTCTCATCCGTTATGTTGCGGCCGTAGGCTGCCACCACCCACTTGTCGCCAGGCGCGTGGTAGGCGATATCAAAGTTGATCAGGTCACGGCTTTCGATCCGGGTCATGCGGCCCGGGTCGCTGGAAGGCTCGCCGTACATGTCGTCACGGTAGGAGTAGTCCGCGCGGAACACCATCTCGGCGCCGTTATCCAGCGGCAGCACGTACTCCGGGCTGATTGAAAACGTCACCTCCGGCGTCAGCGGGGCCACCACTACCGGGTTGGGATCATCCACATCGGCATCGATATAGCCCAGGGTCGCGTACAGGGTGAACTGGTCGCTTGGCGTCCAGGCGCTTTCCCACTCGAAGCCCTTGGAGGTCTGGTCAACGATGATGTTCACCGTGTTGAAGCCAGCGATGTTGGAGTCACTCACCTGGTACGGCAGATCCGAGTAGTCGGTGTAGAAAATCGCCGCGCTCATCCGCAGCGAATCTATCGGCGTGCCCTTGAGGCCAACCTCGTAGTTGGTGGCGGTGACATTGTCTCCAGCCTGGTAGCAGTTGGGCTCGGTGATGGAGCCATCCGGCTGCAAGGCGCCGAACAGGCAGTAAGCGCGCGCCGGGAACTGGCCCGACTGGTAGCCGTTCTGGATGGTGAAGTAGGAGTGCATGCGGTCGTTCATCTCCCAGGCCAGCGCGGTTTCCCAGCTGGTTTCATCCCACTCGCGTGAGCCGCTGGCTTCCAGCAGCCCGACGATCGGCGCGGTGTAGGCGTTCTTCTCATCCTCGGTGTAGCGGGCGCCAATCGTCCACCGCAGTGCGTCGGTCAGCTCGATGCCCACGTTGGCGTAGAACGCATCGCTGTCCAGGCTTTGCTGGTTGATGAAATCGGCAGACCCGCCAAGGAAGAAGTTGGGGTTCTGGCGGTTACCGCCGTCTTCCTCGAAATGGTAATAGCCGGCCACGAAATCCCAGCCCTCGTACTCGCCAAACACCTGCACTTCAAATGACTTCTGGTCGGCGTAACCGGTTTCCGGGTAGGTGAACAGGGTTTCCGCGATGCTGTCATCATCAAGCCCGGACTCGTACTCGGAACTGCGGTCGCTGTAGATCAGCCGCGCCGAGTAGGTTTCGCTGATTTCCCAGTCGGCAGTCACCGACCAGCCGTCAGCCTCGTTAGTCACCGTCGAACGGTCGACGAATACGCCGTTGTTCACGTAGAAACCGCCGTTGTTGTCATAAGGGTCGGCCGAAACATCCGAATTGCGCGCGCCGGCCTGGTACAGCAAGCCCGTGGGCACCTCGTCGATCAACGTGGTGTACGGCCGCAGGCCGCCATCGCCGTCGTTCTTGTCGTAGGCAAACAGCAGCGAGAATGAATCGGTCACATCCCAGTTGGCGGCAAAGCGGAACGCCCACTCGTCGAGCTCGCCGACATCGTGCGCTGCATCGTGGTTGAGGAAGTCGCCCACCCCGTCCCGGCTCATGTACGAGCCGGTTGCGGAAACGGCGAAGTTTTCGGTAATGGGCTGGTTCCAGTACATGTCGCCGTTCAGGCGGCCACGCGTGCCCACCGTCATCGTTGCCCGTCCGCCCTGCTCGTCGCCCGGCTTGCGGGTGATGATGTTGATGGTGCCGCCGATGGTGTTTCGACCATATAGCGTGCCCTGCGGGCCGCGCAGCACTTCCACGCGTTCGATATTGGCGAGGTTCCAGTTCTGTCCCACCTGGCGGCCGTAGTAAACGCCATCGACGTAAACACCCACGCCCGGATCAGTGGTGATCAGGTGATCCTGGATGCCAATGCCGCGAATGAAGGGGTTCACCGAGGAAGTATGGCCCGCGGAAAACGCCGTGACATTGAGGTTGGGTACAAACTTGCCGACATCGATCAGGTCGGTAATACCGGCCTTGATCATCACCGACTCGGTAAATGCGCTCACCGCAACCGGCACATCGAAGATGCTTTCTTCGCGCTTGGTCGCCGTGACAATAACTTCTTCGAGCAAAGCGCCGTCTGCTGCTTCGCCCTGATCCTGCGCCATTGCCCCACCGGCGCAGCCCAGCCCGCCCAGGGCCAGCAATGTGATCAGCTTTTTAGAGTTGTGCATGGTTATTCTCCTGTGGAAACCAGCCGCCAGGAGCTTGCACTGAATGCAGACAGATGCGCGGACCGGATTCCCGGTTCTATTACGGATCAGTTCGTTCTTGTGCTCTCGTTATTGGGTTCTTATATCTCTCGCGCCATGAGAAGCGGGGCGCGATTGACCCGGCACGGGCAGGCGACCGGATATCCAAAGCTTAGCACGGCATTTGCAAAGCGGATTCGTTATCATCGTGTCCGGATAAACGCCCAATCAACAAAGGATGAATGCGATGCAATGGAACACCAGGTTTTTCGCGGTTTTGAGCGTTTCGGCCATCATGGCCGGCAGCCTGCTGGCTACCACACCGGCGATGGCAAAGGACAAGAAAGAAGACAAGGCGAACGCCCCTTTCAAGCTTTACATCCGTGATGTGCAAACCATCGCCGGCGGCAGCGCTGAAATTTTCGGCCGCATCACCGCGGGGTCGGTATCCGTGGGTGACACCGTGTGCGTACCGCTGGACACCGATCAGACCGTGGCACGCGAGGTGACCGCCATTACGGAGTTCAGCGCCAAGCTGGATACCGCCACCACCGGGAAATCGGTGCACGTCGTGGTTGGCGATGTAGAGCCCGAGGAAGTCCTGACCAACGACTACCTGACCACGGGCTGCGATTCCGAGAGCTGATGGGTCAACAAGCGCGAACGGGCAAGTGGTTCGCGATACTGCTGACTGTGCTGGGAGCGCCTGGCGCGCTCCCGGCCGATGATGCGCGCACGGACCTTCCGCATGTCCTGCTGATCACGGTTGATACCCTGCGCGCCGACCGGCTTTCGGTATACGGCAACCCGGCGCCAACCAGCCCCAATATCGACGCGTTGCTGTCCAACGGCACGCGCTTCAATGCCGCCCGAACGGTAGAGCCGCTCACGGCCCCGGCTTCTGCCAGCATGCTCACATCGCTCTACCCGCACGAGCACGGCACCAGCCGCAACGGCATTCCCATGCGCGAGGGTCTGCGCTCGTTGCCCGACATGTTGATGCAGCTTGGCTATGCCACGGCCGCTTTCGTCAGCAACTGGACCTTGACCGACAAGCAGTCCGGCCTGGCCGAGCATTTCGACGTATACCAGGAAGTGCTCACCAAGAAACGCTGGTTTATCTGGTTTGGTGAATCTGATGCCGAAGATGTGCGCCTGCGCACCGAGGCGTGGTTCGAAGAGGACGGCGTCTACCCCGGCCAGCCGTTATTCCTGTGGGTGCATTTCGTAGACCCGCACGCGCCGTACAAGCTGCACGAATCTTTCGCCGATACCCTGGGCCTGCCCACCGATGGCTCGGCCTCGGTGATGCAGCGATACGACAGCGAGATCGCCTACGTGGACCAGCAGATCGGGTTGATGCTCGACAACCTGGGCGAGTACCTGGACATGGACAACACCCTGCTGGTGTTTGCCTCCGACCACGGCGAGGGACTGGGCGAGCATGGCTACAAGGGCCACGGCCGCTACCTCTACGAGGAAGAGCTGCGCATTCCGCTGGGGTTCACCTGGAAAGGGCGCATTCCATCGGGCCAGTTCCAGGCGCCCGCCAGCCTGGTTGACGTGGCCCCCACGGTGTTGGGCCTGATTGGCGCCCCGATTCCACCCGAGTGGCGGGGCTTTGACTGGAGCGTCTCGCTGTTGACCGGCGAAGATGGGCCGATGGACCGCATCACCTATTTCCAGGCCCACAAGGGCGCAGTCAAGGGCGGCACGAAGAAGTCCGACGTGGCGGCGCGCAAGCGCATCAATGGCCTGCTCAGGCTGGGCACCCTGGAGGGCACGCAGAAACAGGTGCTGGACCTGGAAGAAAACCAGTTGGAAGTTTTTGCGCTGCCCCCCGCCCCTGCCAACGGCCCGCTGCGTTACTCGGGCACTGAAAACAACCCGCAGATATCTGAACTGCCCGGCAGTGCGCCGCCGGCTTTGCTGGACTGGCAATCGCTGGTTGAGCAGGAACTGACCGAGCGCGACCGCTCACCACCGCCTCCCCTCGACGAGGAAGCGGTGGAGCGGCTCAAATCACTGGGCTATATCAACTAGGCAGCGTCGCCGACTAGTACTGGAGCTGGAAATCTACTTCCAGCACCGGCACGCCCTTGTGGCTACAGCGCACCTTGCGCCCGGTCGGTGGATTCTGCGTACTGGCGAGCTGGTACATCGGCACCACCAGGTGCCCGCTGGGCGCGGGAATTTCCACCGTGCGCGGCACGGAAGCCGGGCCCTCGTAGGTATTACCGATGGTTTGAGACTTGATCGGGTTGCCGTGCTCATCGTGCGGGGTGATCGAGATCTGCACGTCTTCAGCGGTATCGGCGCTGTTGAGGATGCTCTGGAACATGCCCACCAGCTCGGCCATGCCGTCTTCACCGGTGCCAACGCCCTGTTGCTCCATCATGCCGGCGCCTTTTTTCAACATGTTGCCGACAAAGTCACCGCCACCGACGGTCTCGCCGGTGCACTCCAGCGGCGCCGAGGGGTCGGCATTCTCGTAGTCGAATTCCACGCCGTAGCGGGTGCACTGACCCCGCTCGCACATGTCGCTGTGGGTCACCGCAATGACCGTGCTTTGCTCGCACACCGCATCGCCGCACAGGGGGCCGGACTTGAAGCCGGCGATACGCATGGCGTTTGCGCCGGCCGAAGGATAGGAATCGAACACGGGCTCCGCCAGGCCGCCGGCATCCGCCATGCACATGCCCTTGCTGCGGCCGCACTGGATCTGTGAGCCCTCGGGGCAACGGAACGCGGCTTCCGGTGCGTTCGGCCCTTCTCGGGTGTACTGGAAGAAGATCGGCGGCCCGTCGAAAGGCCCGCCGCCCATGGCCCACGAGGTTGCGTTCTCCAGGCCGTGCGCTTCAACCGCCTCGGTATGACAGTACGAGGCGCAGTCAAAACCCTGCGCCTGGTCCTGGGTGCACTGGTCCAGGCAGTCGTCGTGATCGCGGCAACCCTGGTGGGTGCTGCAAACGTAGGTCGTTACCCGAACCAGGCGATCGGCGTCTGAACACTCGTAGCTCACCCGCGTCTTGCAGGCGCTGGGGCAACCCAGGCCGCAGGCGCCGCGGCACATCGATGCGGTTTCGCCCTTGAGGGGGCCAAACCCGTCACGCACGGTTTCCCCCGGCTGCGCGGCCCATTGGGCTGCCGCGGTGAGCGGCAGCACCATGAGAAAGATGGCAAGTGCCCAGACGGCGCGCCTGCTCATCATCGCCCTCACTGGCCGCTGTCGACCTCGGCCGAAAGTATGCCGAGGAGCTGCGGGCTGACTTCGCCGGTTACCTGCATGCCTTTCGAGGCCTGGAATTCAGAGATGGCGATCTGGGTATCCACCGACATTTCACCACTGGTGTTGCCCGGGTCAATACCCAGGTACTGCAGGTGCAGTTGCACCGATTGGGTCATGTCATCGGTGGTGAGCTGCTTCGACATCTGCGCCGAAGCGGCCGGAGCCGAACCGGCGGGCGCCGCCTGGGGTTGCTGCGCGCCACCGGGGATCAGGCTGCCCAGGCCGGCGCCTGAAAGCGCTTCCTGCTGTTCGGGGGTCATGCCCTTCATGGCATTGCCCAGCATCGAGGAAAGGCCACCAGCCGTAGCGCCGGCCTCGCCCTGTTGCCCACCCTGGCCTTGCTGGCCGCCCTGCTTGAACATGCTGCCCAACGCGTCCATGCCACCAAAGTTCATCGGCGAAAGCCCCTCGGGAAGCTCAAATATGGCCGGGTCCTGGGCGCGCATGTTCAACTCAACGAATTCCATCTTCAGGCGCATGCCCTCGACCTCACTCGAGGTGTAGATCATGTCCATCTTGATGGGGACACCACCATCGGTCACCCAGAAGTGGCCGGCACCCTTGCCTTCCTTGTCGGTGAAACGGGTCTTGAACTTGGTAGAAGGAAAGCCGAGCACCTCCTCCCGTCCCACTTCCTCGATGGACTCGAACTGCATGTCATTGGCGGATTGCGACATCGCCTCGTCCAGCGAGATCTCCTTGTACATGCCCATGGACGGCATCAGCAGGAAGCCCTTGCCCAGGTCTTCACGCAGAATGACGCCGCTGGACATGCCACCCATTTCCATCTGGGTGTACATTTTGCCCGGTGCCTTGTGCTCGACGAACTCGAACGAGCCTTCGGACATTTCCATCACGCGAATGCCATCGTAGGACGCATTGAGATCAATGCCGAACTCGTCGGCCCACTCCTGGTAGGGGTGTGAAGCAACGGCCGGTATTGCCAGCAGCATCGCAACGGCGGCAATCATCCACTTTCCAAGCCACCCTGGCTTAATTGAAGTATTCATTCCTTCGCTCTCCTGATTGCATTAACTGGTTCAAAACCGGCTTCATCTGGCCGGTCATTCACTCGGACACGCAGCAAATTCTTCCTCGCAGAAGAACTCGCACAAATCATCGACGCTATCGCGGTTCTCACACTCGCAGGAACAGTCCCCGCCGACGGTAAACCCTCCACCGCTGGAGCCTCCTTGCGAAGACCCCGAACCGCCGCCGGTCTGGGGCACCAGCGAGCCATTTTCAGTTTTGATCTTGTACGCCATGTCAGCGGGAACACCAAGCGCGTTAACGATGTCCTCTGCCATCTGCTCCTGGGATTCCTGGATAAACACCGTGCGCTCATCCTCGATAAAGGGTGCGACCGAGGTGAACTCGCCGGTGACATTGCCACAGGACCGATAACCGCCACCTTCAGCCGACTCCATCAGATTGGCTGAGAAGCGACCGATCAGCACGGAAGGGCTGTACTCCTCGATGGTGACCCGGCCGGTCAGCGGTGTCCATCCGTTGCTGTCGGGCGGGCCAATGGCGCTGCAATTGCGGTTGCCGGACATGGTGACCGAGATTTGCGCACGGTCGAAGGAACCGCTGTAGCCGTAGTCGATCAGTGGCATGGTTATACTGACCTCGCCGCCGTTGACACCCTCCATGACGGCAGCCAACTCCTGCATCCGCTGCTGGGAATCAACCGCGCTGGTCTGCGCCATCGCCATCAGGCCACTCATGGCCTGCCCCGCCCCTCCGCCCGCGGTATTGGTTGCGCCGGGAATGATGTATGTACCCGGATCAATGCCAAGGTGAATCGACATGGTGGGGCCGCACGGCGTGTATTTGAAAGGCTCCGCGCAAGTTCGCTCCTTCGGCCGCCGGTTGATGGTGTTGGAACGGTTGACGTTGGGGTTGAGCGACTTCTTGTCCAGGTTCATCTGCTGGTTGACCATTCGGGTCGTAGCCGATTTCTGCTGGTTCAGTTTCTTGGCGTGCTTCTTGTAGCTTGGTTTTTGCGGCGGCGGTGCTGATTGCGGTGGCCAGGGTACGGTCGCGCGGGCCGAGTTGGTGTTGCCTGGCATCACCACGTCAAACTCAAGCGTTCGCGGCTCGGTTTCCGAGGGCTTCCTGGAGATATTGCTGACCAGGTAAATCCCGCTGGTGGAGCCGTCCTGGTGGAAAGTCGGCCACATGGCGGTGTACTGCTGGGGGCCATAGGTGGTCTGGGTTACCGGTGAGGCGCGCGTAATCAGGGTGGTGCCTGCTTTGCCGAAAGTGGTGTCCTCCAGCAACTGCTGGTCATTGCTGTTGGCGATGAAGGAGATCTGCACCAGCCCCGTGGTTCCAACCGGCCCGACGCGCACGCAGCGGGTAGACACGTTCTCCAGGAATACGGAAACCCTCTGGATTTTCTTGCTGCTCAGGTCCACATCGTGGCAGGGCCCAAACAGGCGCTCCGCCCAGTGATCCAGGTTTTCCTCGGCCGGCTTGCCGTTGTAGCGACCAAACGGCGCGACCCGGTAGGTGAGATTGGCCAGGAACATGGGATACATGTACTGCAGGCCGTAGTTGAATTTACCGCGCAGGCCCTTGTCCAGCCAGTCGACTTCATTCTGCCAACCGGGGCTGCCCTGGATGGGAATATCCAGCAAGCCAGGCGCCTTGTTGTTGCCTTTCTCCCGGACCAGCACCTGCCACCCGCGAGGGTAGCTGTCGGCCACGTACCTCCAGAACGAGCTGCTCTGGTAGCCAAAGCTCATAGGCAGACCGATGTCCGCAAATGAATCGACCTTGTCGCTTCTGTGCAGGGAGGTGGAATAGGCGCGGTAGCCGAAACGCTTGATCACGGCGCCATCGCCGGGTTCCTGCCTGTACATGTTGTCCCACAACTCTTCGGCGATGTCGTAGGCAATGGCGTCGGCCAGCCCCTCGCCTATCCACTTGGGAATGGTGCACTCGGTGTTGGCCTGGCCCATCGGGGTGTTGTAGTGGATCGCATGAAACATTTCATGCGCGATGGTGGTGTAGCCAGCTTCGTTGAGGTTGCCGTTGTCATCCAGCGCCAGGTCGTGGTTCATCTGGAAAAACTGCGTGCGGGTTGTGTCGGTGCCGCACAGCGGGAAATAACCACCTACATCGGTCTTGTTTTCGGCTGCGCTGTAGCCGCATGTGCTGAAATCTGACACCAACAGGTGGTTGTTGTGTTCGCCGGCGAAGACCAGGAAGTCATCCCAGTTGGACTCGACGAAGTTCCGGTTACAAACATAGACCTGGTAGGCCAGGCCATCCTCGGTTTGCACCAATGGCTCCAGCGCAGGCGGCGGAAACCCCTTTTGCTTGTACCACTCGGCGGCCATCTCCAACGCGGCCTCGATTAGCAGGACCGAGTGCTCCTCAATGCCGAAGAAGTTCTCCTGCTCAACCAGGAGAATGTTCTGCTTGCCCCCAATCTTGCTCAGTTCTGCGATGTAGGGGCTGCCGACATGCACCTTGAAGCGCGTGGTCGGCCAGGTTTCCGCCGCGCTCGCCAGCGAGGCGAACGACAGCAGAACCAGGCCAAGCAGTACGGCCGCCAGGGACTTACGCCTGCCCATCACGGGTTGCGGCACTGCTCCATTTCATCGGGTGTCAGGCCCAGGTCCTTGCCTGCGGCCTCCAGGTCGTTAGCCGTTGCATTGACGCTGTAGGCCTCGTGGCTGGCGCGCGAGATGTCGCTGGCCACACCGCCATCACCAAACTGGCGGCTGGTGCGGCTGACCGCGCTAAGCAGGCGCATCATGCCGCGCTTCTTCTTGTTGCGCTCCTGGGCGGCGGCTATTTTTTCCTGCAAACAGGCCTGCTGGCGCTGTTCCAGGGTTAGCTGGGGTTGGGCCGCCGCTGCGGCTGGCGCGCTTGCCGCGGCAGCAGGTGCGCTGGTCGCGGCGGTCTGGCTGCCCTGGCTCTTGGCCGCTCTAAGCGCACCGACCAGTTGCGGGCTCACCTCACCGGTGACCTCCATGTTCTGTTCCGCCTGGAACTTGGAAATGGCAACGATGGTTTGGGTATCCAGTTCACCCTGGATGTTGCCAGGCTCATAGCCAAGTGCGATCAATTCCATTTGCGCCATCTTCACCAGCTCGGTGTCGTCGGCATAAGCACTGGCAGACACACACAAGACGAGCAGGGTTAAGGCGAGCAAGAACCATTTGCGCATGATTCGTCCTCCATGCAGTGCAGTTCGGGGGTACCCATCAGCATATCAAAAAAGCATTTCGCAAATGGCTCGTTACGACGGTTTTATGCCGTTGACATGCAAGTTTCAACAAGAGCCGTCATAATTTGAACGATGCCACGCGCCGCCAACATACTCGACCGCGACCTGGGCCTGCTGGAGTTTAACCGGCGGGTGCTTGCGCTCGCACAGGACAGCCGCACGCCGCTGCTCGAACGGGTCTTCTTCCTGTGCATCCTGACTTCGAACCTCGATGAGTTCTTCATGAAGCGCGCCAGCATGTTCAGCCGCCGGGGCCGGGTACTGGACGAGCTGAAATTGCGCCGCTTTCGCGAGGTGGTGACCGAACTGCAGGCACAGCAGGCTGCCTGCTTCAAAGATGACATCTGCCCGGCGCTGGCTGCCGAGGGTATCCACCTGGTGCCGTGGGAAGAGCTGAGCAAGGCCGAGCGTGAAGAGACCGCTCACTATTTCCGCCGCAATGTTTACCCGGTGCTTACGCCGCAGGCAGTGGACACCTCGCACCCGTTCCCGTTTATCTCCAACCTTTCAGATTCGCTGGTGATCCGGCTGATTGATCCGGACCAGAACGAACCGTTCTTTGCCCGGGTGAAGATTCCCCAGCAGCTGCCGCAGTGGATCGAGCTGCGCTCCAGCGCAGGCAAGAACGAGCGGCGCTACACCGCCCTGCGCGCGATGATCCAGAACCACCTCGGCGAACTGTTCCCGGGCATGACGGTGGATACCGTGCTGCCCCTGCGCGTAACCCGCAGCGCCGTGGTGGAAATGGATCACGGCGATACCAGCGACCTGCTGGAACAGGTGGAAGAGGAACTGCGCGAACGCCGCCAGCAGTTCGCGGTGCGGCTGGAACACCCGCCCAAGCCGGATACCTGGCTGCTGGAGCGGGTGATGGACGAGTTTGGCCTTTCCCCAGTGCAGATTTACGAGATGCCGGGCGAGCTGGATTACACCGACCTCAAGGACATCGCGTCACTGCCGATTCCCAAGCTGCACTATCCCAGGTGGCGACCTCGCGCGCCGCTGGGGCTGGAGAACCCTGAGCAAGGCATCTTCAAGGCCATCCGCAAACGTGACATCTTTGTCCATCATCCTTACGACAGCTTCGATGCCTCGGTGCTGCGCATGATTCGCGCTGCGGTGGACGACCCGGATGTGCTGGCCATCAAGATGACGCTGTACCGCACCAGCGATGACACGCCGTTTATTCCGTGGATGATCGAAGCCGCCGAATCCGGCAAACAGGTTACCTGCCTGGTAGAGCTGAAGGCGCGCTTCGACGAGCAGCGCAACATCCGCTGGGCCAATGCCCTGCGCGATGCCGGCGTAAACGTGGTGCACGGCGTGCTGGGCGCTAAAACCCACACCAAGTGCATGCTGATCGTGCGCCACGAGCAAGGCGAGGTGCGCAGCTATGCGCACATAGGCACCGGCAACTACCACCCGGTGACGGCCAACCACTACACCGACATGGGCCTGTTCACCTGCAAGCCGGAACTGACCGAAGAGGTGGCCACGCTGTTCCACTACCTCACCGGCCGGGCGCGCAAGGTGCAGTTCAACGAGTTGCTGGTAGCGCCGATGAACATGAAGCAGCGCTTCCTGGACATGATTGACCGCGAAATCGACCACCAAGTAGCCGGCCGGCCAACGCGCATCGTCGCCAAGATGAACCAGTTGGAAGACCAGGAAATCGTGCAGGCGCTTTATCGTGCGTCTCAAGCCGGCGTGCGCGTCGACCTGATCGTGCGTGGCTTTTGCACCTTGAGGCCCGGGGTGGAGAAACTCAGCGAGAACATCCGCGTGGTGTCCATTCTTGGCCGTTTCCTGGAGCACTCGCGGGTCTATTACTTCCGCAACGGCACCAGCAAGAAGCTGCAGGGCGAGTTCTACATCGGCTCCGCAGACTGGATGCATCGCAACCTGGAGCGCCGCGTTGAGGCCGTCACCCCGGTTTACGACCACAACATCCGCAAGCGCATCTGGAACATCCTCAAAGTGATGCTTTCCGACAAGCGCCAGGCCTGGGAGATGCAGGCGGATGGCAGCTACATCCAGCTATTCCCCGAAGAAGGCGATACCGGCGCGGCGGTGGAAGGCACCCAGCAGGCGCTGCTCGAGCGCAACGCCCGGCGGCTGGTGAGCAACGACCGCTGGCGTGACACCTGGCTGCCCCAGCGCAGCGCAGACTCCCTGGTTTCCGGCAGGCGACCCGAACCGCGTAGCGAATCCCGACGCTAGGCGCATCCCTGGCGTCTACCAACCAGGCGCCAAAACAATACCCTGTGATTTGTGGCGGATTTCTATTTCCAGGTGCAAACCCTGGCGAATGCCCTTGATCCACTTTTGCAGCCAATGGGTTCGCGAGCGCTCATCCAGGGTGTAGTCGCATTTCACCACTTCGAAATCCGCCGACAGCAGCGCGAAGTACTGCACCAGTTCCTTGCGGCTGTACTCTTTCCAGTGGTGCGCCAGGGTGTGGTAGCCGAGGATGTCCTTCACCGGAATGCCCCCACCCCCGCCAGCAAGGAAGCGCGGCAAGCGCCAGGCATACCCGCCCGGACGGTAGTAGTTGGGGGTGGTCACAATGATGCGCCCGCCAGGCGCCATGACCCGGTGGATCTCCCTCCACAGTTCCACCGGGTTGAAGGTGATGTGCTCGATGATCTCCGCCAGCACAACGACGTGAACGCTGGAATCGGCGATCGCGGAAAACACGCCGGGCGCCGAAAGATCGGGGTAGCTCAAAAGCTGGATGCCATGCTGCTGCGCAACACGTTGCACCGCCTCGCGCTCCATGGTCACCGGCAAGTCCGCGGCAATAACATCGTATCCGGCCAGGCGGAATACCATCGACTGGTGCAGCCAGTGTGCGCCGATGTCGAGCACCGTGGTCCCCCGGGTGTGGTCCCAGGTTTCATCGAAGCGCTGATAAGTACCGAGGAAGCGCTTCATGTGCCAGCGCAGGTAGTCGAGGTCTGTGCCCTCGTGTTGCGCGAAAGTGTCGAGCAGCGCCTGTTCGGTAACCGCGCGCTCAGCCATGATCGCCCTGCTCCTGTTTTTGCGCCTGCCCGGGAGCCGCGCGGTGCTCTTTCAGGTGCGCGCGAACGTCCAGCAGGATTTTTCCAATGATCACCACCACCAGCACCGGGGTGGGGTTGCCCAGGATCATGGAGAGCCCGCCACCAAAAATGATCACCAGGTGCATCAGCACGATGCGGCCGTAGGGCTCGGACATTTGCTTACCCAGGGTGCGGCCCTGGTATTCGCGGCGTCCCAGGAAGTTGACGAAGAACGAGATGCCGTGGCTCACGAACAGCGCTGCCAGGGCCGGCCACAGGCCGACGAACATCGCGGCCACCTGTTGCAATTCCGCCTCAGCAGGCGCTTGCATGCCTTCCACGAAAATGCCGTAGATGAACATGAAATGCACCGCCATGAAGGCGCCAAAGTGGGCAATGAAGAACACCCCGGTAAACAGCGCCGCCCAGCGCCCGATGACCGCCATCTTGACCAGGTTATAAAACCCTATGACGGCGCTTTCGGCCCAGTACAGCACCATCACCTCGCCCAGGTTCCAGCCCAGGAACACCGTTCCCGCCAAAGGCAGGAGGTTGGCCAGGATCAACGCCAGGGTCGATGGCGAGGCGAGGGAGACCGGGGTGAGCTCAGCGGCAGCGCTTGTCACGGGCTGTGCCGGCTCGGCCACCTGGACCAGGCCCTGGACGGCCGCGCGCTCAGCGCCTTTTGTTTCTACCTGCAGCAGTTCATCAGCCCGCGGCTCACCCGTGCGAAGCGGACCTCCATTGGCACGTTGCAGCGCACTGCGAATCTCGGCAAGCTCCGCCTGTCCGGCGTTGGAACCAAACGCCACATCATGCGCGCCGTAGTCGAATTCCAGGTGCGGGCCACGCCATGACTTGCCGGACTTTGCGATTGGCCGCACCGCGCGCAGGTTGCGCAAGCCGGAAAGCTCGTAGTCGGCGCCGATGCCCAGGAATGGCAAGCCAATCGACAGCCTGAATTGATGGCCATGAACCGTTACCACCTCTCGCCCAAACAGCATCAGCAGCAAGACAACAGTCATGATCAGAGGCGCGATCGACCACCCCAGCAGCCATGCCGATGAGAAGATTGCCGCCGTCAGGTCAAACAGGTCTTCGAAGCCGCTCCAGCCATCCACCGCCTGGCGGAACACGCCGATGGCGGGGACGATGAAAACGGCGTTCACCACCGCGATGATGGCGATCACTTTCCACGGCCGCTTGAAAGGAAACACCCGCCGGTATTCACCGCGCCCCGGCCAGTCGACGGCCAGGCGCAGCCGAGGGCGAATTCCGTTGCGCTTCAAGATGAACTAGAGCGCCGCGTCTCCAGCCATCAGGCTGAGGTACTCGGCTGCAGTCTGCAGGTTGGGATAACGTTCACGCAGTGCGGGCAGATCCACCGAGTAGCCTTCCTCTTCGAACCACTGGTACATGATGCGAATTTCCTCGCCAACCTGCTCCTCGAACTCTTCCCAGCTCGGCTGGATATGAACAAACTCGCGCCCGAAGGCCACCGAAAGGGCCTGGCGCAACTCCTCGATGGTGAGCGAATCGCCAGCAATTTCCTCGGTGACACCAATCCAGTCGTCGGCGTCATCAAACGCCTCGCCCACGAAAAAGCCAATATCCTGCGCCGCAATCCACTGGTGGGAGGAATCCGCCGCGCGCGGATCTACCAACTGACCCTCGTAGAAGCGATCACGCGACCACTGCCAGTTGTCCATGAACTCCACCGGCCGCACCACCGTCCAGTTGAGCGGACTCTGGTGCAGGTACTGCTCTACTTCCCACTTGCTCTGGAAGTGCGGAATGCCCAGCGCATCATCGGCCCCGGCCACCGAGGTCAGGACAAAGTGGTCGACCCCGGCTTTCACGGCCTCATCGACCAGCATGCGGCCCTGGGCAACCTCGGCATCGTAGCCATAGGGCCAGAAAAGGGTGACCGCGAACACGCCGTCCACCCCTTCCATCGCCGCCGCAACCGAAGCCGGGTCGTCGTAGTTGCCGCCTACCAGCTCAGCGCCCAGGGTGGCGAGCACCCGCGCATTGTCGCTTTCAGGGTCACGGGTCAGGCCACGTACCGCGTAGCCGCGGCGCAATAACTCGCGCGCCACCGCGCCGCCCTGGGTGCCGGTGGCGCCGGTGACCAGGATCAGCTTCGCACCGTTGGTGCTTTCAGCCGGCTCCGCCGATGGCGCTGCAGCATCGTCGGATTGCCCGCATGCCACCAACAGGAACACAGCGGTGAAAAACAGCGAGAGAGATCGAAAAATGTGAGTTTGCTTCATTCCAGCACCCTTATTGCACAGGCAAGTTGCCAATTGATGAACCCAATGCACCCACCATCATGCCACTTCGGCCTGCTCACAGCTGCCAAATTGCTGTGAAGAGAAGTGCTGGTGCAGGAAATCGGAGAACGCGCGGATCTTGGCGGGGTTGTAGCGCCGCTGCAAATACAGCAACGAGATGGCGAGCGGCGCGCTGCGATAGGGCCGCAGAATTTCCATCAGGCGCCCCTGCTCGAGGTGGTCGATTACCAGGAACTCGGGAAGCTGGACCACGCCCAGCCCCTCGCAGGCAGCACTGGCCAGTGCGCGGCCATTGTTGGCCGAAAGCCGCCAGTTCACATTCACGTCAATCGATTGATCGCCATCGGGGAATCTCCACTTGCCGGGTTTCGGCGCCAGCGCGTATTCCAGCACCTGGTGGTTTTCGAGATCAGTGGGGTGTTTCGGCTCGCCGTGCATGGCGAGGTACTCCGGCGAGGCATAACAGGCAATGCAGGCCTCCCCCAGCTTGCGCGCCACCAGGCTGGAATCTCCCAGCTCACCAATGCGTACCGCGACATCGAAGTTCTCATCAAGCAGGTCGACCAGCCGGTCGTCGAAGTGCACCTCGACCTGCACCTCGGGCTCGCGCGACAAAAAGGTGCGAATCGCCGAGCGCAGGTAGACGATGCCAAAGTCCAGCGGCGCGCTGATGCGCAGCAACCCGCGCGGCTTCTCGGCGTGGCCGGTAGTACGCGCCTGTAGTTCATCGAAACGATCCAGCAGCTCCAGGCTGGATGCGTAGTATTGCTCGCCGGCGTCGGTCAGCTCCACGTGACGAGTTGAGCGGTCGAGCAGGCGCACGCCCAGTTCACTCTCCAGCGCCGCCACCTGGCGGGTCACTACCGCTGGCGACAAGTCAAGCTGGCGCGCGGCGCGGCTGAAGCTTTCCAGCTCGGCCACCCGGCAGAAGGTACGCATGGCGGTGAGGCGATCCATTATTTCTATTTTAGCAATTATATTTTGCTATTTGTGCCTATTCTTCTCTTTTCTGCAATTCGATAGGATGCGTCACAGCTAGATACTTAACGGAGACATTCCAATGCTGACCATTCGCAAAGCCAACGATCGCGGACACGCAAAGCTGGACTGGCTGGAAAGCCACCACACCTTTTCGTTTGCCGATTACTACGACCCGCGCCACATGGGTTTCGCCGACCTGCGCGTGATCAACGATGACGTGATTGCGCCGGGCCGTGGCTTTGGCACCCACCCCCACCGTGACATGGAAATCATCACCTACGTGCTGGAAGGCGCGCTGGAACACAAGGACTCCATGGGCAACGGCTCGGTGATGCGCCCGGGCGACGTGCAGCGCATGAGCGCCGGCACGGGCGTCACCCACAGCGAGTTCAACCCATCGCCGGAAGAACCGGTGCACCTGCTGCAGATCTGGCTGCTGCCTGATCGAAGGGGACACACCCCCGGTTACGAGCAGAAGCACTTCGCCAGCGATGAAAAGCGCGGCAAGTTGCGCCTGATTGCCTCGCGCCAGGGTGAGGAAGGCTCGGTGTCACTCAACCAGGACGTGCGCGTTTACGCGGCCCTGGTGAATGGTGACGAGGCCGTGAACTACACCCTGGAGCAGGGTCGCGTGGCCTGGGTGCATATCGCCCGCGGCACCGTCGAGCTCAACGGCCAGACGCTGGAAGCCGGTGACGGCGCCTCGCTGACCGATGCCGACGCCCTGAAATTCACCAACGGCGACCAGGCCGAACTGCTGTTGTTCGACATGGCTGCCTGAGCAATTTTTTGAAAAATTTTCTGAAACTAATCGGAGTTGAATGATGAAACTGTATTTCTCACCCGGCGCCTGCTCACTGGCGCCCATGATCCTGGCCGAGTGGCTTGAACTGCCGCTGGAAGTGGAGCGCGTGAACCTGAGAGCGCCCAGCGAGGCCTTCCTGGCCGATAACCCACTGGGCGCGGTCCCAACGCTGGTGCTGGATGACGGCACCGCGATGACCCAGGTGGACGCCATCGTGCAGTACTTCAGCGACCTCAAACCCGAGGCCGGCCTGGATGCCGGCGACGATCTGATGGACCGCTTCGAGCTGCACCGCTGGCAAGCGCTACTGACCGGCGACTACCACCCGCCCTTCGGCGCGTGGTTCGGCCCGGCGCGCTATACCACCGACCACAGCGAGGCCTCTCTCAAGGCAGTGAAGGATGCCGTGGAGCAGCGCGTTCGCAACGTGACGAAGCAGATCGAAAACCAGATTGGCAGCGGTACGCACATCGTCCTTGGACGACGCACCCTGCTGGACGCCGCCGCCTACGCCATGCTGCGTTGGCTGCGGAATTTTGAGAAAGACCTGGCGCCATGGCCCAACATCGCCCGTTTTCTACATGCCATGGAAGAGGACTCCGGGGTGAAAGCCGCCCTGGAGCGCGAGAAAACCGGCGCCTAGTGCAAAGCGCCACCCACAACCTTGAGGACACTGAAATGAACTTCTTATCCGGACTGGCACCGATTGCCCACTGGGGCGTGCGCCTTTCGCTGGCCGCCACCTTTATCTATCACGGTCTTGGAAAATGGCCACCCACCGGCTTCGCCGAGGCGCTAGGCCTGCCGCTGGCCATCGCCTGGGCGGTGATGATCGCCGAGGTACTCGCCGGCCTGTTCCTGATGATCGGCGCCTTCGGCAAGGACGTGCTCACGCGTCTCGCCGGGCTGATTGTCATCGTCATCATGATCGGCGCGATCGCCCTGGTGCATGCCGCAAACGGTTTCAGCGTTAGCAACGGCGGGTTTGAGTTCCAACTGCTGATGCTGACGGTTGGCCTGTACTTCGCGGCCCGCGGCAATAACGTCTAGAGCAGGTTTACGATTGCGCTGACGGTATTGAAGTTTCGAGCGGTGGCTGGCACCCCCAGGCACCGCTCGACGCGGTCCGCCAGCTTCGAGTTGCCAAAGCCTTCGGGGGTGTAGAGAAAAAACACCCGGCCCTGCAGGCTGAATTGTTCGGAATCTTTCTTGACCGATCCTAGCGTCTCCAGGTCTGGAGCCTGCGGTGATTCCGCCAGGAAGAAAAAGTGCAGCAGCTTTCCCTGCTCTGTGGGATACGGGTTCTGCGCCACCGCATTGTTTAGCTGCGCCTTGTCCAGCAGCATCACGTTGGGGCGGAAGCCAAACTCCTGCTCAACCGCAGCGGAAATGGTGTCTGCGTCTACATCGGCTGACGCAGCCGTACGGTCGAATACAACGTTGCCGCTTTGGATGTAGGTCTTTATGTCGGTGAAGCCCAGCCCCTCGAGGATGCGCTTCAGGTCTTTCATCGGCAGCGAGCGGGTTCGGCCCACGTTGATGCCGCGGAACAGGGCGATGCCAATGCCGGAACCCGGGTCAGTCATTCGCCGCGGTGATTTCCTTGAACCCCGAGACGTGCGAAGAAACCGCGCGCCAGTTGTCGCCCACCTTGATCAGTACGTTGCTTGAAGCGTACTCGTAGTCCCGCGCCACCCCGCGGCCGTCGATGATGGCCATGTTCTGTGCCGGGTAAATCGCCAGCCGCTCGATGTGGTATTCAAAGCCCGGCGGATTCCACTGGTTGTTGCGAACAAACTCCAGCTCACCCTCCTTGGTGGATCGGTTGCCCTCGGCATCGATCAGTTCGAAGCTGTCGTGCAGAAGCTGGTCGAGCAATTCGTCATCCTGCGTGCGATAGGCCTGTGGCCACAGCACCGTTTTGAAGTGGCGCAGGGTCGCCTCGTCGTCACTGCTCGCAGGCTGCGTGACGAGCGGTTCAATAATCAGGTAGCTGGTATCGGTATCGCCAATGTTCAGCGCCTCGTGCACCGTCACCGAATCCGACGACCAGGTGGAGCCGGCGCTGGTGGTCAGCTCACGGTCACCGGAAGCATCGGAAAGCCTGACCGTCGAGCCTTCCAGCGTGTAGCCGAAATGCGGGTTGTGATAGTGCTTCTCGTGACCAACACCCGGCGGAAAGACGCAACGCCCCACGCGCACGGACGGATCCTCGAACAGCAACTCGCAGGTTTCCTCACCTTGCCACCCGGCCTCAAAAGCATGCGGCAACCCCGCCGTTTGATCTGCCATGGCCGGCAAAGCAATCAATACCAAAACAAAAGAAGCGAGTTTCATGGTGGAGACCCTGTTGGATTTGAACCCGAATGAAGTGGTGGGCCCTGTTGGATTTGAACCCGAATCCGCGCAAGGCGGGCGGTTCAAAGGCACACACCTTCACCGGATTCGATGGATGAAGGGCGTAGTGTCCAAAGCGCTGGTGCACGATGTCAATCTACCGTGCCACCAACCTCCAGGTATTTCCGATGAAATACCTGGAGGTTGGTGGGCCCTGTTGGATTTGAACCAACGACCAATCGATTATGAGTCGACTGCTCTAACCGCTGAGCTAAGGGCCCCAGGAGAACGTACGGGCGCTATTTTAACTGAGATGTGAAAACGGATGTGCGCAGCCCGTACTAAAGACAAACAGCGGGTTAGCATTTATTTAACCGTGCGCGCATATGATGAATGCGACCATGAGTTCTGACACCTTTCAACTGACCAAGACGCAAGGAAGGAAGCACCTGGTTCTTCCCTTGCTAGTTGTCACGGCCCTCCACGGTGCGCTGCTGCTGATACCTTCGAAGCGCCAGGTTACTCCTGCGCAATCGAATATCACAGAGCTGACAGTCCAGCTTGTTTCAAAGGCCGGCGACGAGACACCAATACCCGCCGATACTGCACCGCCGGCCACGACGCTTCTTGAAGTCGCACCAACGGAAACCCCGATATCTGACTTACCCAGGCAGACAATGCGAAGTGCACCAATGCAACCAGAGCCGAAGCCTCCGCAGACCAGAAAGATACAGCTCGAGCCGGAAAGCGACGCCCAGTCAGGCCTGGCAGCCCGGATATTGAGCAGCCCCTTCCTTGAAGAATCGCCGCCGGATTCGGGCCCATTTCCGGTCAGCAGCGAAGCCGAAAGCAAAACCACGGGGTTCCGATTCGCTGATCGCTCTACACCCGACTCCGTTCTTTACCCGCCTGTGATGGATTTACCATTCGCCGATACGCCCCGGTTGGCGCTGGAATTCTACGACAACGGCCTGATGGGTGACTTTCAGCGTTTCAGAGACTCAGTGACCTGGAGCAAAACCTGGACATCGAAGAACGGCACCAAGTTTGGTTGCGCACTGGTGCTAATCATCCCTGCTTGCGCCTGGGACTGAGAGGCGAAATTCAATCCACTTACTGGGTGTAACCCAAACCGCGCAGCTCTTCGAGTTGCTCTTCGCTAAGCTCGCTTTCGGTCAGGTCCAGCTCGGCTTCCCGGTACGAATCCACCAGGCCGGCCAGGTAGTTGTACATGATTTCCTCCGAGTCCGGATCCACCGGCTCGGGCAGCTCCGCGCCCGTGTTGGTGTGCTGCAGCCAGGTTCTTCCTAGCCTGGACTCGAACTTCAGGTCACCCGCCCACACCGCCACCGCGTCGGGGTCGTACCAGGATTCGGCGGCCTTTTCGGGGTTGATGTCACTGGTGCGCAGTTCCACCTCGGCGTAGTAGGGGCGGTCGGGGTCCAGCGTGTTGGTGTCGAGCAGCGAGTAGCCCACCTGGTTGAAGCGCCGCCCCAGCCCGGCCAACTCGGCCACCGTGGCGGCAATGTCGATGGTTCCCACCCGGGTTTGTACCCGTTCGCGCCTGGGGTCACGAAAATCCGCGATGATCAACGGCACGCGAATGACCAGTTCATCGTGGACCGGGCCGTGGCCAAACCGGCTGTTTTCGCCCAACATTTCGCCGTGGTCAGCGGTGAAAATCACCACGGTGTTGTCGAGCAGGCCGCGCTCGCGCCAGCCCTCGAAAAAGTCGTGCAAGATGCCATCCACCCTGGCCACCTGGCCGGCGTACAGGATGCGTAAGGCCGACAGCAGCTCGGGAGAATTTCGCATCTGCGGCTGCAGGCTTCTCCACTGCTGCACCGTGAGCCCTGTTTCCAGGAACTCCGCATCGCTTTCGGCGCGCTGGCGCGCCCAGTCCGAATCCTCGAACGGGGTGTGCACTTCCCACAGGTGAATGAACGTGAACAACGGCCGCTCTGGATCGAGACCATCAAGCCAGCCGTTGACCTGCGAAATGGTCTTTTCGCCGCGTTGAACACCGCTTTCCCTGTTGGCGACCAGTTCCGGGATGTTGTCTTTTTCAAAACCGCGCGTCAGGTCACCGGCCCGGCCCATGAACCGCGCGCTGACAAATGCGCCGGTTTGGTATCCGGCCTGGGTCATTGCTTGCGCCAGGGTGGGCGTCTCCGGGTAAAGGCTGTGATGGTTGCTGCGCGCGCCGTGGTGGCGCGGATACAGCCCGGTGAGCATGGTGCCGTGGGATGGCACCGTGGTTCCGGCCGAGGCCAGCGCCTGCTCGAAGACTGTGCCGTTGCTGGCCAGCCAGTCCACGGTTGGTGAAATCTCCGGGTCGGGGTAACCGTAGGCGCCAAGAAAATCGAAGCGCAACGTATCGATGGAAACCAGCACGATGTTCGGCGACGGGCGCTCGCGCGTGGCGAAGTATGCGGTTGCCAGCCCGGCGACAAGCAGGACGGCCAGGATCAGGAGGGTTCGCTTCATTTCAATGGATCAGCTGGTGTAGGGCGGCAATGTTATCTCCATGCCGGTGGCGAATAAAGATGGCGGCCAGCGAAATAGCAGCGGTAGGCTAAAATCGCGGCATGAGAATCATACTTCCGCCACCGCTGTGGATGATCCTGTTCGGCGCGCTGATGTGGTTTGTTTCGCGCAGTTCCTTTGGCTACCGCAAGGTGGTGCCTTTCACGGCCGAGGCCGGAACCCTTTTCATCCTGCTCGGCATCGCGGTGATCGTCCTGGGCATTCACCAGTTCGCCCGGCTCAAAACCACGGTCAACCCGATAGACCTCACCGAATCCACAAAGCTGGCAACCGGTGGCATCTACCGAATTACGCGTAACCCGATGTACCTGGGCATGGCGCTGATCCTGGTGGGCTGGGGCTTGCACCTGGACAGCCTGGTAAACGTGGTTTGCGTGGCCGGGTTCGTGGTGTTGATCACCCAGTGGCAGATCAAGCCCGAGGAGGCCGCTTTGCGGGCGTTGTTTGGGGCGGAGTATGCGGATTATTGCGCCAGCGTAAGAAGGTGGCTTTAGGCAAAAAAAAGCCCGCCGAAGCGGGCTTATTCTGTCGCGGATGCTTTTATTCCAGGTCGAGGAAGCTGCGCAGCTGCTCCGAACGGGTCGGGTGACGCAACTTGCGCAAGGCCTTCGCCTCGATCTGGCGGATACGCTCACGGGTTACATCAAACTGCTTGCCCACCTCTTCCAGGGTGTGGTCGGTGTTCATGTCGATGCCAAAACGCATGCGCAGCACCTTGGCTTCGCGCGGCGTCAGGCCCGAAAGCACGCCCTGCACCGTTCCGGTCAGACCGGTGCCGGTTGCAGATTCCACCGGCGACGCGATGTTGGCGTCCTCGATGAAATCGCCCAGGTGCGAATCTTCGTCATCACCAATCGGCGTCTCCATGGAGATCGGCTCCTTGGCAATCTTGAGCACCTTGCGCACCTTGTCCTCGGGCATTTCCATGCGCTCGGACAGCTCTTCCGGCGTTGGCTCGCGGCCCATCTCCTGCAGCATCTGCCGCGAAATGCGGTTGAGCTTGTTGATGGTCTCGATCATGTGCACCGGGATGCGGATGGTGCGCGCCTGGTCGGCAATCGAGCGCGTAATCGCCTGGCGAATCCACCAGGTGGCGTAGGTTGAGAACTTGTAACCACGGCGGTATTCGAATTTGTCCACCGCCTTCATCAGGCCGATGTTGCCTTCCTGGATCAGGTCGAGGAACTGCAGGCCGCGGTTGGTGTACTTCTTGGCAATCGAGATCACCAGGCGAAGGTTGGCTTCCACCATTTCCTTCTTGGCGCGGCGCGCCTTGGCCTCGCCGATCGACATCGCACGGTTGATGTCTTTCAGCTCGGCGATGGTGAGCATCGATTCTTCTTCGATTTGCCCCAGCTTCTTCTGGATGGTGCGAATCTCGGTGGCGCGCTCTTTCAGCGCCGGCACCCACTTCTGCTTGCCCTTAAGGATGGGCGTCAGCCAGCGGGTATCGGCTTCGCTTTCCGAGAAGCTCTTGATGAACGAGGCCTTCGGCATCTTCGATTCGATCACCGCCAGGCGCAGGATCAGGCGTTCCAGGTCGCGGGTGCGCGAAATGGTGTAACGCAGGCGGTCGACCAGGTGGTCCACCATCCGCGCGGGGTACTTGATGCGCAGGAAGATGTACGCCATGTCGTCGCGAATCTTGAGCACGCTCTTGTGATCCGGGCCGTTCTTGTCATAGGCCTTGAGGAACTTCTGGTAGAGGCTGGCCAGTTCCTTGAACTTGGCGTGCACCTCTTCGATGTCGGGACCGGAAGGACCTTCATCCTCCTGCTCCTCTTCCTCTTCGTCCTCGTCGTCCTCGTTCTCGTCTTCGTCGTCCGAATCCTTGACCTTGCTCTTGCCAGCCGGCTTCGGCGGCGTGGGGATTTCCTGCTTGGCCAGTTCTTCCGGGTCGATGAAGTCGATCATCAGCTCGGCCAGGCGCTGCTTGCCGTCGGCGTACAGTTCGTACTCGGTGAGCAGCGTGGCGTAAGTTCCGGGGAAACGTGACAGCGCCTCGTGGACAGACAGCAGGCCTTCCTCGATGCGCTTGGCGATGGCGATTTCGCCCTCGCGGGTCAGCAGTTCCACCGTGCCCATTTCACGCATGTACATGCGCACCGGGTCGGTGGTGCGGCCAATCTCGGTTTCCACCGCGGCCAGGGCGGCAGCGGCTTCCTCGGCGGCGGTTTCGTCGTCTTCCGAGGCAGCGTCTTCGTCATTGAGGATCAGCGAATCCGCTTCCGGCGCCACTTCGTGCACCTTGATCCCCATGTCGTTGATCATGTTGATGATGTCTTCGATCTGCTCGGGATCAACGATGTCGTCGGGCAGATGATCGTTCACCTGGGCGTAGGTCAGGAAACCCTGTTCCTTGCCCTTGGTGATCAGATCCTTCAACTGGGATTGCTGAGTTTCATTCATGGTGTTTCGCTAACTATAGTCAATGAGCGCGGAATAGGCGACGGGGTGCAAGGCTCCCCTTGTATGACCTCGCTCAGTGGTTTCTTGTTACGCGCCCGGACAATATGGCCTTGAGCCGTTCGCGTTCCTGTTGCAGCGCAATAAATTGGGCCCTTTGCTCCGCGTTTTGTTCCGATATCCGGGGCATTTGCCCCAGGTTTTCATCCAGCCAGGCCAGTTCCAGGCTGGTCAGTGCGTCGGCGAATTCGCCGGCCTGCTTTTCTTCATCTCCGGGCAGAGCCCATGTGGCCAGTGTTTGCAGGTGTGCCTGCGCGGCATTCTCGCGCCACAATTCAAGAAGCTGGGCTGTCGTCATATGGGGCCGCTGGCGACAAAACTCAACGAGTTCAAGCAGAATGTCAACTCCCGGCAGCCCGTTTTGCTTAAAGCGTTTTTCGTCCACCAACTCGGCCAGCGCCGGTCTTTGCACCAGGTGAGCCAGCGCAAGGCGCATCGGCGTTCGCTTGTGACCCGGCTGCGCGCTGGGGCGCGGCCTGCGCGGCGCCTCGGTTGGCGGCGGCGCAGCCGTTTCCACCCGGTGGCGGGCCAGTTTCTCAAGCTGCTCAAACATCATCTCGCGAAACACACCCTCGGGAATCTTTGCCAATTCCGGGCGGGCCAGTTCCACCAGCCGCGCACGGCCGTCAATCGATTCCATATCCACTTGTCCGGCGAAATGATCGAAGAAAAACGCCGACAAAGGCTGTGCGTTTTGCACCAGTTCTTCGAACGCTTCGATGCCGGCGCTGCGCACCATGGTGTCGGGGTCTTCGCCCTCGGGCAAAAACAGGAAACGCGCCTGGCGCCCTTCCTTCAACAGCGGCAAGGTGTTTTCCAGCGCCCGCCAGGCTGCCTTCCGGCCGGCGTTGTCGCCATCAAAACAGAACACCACTTCATCGGCCGCGCGGAACAGCAACTCCGCCTGGTCGGAGGTGGTGGCCGTTCCCAGCGTGGCCACGGTGTTGCGCATGCCAAACTGCGCCAGCGCCACCACGTCGGTATAACCCTCGGTCACCAGGATGCGGTCCATCCGCCCCTGTTTCCGTCGCGCCAGGTAAAGGCCATACAGCTCTCGGCCCTTGTGAAACAACTCGGTTTCCGGCGAGTTCAGGTACTTCGGCCCATCGTCATCCAGCGCGCGGCCGCCGAAAGCAATAACCCGTCCACGTCGATCATGAATGGGAAACATGATGCGGTTGCGGAACTTGTCGTACTGGCCGCTCTTGCCTTCGCTCAACATGCCGCCGCGTTTGAGCTGCGCAATGTTCTCCGGGCTGGTGCCCAGCTTTTTCAGCAAGCCGTCCCAGCCGGCCGGCGCGTAGCCAATGCCAAACTCCTTGGCAATCTCACCAGAAAGCCCGCGACCCTTGAGGTATTCAATGGCCGGCGGGTGGTTTTTCAGGCATTCCACGTAATACTTCGCCGCCGCCTCGAGGATGTCGTAGGTCTCGGTTGAGCGCCGCGGCGCACTGCCTGCCTCGCGGGGCACCTTGAGGCCGGCGCGGCGGGCCAATTCCTCGATGGCGTCGGGGAATTCCAGCCCCTCGTAATTCATCATGAAGCCGATGGCCGAGCCGTGCGCGCCGCAGCCAAAGCAGTGGTAGAACTGCTTTTGTGGACTCACGGTGAACGAAGGGGTTTTCTCTTCGTGGAACGGGCAGCAGGCCTGGAATTCGCGCCCCGCTCGCTTGAGGGGCACATGGCGCTCTATCACCTCGACAATGTCGACCCGGCCGAGGAGTTCTTCGATAAAAGATTCGGGGATCAGCCCGCTCAAGCGCCGAGTTGTTCCCTTACGGCCTTGCTGACCGTCTTCATGTCGGCGCGGCCCTGGACCTTGTCGCGCAAGGCGTTCATCACCGGGCCCATGTCGCGCATGCCCTCGGCGCCCTGCTCTTCAATGGTTTGCGCGATCATGGCGTCGAGTTCCGCGGGGTCCAGCGGCTCTGGCATGTAGGCCTGCAAAATACCCAGCTCGTAACCTTCTTTGTGGGCGAGGTCGTCGCGTCCGGCGGCCTGGAATTGCTCCAGGGATTCGCGCCGCTGCTTGCACATTTTTTCCAGCACGGCCAGCACCTGGCTGTCATCCAGCTCGATGCGCTCGTCCACCTCGCGTTGCTTGATGGCGGCTGTGATCATGCGCAGCACCGCCAGCCGATCGCGCTCCTGGGCGCGCATGGCGGTTTTGACGTCTTCTGAGATGCGTTGTTTGAGTGACACGGCTAATTACGCAACAGGGCCGGGTGCTGCAAGCGGACCCGGCCCTAATCTTAGATTTCTGTTTGCGCCCGCTTCACTGGAACTACCAGGTGATCAGGCGGGCTAGCAGGAAATCTGCAGCGATCAATACATCCGCTGGCGACGGGTCACTTCGCGCGACAGGCGACGCATGTTGCGCTTCACGGCAGCAGCCGCCTTGCGCTTGCGTTCCTGGGTGGGCTTTTCGTAGAACTCGCGGCGACGGGTTTCAGCAAGCACACCTGCTTTCTCGCAGGAACGCTTGAAACGGCGCAGCGCGTATTCAAAAGGCTCGTTTTCGCGAACTTTTACACTCGGCATTCGAAATCACTTCCTAATTTTGCTTAAAGCTTAAAAGGCTGAGACCCTGTCTCAGACGTAGCCGCCTATTTTACCTTGATTTTCACGCCTCATGCAAAGGCAAATTTGCAAACGCCACGTGGCCGCTGCGCCGGGGGTCGGCGAAACCACCCAAACCGTTCTGCGGCGAATACGAAACCGCGTGCACCCCGCCGAAGAACAGGTTCTTCCCTTCCCAGCGTTCCAGCGTTTCCACCACTGCTTCCAGAGTCCTGCCGGCGCCCTCTGGAAAACCGCCCTCCATGCTCAGCTTGCCTTTCTCCAGGTGCAGGCGTGGGGCCTGGATGGCGTCCGCCAGGCTCATGTCGTAGTCGACCAGGTTGACCAGCACCTGGCTGACCGCGCTGCGGATTCGGTTCGAGCCGCCGGAACCCAGCGCCACGCAGGTGCCATCAGACAGCCGGGCAACGGCCGGGGACATCATTGAGGCCAGCCGCGTGCCGGGCTTCCAGCGGTGAAAGCCCAGCGGATTGAGATCTTCCTCGCCGAGCATGTTGTTCATCATGATGTCTGTGCCAGGCAATACGTAGCCGCAACCCTCGCCGTTTGACGCGGTGAGGCTGGCAAGGTTGCCCTCGGCGTCGGCCACGCTAATGTGGGTGGTGCCGCGGCTGAATAGCTGCGAAGTGGGCGTGTCGCACCACTGTTTCAGCACCTCGGGCGCCAGGAACGAGCCCAGGTGCTCAGCGGTGAAGCCCTCATCCAGCCGGTACTCGCTGCGAATGCGGCTGGCGCTGCGCATGGCGCGGACCAGGCCCGCCAGGTGGTCTTCTGATCCCCACTCCGCTTCGCCGGGTCCGGTGCTGGAGGCATTCAAGAGCGAAAGCGCAAAAGCCACCAGCCCGCCTCCCAGCGACGGCGGTGAATTGATCGCAATACGCGCATCGTGGAATTTGAACGTGATCGGCTCGCGTTTCTCCACGCGATAGGCCTGCAAGTCGGCGTGCGTGATCAATCCGCCGCGCGCGGCACAGTCGGAAACCAGGCGCCCGGCCAACGCCCCCTGGTAAAAACAGGCCGGTCCTTCCTCCGCCAGTTGCTGGTAGGTTTCGGCCATCCTGGGGAAGCGTTGCAAATCACCACTTTTGAGCAATTCACCCGAATCTCCGGGCGCGGTGTACAGCCAGCGGGCCTCGTCCGAGGCCTGGTAGATGGATTGCAGTACCTGGATGACTTCGGCCTGGAAATCGGTGACGGTCACTCCCTGCTGGGCCAACTCCATGGCCGGGCGCACCACTTCAACCAGGGGCAGCTTTCCAAGGTCCGCATGGGCGGAAAACAACCCGGCCACCACGCCGGGCACCGCCATGGAGCCCATGCCCATGTGGAATTCCTGGCGCGCGGTGCCAAAGTTGGCGATAAAGGGGTAAAAGTCGATGGATTCCGCCGGGCGGGATGATTGCGGTGTCTGGCAGAAGAAATCGTAGACCCTCGCCTCACCCTCGCCGGGTTGCGCCAGCAGGAAGCCCCCGCCACCCAGGCTCACCAGCATCGGCTCGGCGACGGTGGCCGCGCACATGGCCGCCAGCACCGCATCGAACGCATTGCCGCCTTCTTCGAGCACGCGCGCGCCAGCCGCGGAAGTCTCGCGATGACCCGAGGCCACCACGCCCCGTTTTGCTGATGATGAATTCACAACCAAGCCCCACTCCCCGGTGAGAAAACGCTGCAAGCATTCGCCATGGGAAAACCGGCGATTCGACATCATATAAAATTTCCGGGACACGCCCCGGGCAAATATGAATTGGAGCCGCGCCTTGCTGGTACTAGGCATTGAGACATCCTGCGATGAAACCGGAGTCGCCCTCTACGACGAGACTGGCGGCCTGGTCGCGCACGCGCTTTACTCGCAGGCGGAAATCCACGCCGAATACGGCGGCGTGGTGCCGGAAATCGCCTCGCGCGACCACGTGCGCAAGCTGATTCCGCTGCTCGACCAGTGCCTTGAAGACAGTGGACGCAGCCGCGACGAAATCAGCGCGCTGGCCTACACCTCGGGGCCGGGGCTGATCGGCGCTCTGCTGGTGGGCGCCTCGGTAGGCCGCAGCCTGGCGCTTTCGCTGGGAATACCCGCGGTGGGCGTGCACCATATGGAAGGCCACCTGCTGGCGCCGCTACTGGAAGAAAACCCGCCGGAATTCCCGTTCGTGGCCCTGCTGGTATCCGGCGGGCACACCATGCTGGTGGAAGTCGAACGGATTGGCAGCTACCGGCTACTGGGCGAGACCCTGGATGACGCCGCCGGCGAGGCCTTCGACAAGACCGCCAAGCTGCTGGGCCTGGGGTATCCCGGTGGCCCGCGCGTGGCGGCCGCCGCCACCCAGGGCGATGCCAGCCGCTTTTCCTTTCCGCGGCCGATGACCGACCGCCCCGGCCTCGATTTCAGCTTCAGCGGCCTGAAAACCCACACCCGTACGTTGTGGGAGAACGAATCCGGCAGCGCTGACGATGAACAACTGGTCAACGACATCGCGGCAGGCTTCCAGCAGGCGGTGGTGGATACGCTGGCCATCAAATGCCGGCGGGCCATGCAGCAAACCGGTTACGGAACCCTGATTATTTCCGGTGGGGTGGGCGCCAACGTGGCGCTGCGCGCTGCCCTGAAACGCGATGGCGAGAAGCATGGCTGGGCGGTGTCCTACCCACGCATCGAGTTCTGCACCGACAACGGCGCCATGATCGCCTTTGCCGGCTACCACCGCCTGAAGGCCGGCGAGCACGAAGCACCCGTCATCTCAGCGCGACCACGGTGGCCATTGGAAGAGCTACGCGCCGTGTAGCAGCGGGCATCAGACCGCGACCCGGAGCAGCCAGGAAACAATATGAAAGACATCGTTTTTATCGAGGACCTCAAGGTCCAAACCGTCATCGGCATCTTTGACTGGGAACGCGAGATTCGCCAGACCGTCAGCCTCGACCTGGAAATGGCCTTTGATATCCGCAAGGCGGCGGCCAGCGACCACATCGACGACACGCTCGATTACAAGGCGGTCTCCAAGCGCCTGATCCACTTTATCGAGGCCAGCGAATTCCAACTGGTCGAGGCCCTGGCGGAGCGCTGCGCCACGATCGTTCTCGAGGAATTCCCGGTCACCTGGCTGCGACTCAAGCTGAGCAAACCGGGGGCGGTTCGCGGCAGTAACGCCGTGGGCGTCATCATCGAGCGCGAGGCGCCGGCGCAATCATGAGCACAAACACCCACCGGGTGTACCTGGGCATCGGCAGCAACGTCGAGCCCGAACGCAATGTCGTGGCCGGCATGCGGGCGCTGCTGGAAGCGTTTGATGATGTGCACTTCTCACCGGCCTACCGCACGCCCGCGGTGGGCTTTGAAGGCGATGCCTTTATCAACCTGGTGGCGTGTTGCAACACCACGCTGCAACCGCTGGAGCTGAAGGCCTGGCTGAATGCGCTGGAAGACCAGCATGGCCGCGCCCGCGATGTGCCCAAGTTCTCCGACCGAACGCTGGATATCGATGTGTTGCTATACGACGATTTCTGGCTGCGCCTGCCAGGGCTGGAAATCCCTCGCCCTGAAATCGAGAAATTCGCCCACGTGCTGAAACCGCTGGCCGACCTGGCCCCCGAACTGATCCACCCGGTGCGGGGTATTTCCATTTCACAAATGTGGCAGGAATTTACCGATCGGCCGGCCATGGAGGCCGTTCAGCTGGAGCTATGACGTCCAGCACATGAAGGCGGGCGCGATCTGCGCGAAACTGTCACACGCTGGTAATGATCCCGGAATACATTGAGGATCAACGCAAGCCATACACTCCCAGGTGTAGGCAACGCCCCCTGACTCCTGCGTTGCCATAAACATGTCCCCTGCACTTCGGTGGTAGGCGGGTTGAAGGCGAGGTCAGACCGTATCTTCGCTTTCACCCCCTCCACCGACGTCTTTAGCGGCAGGCCTCAAACAGCCCACTAGATATTCAGCGAACGACCACCATCCACGGCCAGGATCTGGCCGGTGACGTACGGCGCATCGAGGGCCAGGTAGGCCACGGCCGAACTGATGTCTTCGGGGGCGCCGAGCCGTTCCAGCGCCACTCTCGAGAGCACCTCTGCCTTGGCCGATTCGCTGACTTCGCGTTCGGGCCAAAGGATGGCTCCAGGGGATACGCCGTTGACCCGAATGCCGGGGGCCAGCTCCCTGGCCAACGCCAGGGTCATCATGCGCAGGCCGGCCTTGCTGGCGCTGTACACCGCGTGGCCCTGCATCGGGCGCTCGGCGTGCACATCGAGGATATTCACCACGCTGCCGCCAGCCGCGCGAAGCGGTTCGAGTAGTGACTGCACCAGGAAGTACGGGCCACGCAGGTTGCTGTTGACCAGGTCATCCCACTCGTAAGCCCGCGTGTCGCCAACCCTGGTGGGATAAAAGCGCGAGGCGTTGTTTACCAGCACGCTGAGTCCGCCGCCCCATTGCGCCAGTGCTTCATTGGTGGCCTGCGCCAGGGACGACACGCCCTGCGGGCTGGAAAGGTCGGCGGCGGTGGTGACCACGCTGTCTGGTCGGGCGGCATTCAGAGATTCGGCCACGGCCTGCGCCGGCGCCTCGCTGGCGTTGTAATGCAGCACCACGTTGCAACCGCGCTGGTGCAGCGCACGCACGATGGCCTCGCCGATTCGCGCGGCGCCTCCGGTTACCAGGGCAGTCAGTTGGCTGGACATGCGTACTCCGCTACAACACAATTCCGGGGCGAAACGGCCCCTATATGAACTCGTCTCAAAACATCCTGCCCGAACCCCCAGAGGACCTCAAGCAACACAGCGCGCGCTTGCATGCGCGTATTGTCGAGCGTATTGGGCAGGACGGCCCGATACCTTTTTCAACATTCATGGAAATGGCGCTGTACGAGCCCGGCCTGGGCTATTACTCGGCCGGCCTGCAGAAATTTGGCGCCGAGGGCGATTTCGTCACCGCGCCAGAACTGGGCGATGTGTTTGCCGCCTGCCTGGCGCGCCAGGTGGAGCAGGTAGCCGATACGCTGGGGGAAATCGAGATCCTGGAGATTGGCGCGGGAAGTGGGCAGTTGGCGGCGGACCTGATCAAGGAACTTCGCGGCCGGTCGCAGGCTAAAGCCAGCTCCTACAGGATTCTTGAGCGCAGCGCGCATTTGCGGGCCGTGCAGCGTGAAACCCTGGCGCAGGCCGGGCTGGAAGGCGCGGTGGAGTGGCTGGATGCGCCGCCCGATAAGCCATGGAAAGGCATCATCATCGCCAACGAGGTCATCGACGCACTGGCGGTGGAACGCTTCCAGCTTCGCGGTGGCGAGGTGCGCCAGGTGTGCGTCGACTTTGAAGACGGCGCCCTGAAACTGACCGACCGCGCCGCGCCGGATGACCTGGAGGCCACAGTTCGCGCGCTGGGTGATCTGCCCGCCGGCTATCGTTCGGAAGTTTGCCTGCTGTTGCAACCCTGGCTGAAAACGGTGACCGAAAGCCTCGAAACCGGCGTTGCCCTGTTTATCGACTACGGTTACCCGCGCGCCGAGTATTACCTGCCCGAACGTCGCGATGGCACGCTGATCGCGCATTACCAGCACCGCGCACACGGCCAGCTACTGCGCTACCCGGGCTTGCAGGACCTGACCGCCTTCGTCGATTTCACCGCCGTCGCCGAGGCGGGTCAGTCCGCCGGCCTCGACTTGCTGGGCTACACCAACCAGGCGCTGTTCCTGATGTCCTGCGGCATGGACGAGGTGGTGCATGAACGCCTGACCGGCGACCCGGAACAGGACATGAGGGTCAACAACCAGGTCCGCCACCTGATGCTGCCCGGCATGATGGGCGAGAAGTTCCAGGTGATGGCGCTGGGTAGGGGGTGGCCTGGGGGTGAGGGGTTGAGGGGATTCTCGTTCAGGGATTTGAGCGCAAGGTTGTAGGAGCGGCGCCCTCGCCGCGATCCAACCTGGCAATGGCCTCCACCCGCGCACGGCGCAGCGCTTCACCCAATTCCGGCCCTGGTGGCACACCTTCTATATCCCGCGCGTTGATGGATTGCACCGCCTCGAGCGCGCGGCGCATGAAGTCGGCCTGGGGGTAATCGCGCTCTCCGAGGCCGAGGCGGCCGCGGTAGTCGGCCTCGCAGGCGGCCAAGAATGGTTCCAGGCGTTCGGGGCGGCGCAGGAAGTCCCCGGCCTCGATCATGCGCATGATCTTCTCGGGCCGCATTTCCAGAGCCCGGTGGCAGCGCAGGTGCAGTTTGCACACGGCGACGGCCAGATCGCGGTATTCGTTGGGCGTGCGCAACCGCGCGCATACGGCCTCAACCAGCGGCACGCCCGCGTCATCGTGACCATGGTGCGCGGGCAAAACTGATTCCGGTGTCAGCGCCTTGCCCAGGTCGTGCACCAGCACCGCGAACGCAACATCGGGAGCCGCGATGCCGCCAGCCAGGCGGGCGGACATATCCAGCGCCATCAGCACGTGCACGCCGGTATCCACCTCGGGGTGGTACTTCTCGGTTTGCGGAACGCCGAACAAGGCATCCACCTCGGGGAGCAGTTTGGCCAGCGCGCCGCAGTCTCGCAGCACCTCAACAAAACGGCTGGGCCTGCAGGTTGCCAGCGCATCGGTGATTTCCGCCCAGACGCGTTCCGAGGCCAGGTCGGCCAACTCGCCCGACTCGACCAGGCTGCGCATCAGCGCCAGGGTTTCCGGGTGCACGGTGAAGTTGAAATCGGCCAGCCGCGCGGCGAAGCGTGCGACGCGCAGCACGCGAAGCGGGTCCTCGGCAAAGGCGGGCGATACGTGGCGCAACACGCGCGCTTCCAGGTCGGCCTGGCCGCCGTAGGGGTCGATCAGCTGGCCATCCTGGTCGCGGGCAATCGCGTTAATGGTCAGGTCGCGGCGTTCGAGGTCTTCTTCCAGCGTGACGCCGGGATGAAAATCCACGCTGAAGCCGTGGTAGCCGCGCCCCGACTTTTTCTCGGTGCGGGCCAGCGCGAACTCCTCGCCGGTTTTGGGGTGAAGGAACACCGGGAAAGCAGCGCCCACCTGGCGCAGGCCTTCCGCCTTGAGTGCCTCAGGTGAACTGCCCACCACCACCCAGTCGCGGCAGCGATGAGGGATGCCGAGCAGTTCGTCCCGGACCGCCCCACCTACCAGGAATGTCTTGGACGGGTCCAGGGCGCTAGTACCGTCGTCGCGGGCTGCGGCGAAGTGCGTCGAGCCGGCTCTGGTGGGTACAGCCACCGAGGTGACTGCGCATCAGCCCGTTGTAGGGGCGCGGGTCTATTCCCAGTTGTGGCAGCGCGTTTTGTGCGCTGACGTTATCTATCTGCAGCGAGCGATAGTTGTCGCTGGAAAACGGCTTGCCGGGCACGAAATCGAACACCAGGCCCTGCAGGCGGGAAATCGGGTCGGGTAACCCAATCACCAGGCGTTTCTTGCCCATGGCGCTGGCGGTGAAGCGCACCAACTGCAACAGCGAGGCCTCTTTTGGTCCCACCAGCGGATAGGTCTGGCCAATCGCGCTGCGCGAATCCAGCGCCGTGGCGATGGCTTCTGCCACGTCGCCCACCCACACCGGCTGCATGCGCGCGCCGGGGCAGGCCAGCGGCAGCAGGGGAACAAAACGCAGCAGGCTGGCAAAACGGTTGAAGAATGAATCGTCCACGCCAAAGATCACCGAGGGCTGCACGATAGTGAACTGCAGCCCACTGGCGCGCAGCAGATCCTCCGCCTCGCCCTTGGTGCGCAGGTAATGGCTGGCTTTGGGGTTCTGGCTGTCGGCATTCAGCGCACTCACGTACAGGATGCGCTTCACGCCCGCGCCCTTGCTGGCGGTGATCAGGCTTTCGGTCAGGGCCACGTGCGCCTTGTGGAAGCCTTTTCCGCTGCGGCCACGCTCGTTGAGGATGCCCACCAGGTTGACCACTGCATCGACGCCTTCCAGCGCCTTTTGCAGGTCCTCGGCATCGTAGGGGTTGGCGCGCCGCAACTGCACGCCCTGCACCAGGCGCAAGTGGCGGCAGCGTTCGGGATCACGGGTCAAAACTATGCAGTGGTGCCCACGCGCGGTGAGCGCGGGCAGCAGGTTGCTTCCGACAAAGCCGGAACCGCCGATGAGTGCGATGTTCATTCAGCGCCCATGTTCGCGTCTCCCGGACAAACCACCTCGGCTGTCTTCGGGCTCATCATGGTACCCGATCCGACCGCTGGCATGCGCGAGGAGACACGAACCACGGGCTGGGCGGTGCGCCAGTCGTAGATCGTGGAGAAGGCAAGCACGCGCGGAATGTACTCGCGCGTTTCAAAGTAAGAGATGGTTTCAATCCAGGCCGCGGCCTCGCTGGGGCGCGAACCGTCGAGCCAGCGATCCACCGCGCCAGGCCCGGCGTTGTAGGCGCCGGTGGCCAGCACCCGGTTGTCGCTGTACTCGTCCAGCATCTCGCGCAGGTAGGCGGTGCCAAGCTGGATGTTCATATCGGGCTGGGACAACTGGTGACTGCCCTGGTAGCTGATGCCCTGGCGGCGACTGACGCGTTGCGCGGTGCCCGGCATAAGCTGCATCAGCCCGCGTGCACCGGCGCTGGAAACCGCATCGGCGGCCATCGCGCTCTCCGAGCGCATCAGCCCCATCACCCAGCTTGGATCCAGGTTATGGGCGGCTGCGTATTGCTGGATGCTTTGCTGGTGGGCCACCGGAAAGCGCCACTCGTACCAGTTGAAATCGCCACTGTCGGCCAGCGCCAGGATCACCACGTCGGGCCAGTCCTCTTCAATGGCCAGGCCGGCCGCGGCGCGCAGGCCGGGTACATCCAGGCGCTTGGTGGCCAGGGTCCATTCAGAACGCGCCCAGTTGTCGATGCCAGCCTTGCGCAACTCCAGGCTGCGGGCGATATCGGGGCGCGCCTTGAGACTGTCGATCGCAGACGCCTCAACGTTTGGCGTTTCGGGACAAATGTAATAGGGGCTGTCCAGCTGGTCGGCGGCCAGGAAGCCATAATAAGTGGCGCGATTTGCCACCCGCTCCATCGCCGCCTGGCCTTCATCAGCACGCCCCTGCTCCATCGCTGCGCGCGCCCACCAGTACTGCCAGCGGTCATCATCGCGCAGCGAGTCGTCCATCTGGTCAACGGCGCCGATCACTTCGACCCAGTCTGCTTTCGCAATCCCGGCGCGGGCCCACCATTCGAGCATGGTGCCATCGCGATAATCGGCGGGTACCGCACGCATCCTCTCGAAGATGCCACCAGTGCCCTCCACAGCTGACCACACTGCAATTTCGCGCAGGATGCTGGCGCGTTCGGCCTCGCTCCAGGAGAAATGCCCATCGAGGGTGTTGAAATAGCGCCAGGCCCGGTCGCCATCCGAGCGCGCCAGGCGGCGCAGCCCGTAGCTGGTGATGTCCTGGCTCCAGTTGTTGTCCGGCCACGACCGGGCCTGGTCGAGGCGCGCGTAGCGGGCGCGGTCCTGGTCGATCCAGCGATCCGCCCACGGTTCAGCGGGGGCATCCAGGAAGCGTTTCAGGTAGCGCGCCATGCCGGGGTTGCGTTCATCGAAGCTCAGCTTGATACGGGCCCAGGCCAGAGAAGAACTGACACCACCCTCGGCAATCAGCCAGTCGAACAGCGGGTCGCACTCTTTGGGTTGCGACTGGCCGGCCAGCCACAGCGATTGCGCTTCGGACTGCAAGCCATCCTTTTGCCCCCGCGCCAGGCGGGCCCTGGCCCGGTAACAGCGAATGCGGGTGTCACTCTGGCCATCGGCGTACTGCAAAATGGTGTCCCAGTTGCGGCGCTCACCCTGGGCGCGCAGCCAGGCGCGCTCCAGGCCAGGGGTGAAAGCCCAGTCCTGGTAGGTGTCCAGGAAAGCGGCCATCTGGGTGGGGTCTACCGTGCTGCGCTTCGACAGCATGGCGTTGTATTCCAGGTAGGGGTACAGCAGGTAGTCGCCCAGCCCGGGCAGCAGCGCCTCGGTGGTGGCGCGGTCGCCCCGGCGGGCGGCATCCCATGCTTTGACAAAATCTGCGCGATGCGCGGCCTGCGGGTCCGAGGCGTCGGAAAACGCCGGCGATGCCGGCAAAATCAGGCAGCAAAAGAGAGCGCAGAGCAAGGCTGCTAAACTGCCGGATAACCTACCCATGGTCATTTGACGGGCCACTGCATGCAGAATAAATCCAACAAAAAAACCTCGCAAGGGGTAGCCGGGGTGCGCGCCAGTGCCGTGGCTTGAGTTTGCGATCATCGGAGCCGCAGCCGGCTACCTGGCTGGTTTCCTTGGCATTGGCGGGGGGCTGGTGACCGTGCCGGCGCTGACCTGGTTGTTCCTGCAAATGCCGGAAACCAGCGACCGCGCGATCCACTACGCGGTCGCCACCTCGCTGGCTACCATGCTGGTGACCTCTCTGAGCTCGATCATCGCCCACCATCGCCGGCAGGCGGTCTTCTGGAGCGAAGTGCAGCGCCTGGCGGGCGGCCTGTTGCTGGGCGCCCTCGCGGGCGCAGCGCTGGCCAGCGCCTTGCAACCTGCGCGGCTGACCCTTGTATTTGCCGGTTTTGCCTTCCTGGCCGGCCTGCAGTTGCTGCTTTCGCCCGCGGTGCGGGGTGAAAAGCCGCTTCCCGGCGTGGCGGGTAGCAGCGTGGTTGGCGTGCTGATAGGGGGTATTTCCAGCATGGTGGGCATCGGCGGCGGCAGCCTCACCGGCCCGTGGCTGATGTGGCACGGGGTACGCGCGCAGAACGCGGTAGCCACCGCGGCAGCCTGTGGTTATCCCATCGCCGTGGCGGGAACCGTGGCGTTCGTGGTGCTTGGGTGGAAATCCGCCGATGGCAGCTCGACGCTGGGCTACGTCCATGGCCCGGCGTGGCTGGGCGTTTCGCTGATGGGTGCAGTGGCCGCGCCGTTTGGCGCAGCCACTGTCCACAAACTTTCACCGGCGCTGGTGAAGCGCCTTTTTGGAATGGTACTGCTGCTGATTGCGCTGCGCCTGGGATGGCGCACCATCAGCAGCATGCAAATGATCTAGCGGCCTTCCGCTGCAGCTTCGGCCTCGGCAGCTTCGGAGCCAGTGCTTGCCATGGCCGCTGCTTCCTGGGCAACCAGGGTATCAACCACGTCGAGCAGGGTGTCGTAGTTGGGCACGTCTTTGCTGCCCTTGATCAGGTACTTGCCGGCCACGATCATGCTGGGCGTTCCGTTCACGCCGTAGGTCTGGACCAGGGTCTGGTCTTTACGCAGCTTGGCGTCCACTGCAAACGACTGGGAAGTGGCAACAAATTCACTGGCCGTTACGCCAAACTCGGAGTAGAACTCGGCAAGTTCATCGATGCTGCGCATGATGCGCTTTTCTTTCCACAGCGCATCCATCAGCGGACCATGCGCTTCTTCTGCCACACCCATCATTTCGGCGGTGACGTAGGCGCGGGCGTAGAGCTCCCAGGTGCGGCGCCCGAAAATTACCGGAATGCGAACGAAATTCACATTCTCAGGCTGGCGCTTCTGCCAGTTGGCAATAAACGGCTCAAACGTATTGCAGTGCGAGCACATGTAGCTGAATGCCTCGGTGACCACCACGTTGCCATCGTTGGCCGGAGCCTGCGCCTGGTCAATTTTGAAATAGTGAATGCCTTCCTGGTACTTGGCGTTCTGCGCCATGGCGGGAAACGCCAGCAGCATCAGTGCGGCCGCGGCGAATGCGCCGGTCCAGGCCTTGGTTGTCGTTTTAATCATTTCTGGTCAACTCCCAGTGAATTCTTTGGTCATGGGTTCGGCTGTTACGGCGAACGTTGCCTTACAGACCGCCAGGGACCCGGCAGGTTCCGGCGCCGGCCGCAATTGCTTTTCTCTAGTTCGCCTTGTGCAGGCCGTGGAGATAGCTGGAAACCGCCTCGATTTCCTTGTCGGTGATGCGTGCAGCCACACCCACCATGACCAGGCTGGAGGCATCGTCTTCGCCCCAGTGTTCACCGCTGCGGAAGCGGGTGAGCAGCTTGGCGGTATAGGCCGGCTGCTGGCCGGCCAGCGCCGGGTAGCCGGAAAGCGGGTTGCCTTCGCCCACCGGGCCGTGACAGGCCATGCAGGCAGGCACACCGGTTTCGGGGTTGCCAGCCTGGTAGATGCGTCGACCGAGGTCGACTTTCGATTCCTCGGCAACGCCAATCTTGCGCGGCTGGGCAGAGAAGTAAGCCGCCAGGTTGGCAAAGTCCTGCTCGCTGAGGCTGGCAACGATGGCAGTCATTTCAGGCACAGGGCGGTCGTTAGACTGGATCAGCAGCATTTGGCGAACGAGATAGTCCTCGTGCTGGCCGGCCAGGCTGGGCCAGATCGCCATGATGCTGTTGCCGTCGGCGCCATGACAGGCCGCACACACGGCGGACTGAGCCTGCCCGGCAGAGGCGTCGCCCTCAAGGCTTTGTGCCAGCAAAGGCGTGGACAGAACCAGCAAGGCCAGCGCGGCCACTGCGCGAATTGACAACTTCATCGAGCTTTCTCCTCGTTGTTCCAGGTACACCAGCCCCATTTCGCGGTCGGGACCGGTAGAATGACCGCACATTATCCCGGTTTCAGCGATTCGCTTCCACTAAAGTCCGCCGCATTCAGTCCCTGGAAAAACCGCATGCACAACCCCTATCGCCAAGCCACCTACCTGGTTAGCGCCCACCACTACAAGCAGTTGCCCGCTGACCAGGGCGGCGAGGTGGCGTTCGCGGGCCGCTCAAACGCCGGAAAATCCAGCGCCATCAACTCCCTGACCGAGCAGAAATCGCTGGCCCGCACCAGCAAAACCCCGGGACGCACCCAGCAAATCGTGGTCTTCACCATCGACGAAACCCGCCGCTTCGCCGACCTGCCTGGCTACGGCTACGCCAAGGTACCGCAGAAAATGAAGGACCACTGGCGCTCGCTGATGGCGAAGTACTTCGAATCGCGCCGTTCCTTGCGCGGCGTGGTGCTGGTGATGGACGTGCGCCATCCAATGCGCGAGTTCGACCTGCAGATGCTGGACTGGTGCGACGCCGCCGGCGTGCCCTGCCACGTCTTGCTCACCAAGGCCGACAAGCTAAGCCGCGGCGCAGCCAAATCCACCTTGCTGTCGGTGCGCCACGG
Organism: Gammaproteobacteria bacterium; assembly: GCA_030428105.1. Taxonomy (GTDB): domain Bacteria; phylum Pseudomonadota; class Gammaproteobacteria; order Xanthomonadales; family SZUA-36; genus JAUIBE01. The sequence continues at coordinate 168,687 of JAUIBE010000003.1, forward strand.
GCTCACCGAGGGCGCCAGCGTCCAGCTATTCTCGGCGCTTAAGAATGATGGCAAGCCGGAACTGATCGAGGTTCTGAACCGCTGGTTCGAAGGCGCAAACGAGCAGACCGCCCCCGAGGCAAGTTAAAATCTGCCCCCTGTTTTCCTGACAAGCGAATAGCCATGGGTTTTCCTTTTACCCGGATGCGGCGTACCCGCACCCACGATTTTTCCCGCCGCCTGGTGCGCGAGAACACGCTCACTGCCAATGACCTGATTTGGCCGGTTTTCGTGCTGGAAGGCGAGAACCGCACCGAGACCGTCGACAGCATGCCCGGCGTGGAGCGGATGACCGCAGACCTGCTGGTGCCGGCAGCGGCCAGGGCAGCCGAGCTGGGCATTCCGGCCATCGCGCTGTTCCCGGTGGTTTCGCAGGACTCCAAGAGCGAAGACGCGAGCGCCGCATGGGACCCCGAAGGCCTGGTGCAAACCACCATCGCCACCCTCAAGCAGCAGCTTCCCGAATTGGGCGTGATCACCGATGTGGCGCTGGACCCGTACACCACCCACGGCCAGGACGGGCTGATTGATGACACCGGCTACGTGGTCAATGACCTTACGGTGGAAGCGCTGGTCAAGCAGGCCGTTTCGCACGCCCGCGCCGGAGCCGACGTGGTGGCGCCCTCGGACATGATGGATGGCCGCATCGGCGCGATTCGCGAAGCGCTGGAAGACGAAGCCCACATCAACACCATGATCCTGGCCTACTCGGCCAAGTACGCCTCGTCGTTTTACGGGCCGTTCCGCGACGCGGTGGGCTCGGCCGCCAACCTGGGCGGTGGCAACAAGTATTCCTACCAGGTGGACCCGGCCAACATCCTGGAAGCGCTGCGCGAAGTGCAGCTCGATATCGAGGAAGGCGCCGACATGGTGATGGTCAAACCCGGCATGCCCTACCTCGACGTGGTGGCGGCGGTGAAGGAAAACTTCAGCGTGCCCACCTTCGCCTACCAGGTGTCGGGCGAGTACGCGATGTTGCGCGCGGCCGGCATCAACGGCTGGCTCGACGAACGCGCGGTGGTGCTGGAAGCCCTGACCAGCTTCAAGCGCGCCGGCGCCGACGGTATTCTCAGCTACTTCTCCGTGCAAGCCGCCGAGTGGCTGCGGGAACTCAACGGGTAAGCAGCGGACGATGAGCGCGTTGCAACTGGCGCTGTTCGGAAGCCCGGTTGCGCGCTCGAAATCGCCGCGCATCCACCAGGCCTTCGCCGGCCAGTTCGGGCTCGAGATTGACTACGGCCTGATCGAGGCCTCAGCCGAAGCGTTTCCTGGGAAGCTGGCGAACTTTCGCAGCGAAGGCGGCGTCGGTTGCAACATCACCTTGCCAGTGAAAACCCTGGCGTTCGAACAGGCGGCTCACCCCAGCCAGGGCGCCACGCTGGCGCGGGCCGCCAACACGCTGTGGTGGGATGAGAAGGGCGAGTGCCATGCCGACAACACCGATGGGCCGGGGCTGGTCGCCGACCTGGAAGGCTCACTGGGGTTGGACCTTGCTGGCTGCCGCATTTTACTGCTGGGCGCCGGTGGCGCCGCAGCCGGCGTGCTGGGCGCCTTGTTGGCGCGCAAACCTGCATCGGTGACCATTGCCAACCGCACCCTTTCACGCGCTAGCGAACTGGCGCAACGCCATCAACCCGTGGGCCAGGTCAATGCGATCGCGGTAACAGAACTGGGCGATTATCCAGGCGCCGACCTGGTGCTGGACGCCACTTCCAGCGGCCACCAGGGCACCCACCCCACCATCCCCTACCAGGCGCTGGCATCGGCAAAACTGGTGTATTCGCTGAATTACGGTGCGGCAGCCGCACCGCTGGGCAAACTCGCCAGGCTGGCCGATGCACAATTCCACGATGGCCTGGGCATGCTGGTGGAGCAGGCGGCCTGCTCGTTTGAAATCTGGACTGGAAGGAAACCCGCCACCGCGCCGGTGCTGGCGCAAATCAGTATGGAATCAGTCTGAACCCGGCCGGTTGGCGCGCAGGGTTTGCAGGCAATGCCTGATGGTGTCGTAGCACTGCATCAGCAGCAGCACTGGCAAAAGCAGAATTAACGACTTCAGCAGGTAGACAAAGTCGAGACCACCGGCCTCGCGCGAGCCCTCGTGCACTGCCCATGAGGCAGAAACATAATCCCAGCCCACCCAAAGCAGGTAGACCGAAAACGGCACCACGAACAACAAGGTGCCGCCCAGGTTGATCCGCGCCTTGTGACGCGGCGAAGCATCGCGGTAGAAGATATCCACCCGCACGTGCTCATCGCCCTGGAAGGCCCAGGCGATAACCAGCAGGAACACCGCGGAGTGCATGTACACCACCAGTTCCTGCAGCCAGATCCAACCCAGGTTGAAGCCGTAGCGCATCAGCACGATGGCGAATACCAGCGCCACCATGACGGGCAGCAGCCAGGAGACGGTGCGGCCTACCCATGACACCGTACCCGCGGCAGCGGCCTGGACTGGGCCCGCATCCGCGCCGGCAGCCTCGTGAATACCGCTTAGTCCCATTCAGCAATCTTCCACTGGGCAGGCTGAACCGGGTTGAGGGCGCGCGAACGCTCATCCAGCTCAAGGGTGCCGTCGCCATCGGTATCCATGTAGTAGTACGAAATTTTGCTGCCCTTGGGGGTTACTTTCACCATGTACACCACGCCGTTCTGGCGGTATTCCTCCACCGTGCGCTCTTCTTCCTCGCGAATGGTTACAACGGGCTCAAGCTGCTCATCCTGCACCTTGGGCGGTAGCGGTGGCGGCTTTTCCAGGTCGGGGTCGAGCGGCGGCGGAGCCGCGGCGTCCTGTGCCACGGCGGTTTGCATCGCCAGCGCCACCAATGCAGCGGCGAAACAGCGGAACACTGTGGACCGGCCCATTGGCTTGCTAACTTGTTGCTCGGTGTTCATCGCGGCTTCCTTTGTGTGCGATAGACTACGCACCAGTTTAGCAAACACCAGGGCAATCTCCGCTTTCGATGAATGACAAAACCCCACAGGACAAGATTCTCTACCTGGTAGACGGCTCTTCCTACCTCTACCGCGCCTTTCACGGCCTGCCCCAACTGACCAACTCGGCCGGTGAACCCACCGGCGCCATCCTCGGCGTGGCCAACATGCTGCGCCGCTTGCTGAAGGAAAACGACCCGAAACACGTGGCCGTGGTGTTCGATGCGCCGGGAAAAACCTTCCGCCACGAGATCTACGACGAGTACAAGGCCACCCGCCCCCCAATGCCCAGTGACCTGCGCAGCCAGGTGGAGCCGATTCTCGACTTCGTGCGCATGATGGGTTTCCCGCTGATCCAGGTGGAAGGCGTGGAAGCCGATGATGTCATCGGCACGCTTTCCAAACAGGCCGAGGAAGCGGGCATGGGCTGCGTGATCTCCACCGGCGACAAAGACCTGGCGCAACTGGTCACCGACAAGACCACGCTGGTCAACACCATGACCAATACCGCCATGGACAGCGCCGGGGTGGAAGAGAAATTCGGGGTGAAGCCTGAACAGGTGGTGGATTTCCTGGCTCTGACCGGCGACAAGTCCGACAACATCCCTGGCGTTGAAAAATGCGGCCCCAAGACCGCTGCCAAGTGGCTGGCGCAGTGGCCCACGCTGGATGATGTGATGGCCAATGCCGACGAGGTGGGCGGCAAGATCGGTGAATACCTGCGCGCCGCGCTGGAAACGCTGCCGATGTCGCGCGAACTGGCCACGATCAAGCGTGACGTGGAACTCGAGCTTGCGCCAACCGACCTGGAGCTGGGTGAAAGCGACCAGGAAGCGCTGCGCGAGGCCCTGCAACGCTACGAATTCAATTCCTGGCTGCAGGAGATGGGGCCGGGCGGTGATGACGACGACGCAGAAGAAGCGTCCGAGCAGGGTTCTGACTACGAAACCATCTTCGACGAGGCCGGCCTTGATACCTGGCTAAAGCGTCTCGACAAGGCCGAACTGATCGCCTTCGACACCGAGACCACCAGCATCAACCCGATGCGCGCCGAACTGGTGGGCGTGAGCCTTTCGGTAAAACCCGGCCAGGCCTGCTACATCCCGGTGGCGCATGATTACCCCGGCGCGCCGAAACAGCTTGGCCGCGACCTGGTGCTGGAAAAGCTCAAGCCCATCCTGGAGAACGCCGACCGCCCCAAGGTTGGCCAGCACATCAAGTACGACATGAACGTGCTTTCCAGGTACGGCATCGCGGTGCAGGGCGTGGCCTTCGACACCATGCTGGAATCCTACGTGTTCAACAGCACCGGCACGCGCCACGACATGGACAGCCTGGCGCTGAAATACCTGGGCCACCACACCGTCCACTACGAGGACATCGCCGGCAAGGGGGCCAAGCAGCTTACCTTTAACGAGATTGGCGTCGACGAGGCCGCGCCCTATGCCGCCGAGGACGCCGATATCACGTTGAAGCTTCACCAGCACCTGTGGCCGAAGCTGGAAGAAGAGCCCAGCCTGGCCGGTGTTCTTAAAGACATTGAAGTGCCGCTGATCCCGGTGCTGGCGCGCATGGAGCAACGCGGCGTACTGATCGACGGTGACTTCCTCACCAGGCTCAGCGGCGAGCTGGCCAAAGAGATTGACGCCACCGAGAAAACCGCCCACGACGCGGCAGAGCAGCCCTTCAACCTGGGTTCGCCCAAGCAGTTGCAGGAAATCCTGTTCGACAAGCTGGGTTTGCCGGTAATTCGCAAAACGCCGAAGGGCCAGCCTTCTACTGCTGAAGATGTGCTGCACGAACTGGCGGCTGATTACGAGCTGCCAGACCTGATCCTCAAATACCGCCAGCTTTCCAAGCTGCGCTCGACCTACACCGACAAGCTGGTGGAGCAGATCAACCCGGATACCGGCCGCGTGCACACCTCCTACCACCAGGCGGTTGCGGCGACCGGGCGTTTGTCTTCGCAGGACCCGAACTTGCAGAACATCCCGATTCGCACCGAGCAGGGGCGGCGGATTCGCAAGGCGTTTATTGCGCCCGATGGCTGGAAAATCCTGGCCAGCGATTATTCGCAAATCGAGTTGCGCATCATGGCCCACCTGTCCGAAGACGAGGGGCTGCTCAAGGCCTTCCGCAACGAGGTGGATGTGCATAGCGCCACGGCGGCCGAAGTGTTTGGTGTGGCGCCGGACGAGGTCGACGCCGACCACCGCCGCGCCGCCAAGGCCATCAATTTCGGCCTGATGTACGGTATGTCAGCCTTCGGCCTGGCGCGCCAGCTCAGCATTGGCCGCGCCGAGGCCCAGGCCTACATGGACACCTACTTCCTGCGCTACCCCGGCGTGGCCGAGTTCATGGAAAAGACCCGCCAGAAAGCGCGCGATGCCGGCTACGTGGAAACCCTGTTTGGCCGCCGCCTGTACCTGAGCGAGATCAACGCCTCCAACGGCCAGCGCCGCCAGGCTGCCGAACGCGCCGCCATCAACGCGCCCATGCAGGGCACCGCCGCCGACATCATCAAGCGCGCGATGATCTCGGTGGATGACTGGCTGGAGAACGACTTCAACAAGGGTGAAGAAAAAGCCCGGCTGATCATGCAGGTGCACGATGAGCTGGTGCTGGAAGTGCGCGAAGACCTGCTGGTCGAGGTGCAGGCGGAAGTGGAGAAACGGATGTCTGCCGCAGCCGCGTTGAAGGTGCCGCTGGTGGTGGATTCAGGTTCCGGTGATGACTGGGAGACCGCGCACTAGGCGGTCTCTCCCTCCAGTTCTTCGAGGGCCGCCATCCAGCGCGCCTCGGCTTCGGCCAACTCGGTTGCCAGGCTTGCCTGCCGGGCCAGCAGATCCTTGAGTTCGCCTTTGTCGGCCGCTTCGTACAACGCGCCATCGGCCAGGCGAGCTTCCAACGCTTTCTTTTCGGCACTGAGCTTTTCGACTTCCGCCTCGCTGATTTTCACGGCTTTGCGCAATGGCGCCTGGCGTTGGCGTTCCTCTGCCTCGCGGCGTTTGCGGGCTTTGCGATCCTCGGCGTTCCTTGCGCCGGCCGGCTCGACCTCTGTCGATTCGCTTTCTGTGGCCTGATCCTTGTTGCCCAACTTGCGGCTGCGCTGCGCCAGCCAGGTGGGGTAGTCATCCAGGCCACCATCGAACTCAGCCACCTTGCCGTCATCGACCAGCAAAAGCACATCGGTGGAGACGCGCAGCAGGTGGCGGTCGTGAGAGACGATGACCATCGCGCCGGAAAATTCCTGCAGCGCCATCGCCAGCGCCTGGCGCATTTCCAGGTCGAGGTGGTTGGTGGGCTCATCCAGCAGCAACAGGTTGGGCCGCTGGTAGATCAACAGGGCCAGTGCCAGGCGTGATTTCTCGCCACCGGAGAACGGCTCGGTTTCCATGAACACCGTGTCGTTGGAAAAACCAAAACCGCCCAGCCAGTTGCGCAATTCCACCTCGCGGGCACCGGGGTCGATTTCGGCCAGGTGCTCAATCGGCGAGCGTTTTGGGTTGAGCTGGTCCAACTGGTGCTGGGCGAAGTAGCCGACCCGCAAATCGCGCGCGGGTACGGTCTCACCAGCCTGGGGCTTGAGAACCCCGGCCAGGAACTTGATGAGGGTGGACTTGCCCGCGCCGTTGGCGCCCAACAGGCCGACGCGGTCACCTGGGAACAGGTTCAGGCGCACATCGCTGAGCACCGTGTGGTCGCCGTAGCCGGCGCTGATGTCATCCAGCTTCAGCAGCGGTTGCGGCAGCTTCTCAGGCTCAAGCAGTTTGAAGCGGAACGGCGAATCGACGTGCGCCGGGGCAATCTTCTGCATCCGCTCAATCGCCTTCAGGCGGCTCTGCGCCTGCTTTGCCTTGGAGGCCTTGTAGCGAAAACGATCGACGTAAGACTGCATGTGCGCGATCTCGCGCTGCTGTTTTTCGTACTGGGCCTGCTGCAGCGCCAATTGCGCCGCGCGCACCTGTTCGAAGGCCGAGTAGTTGCCGGTGTAGAGTTTCGCCCGGCCGTGCTCGATGTGAATGATGTGGCCGGCCACGCCGTCGAGGAAATCACGGTCATGCGAGATCAGCAACAGGGTGCCCTCGTAGCGCTTGAGCCAGCTTTCCAGCCAGATCACCGCGTCCAGGTCGAGGTGGTTGGTGGGCTCGTCAAGCAGCAGCAGGTCGGAACGGCACATCAGCGCGCGCGCCAGGTTCAGGCGCATGCGCCAGCCGCCGGAGAACTCATTGACGGGACGCTCTTCATCGCCGGGGACAAAGCCCAGGCCGTGCATCAGCTGCGCGGCGCGGCTGCGCGCCGTGTAACCGCCAATCGTCTCGAACTCGCCGTGCAGCATGGCCAGGGTTTCGCCGCAGGGGCTGCGCCCTTCGCGCTCGATATCGCGTTCCAACCGCCGCAGTTCGGCATCACCATCCAGCACGTATTCAATCGAGGCGCGCTCGTCGCTGGGCGACTGCTGCGCGACGTGGGCGATCACCCAGTCATCCGGCAGACTGCATTCGCCGGCGTCGGTTTCGAGCTCACCCAGGATCAGGGCAAACAGGCTGGATTTGCCGGTGCCATTGGCGCCCGTCAGGCCCACCTTGTGGCCATGGTGCACCTGCAGGCTGGTGTCCTCCAGCAACAATCGGGTGCCGCGACGCAGCGCCATCTGTCTGAATTCGAGCATGGTGCGCGATTGTACCTTTGTCGCGTGGGCGGCGGTGCTAAGATTCGCCGCATGCGTATTTTGACCCTGCTGTTTCTCGCCTCGCTGCTTTCGCCTTCGGTTTTCGCCCAGGTGGAGTGGCCACCTCAGGACCCTGATGGCTGGATCCTGGCCCATGTTGATGTGGAGACGACCGGCCTTGACCCCGCCTTCCACGAAATGATCGATATCGGCATGATCTACACCGACCTGGAGGGCGAGGAGCTGGGGCGACGTTACATCCGCATCATGCCGGCCCACCCCGAGCGCATCGATGAGAGCGCGCGGCGGGTGAACGGTTTTGATGTGGCGCGCTGGGAAGAACTGGGGGCTGTAAGTGAGCAGGACGCGGTGGCCGAAATCGTCGCGTTTCACGAGGAAATGCGCGGCGAAAGAAATGTGCTGTTCATCGCCTACAACGCCTGGTTCGACCAGGCCTTCACCACCGCCTTGCTGGCACGGCACGACGCGCAATGGCGCGACTTGTTTTTCTACCACGTGCTGGACATCCCCTCGATGGCCTGGGGCCAGGGCCTGACCGCGCTGAACGCCACCGCGCTTTCAGAAGAATTGGAACTTGAAGATGAAACCCGGGTACCCACCGAGCACACCGGCATCACCGGGGCGGCGTTCAACCTTTCCGTTTACCGGGCGTTACGCGCTAGAGCGCCCATTTTGATAGGGAAATAGCATGTTTAAGCCGAATTTTCGCGCTTTAAACGGGGTTTTATGTTGTTTTATTAACAACTTAGACTGGTCCGACCCCAAATGAACGGGTTGCGTTGGGGGGCTATTGGCGAGGCGGTGCGGGACCTGTGGAAGGATTACCACTGGCCGGTGAAATTGACCCTGGCGCTGGTGATTCTTTCTACGCTGTGGGGGGCGGCCATTGTTGGCTGGCCGGCGCTGGATGCGGACACGCCGCCTTGGTTTCGAGCGTTGGCCAGCGACCCCACCCGCAACCTGCTGACTTTCGCGATTGCGTTCATGATCGCGGTGAATTTTTACGTTCGGGCGCGCCGCGGCGTGCTCGACGGCGACGAGCATTACAACGTCGCGCGAGCGCTGGCCTTTGGTTATTTCAAGAACTTCCTGGTGCCGGCGCTGCAACTGGCAAACCGCAGCGGCCGCGAGTTGCACATCTTCAAGCCAACTTCGATGGTGGAGCTGCGGCAGTACTCCGCCGAGTTGGAGCCGCGCGTGCGCAAGCTGTTTGAACACGAATGGATGCCTTTGGTGGAAGCGCCCGCACCCGGTGGGCCGCCACGCCGAACCGTGCTGGCGCTGCAGTCGCCGCGCACCGACGCTGTCGCCGGTGAGCCGCCGTTTTTCTTCGATGCGCCAACCGCGCTGTTCACGGTCAACGATTTCTACGCGGCGCTCAACCGCCGCCGCGAGGAAGCAGGCAAGGAGCCGCTGAACGAAGAAACGGTGTACCGCTACCAGAATGGCCAGATTGATTCGTTCTTCCACCACCTGGCCTTCCTGTTCGAAACTGATGCGGGCCACCAGGCGGTTCGCGATATCGTACCGACCCGCGAGGAGCTGGCCGAATTGCGCGACCGGCTGCGGGAAGTCTCGATGGCCGAACTGAAGGCGCGCTACCCGGCCTGAAGCGCCGCCAGGCGTTGCTGCAGGAAACTGCGAACCTCGGCATCGCGCTCGAGCCCAATCGCCACCTCGTACGCCCGCCCGGCCAGTTCGTTCTTGCCCAGCCGGGATAGCAGTTCGGCGCGCATCGCCCAGTATGGCTGGTATTCCACCAGTTGCTGGTTGGCGCCCATTTCATCCAGCAATTGCAGCGCGGTCTCCGGCCCATCGAGCTCGGCCACGGCCAGCACGCGGTTGACCGCCACCACGGGTGAGCCGGTCAGCTCAAGCAGGGAGTCGTAGAGCTGGCGAACGGCAAGCCAGTTGTTTGTGCCACTGCGATGGCGGTGGGCATGGGCCGACTGAAGGGCGGCCTCAAGTTGGTAGCGGCCAGGTTGTGCCTGGGCCGAGGCTTTTCTCAGCAGTGATTCGGCGTGCTCGATCATTCGCTCGTCCCATTGCCCGATATCCTGCTGCGCCAGTGGTACGAACGCGCCGCTTCGCGAGCGGCGCGCCTTGCGGCGGGCCTCGGTGTGCAGCATCAGCGAAAGCAGCCCCAGCGCTTCCGGTTCACCCGGCATCAACTCGCACACCATGCCGCCCAGGAACAACGCTTCTTCAGCCAGGTCGCGGCGGGCTGCATCGGCGCCCACCGGGTCAGTCCAGCCTTCGGCGTAGGCGGCGTAGATGGCGTCCAGCACTGCTTCCAGCCGGGCTGGCAGTTCTTTCCGCTCCGGCACCTGAAACGGAACCCCCGCCTGGCGCAGCTTGTTCTTGGTGCGCACCAGCCGCTGGCCCATCGTGGCGGGCGCCACCAGGAAGGCCGAGGCAATGGTGGCGGCATTGAGCCCGAGAATGACTTGCAACATCAGCGGTGCACGCATGGCCGGGTCGACGGCCGGATGGGCGCAGGCAAACAGCAAGCCGAGACGGCGGTCTGGAATCTCGACTTCCTCGTCGTCAACAAGGCCGGCATCAAGATCGGCCAGCAATTCCAGCTCCCGGCTGACTGCAACCCCACGCTGCTGCTTGCGAACCACGTCGATGGCCCGGCGGCGCGCCACCGTCAACAGCCAGGCTTCCGGGTTCTGCGGGCAACCCTGCTCCGGCCAGCTGGTCAACGCGGTGGCGAATGCCTCGGCAAGTGCATCCTCGGCTGCCGTCACATTGCCGGTATGCGCCGCCAGGTACGCCAACAGCTTGCTGTAGCTGCGGCGCGCCGTGGCGGCGGCAAGTTTACGCGCAGCAAGGTCGCTGCTTTCGGCAGCCACCGGGCTAGCCGGACATATCCCACACGGGCCGCACTTCCACCGTGCCGTGGTGCGAGCCGGGGCAGCGTGCCGCCCAGTCCAGCGCAGCATCCAGGTCGGGCGCCTCGATCAGGTAATAGCCACCCAACTGCTCTTTCGAGTCCACGTAGGGGCCATCCAGCACCTGCTGTTTGCCATCGCTCACCTTCACCTGCGTCGCTGAGCCGGCCGGCTGCAGCCGGTTGGAGCCGAGCAAAGCGCCGGCTTCGGTTAGTGCCTCGGTGTAGGCGTTGTAAGCGGCGACCGCCGTTTCCTGGTCGGTGGGCGAGAGGCTGTCCCAGGCGCTTTCATCCGCGTAGAGCAGTAGAAGATATTGCATGTCGATTGTCCTCCTTCACTTCGATTATGACAGGGCGAGCGCGCTGTCAGGACGATGACGCATGAGAACGTGCCATTTCGACAGGCCAGAAAAAAATCAGTCTCCCGCATTCGAATTCGGCTTGTCTTGCAGATTTTTTCTGGAGATGGGCCTAACCGCCCACAATGCAGGGCTTGACCGCCGGCGCGCCCAGTTCGCTGATGGCCTGGTACTTGGCCCAGAAGGCCTTGTCGATCCGCTTGAGCGATGCGGGTGTTTTCTCCTCACGGTAGCGCCGGATGTGGCCTGGCCCGCCGTTGTACATGGCGTAAGTGGCGCGGACCAGGTTTTCATCATCGCCGGTCAGTTCGTGTTCGTTCTTGCGGATGGCGTAATCGACCAGGTAGTGCGCCAGGATTTCATTACCGGCGCGGGCGTTGTAGCCCACGTTGCCCTGGATTTCGTCGACGTCGTAAACCCCGCGCCACACGTGCATGTTGATTTGCATCAGGCCGACCGAACCCGCCGATGAGCGGATCGGCTCAATCTCGCCCTGGCGCTCGATGTACTGGCGCCAGCATGATTCCTGCCAGGCGGTGGCGCGCAGCAGCGGGTCGTACATCGACAGGAAGCGGCGCGGCACCTTGTCGTTGGCACGCTCCGATGCAACAACGGCATCGAGCAGGCGGTCCATGGTTTCCAGGTAATTGTCGATATCGCTGCGGCGCGGAATCCATGTGTTGAGGCGCTGCACCAGGCCCGGGTCGATCTGGGAGGCATAAGCGCTCTGAACCAGCCAGCCCAGCAGGCGGCCAAGCAAGGGGGCTGCCGGTTCGGATTGTGGTGGTTCTTGCTCGGGTTGGGGTTCGGGATCGGGTTGGGGTTGGGGTTCCAGCTCCGGCCCAAGGCCCATCAGCGCGCGCAGCTCCGGGTCGACGGTGGTGTCGTATTGCAATGCCTGGTCATTGACCGTCGGTACCAGCATCCGCGCCATGGCGCGCAGGGCGTCCCGGTCGATGCGAAAGCCCAGGTGCGGCGCCACCTCGTCCAGCGCCTGCAGCGCATTGCCGGCGCTGATGAAACTGGCCATGCCCAGGGCCTGCCCGCCCGGGATCGGCAAATTGCTGCCATCGAGCAGCGGCGCGAGCCTGGTCCAGGTTTGCAGGAAGAGGTCGCGCACCGGGTCGCGGTTTCGCTCATCTCGCGCCAACGCATCGCGCAACTCGTAGCGCGCTTCGAGCAGGGATTCCGCCAGGGCGCGCCTTAGTTCAGGGTCGGCCGACGCGCCGAGGAGCTTGATTGTCCAGGTGGCGAAGGCGTCCCAGGCCTGCCAGTTGGCATCCCAGGCGGCGAGTTCTGCTTCGGTCAGGGGTGGCTCACTGGCCGGGTCCCAATCTGGTGGCGCATCGGGTACGCCGAGCGCCAGGGTAACCACCAGCGATTCGGGAGAAAGGTGCACGCCGGAAAGCTCGACCGGCGCGTCGCGTTCGGGAACGGTCAGCGCAATGAGTTCATCAATGCCGCCCACGGCCGCGGCCAGGTCGATGGTGACGGCCCCCAGGCGGGGATGCACGTAATCGTTAATCAGTTTTTGCATGAAGCGCGGCAGCGCCTGCGCGTCGTCTTCTGCCCGCAGCAGGCGTGATTCGACCACCTGGAACCTCACCTGCGGGGCGTCCGGCGCCACGTGGGCCGTTTGTTCGGTTTCGATCACGCCGTGCCAAGTGCGCGCAAACCAGCACTTGCCACCGATGGGCGTGCCGACATTGGCGCGAAGGTCGGTCACCAGGTGCATGCGCTCGTCCTCGCCGCCCGCCAGGCGCAAGTTGGAGAGCAACAGGGTGTTGCATCCGATGGTGTCGCTGAGCACCTCCGCGGTTCGGTCCGGGCCGGTGAATACCTGCTGCGCCAGCGCTTCCTCGACGATGCGATAGTCGAGAACGATGGGAATCTCCAGCGTTGCGGCGTGGGCCGGTGCACCCATAGCAATGGCGGCTGCGATGGCCAGCCATACCCGGATTGCACGGCAAGTTGGAGCCATGGTCACCTCAGCCAGTCGCGGGGCTCCAGGTAGCCGTTAACCAGTTTCGCTTCCTCCGAACCCGGCTCAGGGCTCCAGTCGTAACGCCACGAAACCAGGGGCGGCAGTGACATCAGGATCGATTCGGTGCGGCCGCCGGATTGCAGGCCGAACAGGGTGCCGCGGTCGTAGAGCAGGTTGAACTCGACGTAGCGCCCGCGCCGGTAAAGCTGGAACTGGCGTTCGCGTTCGCCCCAGGCATCCTTCCTGCGGCGCTCGACGATGGGCAGGTAGGCGGGGATGTAGCTGTCGCCCACCGCGCGCAGGAAGGCAAACGATTTTTCGAAACCCCATTCGTTGAGGTCATCGAAGAACAGCCCACCAACACCGCGGGTTTCTCCGCGGTGCTTCAGGTAGAAATATTGATCGCACCATTTCTTGTAGCGAGGGTAAACGTCATCGCCGAAGGGCTCACAGGCGTGCCGCGCGGTCTGGTGCCAGTGAACCACGTCTTCATCAACCGGGTAGAAGGGCGTCAGGTCGTAGCCACCGCCAAACCACCACACCGGGTCGACACCCTCTTCTGGCGAGGTCGCACAGAGAAATCGCACATTGGCGTGCGAAGTTGGCACGCGGGGGTTCTCGGGGTGAATCACCAGCGAAACGCCCATCGCCTCGAAGGCCCGGCCGGCCAGTTCAGGCCGTGCTTTGGTGGCCGCATCGGGTAGGCGATCACCGGTGACGTGGGAGAAATTCACGCCGCCCTGTTCAAACACCGCACCGCCGCGCAAAACGCGGCTTAGCCCGCCGCCACCCAGGCTCGTGTCCGCAGCCTCTTCGCGGTCCCATTCATCGCGGGCGAACTTGCCGGCGCCATCACATTGTTCCAGCGCCTGGCAAATGGATTCCTGTAAGTCGAGCAGGTATTGGCGGACCGCCGTGGTGTCTACCTTAGCCATGCCTGAGCACCTCGCCAGTGCGCACATCGCGGATTTCGCTGGGACGATCTTGCGCGCCCAGTTCGCCTTGGACAATGCCGGCGATCAAAACGCCCATGGCTTCATCCAACTCGCTTGCGCTTCGCGCGGGCTCTTCTCCACGCAGGTTGGCGCTGGTGGAAACAATTGGGCCGTCGAAAGCAGCGCTCAGCGCACGGCACACCGGGTGGTCGCTCACGCGAAGGGCCACGGTCTCGTGCTCGCCGCTGATCCAGTTGGGTAACAAATCGGTCTTGGGAAACAGCCAGGTGACAGGGCCCGGCCAGGAGGCACTAACTTGCTGCATGCGGGAATCATCCACGCTTTCCACCAGGCCATCGAAGCGAGAGAGGTCATCGGCAATCAGGATCAGGCCGGCCGATTCGGGCCGCGCCTTGATTTCCAGCAGGCGCCGCACGGCCTCCGCGTTGAACGGGTCGCAACCCAGGCCGTAGACCGCCTCGGTGGGGTAGGCCAGCACCTCGCCCTCGCGCAGCAGCGCAGCGGCTTGTTCAATGCTCAGGGAAGGACACGCCATGGCGCGCCTCAGGCAGTGGATGCGGTTTTCTTGCTGGCCTTCTTCTTGCTGGCTTTCTTTTTACCGGCCTTCTTCTTGCTCGCCTTTTTCTTGGCAGTTTTCTTGCCGGCAGCTTTCTTCTTGGCCTTCTTGCGGCCACGCTTCTTGTCGGGCGCGGCAGCGAGGAATTCCATGCACTCTTCCAGGGTCAGCGATTCGTACTCGCGATCCTTGGGAATGCGCGCGTTCTTGTCACCGTCGGTAATGAAAGGGCCCCAGCGGCCTTTCAGAATCTGCACATCAGAATCGGGCCAGGTGCGGAGAATTTTCTCCAGGTCGGCCTTCTTCTTGGCGGCAATCAGCTCCAGCGCCTCGGAAAGCTCCACCGTGTGCGGGTCGCCATCGCGCAGCGAGACAAACTTGTTGCCATAGCGGATGTAGGGCCCGAAGCGGCCAATGGCGGCTGATACCGGTTCACCCTCGGGGGTGAAGCCCAGCTCGCGCGGCAGCTTGAACAGCTCCAGCGCCTCTTCCAGGGTGATGGTTTCCAGCCGCTGGCCGGGATTCAAACCGGCGAAACGCGGTTTTTCCTCGTCTTCCACCGTGCCAATCTGCGCGTGCGGGCCGTAGCGGCCCAGGCGCACCGAAACCGGCTTGCCGGATTTCGGGTCGATGCCCAATTCGCGGGTAAGCTTGGCTTCCTGGCGGCTGACGGATTCTTCCTTTTCTTTCACCCGCTTGATAAACGGCTTCCAGAATTTCTCCAGCGGCGGCACCCAGTCGACCTCGCCGCGCGAGATGGCGTCGAGCTCGTCTTCCATGCGCGCGGTGAATTCGTAATCGACATAGGGCTCGAAGTGGTTTTCCAGGAACTTGGCCACCACCCGGCCGGTGTCGGTGGGGATAAAGCGGCGGCGGTCCATTTCCACGTAGTGGCGGCGCTGCAAGGTCTGGATGATGCTGGCGTAGGTCGAAGGCCGGCCGATACCGTAGTCTTCCAGCGCCTTCACCAGGCTGGCTTCCGAGAAGCGCGGCGGCGGCTCGGTAAAGTGCTGCTCGGCGCGGATCTCTTCGATGTTGACGGTCTCGCCTTCTTTCAGATCCGGCAATGCGTTTTCGTTTTCTTCCTGGCCCTGCGGGGTGGAAACCTCGTAAACCTTGAGGAAACCGGGGAAGGCGATGACCGAGCCATTGGCGCGGAACACGCCATCGCCGCAGTCGAACTCAACCGCCACGGTGTCGACCAGCGCGTTGGTCATCTGGCAGGCCATGGTGCGCTTCCAGATCAGGCCGTACAGCTTGGCCTGGTCTTCGTTCAGCTTTGCCTTGGCTTCCTTGGGCGTCATGCCCGCCTCGGTCGGACGGATCGCCTCATGCGCTTCCTGGGCGTTTTTCGACTTGCTGCGGTAGAAATTCGGTTTTTCCGGCAGGTAGTCGGCGCCGTAGCGTTTGCCGATCACGTCGCGCAGGTCGGCCAGCGCCTGCTGCGACAGGGTGAGCGAGTCGGTACGCATGTAGGTAATGAGGCCCTGCTCGTACAGCGCTTGCGCGGTGCGCATGGTGCGCTGGGCGGTAAACCGCAGCTTGCGCGCTGCGTCCTGCTGCAAGGTCGAGGTAATAAACGGCGGCGCCGGGCTGCGCTTTCTCTGCTTGCGCGTAATGCGGTCGACTTTCAGCTTGCCGCCGGAGGCGTCAACCAGGTGCTGGCGCACGGCATTGGCGCGGTCGGCGTTTTCAATATCGAACTGCTTGAGGGTGTCGCCCTCGAAGGCCACCAGCCGCGCCGGGAAGGCCTCGTCGTCGCGTTTGAGGTCGGCCTGGATGCTCCAGTACTCGCGCGGAACGAAGGCTTCAATTTCACGCTCGCGCTCCACGATCATGCGCAGCGCCGGGCTCTGTACCCGGCCGGCCGAGAGACCGGTCTTGATCTTCTTCCACAACAGCGGGGAAAGGTTGAAACCGACCAAGTGATCGAGCGCGCGGCGCGCCTGCTGGGCATTGACCAGCGGCATGGAAAGCTCGCGCGGGTTGTCCACCGCATCCTGGATGGCGCCCTTGGTGATCTCGGAAAACTCCACCCGGAAGAACGGGATCTTTTCGGTAAGCCCTTTTTCTTCGAGGATCTTGTAGATATGCCACGAAATGGCCTCGCCCTCGCGGTCAAGGTCCGTTGCGAGGTAAACCGCGTCGGCTTTCTTGGCCGCGCTGACGATTTCGCGAACCGCCTTCTCGCTGCCCTCGTTAAGCTCGTACTCCATCCGGAAGTTGTTCTCGGTGTCGACGGCGCCATCGCGCGAGGGCAAATCGCGGACATGGCCATAGGAGGCCAGGACTTTGAAATCCGGCCCTAAATAGCGGTTGATGGTGGTCGCCTTGGCCGGCGACTCTACGATCAGGAGTTTGATGGCTTAAACCCTCAATTTCCGAGTTAATCAGCGCCCGCTCAGCGGGCGTCTGGCAGCCGAAAAGCTGCGTAAATTTAACGCCTGGTGGCCAGTTGTGCTTGTGCCGACCATATTTATTTAATGCCGATGATCGGACTCGGTGTCAAACATCAGGTCTTCCATCCAGGCATAGTTGGCTTCCTGCCCGGGCTGGTTGAACAGCACCATCAGCACCACCCACTTGACGTCCTCGAGGTCGATTTCCTCGGCCTCCAGCGCCTGCAGGCGATCGATTACCAGCTCGCGACGTTGCGCATCCAGGATGCCGACATTCTCCAGGTACATCATGAAGTCGCGGCATTCCACGTCGAGGCGCTCCATCTCGGAATCGACAAAGACGCGAATGGGACGGTCAGTCTGGAGATTCAGTTCCGGCTGGAAGCGCTGCTCGGCCAGTTCATCCAGCCAGGCGAAGGCTTTGCCAATCTCCAGGCTGGTGAAACCGGCTTGCTCCAGGTTTTCTTCCATGGATTCCCGGTCCGGCTCTTCTTCGGGTTCATCGTAGAGGTAGTTCTCGAACAGGTACATCAAGACATCGAGTACATTCTCTTTCATTTATAGACCTCTGTTATCGTTTGCGGCTAAACGCACCACCCGGGTGCGCCTCCACCTCTCCTCTCAGCTCCAACATCAGCAGCATGGCCGACACTTCACGTGCCGTCAAACCGCTTTGCTCAACAAGGCGATCGACCGGCTTGGGGTCGAAGCCTATGGTTTCCCACAGTTGTTGGTATTCGGGGTCAGAATATTCCCCGCCAGATGTTTTTCCGGATTGTGTTGCCGGTGTTATTAAGTTGCCCTGGGCGCGATCTCCTGACCTCATTTTGGGGTCTGTGGCCTGATTGTCAACAGGATTTGTCCCGTTGCCCGCGTCGTCCCGGGCCAGGCGCGCGCGCAGACGCTGTGCGAGTTCGCCGGCCATCGGCGTGATGCCCTCGATAATTTCGTCCACGGTTTCCACCAGCCGGGCGCCCTCGCGGATCAGGCGGTGGCAACCCTTGGCCATGGGGTTATGAATGGAGCCGGGCAGCGCGAAGATGTCCCGGCCCTGGTCAGAACCCAGCCGGGCAGTAATCAACGTACCGCTGTTGAGCCCCGCTTCGATCACCAGCACGCCCAGGCTCAGGCCGGAAATGATTCGGTTCCTGGAGGGGAAATGTTCACGCCGTGCCTCGGTGCCCGGCGGAAATTCGGTCACCAGTGCGCCCTGCTTTGCAACCCGCGCGGCACGCTTGCGGCTGCTGGCTGGATACACCAGGTCGGGGCCGGTTGCGGTAACCGCCACCGTGTTAGCGCCGGCGTCCATGGCGGCATCGTGGCAGGCCGAATCGATGCCGCTGGCCAGCCCGCTGGTCACCACGAAACCGCGGCGCGCCATTTCGCCGGCAAAATCGCGTGCGTTGTCGAGGCCGCCACTGGTGGGGTTGCGACTGCCGATCATGGCAATTTGCGGCTGCAGCAATACATCGGGGTCGCCCACCACGAACAGGGCGGCAGGCGGGGAGGAAAGCTGGGTCAGTAAATCGGGGTAACCAGGATTGCCCCACTCAAGCAGGTGGTGGCCATCGCCATCCAGCCAGGCCTGGTCCATTGCAAGCAGTTCAGGGTCGGGGTTGCGCAGGCCATCGATGGTCTCGGAATCGAGCCCGGCCTGGCGAAGGGTGGCGTCTTTTGCGGTGAATACCCCCTCGATGCCGCCAAGTGCGTCAACAAGGCGGACCAGTTTTCCACCACCCAGGCGAGGCGCCCGAATGGCTGCCAGCCACTTACGCTGCGTCGAAATTGCAGCCCCCGGTTTTGTGGGGCCCCGAGCGGGGCCCCGTCATAAAGCCAGGCTCACCCCCGGTTCTTGGGGTGATCGAGAAGATCGAATTCGCGGACCAGCCGCTGGCCATCCATAACAATGGCGTAGCTGACGTCGCCAAAGGTGCGGAATACCATGACCAGGCCATGGTAGAGCGGCGGAATTTCAACCGTGGATTCTTCAGCAAAGCTGCCCCAGCGGTAACCAACGCGATCCTGCACTTCTTGTGGCGGGCCATAAGCGGAGAACACGTGGCCAGGACGGATGCCCTGGCTGGTGCCGCCGCTGATGGCGACGATCTGGTAGTGCCCCGCGCCGTACAGCGTGCCGGTTGTGGCCAGCACACGCAGGTCGGCCGGAACACTTTCCATGGCCTGGGGCAGGAATGAGCTGTCGTACGGGATTTCATCTGCACGCAGTATAAAGTCTCCCGTCTTGATCTCTGTACGATCTGAGAGGATTTCGAGGACAGAAATTTCCCCGGCCTGCTTCACGCGCACCTTGCTGACTTCCCACATCTCGTAGCCGACGGGGTTCTGCGGGCGGCGGTGCCATGGGTCGGTGGTGTTCCACGGGCTCTCGTTGTAATTCTTGACGTTGGGCACCTGCTTCCAGTGTTCTTTCGGCAGTACCCGGCGACGTTCCGGCGGATCGCCGAGATCGTCATAAATATTGACCAGCCTGGCCACCAGGAATTCTTCGCCCACGCTGGCGTCGAGACCGCGCGCGTAGGTGAGGTCATCCATGATCGCGCTCATGCGGTTTTCTTCGTTGGCGACGATGTACGGCAGGCCTTCAAATTCCGCCGGAGAAATCACGCGGATATCGCGCAGGAACGGCTTGATGGCTTCCAGCGGTACCGCGTTGATGGGGTCGGAGCGGTCGATGCGGCGCACTTCCGGAGAAAGCTTGACCGTGGGTTTGCCGGTCGAATCGGCCGGATAGCCGTCGCGAGCCAGCTGCAGAACCGGCCGGCCATCGACATACACCAGCGAAACTACATCGCCCGGATAAATCAGGTGTGGGTTTTCAATCTGGGGATTGGCCTGCCAGATCGCGGGCCATTGCCACGGTTCGTCAAGGAACCTGGCGGAAATGTCCCAAAGCGTGTCGCCTTTAACGACAACATATTGTCCCGGATGATCGTCGCGCACTGACACGTCCTGTGCCATGGCTGCGCTGACCGTCAACATCATCGTAAGGGTGAAGAGCAAGACTTGTCTGATCACGTTCCTTCCCCATATTTAAGTAGGCATCCAGCCATCTTCAGATGCGGTCTGCAAAGTGGCGAACGGGGTCCGCCCTTAGCTATCATATTAGAAACAGAAGAAAAGTTCATCTGAATTATTTTTTGCAACGGTAAGCCTATGTCGACATTACAAATTCTTGAATTTCCTGATCCGAGACTGCGTACCGTGGCCAAACCCGTTGAAGTTTTCGACGCGGCGCTGTCCACGCTGGTCGATAACATGTTCGAAACCATGTACGCAGCCAATGGCATTGGCCTGGCCGCCACCCAGGTGGATGTCCACCAGCGCTTGCTGGTGCTTGACGTCAGCGAAACGCGCGACGAACCGCACGTGTACATCAACCCCGAGTTGGTGGAAACCGAGGGCAGCGAGACCTGCGAGGAAGGTTGCCTGTCGGTTCCAGGCATTTACGCCGAGGTCAGCCGCGCTGAAAAAGTGCGCGTACGCGCCCAGGATCGCAACGGCGAAACCTTTGAGCGCGACCTGGATGGCATGCACGCCATTTGCCTGCAGCACGAGATGGATCACCTCAAGGGCAAGCTGTTTGTCGACTATCTCTCGCCTCTCAAGCGCAACATGGTGCGCAAGAAGCTGGAAAAGCAGCGCCGCCTGGCCGAGCGCGAAGCCGCTGTGCTTTAAGCTGGAATTGCCCTGAACCTGGTCTTCGCAGGCACGCCTGACTTCGCGGTGCCGCCACTGGCGGCGATGCTGCAGCACGGCTACCGCCCCACCACCGTCTATACCCAGCCCGACCGGCCCGCTGGCCGCGGGCGGCAGTTGCAGGCCAGCCCGGTGAAGCAGCTTGCTGTTGAGTCAGCCATCAACGTGATGCAACCGGTTAGCCTGCGCGAGCCCGAGGCCATCGAGGCGTTACGCGCGTTGAAGCCCGACCTGATGATCGTGGTGGCCTACGGCCTGATCCTGCCGCCCGAGGTGCTGGAGATTCCCACCCACGGCTGCTGGAACATCCACGCTTCCCTGCTGCCCCGCTGGCGCGGCGCCGCGCCCATCCAGCGCGCCATCGAGGCCGGCGATGCACAGACCGGGGTGTGCATCATGCAAATGGACGAGGGCCTGGATACCGGCGCTGTCCTGCACCGCCGCGAAATTGAAATTGCGGCTGACGAAACCGGCGGCAGCCTGCACGACAAGCTGGCCGCGCTGGGCGCCGACGCCCTGCTGCACTGCCTGGATGCGCTGAAAGCAGGAAGCTTGCCGCAAGCCGAGCCACAACCCGAAGAAGGCGCCACCTACGCCCGAAAGCTGGACAAGGGCGAGGCCGAAATCGACTGGAACGAGCCCGCCATCGCCCTGGAGCGCCGCATTCGCGCCTTCAATCCATGGCCTGTGGCGTGGTGCACCATTGGCGGTGAACGCACCCGCATCTGGAACGCCGAAGCCACCGGCCAGCGCTGCCTCGCCCGCCCCGGTGACGTGCTGGAAAACGGCACTGATGGCGTATCGGTGGCCACCGGCGAAGGCGTCTTGAAGCTGCTTGAGCTGCAACGCCCTGGCGGCAAGCGCATCCGTGCACGCGATTACCTCAACGCGGTGCAATCGCTGCCGCGTAGCCTGGCCGGTTAGGCAGCTCTTTCACCTGGGTAGCAGCCCCACCGTCATCCCGGAAGTGCGGACACTTTTGTGGCCGCGCTATCCGGGACCCACCGGTGGAACAGAAGGATTTCCTGAGTGGCACAGGCGTGGCCGCCCCAACCAGGGGTTTCACCCACATGTCTGCTTGAATGGCCTCAAGGCTTGCTCGAAGTTTCACTTCTGACTTGCCTTGGCCTACCCGCCCTGCTCGTTGCGTTTTGTGGGCGCGGCCATACAGTGCGTCCTTGCACTGGATGGCCTAACCGGGCGTCCATGCCCGGTTGCCCAGTCTCTACACTCCCTGAGCGGCATCCAAGCTTAAGGCCACGGGGTAAAACCCCTGGTTGGGTCGGCCCGGCAGGCACATGCGCTTCAAGCCGCGGGATGACGGTAGGCGACCCTCCCAGATGACGGGCAAGCCCTCGAATACCGCTAACGGTTTGGTGCGTAGCGAATCTCGGCAAACAGCTCGCGGCCGCGGCCGGGCAGGTAGCGGTAGTTGTTCTGGGCGTAGTCGGCGCGGTCGGCCACGTCGCGGTCGGCGAGGTTGTTCAGGCGCAGGAACAGGCTGGTGGTGTCCGTCAGGGCCCACGAGGCGCGCAGGTTCAACAGGGTGTGGCCGGGGTAGTCAAAGCGGTTCTGGCCATCCAGGTAGTACTCGCCCAGGGTCACCGATTGCAGGCCGGCGCTGAAGCGGCCGGGCGGCTGGTAACGCAACTCGGCGCTGCCCAGCCATTCGGGCGCGTGGTCGATGTCATTGCCGGAGACGAAGGTTTCTCCGCGGCCGACTTCATCGAAGTCCCAGGTATGCCGCGCCCAGCTCGCGTTCACATGAAACAGCCAATCGGGGTGAAAGGCCCAGTCCAGCAATAACTCGATGCCGTGGTGCTTGCTGCGTGCGCCGCTCACGTTGTAGCCCTCGGCATCCCGGAAGGCGCTGTCCCGCTTGCGCATGGCGAAGGCCGCGATCTCGGTGGTCCAGCTGTTACCCCAGGCGTGAACCCCGAACTCGATGCTATCGATGGTTTCGCTTTCCAGGTCGGTGACCGACTGGCCAAACTGCAGGCGGTAAAGCTCAAGCATCTGCGGCACGCGAAACCCACGCGCAGCGGTGGCGAACAGGCTCACGCCCTCGGCCAGCGCATAAGTCAGCGAGAGGTTGGGCGCCCAGTCGGTGAAATCATCACTGCGGTCCTCGGGGCGCGAGTAAACACAGCCACCAAAACCGCAGGGGGTGCCGTCATCGCGGGTGTTACCGGCGATCATGCGGTTGTCGTAGTCGTAATGGGTGTATTCAAGCCGCAGGCCGCCGCTCAGCGCCCAGCGCTCACTTAGCTGCCAATCCTGCTGCACGTAGGCCGCCAGGGTCAGGCCTTTCACCTCGTAATCGTAGTGCTTGCCCTCGGGGAAGGTTTCGCGCTGGCGCGGGTTGCCCTCGGTGGGTCCGTCCTGGGTCTGGCGCAGCCACGCATCGGCGTAGTCAAAATCAAAGCCGATGATGGTGGTGGAAGTGTCAGAAGCAGCCGTGAGCGAAAGCAAGGCGCCGGCGCTGTGGTGGCCATTGTCCTCCACCGGCTGCCCGGGGCGCTCGTAGTGCAGGAAGCTCATGTCCGAGTGGCGCAGGTAGGGCCGCAGGTCCATTTCGAAGGGGCCCAGGCTGCGGTTCCAGATGCCGTACAGACGCTGGCTGCTGGCATCGCGGAATGCGTCCGGATCCGGATTGGTTCGATTAACTGCCGGGTCCTTGTAGGCGTCTTCGCCGACAATAAAGCCGGCCGTGTCCTGGTCCAGGTCGGTGGCGGTGAAGCCCAGGATGAAGTCGTTGGATTCGCCGCTCCAACGGCGCTTGATGTGCAGCTTGCCCTGGTCGTAACCGGAGTCCTCGCGAAACCCGCCGTCATGGGCGTAAGCCCCGGCCACCAGCCAATTCGACTCGGCGTCCAACGGGATCAGCGCCTTGCCGCGAACGAAGGAATTGGCGCCGCCTTCCAGCGAGAGATGCGGGTTGGCCTCGCCCGGCATCGGCATCAGCACGTTGATGGTGCCGTGCAGGGCGTTGGAGCCGTACAGCGCATTACCCGGCCCGCGCACCACCTCAATGGAGCGCGCCTCCTCGTTAAACACATCGAGAAACAGGTTGATATTGCAAAATCCTGCCGGGCGCACCGGGATGCCGTCTTCCAGCGGCAGAAAGCCGCCGCAGGCGCCACCGCCGCCAAGCACCGGCGAACGAATCGCCGTCTGGTGCTCCTGGCCGCTGCCGCGCACGATCCACGCGCCTGGCACCTTGTTCATCACCTCGTGGATGTGCTGCGCCTCCAGCCAATCCAGCGTTTCGATGTCGACGTTGGCGATGTTGCC
Source organism: Gammaproteobacteria bacterium (assembly GCA_030428105.1). Taxonomy (GTDB): domain Bacteria; phylum Pseudomonadota; class Gammaproteobacteria; order Xanthomonadales; family SZUA-36; genus JAUIBE01. Next base: position 192,514 of record JAUIBE010000003.1, read on the forward strand.
GGCATGGCGAATGATGGGCTCAGCGCGTCGTTTGCTGGTCACCACTACTTCCTCGATCTCGCCGGTGACGGCGCCCTGCGCAGTTTCTGCGTCGACGCTATCGGCTCCCTGGGCGACCAGGTTGGGCGCAAACAGCAAGGCTGCGATGGCCAGGCCACGCCACGGGCCAGGTTTCGATTGGCGGGAAAGTCGAATATGCTTCACTGTGCGTCCCTTCGAGTGAATGAACAAGGGGCGGAACGGGCCCGCCGCGAAGTGCGCCAGTTTAGCAGAGCAGGCCACCCGCATTGACGCCCATTGCAGGCAAATCCAGAGACCGCAGGAACCAGCACCCCATGAGCAAGTCAGCCAGCCCCCGGGTTGCCGCAGTCAACATGATCGGTAACGTGCTCGACCGTGCCGGCACGCTGTCCGAGCCGGGCGAGTTGCAGGCCCGGGGCAAAGCGCTGGACCCGCGAGACGTTGCCCAGGCGCGGCACATCGCCTACGGCGTGTTGCGTTGGCTGGGCGCGCTGGAGTGGCTGGCCGCGCAACTGCTGAAAAAACCACTGAAGAACAAGGACCGCGATATCCAGCGCCTGGTCCTGGTCGGCCTGTTTGAACTGTGGAAGAGCGAGGGCGGCGAACACGCAGCGGTGCACCAGACGGCCGAGGGCGCCCGCCAGCTTGGCAAGCCGTGGGCCACAGGCCTGATCAACGCGGTGTTGCGCCGCTTCCAGCGCGAGAAGTCCGATTGGCTGCAAAAGCTGTCCGCCAGGCCCGAACGCTTCTCGCACCCTGAATGGTTGCTCGACCGGCTACGCGCAGACTGGCCCGACCACTGGCAGGAGGTGGCGGAAGCCAACAACCGACAGGCCGCGCTGTGGTTGCGGATCAACCAGGCCAGGGGCAGCGTCGAAAATGTTGAGCAGGCCTTTCACGAGGCCGGCTACGAAACCATGCGCCACGAGCACGCCAGCATGGCGTTGAAAATCACACCCTCCGCACCGGTGGAACAACTACCCGGCTTTTCAGAGGGCCTGTGGTCGGTGCAGGACCCCGCAGCCCAGTTGGCGCCTGGCTGGCTGGACGCCCAGCCCGGCGAGCGCATCCTGGATGCCTGCGCGGCGCCGGGTGGCAAGACCTGCCACCTGCTGGAAGCCTCGCCGCAATCGCAGGTCCTGGCGCTGGACCGCAGCGCTTCGCGCCTCGAGCGCGTCAAGGAAAACGCCGCCCGGTTGGGCTTTGCCGATGACCCCCGGCTGCAGATCCGCCAGGGCGATGCCGCCGACCCTTCGGCGTGGTGGGATGACCAACCCTTCGATCGCATCCTGCTGGATGCCCCCTGCACCGCGCTGGGCGTGATCCGCCGTCATCCCGAGATCAAGTGGCTGCGCAGCCCCGAACAAGTCGACGAAGCGGTGGCGCTGCAGGCATCGCTGCTCAGCCAACTCTGGCCCACCCTCAAGCCCGGCGGTATCCTTGTGTACGCAACCTGCTCGATTTTAGGTGATGAAAACAGCCGCCAAATCAGACGTTTCCTGGAAAGCCAGGAAGATGCACAAGCAGCCGACCCGGAGGTGGCCTACGGTCAGGCGGGTGAGGCGGGCGTGCAGATTCTTCCCGGCGAGGCGGATATGGATGGCTTTTTCTACGCGCGCATCCGCAAAACGCCCTGAGCGGCGCACACGGCTGAGCGCCATGGCCGTGCTGGCCATCGCCCTGCCCTGGCTGCAAGCCTGCGGCCAGAGTAATGACGCGTTCGGAATTCAGCTTGACTCCATCGACACCAGTCAACGCGCCGGCATGCTCACCATCAATGCGCGACAGGATGTTCGCCTGAGCGAAGACGCACGCCGCGCCCTGCGCCACGGTGTGCCGCTGCGCTTTCGCGTTGACCTGGCGCTGGAGCCGGGAAGCGGCAGCGTGGAACGACAATGGTTTGTTTACGAGGTGCGCTACCTGCCGCTGAGCGACCACTACCAGTTATCCGGCCCATTGTCCGGCGACATGCCGCGCACTTTTCCGCGCCTGCGCCACGCCCTGGCCGCGCTGGGTGAAATCGACCTGCGCGTGGGCGAGGCCGGCGAAGACCTGGGCGCTTACCGCCTCAGCCTGCGGAGCCGGCTAGACCGCAGCGCATTGCCAGGCCCGATGCAGTTGCCAGCCTTCCTTTCCTCACAATGGCGGCTGGATTCCGGCTGGGTGAGCGAGGAGTTCAACCACGGTGGATAAACGCCTGCGCAGACTGCTTTCGCGCACCCTGCCCATCCTGGCGGTGCTGGCCACCCTATTGGTCGCGCTGTTCCTGGCCAGCGGCCTGCAGCCCGACAGCGAGGGCGCCAGTGGCCAGTTCAACCTGGTGTTGGGCATCACCCTCGTGGCGCTGCTCATCCTGGCCTGGTCCATCGTTTACCGGATTGTCGAGCTGGTGCGCAACGTGCGCCGGGAAGAGCCGGGGGCTCGCCTGGCCGCACGCTGGGTACGCAATTTCCTGGTGCTGTCGCTGCCGCCCGCGCTGATCGTTTTCGCCTTTTCCGCCTGGTTCCTCACCCGCGCGGTGGATAGCTGGTTTGACGTGCAGGTGGAAGATGCGCTGGCCGACTCGCTGGAGCTGGGCCAGGCCTTCCTCGATAACCGCACGCTGGAAGTGCGCAACCAGCTTCGCGACATTGCGCTGGATGTGGGCGGCCTGCCCGAAGGCGGCGACCTGCTGCGGCGCGAGTTGATTGAAAACGTGCGTTCGGCCGGCCCCACCGATCTTTCTGTGACCGGCGCCGACGGCAACCTGCTCGCCACTGCCAGCATCAACCCGCTGGCCGGCCTGCCGGCGCGGCCGGATGATTTTGCCCTGCTGCAGGCACGTGAACGGGGTGAGTATGCCGCTGCTGAACCGCAGGGCGAAGACGGCCTGCACATCCGCGTGATCCAGCGCCTGCCGGCCACCCTGAGTGCCGGCACCGAGCGCTTCCTGGTAGCCAGCTACCCGATTCCGCCGGGGCTGACCGCGCTGACCAGCTCCATCGAGCGCGAATACCACCGCTACCAGAACGTGGCGTTCCTGCGCGAGTCACTGAAGCAAAGCTTTCTGCTGGTGTTGACCCTGGTGCTGCTGCTCACCGTGTTATTGGCCATCTTCGCGGCCTTGCACGCCGCGCGGCGCATGGTGGCCCCGCTTTACGAGCTTTCCAAGGCCACCCACAAGGTGTCCGAGGGCGATCTCGAGCAGGAAGTCGCCGCCGGGCCCAACGATGAAATCGGTTTCCTGGTGAGCTCGTTCAATGAAATGACCCAGGCGCTGCGCGACGCCAGCGCAGCCGCCGAGCGCAGCCGCGCCGACCTGCAGGCCCAGGGCGAGCTGCTGGAATCGGTGCTGGGCAACCTTTCTTCGGGCGTGCTGACCCTGGATGAGTCCGAACGCATCCTCACCGCCAACGAGGCCTGCCGCGGCGTATTGGGGCTGGAAGAGACGACCATGGCCGGGCAGCGCCTTGAAGAGTTGCAACAGCATGCCCCGCACCTCGACGTCTTCGTCAGCGCCATTCGTCACCAGGTGGCGCGTGGGCGCAAGGACTGGCAACAGGAGATTCGCCTGACCGGCCCGGGTGACCCGGTGGTGCTGCTGATGCGCGGCACGCGGGTGCCCTTGCTGGAAATTCCGGGTATTGACGACTCGGCCGATAACCCGCGCCGCGTCAGCCCCGGCCAGGTCATCGTGTTTGATGACGTCACCGTGCTCAACCAGGCGCAGCGCGAAGCCGCCTGGGCTGAAGTGGCAAGGCGCCTGGCGCACGAGGTGAAAAACCCGCTCACCCCGATTCGCCTGGCCACCGAGCGCCTGCAGATGAAGCTGGCCGACAAGCTGGAAAGCGCTGACAGCGAGATGCTGGCGCGCGCCTCGAAAACCATCGTCGCCCAGGTGGAGGCCCTGCGCCGCATGGTTGACGCCTTCGGCGATTACGCCCGCGAGCCGGCCCTGTCACGCGAACCGATTCGGCTGGATGAACTGGTGCGCGAGGTGGTGACCCTCTACCAGCAAGGCGACGAGGCAGCCGCGATCAAGCTGGAGCTGTGCGCCGGCCCCGATGGCCTTAGCGCCGATGCCGGCCGGCTGCGACAGATGCTGCACAACCTGATTCGCAACGCCAGCCAGGCAGGCAGCCGCGAGATCGCCATCGTCAGCGAGGTGCATGGCGGTAACGGCCAGGCGGAACTGAAGCTGGAAGTGCGCGACAACGGCCCAGGGTTCCCCCAGGATGTGCTCGACCGCCCGTTTGAACCCTACGTCACCCACAAGCAGGATGGCAGCGGCCTGGGCCTGGCGATCTGCCGCAAGATCGTCTCCGAGCACGATGGCCGCATCACCCTTTGCAACCAGGATTCCGGTGGCGCCTGCGTGCGCGTCACCCTGCCGCTGGCGCAGCCACTCACCAGCGCTGAACGGAAGCAGGCAACCGCCTGAACGGCCCTTCCGGGCGGGCCGCAAAGAGCGTAGACTGTTGCGCGAAAACAACACCCGCTGACGGCCATCCATGTCCCATGCCCACATCCTGATCGTCGATGACGAGCCAGATATCCGCGAGCTTGTCTCCGAGATCCTTGAAGACGAAGGCTACGAGGTTTCCGTGGCCGAAGACGGCGGCGCCGCGCGCGCCGCGTTTACCCGCATCCAGCCCGACCTGGTGCTGCTGGACATCTGGATGCCGGATGTCGATGGCATCACCCTGCTCAAGGAATGGTCGGCCGGCGGGCTCGACTGCCCGGTGGTCATCATGACAGGCCACGGCTCGGTGGAAACCGCGGTGGAGGCCACCCGCCTGGGCGCTCATGACTTCGTACAAAAACCCATCTCGCTGGCGCGGCTGATCTCGATCGTCGCTTCGGCGCTGGCATCTCGCCAGGATGCACCGGAAAAACCCCGCGCCTCAGTCCCGGTGGTAGAGCCGGTGGGCGCCAGCGCAGCCATGCGCAGCCTGCGCGACAAGGCCGGCCAGGCGGCGCGCCACGATTCCGCGGTGCTGATCACCGGCGAAGGTGGCTCCGGGCGCGAAATGCTGGCGCGATACATTCACCAGAAAAGCGGCCGGCAAGGTCCCTTCGTGGTGCTCGACCCCTGCGAGGTGGCCACCGATGACGCCGCCGCCTACCTGCTGGGCGCCAGCGGCCCTGATGGCGCCGCCCCCGGCATCTTCGAGCAGGCCGCGGGCGGCACCCTGTACATCCCCGATATCCAGGACCTGCCCGGCGAGGCGATGAAACTGATTTCCCAGGCCATCGAAGGCCTGGAGCAAGCTGGCGCTGAAAGCCGGCCGGCGCGCCTGGTTGCCACCGGCAGCCCCGACCTGGCAGCCTATGCCGAGGCCAGCCCCGAACTCGAGCAGCTCTATTTCCGCCTCAACGTGCTGCCGCTGCACATTCCAGCCCTGCGCGAACGCCCCGAGGACGTTCCCGACCTGTTGCGCTACTTCGGCGAGTGGTTTCCCGACCAGGAAGACCTGCCTTACCGTCCGATCTCGGTTTCGGCCCAGAACCGCTTACGCAACCACAGTTGGCCGGGCAATGTGCGCGAGTTGAAGAACCTGGTGAAGCAGTTACTGGTGCTTGGCGGCAGCGGCGAGGTGACGGTTGGCGAGGTGGAGGAAGCGCTGTCGCGTAACCCGGTCACACCCAGCACCCAGGCGCCCTCGCACCCCGAAATTTTCGACCTGCCCTTGCGCGAGGCCCGCGAGGCCTTTGAACGCGATTACCTGGTTTACCAGCTCAGCAAGGTCGACGGCAGCGTTGGCAAGCTGGCGGAAAACGTCGGCATGGAACGCACCCACCTGTACCGCAAACTGCGCGCGCTGAACATCGACCCGAAAACGATCAGCCGTGACGGAGGCCAGTCGTGAAAATCGTCGTGCTGGGCGCCGGCCAGGTGGGCTCCAGCGTGGCCCATGCGCTGTCGCGGGAAGACAACGACATCACCATCGTCGATACCGATGCCAAGCGGCTGAAAGAGCTGCAGGATCGCCTGGATATCCGCGCCGTCAACGGTTTTGCCTCACACCCCAAGGTGTTGGTGCGCGCCGGCATCGAGGACGCCGACCTGGTGATTGCACTCACCAGCAGCGACGAGGTGAACATGACCGCCTGCCAGGTGGCCTACACCCTGTACAACACGCCCACCCGCATTGCCCGCATTCGCTCGGCGGAGTACATGTCGCACCCCGAACTGTTCGACCGCGAACACTGCCCGGTGGACGTGATCATCAGCCCCGAGCAAATCATTACCGATTACATCTACCGCCTGATCGAGTACCCCGGTGCGCTGCAGGTGCTGGATTTCGCCGACGGCCGCGCCCAACTGGTGGCCACCCGCGCCTACACCGGCGGGCCGCTGGTGGGCCACAAGCTGTACACCCTGCGCCAGCACATGCCGGTGGGCGTGGAGGCGCGCGTGGCGGCGATCTACCGCGATGACGAAACCATCATTCCCGATGGCGGCACCATCATCCAGGAGAACGACATCGTGTTCTTCCTGGCCGCGCGCAGCCACATCAGCACGATGATGAAAGAATTCCGGCCGCTGGGCCGCCCGGTGCGCCGCGTGGTGCTGGGTGGCGGCGGCAACATCGGCAGCAACCTGGCGCAGCGCCTGGAGCGCCGCCACCACGTGAAGGTGATTGAGCGCAACACCGAGGTGGCCGAGTCGATTGCCGAGGAGCTGGAAAAAGCCATTGTCCTGGTGGGCGACTGCGCCGACGAGGAACTGCTGCGCGAAGAATCCATCGATACCGCCGACGTCTACTGCGTGCTCACCAACGATGACGAGGCCAACATCCTCTCCGCCATGCTGGCCAAGAAGATGGGCGCCGAAAAGGTGATCGCGCTGATCAACCGCCCGGCCTACGTTGACCTGGTGGAAGCCGGCGCCATCGACATCGCGGTTTCTCCGCAGCAAGTGACCATCGGCGCGCTGCTCACCCACATTCGCCGCGGCAACATGGAGCGCGTGCACTCGCTGCGCCAGGGCGCTGCCGAGGCCATCGAGGCGGTGGCGCTGGGCGACAAGAGTTCATCCCGCGTGGTTGGCCGGCCGGTCGAGGAAATCGACCTGCCCGAGGGCACCACCATGACCGCGCTGGTGCGCGGCGACGACGTGATCATCGCCCACCACGACACGGTGGTGCAGGAAAACGACCACGTCATCCTGTTCGTACCCAACAAGCGCGACATCCCGGCGGTGGAGCGGCTGTTCCAGGTTGATGTCACCTTTGTCTAGCAGGCACTCGTTCGCACGCCCATGATCAACCCGGCCGTACAAAAAGTGGTGGGGTTCCTGATTGCGGCCTCCAGCCTGATGATGCTGCCGCCGGTGCTGGTGTCGTACTGGTACCACGATGGCACGGCCGGGCTGTTCCTGTTGTGCGCCGGCATCCTGGTGCTCATCGGCCTGGCGATCTTCGCCCCGGTGCGCAAGACCCGCCAGGAGCTGCGCCTGCGCGAAGGCTTCCTGGTGGTGGTCGTTTCCTGGCTGGTGCTGGTGCTGGTGGGCGCGTTGCCGTTCGTCTACCTGGACGAGGTGCCGCTGGGTTATATCGACGCCATGTTCGAATCGATGTCGGGGCTTACCACCACCGGCGCCACCGTGATTACTTCCATCGATACCCTGCCGCGCGCGGTGTTGTACTACCGCCAGCAACTCCAGTGGCTGGGCGGCATGGGCATTATCGTGCTGGCGGTGGCGATTCTGCCGATGCTGCGCGTGGGCGGCATGCAGCTGTTCCGGGCCGAGACCCCGGGGCCGATGAAGGACGCCAAGCTTACCCCGCGCATCACCGAAACCGCCAAGGCGTTGTGGCTGATCTACGTGGGCATCACGGTAACCTGCGCGTTTGCTTTCTGGGTGGGCGGCATGGACCTGTTCGATGCCGTGGGTCACGCCTTCAGCACGGTCGCGATTGGCGGCTTTTCCACCCACAACGACAGCTTTGGCTACTTCAACAGCGTGGAGCTGGAAATCATTGCCATGACCTTCATGGCGATTTCCGGCGTGAACTACGCGCTGCATTTCACCGCCTGGCGCCACGCCAGCGCACAATCGTATTTTGCCGACCCGGAGTTACGCGTCTACGCCACGCTGCTGGTTGGGGTTTCGTTCCTGGTAAGCATGGCGCTGTTTGTCGGCGGCACCTACGACTCCATTTCACAGGCGTTCCGTTACGGCACGTTCCAGGTGTTCTCCGCTCTGACCACCACCGGTTTCACCACCGCGCCGTTTTATGCCTGGGTGGGATTCGTGCCCATTTTGCTGATGCTGCTGGCCTTTATCGGCGGCTGCGCCGGCAGTACCGCCGGCGGCATGAAGGTGATTCGCACCATCCTGCTGTACCGCCAGGCGGTGCGCGAGATCAAGCGGCTGATTCACCCGCACGCGGTGGTGCCGATCAAGTATGGCGGGCAAATCACTTCACCCACGGTGATGGATGCCGTGTGGGGGTTCTTCTTCCTCTACATCGCCAGCTTCGTGTTCATGGGCGTGCTGCTTTCCGCCACCGGGCTGGATGCGCTGACTGCCTTTTCCGCCGTGGCCGCCTGCATTACCAACCTTGGCCCGGCGCTGGGCGAGGCAGGCATGAACTATGCCACCCTCAGCTACCCGGCCAAGATCATTCTCTCCATCGCGATGTTCCTGGGCAGGCTCGAAATTTACACCCTGCTGGTGCTCATCACGCCGGCCTACTGGCGCGGCTAGATGGATATCTCTGCACTGGAAAAACTGATTGGCGGGCCGCGCGACAGCGCCCTGCTGCGCATGTCGATAGCGACTGCCTTACTGGGCGAAGACCGTGCTGCGGAGGCGGAAAAGCACCTGGCGCAGGCGGTTTTGATGGATGCCGATTACACCGCGGCCTGGAAGCAGCTTGGCAAGGTGCGCCTGGCGCTGGAGGATTTTGATGGGGCACGGGAGGCCTGGGAGGCCGGCACCGGCTCGGCGCAACGCAATGGCGACAAGCAGGCCGAGAAAGAGATGGCGGTTTTTTTGAGGCGGCTGGATAAACGCGGATAGGAGCGGGGTTCAGGTGTAGAACCGTGGCTCGCCCTCGGGGCGGGATTTGAAGCGCTTGTAGCTCCAAAGATATTGCGGCGGATCAATCTCGATCACCTGTTCCACGCCGCGGTTTAGTGCCGCCAACGCCACATCCAGGTCTTCATCGGCAATCGCTGGATCAGCAGGAATCATGTGTACACGAAAGCGCCCACCGGGCAGGCGCTCGGCGGCGCCGAAGACAATGTCACACCCGGTTCTTCGCGCAATGCGGGGCACCAGCACGCCGGTTAGTGCGGGCACGCCGAAGAACGGCACAAAGCGCCCATGCCCTCCCGATGGGTCCTGGTCGGGCAGCACGCCCACGCCATGCCCTTCCCGCAGATGAGAAAACAGCGCGCGCACCCCCTTGGCATTGGCGGGAAAGGTATGTCCACCAGCGCGCGAACGCCGTTCGGAAAGCGCCTGGTCCATGCGCGGGTCAGCCGGCGGCTTGTACAGGATGCCGATATCGGGAAAGCGTTGCATGTGCACGCCCAGGTATTCCCACGCGCCAAAGTGAGGCACCAGCACCAGCACCCCTTTGCCGCGCTTGAGCCCGTCTTCAATCAGATCCATTCCAGGGAACGATTCGCACCGGCCCATGATCTTTTCCACTGGCCAGTACCAGTTGTGGCCGGCCTCCAGCACCGTGGCCACGTAATGGACGAAGCTTTCGCGCGCCAGGGCGTCGCGGTCTTCCGCGCTCATTTCCGGAAAACAGCGCTCAAGGTTGCGGTAGGTGGTGTTGCGCTTGGTGGGTGATAAGCGCATCCAGAGCGGCGCCAGCTTGTTGGCCAGCCACCACGGCCCGCCGGCTGGCAGCCAGCTGAGCAGGCGGAGAATGCCCTTGGCAACCAGTACTAGCACAGTGGCTTCGCTGCCAGGGCCCACACGCAGCCGCGCCCGCCACTGTTAACATGACGGACTTCGCTCAACGGAAGGAAAAGGCGCAAACGTGATCGCATTGCTGCAAAGGGTATCCCAAGCCGCTGTCCATGTTAACGGCGAGAAAGTCGGGTCCATCGGCAAAGGCCTGCTGGTGCTGCTTGCGGTGCAACCCGGCGACGGCGAGGCCCAGGCCAACCGGATGTTGGAAAGGCTGCTGGCTTACCGGGTATTTCCGGACTCAGAAGACCGCATGAACCTGGACCTGCGCCAGGCAAACGGCGGCCTGTTGCTGGTTCCCCAGTTCACACTGGCGGCCGATACGCGCAAGGGCAACCGGCCCAGCTTTACCCGCGCGGCGCCGCCAGAGCTGGGCGAGAAGCTGTTTGAATATATTGCTGATCGCGCCCGTGCAACTCACCCCGAAACCGGCTTTGGCCAGTTCGGCGCCAATATGCAGGTGAGCCTGGTCAATGACGGCCCGGTGACCTTCTGGCTGGAAGTGCCACCCGGCTAGTCGAAGTCGGCAGGTTCCTCGGCTCCATTATCTGAGTGCTGCTTCAGCTTGCGGGTCAGCGTGTTGCGCCCAACCCCCAGGATGCCGGCGGCTTTCTGGCGCTTGCCGCGGGTTTCCTCCAGCGCCACTTCCATCAGGATCGACTCCATCTCGAAGCTGGCGCGGTTCATCAGGTCTTCACGCCCGGCCTGCAGTTCCCGCCGCGCCCATTCGCGCAGCGCAGCGCCCCAGCCACCCTCGGTTGGCGGCACACCGGGCCGGCTCACCTCGGCGGGCAGGTCCTGCGGGAAAATCTGCTCGCCCGGCGCCATCACGCATAACTGGCGGCACACGTTAACAAGCTGGCGCACATTGCCGGGCCAGTCGTAGGCCTCCAGCGCAGCCAGGGTTTCCGGGCGCAGGCGCTTCTCATCCAGCCCCAGTTCCCGCGCCACCCGCGCCAGGAAATTCTCGGTCAACAGGCCGATGTCCTCGGGCCGATCGCGCAGCGGCGGCAGGGCAATGTGGATCACGTTGATACGGTGGTAGAGGTCTTCCCTGAAGCTGCCGTTCTCGATCTTCTGCTCCAGGTCCTGGTGGGTGGCGGCGATAACGCGCACATCGGCTTCCAACAGGTCGCGACCGCCGACGCGGTGGAACTCGCCTTCGGCCAGCACGCGCAGCAAGCGGGTCTGCAGTGGCAGCGGCATGTCGCCGATTTCATCCAGGAACAGGGTGCCGCCCGCAGCTTCCTCGAAGCGTCCGACGCGGCGCGAGTGGGCGCCGGTAAACGCGCCTCGTTCGTGACCAAACAATTCTGATTCCAGCAACTCCGATGGCACCGCTGCGGTGTTGATTGCCACGAACGGCCCACGGCTGCGCGGGCTGTGCTGGTGCAGGGCACGGGCCACCAGTTCTTTACCGCTACCGGTTTCGCCGGTAATCAGCACGCTGATGTCAGAGCGCGACAAGCGGCCGATGGTACGGAACACTTCCTGCATGGCCGCCGACTCGCCCAGCAACTGGTCACTCACCAGTTCCTGCGGCGCCTGGGTGGTGGTGCGATGTTCGGCCACCGCGCGCTCCACCACCGAAATCACCTGGTCGAGATCGAACGGCTTGGGCAGGTAGTCGAATACGCCATGTTGGAAGGCCTTCACCGCCTGGTCGAGGTCGGAGTATGCGGTCATGGCAATCACCGGCACTTCCTTCTCCAGCTGCTCGACCGTGCCGAGCACGCTCAGGCCGTCTGCGTCGGGCAGGCGAATATCGGTGATGATGGCCTGCGGGGTATCGCTGCCCAGCGCTTCCACGATTGCCGCCACGTTTTCAAACTGGCGCACGTTGAACCCGCGCTGGCCCAGTGCCCGATCGAGCACGTAGCGAATGGTCTCGTCGTCGTCGACAATCCAGATGTTGGCCGATTCAACCATCGCTGTTCTCCGCGGTTCGGCGCGAACCGTTCAGTGGCAAAAACAGGCTGAAGCGGCTGCCCCGCGACTGGTCTTCCTGGTTCACCGGTTCGTAGGTAAGCGAGCCGCCGTGCATGGCGGCCATTTGCTGCGCCAACGCAAGCCCCAGGCCGGTGCCATCGCGGCGACCGGTGACCATGGGCAGGAAAAGCAGCGGACGTAACGATTCCGGCACGCCAGCACCATCATCTTCCACATCGACGCGCAGCGCGGAGTGAGTACCGTGCAGCAAGGTGGGGTCATGCTCAATGCGGGTGCGCAGTAGCAGCTTGCTGGCCTGGGCCTGGCAGGCGTTACGCATCAGATTGTGGAGGATCTGGCGAATGGCGGCTGCATCGCAGTGCAATGGCGGCAGGCTGGGATCGAAGTCGCGCTGAATGCTTACCTGGTCACCAAACTCGGCGGTCACCAGCTCGATGACCTCGGTGAGCACCGGGTAGAAATCCACCTCGGTCGGGTCCATCGTAGGCTGGCCAAAGCGCGCGATCAGCTCCTCGATGCGGTCGGATTCGCGCATCACCAGGCGCGCCAGGGTGGCCAGGTCGGGCAGTTCCAGGTCGCTTTCCAGCTCCCTGGCCAGCATTTGCGCCGCGCCGCGAATTCCGCCCAGCGGATTGCGGATTTCGTGTCCAAGGTTGCGGCTCAGGAGGTTCATCAATCCGCTTTGCAGTTCCCGCTGTTGCAGTTTCATGCGATGCCGCTCCCAGCGCAGGTCGTGCAGTTCCAACAGGAGACTGCCGTCACCTACCGCCTGGATGGTGCAATCGTAATAGCCACCTGGCATCTGTAATTCCTGCAGGTGGCGACCGCGTTCGGAGCCGGACATTGATTCGAGCGCGGCGATGAGTTCGGTGGGGATATCCACCAGTTCCGCCGGGGTTTGCTTGCGCGCAGTTTCGCGGCCAGCGCCGATGCATTGCTCGGCCGCGGTGTTGAGCTCGATGATTCGGCCTTCGGCGTCTAGCCTGATGACCGCAGTGTCAAGCAAATCAAGGGCGACAGGGGCCCGCGCTGTTTCAGGCTTCACTCATTTGCCGACCCGTATTGGATCTAGCCGGGATTGATCCTTGCCGATGCCTGCTTGACGAAGAAGGTGACGGTATCGGTGGTCATGATCCGCCTGCCCCGGTTGTCGCGCAACACGGCGTAGACCTGGTGCTCGCCTCGATCGAGTGTCAAAGGAAGGTTCCTGTTGGGATCCACATCCTGCGGATCTCCGTTCACCACCACTGATACCTGCATGCCTTCCTCGTAGGCCGCGTTAGCCCCCCAGGTCACCACGACCACGTTGGCCGTTCCCCAGAATGTCTCGTCCTGGGTGGGTGTGAGGATGCGGAAATCCGAGAACATCTGGCGCAACTCCCGCGGGGTTTTCTCCGGGGTGGCTGCCAAGCCGTCGGCATCAACCGGGTCGGCGTTCAGCAGCGTGGCGGGATCTGCAACCGCGGTTACGTCCTCCTCGCTCTCCACCACGGAGAGTTCGGGCAACTCCATGGGTGGCGTGCCATCCGGAGGGGGCTGGTCTGTGTAAGTCACGTTGCCGTGCTCATCCACCACCTTGTAAACCTGGGCTGCAAGCATCCCGCTTGCCAGTAGTGCGGCCAGGCCGAGGCCTGTAGCAGTGATCAGTCCTTTGCGCATTTCATTCTCTCCCAACGTTTCCGGGCCCGCGGAGGGTTCCCGCGGCGCCCGGAAAGCCTGTTGCTGGTTTCCCTAGAGAGAATAATACATTGCAAACTCGACCGGGTGCGTGCTCATCCGGAAACGGGTCACCTCCTGCATTTTCAAATTAATGTATCCATCAATCAGGTCGTCGCTGAATACGCCGCCTGCCTTGAGGAACTCACGATCGGAATCCAGCGCTTCCAGGGCCTGGTCCAGGCTGTGGCAAACCGTGGGAATGCCCTTCTCCTCTTCCGGCGGCAGGTCGTACAGATCCTTGTCCATCGGAGAGCCCGGATCGATCTTGTTGGCGATGCCGTCGAGGCCCGCCATCAGCATGGCCGCGAACGTCAGATAGCCATTGCCACAGGCGTCGCCAAAGCGCACTTCAATGCGCCGCGCCTTGGGGTTGCTGACCCAGGGAATACGGCAGGAAGCTGAACGGTTACGCGCCGAGTAAGCCAGCAGGACCGGCGCCTCGAAGCCCGGAACCAGGCGCTTGTAGCTGTTGGTCGAAGAGTTCGAGAACGCGTTGATCGCGCGGGCATGCTTGAAGATGCCGCCGATGTAATGCAGCGCGGTCTCGGAAAGCCCGCCATAGCCATCGCCCGAGAACAGGTTCTTGCCATCCTTGGAAAGTGACTGGTGCACGTGCATACCGGAGCCGTTATCGCCAACCAGCGGCTTGGGCATGAAGGTGGCGGTGCGGCCGGCGGCGTGGGCCACGTTGTGCACCACGTACTTGAACATCAGCAGCTCATCCGCCTTGGCGGTAAGCGAGTTGAACTTGGTGCCAATCTCGCACTGGCCGCCGGTGCCCACCTCGTGATGGTGCACTTCCACTTCCTGGCCCACCTTCTCGAGAATGGTGCACATGGTGGCGCGCAGGTCGTGCAGCGAATCCACCGGGGGCACCGGGAAGTAGCCGCCTTTGACGCCCGGACGGTGACCGGTGTTGCCGTTTTCAAACTCGGCGCCGGTGTTCCATGCGCCTTCCTCGGAGTCAATCCGGTAGGCGCAGGTGTGCAGGTCGTTCTCGTAGCGCACGTCGTCGAATACGAAGAACTCCGGCTCGGGGCCAAAGAATGCCGAGTCGGCCACGCCCGATGCCTTGATGTAAGCCTCGGCGCGCTTGGCCAGCGAACGCGGGCAGCGGCTGTAGGCTTCCATGGTGCCCGGGTCGAGCACATCGCAGCGCAGGATCATGGTCTTGGCCTCGGAGAACGGGTCTTGCACCGCCGTGTCGGAGTCGGGCAGCAACACCATGTCGGATTCGTTGATGCCCTGCCAGCCGGCAATCGATGATCCGTCGAACATCTTGCCTTCTTCCAGCATTTCTTCATCCACCAGCCTGGCCGGGATGCTGACATGCTGCTCTTTGCCTCGGGTATCGCAAAAGCGCAGATCAACGAAATCGTAGTCTTTGTCTTTCAGGGTTTTAATCAGGTCCTTGTCGCTCATGATGCGTACTGTCCTCTGGTTCTGTTCCGCGAATTTGGGGTGTGAAATTGCTATCCCGTAGTTATATGCACAAGGTATGCCATGTTGGAAAAACCGCCCGATACGGCGCCAACCGGAAATTGGCCGATATTTAGCGGGAAATCGAAGCTTTTAGACGCACTTTAAGCACGGAAAAAAGGCGCGCACCGTTGCGCAGCAAACCCTGGCCACAATTATGCACCAATACAGTGCATATCGCACAGCAAATGCACTACTAAGGTGCAATCACCACGTCAGCCACAGCAGTACCACGCCCAGGACCAGGCGGTAGTAGACGAATGGCACCAACCCGATGCGCCGAATCAGTGCAAGAAAAGCGGCGATGCATACCCAACCGGCCACCGCCGCCACCGCGGCGCCAACACCGAACTCTATCCAGTTGATGCGCGCAGCCCCGGTGGCAACCTGCCAGGCGCCATAAACGCCGGCCGCGGCGATCACCGGGATAGAGAGCAGGAATGAAAAGCGTGCGGCGGACTCCGCATTGAGCCCCAGAAAACGCCCGGCCATGATGGTGACCCCCGACCGCGACGCGCCCGGGATCAGCGCCAACACCTGGGCCAGGCCGATCAAAAGCGCCTGTTTCCAGCCCATGCTGCGCTCGTCCAGCGTTTGCGCGCCGCGCGCATCGGCCCACCACAACAGCAGGCCGAAGCCGATGGTGGCCCAGGCAATCACGCGGACATCGCGCAGGTGGTCGGAAACAAAGCCGCTGGCAAGCCCGCCAACGATCAGTACCGGCAAACTGGCCAGCACGATCAACCAGGCCATTTGGCGGCGGTGGACATCCTCGCTGGTAGCCGGCGGGCGCACACACGCCACCGCCATCTTGCGCAGGTCGCGGCGGAAGTACACCAACACCGCCAGCAACGTTCCAAAGTGCGTGGCCACATCGAAAGCGAGGCCTTCCTCGGGCCAGCCGAACAGGTGATTCCCCAGGATCAGGTGGGCGGAACTGGAGATGGGAAGGAATTCGGTCAGCCCCTGGATCAGGGACAAAACAACAACCTGGAACGGGCTCACCCGGCAAATCCTGCTATCAAGTGTGGTGGCATGGGCCACTCCATGGCGCGAATCGCGCACATGATGCCACGCGGCTTGTAAACATGCTGTAAATCAAACCGAAGAATTTGATCTGGAAATTGAGCGCCAACCTGCTCGCCCGGCGCGATAGGGGAATGGAGCGGGGAATTGGCTAGAATGTGCGCTTTCGTCTTGTCTTACTTGCGGGAACACCATGCCATCATACTTTTCTCCCTGCCGCACCTTTGCCCTGGTTTCACTCTTCGCCGTGCTCTCCACCAATGCGCTGGCAAGGAGTTCGGCCGATTACCTGCCGCCAGACGCGGCGCTGGACCCGGCCATCCCCACCCCCGAATCGGTGCTGGGCTGGGAGGTAGGCGACTGGCACGTGAGCCATGACAAGCAATACGAGTACATGCGCACACTGGCCGAGGCCTCGCCGCGGGTTTCCATCAAGGTCACCGGGCACACGTACGAGCAACGCCCGCTGGCGCTACTGACGATTACTTCCGAAGAAAACGCCGACAACGTAGAGGACATGCGCAGCGCCCACCTGGACGGCGACCGCGATGCGCCGCTGGTGGTGTGGCTTGGCTACAGCGTTCATGGCGACGAGCCTTCCGGCGCGAATGCGGCCATGCTGGCCGCCTACTACCTGGCCGCTTCGGATTCAGCGTTCGTCAACGAACTGCTGGCAGGCACCATCGTCATTCTCGACCCCAGCCTGAATCCCGACGGCCTGAACCGCTTCGCAAGCTGGGCCAACAGCAATGCCGGCGCCGTGCCGGTGGGCGACCCGGCAACCCGCGAGCATTGGGAACCGTGGCCAACAGGGCGCACCAATCACTACTGGTTCGACCTCAACCGCGACTGGCTGCCATTGGTGCACCCCGAATCCCGCGCCCGCATGACCGAGTACCAGCGCTGGCGCCCGCACGTGCTGACCGACCATCACGAGCAGGGCGGCTACCCGGGCTTTTTCTTCCAACCCGGCGTGCCCACCCGGCAGAACCCGCTAACCCCGGCGGAAAACCTGGAGCTGACCCGCGCGTTGGCGACCTACCACGCCCGCGCCATGGACGAGGCCGGCCAGCCGGTATTCATCGAGGAAGCGTTCGACGACTTCTATTACGGCAAGGGCTCAACCTACCCCGACATCAACGGCGGCATTGGCATCCTGTTTGAGCAGCGGGGCATTACCGGCAAGGTGCTGGAAACCAGCAACGGGGTGGAGACCTTCCGAACGGCGATTGCCAACCAGTTGCGCGTTTCACTTTCCACCTTGCGGGGTTCGTGGGAGCTGCGCGACCGCCTGAAGAATCACCAGCGCACCTTCTTTGCCGAAATGGCCGAAGCCGGCTCACGCGCCAGCCAGGCAGGCTGGGTAGTGGGTGATGATGGCGACCCGGCCCGCGCCCGCGCATTCCTGGATGTGCTCGAACGCCACCAGGTTGAATACCATGCGCTGCAGGAAACCCTGCAACCATCCGGCCAGTCCTTCTCACCCGGCAACGCCTGGTTCATTCCTTCCGCCCAGCGCCAGTACGGCCTGGTGCGCGCCCTGTTTGAACAACGCACCAGCTTCGAGGACGAAACCTTTTACGACGTGTCAGCCTGGACCTTGCCGCTGGCCTACAACCTGCCGTTCGCAGCCCTGCGCCAGGCGCCGCGAACCGCCGACCCGGTGCAGTCCTCCAACGGCCTGACTCCTTCGGCTGATGCGCCGGCCTGGCTGATTCCCTGGAACCAGGTGGAAGCGGCTGCGACATTGCAGCAACTACTCACTGCGGGCGCGCGGGTGCGTACGGCAATCAAGCCGTTCTCGGTGCAGACCGGCTCGGCGCTGACGGGTTTTGAGTCCGGCACCTTGTTGGTGCAGGCCGGCATCCAGGACGAAGACGCACTGCCCACGGTGCGCGAACTGCTGAACGAAGCGGCGCTTTCGGGCGTGGCAGTGTACTCGGCCCAGCAGACCATCACCGCGGTGGGGCCCGACTTTGGCTCGGCCAACTTCCCCATCATCAAGCCGGTGAAGCCGCTGCTGGTGGGCGGCGACCCCACCCGCTCGTACAACGCCGGTGAAGCCTGGTTTGTCATGGACCAGCGGCTGGCGGTGCCCACCACCGTGGTGGCCTTCGATCGCCTGCCCACCATCGACCTTTCCAACTACACCCACCTGGTGATTCCCGATGGCGACTTCAGCAAGGCCGACCCAGCCATGCTGGCGCGCATCAGCCAGTGGGTGATGGCCGGTGGAGTCACCGTAGCCATGGCCCGCGGCGCCAACTGGGTGGAAGGCCTGTGTTTTGAAGCCGACCCGGCGGTATGCCAGGCAGAAGCGGAAGCGAGTGACGAGGAACAGGAAGATGCCGAGGCGCCGCCATCAAAACCCTACGCCAGCCACGATGCGGACGTTGCCCGCAAGACCATCGGCGGCGCCATCGTGCGCACCACGCTGGACACCTCCCACCCACTGGCGTTTGGTTATCCGCGCAGCCAGCTTCCCATCATGCGGGTGGGCACGGTGCTGCTGGAAGAAAGCAAGAATGCCTACGCCACCCCGGTGCGCTATGCCGATGCGCCATTGATGGCGGGTTACATTGGCGAGGAGCGCCTTGAGCAATTCGCCGGCCAGCCAGCGGTGATTGCCGAGAAACGCGGCAACGGGCTGGTGGTGCGGTTTGCTGACAACCCAATTTTCCGCGGCTTCTGGCGCGGCAGCGAGCGACTCTTTATTAATGCGCTTTATTTCGGCCAGGCCGTGAAAGCCACCGAGTTGCCACAGTAAGGCCAACCGCTTTGCCGGGAAGCACTCCGGGCGGCGATTTGAATAACGATGTGCGCCGCGGTTATTTCAGATTCAAACGCTGCGGGTGTACCCTAGGCTACTGAGTGGCTACACCCCGCTAGCCGCACAAATCTGCGCAGAGGGAGACTAAAATCGTGGATCTTGCACTTCTTCAGGGCAATGCCCTGGCATTCATTCTTCGTTGGATACACCTGCTGGCCGGCGTTACCTGGATTGGCCTGCTTTGGTACTTCAATTTCGTCCAGGGCGAGTATTTCAAAGAGGCCGATGGCTCTTCGAAATCAGACGCCATTCGCAAGCTGGTTCCGCGCGCGCTGTGGTGGTTCCGCTGGGGCGCGATGTTCACTTTCTTGAGCGGCGTGGCGCTGCTGGCCGTCAAGCACCTGACCGGCTGGGGCATTTTGCTGGGCGGCATCCTGGGCACGCTGATGTTCCTCAACGTGTGGCTGATTATCTGGCCCAACCAGAAAATCGTGATTGCCTCGGCCAACAAGGTGGCTGAAGGCGGCGAGGCCGATCCGGCCGCGGCTGGAGCGCTGGCGAAAGCCGGCCTGGCTTCGCGCACCAACACGCTGTTCTCCATTCCAATGCTGTTCTTCATGGCCTCCAGCGTGCACCTGGCGCAGCTGATGACGGCCAGCACCGTGGCCAAGGTGGTTTCGCTGCTGATCGTGCTGGCGCTGGAAGTGAACGCGATTGTTGGCAAGCAAGGGCCGATGACCAGCGTGAAAGGTGTGATTCACATGGGTCTGTTGCTGACCCTGGTGTTGTACCTGGCGGTTGATCTGCTTTGATGAACTAACGTCATCCCGGACCGGCGCCTCTGGCGCCGAGATCCGGGACCCACCAGTTAAACAGAAGCGTCTTGCCAACGAGTGGGTCCCGGATAGCGAGGCTGCTCTGCAACCTCGCTTCCGGGACGGTTTAGCGAGAGTCGCTAAACCGCTTTCTTGAACTGCTCTTCCTCGGTAGAACCACTCAAAGCTGACAGCGAAGACTGGCCGCCGCCAATCACCTGGGTGAGCGAGTCGAAGTAACCGGTGCCCACTTCGCGCTGGTGCTTGGTGGCGGTGTAGCCATGCGCCTCGGCGGCGAACTCCGCTTCCTGCAACTCGACGTAGGCTGACATCTGGCGGTCGCGGTAGCCGCGAGCCAGTTCGTGCATGCTGTAGTTGAGTGCATGAAAGCCAGCCAGCGTGATGAACTGGAACTTGTAACCCATCGCGCCCAGCTCGCGCTGGAACTTGGCGATGGAGGCATCATCCAGGTTGGCCTTCCAGTTGAAGGACGGCGAGCAGTTGTACGCCAGCAGCTTGCCGGGGAATTTCGCGTGGATGGCCTCGGCGAAGCGGCGTGCCTGCTCCAGGTCAGGCTTGCCAGTTTCGCACCACAGCAGGTCGGCGTAAGGGGCGTAGGCCAGGCCGCGCGAGATGGCCTGCTCGATGCCCGCGCGGGTTTCGAAGAAGCCTTCCACGGTGCGCTCGCCGGTGATGAACTCACCATCGTACTCATCGATATCGGAAGTGATCAGGCCGGCCGCCATCGCGTCGGTGCGCGCCACCAGCACGGTGGGCACGTTCATGGTGTCGGCCGCCAGGCGAGCAGCGATCAGTTTCTGCACCGCCTCCTGGGTGGGCACTAGCACTTTGCCACCCATGTGTCCGCACTTCTTGGCCGAAGCGAGTTGGTCTTCGAAGTGCACGCCGGCTGCGCCGGCCTCGATCATTGCCTTCATCAACTCGAAGGCATTCAACACGCCGCCAAAACCGGCCTCGGCATCGGCCACGATGGGCTGCATCCAGTCGATGGAGTCATCACCCTCGGCATGGTGCAACTGGTCGGCGCGCAACAGCGCGTTGTTGATGCGACGCACCACGCTGGGCACCGAATCGGCCGGGTACAGCGACTGGTCGGGGTACATGGCGCCGGCCAGGTTGGCATCGGCGGCTACCTGCCAGCCGGAGAGGTAAATCGCCTTCAGCCCGGCCTTCACCTGCTGCATGGCCTGGTTGCCGGTGAGCGCGCCCAGCGCGTTTACAAACGGCTGCTCAGCCATGTGACGCCACAGTTTCTCGGCGCCCTGGCGGGCCAGGCTGTACTCAATGTTCACGGTTCCGCGCAGGCGGCAAACTTCCTCGGCGGGGTAGCCGCGCTGCACGCCATTCCAGCGGGGGTTCTCGTTCCAATCCTGTTGAAGGGCCTGGGGTCCGGTGGCGTTCAGTGGCGTGGTTGTCATCTCAAATTTCCTGTGTGTGTGCGAAGTAGACGGACTGCTACAAGGCCAGCATGGTGAGGTGACCAATCTTTGACAAATCAAATATTTCAATATTTACTATTAACTATTCTTATTGTGCAGAAGCGACATGGACCAAAAAACCCAGCGGTTTTATTACAAAGGCAACCAGGCCAAGCAGTTGCGAGCGTTCTGCGCGGTGGCGCGCACCGGAAAAGTCACCGTTGCTGCCGAGGAATTATTTCTCAGCCAACCGGCGGTAAGCCTGCAAATTCGCGCCCTGGAGGAAGAACTCGACGCAGTTTTGTTCGAACGGCGCGGCCCAAACATCAACATGACGCGCGAGGGGCAGGATTTTTACGAGATGGCGCGGCCGCTGGTGGAAGGCCTGGATACGCTGTACGGGCGCTTTGAAAGGCAGGTGCGCGGCGACCTGGAATCAGGCCAGGTGGTGATCGCGGCGGGAGAATCCACCATCATTTACCTGCTGCCGCCGCTGGTGGCCGAGTTCCGCAAACGCTACCCCAACATTCACGTTGAATTGCGCAACGTGACCGGCCGCGACGGCCTGGCGATGATTCGCGATGACGAGGTCGATTTCGCCATCGGCTCGATGTTGGATGTGCCCACCGACATCAGCTACCAGCCGGTGTACTCCTACGCCCCGGCGCTGATCATGCCGCCCGGACACGAACTGGCCGAACGCAACAACATTAGCCTGGAAGACATCGCGCCCTACGGGTTGATCCTGCCACCCAAGCGCCTGACCACCTGGCGCATGATCGACCGGGTGTTCCAGCAGCACAAGGTGCCGTTCAAAGTGGCGCTGGAAGTGGGCGGCTGGGAAGTGATCAAGCGCTACGTGGAGTTGGATTTTGGCGTCTCGATTGTCACCGGCATCTGCCTGCGCGATGACGACCGCCTGGTGGCGCGCAACATGAGCAATTTTTTCCCCAAGCGCAGTTACGGCGTGGTGATGCGTCGCGGCAAATACCTCAATGCCCAGGCCCAGGCCTTCCTGGAAGCCTGCGCCGATTTCTCCATGCCCGACAGCCCGTGGCGCTCGGGCCATTCGGACCGGTAGGCCGCCTAAACCGCCTCGGGCCCGGTTTCGCCGGTGCGAATGCGGATGACCTCATCCAGCGAGGAAACAAACACCTTGCCGTCGCCGATCTTGCCGGTGGCCGCCGAACTGAGGATGGCTTCGACGGCCTGTTCCAGCAGCGCCTCGGTGACCGCGGTTTCCAGCTTCAACTTGGGCAGAAAGTCGACGTTGTACTCGGCGCCTCGGTAAAGCTCGGTGTGGCCTTTTTGGCGACCGAAGCCGCGCACCTCGGTAACAGTGAGGCCGGTGACGCCCACCTCGCTGAGTGCGAGGCGAACGTCTTCGAGTTTGAATGGTTTGATGATGGCGGTGATCAGCTTCACGGCCTGGCCTCCCGGCCCTGTTATTGTGCGTAGTGGTTCAGATGCACGAACCATGCCACGCCACCAAAACAGCCACCGCCCAGCGCTGAAACCCGCCACCCCGCTAGCTTACTGGCCTGCAGCAACCATTCCACTGCGTATGGAAAGCCGTAACGGACACCCGCAACCGCTCCACTCACTGCACCAACATGGTGCAATCACTCAAACAACAGCACCCGAATCAGGCAGGGCGACCTGTACAAAACGCTGTGAAAAACGGCCGAAGGTGTATAGTAAAAGTGCTATATAAGGCACCACCGGCATGTCCGGTAAAGGAGAAAATCAATGACTCGCACAGGCATTTTGTTTTTCACCGCTTTCTCTCTGGTTTTCGGCTCCCCCTGGGTTTTCGCCCAATCTGACGCAGACGAATTATTCATGGAAGAGGTCCTGGTAACCGCGCGTAAGCGTGAAGAGACCCTCCAGGATGTTCCGTTTTCCGTGTCAGCGCTGACCGAACGGCAGATGCAGGAACGCGGCATGATGAACCTCGAGGACGTGTCACGTAACGTGGCCTCGTTCTCAGTTCAAAATCTCGGACCTGGCCAGAGCCAGGTTGCTATTCGCGGCGCCTCGGCCGGACAGATTGTCCGCGACCAACCCGGCGTCAAGGAACAGGTGGGCGTTTACCTGGATGAATCCGTCATCTCGCTCTCGCTGTTCACCCCTGATCTCGACCTTTATGACATGGCCCGCGTGGAAGTGCTGCGCGGCCCGCAGGGCACCCTGTTTGGTTCCGGCTCGCTTTCCGGCACCGTGCGTTACATCACCAACCAGCCCGATGAAACCGAATCTTCGTACGGTTTCGAGGCCGGCCTGAACACCATCGATAATGGCGGCACCGGCTGGACCATAAAGGGCTACCTGAATTCGCCGATGGGCGACAACGCGGCCTCGCGCCTGACCTTCTGGTATGACGACATCCCCGGTTACATCGACAGCCACCAACCCGGCGGCGGGATGAACGAGGATTACAACGATGGCAGCCGCTACGGTGGCCGCTTCGCGATCAAGCTCAATACCAAGGAAAACCTCACGGTTACCCCACGCCTGGTGTTCCAGAACGTGGACATGAACGGCTGGAACCGAACCGACACGTTCAACATCCTGGCCAACCCCTACACCACCAGCCGTCCGCAGGTGAACATCGGCGAGGACGAGAACTTCACCCAGTTTGATGAACCGTTCACCGACGAGTTCTTCCTGGCCGACCTGACCATTGCCTACGATTTTGAAAATGGCCTGACGCTGACCTCGATCACCTCGTTCACCGACCGCGACATCCTGGTGGTGCGCGACGCCACGGCGCTGACCGCCAGCATCACCGGCGGCTCGATTGGCCTGGGTGAAGACGTGTACACCCTGGATGCACCGCTGGATGACTTCACCAAGGTCGAAGGCTGGACCCAGGAACTGCGCATTGGCGGCGGCAGCGAAACCTTCGCCTGGGTGGCCGGCGTGTTCTACAGCAGCTTCGATCGCCACTACGGCCAGAACCTGCTGGTGCCCGGCTTTGAAGACCTGACCGGCATTCCCACCGCCGGCTTTATCGCCCCGAAAGATGGCCTGTTCTGGTCGGACCTGATGTACAACTTCGACCAGTTGGCGCTGTTTGGTGAGGCCACCTGGGCGGTGGGCGATGCGCTGGATATTACCGCCGGCGTTCGTTACTACGACTTCGATGAAAGCCGCGTGCAGTCGTTCGACGGCATCTTCGCCGACCCCGGCACCACGCTGGGCGACACCGATGCCGATGGCTTTGCGCCGCGCATCATGGCGGATTACCACCTGAACGACGACATGTCGATCAATGCCCAGATCTCCAAAGGCTTCCGTTTGGGCGGCATCAACGACCCGCTTAACGTTCCGCTGTGCACGCCGGAAGATTTGGTGACCTTCGGCGGCCGTGAGAACTGGGATGACGAGGAGCTGTGGAACTACGAGATCGGCTTCAAATCGACCATCATGGGTGGCCGCGGCACCTTCAACGTGGCCGCGTTCTACCAGGACATCAAGGACCTGCAGGCCACGGTTACCGCTGGCTCGTGCTCATCGCGCGTGGTGTTCAACGTGCCTGAAGCGCACAGCGCCGGCCTGGAAATGGAACTGGCCATTCAGCAGACCGAACGCTTTGACTGGGCGCTGACCGCCAGCATCATCGATGCCGAGCTGGATTCCACCGTGACCTCCACGGATTCATCCGGCAACACCACCGTGGTGGGCGGCATCCAGGAAGGCAACCGCCTGGCCACCGTGCCCGAGTTCCAGGCAGCCGCAGCGGCCACCTATAGCTGGCCGACCGGCGGTGAATGGGAAGGCTACGTGACCGGCCTGCTGCAGTACGTGGGCGACCGCTACACCCAGATCGGCGACCAGGCTGAAGGCTTCGGCACCGTTCCGCTGTATGCGTTCGACCCCAACAACATTGGCGGCCCGTACACGCAGGACTTCTTCGTGTTCGACCCGCTGATGGATGACTACACGGTGGGCAACGTGCGCATTGGCATGCGTAACGAAATGTGGGACCTGAGCTTCTACGTGAACAACTTCACCGATGAGCGCGCCGAGCTGGCGCTGGACCAGGAACGCGGCACCCTAGCCCGGGTGGGTTACCTGACCAATCAGCCCCGTACTTTTGGTGTACTCGCGCGTTACGACTTCTAACTATTCGCGCATTGGGCAAGAAGAAAGACACCGCCAACCGGCGGTGTCTTTTTTTGTGCGCGTGAGAATTTTGCGCGCTAGCCGCGCAAGCCCATCACCAGCGCCACCACCAGTACCGGCGGAATCACGTAGCGCAGCATGAAGCGCACGAATGCGCCCAGCGCACCATCGGCAATGCCAAACGCTTCCAGGTTCACCAGCTTCGGCACCCGCCAGCCCATGAAGATGGCGGTGAGCGCGCCACCCAGCAGCAGGAAGATATTGGCGGCCAGGAAGTCGAGCGCAGTGAAGATGTTCATGCCCTCGAAGGCGGGAATGAAGTTGAGCGGGTAGAACTCGGCCCACTCGCCAAACGACATGATGGTAAGTAGCCCCACCGCCCAGCCCAGGATGCACATCCACAGCGCGGCCGCGCGGCGCGGAATGCGCCAGTGTTCATCCAGCCACGCCACGCAGGCCTCGGCGCAACCGATGCACGAAGACACCGCCGCCACGATAAGCAGCAGAAAGAACAGCGCGCCAAAGAAATGCCCGCCGGGCATCTGCCCAAAGGCCAGCGGTAAGGTCTGGAACAACAGCCCCGGCCCGGCCGAGGGCTCCATGCCAAAGGCGAACACGATGGGGAAGATCATGAAGCCGGCCATCAGCGCCACGCCGGTATCGATAAAGATGATGAGCAGCGCCGAGCGCGGCACGCTGAAGTGGTCGGGCAGGTAAGAGCCAAAGACCACCATGCCGGCCAGGCCGATGCCAATGGAGAAGAACGCCTGGCCCAGCGCCGCCATCACCATCGAGAAACTCACTTTCGACCAGTCGGGCTGAAGCAGGAAGGAAAGGGTTTTGGGCATGTCGCCCTCAACCGCGCTGTAAATGACCATGACGATAAGCGCGGCGAACATGGCCGGCATCAGCACACGCGCGGCGCGTTCCACGCCCTTTTGCACACCCTGGCGAATGACCACGGCGATCACCAGGTAGACGATGGTGGTCCAGAACAGCAGGCGCCCGGGGCTGCCGGTGAGTTCACCAAACATGTTGGCCGACTCCACCGCCTGCAGGCCATCGAAGTGATTGAGCGAGGCGCGGATAAAGTAATCGAAGGTCCAGCCGGTGATGACCGTGTAGTAGGAAAGAATGATGAACACGCAGAACACCGCCAGCGTGCCCGCCGCACCCCAGCGCGGCGAAGCGCCGACCTTGGCGGCGACATTGCGGTAACTGCCGGTGGAGCTACTGCGGCCCAGGCGGCCGATGCCCAGTTCGCTCATCAACAGCGGCAGGCTAATCAGCAGCGCACACGCCAGGTAAATGAGCAAAAACGCGCTGCCGCCGTTGTTGCCCACCACGTACGGAAAGCGCCAGATATTGCCCAGCCCCACCGCAAAACCGACCGCCGCAAGCAAAAACCCCCAGCGCGTTGACCAAAGTTCTCTTCCCCCACCACCTGCAGCCATCTTGTTCTCCTTTTTAGGGTGTGCTGAGGGTACTATGTTAAGCCCACACCGACACGGAGAGAAAAAGTGACGCTCGACAAGCTGAAAGAGATTCCACCCGACGCAATTCTGGGCCTCATGACGGCTTATCAGGCGGACGAATCCCCCGACAAGATTGACCTGACCGTGGGTGTGTACAAGGACAGCCAGGGCAAGACCCCGGTGATGCGCGCGGTGGCCGAATCAGAACGCCGGCTGGTAGCTGCGCAGACCAGCAAAGCCTACCTGCCGCCGCTGGGCGTGGCCGGGTTTCGTGACGGCATCAGGAAAATGGTGCTGGGGCCGGTGGATGGCGCGGTGGAATCGCGCACCGCGGTGATCCAGACCCCCGGCGGCTGCGGCGCGCTGCGCGTGGCGGCCGACATGTACCGCCGCACCAGCACCGAGGACGTGGTGTATTTGAGCAACCCCACCTGGGGCAACCACCGCGGCCTGATGGGCGCGGCCGGCCTGGCGCTGGAAGAATACCCCTACTACAACCCGGCCACCCACGAACTGGAAGTGGACGAAATGCTGGACAAGCTCTCGCGCATACCGCCGCAGAGCCTGATTGTGCTGCAGGCCTCGTCGCACAACCCCACCGGCGAAGACCCCGACGCCGACACCTGGAAGCAGGTGATCGACATTATTGAAGAGCGCGGCATCTTGCCGCTGTTCGACCTAGCCTACCAGGGCCTGGGCGATGGCCTGGATGAAGACGCCGCGGTGATCCGCGCCGCCGCCGAGCGCCTGCCGGAAATGTTCGTGGCGGTGTCGTGCTCAAAGAACTTCGGCCTGTACCGCGAGCGCACCGGCGCCCTGCTGGCCATCGGCAAAGACCCCAGCCAAAAGAAAGTGCTGGAAACCCAGGCCGCCAACGTGGCCCGCGGCTGCTACAGCATGTCGCCCGCCCACGGCCCGCTCATCGTGGCCGGCATCTTCGAAGACCCCGAACTACACAAATTGTGGCTGGACGAAGTGGTGGAAATGCGCGGCCGCATCCAGGGCCTGCGCAAAAACTTCGCCCAGGCCCTGGCCAACGAACGCAGCGACCTGGACACCACCTGGATTGCCGAACAACGCGGCATGTTCAGCCTGCTGGGCCTGACCCAGAGCGAAGTGGACACCCTGCGCGAAGAGCAACACCTGTACATGGTGCGCGATAGCCGCATCAACATTGCCGGGCTGCAGGATTCTAGTATTGAGCAGATTGCGGGGGTTGTGGCGCCTTTGATGAGTTAGGGTTTACCCTAATTAAGCCAGTGAGCCTCGCCGTTGCGGAGTATTCATTCTTGGTTGATCCTAATGAGAATTACTATGTTTCACGACCCCAGAATAGATACTGGCTCGCTTTTTTGGTCCAAATAAGCGTAGGATAAATATCGAAAAAAACAGAGGGGGTCTGGCCATTGTTCTGGCTAGAGCGGAAATAGTTAGCTCAGCAGTTCATCCAAGCTTGCTAATTGTAGCTATGCCTACTTTACCAACACACTACAAATCCTGAACGGCACTAGCGGTGAACAAGTGGCAGTTGTTCTACGAGTACGCGAGAAAATCACTCGATGAGGACATTGAGCGATTTCAAATCATTGATGCAAAGGCAGAGAAGTTTCTAACGCTCGTGTCTGTTGTGGTTGTTGCGTTTTCCGGGATAGTGCCCTGGGTATTTGACAATAATTTCCCGCCAAGCGATTTAGTAGGTTGGACATTAACAGTGGTTTTGGGGTTTGCCTTTCTGTGTCTGATGTCGTCCTGGAGCTTGCTATTTAGGAGCATAAAACTCGCACATGTTCCTCGAATGCCACTAGATGACCAAGTTGACAGCTTGTTTCGTGAAAAGGAGTTGCCTCACATCTACTATATGCTAACTAAAACATGTAGAACCGCTCTAGCGGTAAATCGCAAAGTAGTTGACGAAAAAGGAAAACTAATGCAATTGGCATATCGAGATATTGCACTCTCTGCTTGGGCTGTTGCTATTAGTGTTGTATTAATTGCTATTTCGAAACTAAATCAATGAGGAAACCAATCATGCCCGATGAAAACGATCAAAATCAGAGTTCATCGCAGTCCCAACAATCCACTTCCGAACCGGAATTTGATGAGACACCACCTGAAGTTGAGTTGGTGCTAAACAGTGAAGATCCTGACAAAGAGACAAGGCGAATCATTACTGAAACAAAGAAAAGGTGAGACATAACAAGCCATTAAAGGCGGACACCGTAAACGGTGCCGCTTAACTCAAGCATTAGCGCTTCGCAAGGAATGGCCGTCTCATTAGATGATGTGGAACTCAAGATAGCTCGGAGTCGCGATCAAGCTGAGGCGCTTCAAGAGGAGATAGTCGAGTTCTGTGAAGATAATCCAATATCACTCAGGGCAGCTTATAGGTCTGAGAAACGCGGCGTAAACCTTATCTGCCAGATGGACCAGATGCGCATACCGTTGAAGGAATGGAGCATCAAAATGGGTGAGGCAGTTTATTCTTTGCGGAGCGCTCTAGATAACTTAATTTTCGCGTGCGCTAGAATTAAATCGGACCCCCCAACAGACCCAAGGGCACTCAAGTTTCCGATAATCCAGGATAGGACTCAATACCAAAACGCTGCTCGAAAAATTGCTCCACAACTACCCCGTCAGATTTCTGAGCTGCTTGAGAAGATTCAACCATTCCAAAGAGACCAGGCAAACGTGGGCGGAGAGCCAGAATATGATCCACTGGTCCTATTGAATTGGATAAGCAATCATGACAAGCACCGAATGCCGATTCCGTTTTTGATCCCTCCCAGTGAAATTCATTTCAGCCAAGCATGCAAATTTGAATCAGAGGAGGATGCATGTGCCAATACGCCTCCTGATGTCCTGATACATACCAAACCACTCGAGCATGACGAAATTGTGATGGAGTATCGGACCAAGCACCCTGTCCAATGGGTTCAAGGCAATTTCACTATCACTGCCAACGTTGCATTTGAATCTCACAAAGGCGTCCGTGGCTTTAATGAAGCTATCAATCAATTGACGTGGTACACAGGACTAGTGATTGATGAGTTTAAAAAACACGTACCTTAGTGGTGCAACAGGCCTAACAAATCATTCAAGGCGGACGCTGTAAACGGCACCGCTTAGTTCCAAAGTAATGCACCCTTCCGAAACCTTCTGATATGACTGAGCATTCAAGAGTGCTCAGGTTCTTGGAGGGTGAGCGAAGGAGACTGAAAGCCAAAGATCTCGCGTACAGGGTCATGGTATTTGATCCGCGTGGAATGTATCCAAGCGGGACCTTTCATGTTGAGAATGGTTTTTTCCACGCTTCCGAAGAAATCGCCTTCTCAGTCGTGAAAGGAGAGTCTTGGGAAGCCCAAGATCCAGAAGTTCGATTCTCAGAGTTTGACTGGGCTTCACCGCAAGAACTTCGCCTACTTGCATCATTACTGCTCTGCGAAAAGAGGGGTGATGCCTATGTTAGGTTTTATCCAATTGTTAGGTATGGACACCTTTTGGATGCCGAAGACCTCGATTTGTCTAGTTCTCGCATTGTTGAAAAGATATCTGAACTTTTGCTTGACCTGGCCCGCGAATCCAAAGGCGCACCAAGTAGACCCCGCATCGAAAGGTGCCTTGATGCGCCTTACAGCTTAGTTTCGCCAGACCGGTACGCGATCTCTCGGCTTCCTGAGTTTTGGCATCACCTTTCAAGCAGGAACTATGTGGCACTACGAGGGATTTACGCCTTAATCAAATCTGACATGCTGTCATGTCACTACGAGTTCTACGAAGAATCCATCATTTCCTTGTACATTTCGTTAGAAGCTTCGTTTTCACTTGTGATGCGCCAGCTGAGAAACTGCGGTATCGACAATCCATCAGCTCATGACGCTGCGGTTTGGCTTCATGAGCATTTTGACAAGCCATTTGGAATACCAGAGCCTGATTCCACCGAACGCTATTTTCATGATTTCTACGAGGGGCGAGTAATGACCCTCCACCCGGCGAGTCGATATGGAGATTCGCCGTACGCTCCAATCATGCATGATGATGCTCCCCATCTACGCAGATCACTGAGGGAAGTGTTTGCATATCTCGTAACAGGTACGCACGGAAATGACTACGCCGAGGATTTGCGAATGCACGAAATACGCTATGGTCCACGCTCCGGTGCATAACAATTCATTGAAGGCGGCCGCCATAAATGGTGCCGAATAATTCCAACTTTGCCCCCCAAAGCAACCGCTGACAGTCTTCCGAGGACATGACCGATATCGCTGAGCCTCTCCACCGCGCTACAAAAGCGAATTGAAAGTAGGAGACCCTCTAAAACTCCTCAAAAGGGATGGCAGGCCAACCGTTCGAACCAGGGGCAGTCACCGACAATTTCGACATTCATCCAAGTCGCACTCAAGTAATATGAATGACATGAAGTACGCAGTTGTAATTGAGCAAGGACCGGCTTCTTTCGGAGTGCATGTGCCGGACCTGCCTGGCTGCATCGCCGTGGGCGAGACCAGGGAAGAAGCATTTCGACTCATCCAGGAGGCCATCGAACTGCACCTTCTGGGCCTCGATGAAAGCGGCGAAAGCGTTCCGCCGCCATCATCATCGATCGAGTACGTTCACGTCGCTGCGTAGCAGAGCAACTGGCGGCATGAACTCCCGCAAATGAACCTCGCCCAACTCCGCAATTTCGCCCTCTCCCTCCCCGAAGCAGCGGAAGAACCCCACTTCCACATGACATCCTTCCGGGTGCGCAAAAAGATTTTTTGTCACCGCCGATCCGAAAAAGCCCTACATTCACGTTTTTGTCGGCGATGAGGTTCGTGAACCCATGTTGGCGATGCATCCCGAGTGCGTGGAGAAGTTGATGTGGGGCAAGAAGGTGGTGGGGCTGCGCGTCAGCCTGGAAGCTGCGGCGCCCGCGTTGGTGAAAGACCTGGTGAAAAAGTCGTGGCAGGCCAAAGCGCCGAAGACGTTACTGCGGGAACTGGAAGGCAAGGCGAAATGAGAAAAGGTGGTCGCAAACTGCGACCTCCTCTAAGCACTCTTTTGGGTTAGGCCCACACCAAACACACCACCAACCCCGCCAAGTACAGCCCAAACCCAAACACCAGGTGGTAAGTGAAGCTGTGCAGCCTCGCCGCCGCGGGGTTGGGCAGCTTGGCCGAAGCGATGCCGGCGCCCAGAGCTGGCTGCATCACCAGGAATGGCGCAAGTAGCGTCACCACGCCAACGATCAGGGCGGGCGCCAGCGTGGGCTGTTCCACCCACGCCAACCCCCATCCGACAATCAGGATGCCGGCATAGGCAATGCCGATCAGGTAGTGGGCCACCCACCCGACCAGGCATTCGCCCGCGATGGGCCGGGCCGCGGTGATGGGCTGGTGGCGAAACGTTCCCCTGGGCATGTGGCCGAACCAGCGGCCCACCAGGCAATAGTTGGGCGGGGCCACGCCGAGCAGTGGTTTGCGCACCCATCCCCAGATATCGGCGATGGCGGTTGCGCCCACGCCGGTGGCCACAATGGCGGCCAGGTAGCTGTGAAAGTTTTCCATACAAACTCCCAATTTCCTTGAACTGGTGGTAGCGTACTACTTCAAGTTAACTTTAAGTCAAGAGGCTGTATGGATATTTCCGAAGTGGCCCGCCGATCTGGTCTTCCCGCTTCCACGTTGCGTTACTACGAGGAAAAGGGCTTGATCCAGTCGACCGGCAGGCATGGGCTGCGCCGCACCTTCGCGCCGGCCGTTGTCGACCAGTTGTCCCTTATTTCCCTGGGCCGCTCGGCGGGCTTTTCCCTGGACGAGATTGGCCAGATGTTTACCCCCACCGGCCGCCCCCAGCTCGACCGGCAAATGCTCTCGGACAAGGCCGATCAACTGGACCAGTCAATTAAGAAGCTCACGCGCATGCGGGATGGTTTGCGCCATGCCGCGGCCTGCAGCGCACCCAGCCATCTGGAGTGCCCCAAGTTCAGGCGGTTGATGAATTTGGCGGCGCACAACGCTCGAAAGGGGCGCAGGAAGGATGTTGGCTAGCCCCAAGGAGTCCCTTTGGCCAGGTGCAATCAATCGATCAAGATCAACCGATTAATAAGCTTTAACTTATATTATTACTTGATTTATATTAGTTATAACTTATAGTATTGAGATTGTTTTATCAGTTTTAACTTATATTTTTTCAAGCCTTGGCCAGTGAAGAAAACCACCCAACAACTACTTATGAAGCAGCTGGATAGGCGCTTACACGCTATTCGGCGAATTCCTATTGAACAACTGCAGCCCCCAAGGGGAGGCTGGATAGTCGCAATCAGAAAAGCATTGGGAATGAGTGGAAGCTACCTGGCTGAACAAATCGGGGTTACCCAATCGGCACAGGCTCAGTTTGAAAGGAATGAGCAGGAACGGAGTATTTCGCTACAAACCCTGGAAAAAATCGCCGCTGCACTGGATGCTGATCTGGTTTACGCCATTGTGCCAAAAAAGCCGCTCCACAAAACGCTTGAAGAGAGAGCCTTGGAGAAGGCAAGAGAGCGCGTGGATCCGCTGGCACATTCAATGGGCCTGGAAAGCCAGGCCACCTCACCGGACCACCTGGAAAGCGATGTTGTGCAAGTTCAACAAGAACTGCTCAAACGCCCCAGAGAGCTGTGGCGCTAGGTGATGCACACGCCCCGGGCGCAACGCCGCTTGATCCGGATGAACTCGAGGGATTAATTCCGCCACACATCACCACGCAAGGCGAGCTAAACGAGTGGGAGCAGAGCAACATCATCAAGGGGCAAGACTGGGCATTGAGGTCCAGAAACGCCAACGCCAATCGAGTGCTGACAGACCGTTTTGTGCGGCTACTGCACAAGAGGATGTTCGACGATACCTGGCGTTGGGCGGGCGAGTACCGGACCTCCGGTAAAAACATCGGTATCGAATGGATACATATTCCCGAACAGGTGAAAGTGGCGTGTGAGAACGCACAACACTGGGTGGAAAACCAGGTATTTGAACCGTCCGAGCTATGTGTACGACTTCATCATCGGCTGGTTGTGATCCACCCGTTTCCGAACGGCAATGGCAGACACGCAAGGTTGCTTGCTGATCTGCTGTTGATGAGACACTTTAGAGTCAAGCGCCTGTCCTGGGGTGGTCAGGACCTCACTCGCCCCGGCGATAACCGTGAACGATACCTCAGTGCGCTTAGAGAAGCCGACCAGGGGGCGTTTTCTCCGCTGCTTGAGTTTGCGACGCAATAACGCGTTTGATGAAGCGGTAAAAATGGAATCGAACGAATAGGACACGAACAATGTTTAGAGACTGTGGGAGCATCCATGTTTAAACAAATAAGCCAGGTTTTAGGTGGGCTGGCCGTCCTTATTTCGCTGCTCCTGGTGGCTTACGAGCTGAAGCGCAACAATGACATCAGGGTGGTGGAAAGCCAGTACGAATTGCTCTCGTTGCAGACCGAACTGCGGTCCATGCTTGCCGACCCAAACGTGCTTCGGGTGGTGATGACCCGGGACTATAAGTCGCTGAGCGAAGAAGAGCGGATACTGTTCATGAGCACCATCATGGGCTGGTTTGATTTGTTTGAGCTGGTCTTCCTGGCAGCGGAACAGGATGTGCTTTCAGAAGAGCAGTTCAGGGCGTGGAACGTGGCAGCATGCAACCTGCCCGACCATTGGCTTGCCGCGTTTTCCGAAACTATAGGCCCCGACACCTACATGGAGTCTGTGGTCAACCGCTTGAATGAGTGCGTTGACGGCCGGCAGTAGCAGCAATATCGAGTGGCAAAATCCAAACTCTCGCTTCGGCTGAGACAGCTTTCGCCGAACCTGCGCAAGCCAACAGGAAACCCGGTCACATCACTTTCATCAAATAGCGGTTAGAATTCAGCTAGCGCCGTTCTGGCCCAACCCCCATCGAGGAGCGTTCCATGTTAGCGATCCAGCGTTTTGTTGCCATTCCCCTCACCCTCCTGGCAGTCACTGCCTGGGCCGAGGAGCCGACCCCGGGATACAACCACGAGATTCCGCAGAAGATCATGACGCCGGATACGGTTGAAACCCGCATCGGCACCCTGGAGTTTTTCGATGGCATGCCCTTGCCGGATACGGTTGATACTTTGTACGAAAACCTCCTGCTCATGCGTGCCGTGGATACCTTTTTGAATGGCATTCCCGCCACCTCCATCGAGGGCATACGCGAAGGCCTGGCGGATGTCGGCGCGGACGCCTCCAACAAGGTGGTCATTTTCGATGAGCTGATGGATTCCGCACCGCTGTTCCTCACCGGCAATACCGATACGGTTTATGCACTCGCGGCGCTCAACCTGCACACCGATGGCCCGACCGTCGTTGAGGTTCCACCCAAGTGTGGGCCCGGCACGGTGAACGATGCCTACTTCCGCTTCGTTACCGACATGGGCATTCCCGGGCCGGATGCGGGCAACGGTGGCAAGTACCTGATCCTGCCGCCCGATTACGAGGGCGACCTTAAAGGCAAGATCGGCAGCGTGGAAACCACGATTGACGGTGAAACCTATTACGTTTCCCAGTCGCCGAGCTACGTCAACATCATCGTTCTGCGCGGTTTTCTTGTCGACGGCAAGCCCGATGCCGCCACCGCCAACTTCGAGGACGGCCTCAAGATTTACCCCTATGGCAAGCAGGACCAGGCCCCGGAGATGGAGTTCATCAGTGGCTCGGCCAAGAGCTTCAACACCATCCACGCCAACAACTATGAATTCTTTGAAGAGCTGCATACCGTAATCGATCGCGAACCGGTGGGCCTGCTCGACCCGCAGACCCGCGGAATCTTCTCCTCGGTCGGCATCATCAAGGGCCAGCCGTTCGCCCCCACCGATGCGCAGAAAGAAGTGCTCACCGAGGCAGTGGCCATCGCCAACGCCACCGCCCGGGCCATCGCCTTCCGCCCGCGGCTCGATGGCGCCAAAATCTACGGCGAAGGTGGCTGGTTCACCGGGTTCGTTGGCGGCGACTATCGCTGGCTGATCGAAGACGGCAAGGGCGGCCGTAACATCGACGCGCGCACCTTGTTCTTCTACGTTGCCACGGTGAACACCCCCGCCATGGTGCTGAAGATGGTGGGTCGCGGCTCGCAGTATGCGATGAACGTTACCGATGCCCAGGGCGATTACCTCGATGGCTCCAAAAACTACACCCTGAACATTCCCGCCAATGTTCCGGCCAAAGATTTCTGGTCGGTGGTCGTTTACGACCCCCAGACCCGCTCCGAGCTGCAGACCGGCCAGACGTTCCCCAGCCGCAACAACAAGCGCGATGAGCTGATCGAGAACGACGATGGTTCAGTCACCCTGTACTTCGGGCCCGAGGCGCCGGCAGGAAAAGAAAACAACTGGATCCAGACCGTTCCCGGCAAAGCGTGGTTCGTGTTGCTGCGCCTCTATGGGCCGCTGGAGCCATGGTTCGACAAGACCTGGCGGCCGGGTGAATTTGAACTTGTTCAGTAAAATGTACTACTTTAGTATCACATTATGCGAACTGAACTGGTCACCACCTTAAAGCGCAAGGCAACAGACCTGCTTTCCGACCTTGGGCGGGATAAAGAACCCATCCTGATCACCCAGCATGGCCTGCCATCGGCCTACCTGGTCGACGTGGAAAGTTTCGAGCGCCTGCTGTCGCGGATGAACATCCTGGAGGGCATAGCCCGGGGCGAACGCGCCATCGATGACGGCAGAACGCTCACCAATGACGAGGCGAAAACCAAACTCGCGCGATGGCTGAAATAATTTGGACCGAACCAGCCCTGGCCGACCTTGAAGCCATCGCCGACTACATCGCCATTGAAAACCCTGCCGCGGCCGCTGCGTTTGTAAGACGTGTGTTCGATCACATCGATAAACTTGCGCAGCATCCACACCTGGGGCCCGTTCCCGAAGAGCTGGAGGGCACACGCTATCGGCAAATCGTTGAACCCCCATGCCGGATTTTCTACCGCCACTCCGATAGCAGCGTATTGATTCTGCATGTGATGAGAAGTGAGCGCCTCGTCAGGGTGGAAAAACTTGGACGGAGTGAGGAGCAGCCTTGACCATCGCGTTTGAATTTGGCTTTGGTCACTTCGTGGCCGGACATAGCTGGGGCCGCCTGTTGGCCGATTACAACCTGCTCACCGGGCATGTTTGGGTTTTGTTCCTGCTGTGGGTGCTGGTGGTACCCATCGTTGTTTACACCCAATCCCAGGGTCGCTTCGGCGGATGATCTAAACTCAACCGCACCCAAACAACCGAGTCGCACCAACCTTGTTCACCAAACTCTTTTCCGAATCCTGGTCTTTCTTTAACGCCCACTTCGTGATGTTCTGCTGGCTGCTGTTGCCCATCGCACTGCCGGTGGAGTTGCTGCTCACGCTCTACGATGCCTACATGGTGGATGAGTCCACCTCATTTTTGCGCGCCATTACGCCTTCGCTGCTCTCTATGGCCATTTCCGCCATCTGGACAGCCGCGCTGATCTTCTACATTGCATCGGCAGTTGGCGGCGAGCGCCTCGCGATCAAGCGCGCCTGGCAGCTTGGCCTGGAATACTGGTTGCCCACGGTCATCACGCTGGTGCTTACCTACGTGGCGGTGTTTGCCGGGCTGATGGTGTTCATCATTCCGGGCATCTTTTTTGGGATTAAGCTCTCTTTCGCCTTTTTCGAGGTGCTGCTTGCCAACCGCTCACCCATCGAGGGGATCAAGCACAGCTGGCATCTCACCACCGGGCATGGCGGCAAAATCCTCGCTGGCGCATGCGCGATATTCGGCCCGATTTACCTGCTGTACATTGGCGCCGGAGTCTCCATTCCTCACGGCAGCGGCTCTTACCTCTTCGCCTACACCCTGCTTAGTGTCGTGTCTGTACTGCTCAGCGCTTTCTACACCGTGTTCCTGTATCGCATTTACTGGATTGCGCGCGAGGACCAGCGCGCTGAGGGCGGGTAAGCGGGACTTTGGTTATGCCCAATCAGCCTGCCCACTTTGAAACCAAACTGATTCGCCCTGCGAAACCGGGCGACGATGAGCCATGGGCGTTTCTTGTGCTGCCCAAATCCGCCAGCGAGAAACTTCCACGGCGGGGCCGCACAACGGTGCAAGGCACGCTCAATGGCCAGCCCTTTCAGGCCACGCTGGAGCCGGACGGCCAAAAAAGCCATTGGCTCAAAGTGGACAAAGCGCTTTTGGATGCTGCCGGCGCCGAGCCGGGCGACCGCGTGGCGGTGGAGGTGTCTCCGGTTGAAGCAGAGCCAGAGCCTGCGGTGCCCGACGACCTGGCTGAAGCGCTTGAAGCTGACCCAGAAGCTCAAGCGGTGTGGGACGCAACAACCACCATCGCCCGCGTCGACTGGATTCACTGGGTTGAATCGGCCAAGCAGGCCAAGACCCGCGCCAGCCGCATCGACGGTGCCCGCGACATGCTGGCCTCGGGCAAGAAGCGGGTGTGCTGCTTCGACCCGTCCGGCTTCTACAGCAAGGCCCTCAGCGCGCCTAAAGCCGCAGATGAGCAAGCCAATGGCTGAGCAAAACCCGGGCACCCTGCTCTTCTTCTGCGGCAAGATGGGTGCTGGCAAATCGACCCACTCAGTGAAGCTGGCCAGCGAGCAAAACGCCGTTCTGCTCTCCGAGGATGCGTGGCTTGCGCAGATTTACCCCAAGCAAATCGGCACCTTCGACGATTACCTGAAGTTCTCCAACCAACTTCGCCCGCTGGTGAGAAACCTGGTCCAGGACATCCTGCGCACCGGCACCAGCGTGGTCATGGATTTTCCGGCCAACACCGCTTCGCAGCGAAGCTGGTTCAATAACCTGTGCGGCGAGATCGGCGCACCGCACGAGATGATTTACCTGCAGGCCAGCAACGAAACCTGCCTGCGCCACATTGCCCGCCGGCGCGAAGAGCAACCAGGGCGCGCCGCCTTCGATACCGAGGAGGTGTTCCTCCAGGTGACGCGTTTTTTTGAGGAGCCTTCGGAAGAAGAAGCGCTTACAGTTAGAATCATTGAAGCAGGCGCTACGTAGCCATCCTCATTGGCGCGGTAATTGCGGTCCTGCCGAGTGGGCAGAGAGTTATAACAAGTAAAGGGGGAGCCGTGGACAGAACGCAGGCCCTTAAAGCCATCAAGAACGGCGCCATTGCCGCCACGGTGTCAGGCGTATTCACGCTGGGCATTGTTATTTTCGCGCTTTCTTCCAGCGCACAGGGTGATCTGGCCACCTGGAATGACCCGGCCAACTTCATCGACGTTGTGCTGGTGTTTTTGTGTGCATTTGGAATCTACCGCAAGTCACGCACCGCGGCAGTTGTTCTGCTGATCTACTTCATCGTGTCCAAAATCATGATCGCGCTGAGCATGGGGCAGGTGCGCGGGTTGCTGGTGAGCCTCATCTTTTTGTACTTCTTCGCAAGGGCGGTCCAGGGAACATTTACTTTTCACAAGCTGGAGCGGGCCGAAAACCCGGCGTACAAACCGCCACCGCGCTGGTACTGGTTTGTCGGCATCCCTTTCGGCGTCATCATGTTCAGCCTGGTTGGAATGGGCCTGTTAACGATGACAGGCACCCTGCCCTCCACCGAGGTCTTGCCAGGCTCCAGGCTGCCTTCACACCAGGTGGAGACCCTGCTGAGTGAACGGATTATCGACGAGGGCGAACAGGTCGAATACTTCTACTCCGCGGGGCTCTTTTCGATTCTCGAGGACGGCAACCTCCTCACGGATCAACGGGTGATTTCCTATTTCAAGAACGAACAAGGGGAACTGGAAATCTATGAACTGTACCTGCCGGAGATCAGCGATGTGATCCTGATTGAGGAGGGCAGTTACCTCAATGACAGCATCTACCAGTTGCACGGCCAGACCGAGGACGCGTGGTTTAACATTGTCTTGTCCACCGAGATGGGGGGTGACCTTGAGTTCATCCAGCGGCTAAAAAGATTGATTTATGAGCAGCAGCAAGGCGCGGGCATGGATTGAGTTTCGGCGCCGAAACACGCTCCCGTTTTCAGTTTGCGACAGTCAATCCGCCGTGGGATTATTGAATTCGATCAACATAGGCCCGAACTAAGGAACAACCGTGAACCAAGAACAAGAATACGCCGGCTTCTGGATCAGGGTACTGGCGGCGATCATCGACAGCCTGCTGATCATGATCATCCTGGTACCCATTCTTATCGGCATTTACGGGAATTCGTACTGGCTAAGCGAGGCGTTCGTTCGGGGATTTTGGGATTTTGTTTTCACCTACATCCTGCCAGCAGTGGCGGTGGTGATTTTCTGGGTGTACAAATCGGCCACTCCCGGCAAGATGGCGCTGCGTCTCACCATTGTTGACGCAAAAACGGGCAACCACCCCACCACCGGCCAGTTCATTATTCGCTACCTTGGCTATTACGTCTCGATGATCCCGCTGTTCCTGGGCATCATCTGGGTGGGCATCGATGCCCGCAAGCAAGGCTGGCACGACAAGCTCGCAGGCACCGTGGTGCTGCGCGACAGGAACCCCGAGCCGGTTCAGTTCGAAGAACGCGGCTAACACCGGACCCCAACACAACATGGCCAATTTGCCTTCCCCCACCGCGCGCCTGCGGCTTCGCCAGGCGGATCTCAGCGACAGCGCTTTCATGCTGCAGCTGCTTACCGAGCCCTCGTGGGAGCGCTTTATCCGCGCCACCGGGGTTCGCACGGAAGAAGAAGCGCGCGCACATCTCGAAGAAAAGTTCATCCCCGCCTATGCCGATGGCCTGGGCTTCTGGCTGGTCGAGTCCACCGAAACCGGCCAACCCATGGGGGTGTGCGGCTTGGCCCAGCGGCCTTACCTGGAGCATATCGACCTGGGTTTCGCCTTCCTCGAAGAATACTGGGGCCGCGGCTACGCCGAGGAAGCCGCTTTCTCGGCCATCGACTACGCCCGCGATGTGCTGGGCAAGAACATCCTCTGGGCGATTACTGTTTCCGACAACGCCGCTTCCATCCGCCTGCTGCAAAGGCTCGGCTTCAACTACCTGGAAGATGTCACCAAGCCCGAGGGCGATAAGGTTTCGGTGTTCGAGCTGAAACTGAACTAGCATTAGGGGAACACCCCACCAAGGAGAGCACCCATGGCCAAGGTCACCGGAATCGGCGGCGTCTTTTTCAAGAGCACGGGCGACAGCGCGGCAACCCGGGCCTGGTACCAGAAACACCTGGGCATCTCGCTGGAGGAATGGGGTGGCGGCATCCTCAACTGGGCGGAAGACAAGGCCGAAGACGGCGGCATGACCGTGTGGCACGTGGCCGACAAGGACAGCGAGTGGTTCAGCCCCAGCAAGGCCTCCTTCATGATCAACTACCGGGTGGACAACCTGGATGAACTGATTAGCCAACTGCGCGCCGATGGCGTGGAAATTGTCGGCGAACCCGAATCACACGAAAACGGCAAGTTCGCCTGGATCATGGACCCGGACGGCCACAAGGTGGAGTTGTGGGAACCGATGCCCTGGGATGAAGCCAACAAGGAAGGCTGACCTGAACAACG
The DNA here is from genome assembly GCA_030428105.1 of Gammaproteobacteria bacterium. Lineage (GTDB taxonomy): Bacteria > Pseudomonadota > Gammaproteobacteria > Xanthomonadales > SZUA-36 > JAUIBE01. The sequence continues at coordinate 233,775 of JAUIBE010000003.1, forward strand.
CTATCGCCCACGAAACACAGGCATGAAGCAATCCATCGTCCACGTTGCCCTCGTCGTTGCAGACTACGATGCCGCCATCGATTTCTACTGCGGCAAGCTGGAGTTTGAGCTGCTTGAAGACAGCTACCAGCCCGAGCAGGACAAGCGCTGGGTGGTGGTTGCACCACCAGGCTCCCAGGGCACAACCCTGTTGCTGGCCCGCGCGGCCAACCCTAAGCAGGAAAAATTCGTGGGCAACCAATCCGGCGGCCGGGTGTTCCTGTTCCTGCGCACCGACAACTTTGATCGCGATTACAAGCGCTACCTTGAGCGCGGCGTAAAATTTGTCCGGGATCCGCAAACCCACGAATACGGCACGGTGGCCGTGTTCGAAGACCTGTACGGCAACCTTTGGGATTTGATCGAATATGCGGAAGATCACCCGCTGGCCCAGTAGCCTCTAACCGTTTGAACTCGAATTTGAGGAGCACTCAAGTGAAAAACCGGCTCGCCAAGACCTCTTTGTTCCTCTGCGCCCTGCTGGTCACCGCAGCGGCGTCTTCCAATCAAAGCGACGGCCGCGAAGCCGACCGCGAAACGCTGCTGGCGCTGAACGAATCGCTGGTGCGCACCCAGTTGATCGACCGCGATGCCTCGGTATTCAGCGAGCTTGCGCTGGACGAATTCAGGGTGCTGGCGCCGGGTGGCCTGATCGAGAGCAAGGCCCAGGCCGAAGCCGGCGTTGCCGCCTGGGATGTGGTGGACGTGGAGCTAAGCGGCACCGAAATCGTGTTCCATGGCGACATCGCCATCATGATGGGACGCATGGATATCGACGGCATCATGAATCCGGTCGGACGCTGGGGGCCGCTGAAGTACATGAGCACCTGGGTGAAGGAAGACGGCGACTGGCGCCTGCTGTCGCGCTCACTCACCCCCTGCCTCGAAAAGCTGATCGAGTTGGGTCGCTGCTAGGCTCGCCCGGTGTCCAACCAGACCTTTACACCCAAAGACCCCGACTATGTCGCGCGGGTGCAGGAAGTATTCGCCAACCAGCAGTTCATGACCTTGCTGGGCGTGGAGGTCGGCGACATCTCCCCAGGCGAAGTCGAGCTGATTTTGCCGTATCGAAAGGACATCACCCAGCAGCATGAGTTTGTCCATGCGGCCGCCATCACGGCCATTGCCGACAGCGCTTGCGGAGGCGCCGCCTTGACCTTGATGGAGCCGGGCTCCGAGGTGCTGGCGGTTGAGTTCAAGGTCAACCTGCTCTCGCCCGCGGCTGGCGAGCGTTTTATTGCCCGGGCGAAGGTGATTCGCCCGGGCAAAATCATAACGGTTTGCAGCGCTGAGGTGCATGCAGAGCAAGGGGAATCCCGTAAACTGGTGGCTGCCATGCAGGCCACGATGATTGCGCCGCCGAACCTGCGAATCGAGCCAACCAACTAAACAACAAGGGAGAAAAACCAGTGAGCCAGAACCTGGAAATCGCGCAGGGCATCTACCAATCATTCGCCACGGGAGACATCCCGGCCGTGCTTGCCACGTTCAAACCGGACGTGGAGTGGACCGAGGCAGCCGGCGGCCCCTATGGCGGGGTTTCCGTGGGCCCGCAGGCAGTGCTGGAAAATGTATTCATGAAGCTGGGCGGCGAGTGGAACGGCTTTTCTGCCGTGGCCGAAGAGTTCGTGGCGCAGGGCGATACCGTCGTGGCGCTTGGCACCTACAGCGGCGAGTACAAAGCCACCGGCAAGCGCTTCCGCGCGCCGTTTGCGCACGTGTGGAAATTCGAAGACGGCAAGGTGAAATCGTTCGTCCAGCACGTTGATACCGCCCTGCACCTGGAGCCGATGAAAGCCTGAGGGCCGAAGCCATGCAACGAGTCTACCGTTCAAAAATTGATAGCTGGATCCTGGCCATCCTGGTGGTCGCCATGGGCGTGTGTTTGTACGCCAGCTACCAGGCTTTCAACGGCGAGGAAGGCGCGTTCTGGCCGGTTATGCTTACCTTGCTCGTCGGGGTGGGGTTGCCGCTGTGGCTTGTTGTCGATACGCGCTACGTCATCGAAACCCAGCGCCTGCTGATTCGTTGCGGGCCGTTCCGCTGGAAAGTACCGCTGCGCGACATCACCAGCATGGAACCCAGCCGCAACCCGCTGTCCAGCCCGGCGTTGTCCCTCGACCGCATCCGCATCGAGTACGGCACGGGCAGGTCCATCATGATTTCGCCGCGAGACAAGCAGAAGTTCATCGAGGCAGTGGAAGCGCAGCGCAGCCAATTGCGCTAGCGTCACGCCGCACCCTGAATCCACCCGTTTGGAGGAGTTGTTATGGCCTGGGCCATTTTGTTTCTTGCCGGATTGCTGGAAGTGGGCTGGGCCATTGGCCTGAAGTACACCGATGGCTTCTCCCGCCTGTGGCCAAGCGCGTGGACCATCAGCGCCATGATCGGCAGCGTGTGGCTGCTGGCCATTGCCATGAAGTCGCTGCCGGTCGGCACCGCCTACAGCGTGTGGGTGGGCATCGGCGCGGTGGGCACCGTGGCGCTGGGCATCATCCTGTTTGAAGAACCGGCCGATTTCGCCCGCATGGCCAGCGTGGCGCTGATTGTTGCCGGGATTGTCGGGCTGAAACTCTCCAGCGCTTGAAGCTTCGAGCGGGCAACGGCGCGAGGCTCGCAACTACAGCCGGGTTGCTGGGCCTGGGCATGGTGTCTGCCTGCACAAAGCAGGAGCCCGACTACCAGTGGCTGGCCGGCGATCACCATGTTCACAGCCATTACAGCGTCGAGTGGGACAAGCGTATTGATCCGCCCACCGCCATCCTTGGCGGGGATGCGGATTATGCAATCTCCAAAAATGCCGAGATGGCGCTGCGCCATGGTCTCAAGTGGATGGTTTCCACCGATCACGGCGGCCCCAACCACAGTGACCTGCAGCGCAACCAGGCCTACCCCGAGTTACTCGCCTCCCGCGCGGCGCACCCCGGGCTGATCCAGTTTGTTGGCCTGGAGCTCTACACCCCGGGTGGCGATCACAGCAGCCTGATCATTCCCCAGGGACCCGCCGAGGCTGAGCAGCTGCAACAGCTCCAGTCGCAGTTTGATGTCCGCGAAGCCTGGCCCCGGGATGAATCCAGGGACAGCGTGCTGCGCATGCTCGAAGCGCTTTCGCTGATGAACCAGTTCGAAGACAAACCGCTGGTGGTGGCCAACCACCCTTCGAAATCCGCACCGGCCCGGGGCGAGTTCGGCAAATACGACATCGATGAACTGCGGGTCTGGAGCGATACGGCGCCGGAAGTGGCCGTTGGCATGGCTGGCGCACCGGGCCACCAGGCCAAAACCCTCAACCCGGATGGCTCATTGAATAGCATGCGGCACCGCGGCGACTACGATGGCTACCCCACCCTGGGCGGCTTCGACCAGATGACCGCGGTGGTTGGCGGGGTGTGGGATACGCTGCTCACGGAAGGCCGGCGCTGGTGGATCACCGCCAACTCCGACTCGCACGTGCATTACACCCAGGGCGGCATGGATTTCTGGCCAGGCGAGTACAGCAAAACCTATGTTTATGCCCGGCCCAACCCGCAAAGCATTATCGAGGGCATACGCCACGGCCGCATGTTCGTGGTCACCGGCGACCTGGTTACCGACCTCCAGTTCGAGTTGCGCATTGGCAACCAGGTGGCCTCAATAGGCGACACCCTGGTCACCAACGGAGCGCCGGTTGAGATGGAGATCCGCTTCACCGACCCCGACACCAGCAACCATGGCGGCCTGAATCCAGGCGTCCAGCGCGTGGATTTGATCGTCGGCGAGCCTGGCGGAACGGCGCGGGTGCTGGCGCGCTACACGAAACAAGACTGGGAAGAGGTCGGCGACGACAGGCTCATAAACCGCACCCTTTCGGATCTGCCCGATGGCGGCTACCTGCGTCTGCGCGGCACCAGCACCAACGAGCCCGAACCGCAGCCAGACCCGCCAGGCGAAGACCCCTGGCAGGACCTGTGGTTCTACACCAACCCGGTTTTCTTCAAGCCGGCCGGCTAGGCGCGGCTGCGCTTCCAACCCTGGTAAGTCAGGTTGTCCTCGAGGTCAGGCGCCGGGAACAGGTAACTCGCCGCCCAGCCCACGAAGAACATCACCACGTGGCTGTACACGCCCAGCATGTACTTGTGCTGGGTGTAGTTGAAGGCGCCAAAATCCAGCAGCAGGCGCTTGTTATCGCCCACGCCCACTGGCGATGAGGTAAGCAGCGCGTAGCCGGTAAACAGCACGCAAGCGGCGATACCAATGTACAGGCCTTTCTTGTTGGCCCGTGGCACCAGCACGCCGAGCAGGAAGATGCCGGCAATGCCGCCGGAGAAGATGGCGTAGAGCATGAACACCACGCCCAGCACGCCGGTATCGCCGGCGCTGACATACAGCGAGGCCACGCCAATCGCCGCGATGCCGGCAACAATCACGATCACCTTGCCCACGATGGTGCGCTCGCGGTCCGAGCTTTCAGGACGCAGGCGCGAGTAGTAATCATCCACGCCAACCGCCGCCAGGCAGTTGAGGTCGGAATCCAAAGAGGAGATGGCCGCCGCCATCAGCGCGGCGATGATCAGGCCCACCACCCCCACCGGTAGCTCATTCATGATGAAGTGCGGGAATACCGCATCCGAGCGCAGGCCATCAGGCAGTTCACCACCGCCACCGCCGGAGTAGTAAACCCACAGCGCGGTGCCGATAAACATGAACAGGGTCCAAACCGGCACCACCAGCAGCACGCCGGTGAGCGAGGCCTTGATGGCGTCCTTGTCCGAGCCGGCAGTCAGGTAACGCTGGACGATGGTCTGGTCGGTGCCGTATTTCTGGATGGCGTAGAAAATGCCGTTGATGGCCATCACCCAGAAGGTGAGGTTGACGAAATCCCAGTCGAGCGAGCCCAGGCTCATCTTGTCGGCATCCCAGGCAGTGCTCATCACCGTTCCCAGCCCGCCATCAATATTCACAAGGATAATGATCAGCGCCAGCAGGCCGCCAAAAATCAACAGGAAGCCCTGGATCACATCCAGCCAGATAATCGCCTCCATGCCGCCCAGCACGGTGAGCACGATCACCGCGATGCCCAGCAGGATAATCACGTGGTAGGCGTCCATTCCGGTCATGCTGGAAATGGCCAGCGCCAGCAGGAAGAACACCGTGCCCATCTTGGAGAAGTGGGCCAGGATAAAGCCCAGGCTGCTGTACACCCGGGCGAAATAGCCGAAGCGCTTTTCGAAGTACTCGTACGCACTCAAGCCAATCACGTTGCGGTACAGCGGCACCACGAAGCCGATCATGAAAATCACGGTCAGCGGCACCATGATGCCCTGCACCAGCAGCACCCAGTTGCCGCCAAAGCCGCTGCCCGGGTAGGCCAGGAAGGTGACGCTGGAAACCAGCGTGGCGAAAATCGACATACCAATCGCCCAAGACGGCATGTGCTTGCCGGCAGCAAAGAACTGCGCCGTACTGGACTGGTTGCGGGAGAACCCGACGCCGACACCAATCGAGACAATCAGGCTGATCACGATAATGACGTAATCGATGGTGTGCAGCATTCGGAAACTCCTTGGGTCTTGTTATGTTTTGGGTTATGTACTGTTGGCCTGGCCAAACGACCAGAGCGCGGCCGGCCAATGATAACTGCCCGGCTTCATGGTGATGTCCATTCCTTCAATCCCCTGGACGGACAAGCGGGTTACCCCCGGCGCAACCGATCCACTGGGCACCAGTTCATCGATACCGAGGTGTTGAACCACCGCCAGGGCAGTCGCCCCGCCCTCGATCAGCAGGTGATCGATGGGGCACATCGCCTGCACCTGGCTCACCAGCATCCCCAGCGAGGTGGCAATCAGGTTGCTGGACATGCTCTGCTCCGAGGGCGCTTGCAACACGGCCACGATCACCGAGCTGTTTAGCTCCAGCGCTGCGGCAACCGCATGCGCCCATGCTTCCAGGGCCGCCGGGTTGAGGGTGGCGCTATGGTACAGCGCATCCGGCATCAGCACGGCCGTGGCGCCGTTGGCAATCGCGGACTCCACGGCCTGGCGGCTGGGCGGGTACTGGCTCCCGCACACGAACAGGGTGCGCGCACCGGGCCTGGCCTCCGTTGCCGGGGGCGGGGGCGCGGCTGCTGAGAATCCACGCTCATTCAAAAACGCGGCAAAAAACTCGGCTCCACCGGCAGGGATCACCTTGTCATCAAGCGTATGCGCCCAGCGACGAACATGATCCAGCGTCTCGACGTTGCCCACGTAAATCCCGGGCGCAGGCATTGGGTCACCCGGGTTGATGGACCACGTTGATGACGCGCCCTGCTGGCGGAGCCGACTGGTAACTTCCGACCAGTTCGCGCCGTTGCGAAACTGCTGGCCAAAGTCGGTTTCACCCAGCTTCACACCATCGACGTAGTAAATGCCGTCACGGATGGTGCGCGCGTGCGATGGGTTGGCGGGAACCAGCAGCGAGCGGTCCTTGCCCTCCACCTGCATTTGCGCCTGCAGTTCGGCGGCAATATGGCCGCGCATCACGGAATCGGTTTTCTTGAAAATCTGGCCGCAGCCCAGGTCGAGCAAGGCGCGGGTCACCTCGGCGCTGGTCTCGCTGGCCGAGTCCACCGTGCTCGAACGCATGTCAGTGGCGATCACCAGCACATCGGCGTCCGTGGCGTGCACTTCGCCGGTCAGTACTTTGGTTTTCAGGCCGCTGAGCAGCGCCAGGCCTGCAACCTCGGCAGCGCCCGTCAGGTCGTCGGCAATCACCCCAATCATGCGCAGGCTGCGGTGGCGCCGCTTTGCGGACGGTAGAGGCGTGCGGCGTAGGCAATCGCCAGTTGCATGGCGTCTGCGCTGGCCACGTACTGCCCGGCAATTTCCATCGCCGTGCCGTGGTCCACCGAGGTACGGATGATCGGCAGGCCCAGGGTAATGTTCACCCCGCGCACGCTCTTCATGCGCCCGGCGCTTTCATTCCACTGGAAGCCAACCACCTTGAATGGAATGTGGCCCTGGTCGTGGTACATCGCCACGCAGCCGTCGTACATGCCACCAATTGCCTTGGGAAACAGGGTGTCGGCCGGAATTGGGCCTTGCACCTGGATGCCGCGCGCCTGCGCCGCTTCCACGGCCGGCAGGATTTCGCGCTCTTCTTCGTGGCCAAACAGGCCGCCATCGCTGGCGTGCGGGTTTAGACCGGCCACACCCAGGCGTGGTCGCTCAATACCAATACGTTTGCAGGCCTGGTCGAGCAGGATGATGGAATCGAGAATGCGGTCCTTGCGCACCAGGTCGCAGGCCTCGCGCAGCGAGACGTGGGTGGAGACATGCACCACGCGAAGATTCTCTTCCACCAGCAACATCGCCACCTTGTCGGTGTTGGTGTACCTGGCGTAAATCTCGGTGTGGCCGCCAAAGGCATGGCCGGCCAGGTTGATCGACTCCTTGTGGATGGGTCCCGTGACGGTGGCCGCCACGGTGCCCTCCATGGCCAGTTCGATCACCCGCCTGACATACTCGAAGGCGGCCTGGCCACACATCGCGTTCACCTCTCCGGGCTTCCAGCGGCTCATGTCCACGTTGGCCAGGTCCAGCACATTGATGGTTGCAGCGTTGAATTGCGCGGGCTCGGGGTCTTCGACGGAAACCACCTCGGCCTCCAGGCCCATGCCCTGCACCACTCGGCGCATGACATTGACATCACCCACCACCCAGGGGCGGCAGATGTCCAGCACCTCCTGGCTGATCACCGCCCGCGCGGTCACCTCCGGGCCAATGCTGGCCGGGTCGCCCATCGAGATGCCAAACAGGGGCAAGGGGCTCGTCTGAGCCTGTCCGTTGGTGCTCAACTTAGTAGTCCCACTTCACTCCGATATCAAACGAACGCCCGTAAATGTCGTACTGGTACGAGCGGGTGGACACACCCAGGTAGTTGTATTGCTTCTCGTCGGTGATGTTGTTGGCCTGGAAGTACATCTCGAAGCCCGAGGCGCCAAAGCGGTAAGAGGCACTGAAATCGATGGTGGTGGCGGAATCGCGCCACTCATCGTTGCGTGAGTCCGGGCCCACCTCTTCGATCCACTTGCCCGAGTAGTTCAGGGCCAGGCGGGAAAGAAAGCGCTCGGTTTCGTAGGTGAGCGCCGCGTTACCGGTGTGCTGCGCCTGCATCGGCAGGGCGGCGATGTCCTCGCGGGTCACTTCGTCACCCAGGTCGATGTTCTTGGCATCGGTGTAGGTGTAGTTCAGGAATACGCCGAAGTTGGACCAGAAACCGGGCAGGTTGGTGAACTGCTGCTGCCAGTTGATCTCGGCGCCATACAGGTCGGCGCCGCCACCATTCAGGAACTGGCTGACTTCAAAGCCGTCAAACGGCCCGCCCACCTGGATGTAGTTGGCCTCGAAGTAAAAGTTGTCCAGCTTCTTGTAGAAAATCCCGCCGGAAATGATGCCGATGCCGTCCAGGAAGTGCTCAACCAGCACGTCCAGGTTCTGTGACTCCTGGAAATCCAGGTCGGGGTTGCCGCGGACAATTTCCTCGTCGTCGATCTGGGTGAACGAGTACGGCATGGCGTCAAAGAAGTTCGGCTGCGCAATGCCCTGGCTGTAAGCGAAACGCCAGTTGGTGTTTTCGCTGGGGCGGTAGCGGAACTGCAGGTTGGGGAAGACGAAATCATGTGAGCGGCTCACCGTCTGCATTTCGTTCGAAACCAGCTCGTCGTCGTTCATCACCAGGTTCGATGCGGTGTAATCCAGGTCGTAGCTCTCGTAGCGCAGGCCAGCCACCATCAGCAGGTTGCCGTAGGTCTGGTTGGTCATGATGTAGGCCGCTTTCAGGTCCTCGTCGGCGTCGTACGGCTCTCCCAGGTTCACATCGTTGCGGATTTCCTCTTCGAAGCCGCCGGGACCCTGGTTGCTGAAGAAGAACTCGCGGAATGCGGCCTGGTCGATATCCGGGCCCAGGTCGTAACCGTTGTCCAAAATGACCGGGGTGAGGTTCGGTTCGAACTGGCTGAGCAGCAGGTCGTCGTCGCCTTCCCAGCGCCATTGCGAGCGCAGATCCTGGCGGTCTTTCTGGGTGCGCTTGTACTTGGCGCCGAACTTGATCTCTCCTGAATCACTGCTGATCTGCAACGGGTGGCTCAGGTTGAGGGCGTAGGTATCGATGTCGCTGGTGGTGTTTTCGTACTTCAGGTCCACCACGTCCAGCTTGTAGAGGTCGCCGTTGTCCTCATCCAGGCCGTTGGTGACGGCCCAGTCGGGAGTGCGGGTCTCGAGGTTGCTCATCAGCAGGTCAAAACCGCGTGCCTCGAACTCGGGGCGAAGTTGGCCATCGTCTTTCTTGGTGTAGGCCGAGCTGGTGGAAAGGCTGTAATCCAGGTTCCACTCGCCAATCAGGTGGTCGCCGCCAAACACAATGTTGGAAATCTCCTGGTTTTCCACGCGGTCGTGCAATGACTTGACCATGCGCGCGCCTTCCACCTCGGTTTGCGAGAGATAGTCGCCGCGGTCAAAACGCACCCGCTTGATCTGGCGGTCCTGGGTGTCCTCGCGGTAATTGAACACGCCGCTCAGGTAAATCCAGTTGTCGGCGTCGAACTGGTAGTCGAAACGCGCGTTGATGCCCAGGCGGTCACGGCGGTTCTTGGAAAACTGGATCTCGGTGTTGCCCAGCTCCATTGGCAGTTCATTGCCGTTGACGTCTTCCTCGTCGTCCCAGCGGTGCTCGTTGTTGTGGCGCTCGCGCTCGGTGCGGGCAAAGTTCACACCCAGCGAGAAGCCGATGTTGTTGTCAGCCCCAAAGGTGTCGGCGAAGTTCACTTCCGCGTTGTAGTTCAGGTCATCTGCGATCGAGTTCTGGCCCAGGCCGGCGCGGGCGTTGAGCAGCATGTCGGAGTAGTCAAACGCACCGCGAGTTTTGAGGTTGATGGTGCCGCCGATCGCGGTGGCGTCCATGTCCGAGGTGATCACCTTGGAAACCTCGATGCCGGAAAGCTGCGCGGCGGAGACCACATCCAGCTCCACCTGGCGGTTGTTCTCATTCGAGAACGCCACCTGCTGACCGTTGATCAGCACCTGGGTGGCGGCCGGGGTGGTGCCGCGAATCGAAACGAAACGGCCCTCGCCCATGTCACGCTGGATGGTGATGCCCGGAACGCGCTGTAGCACTTCGGCGGTGTTGAGGTCAGGGAAGGCCTCGATCAGCTCTTCGGAAACCACGTTTTTGATGTTGGCCGCCTCTTTCTGCTCGTTAAGCGCCTGGCTCTCACCCAGCCTGGCGCCCATGACCATCACTTCCTCGAGGTCACCCAGGGCCGGCGTCATGCGAATGTCGTAGTCGACCCCGCCATCGCCGCCTACGGTGATATCGTTTACATATTCTTCGAAAGAAATGTAGCTAACCCGTATCTGGTAAGTGCCCGGAGCAACGCCTGTCAGGCGGTATCGGCCGGTATCACCGGTGGTCACGGTATGCGGTGTCCCCACCAGTTCTACCGTGGCACCAGCCAGGTGGGCATCGTTGACGGAGTTCATCACGATGCCGCGAACGGTCCCCTGTTCCTGCGCAGCAGCAAGGCCGGGCAGCAGAATCAACAGGAAGGCCAGCGAAGTAAAGAGCCTAGTGAATGTCATGTTCAATCTCCCTCGTAAAGGGGCACTCAGATTTCACGGTGCAAGTTGGAGTTCTTGTGAACTGGTTCCAGATCTTGGTCTGACTTGGTTTTTATGTTCGGGTAGCTTCTTTGAGCTTCTCGTGTAAACGTTTACATACTAGCGCAAATTTTGAGAATGTAAAACTGTAATTTCGATAACAGGAATCAGATCCTTCTGCAGGACTTGCGAACGATCAGTTCGGTGGGCAAAACCACCTGGCGCTTGGAGCGTTGCGGCGTGAAGATGCCCGCCAGCAACATCGACGCTGCGCGCTTGCCAATTTCGTAGCCAGACTGGCGCACTGCGGTCAGTGGCGGATTCAGCGACATCGACCAGTACATGTCGTCAAAACCGATAATGGAAATATCATCCGGCACCTTGCAGCCGCGCTCATGGATGGTGCGCAGCGCGCCCAGGGTAATCAGGTTGTTGGCGGTAAACACCGCGGTGGGCGGTTTTTTCAGGCTAAGCAGCTCGGCCATCAGCTCGGCGCCGCTCTCGTAGCTGGAGTTACTGGGGCGAATCAGGTCAGGGTCAATCTTGATGCCATGCTTTTTCATGGCCCGCTCAAAACCCTTCACGCGCTCGGCCGTGGTTGGAATCTGTGGCATGCCGGTAATGTGAGCGATACGCTTGTGGCCCAGGCTGATGAGGTATTCGATGGCGCCGAACACCCCCTCCTCGTTGTCCACCTTCACCACGTCGACATCAACATCGGCCAGGCCGCGGTCGATGCACACCACGGCAAAGTTGTTTTCCAGCACCTTGAGGATGTTCTGGTCGCGGCCGTGGGCCGGGGCCACGATCATGCCGTCCACTTCTTCCGACTGGAAAATATCCAGGTACAGGCGTTCTTTTTCCTCGTCCTGGCTGAAGTTGCCGATCATCACCACGAACTGGTTACGGTAGGCGGTTTCCTCGATGCCGCGGATAACATCCACGTAAAACGGGTTTTGCACATCGGGCAGGACCACGCCGATCAGCTTCTTCTTGCTGCTGGTGCTGCGCAGGCGCTGGGCCACGCGGTTGGGCAGGTAGTTCAGGTCGCGAATGGCGTTCTCAACCTTGGCCCGGGTTTCCGGGTTAACGATGTCCTTGTTGTTGAGCACGCGCGAAACCGTGGCAATCGACACGTTGGCGCGTTCGGCAACCTGCTTGAGACTCGCCATTAATGCGCGTTCCGTCCTGCTTGCTGATGACTTACCACGGCATCTTCCTGTTTGTAATTTCGCGGCCCTTCTCGGCCGCCGCCTGGTTGCTTCCGGCGCCAATCATCACGCCGCGCTCCAGTTGCGCCTCAACCGTCTCGGGTAGCACGTTATCCAGGAAATACTGCCCGTTCTTGTTGGCCACTGAAAGCACCTTGTCGCCGGCGGCGTTTACCTCGTCGGGCACCGGGGGGTCGGCGCGCCCCTCAAGATAACCGTAAGAAAGCCCCATGTCGCGGGGGCCGTGCTCGGCAAACGCGATGCCGGGCACCCGCAGGCTGGCGGAAACATTCTTCAACGCATCCAGGTCCTCAATTTTAAGACCCAGCATCAACTCCCCTTCCGGGTTCAGCGGCCAGGTATCAGCAATCTCCAGGTAACGCTCGATGTCGACCCCCCAAATGGAAGCAGGATAGTGGTGGCTGCCCCAGCCGCGAATGCCAACGCCCAGCGTGGACACGGCCTGTTCATGTATAGGATAGCGGGCAGCGCGGACAAATTCCTTGGCTGCATCGGGATGGCGCGCCTTGGCCAGGTGCACGCCGTGCACACCCTGGGCCAGGGCCTGTTCCACCATCCAGCCGCCAGAACGCACCACGTCACCATCCAGGCCAAGCAGCGGCAACACCACGATGACCGCCGGGGTGCGGTGGCCGCTTGGCGTTGGGCCGCCGTCCACCAGGCCTTGCATGAAGCCCGCCAGCGCGGCGAAATCGAGCGGCTTGTGCTCCATGTTGTACATGATGATGTCGGCCCAGGTCTGGGCCAGCGCCAGGCCTTCGTCGTAGCCGCCGTAGGCACCCTTGTAGTACACCGGCTGATCGCGCTCGAGCAGTTCAATCGCCTTGTTGATGCGCGCCGGGGTTGCTGCCGCCACGCCCTTGCGACCATGCGCGCCCCACTGGGCACCGATGGAATCCTGTTTCGGGCGGAAGGTGGGGATGACATTCAGCGCGGTCGGGTTTTCGAAACTGCCCCAGATCTCCACTTCGCCGTTGCCTGCGCGGCGGATCACGCCCCAGTCGTCGCCCGACTGCACAACGCGTCCGTCGAGGGACGCCCTGGCCTGGTCTTCAGGCACCAGCAGCGTCGTGATGCGGTCATTGCCGCTAGAGCGAACGCCAAATACATCCAGCCGCTGGCTGTCGGCAATGAATTCCGGCGCACCGGCCAGGTTGCCCTCGCCGCGGAAACCTTCCAGGAACAGCGAATCCGTCACCGTGGCCTCTGTGTCGTATTCCACCGCGCCGACCACGATGTTACGGCGGAAGGTGCTGGGCTCGAGGCCTTCCTTGGTCTCGATAAAGATCAGGTCTTCAACAAAAGTGTTGTCCTCGATCTCGGCCTCGCTTCGCTGCACGTACACCCCGTGGTTGTAGGCCGAGACGTTACCGGCAATGCGGCCACGGCTTTCCATGGTGAAACGCATGGCGCCCGAGTTCTGCGAGGGATTGCGGTTGCCGAAAAAGCGGTTGCCGGTGACCTCGACGAAGAACTCCGATTTCGGCGGAATCGGGTCCAGCGGCGCATCGTAACGGTGCTCCTGGCCGCCGACGAACAACGCACCGGCATCATCGCCGGCCTCGTTCGCTACAAAGGTGTTGTTCACCACCTTGGCCGACGACCACAGGGCGACAAACAGGCCGCCGGCATCATTCTTCGCCTTCGCGGTGTTGGCCAGGAACAGGTTGTTGCTGATTTCGGGGCTGGAGTGATCAAACACAGACACCGCGCCGCCATCACTGCTGCGGGCGGGGTCGTCCAGGCCGGCCACGTTGTTCACAAACACGTTGCCGCTGATCACGCCATCGCAGCCGTCGTCATAACCAATCGCTGCGCCGCGGCCGTTCTCGGTCTGGTTGGCCACGAACAGGTTGTTGGTGATGGTCGGCGCGCCGTCACCGCTGCAGTAAATGGCGCCGCCATCATGCGCGTTTTCGTGCCAGTACTCGGGCGCCCAGTCCTGCGGGCCGAGGGTCTTGTTGTTGCGAAAGAAATTGTTGGAGATTGCGGGTGACGCCGAATCGATGGCGATGCCGGCTCCTTCGCCACGCACCACGCCATTGATGATCTCGAAGCCATCCAGCGCGGAACCATCCTCCATCACCAGCACACGGTGCTCGCCGGCGCCGTCAAGAACGGTGCGGTTGCCCCAGATATCGCGGGTCCACTCGGCGGAATCGAAGCCACCGAACAGGTGCACACCGCCAGCCAGGGTTAGCTCCGGCTCTGCGTAAACGCCCTCAGCGACCAGGATTGCGCTTTGCTGTGATGGGTTCTCCCCGGCCACTTCGATGGCCTGCTGCAGCGAGGCAAACGGATTGGCCTGGGAACCATCGCCGCCTTCGCCATCAGCGCTCACGGAAACGTGGATGACCTGTGCATAGCCCCCCAGGTCGATCGCCTGGGTGTCAGGACCCTGACCGGCCAACAACAGGCCCGGCATGAACAAGAGAATGAAAAGCGTGAAAACCCTGGTTCGGCTTGGCATGGATAACTCCATATAGGTATCAGTTGGATGCCGTGGTGGTGAATTGCATGGCGTACAGCTTAGAACCCCGCATGCGCAGGACCACGCGCACCGGTTGGCCCTGCAGCTCGCTCACCTGGCGTCCGCTTAGCCACTCGGCGCCGGCAGCGATGAAGTCACCGTTGAAGTACACCGACTCATCCACCGAGAAGCCCTCGATCGGGTTGCCGTCGAGGTCTTCGAAGCCCACCTGGGCGTAACCCACGGCATCGGTATCGATGTTCAGCTCCAGCCGGTCGCCCTCGAACACCAGCGGCCGGGTGGTGACCGTCACCTCGCGATCATACGGGCTGTCGAGCGAAACAAAACCATCCAAGCGCTGCACCAGGCGGTACACGCCGCGCCCCGCCTCGTCTTTCTCGTGGGCCGAATGGTACTGCGTCTCGCCAAAGTAGTACTGCCAGATCTCGTCGCCGCGGCGCACCATGCCGTTGGCGATGTACGCGGTAACAACATCGCGGCCCTCGTGGCGGCCAATGCCAACATAGGCTGGATCCGGGTAACGCGACCAATCGATGCCATTGCGGCTGACAGACACCTGGGATTCCAGCGGGCCGGAACCACGGCCACGTTCCTCGTCGCCCAGCACCTGGCGACCCACGGGGCCATCTTTTTCATAATGGAAGTAGGCAATCGGGAAGGCCAGGTAAGTATCTGGCGCCCACGGGTACTTCATCGCCTTGGTGATGTAGAAATCCACGCCCGGCGGATCACGGTCATCCGGGTCGAAGCGGTGCGGGAATTCCATGCCAAAGCCGCCGGGGGTCAGCGGGCCGTTGTCGAGATACCAGGGCAGCGGCGTGCGCAGCGGGTACTCGGCCCGAAGGTCGAGGTATTCCTGTTGGCTTAGCGGTTCAAACGGCAGCGACACACGCAGATCCTCGTGCTCGGTGACCACCGAGCTACGCTGGGTATCGAACGCCGGGGTGTGGAAAATGCCGGAGCGGTGGTAGGAAACGTAGAGCCCACGCTGGTCGTCGTAGAAGGTGCACGACTGGGTACCGGATCGGAACGGGAGGATCGCGGTGTCGTAGCGCTTCCAGTTGTAACCATCGGGCGAAACATAGGTGTAGATGCCGCGCCTCTGGAAATCGGTGAAGTACTTCCAACGCTCCTCGGGTGGCGCGTTGGGGTCGATAAACGGGTTGCCCAGGCCGCCGACGTTCTCGGCAATGACAATGTTCCTCTTGCCCTCGATTTCTCCCTGTCCAAGATCAGGCGCTTCAAAATTCACGCCGTCCTCGGAGACGTAGACCTGCAGGTAGTCCTTTTCCACCGAGTTGTAGATGCGGATCAGGCCTTCTTCGTCTTCGACCACGCTGAGGTGTTTACGGAACGGCCCCTCGATGTTGTCAATGACGCGCTCGGCCAGGCGCGGCGGGTTGACCACGAACTCAACGCCCTCGGCGCTTTCGAGGATGGCGTCATCCACGAAGACATGTTTGCGGGAGCCAAGCTGCAGCGGGCCGTCTTCGTCCGGAGCGAACAGCAGGGCCGGGCCACGCACCAGGGTTTGCGCCGGCATGCTGGGGGCCAGCGAAGCAGGCGCTTCGAACCCGGAGCCGTACACCTGCCCGCGGCTGAAGCGCACCTCGTCAATCACGCCCGGCAGGGGCTGCTGCCAGTTGGCGTCGCGCCCGAGTGAGAGGTAGGCCTCATCGCCCTCGGGAACGGGCTTGAATCCGCTGGCATCCGCTGCACTGACCGGCTTGCCGTCAACATAGTGACGCAGCTCGCCGGCACCACTCTCGTACTCAAAAGCGAAGTGATGCCAGCCGCCTTCTAGTGACGCTGCGTCTGTTTCCAGTCGATAATCCGTACCGGCACTTCCGGACTCGAGCACAAACACGCCACCAGCCGCATCCAGCACCAGGCGATTCACCGCACCATCGACAGCGCGCGGGCCTTCGCCAATCTCAAACACAACGCCCGGCGCCGAGGCAGCAGCGCCCTCGGTGTTCAGCCAGAACTCGACCGTCCAGTCGAAATCGCCCAGGTTCAGGTCCGAGCGCGAGGGGTTCACAAACCCTACTTCCTTGCGCAGGTGCTTTTCACCCGCGGTCATCAGCGCGGCGAAATCGGCGTTGTGCCAGGTCATGGGCACCGTGCCGCCATCGGGGGCTACCGGATCGCCCAGTCCGAACATCGCTTCGTAAGCGGGCTCGCCTGGTGGAACATCAATCGCCGGCCGCGGGGTGGCGCTCAAACCGTTGCCGAACCGACCCTCAACCACCTGACCACCCAGCCCTATCACAAGCGGGTGGTCGTTGGCCGAACTGTCATCAAGGGCGCTGCTGGGGTACAGGCCTTGCGGCTCGTCAAACAACCACAACGCCGTCGTTTGTGGCTCGCTGGCATGGGCAAGCTCAATGGCGGTCAATAGCAAAAGCGCTGGGACGGTTCTTGTCATGTTGGTAAATTCCTCTGTCAAATCCTGCAACTCGCGGCGCGCCATCCGTCACGTAACAACGTTGACGCAGAGCCGTGAGTACCGCATTATGCAGATTATGTAAACGTTTACAATCAATTTCGTATTTTCACCGTTCGTGGGAGATTTAGCAGGCAGATGAAGAGAAGAGACCTGATTTTTTCGGCCGGACTGGCCGGCGCCGGCGCGCTTTCCAGCCCCCTTCTGGCCGCACCGCTGGAGCACACCCAGGAGCAGGCCCGCCCGCTGGACCTGCGCATTACCGACCTCAAAACGTTCCTTGTGGATGGCGGAAAAGACGAGAACTTCGTCTTCGTGAAGCTCTACACCAACCAGGGCATCACCGGGCTGGGAGAGGGGACGCTGCCCAACAAGGGCGCCACCGTGGCCGCCGCCATCGAGGAGCACAAGCGCTACCTGGTGGGCAAGGACCCAACGGAGATCGAGCGTCATTGGCGCGGCATGTTTATTGGCCCGCGCTACCGCGGCGGACCGGTGCTGATGTCCGCCCTGAGCGCTGTGGAAATCGCCCTGTGGGACATCCTGGGCCAGGCCCTGGGTCAGCCGATCTGGCAACTACTGGGGGGCAAGGCGCGCGACCGCGTGCGGCTGTATTGTCACGAGGGCTACCTGGAACGCATCAGCCACACAAAGAAGCGCCGCGCCAAATCCGAAGAGGAAGAAATCGAACTGTGGAAGATCAAGCGCGACGAGGGCTGGACCTGTGTCAAGGGCGGCTTCTATCCCGGCGGCAAGCCCATCGACCACCGGGTTTCCATTCGCCGTGGCGTGGAGCACCTGGCCAAAGTGCGCGAGGCGGTTGGCCCGGACATGGACATCATCGTCGAGGCCCACGGCAAACCGACTCCGTGGTCAGCGGTGGAGTTCTGCAACCGTGTGGAAGAGTTCAACCCGTTCTGGGTGGAGGAAGTGACCCAGCTTGAGAACGAGACCCTGGAAGAAGCGCGCCAGATCAGGGCGCAGACCCGCGTGCCACTAGGCACCGGCGAGCGCCTAACCTCGCGCTACCACTTCGCGCCCTTGTGTTCAGAGCGGCTGGTCGACGTGATCATGCCTGACGTGGTGCATTGCGGCGGCATCTCGGAAATGAAGAAGATCGCCGTGCTGGCCGAGTCATTCCGCGTGGATGTCGCGCCGCACAACCCGCAAAGCGAGGTGAGCACGCTGGCCTCGATGCACGTATGCATGTCCACGCCCAATTGCATCATCCTGGAGATTGGCAGTGGCCAGGACCCGTTCTGGCAGGACCTGTTCTACGGCGGCCACTTCAGCTATGAGAAGGGTTATGCCGCCGCGCCCACGCGCGCCGGACTGGGCATTGACCTGGATGAGTCGATTGCAGCCCGCTACCCCTACGAGCCCAAGCCGTGGAACACGCTGCAGACCGGTGACGGCGCTTACGTCGACCGCTGAAAACAATCAGCCAGGCAGGTCACGCAGTTCCGGGTAAAGGGTAGGCACCCGCTCGTAACCTATGCCTGGCGCATCGGGCAAGGTGACCTGGCCGCCTTCAAGCACCATGTCGTCGGCGAAGTGGCCGTAGGGGGCGAACACCTCGGGGTAGGCCTCCATGCCGTAAAGGCCGAGCCCGGCGGCGACATGGACCCCAAACAGGTGCCCGCCGTGTGGAATACAGCGATTGGCCTGCCAACCGTGGCGCTGGAGCATATCCAGGATATCCAGGTACTCGCACAGGCCATAACTGAGCACCGGGTCGATCTGCAGCAGGTCGCGGCCCGGATGTAGCCCACCGTGCCTGGCCAGGTTGCGGGCGTCGACCAGCGAGAAAATATTCTCACCGGTGGCGATTGGGGTATCAGATGCTTCCGCCACCGCCGCGTTGGCAAGGAAATCCAGCGGATCCACCGCCTCCTCGTACCACATCAGTCCCAGCGGTTCGATATGACGCAGGAAATCCAGCGCCTGCGGTAAATCAAAGCGGCCGTTGACATCCACCGCCACGCGCTGGGCAGCACCCACCACCTGGATGGCAGCCTCGATCCGCGCCATGTCATCAGCAGTGCTGGCGCCGCCCACTTTCATCTTGCAGGCATCGAAGCCCAGGTCCAGGTAACGCTGGAACTCTTCCTGCAGGCCCGAAATCGCCTTGCCGGGGTAGTAGTAGCCGCCCGCGGCGTAGACATGAACGGTCTGGTTGGAGATACCCTGGCGATAGCGCTCTGCCAGCAACTGGTAGAGAGGCTTGCCCTCGATCTTGGCCACCAGGTCCCAAACCGCCATGTCAACGGTGCCCACTGCCACGCTGCGTTCGCCATGGCCGCCGGGCTTCTCGTTGGACATCATCACCTGGTAGATGCGCCGCGGGTCAAAATTCTCGCCACCTTGATCCAGCAAGTCTGCCGCCTCCGCTTCCATGATTCGCGGCACCAGGCGCTCACGGATGATGCCGCCCTGGGCGTAGCGACCATTGGAGTTGAAGCCATAGCCAACCACCGGCCGCCCGTCACGGATCACATCGGTCTCGATGGCAAGCAGAGAAATGGTCATCTTGCTGAAGTCGATAAACGCGTTGCGGATCGGCGAGGCGATGCTGACGGTTTTTTCAACGATACGGGTAATCTTCATGTGCGGTACACCACCTTGGGCCGGGTGAAAAAGTCGAGCATGGCAGGGCCGCATTCAGGCCAGCCCCGACCCGAAGCGTTCCAGCCAAACAGGGGCGCCTCGAGGGCGCGGTGCGGGGTTGGCAGGTTCACGTGCACCAGGCCAGCGTTGGCGCGCTCGATGAACGACTCTGCCCGGGTTTCATCGCTGGTGTACAGGGAAACGGAAAGGCCAAAGGCGGACGCGTTCACCTGCGCAACGGCCTGGTCGAAATCGCGCGCCTTCAACACCAGCAACACGGGACCGAACACCTCCGAGCGCGCGCAGCGCATCTCGGCGGTGACGCCAGACAACACGGTAGCGGGGTAAAAGTTGGGCCTGCCCAAATCATCGCCTGTGCCCTGGGCCGCAATGCTCGCACCTTCGCCCTGTGCGTCATTTACCAGTTGGTGAACATTATCCAGTTGTCGGGCATTGGCCTGTGCGCCCATCGCGCCGCCGCCCGCGCCGTACTTTTCAGCAACCAGGCGGCTGACCATGGCGAGAAACTCGTCGTGAACCGCTTGCTCCACGATGACGCGCCCGGTTCCCGTACACCACTGCCCACCGCAGGCAAACGCGGCGTCCACCACTTCGGCGGCGGCGACCTCGATGTCAGCATCGGCGCACACCACGGCAGCGTTGCTGCCACCCAGTTCAGCCTGCAGGCGAATGTCTCTTGCCCCCAACAGGCCGGCAACCGCCTGGCCCGCCTCGCAGGAGCCGGTTAGAGACACTGCCTTGATGACATTGCGCCCAAGCAACTGGGGCACGCAGCTTACGCCCTCGCCTTGCACCAGGGTGATCACACCAGTTGGGAATTCCACCTGCTCAGCCAATTGCACCAGCTGCTCGGCGGTACGCGGCGCGAACTCGGAAGGCTTGAGAATAATCACGTTGCCGGCAACCAGGGCGGGCACCAGTTTGCGCACGATGGTGGCCAGCGGAAAGTTCCACGGGGTAATAGCCAGAACCACGCCAAGCGGGCAGCGGCGCAATTCGAAACCTGCCTGGTTGACGCGCAAGTGGTGCGAAACGTGATCGAGCTGGTAGCGTCCTTCCGCCAGCGAAGCGTCGACTTCAGCGCTGGCCTCGCCCGGCAGCTTGCCGGTTTCTTCCGCGATGGTTTGCGCCAGGGCATCGGCGCACGTTTCGATTCGCTTTAGCAGCAGGCCAACGCGCTGCTCGCGCGCTTCAACGCCCACCTCCTGCCACGCCGGGGCGGCGCTGTGCGCGCTTGCCAGGGCGCGGTGCACCAGGGCGGGAAGTGAAGCGGAGGCGCCGGCTTCGTCACCCAGCCACTGGCCTGCAACGAAATGAGGCCGCGCTTTCATGACCGTCAGGCAGACAGGGCCTGGCCGTCAAAACCGTTCGCCAGCAGCGTCTCGGTGTCTTTATGAACCTGGGCCAGGTCATCGCCGCCCAGCGCGGTGAGTGGTGGCGCCACTACGGGGCCGCAAAGCCCCCGCGCGTCCAGCATGGCCTTGAGAATGGGCAGGAACTCGGCCAGCGTACGCCCACCCTGGTAGTAGTCGCTCACTGGCGCTACCCGGTCTTGCGCCGCCTTGGCCGCGTCAAAGGCGCCGTTACTGACGCCATCGACAATGGCGCGGAACGCGGCCGGTATCAGGTTGGCAGTGGCAGGCACGATGCCATCGGCGCCCATGCGCAGGCCCTCGTACGAACGAGCCGCCCAGCCGATATGGAACGTGAAATCCTCGCGATCCTTCCACAGCGTGCAGGCTTCCTCGAACCGTTCCTCGCCGCGTTCGGAATCCTTGAACCCGACGATGTTGGGGTGCGTGCTGAGTTCGTCGATCAGCGAAATCGGGATCGACATGTTGGTGGTTACCGGGATGTTGTAGAGCATCAACGGCAACGGGCAGGTATCGGCCAGGCGCAGGTACCAGTCGCGCATGTGCGCCTCTTTTAGCGGGTAGTAACTGGGCAGGTGCGCCACCGCGACGTTGGCGCCGGCATCGGCAAAGCGATGCGCCAACTCCAGGCAGCCCTCGGTGCAGTTGTCGCTGATGCCAGCGTAGACCACTTGGCGACCGCTTGCGCCACTCACCGCAGCTCTTACCAGCTTCACCTTGTTGTCCATGGAAAGCGAAGCGCTTTCGCCGGTGGTGCCCAGGGCGAAAGGCGCGCAGCCGTTACTGCTCACGTGGTTAACCAGCCGCTCGGTGCTTTCAACATCGGCGCTGCCATCTTCGAGCAAGGGAGAGACCAGCGGGACAATCACCCCGCGGTAGCGCTGTTTTGCGTTGTTGGATTGATTCATGGCGACCCGCTCAAAAAGCAGCCTCGTAGATGGCGACGGCGTCTTCGAGCTCCACCGTGCGCGGATTGTTTTTCAGCAGGCGCTGCACCTTGATCGCGTCTTCGGCCAGGCCGGGTATGGCTTCGCGGGGAATGCCGACTGCCGACAGCCGAGCATCAATGCCACAAGCCTCGATCAGCTTCCTGATGTGGGCGATACCATTGCTGGCCGCCTCGGCTTCGCCCGCACCATCGGCAACGCCCATGACTCGTGCGACCTGGGCATAGCGGCCGGTCGCTTGCGGCAGGTTGAAGGTCATCACCTCGGCCAGCAGCAATGCGTTGGAGAGTCCGTGGGGAATGTGAAACTGGGTGCCAAGCGGATAGGCCAGCGCATGCACCGCGCCGGTATTGACCGGCCCCAGGCACATGCCGCCATAAACACTACCCAGTGCTACTCGCGCCCGCGCATCCAGGTCCGCGCCGTCACGGCAGGCCCGCTCCAGGCTCTCGGCAATCAGCCGAATGCCCTCCAGGGCGAGCATGTCGGTCATCGGGTGGGCAAAGCGGTTGGCAAAGCCTTCCAGGCAGTGGGTAAAGGCATCGATGCCGGTAGCAGCGGTTACCGCCGGCGGCACAGAGGCCGTGAGTTCTGGGCAAACATAGGCCGCGTCGGGCACCAGGTAAGGGCTGATCACGCCCACTTTCTGCCCATCGGCATCGGTGAACAGCGCGTTGGGCGACATCTCGCTGCCGGTGCCCGAGGTGGTGGGCAGGCAGATCATCCGCGTCTGCCGTTCAGCCAGGTTGCCGATTCCCGCAACCTCGCGGGTCGACTGGCGATTCTTGATCTGCGCCGCAATCAGCTTGGCCACATCCATGGCGCTGCCGCCGCCAACGCCCACCACGCAGTCGGTGTTGAAACCGCGGGCGCGCGCCAGGACTTCCTCGAAGTTTTCGAAGGTCGGTTCGTCGACGATGGATTCATCCACCAGTACGCGAATGCCCTGCTCGCTGGTGGCTGCGGTGAGTTGTTCCATTTGCTCGGCCGTATGCGGAGTGCCAACCACGAAAATCCGCTTGCAGCCGGAGCTCCTGATGTCCTCAACGAAGCTGGCAAACGCTTCTCCACCGACAACCAGCTTGGCTGGAAAGTGGAAGGTTATGGATTCCATGAAGCGCTTTACTCCTAGTTCTCGATGCGAAAATCGGCTTGCGCCGGGTCGTAATCCGGGTTGACCGACATCTCGCTGGCGCCCACGTCGACGCGCCAGTCCTTCAGTTTCTGCGCCAGCCGCGCCACTTCTTCGGGGTGTTCGGCCGCAAGGTCTTGTTCTTCGCCACGGTCGGATTCGAGATCGTAGAGCGTAAACGCGCCGGGTTCACCCATGATG
>JAUIBE010000017.1 GCA_030428105.1 Gammaproteobacteria bacterium
CCTTCTCGCAGTCCTGTTGCAACGCCATCACGTCTTCAGGCGTGAGCTTGGGGGTAATCTGCTCCAGCATGCCGGCGCGGTCTTCCGACATCAGCAGTTCGCGTTCGGCCTCGCGGTCGGGGTAGCCTAGGCTGATGCTCAGCAGGAAGCGGTCGAGCTGCGACTCGGGCAGCGGAAAGGTGCCCACCAGGTCGATCGGGTTCTGGGTGGCAATCACGAAGAACGGCCGGGGCAGGGTGTGGGTAGTGTTTTCGATGGTGACCTGGCCCTCGGCCATGCCTTCCAGCAATGCGCTCTGGGTCTTCGGCGTCGCCCGGTTGATTTCATCGGCCAGGACGATCTGGGCAAAGATGGGGCCGGGGTGAAATTCGAAGCTTTCCTGGTCGCGCCGGTAAATGGAAACGCCAAGGATATCGGCCGGCAGCAGGTCGCTGGTGAACTGGATGCGCTGGTAGTCCGAGCCGATGGTTCGCGCCATGGCATTGGCCAGGGTGGTCTTGCCCACGCCCGGCACATCTTCAACCAGCAGGTGCCCGCGTGAAAGCAGGCCACAGAATGCAAGCCGCACTTGTTCCTGCTTGCCCAGCAGGACGCGGTTGACGGTTTGCTGGGCTTCAAGCAGCCCGGTGTGCCGGCCCTCGGGCTGGCTCGCTTGTTTGACTACGCTGCTGTTCACGAAAATCCTGGTCCGGGTCAAGCAAAAGGCCCCTTGTTGCATCCTTGCCTTGGGCCGGAAAAAGGCGTCGCAATCGGCGTCGCCGATTCGACTTTCGGCAGTATATCAGGACAGTTTGATATATTCGCGCCATGCGACACGCGGAGACAAGCGCCGAAGCGGCCTGCAAGCCGGGTGACTGGAGCGGCCCCTGCGCCGGCCTGGTGCTGCCAGGGGGCGGCGCGCGCGGCGCCTACCAGGTGGGGGTGCTCAGGGCGCTGGGAGACATCTGGGCCGAGTCTGGCCGCAGCGGCAATCCTTTCCCGGTGATCTCGGGCAGTTCTGCCGGGGCCATCAACGCCGCGGTAGTCGCGAGCCATGGTGACTCGATTGCCGAGGCAGCGACCCGGCTGGAGCGCTTCTGGAAGAGCCTGCACTGTTCGCGCATCTATCGCACCGACGCGTGGACCATTTTCGCCACCGGGCTGCGCTGGATGCTGTCGTTCTCGCCCTTGCTCAACAGCCTGGTTTCTCAACCCAAATCGCTGCTGGACAACGAGCCACTGCGCGAATTCCTGGCCAGTGAACTATTGTTTGATCGCATCCAGGCGTGCATCGACTCAGGCGACCTGCGCGGCGTGGCGGTCACCGCCTCGGGCTACACCTGTGCATCCGCCATCAGTTTTTACCAGGCCGAGGCTGCCGCCCAGCCATGGGTGCGGGCACGGCGTTCGGGTCGCGCCACGCGACTGGGGGTTCAGCACCTGATGGGGTCAGCGGCTCTGCCGCTTTTGTTTCCCGCCTACCGTATTGGCAACGAATTTTTCGGCGATGGCGGCATGCGCATGGTGGCGCCACTGAGCCCGGCCATTCACCTGGGCGCCGATCGCCTTCTGGTGGTCACTACCCGCGACGAACGCCCCGATCCGGAGCCCAGCGCAACGGCGCAATACCCCACTTTCGGCGAGGTCGGCGGCTACCTGCTGGATACCATTTTCATGGACCGGCTGACTGCCGACATTGCGCGCCTGGAACGCATCAACGAAACCCTTTCGCTGATGAGCCCCGAACAGCGCTGCCAGACTTCGCTGAAGCAGATCAAGGCGCTGGTGATTCGACCCAGTGTCGATTTACGGGAAGTCACCCGCCATCACGCCGCTGCGATTCCGTGGCCGGTTCGCTTGCTGCTGCGCACCCTGGGTGGTTGGGGCAGGGACTGGCGCATGGCCAGCTACCTGTTATTCGAACCGCCTTACGCCAGCGAACTGATTGAGCTGGGCTACCAGGACGGCAAGGCGAGGGCGGAAGAGGTGCTGGCCTTTCTTACTGAGCCGGCAGACTAACCGCTGGCGTCCGCCACCACCGGGCGAAAGGCCGGGTCTTCAAAGCCCTCGATCTTGGAACGCGGAAAATCGTCCACGTCGATCACCAGGCGGGAAGCTTCCTGGGCCAGGCGCACCATGGTGGCCTGTTCCTCGGTAATCACGCCGCTCTCCACTGCTTTCTGCACCAGTTCACGGTAATTCTCAAAAGTGACCGATTGCTTGAGCGCGTTCTTGATGGCGCGTTCGGCCTTGTCCGAGTTGAGCACCAGGTGGAACGCGGTGTGGACGCGGCCGGAGGCGTCATCGCCATCGGAGATATAGACGCCTTCCACCAGGCGGTCGCGGCTGGCGCTTTCGTCCAGCAGGATGCGGGCAATGGCCTTGCCGGTGGCGTCCGAGGGGATCGAGTAGGGCATTCCCAGTGGAAAGACCAGGAACCGCGCCAACCCACCCACAAGGGGAATCGGGAAGTTGGTGAGCACGCCCTTGAGGCTTTCCTGGATGCGGTACAGGCCGTCGTCCATCGCCCAGGTGACGAATGGCAGGTCTTCTTCCGGACGGCCGTCGTCCTCGAAGCGCTTGAGCACCGCGCTGCACATGTACAGGTGGATCAGCGCATCCGCCAGCCGGCCGGAGAGCTTTTCCTTGAACTTGAACTTGCCGCCCAGGGTGATCAGCACCACGTCGGAAACGAAGCTGAAGGCCGAGCACATGCGTTTCATGTGGCGGTAATAGCGCCGCGTGGGACCGCGCACGGGGGAGCCGGTAATCAGCGAGCCAGTCAGCCCCAGCATCAACGAGCGCACCATGTTGCTGGTTACGTGACCCACGTGGGAGAAAAATGCGTGGTCAAATTTTTTGCGTGAACCCGGCCGCGGGTCGGTGGCTGCCTGCATCTCTTTCAGCAACCAGGGGTGCGCGCGGATTGCGCCCTGGCCGAAAATGATCAGCGAGCGGGTCAGGATGTTGGCGCCTTCCACGGTGATCGAAATCGGCACGGCCTGGTAGCTGTGCGCCAGGTAGTTGTTGGGGCCGGTGACCACGCCCTTGCCGCCGTGGATATCCATCGCGTCGTTGATGCACTCGCGATTGCCCTCGGTGAGCTGGTACTTGACGATGGCGGAAAGTACCGAGGGTTTTTCCCCCATGTCCAGCGCGACCAGCGTCAGGCGGCGCACCGCGTCCATCCGGTAGGTGCGGCCACCGATGCGCGCCAGCGGTTCTTCAATGCCCTCGAAATAGCCGATGGGCACATTGAACTGCTTGCGAATGCGCGCATAGGCGCCGGAAAGCAGCGCCGACATCTTGCCGCCAGCCGTTCCCAGCGCCGGCAAGGAAATGGCGCGGCCGGCTGCCAGGCTTTGCATCAGCATGCGCCAGCCCTGGCCAATTCGCTCCTGCCCGCCGATCACCCAGTCCAGCGGAATAAACACGTCTTTGCCACGGGTTGGGCCGTTCATGAACACCGCGCCAACCGGCATGTGGCGGTTGCCGGTTTCCACGCCCGGGGTATCGGTTGGAATCAGGGCGCAGGTAATGCCCAGCTCGACCTTGTCGCCCAGCAGGCCATCCGGGTCGCGCGCTTTGAACGCCAGGCCAAGCAAGGTGGCCACTGGCGCCAGGGTGATGTAGCGCTTGTTCCAGTTCAGCCTGAAGCCGAGCACCTCGCGCCCCTCGAAGGTGCCCTTGCAGACCACCCCGGTATCGCTCATGGCGGCGGCATCCGAGCCGGCCAGCGGGGAGGTGAGGGCGAAGCAGGGAATTTCTTCACCACTGGCCAGGCGCGGCAGGTAATGCTGTTTCTGCGCGTCGGTGCCGTAATGCAGCAGCAGTTCACCCGGCCCCAGCGAGTTGGGCACCATGACGGTCACTGCCGTGGTGAGGTTGCGGCTCGCCAGTTTCATCACCACCGCGGAATTGGCCTGGGCGGAAAAACCCAGCCCGCCGTACTCCTGCGGAATGATCATGCTGAAGAAACGGTGTTCGCGGACAAAATCCCACACCTCGTCCGGCAGGTTGCGGTGGGTGTCGCAGATCTCCCAGTCATCGAGCATGCGGCACAGGCTTTCCACCGGGCCATCGACAAAGGCTTGTTCGCGTTCACTGAGCGAAGGCGCCGGAACCTTCAGCAGGTTTTTCCAGCGTGGCCTCCCGGTAAAGATTTCGGCGTCCCACCACACGGTGCCGGCATCCAACGCTTCCTGTTCGGTTTCGGAAAGCTTGGGCAGCGCCTTGCGGAACCAGCCGTACAGCCGGTCGCTGATCAACAGGCGGCGCAGCGGCTTGATGGCAAAGCCCATCAGGGTCACCGCGACAATGCCATTGGCGAAGCGGAACCAGCTGGGGACGTAAAACAGGTGGCGAAGCTCGGTCCACAGTACGGTGAGGCCCACCATGATGGCCATCGCTGCAATCAGCGAGGCCCGGTTGTAGGCCAGGATCATTACCGTCAGAAGGAGGACGCCGAAGTAGAGAAACTCCATCCGCCCATCTTAGTGGCGCGGCCGAGAAAGGGTCAAGAACCGCGCCAGCCTGCAGTCGCGGAGCATTGCACCACCATGACGATGTCCGTAAAATTCATATGGTTTGGGCGTCGGTTCTGCATTTCGCAGAGGCCGAATACATAATTTACTAAATTACAATTACATACAGGATATTCTTGTGGCTGTTGAGAGAACACTTTCCATCATCAAACCCGACGCGGTCGCCAAGGACGTGATCGGTGAAATTTATACCCGCTTTGAGCAGGCCGGCCTGAAGGTCATCGCTGCGCGTATGAAGCACCTGAGCCGCGACGAAGCCGAACGGTTCTACGAGGTCCACCGCGAGCGCCCGTTTTTCCCCGACCTGGTTGAATTCATGACCTCGGGGCCGGTGATGATCCAGGTGCTTGAGGGTGATAACGCCATCTCGCGCAACCGCGAACTGATGGGCGCCACCAACCCCGCCGAAGCGGCGCCTGGCACTATTCGCGCTGACTTCGCCAAGAGCATTGACGCCAACGCGGTGCACGGCTCCGATGGGCCGGATACCGCCAGGGTCGAAATCGCCTGCTTCTTCTCGGCGGACGAGATCTACTCCCGCTAAGCAATCGCCCCATGGCCGTCACCGAAACAAGGATCAACCTGTTCGACCTGGACGAAGCGGGTCTGCGTGAATTTTTCGCGTCGATCGGCGAGAAGCCATTTCGCGCCCAGCAGATCCTCAAGTGGGTATACCACCAGCAGGTCGTATCGTTTGACGAAATGACCAATCTCTCCAAGCCGTTGCGAACCCGGCTGGAGGAGGTGGCCCAGCTTGCGCTGCCCGAGGTGATCAGCGAACAGGTTTCCAATGACGGTACGGTCAAGTGGCTGATGGGCTTTGGTGGCAACAACGCGGTGGAAACGGTATTCATCCCGGAGCCAAACCGCGGCACGCTGTGTATTTCCTCGCAGGTGGGTTGCGCGCTCAACTGCAGCTTCTGCTCTACCGGGGCGCAGGGTTTTAACCGCAATCTCACCACCGCGGAAATCATCGGCCAGGTGTGGCTGGCGGCGAAAGCGCTGGGTCATGAGCGCAATGGCCGGCGCCGGATCACCAACGTCGTGCTGATGGGCATGGGCGAGCCGCTGGTCAATTTCGACGCGGTGCTGCCGGCCCTGTCGCTGATGCGTGCGGATCTCGGTTTCGGCCTCGCGGCCAAGCGCGTGACGGTTTCGACCGCGGGCATGGTGCCTGGCATCGACCGGCTGCGTGATTCCATTGACGTGGCGCTCGCGGTGTCGTTGCACGCGCCGGAGGACACGTTGCGCGAAACCCTGGTGCCGCTAAACCGCAAGTACCCGATCAAGGAGTTGATGGCGGCGTGCCAGCGCTACGTGGCAGACAAGCACAAGCGCAGCATTACCTTCGAGTACACCCTGATCGATGGGGTGAATGACCATCCCGAACATGCGCGTGCGCTGGTCAAGCTGTTGCGCCAGGTGCCCAGCAAGCTCAACCTGATCCCATTCAACCCGTTTCCGGGCACGGCCTATCGTTGCTCGCCCAAAGCGCGTATCGAGAAGTTCCAGCAGATCGTGATGGATGGCGGGCTGATCGCCACCGTGCGCAAGACCCGCGGCGATGACATCGACGCGGCCTGCGGCCAGTTGGCCGGTAAGGTGGTCGACCGCACCCGCCGAAGTCGCACCATTCGAATGAACATGATCAGCGAACCAGAGAACCGGGAGCGCCTGCAATGAGCCGCATCTTGCTGAAGATACTGATTGTGCTGGTCGCGTTTGCGCTGGCGTCCTGCGCCTCTTCGCCATCAACAGAAGAAACCAGCAAGGCCAGGCGTGCCGCCGAAACCAACACCGAACTGGGCCGCCAGTATATTGCCCGGGGCGAGTACGAGGTGGCGCTCGACAAGCTCAAGCGCGCCATTGCGCACGACAAGACCTACGCGCCGGCGCACACCGTGCTGGCGTTCCTGTACGAAAACCTCAATGACGACGAAATGGCCGGCAAGGAATACCGCGAGGCGGTCAGGTACGACCCGGATGCCGGGCCGGTCAACAACAACTACGGCGCATTCCTTTGTTCGCAAAACAAGTGGCGCGAGGCCGAGCGCTACTTCGAAACCGCCCTGAACGATCCGTTCTACGCCACCCCTGAGTTGGCGACCACCAATGCGGGCCTTTGTGCGCTGGGTGCCGGTGATCTGGACAAAGCCGACAAGTATTTGCGACAATCTATTGAATATGATGCAAATTTGCCCGAGGCGCTGCTGGGCCTGGGCAATTTGAACTATCAGCAGGAGCAGTACTTGAGGGCAAGGGCGTTTCTCCAGCGTTATGAAGCAGCGGCCCCACATACCGCGGAAAGCCTCGAACTGGCTTATCGTATCGAGAGGGAACTTGGTGATGAGCAGGCAGCGGATCGGTATCGTCGGGAACTCATCCAGTCGTTCCCCAATTCCAATGCGGCAAAGGCAGTGGCCCGCTAGCAGTCCGCTGGTGGCAAACAACAACGGCGAATAACAATAATGACAGAGCAACAAGCAGAGTTGATTCCCACGCCAATCGGCATTCGTCTGCGCCAGTCGCGCGAAGCCGCCGGCCTGAGCATTGCGCAGGTCTCGAAGAAGACCCGGATACGCGAGCGCATCATCGATTCCATCGAGCGTGACGACACCGACTGGATCGCCCCCATCTACCTGCGCGGTTACATCAAGAATTACGCACTGGGCCTTGGCCTGGACCCGGCGGAATTTGCCGGCGACGTCGTGTCTTCCAGGCCCGCCGACCCGGAACTGCGTTCGGTATTCAATATCGACCGCAAGCGCGGCTTCGGCGAGCGCTGGCTGAAGGCAGGCAGCTACCTGGTGGCCACCGTCCTGATCGCGGCGCTGGTGTGGCAGGTGACACAGCAGGCTGTTCAGTTCTCGCAGGGTCGCACCAGCCTGGTGGCCCGCAACGGTGACCAGGAAGTGGACACATCGGTCGCCGATGGTGTGGGCACTGAAGGCAGTGAGCGCAAATCAACCCACCTGGCTGCCTCGAT
Source organism: Gammaproteobacteria bacterium (assembly GCA_030428105.1). Taxonomy (GTDB): domain Bacteria; phylum Pseudomonadota; class Gammaproteobacteria; order Xanthomonadales; family SZUA-36; genus JAUIBE01. The sequence goes on from JAUIBE010000017.1 coordinate 7,510, forward strand.
CGCTTCGCTTGAAAAGCTGCGCAGCCGCCCGGTTGGGTCGGATGCCGCTGTCGAGCAGGCCTGGTCGGCAATCAAAGATCCTGCGCCGGCCGCGCCCGGACACTCGGTCCTTCAAATCAGCGTCTCGGCTGACAGCTGGATTGAGTTGGTGGATGCCAACGGCGAGCGACTGGAAATGGACCTCCTGCGAGGCGGTAACCAGCGCAGCTACGAGGGCGTTGCCCCGTTCGAGCTGATGGTTGGCCGCGCTTCTTCCGTGGAACTGGTGTTTGACGGTGAAGCAGTAGACCTGGCGCCCCATATCAACGGCGACGTGGCGCGACTGACCCTTGGAGCGGCCGAGCCCCAAACCCCCTGACGTGAGTTCCCAGATTCAATCGATCCGCGGCATGCATGACATCGTGCCGGCGGACATGGCTTGCTGGCACTTCCTCGAGGCGGAGCTGCGCCACGCCATGGCAGCCTACGGCTACGAAGAAATTCGCACCCCCCTGGTGGAAAAAACCGCGCTGTTCGAGCGCGCCATCGGTGACGCCACCGACGTGGTGGAAAAGGAAATGTACAGCTTTGAAGACCGTGGCGGAGATCATCTAAGCCTGCGTCCGGAAGGCACCGCCAGCGTGGTGCGCGCGGCGTTGCAGAATGGCCTGCTGTACGGCGGCGTGCAGCGCTTGTGGTATGCCGGCCCGATGTTCCGTCGTGAGCGTCCCCAGCGCGGCCGCACCCGCCAGTTTCACCAGCTTGGCGTCGAGGCGTTTGGCGCCCCCGGCCCCGACATTGACGCCGAGATCATCGCCCTGGGTACTGCGCTGTGGCGCAAGTTGGGCATTGCCGATGTGCGCCTGGAGATCAATTCGCTGGGCACTGCCGAGGAACGCGCGGAGTACAGGACCGCATTCCGGGCGTTTCTTGAAGACCGCAAAGACCAACTGGATGAAGACAGCCTGCGCCGGCTCGACCGCAACCCGCTGAGAATCCTCGACAGCAAAAATCCCGCGGTGCAGGCTGCGCTGGATGGCGCGCCGCAGCTTCCGGATTACCTGGGCGAGGAAAGCCGCGCCCATTTCGAGGGCCTGCTGGAACTGCTCCAGGAACTGGGCGTCGAATACACCGTGAACCCGCGGCTGGTGCGTGGCCTGGACTATTACTGCCACTCGGTGTTCGAGTGGATCAGTAATGACCTGGGCGCGCAGGGCACCATCTGTGCAGGCGGGCGTTACGACGGCCTGGTGGAAATACAGGGCGGCCGGCCGTGGCCGGCGGTGGGCTTTGCCATGGGGCTGGAGCGCATCATCGAGCTGATTCGCCAGGTGCGCGAGTGCGAGGCAACTGCGCCCCACGCCTACCTGGTGCTGGCTGGCGAAAATGCGGAGAGAGCCGGGCTGGGTCTGGCTGAGCGGCTGCGTGCAGAGCTACCTGGCCTGCGCCTGGTGAGCAACGTTGGCGGCGGCAGTTTCAAGGCGCAGTTCAAACGCGCCGACAAGAGCGGCGCGCGGGTCGCCCTGGTTGTGGGCGAGGACGAGGTTTCCAACGGCACGGTCACGGTAAAGTGGTTACGCGAGGATGCGCCGCAGGAAACCCTTGAAGCGGCTCGCCTGAAGATCACCCTGCATGAACTCATAAGCGCCTGATCGGGCTTTTCAAACAAGCCAAAAACACAAACCGATTTTGGGTAGAATATGCGCCCCTGAAGGGTCGTAACCCGGTGGATTAATTGAAAGAGTAGGCAAATGGCAGACGAATATTTTAACGAACATGAACAGGGCGAAGCCGTCAAGAAATGGCTCAAGGAAAATGGCGGCGCCATCCTGATGGGGCTGATCATCGCTTTTGGCGGCCTGTTCGGCTTCCGCCAGTGGCAGGGCTGGGAAGACAACCAGAAGCAACGCGCCTCGGCCGAGTTTGAAATCATGAGCCAGCTGCTGGACGAAGACCAGATGGACGCAGCGATGGCCAACTACCAGACCCTGCGGGATGACTATGCCAAGTCTCCTTACGCCACCCTTGCCGCCCTTGCCATGGCGCGGGCGCGTGTTGAAGCCGACCAGCCCGACCTGGCGATGACGCTGTTGCGTTTTGTCGCTGAAAACGGCCGGCCTGCAGCACTCAAGGCGGTTGGACGGGAGCGCCTGGCGCGCCTGATGCTGGCCCAGGGCCAACCCGAAGAGGCGCTGGCGCTGGTTGGCGAAAGCGCCGGTGGTGACGGTGCATTCAGCGCCGCCTTTGCAGAGGTCCGTGGAGATATTCACGCCGCGTTGGGACAGAGCGAAGAAGCCGTCGCCAACTACCAGCAGGCGCTGGACGCGCTGGAAGAGGGCGTTGGTGATCGCCAGTACCTGGAACTCAAGATCAAGGCGCAGGGCGGGGCGGTTACCGCACCTGACAGCGAGGAAGATTCGCAGTCGTGATGGTTCGCGTCGCGCTCATCCTGCTGGCCGTCAGCCTGGTGTTGCCGGGCTGCGCGTGGATTCGCGGCTGGGGTGAACCAGAGCCGGGGGAGCCCGCCGAACTGGTGAAATTCGACCAGACCCTGAAAGTCAAGAAAGTGTGGTCAACCTCGGTTGGCGATGGCATGGGCAAGCAGGGCATCGGCATCGCGCCGCTGTACTCAAGCGGAAAACTCTACGCGGCCGATTACGAGGGCCGCCTCACCGCGGTGGACGCAGAAACCGGCAACCGGCTGTGGCAGCAGAAAACCGACCTGCCGTTTTCCGGCGGTCCCGGCCTCGAAGGCAACCTGCTCGTGATGGGCACCATCGATGGCCAGGTACAGGCCTTTAACGCCGATACCGGCAGCAGCCTGTGGCAGACGCGAGTTTCATCCGAGGTCCTGTCCGCGCCGGCGATCGGCGACAACATCGTGGTGGTGCGTTGCATCGACGGTCGTGTGTTTGGCCTGGACGCCAGCAATGGCAACCGCCTGTGGATTTACGACCGCAGCGTTCCGCTGTTGACCCTGCGCGGCAATTCCGCCCTTTTGGTGCGGGCTGGCGCGGTGTTTATCGGCTATGACGACGGCACCATCGTGGCCCTCGAATTGGAAGACGGCGGTCTCGCCTGGGAACAGAACTTCGTTAACCCCGAAGGCCGTACCGAGTTGGACCGACTGGCCGACATCGGTGACCAGATGGTGATGGTGGCCTCCGACCTGATTGTTTCCAGCTACAAGAACCGGGTTTCAGCCCTGGCTGGCAATTCCGGTCGCCTGCTGTGGTTCAAGGATATCTCGTCCGAAACGGGCGTCCAGGTAGACCGCGTGAATCTCGCGATCAGCGCCAGCAACGGCGAAGTGTGGATGCTCGACCGGCGCAATGGCTCAACCATGTGGAAGCAGGACCAGCTGCTTAACCGCGGCCTGGGCCGACCGGCGTTTTACGGCAGCCAGCTGGTTGTGGGTGACGCCGAGGGCTATCTCCACTGGATCAACGTTGAAACCGGCGATTTCGTCGCTCGCGTTCGCGAGGGCAAGAAAGGCTTTGCCGGTGCGCCCATTTCAGTGGGCACCACTTTGTACGTGCTGACCAACGATGGCACGCTGGCCGCCTACCGCGCCGGCGCTGCGCTCTAGTTCGGCACTGCGCCCGTGAAGCCCGATGCTCCCCGTTGTCGCCATTGTTGGTAGGCCGAATGTAGGCAAGTCCACGCTGTTCAATGTCCTGACCGGTACCCGGGACGCCCTGGTGGCGGACCTGCCCGGGCTGACCCGGGACCGCCAATACGGCGTCATTCGCAGCGAAAAAACCCCTTGTGTACTGGTCGATACCGGCGGGCTGGTCAGCCAGGCCGAGGGCATCGACTATCTCACCGCAAAGCAGGTGCTGGTGGCTATCGAAGAGGCCAGCGCCATCCTGTTCGTGGTCAGTTCTGTCGATGGCCTGACCACCGAGGATGAGTCGGTGGCGCAGGTGTTGCGGCAGAGCGGAAAGCCGGTTTTGCTGGTGGGCAACAAGAGTGAAGCGGCCGACCCCAACACCGCGTTGGTGGATTTTGCCGGCCTGGGCATGGGGGATGGCGTGGCCGTTTCGGCTGCCCATCGTCGCGGCATTGGCGCGCTGGAAAGTGGCCTGGCAGCGCTACTGCCCGAGCCCGCATTCCGCGAAGAAGAGGAAGAAGACGACCGCATCCGCATCGCCATTCTTGGCCGGCCCAATGTTGGAAAATCCACCCTGGTCAACCGCCTGCTGGGCGAAGACCGTCACCTCGCTTTCGACCAACCCGGCACCACCCGTGACAGCATCAGCTCGATGGTGGAACTTGCCGGTGTCAAGTACGAACTGATCGATACCGCCGGTGTTCGGCGGCGGGCCCGGATTGATGACGCGGTGGAAAAATTCAGTGTCATCAAGGCATTGCAAGCCATGGAGCGCGCTCACGTGGTGGTGCTGGTGGTGGACGCCTCCGAGGGGCTCACCGAGCAGGACACCAAGCTGCTGGGACATATCCTGCAGCAGGGGCGGGCGCTGGTGATTGCGCTCAACAAGTGGGATGGCCTGGATAAAGACCACCGCGACCTGGTGATGCACAACCTGGAACGCAAGCTGGGTTACGTCAACTGGGCCACGGTGCTGCCCATTTCTGCGCTGAAGGGTTCAGGCATCGGCAAGTTGATGAAGGCGGTACAGACCGCGTGGCGCAGCGCCACCATGGAATTGCCCACCCCGGAACTGACCCGGGTGCTGGAAAAAGCCTTCCACGACCACCAGCCGCCGATGCGCCAGGGCCGAACCGCCAAGCTGCGCTACGCGCACTCGGGTGGAAAATTGCCGCCGCGCATCGTCATCCACGGCTCGCGCACGCGGACGCTGCCCGAGGCTTACCGGCGCTACCTTTCCAATACGTTTATTCGTCACTTCAAGCTGGAAGGAACCCCGGTGGTGCTGGAGTTCAGGGACAGTGACAACCCGTACAAGGGCAAGAAAAACCAGCTTAGCAAGCGCCAGCAGGAAAAGCGCAAGCGCCTGAAGAAATTTACCGGCCGCCGTTCGGGCCGCCGCGGCTAGCGCCTTACAGCTGCCACGACCCCAGGTTTTGCTCCAGGATTCGGCGAAACTCCAGGTCGTCCGGCTCCACGTCGGAAGGCCAGAATTCGATCAAACCGCCATCCCTGCCAAACAGGTACTTGAAGAAGTTCCATCGCGGCAGGACGTCCTCGGTGAATTCCTCCACCATGTCGCGGAACAGCGGGTGGGCGTCTGGTCCGGTGAAAGTCTGCTTGGCGGTCAGCGGAAACTTGACGTCAAATCGCGTGGTGCAGAACTGCTGGATTTCAGCCTCGCTTCCAGGCTCCTGGCCGCCGAAGTCGTTGCTGGGAATCCCAATCACCACCAGTCCGCCCTTGAGGTATTCATGGTACAGGCGCTGCAGTTTTTCGTACTGCGGCGTGTATCCACACTCCGATGCCGTGTTGACCAGCAACAGCGGCTGGCCGCGCCAAAGCTCCAGCGGCATGTTGGCGTTTTCGATCGAGCGAAACTTGTAGTCAAATACATTCATCGCGATTTGCCCATGATTCTACCCCAGCAGCGACTTTCCGGTCCCGGCTTCCGTTACAATTGCCGGCCATGAATGACAGCGCTCAAATTCTTGATGGCCTGGCCACCAGCCAGGCCTTGATCAGCACGGTGCGCGGGGCCATCGAAGCGCATGTTGCCGCGGGCGGCCGCCGACCCGGGCTGGCGGTGGTGTTGGTGGGCAATGACCCGGCCTCGTCCATCTACGTCCGGGCCAAGCGCCAGGATTGTGAGAAAGCCGGTATCCTGGCGCGCGATTTTGACCTGCCAGCCGAAACCAGCGAGGCCGAGCTGCTGGAACTGATCGATCAGCTCAACGAAGACCCCAACGTCGACGGCATCCTGGTGCAGTTGCCGCTGCCGAAGCATATCGAGGAGACCTCGGTCACCAACCGTATCGCCTGGCGCAAGGATGTGGACGGGTTTCATGCCTTCAACGTCGGCAAACTGGCCTTGCGCCAGCCTGGGCTGCGCCCGTGCACGCCGCGCGGGGTGATGTCGCTGCTGACCCATCACGGCATCAAGGTGAAGGGCCGTCATGCCGTGGTGGTCGGCGCCTCCAACATCGTTGGTCGGCCGATGACGCTTGAGTTGTTGCTGCAGGGCGCCACGGTGACCACTTCGCACCGCTTTACCAGCGACCTGGAATCGCTGGTGCGCCAGTCGGACATTTTGATCAGCGCCATCGGCAAGCGCGGAATCATTCAATCAGAATGGATTCCGCAAGGCTGTATCGTGGTGGATGTGGGGATCAATCGCGGCGAGGACGGAAAGATTGCCGGCGATATCGTGTTTGAAAGCGCCGCACAGCGCGCCAACTGGATCAGCCCGGTTCCGGGCGGCGTGGGCCCGATGACCCGCGCCACGTTAATGCAGAACACCGCCGAAGCAGCCGGTCTCGAAATCGATTTTCCCTAGAACAAGCTGTTGCCGGGTGGCCACTTGTGAAAGCGGCCTTCAGGTCGCGAATCGTTTCCAGCCACGCTACGGCTCCAGCCTGGCTTTCAATTCCTCGCGGTAGTCATCCAGTTCTTCGTCGCTGAGTTTTTCGGCTTGCGGATATTCCAGCGGTAGCGCCGACATCGCCCGCTTGATGATCCCGGCGATCTTGGTGCGCGCATACCAACGATCGTCGGCCGGAATACAAAACCACGGCGCCCAGGGGCGTGAGGTCTGGCGAAACATTTGTTCAATTGCCGCATCGTATTCCTCGCGGCGCCGTGACACCCGTACATCCTGCGAAGAGAACTTCCAGTGCTTGTCAGGATCCTCGATGCGCTCCAGGAAGCGGTGTGCCTGGCGCGCGGGGGAAACATCCAGCCAGAACTTGAGCACCAGCGTGTTGGCAGTTGCCAGGTGAAGTTCATGCTCGCGGATGGCGCGGTAGCGCGCCTGCCACAGTGGACCAAGTTCTGGCGTGTGGCCGGCGTATTGGCCACCGAGGAACTCCGGATGCACTTTCACCACCAGCACTTCCTCGTAATAGCTGCGGTTGAAAATGCCGATCTCGCCCTTGCGCGGCAGCACCTTGCTGGTGCGCCACAGGAAATCATGGCGCCGCTCTACCTCGCTCGGAGCCTTGAAGGCGGCGACCCTTAATCCAGACGGGTTAACCCCTTCGAATACCTCGCGAATGGCGCCATCCTTGCCGGCGGCATCCAGCGCCTGGAACACAGCCAGCACGCTGAATCGCTTCGAGGCGTAGAGCGCCTTCTGCAGGTCCTTGATGCGCCTGGTTTCATCCCGCAGTTGATGCTTGTCGCCCTCAACACCCTCGGGCGGGATGAAACGCGGCTTCAGCGCCTCCAGGTCTGCGTCAGCGGCAACCCGGAACTCGCTTCCGGCGGCGTCCAGCGCCGCGGCGATCTCGGGCGGAAACCAGGCGCTTTCCCCGGCGCCCAAAATCAGGGTCGCTCCATGATGGCGGTCACACCCATGCCGCCGGCGGTGCAAACCGAGATCAGGCCGCGCCCCTTGCCGGCATTCTCCAGGATCTGGCCCAGGGTGCCGACGATGCGGGCGCCGGTGGCGGCGAAGGGGTGGCCCACCGCCAGGCTGCTGCCGTGAATGTTCAGCTTGCTGCGATCAATTTCGCCCAGCGCTGCTTCCCGGCCCAGGCGTTCGCGGCAGTACTGCTCCGACTCCCAGGCCTTGAGGGTGCACAGCACCTGGGCTGCGAAGGCCTCATGGATCTCGTAAAAGTCAAAATCCTGCAGCGACAGTTCAGCCCGTTTAAGCATTTCTGACACCGCCACCGTTGGAGCCATCAACAGGCCTTCGTCGGCCTGTACGAAATCGACGGAAGCAGATCGTCCCGCGGTCAGGTAGGCCTGGATGGGCAAGCCACGCTCACGCGCCCAGTCCTCGGAGGCCAGCAGGACAGCGGCAGCGCCGTCGGTCAGCGGTGTGCTGTTTCCAGCAGTCAGTGTCGCGCCGGGTTCCTTTGAGAACGAGGTGCGCAGACCGGCCAGGGCCTCCATGGAGCTGTCGGCGCGCATGTTGTTGTCACGCGCCAGGCCGTGCCAGGTTTGCACCAGCGGATCAAAGAAGCCTTCGTTCCACGCCGCCGCGGCTTTCTGGTGGCTTTCCAGCGCCAGGCGATCCTGGTCCTCGCGGGCTATTTGCCATTCCTGGGCCATTCGCTCGCAGTGCTGGCCCATGGAAAGGCCAGTGCGCGGCTCGGCGTTGGTGGGTGACTGCGGCTTGAGTTCGCCAAAAGAAAAGCCCTTGAAGGCGCCCAGTCGCTGCCCGGCGCTACGGGCGGTGCCGGCGCTGATCAGGCGCTGCGAAAACTTCTGGCCAAAGACGATGGGCGCATCGGAAGTGGTATCGGTGCCAGCCGCGATGGCGCACTCGATCTGGCCGCTGGCAATCTTGGCGCCCAGGCTCAGGGCGGCCTGCAAACTGGTGCCACAGGCCTGCTGCACCGTGATGCCGGTGGTGAATGGCGACAGCTGCGAGGAAAGCACCGCTTCACGCGCGAGGTTGAAATCGCGCGAGTGGGAAATCACCGCGCCGGCCATGACCTCGTCGATCACCGCGTTTTCCAGGTCGAAGCGCTCGGCCAGGCCGTCGATGGCGGCAGTAAGCATATCCAGATTGGATTTCTTCGCGTAATTGGTATTCGAGCGGGCAAAGGGAATACGGCTGCCGCCGATGACCGCAATTTTTCTAAGCGCATCCGTCATGATGATTCACCCTGTTGAGCGAGGTAGTGCATGGGGCCGCCGCGGAACGGCGCGAAACCGGTGCCGAACACCATGCCGGCGTCCAGCACTTCGGCGTCTTCGACAATGCCGTCGGCCAGGGCCGCCTTGCATTCATCGAAGTACGGTTCCATCAATTCCTCGGCCAGGGATTCCAGGTTGATGCCATCGCTGGCGCCCTGGGTTTTAACCGGCTTGCCGTCTTTCCAGACATAGAAGCCTTCACCCGACTTCTTGCCCAGCTTGCCTTCATCAACCATTGCCTTGAGGGTTTCTGCTTCGGATTCCGAACCCTCGCCGCCGAGGGTCTGGATCACGCCAAGCCCGACATCCAGGCCGACGGTGTCGGCCAGTTCTACCGGGCCCATCGGCATGCCGAAATCGCGCGCCGCCTTGTCCAGCGCCTCGATGGGCACGCCTTTCTGTTGGTGGATCTGCATGGCCTTGCGCATGTAGGGCGCGAGCACGCGGTTCACCAGGAAGCCGGGGCTGCTCTTGACCGGCAGTGGGAAGCGACCGATCTGGCCGCAGAACGAGGCGCCATGGCTGACCTGTTCGGCATCCGTGGTTTCGTCGTACACCACTTCCACCAGTGGCATCTTGGCCACCGGGTTGAAGAAGTGCAGGCCAATCAGCCGTTCCGGCTGGTCGAGGACTTCGGCCAGTTCGGCAAGTGGAATGGCCGAGGTATTGGTGGCCAGGATGGCGTCTTTTTTCATTTTCGGCGCGATCGCCTTGAACAGCTCGCGCTTGGCCTCGGCGTTTTCAAAGATGGCCTCGATAATGACATCGGCGCGGGCAACGCCGCGGCCCTCTACATCGGGTATCAGCCGGCTCTTTGCGCCTGCAACCAGGTCGGGGGAGCGCAGCTTCTTCTTGAACAGGCTGTTGGCGCGCTTAAGGGCGGGTTCGATGTACTTCATCTCCCGATCCTGCAGGGTCACTTCCAGCCCGCGCAGCACGCACCAGGCGGCAATGTCTCCGCCCATGACGCCGGCGCCAATGACGTGCACCCGCCGCGCCTCGAACGAGGAGGCCTTGCCCAGGCCCTTGAGCCGCTCCATCAGGAAGAACACGCGCCTGAGGTTTTTCGAGGTGTCCGTGGTGATCAGGCGGCCAACGCGCTCGGCTTCTTCTTCGAGCATGTCGTCGAAGTCATCGCCTTCTTCTTCCCAGGCGTCGATCAGCTCAAACGGGGCAGGGTAGTGTTTCGGGTTGGCGCGCGCGGCGGTTTTCTTGCGCATCACGCCGGCCAGCCAGCCGCGCATCGGTGAAACATTCGTCATTCGTGCGACGAAGCCGGGCCGACGGCTCTTCTTGCCTTTCAGCACCGCGCGACGCGCTGCCCAGCGCAAAGAACCGTGGGGCCCGACCAGCTCATCAACCAGGCCGGAGGCCCTGGCTGCGCCGGGACGCATGTTGCGGGCTGTCAGCATGAATTCCATTGCTTTCATGCCGCCCATCTGGCGGGTTGAGCGCGCGCTGCCGCCAAAGCCGGGGTAGATGCCCAGTTGCACCTCCGGGAAACCGAGGCGCGTGTTGTCGTCGTTACGGGCAATGCGGTAATCGAAACACAGCGCCAGTTCCACGCCGCCACCCAGGCAGTAGCCCTCGATGGCCACCGCGGTGGGGCAGGTCAGCGCCTCGATGCGGCTAAACAGGCGATGGACTTCTTCGATGGATTCGCTGGCTTGCCTGGGGTTGTCCACATCGTCGAACTCGCGTACATCGGCGCCGACGATGAAGCTGCCGGGCTTGCCGGACTGCAGGACCAGGCCGCGCGGCGGTGTTTTCTCCACCTGCTCAACGATCGTCTCGAGCTCCTGGAGCACCTCGCGCGACAGGCTGTTGGCCGATTCGCCGGCGCGGTCCAGGGTTAACCACAGCACCCCGTCAATATCGGTGTCGGTGCGCCAGTGGCGCAACGAGGGCTGGGGTTTCGATTCAGTGATGGCGTCTTCGCTCATCTCGCAATTGCTCCCGTACGGTTGAGTATGGAACCGCTTATGGTACCTGGAATCCCGCTATTCTCAACAATCGGCAGGTTTCTATCAGCGGTAATCCGATGATTGCTGTCGGGTCCTGGCTGAACATCGAACGAAACAGCGCCGGGCCCAGTGACTCGGCCTTGAAGCTGCCAGCGCAGTCCAGCGGGCGGTCGGACTCGATGTAACGGTGGATTTCTTCCTCGCCGAGCTGGCGAAACTCCACCCGGGTTTCCACCACCGAATTTCCTGCGGCGCGGCCGCCAGGTTGCAGCACCATGACCGAGGTCAGGAACTGCACCACGCTGCCGCTGAACCGGGCCAACTGCTGGATCGCCAGTTCCTTGTTTCCGGGTTTGCCGAGGATTCGGCCGTTGTGGACGGCGACCTGGTCGGAGCCAATCACCACCGCATCCGGGTGTGAGGCGGCTACCGCCGCGGCCTTGGCCTGGGCCAGCCGCATCACCAGTTGATCTGGCGCCTCGTGGTCCAGCGGCGATTCATCGATGCCGGCCGTTACAATCTCGAAGGGCAGGCCAAGGCGCCCAAGCAGCTCGGCACGGTAAGGGCTTGCCGAGGCTAGAATTAATTGGGGGAAAACTGTCTCGTCGGGCATTTTTGTAGTAAAATTGTCGGCTTGCTTTGGGCCGTCTCAGGGCGAGGATTGTGAAGCCATGTCACGGGAATTTCCAGATTTCATCGATCCGTGGCGCGCTGCCGACGGAGAAAGGCAGATTGCGGGCACGATGCCGCTGGCGCGCCTGAAACGGCTTGTGCCGTTATTGGCGGTGGCAGACGGTGACGCGGTAGCGGGCGAAGCTTCGTTCAGCCTGCAGTTTGGCTACGACGCACAGCGCCGTGCCAGCGTCGAGGTGGAAGTGGCTGCTGAGCTGCCGCTGATGTGTCAGCGCAGTCTCAAGCCGTACATGGAATCGGTGGCGCAACATTCGGTGTTGCAGATCATCGCCGAGGCATCCGAACAGCAGTTGCTGTCGGACGAAGAAGAGTTCGTGCTGGTCGAGGAAGGTCGACTGGCGGTGGCGGACCTGGTGGAGGACGAGCTCTTGCTCGCCGTGCCCCAGGTGCCGCGTAACCCCGAGGTTGGGGAAGTACTTTCGTCAACCACGGCGGGTGATGAAGTTGGTAATCAGGGTGGCCTGGATGCAGGCCGCGAGGCCAGCGCCGAAGAACCAGGCGGAAAGCGACAGCGACCGTTTGCCGGCCTGGCCGAAATGATGAAACAGAAATAAAGCAGGAGTAGTAACAATGGCAGTTCAACAGAACAGGAAAACCCCGTCACGCCGCGGCAAGCGTCGCGCACACGACTCACTGGACGCGCCCACGCTTTCGGTTGAGCCGACCACGGGCGAAACCCACCGTCGTCACCATGTAAGCCCCGAGGGCTACTACAAGGGCAAGAAAGTGATCGAGCAGCCCGTCCCGGAATTCGACGAAGACTAGGCGCTTAGCAGTCCACCACGATCTCGCCTGGTAGATGCCGCAGCCCGAAAAAGCGGTCCTGGCGATCGACGCGCACGGGGGCGATCACGGTTTGTCCGTGACGCTCCCGGCGACCCTTTCAGCCTTACAGCAGGATTCCCGCCTGGAAATCAGGCTGGTCGGTGTTCTCGACCAGCTAGAGCCGGCACTGGCGGCCCAGGGTTCGCTGGAGCAATCCCTGGCTTCGCGTCTGCATCTTCACGCCGCTGAATCCGCGCTTCCCATGGATGTCACCGCCATTTACGCATTGCGCAAGGGCGAGGGCAGCAGCCTGTGGGCCGGTATTCAACTGGTGGCCGAGGGCGCGGCCGATGCCTGCGTCAGCGGCGGCAGCACGGGCGCCATGATGGCGCTGGGCGTTCGCCTGCTGGGCATGCTGCCGGGTATCGAGCGTCCCGTGCTGATGGCCTACATTCCGCACGCCGACGGTTTTACCGGCGCGCTCGACCTGGGCGCCAACCTCAGCGTCACCGAGCGCCAGCTGGTGCAGTTTGCGGTGATGGGTTCGTTAACCGCGGAAAAAGTCGACGGCATAAGCAACCCGAGAGTGGGTTTGCTGAATGTCGGCCACGAGGAAAGCAAAGGGCATGTCACGGTGCAGGCCGCGCATGGTTTGCTCAAGGAAATGCCGATCAACTACATCGGTTTTGTCGAGGGTAATGACCTTTATTCCGGCAAGGTTGATGTCGCGGTTTGCGATGGCTTCAGCGGCAATTTGATCCTGAAAGCCAGTGAGGGCCTGGCCCGGCTGACCATTTCACAGCTCCGCCAGGCGTTCTCTGCCGGCCTGTCCGGGCGACTTGGCGGCTGGTTTGCACGGCGGGCGCTGAAACGGGTGCTGGAAGGGCTCGACCCATCCGCGCATAATGGTGCGCCGTTGCTGGGGCTGCGCGGCGTGGTGGTCAAGAGTCATGGCCACGCAGACACCAGGGCCTACACACAGGCCATTCTCGAAGCCGGGCAGGCAGCGCGAAAGGAACTTCCGCGGCGAATAGACAGCCTGATTCGGCAATACAACCTGGAGGCCTGAAGTTGAAGTATTCGAAAATTATCGGTACCGGCAGCGCTCTTCCTGACAAGGTAGTGACCAACCATGACCTCGAAGAAGTCATGGACACCAGCGACCAGTGGATCCGTGAACGCACCGGTATCCGCGAGCGTCGCGCGATTGTAAATGGCGAAACCACGGTGTCGCTGGCCAAGCTGGCGTGTGAGCGCGCCATGGAAGCGGCCGATGTCGATCCTGCGGAAATTGACCTGTTCGTCCTCGGCACCACCACGCCAGACCTGATCTTTCCCAGTTCCGCCTGCCTGCTCCAGCCCCAGCTTGGCCTGGGCGAATGCGGCGCCATGGATGTCAATGCCGCCTGCTCGGGCTTCATGTACGCGCTGAGCGTGGCTGACAAGTTCATTCGTACGGGCGACGCAAAAAAGGTGTTGGTGGGTGGCGCTGAAACCCTTACCCAGATGATCAACTGGAACCGGCGCGAAACCGCAGTGCTGTTCGGCGACGGCGCCGGTGCGGTAGTTCTGGAAGCCAGCGATGAGCCGGGCATCCTTTCCACCCACATCCACGCCAACGGCGGCCAGGCCGACCTGCTGTGCACCGATGTGGGCGTATCACGCGGCTTTGACCGCCTGGAAGACAATGACGGACGTGCCGAGATTTACATGAAGGGCAACGAGGTGTTCAAGGTGGCGGTTCGTACCCTCGGGCGCATCGTTGATGAAACCCTGGCGCACAACAACATCGACAAGTCAGAACTCGACTGGCTGGTGCCGCACCAGGCCAACCTCCGCATCATTTCCGCAACCGCGAAAAAGCTGGATATGGACATGGACCAGGTGGTTGTCACCGTGGATCGCCACGGCAACACCTCGGCCGCTTCCGTCCCGTTGGCGCTTGATGAGGCTGTGCGCGATGGCCGCATCCAGCCCGGGCAACTTGTACTGCTGGAGGCCTTTGGCGGCGGCTTTACCTGGGGTTCAGCGCTGGTGCGCTTCTGATCTGCCAATAACAACAAACCACCTACCAGTAGAACGACCATATGACAGGCAAGACTGCATTGATTTTTCCCGGCCAGGGCTCCCAGTCGGTGGGCATGCTGGCCGACCTGGCTGCACAACACCGGATCGTGGGCGATACCTTTTCCCAGGCTTCCGACGCCCTGGGTTACGACCTGTGGGCATTGGCCAGTGAAGGCCCGGAAGACCGGCTTAACCAGACCGAAATCACCCAGCCGGCGATGCTCACCGCCGATATCGCCACCTGGCGAGTATGGTGCGAACTGGAAGGCCCGGTACCGGACTACATGGCGGGACACAGCCTTGGAGAGTACGCAGCCCTGGTGGCGGCCGGCGCTATCGATTTTGTCGAGGCAGTCAAGCTGGTGTCGCAGCGCGGCAAGCTGATGCAGGAAGCAACACCCGCCGGCACCGGCGCCATGGCAGCGGTACTTGGTCTGGATGATGAGCGGTTGGAAGAGATCTGCCAGCAGTCTGCTGGTGGCCAGGTGGTGTCCTGCGCCAACTTTAACGCGCCCGGGCAGGTTGTGATTGCCGGCCACGCGCCAGCGGTCGAGCGTGCCTGCGAGGCGGCCAAGCAGGCGGGCGCGCGGCGCGCGTTGCTGCTGCCGGTTTCCGTGCCGTCGCACTGCGCGCTGATGAAAGGCGCGGCCGATGCGCTGGAACCTGCACTCGCTGAAACTGAAATCAAGGCGCCGCTGTTGCCGGTGTACCAGAACGTAGATGTCACGGCGCGTTCAGAGCCCGCCGACATCCGCGCCGCGCTTGCCGCCCAACTGTGGCAACCGGTGCTGTGGACCCGCACAATCCAGATGTTTTCAACCATGGGCGTGGAACGCGTCGCCGAATGCGGCCCCGGTAAAGTCCTGGCGGGGCTGAATCGACGAATCTCCAGGGAGATGGGCTGTACCGCCCTGGTGGACGCAGATTCCATGGCAACAACCATTGCACAATGGAGCCAGTCATGAGTGAAACCGCTTTCAGCTTTAACTTTGAAGGCCAGGTGGCCCTGGTTACCGGCGCCAGCCGTGGCATTGGCGCAGGCATTGCCGACGCCCTGGCGCGCTGTGGTGCCACCGTGGTGGGCACCGCCACCTCGGAAAGCGGTGCCAGTGAAATTGAAGCACGCTTGCAGGCGATCCGCCCCGACTGCATGGGCCGGGCGCTGGATGTGAACGATGCCGATGCAGTGACTGCCCTGGTCAGCGAAATCGGTGAGGGCCCCGGGGCGCCCACCATCCTGGTCAACAATGCCGGCATCACCCGTGACCAGATCCTGATGCGAATGAAAGAAGAGGACTGGGAAGACATCCTCGATACCGACCTGCGCTCGGTGTTTCGCCTCAGCAAAGCCTGCCTGCGCGGCATGATGAAAGCGCGCACCGGCCGCATCATCAACATTTCGTCGGTGATTGCGGCGCTGGGTAACCCCGGCCAGTCGAACTATTCAGCGGCCAAGGCCGGCATGATCGGTTTCAGCAAATCACTGGCGCGCGAGATTGGCTCGCGCAACATCACGGTCAACGTGGTGGCCCCCGGTTTTATTGATACGGACATGACTCGCGCACTGGAAGATAGCCAGCGCGAGTCGCTTCTCAAGGACATTCCACTGCAGCGCCTTGGCGATGTGGACGACATTGCAGCCGCGGTGTTGTTCCTCGCTTCCGAGGGCGCTGGCTACATTACGGGGCACACGTTGCACGTAAACGGTGGCATGTTCATGTCGTGAAGGTGCAATTTGTGCCTTAAGGCACTAAAATTGCGGCCTTGAATCTGAATCCCCTTGAAGAGGAATTGATACAAAATGAGTAGTATTGAAGAGCGCGTTAAAAAGATCGTCGTCGAACAGCTTGGCGTGAAGGAAGAAGAAGTCACCCCGAGCGCTTCTTTTGTCGATGACCTCGGCGCCGATTCACTCGACACCGTGGAACTGGTTATGGCCCTGGAAGAGGAATTCGAATGCGAAATCCCCGATGAAGAGGCCGAAAAGATCACCAGCGTTCAGCAGGCGATTGACTACGTTTCCGCCAACGTCTGAGTGATCGCATCAGCAACACCGGGATTCATCATTACTGGGAATTCTGTACGGCCGGCGTTTTGCCGGCCGTGTTTTTGATGGTGCCGTTTTTGTTGATGCCGCTGTTTTACTGATTTCACCGCTAGTCTGAGAGGTTCTTCACGTGTCCAAGCGTCGTATCGTCATTACCGGCCTGGGTGCCATCACGCCTGTTGGAAACGATGTTGCTTCCACCTGGGATGCAGCCGTCAATGGCCGCAGTGGTATCGAGCCGATTACCGTGTTTGACGCCTCGCAGCTCACCACCCAGATTGCCGGTGAAGTCAAAGACTTTGACGTCGAAGACTATATCCCCGCCAAGGAGGCGCGCCGCCTCGACCGTTTCGTGCACTACGGAATGGCCGCGGGCATCCAGGCCATGCGTGACAGCGGGCTGGTGGAAGGTGACGAGCCCAGCGGGGCATTCAACCCCGAGCGCGTGGGTTTTTCAATTGGCGCCGGCATTGGCGGTATCGCAACCATTGAAGAGACCCGCCTGATCTACGAGGAAAAGGGCCCGCGCCGGGTATCACCGTTTTATATCCCGGGCACCATCGTCAACATGATTGGCGGCCTGCTGTCCATTCGCTACGGCTTCAAAGGCCCGAACCTTTCCATCGTTACGGCCTGCACCACTTCCACCCACAACATCGGCAACGCCGCACGGCTGATCGCCTATGGTGATGCGGATGTGATGGTGGCCGGGGGTGCGGAATACGCCACCACGCCAACGGCTTTGGCCGGTTTCATGTCCGCCAAGGCCATGTCCACGCGCAATGATGATCCGCATGCCGCCAGCCGGCCGTGGGATGAAGAACGCGACGGTTTCGTGCTGAGCAACGGCGCCGCCATGGTGGTTGTTGAAGAGTACGAGCACGCCAAAAAGCGTGGCGCGCCGATCTACGGCGAGCTGATTGGTTACGGCATGAGCGGTGATGCGCACCACATGACGGCGCCGCCCGAAGACGGAGAGGGTGCGGCACGCTGCATGAAAATTGCGCTCGATGATGCCGGCATTTCACCGGATGAAGTGGACTACATCAATGCCCACGGCACCTCAACGCCGCTGGGTGATCGCGCCGAATCCGACGCGGTCAAGACGGTTTTCGGCGACCACGCCTACAAGCTGGCTGTGAGCTCCACCAAGTCGATGACCGGCCACCTGCTCGGCGCCGCCGGCGCCATTGAGGCGCTGTTCACCATCCTGGCCATTCGCAACGGTGTGATTCCGCCCACCATCAACCTCGACAACCCCAGCGAGGGTTGCGACCTGGATTACGTTCCACACCAGGCGCGTGAACAGGCGGTGCGCACCGCGGTTTCCAACTCGTTTGGCTTTGGTGGCACCAACGGCACCCTGGTGTTCCGCGAACTGGCGGACTGACCCGGCGATGGGCGGCGTGCACCGCCGTTGGCTCGAGCAAGTTCCCGACCTGCTTTCACTGGCAGGCGCGCACCCCCACGATTTTCCATTCCTGCTGGAAAGCTCGGCGCATTCCGGGCTCGGGCGTCACAGCCTGCTTTTGCTGGCGAGCGAAGAGCGCCTGGTGGTAGAGAGCGGCCAGGCCGCTGACAGCAATTTTTTCCCTGATTTCGCCGCATGGTTCGAACGCGAACGAACGACTCCAGTAGCGGCGGACCAGGACCTGCCATTCCGTGGCGGCTGGTTTGTTTACGTTGGTTACGAGATGGCTGGCGCCATCGAGCCGACCCTGCAACTGCCCGGCAACCCCAGTCCCTTGCCGGACGCCATTGCCTGCAGATGCCCCGGGGCCATCATCGTTCATCACCAGGGTGAGTTCTCGCGTGCCCAGGCGGTGGCCGAGGACGAGGCCAGCCTGCAGCGCATCGTGGCGCTGCTGGATTCCGCTGCCGAAACCGGGCCTGTTCGCCACGATTCGCCGCCCGGTGTGGGTGTGGTGGATGAAGGCGACCCCGCGCAGTTCGAAGAAGGGGTTCGCCGGATTCACGAGTACCTGCTGGCCGGTGATGTATTCCAGGTGAATCTTTCGCGCGGATTTCGTGCGGAACTGGCGCGCGAAAGCAATCCCCTGCAGCTTTACAGGGCCTTGCGGCGCGCCAACCCGGCGCCTTTTTCCGGGGTCTTGCAGTGGAACGACATGGCCATGCTCAGTTCATCGCCGGAACGGCTGGTGGAAATACGCGATGGCATGGTGGATACGCGCCCGATCGCAGGCACCCGGCCTCGCTCCGCGAACGCGGATGAAGATGAAGCCCTGTCACGCGAACTGATCGGTAACGCCAAGGAACGCGCCGAGCACATCATGTTGATCGACCTGGAGCGTAATGACCTGGGACGCGTGTGCGAGCCGGGCAGCGTGGAAGTGAACGAATTGATGGTGGTGGAAAGCTACGCCCACGTGCACCACATCGTTTCCAACGTGCGCGGCAAGTTGCGCGCCGATTGTGGGCCGGTGGATGCCATCCGCGCCGTCTTCCCCGGAGGCACGATCACGGGCTGCCCGAAGGTGCGCTGCATGGAAATCATTGCCGAACTGGAAGGCGAGGGGCGCGGTTTTTACACTGGCTCAATGGGCTACCTGTGCCGTGATGGCGACATGGACCTCAACATCCTGATTCGCAGCATGCTGGTGGATGGCCAGCAGATCACTTTTCGCACCGGCGCGGGCATCGTGGCCGATTCGGTACCGGAACGGGAGTTGCAGGAAACCGCGGACAAGGCGCGCGGGCTGGTGCTGGCCATAAAGGGGTAGAATCTGAACGATGCACGATTGCCTGGTCAACGGAGAAATTGCCCACAGCGTTAACGCGGCTGACAGGGGGCTGAACTACGGTGATGGCCTGTTCGAAACGCTGCGCGTGCGCCACGGCCAGGTGCGTTTCTGGCAATCACACATGGATCGCTTGCTGGATGGCTGTAAACGCCTGGGCATCGAGCGGCCCGACCAGGCCGTACTGCTGCGCGAAGTGCAGACCGTGATCGCCGGCCGACCCGACTGCGTGGTCAAGATCATGGTCACCCGCGGCACTCCCGAGGCCCACATGGCGCGCGGTTACGCGCCGCCGGCCCAATGCCCGGTGACCCGCGTGGTCAGTTCCTGGGCGCTACCACCGGGCCAGGCCACCACCGTGGAGGGTGTCCGCAACCCTTCGGACCCCAGCCACAGCCCGGCCGGGCTACGAGTGCGCCTCTGCGAGCTGCGCCTGGCCAACCAGCCCGTGCTGGCCGGCATCAAGCACCTTAACCGCCTGGAACAGGTGATGGCCCGGGCCGAGTGGGATGACCCCGGGATCAGCGAGGGCATCCTGCTGGACGAAAACAACTTCGTCATTTGCGGCACCGCCTCCAATATCTTCGTGGTTTCATCCGGGCAGTTGCTCACTCCCAGGCTCGATCGCTGCGGGGTACGCGGCGTTATGCGCGGCGAGATCCTGCGCGCCTTTACTTCGCGTTGTGAACAGCGGCGCATCTCGCAGGACATGCTGGCCGAAGCCGACGAGGTATTCCTGTGCAATACGGTTCGCGGCGTCATGCCGGTGACCCGCATCGACGACCGTCACTACCAGATTGGCCCGGTGACCAAAGAAGTGCGCGAGTGGCTTGATGCGCAGTAGCGCGCAGCCTGGCACCCACCGACAGACGGCCGCGGGATACTTTCTTCCGCGACCTTCGACGGCATGGACGTCGGCGAAGAGCTACAGGGATGTATTCATGCGTGTCGTGGAAGGAAGTATCCCGCGGCCGTCCCTGAGTGGTTTTCCTGAGATTTCAGCCACGTGAAATCACTGCTCTTAGCAACCGCTGTTATCGTGCTTCTGGTTATTGGGGCAGGTGGGTACGTGGTCTACCGTGGCTACCAGGATTTCCTCGTCCAGGAGTTACCGCTGCCTGACCAGGGGAAAGTCATCATGGTGGAGCCTGGCGACAGCCTGACGGCGGTTCTGCGCAAATTGGAGGGTGAAGGCGTCACCCGCGTGGATTGGCGCTGGCGCCTGCTGGCGCGCAGCCAGCCGGTGACCGTGCACGTGGGCGAGTACTTGCTTGAGCCGCCCATGCAACCTGCTGAATTGCTGGCGCATCTCGACAGTGGCAAAGTGCTGCAGCACCGTTTCACCATTGTCGAGGGCTGGACCTTCTCGCAGATGCTTGCCGCCATCGCCGCCGACCCAGTGCTGGTGCAGACCATAGACGGCCCGATTCATCCCGCGGAGATCGAAACCATTGCCGAGGCCATCGGCGCCCCGGAGTTGGAACATGCCGAAGGCTGGTTCCTGCCCGAAACTTACTATTTCGTGCGTGGTGAACGCGATGTGGACCTGTTGGCTCGCGCGCACCAGGCGATGCAGCAGGCGTTGGACGAAGCCTGGCAGGCGCGGGATACCGGTTTGCCGCTGGAAACACCCTACGAACTGCTCACCCTGGCTTCCATTGTTGAGAAGGAGACCAGCGTGGCCGAGGAGCGCTCGCGCATATCCGGTGTGTTCGCGCGGCGCCTGAACAAGGGCATGCGCTTGCAGACCGACCCCACGGTGATTTACGGCATTGGCCCGTCTTTCGACGGAGATATTCGCCGCCGAGACCTGCAAACCGACACGCCTTACAATACCTATACCCGCGATGGGCTGCCGCCAACGCCCATCGCGCTTCCGGGCCGCGACGCGTTGTTTGCAACCGCCAGCCCGGCCGAGGAAGAAGCGTTGTTTTTCGTCGCCGACGGGCAGGGCGGACACACCTTTTCAACCACGCTGGAAGAACACAACCGGGCGGTCAGGAAACTCATAGAAATGCAATGAAGAAGGGATGCTTTATTACGCTGGAAGGCGCTGAAGGTGCGGGAAAAAGCACCCAGATGGCGCGCATCGCCGAGTGGCTGGTCGATGCCGGGCACGACATCATTACCACCCGTGAACCCGGCGGCACGCCGCTGGCCGAGGCCATTCGCGGCCTGGTGCTGGATGCCAACGCCGAACAGGATACCGACACCCCGGCTGAACTCACTGAACTGTTGCTGATGTTCGCCTCGCGTGCGCAACACCTGGAGCGCCTGGTGCGCCCCTGGCTGGCCGAGGGCAAGACCATCCTTTGCGACCGCTTTACCGACGCCACCTGGGCCTACCAGGGCGGCGGCCGGGGCATTTCCGCGCAATGGATCGCGGCGCTGGAGGCGTTGGTCCACGGTGATCTGCAACCCGACCTGACGGTGCTGCTGGACCTCGATGTCAGGCAGGGGCTGCAACGGGCTGCCCAACGTAGCGAGCCGGACTGGTTCGAGCGCCAGGACATCGCTTTCTTCGAGCGCGTGCGCCAGGCCTACCTGGATCGCGCCGCCCAGGCCCCCGGGCGCTTCGCCGTGATCGACGCATCGGGTTCAGAGGAAGAAGTCTGGACCCTGGTCGAGTCCTGCCTGCACCAGAGGCTGGGCTCGTGAAGTATCCCTGGCACCGATCCGCGCTGGAAGTGTTTCGCGGCTACACCGACAACGATCGCTTGCCGCACGCGCTGATGATTCATGGGCCGTCGGGTTGCGGAAAGGTGGCGCTGGCCAGCGAGCTCGCGCGTGAACTGCTGTGCCTGGAAAACGCCCCCGGCGGTTGCGGCGCATGCCGCTCCTGCCAGGTGTTCAGCGGCGGCGCTCACCCGGATTCTCGCCAGATCAGCTTCGAGGTCAACAGCAATACCGGCAAGTTGCGCGACGTGATCCGGGTGAGCCAGATTCGCACGCTGATCGAGGCCATGTACAAGACCACCACCATCAGTCCGCGCAAGGTGGCCATTATCCAGCCAGCAGAGCGGATGAACGCCAGCGCGGCCAACGCGCTGTTGAAAACCCTGGAAGAGCCGGTAGGCGACACGGTACTGATCCTGGTCGCCCACGACGTTTCTCGTTTGCCGGCCACGGTGCGCAGCCGCTGCCAGCGAATTGCGGTGCAGGCGCCCGCGCATGCCGACGCCATGGAGTGGCTGGCGGCCGAGGGAATCTCCGCGGGCGAGGCACAGGAAGCCCTGGAAGCCGCAGCAGGGCGACCTCTGGAAGCCAGGACCCTGGTTGAAAACGGACTGATCGAACAGTACCGCGGTGCACGCCAGGTGCTGGTTGCATTGCGCCAGGGCAAGGCCGGGGATGGCGCTGCCGCTGCCGCCATGTCGGACATGGATCCGGAGCGTCTGTGGACCTGGCTTTCGCTGAGCAGCGCCAGCCTGATGCGCAATGGGCTGCAACGCGGCGCGTCCCAGCGCCTGCTACAGCATGCTTCAAAGCTTCAAGGCCTGGCCGACCGCAACCGCATTCTGCAGGCCTCGTCGGTGCGCCAGGACTTACTTCTGCGGGATTGGCTGATACAATGGAAACAGCTTCCAGCCACGTTGCCGCTGGATCAGGATACGCAGGAGGCATGATCAATGGCGCAGCAAGGCATTCTCTCGCTGGCAATCCAGGACAGGCAGGCGCTGTACCGCTCGTACATGCCGTTCGTTACGGGTGGCGGTCTGTTTGTGCCCAGCACCAAGGAATTCCACCTCGGTGACGAGGTTTTCCTGTTGCTCACCGTGATGGAGTTCGAAGAACGCCTGCCGATTCCCGGCAAGGTGGTGTGGATTACCCCCCAGGGCGCGGCCGGCAACCGCAAGGCTGGTATCGGGGTGCAGTTTGCCGATACCCCCGATGGCGCGCATGCGCGCACGGTCATCGAGTCGCACCTCGCGTCTTCGCTGAAGAGCAACAACAGCACCCACACCATGTAGGCTGGCGCCGAGTCCGGCAGGTCTAAAGGCTGTCTTCCACCCGCTGAAGCAGCTTCTGAATCACCACTTCGTCCTGGTAGAAGTGCGGCGACAACCGCACTGCGCCATCACGCACCGCCGAGGTTACCCCGCTTTGCGCCAGCCGTTTATGCAACTCCCTGGCCGCCACCTGGTGGGCGCTGAAACTGACAATGCCGGATTGCCGGGTCACTTCCCGCGCCGAATTCAGGCTGACTCCAGGCAGGGCCGATAATCCACTGAGCAAGCTGCCGGTATTGGCCAGGATGCGCTGCGCGATCGCTTCCAGGCCAATCTCAAGCAACAGTGAAAGCGAGGCGTGCAGGCCCACCTGGCCCAGGGTATTGGGACTGCCCGCTTCGAACCGTCGCGCGCTTTTCGATGGGCTCCAGTCGTCTCGGTCGAAGTTCCAGGGGTAGTCATACATGTGCCAGCCAACCTGGGTAAGGCGGAGCTTGTCCCGCGCCACCGGGTTGCAATAGAACAGTGCGATGCCCTCTGGCCCCAGCAGCCACTTGTGCGCGTCTGCAGCCAGTACATCCACGCAGGCCGCCTCGACGTCCAGGGGCAGGGCGCCCAGTTGCTGGATGGCGTCCACGAAAAACAGTATGCCTGCCGTGCGGCAAGGCTTACCCAGCTTTTCCAGGTCCAGCTTCAGACCGTCTCCAAAGCCCACCGACGACACTGCCAGTACGCGCGTTCGGTCGTCCATGGCCTCCAACAGGGCGCGCTCCGGGTTATCGCCGGCGCGAATATCGACATGGCGGATTTCCACGCCACGCTCCGCCTGGGCCAGCCAGGGCAGGTGATTGGAAGGGAACTCGCCTTGCGGCAGCACGATGTTGTCGCCGGCCTGGAAGGGAAAGCCAAAGGCGACCGCGCTGATTCCCTCGGTGGTGTTCTTGAGCAAGGCAATATCGTTGCCACTCGGCGCGCCAACCAGGCGCGCCAGCATGTTGCGCAGTTCGCGCTCGCGCGTAATCCACTGCTTGTAGTCGAGTGGGCCCGCAAGCGCATTTTCCTGGGCAAACGCGGCAACCGCTTTCGCGGTGGCGCCTGGCCAGGGCGCGATCGCCGCGTGGTTGGCGTAGATGCCCTGGTTGAGGATGGGGAACTGGTTTGCCTGCATGTCACGCGCGGTCGGCTGCATCGGAATTTCAGCGGTTTCGTGACACTATATCGCCCATGACCCAGCGCAGCATCATTCACGTCGACATGGATGCCTTCTTCGCCGCGGTCGAGGAACTGGACAACCCGGAACTTCGTGGCCGGGCCGTGGTGGTTGGCGGCCTTGGGCCACGCGGGGTGGTCTCAACCGCCAATTACATCGCCCGCCGTTCCGGCGTTCACTCCGCGATGCCGATGGGCCAGGC
The DNA here is from genome assembly GCA_030428105.1 of Gammaproteobacteria bacterium. Classification (GTDB taxonomy): domain Bacteria; phylum Pseudomonadota; class Gammaproteobacteria; order Xanthomonadales; family SZUA-36; genus JAUIBE01. Next base: position 31,907 of record JAUIBE010000017.1, read on the forward strand.
GCGCCGCCTGTGCCCGCAAGCCGTCTACATTGCTCCACGGGGCGCGCGTTACCGCGAGGTTTCGGCCAGGGTGTTCGAGCAGTTCCACGCCATTACCCCGTTGGTGGAGGGTCTGTCGCTGGACGAGGCTTTTCTCGATGTCAGCGCCAGCCTGCGCCTGTTTGGCGGCTTCGAGGACATCGCCCGCAAGCTCAAGGCGGATATTCGCAGGGAAACCGGCCTGACCGCTTCGGTCGGAATGGCCCACAACAAGTTCCTGGCCAAGCTGGCCTCGGATGCGCAAAAACCCGATGGTTTTGTGCACGTGCCAGCCGATGGCGTGCAGGACTTCCTTGACCCGATGCCGATCGTCCGCCTGTGGGGGATTGGCAAGAAAACCCAGCCGCGCCTCAAGGCCCTGGGCCTGTTGACCATTGGCCAGTTCCGGCGAGTGGACGCCAGCCTGGTGCGACCAGTTCTTGGAAACCGTACCGAGCATTACCTGAGACTGGCGCAGGGACTGGACGAGCGCGAGGTTGAGCCGTCGCGACCGGACAAGTCGATCAGCCACGAGGTCACCTTCGACCAGGATATCCGTGACCCCGGGGAGCTGCTGGCCGAGTTGCAGCACCAGTCCGACCGCGTGGCACGCCGTTTGCGCAAGGCGCACCTGCTGGCGCGTACCGTATCAATCAAGCTGCGCGATTCGCAGTTTCGTACCGCGACACGCAGCAAGTCGATGATTGCCGGGTCAAACAGTTCATCCACCATTTACCGCATGGCGCGCGCGCTGTTTGAAACCTGGCGCAAAGAGCACCGCAACACCCCGGTTCGCCTGCTGGGTGTGGGAACGAGCAATTTCGAAGATGAAGATGAGCCAGGACACGCCCCGCCCAGCCGCGACCAGCGACTGGACGGGGTCCTGGACGGAATCCGTGACCGCTTTGGTGAAGACGGCATCGCCCATGGCCAGGCGATGCGGCGCAAGCGCTAGTCGTCGTGCGTTTCGCGCAACTCGCGACGCAGGATCTTGCCGACGTTGGACTTGGGAAGCTCGTCGTGGAACTGGATGTGTTTGGGGCGCTTGTAGCCGGTGAGGTTTTCCTTGCCGTGGGCATGTAGCTCTTCCTCGGTGAGCGAGGGGTCTGCCTTGACCACGTGGATCTTCACCACTTCGCCGGAGTATTCGTGGGGCACACCCACGGCCGCTACTTCAAGCACTTTGTCATGAGAAGCGAATACATCCTCGATTTCATTAGGATAAACGTTGAATCCTGAAACCAGGATCATGTCTTTCTTGCGGTCGACGATCTTGAAGAAGCCCTCAGGCGTCATCATCGCCATATCGCCAGTCCGCAGCCAGCCATCACGGGTCAGCACCTCGGCCGTGGCCTCCGGGCGCTGCCAGTAACCCTTCATCACCTGCGGGCCGCGAACGCACAGTTCGCCAACCTCGCCCTGGGGCAGGAACTGGCCGTCTTCACCCATGATGGCGCATTCGGTGGATGAGATCGGCAGGCCAATGCAGCCGTTGTAGTTCTCGAGGTCCATCGGGTTGATGCAGGCGGCGGGCGAGGTTTCTGTCAGCCCGTACGCCTCGATCAGGGTCACCCCGGTGACTTCTTTCCAGCGTTCCGCCACCGCGCGTTGTACTGCCATGCCGCCGCCTAGCGTGCCCTTGAGCGTGGAAAAGTCCAGTTCAGCGAAGCCTGGCGCGTTGAGCAGCCCGTTGAACAGCGTGTTGACGCCCGTCATGAAGGTGAACGGGGTTTTCTTCAGTTCAGCGACAAAGCCGTCCATGTCCCTGGGGTTGGTGATCAGCACGTTGGTGCCGCCCATTGACATGAACACCAGGCAGTTCGCCGTCAGGGCGAAGATATGGTACAGCGGCAGCGCGGTAATGATGATTTCGTGGTTCTGTCCCAGCCCCGAGGCGCCCATCCAGCAGCGCGACTGCTCCATGTTGGCGACAATGTTCTTGTGGGTAAGCATCGCGCCCTTGGCGACGCCGGTGGTGCCGCCGGTGTACTGCAGGAAGGCGATATCCTCGAACGTCAGGTCGGGCTGTGAAAGGGGCAGGGATGCGCCTTCTGACAAGGCCTGGTTGAAACTGGCTGCTCCGGGGATATTCCATGCCGGCACCAGTTTCTTGACCTTGCGCATCATGAAGTTGACGATCAGCTTCTTTGGAAAACCCAGCAGGTCGCCCAGGCCGGTGGTGATGACCTGTTCCACCGGCGCTTCGTCCAGCACCTTCTCCAGCACGTGGGCCTGGCTTTCCAGGATGACGATGGCGCGCGCGCCGGAATCAATCAGCTGGTGGCGCAACTCGCGCTGCGTGTACAGCGGGTTGGTATTGACCACGGTCAGCCCGGCGCGCATGGCGCCGAACATAGCCACCGGGTACTGCAGGACATTGGGCATCATGATGGCGATGCGGTCACCGCGCTTGAGCCCACGAGCCTGCAGCCACGCTGCGAAATCACGGGTTAGCTGGTCCAGTTCTGCGTAGGAAAGCGAAGCCCCCATGCAGGTGAAGGCCGCCCGCTCGGGGAAATCCCTGCAACTCTGTGAAAACAGGTCCAGGATGGACCGGTATCGGCTGATATCTATCTCAGCGGGAACATCTTCGGGGTATTGAAAGAGCCAGGGTTTGTCCACGTGCCGCCTTGTAATTTCGGGGAAAGAGTGCCCCGTTTGTAAACCAAATGGCTGTCCCGCACAAGCGGCCAGTCCAGTGTATGATGCAATTTGCGCATGAATTGGTCCGCGAGGGGGCCGAGGGAGCGAGCGGCAGTGGGTGAGCAGAACGTCAAGCTCAACGACGACGAAACCGTCTACCAGCAGTTCATGAAATCGCTTCTGGGCGAAGTCCAGGCATTGGAACTGATGCTGGAGCGCGGCCTGATTGAGAGCGGCGTCAGCCGCATGGGCGCCGAGCAGGAGATGTTCATCATCAACAGCGCCCACCAGCCGGCCAACAAGGCGCTGGAAATGCTCGACAAGCTGGATGACCCGCGCTTTACCCATGAACTGGGCCTGTTCAACCTGGAAGCCAATCTCACGCCTCATCCGTTCAATGGCTCGTGCCTGAGTGAAATGGAAGCCGAGCTGCGCGAGATTCATGTGCTTGCGCGCGAGGCGGCGGAAAGCATGGACTGCGATATCGCCCTGGTGGGAATCCTGCCAACGCTGACCCTGCAGCACCTCAAGCTGGATTCCATGGTGCCAACTGCGCGCTACAAGGCTTTGAACGACGCGGTGCGCAACCTGCGGGGCGAAGATTTCCAGTTCACCATCACCGGCATCGACCAGCTCTCGGTGCGCCATGACAACGTCATGCTGGAAGCCTGCAACACCAGCTTCCAGGTGCATTTCCAGGTTTCCCCGGAAAACTTCGCCCACTACTACAACATCGCCCAGCTGGTGACCGGACCGCTGCTCTCGCTGGCGGTCAATTCGCCGATCCTGCTGGGCAAGCGCTTGTGGCACGAATCACGTATCGCCGTGTTTGAGCATTCCATCGATACCCGCTCCGAGGCGCACCAGTCGCGCGGCCTGAAGCCGCGTGTGCATTTCGGTGATCACTGGATCGAGGAGTCGGTCACCGAGATTTTCAAAGAGGACATCGCCCGTTTCCGCATCGTGTTGACCACCGAAACCGAGGAAGACCCGGTGGGCATGGTGGAGGCTGGCACCATGCCGTCGCTGAACGCACTGCGGCTGCACAATGGCACCGTCTACCGCTGGAACCGCCCGTGCTACGGGGTGCACAACAACGTGGCCCACCTGCGCATCGAGAATCGCGTGATTCCCTCGGGGCCGACCGTGATCGACGAGGTGGCCAATTCAGCGTTTTTCTTCGGCCTGATGGCCGGCATGTCGGACAAGTACGAGGATGTTTCGAAGCTGATTCGTTTTGCCGATGTAAAGACCAATTTCCTGGCCGCGGCGCGCGACGGCATTCGCGCCCAGATGAACTGGTTCGACGACGAGCATTTGCCGGCCAAGCAACTGATCCTGGAAGAACTGCTGCCATTGGCGCGCAAGGGGCTGGAAGACAAGGGCATCGACGCCGCGGACGTAACCCGCTTCATGGATGTCATCGAGGAACGCGTCACGCTGCGCCGCACCGGCGCGCGCTGGGCGCTGGAATCATTTGAAAGCATGCAGGGCAGGGGCACGCCCGACCAGCAATTGCGCAGCATCGTCGCGGACATGGTCAAGCAGCAGGTCAAGGGAGACCCGGTGAGCAAGTGGACCCTGGCGGACAATTCCGTGCAGCAGGATTTCCGTGACAGCTACCGCGTGGTTGGCCAGTTCATGAAAACCGACCTGTTTACCGTGCGCGCCGACGACATCGTCGATTTCGCAGCCTCGCTGATGGACTGGCGCCACGTGCGCCACGTGCCGGTGGAGGATGACGTTGGCAACCTGGTGGGGCTGGTATCCCACCGCGCCTTGTTGCGGCTGGTGGCGCAGGGGCGCTACGGCCAGGACAAGCGCGTGACCGTGCAGGAAATCATGAAGGCCGACCCGATCACCATTTCTCCCGACACCAGCACGGTGGAGGCCATTCGGCTGATGCGCGAAAAACGCCTGGCCTGCCTTCCGGTAACAAAGAAAGGCAAGCTGGTGGGGCTGGTCACCGAGCACGACCTGATCGTGGTTTCCTCGCGCCTGCTCGAGGAGTACCTCGAAAGCGAGTGATACGCCTGCTTCTCATTGCTGCCTGCCTCGCGCTGGCGGCTTGTGGCGAGCCACCCACCATCGAGCAACGGGTGGTTGCTGAAATTCGCAACATGGAAGCCGAGTTCGAGGCCGGTGAGCGGCTGAACTTTCTTTCCCACGTTACGGAAGATTTCCGCGGCCAGGGCGGCGCGATGAACCGCGAGCAATTGCGCGCGTTGGTGGTGCTGCAGTTCCAGCGTTATGAAAACATCGAGGCTCGCCTGTTTCCGATCAGCGTCGAGGAAATCTCTGCAAGCGAGGCGAGGGCCGAGTTCAATGCCCTGTTGACCGGTGGCGCCGGCTGGCTGCCGGAAGATGGCCAGCTCTATCATTTCCGCACCCATTGGCGACTGGAAGACGGTGACTGGCGCCTGGCGGCCGCAAGCTGGGCGCCGGCAACCCTGGGCGACACCCTTTAGGCGCGACCTTCAGCCCGCGACCCGGCCTGTTCTCAGCTTTTGAGAGCCGCTGGGCTAGAATAATCCCATGTCTGCCTCCCCAGCCGCTTCCCCTGATTGCATGCAGGATTTCCACCCGGCAGTGCGGGAGTGGTTCACGTCCACGTTTGATGCGCCCACGCCCGCGCAGCTACAAGCCTGGGAGAACATCGGTGCGGGTGGCGATGTCCTGATCGCCGCACCCACCGGCAGCGGCAAGACCTTCGCCGCGTTCCTGCACGCCATCAACAACCTGGTCGAGGAATCACGCCAGGCGCCACTGGAAGATGGCGTTCGAATTCTCTATATCTCGCCACTGAAGGCGCTGTCCAACGACATCGAGAAAAACCTGCGCGCCCCGCTGCAGGGCATCGACAGCAACCTGCAACAGAGCACCGGCATGCCCTCGGGCATTCGCGCCATGGTGCGTACCGGTGACACCACCGCGGGTGAGCGCGAGCAGATGCGGCGCAAGCCGCCGCAGATCCTGGTGACCACGCCGGAATCGCTGTTTATCCTGCTCACCTCGGATTCGGGCCGCAACATGCTTTCCGGCCTGGATAGCGTGATCGTGGATGAAATCCACGCCGTGGCCGGCAGCAAGCGCGGCAGCCACCTGGGCCTGTCGCTGGCGCGCCTGGATGCGCTGGTGGAGCAGGGCGGCCGTGAACGCCCACGGCGCATCGGCCTTTCCGCCACCCAGAAACCGATTGAAACCATTGCCCGCTTCCTGGCCGGCAACCAGCCACAACCACGGCCCTGCGCCATTGTCGATACCGGCCACCAGAAACAGCGTGATATTCGCCTCGAGCTGCCCGCCTCGCCACTGACCGCGGTAATGGCCAACGAGGTGTGGGAAGAAATTTACGATCGCCTGGCCGAGTTGGCGCTGGAGCGGCGCACCACGCTGATTTTCGTCAATACCCGAAGGCTGGCCGAGCGTATTGCGCGCCACCTGGGCGAGCGTATTGGTGAAAAGGCGGTCACCGCCCACCATGGCAGCCTGGCTCGCAAGCACCGCCTGGAGGCCGAACAGGCGCTCAAGGCGGGCGAACTCAAAGCGCTTGTGGCCACCGCTTCGCTGGAGCTGGGTATCGATATTGGCGATGTCGACCTGGTGTGCCAGGTAGGTTCGCCCGGCAATATTTCCGCGCTTATCCAACGGGTTGGCCGCGCGGGTCACGGCGTTGGCGAGGTCTCCCACGGGCGCCTGTTCCCGACCACCCGCGATGACCTGGTGGAGTGCGTGGCGCTTCTTCAAGCCCTGCGCCAGGGTGAGCTCGATCGCATCCAGGTTCCAAGGGCGCCGCTCGATGTATTGGCACAGCAAGTGGTGGCTGAGGTCAGCGCCGGGGAGCGCGGCGTTGAGGAACTCTACCAGTGCTTCTGCCGCGCCTGGTCCTATCGGTCGCTACAGGAGGAAACCTTCCAGGCGGTGATCGAGATGCTCGCGAAGGGTTATGCCACCACCCGGGGGCGCAAGGCGGCCTATGTCCATCATGACGCGGTTAATGGGCGCTTGCGCCCACGACCAGCAGCGCGCCTTACCGCTTTGCAAAACGGCGGGGTGATTCCCGACCAGTTCGACTACGAGGTCACCCTGATGCCCGGCGGCTACCGGGTGGGTACGCTGAACGAGGATTTCGCCTTCGAGAGCATTCCCGGCGATATCTTCCAGTTGGGCAACACGTCCTACCGGATCCTGAAGATCGAAACTTCGCGCGTACTGGTGGAGGATGCCCAGGGCCTGCCGCCCACCATTCCCTTCTGGTTTGGCGACCGGCCGGGGCGTAGCGACGAGCTTTCCTACGCGGTTTCCGAGTTAAACCGCGAGATGGAAAAACGCCTGCCCGAACCTGACGACGCCAGGGCTTGGCTGGCGGAATCGGAGATACCCGCCGCAGCCGTCGAGCAGTTGATTGCCTACCTGGATGCGGCCCGCCTGGCGCTGGATGGGCTGCCCACCCAGAACCGGGTGTTCATGGAGCGGTTTTTCGACGACACCGGTGACATGCACCTGGTGATCCACGCGCCGTTTGGTTCGCGCATCATGCGCGCCTGGGGGCTGGCCCTGCGCAAGCGCTTCTGTCGCCAGTTCAACTTCGAGCTGCAGGCGGCCGCGTTGGAGGATTGCCTGATCCTGTCTCTGGGTGAAACCCACAGTTTCGACATGGAAGAGGTGCAGTCCTACCTGAAGGCGGCATCGGTGCGCGACGTGCTGGTGCAGGCCTTGCTGGATGCGCCCATGTTCGGCGCACGCTGGCGCTGGAACGCCACCATCGCCCTGGCGGTGCAACGCATGCGCAACGGCCAGAGGCTGCCACCGCAGTGGCAGCGCAACCAGGCTGAAGACCTGGTTGCGGTGGTGTTTCCCGACCAGTTGGCCTGCCTGGAAAATATTCGCGGTGAGCGCGAGATTCCCGACCATCCGCTCATCAACCAGACCATCGAGGACTGCCTGACAGAGACCATGGATATCGGCGGCCTGACCGTTGTGCTCGACCGTATCGCCGGTGGCGGCCTGGATGTGCGTTGCGTTGACCTCACCGGTCCATCGCCGCTGGCGGCTGAGATCATCAATGCCCGGCCGTACGCCTTCCTTGACGACGGCGAGGCTGAAGATCGCCGTACCCGCGCCATCTCGCAGCACCCCGATGATCTGGCCGATGCCGCGGTGCTGAGCATCATCAGCGTGGAGGCCACCGAGCAGGTCAAGGCAGAGGCGTGGATTGCGCCACGCAACCCGGACGAACTGCACGATGGCCTGTTGCAGGCAGGATTTCTCACCAGTGCCGAGTTCACCAGCCAGCCCTGGGGCCCCTGGTTCAAGGCGCTGGCCGAAGACCTGCGCGCCTGCGTGGTACGCGGGCCGACTGCCGGGCAGGATGACACTGCCGCGGAGAACCGCTGGTGGGTGGCCACCGAGCGGCTTGGCGAGTGGCTGGCGATACACCCCGGGCACCATTGCGCGCCAGACCCTTCAGCGCACTACCAGGTGGATGACTCCCTGGTTCGTGAAACGGCGGTTGTTGAGTTGTTGCGCAGCCGGCTGTCGGCGCTGGGACCGGTGGCCGTGGAAACCCTGGCCAAAGACTTCGATCTGCCCGAAAAAGACATACAGCAGGGCTTACTGGCGCTGCAAAACGAGGGCGTCGCCATTGCCTTCGAACGCCGCAAGGGCGAGCAACTGTGGTGCGAGCGGCGCCTGCTGGCACGCATCCACCGCTACAGCCGTGAAAAACGGCGCAGGGCAGTGCGTCCCGTGCCCCCGGCAGCCTTTATGCGCTTCCTGGTTCGTTGGCATGGCCTGGATGAACCACCCGCGGAGCTGGAACAGGCGCTGGCCATGCTGGAAGGCTGGTGCGCGCCGGTGGCGGCCTGGGAGCAGGGCTTGCTGGCGCCGCGTTGCTCGGACTACGAGCCATTGATGCTGGATCGCCAGTTCCTGGGCGGTGCGGTCACCTGGTTCCGGCCGCCGGTGAGCGGGGCGGAGCCGGTTCAGGTGGTGTCCGCCACGCCGGTGACGATTGTGCCGCGGGCGCACGCTGCCGATTGGCGCCAGAAAAATGGCGTGGTGGCCCAGTCAGGTATCAATGAATCTGAGGAGGCTGCACCAGACGCTGTTCAACAGGTATTGCAGGCGCTGCAATCGGGCGGCGCCATGTTCAGCGATGACCTGGCGCGCCAGGCCGGGTTGTTACCGGCCCAGTTGGAGGCTGTGCTTTCCACCCTGGTTGCCAGGGGACTGATCACGGCGGATGGTTTCTCGCCATTGCGCTGGCTGACGCGGCCTTCCGTGGAAAAAGCGCGCATCGAGCGAAGGGCTCGCCGGGCGCGTGGCGTGCCGGGCATGGGGGCGCGAATGGGGTCGGGGTTGCTGGGCCGCTGGAGCGCCATAAGCCAGGATGCAGCAGATGGCAGTGCGATGTCGCGCCAGGAGCGGCTGCAAGCCATCTGCCAGGCGCTGCTCAGGCGTTACGGCGTGGTGTTCCGCGCGGTGCTAGCACGCGAGGGACTGTTGCCCACCTGGCGCGAGTTGCTGATGTTCCTGCGGCGCATGGAAGACCGCGGCGAGGTGCATGGCGGGCGCTTCGTGGATGGCTTCTCCGGCGAGCAATTCGCCTTGCCCGAGGCAGTGGGGCTGCTGCGCCGCAGCGTGCCCAAGGAAGGCCAGCCACGCTGGGTGGTGATCAACGCAACCGATCCGCTTAACCTGGGCGGATTCATTACGCCGGGGGTAAAAACACCTTCGAAAGCGGCCAATCGCATCCTGCTGGAGTACGGCGTTCCGGCCGCAAGGTTCGTGGGCGACGAGGTCGAGGTGTTGCAGGGCGCCAGCCGTGATGCCTCCGAAGAGGCATCACAACGGCTTGTTGGGGCGCAGGCAGGCCTGCAGCGTGGGGTCGCGACGTAAACGTCGCTCCTACAAGGTCACCGGCGTTACGGTTTAGGTGCAGGAGCGGGCTCTAGACCGCGAACCTAGCCAGCGGCGAGCTGGCGCAGCACGTAGTGCAGGATACCGCCGTGACGGTAGTACTCCCACTCTTTCGGCGTATCGATGCGCACCTTCGCCTGGAAGGTCTTCACATCGCCGTTTTCGGCCGTGGCAGTAACTGTGACTGTTTCTGAAGAACTGTCTACAAGCCCTTCAATATCATAGCTTTCTGTGCCATCCAGGCCTAGCGTATCCACGTCTTCCCCGTCCAGGAAGTTCAGCGGCAACACGCCCATGCCAATCAGGTTGGAACGGTGAATACGCTCGAAGCTCTTGGTGATCACGGCTTTGACGCCGAGCAGGATGGTGCCCTTGGCCGCCCAGTCGCGAGAAGAGCCGGTGCCATACTCGGAACCTGCCAGAACCACCAATGGCGTACCGTTCTGCTGATACTGCATGGCGGCGTCGTAAATGGTCATTTCCTCTCCGGAAGGCTGGAAGCGGGTCCAGCCGCCCTCGGTGCCCGGCGCCAGCAGGTTACGCAGGCGCACGTTGGCGAAGGTGCCGCGCATCATGACCTCGTGGTTGCCGCGGCGTGAGCCGTAGCTGTTGAAGTCGGCTTTCTGCACGCCCTTGCTCTTGAGGTAATCGCCAGCCGGTGAATTCTCGGCAATCGAACCCGCCGGAGAAATGTGGTCGGTGGTGATGGAGTCGCCCAGCAGGGCCAGACAGCGTGCGCCACGGATTTCCGGAACCGGCGGCGGCTCGGCCGTCATGCCATCAAAGTAGGGCGGGTTGCGGATGTAGGTTGAATCCTCGTCCCAGGTGAACATTTCACCGGCCGGGGTATCGATGTTGTTCCAGTTGTCATCGCCCTCAAACACGCTGGAGTAGCTGCGCTCGAACATGTCCGAGGTGACGCTTTCTGCAATCGTGTTCTGGATCTCGTGGCTGGAAGGCCAGATGTCCTTCAGGTACACCGGGTTGCCATCCTGGTCGTTGCCCAGCGGATCGGTGGTGAGGTTGATATCCATCCGTCCAGCCAGGGCGTAGGCCACCACCAGCGGTGGTGAGGCCAGGTAGTTCATCTTGATCTGCTGGTGAATGCGGCCTTCGAAGTTGCGGTTGCCGGAAAGCACCGAAACGGTGACCAACTGGTGATCCTTGATGGCTTTTTCGATGGGCTCGGCCAGCGGACCGGAGTTGCCAATGCAGGTGGTGCAGCCGTAGCCAACCACGTTGAAGCCGAGGCCTTCCAGGTCGTCCAGCACATCCGCCTTTCTCAGGTAATCGGTCACCACCCGTGAACCCGGGGCCAGCGAGGTTTTCACCCACGGCTTGACGCTCAGTCCCTTGGCCAGGGCGTTGCGGGCCAGCAGGCCAGCGCCCAGCATCACCGCGGGGTTGGAGGTGTTGGTGCAGGAGGTGATGGCGGCAATCACGATGGCGCCGTCACACAGCTCAAATTCTTCGTCTTCGTGCTCAACCAGCGGGGTCGGCATGTGCAGGTCTTCGTCATGACCCACGGCGGTGCCGCCGCCTTCGCCCTCAAAGCGAGACGTGGTTGCCAGCGAAGCAGCACGCTCCTGGACCATGCCCGCCAGGTGCTTGCGGTAATCGTCATTGGCGGCCGACAGCAGGACGCGATCCTGCGGACGCTTGGGGCCGGCCAGGCTCGGCTGGACTGTGCCCATGTCGAGTTCGAGCACGGCGCTGTAGTCGGCCGGCGTTTCGCCGGTCGTGCGCCACATGCCCTGGGCCCGCATGTAGGCTTCCACCAGCGCGATGCGCGCTTCCGAGCGGCCGGAAAGGCGCATGTAGCGCAGGCTTTCCTCGTCCACCGGGAAGATGCCGCAGGTGGCGCCGTATTCTGGCGCCATGTTGGCGATGGTGGCGCGGTCGGCCAGTGGCAGGTGCGCCAGGCCGTCGCCGAAGAATTCCACGAACTTTCCAACCACGCCGTGCTCACGCAGCATCTGGGTGACGGTAAGCACCAGGTCGGTTGCGGTTGCGCCCTCGGGCAGTTTGCCTTCCAGGCGGAAACCCACAACCTGCGGAATCAGCATGGTGATGGCCTGGCCCAGCATGGCCGCTTCGGCCTCGATGCCGCCCACGCCCCAGCCCAGTACGCCGATGCCGTTGATCATGGTGGTGTGCGAATCGGTGCCGACCACGGTGTCGGGGTAAGCCACGCCATTGGTGTCGAACACCACCCGCGCCAGGTGCTCCAGGTTTACCTGGTGAACGATGCCGGTATTGGGTGGCACCACGCTGAAATCGCTGAACGCGCTCTGGCCCCACTTGAGGAAGCCGTAGCGCTCGCGGTTGCGCTGGAATTCAATCTTGTTATTCAGGTCCAGGGAATCAGGCCGACCGTAGCTGTCGACCTGCACCGAGTGGTCAATAACAAGCTCAGCGGGGGACAGCGGGTTGATCTGGCTGGGCGCGCCGCCCAGCGACTTCATTGCATCGCGCATGGCGGCGAGGTCGACTACCGCCGGTACGCCGGTGAAATCCTGCAACACCACCCTGGCCGGGGTGAATGCGATCTCCGTGCTGGGGTCAGCGGTAGGGTTCCAGTTACACAGGGCCTCGATGTCGCTGCGCGTTACGTCCACGCCGTTCTCGTGGCGCAGCAGGTTTTCCAGCAGCACTTTCAGGCTGAAGGGCAGTCGCGCCACGTTGTGGGTTTCGGCCAGCCTGGCCAGGCTGAAGTAGCGGACCTCGTGGTCGCCGACTTTCAGCGTCGACGCGGTAGAAAAAGAGTCAGACATCGAATCCTCCGGGTGGATAAACCTGAATTTTGATCATTCCTGAGCTAATTATCGCGGCGAGGCGCCACGCCTACAACCGCAGATACGCTCGCATTTCTCATCAATAGCGTATTTTTTTCGGCGCCCGGGCCCCTGGGGCGCGTGTCAGCCGCCCAACAGCGCCTGGGCTTCTTGGCGAATCCTTTTTCGGCCAAACACCAGTTCGAAGCGTCCGCCGCCCAGCTGGTCCCACAAAAACGCTGAGCGCAGCCCGGCCAGCAGCAGGGTGCGCACCCAGTCGACGGTGCGCTGGGTTTGCAGGAACTGCGGTTTGCCATTGACCACGATGCGCGGCTCAATCTGGCTGACGGTCTGGGCGTAGAGCTCGGAAATCTGCTGCGCCTGCAAGTCTTCGCGTTCATGCTGGTCGAGGTTGCTGCCGCACTGGCGAATCCGCTCCAGCCCCTCGCCGATGGCCTGTTGCAGGTCTGAGCGGCGCTTGAACTTGCGCTCGATCTGCAGCAGGCCCACCGAGTAACGCAGGGCATCCATCTGGCGCTGTTCGCCGCCCAACACGCTGAGCAGGGTTTCAATCCCCAGGCGCAACTTGCTGGTGCCGCCATAAATTTCTTCGACGCTGTCCGACTCCATCCTGAACAGGCTGTCCAGGCAGGAAGTGGCGGCGTAGCCCGACCAGGTGCCATGACAGGCCGCCTGGCGCACCAGTTCGGTGGCCTGGAACACGCCTGCAAGGGCCAGGGTGCGCTGTTTCATGACGCCATTTTCTCCTCGCGGCCTGCCGCGATGGCCGGCGGCGTATCGGCCCATTCAATAATGCCCCCGCCGAGGCACTCGTCGCCGTCGTACAGCACCACCGACTGGCCGGGGGTGACCGCACGCTGCGGCGTGTAAAACAGCAGTTCCAGGGCATCGCCGCTGATTTTTTCCACCACGCAGGCCTGGTCTTCCTGGCGGTAGCGCACCTTCGCTGTCAAGCGCTTGCCCGGCTCGGGCGCTATGCCAGTAACCCAGTTGAGCTGGCGTGCCAGCAAGCGGTTGGAGAGCAGCCAGGGGTGCTCGTGGCCCTGGTCGGCGTATAGCACGTTGGCGTCCAGGTCCTTGTGAAGCACGTACCAGGGTTCGTCCGGCCTGCCGGCCACGCCGCCAATGCCCAGCCCCTGGCGCTGGCCCAGGGTGTAATACATCAAGCCCTGGTGCTGGCCCAACAGCTGGCCGTCAGGGGTGCGGATTTCACCGGGGGAGGGCGCCAGGTAACGCTGCAGAAAGGCGCGAAAATCGCGCTCGCCGATAAAGCATATGCCGGTGCTGTCTTTCTTGTCGTGTACTTGCAGGCCAATTTCACGAGCGATTGCGCGCACTTCATCCTTGTGCAGTTCGCCTACCGGAAAGCGCGCACGGGAAAGCGCTTCCTGGCCAATGGCGTAGAGGAAATAGCTCTGGTCCTTGCCGGGGTCGCGGCCGCGTAACAGTCGGTGCAGGCCGTCGCGCACCTCGCTGCGCACGTAGTGGCCGGTGGCGATGGTTTCGGCGCCCAGGTCCTCGGCGTGTTCAATAAAGGTTTTGAACTTGATCTCGCGATTGCACAGGATGTCCGGGTTGGGGGTGCGACCGGCGCGGTATTCGGCCAGGAACTCCTCGAACACGTAATCCCAGTACTCGGCGGCGAAATTGCGCCGGTGCAGCGGAATGCCCAGCCGCTCGGCCACGCGCTGGGCGTCGGCTGCATCTTCCTCGGCGCTGCAGGCGGCCTCGTCCTGGCGGTCGTCCTCTTCCCAGTTTTTCATGAACATGCCGGCCACGTGCGGCCCCTGCTGCTTGAGCAGGTAAGCGGTGACCGAGGAATCCACGCCACCGGACATGCCAACCATGATGAGGGGGGACGCATTCATGGCTTGGTAGATGGGGTCTGTGGCGCCAAAGGAAAAGGCGCACAATCAACGATGAAGCAATGGAGGCGCAAAGGATGCTGGCCGAGACGTGAACGCCTGAGTATAACAAATCCTGCTGACTTCAAAGGCGCGAAAAGCTGCGATAAAATCGCCCCATGGGACAAGATCTGGACACCCGCAAAGAGCCTAACAATGAGCACGGGCTCGCAGTAGAAGAAGCACGGCCGGAGGTCGAGCTTCCGCCCATGTATCGCGTTGTTCTTTTGAACGACGACTACACGCCCATGGATTTCGTCATCGAAATCCTCAAGATATTCTTCGATATGAGCCATGACCGCGCTACCCAGGTGATGCTGCACGTGCATACCAAGGGTAAGGGTGTTTGTGGCGTATTCACCTTTGAAATTGCCGAAACCAAGGTGGTGCAGGTGAACGAGTTCTCGCGCCAGAACGAGCACCCCTTGAAGTGCACCATGGAGAAAGCCTGAGCGGCTTTCAATGAAACCAGTGCGCCGGTTCACCGGTCAGACAGGTTAGAGCCGGAATTTTTTTACCTTATTGCCCCGGCGGAGAGTCCAGGTGTTCAGTAAAGAGCTCGAAATTTCCATCAGCCAGGCGTACCAGGAAGCGCGCAAGCAGCGCCACGAGTTTCTGACCGTGGAGCATATGCTGCTGGCCCTGCTGGATAACGCATCCGCGCTCGGCATCCTCAGCGCCTGCGGCGCCAACATTGCCGACCTCGAGCGTGACATCCGCAAAGCGCTGGATGACACCGTGCCGGAACTCGGTGAGGACGATTCACGCGATACACAGCCCACCATCGGTTTCCAGCGTGTGCTGCAGCGCGCCTTGTACCACGTGCAGTCGGCGGGCAAGGAAGAAGTGCTGGGTTCCAATGTGCTGGTGGCCATTTTCAGCGAGAAGGACTCCTACGCCTGCTACCTGCTCAACCGCCATGACGTCACCCGCCTCGACGTCGTGAATTTCATATCGCACGGTCTTAGCAAGGTTGAGGACGACGCGGAAAGCCGTCCGGATGCCTCGGTTCTGGAGTCAGATGAACCCGCTGCGGAAAAGAAAGCCACCGCGCTGGACCGCTTCACCACCAACCTGAATGAACGCGCGCGGCTCGACCAGATCGATCCGCTAATCGGCCGCGCCAAGGAAATTGAACGCACCATCCAGGTGCTGTGCCGCCGGCGCAAGAACAACCCGCTGTACGTGGGCGAGGCCGGGGTGGGCAAGACCGCGATGGCCGAGGGCCTGGCCTTGCGCATCGTGCGCAACGAGGTGCCGCCGGTGCTGGAAGACGCGGTGATTTACGCGCTGGATCTGGGCGCCTTGCTGGCGGGCACCAAGTACCGCGGTGATTTCGAAAAGCGCCTCAAGTCGGTGTTGTCCGAGCTGGACAGCACCCCCGGCGCCGTGCTGTTTATCGACGAAATCCACACCATCATCGGCGCTGGTGCGGCCTCGGGCGGGGTGATGGACGCCTCCAACCTGATCAAGCCGGTGCTGGCCTCCGGCGAGCTGCGCTGCATTGGCTCCACCACCTTCCAGGAATTCCGCGGCGTATTCGAGAAGGACAGGGCGCTGGCGCGTCGCTTCCAGAAAATCGACATCGTCGAGCCCACCATCGAGGAAACCGTGGAAATCCTGCGCGGGCTGAAGACCAAGTTTGAAGAACACCACGGTATCGAGTATTCAGATGCGGCGCTTGAAGCTGCCGCCTTGCTTTCGGCACGGCATATCAATGACCGTCATCTGCCCGACAAGGCTATCGACGTGATTGACGAGGCTGGCGCGCGTCAGCGCATCCTGCCCGAAGACGCGCGCAAGAAACTGCTGGAGGCCGAGGATATTGAACTGATCGTTGCGCGCATGGCGCGCATTCCGGCCAAGCAGGTAACGCGCTCAGACCGAGATGCACTGCGCAACCTGGAGCGCGACCTCAAACTGGTGGTGTTTGGCCAGGATGAGGCCATCGATGCGCTCACCGCGGCCATCAAGATGTCGCGCTCCGGCCTGGGCGAGGAAGACAAGCCGATTGGCTCGTTCCTGTTCGCTGGCCCCACCGGTGTCGGCAAAACCGAGGTTACCCGCCAACTGGCGCTGACCATGGGTATCGAGTTGCTGCGTTTCGACATGTCCGAGTACATGGAAGCGCATTCGGTTTCCCGCCTGGTCGGCGCGCCGCCGGGTTACGTGGGCTTCGACCAGGGCGGCCTGATGACCGAAGGGGTCACCAAGAACCCGCACTGCGTGATCCTGCTGGATGAAATCGAGAAAGCCCACCCGGATGTCTACAACATCCTGTTGCAGGTGATGGATCACGGCAAGCTGACCGACGCCAACGGCCGTGAGGCCGATTTCCGCAACGTCATCGTGGTAATGACCACCAACGCTGGCGCGCAGGAGAGCTCCAGGCGTTCAATTGGGTTTTCCGACCAGGACAACTCCACCGACGCGATGGAGGCCATTCGCAAGAAATTTGCCCCGGAATTCCGCAACCGCCTGGACGCCATCATCAACTTCCACGCGCTGGAATTCCCCGTCATCTTGCGGGTGGTCGACAAGTTCATTCTCGAACTGGAAGAGCAGCTGGCCCTGCGCAACGTGGCGATCGACGTCACCCGCAAAGCACGCGACTGGCTGGCCGAGGAAGGTTTTGATCCGAAGATGGGCGCGCGGCCCATGAAGCGCGTCATCCAGGAGCAAATCAAGCGGCGGCTGGCCGATGACCTGCTGTTCGGCGACCTGATCGACGGAGGCAGCGTTAAGGTGAAGGCGCCGTTGAAATCAGGAAAGGAACTTCGCCTGGAAGTCAGTGCGGCCCCCAAAGAGGCCCCTGAAAAGGCGATGAAGGAGAAAAGCGACTAGCGCTTACTTCGTTCTGTAGGTGATGCGGCCCTTTGAGAGGTCGTAAGGCGTCAGTTCAACTTTCACCTTGTCACCCGTGAGGATACGGATGTAATGCTTGCGCATGCGCCCGGAAATGTGGGCGGTAACGATATGTCCGTTTTCGAGTTCGACACGGAACATCGTGTTGGGCAGGGTCTCCAGGACCACGCCATCCATTTCAATTACGTCTTCTTTAGCCATAAGCTCCTTACCGGTTTTTAAAGAGGCGGTATTGTGCCACCGTCCCCCCTATTTTTACACCCTGATATTGACACCCCGAATCATTGGCTTACAATACGCCCCCCACGCAAGTGATCCGCAGCGGGAATAGCTCAGTTGGTAGAGCACAACCTTGCCAAGGTTGGGGTCGCGAGTTCGAGTCTCGTTTCCCGCTCCATTCTTTTTTTCTCCCTGAACAAGTTCTATTCAGGCACCGTAGCCTGTTTGCCGCGTTGCGTCTCGAGGTCTTCCAGCAGGCGTTCGCTGCCCAGTGTTTCCCAGCGTTGCAGCGTCACCGGCACGTGGGCGTTCAGTAGCAGGCGATCGTTGAATTCGGTGAGGGAGAACGCCTCGCCGGCTTCCAGGGAGGCGTCCGCCAGGAAGCGCAGCAGGCGGCTGTAGGCGGCAAAGCTGGCACCGGCAAGGCCGGGGTAGGCGACAAGGTTCTCGTAAGCTGCCTGGGCGCGCGCTTCGCTCAGCCCACCACGTTCGGCCAGGAATGTTTGCACTTGCCCGGCGTTCCAGCCATCCAGCGCCAGGTGCAGGTCTGCCAGGGCCAGCGCTGCGCCGACCCGGTTAATCTCCAGCGCCATTTCGGCGCTGGCCGGACTGAAGGTATACAGGCCGGCATCCCTGATCTGTTCGTTGAAATACAGCGCCAGCCCATTGCTGAGCGCCGGCGAAACTGCATGGCGGCGCAATTCGCGTGGATGGGCTGATGCGGCAAGTTGTTGCGCCCAACGCCCCGGTGTCCCATCCCAGGTCAGTAACAGGCGCGGTTCGACCCACGCCATCGATTCCACCAGGCCAGCTTGTTCGCGGGTGGCGTGGAGATAGCGGGTGGCGCCGTCGCGGCGGAAATTCAGCGCTTCGCCAACAAACGCCATTGGCGCCAGTGGCGCGGGCATTGGCGCCAGTTCCAGCCCCGCGCGATCGGAATCGGGTGAAACCAGGCCTGAGGTCTGCAGGAACGTGGCAATTTCTGATCGACTGATGTCAGCCATCTGCACCAGTCGGCCGGACTGGTCAAAAGGCGCCTGCGCTGGCTGCTCGCGAGAGCGGTGCTGGCTTACCGCCAGGCGCGCGCCAATACCGGCCAGCGCAAGTTCTGCTTCCGCTGCCAGGGTTTCCGGGGGCTGCGGAGCGAGGGCCACATGGCCGAGATACCAGCGATATTTCTGGGCGCCGATCGAGGGTGCGTGGGTAAAGCGGGATTCGCTTACCCGCAACCAGTCCTGGTACGAGGCCAGCGACTGGCGCATTGCCCGCAGGCCGACCTCGAAATCACCGTTCATGTTGGCGGGCACCATGGGGCCGAGCGCTGCGCCAAAGGCATCGGTCAAAGTGTCCACATCGCCAATCCGCCGGGCCGTGGCCCTGGCCAACTCCGGCGCCACGGCGTCGAGGTTCAGCTTGGCCGAGTTGACCAGCGCCGGAAAGCGGTGCAGGCGACGAATGATCTCTTCCAACTGGAGTTCGGTGGGCTGCGGCGTTTCCAGCAGGATATCGAACAGGCTGCCAAGCGCCTGGTCCAGGTAAAAACCCGGGTCGCGGCTGGGTCGGTCGAGAACCTCGAGTTGCCAGTGCACGCGCTCCATCGCGGCGCCCAGCAGGGCGGCGTCCACCCGGTCCGGCGTTTCCATGGTTTCCGGAGCCAGCGCGTCCAGCCGGGCCTGGAATCGGAGGTAGTCGCTTTTGCGCGCCTGGATGGCGGATTGGGACCAGTCCGGCTGCCAGTCCGGCGGTCGGCGTAAGCGGTTGCTGGCGAAAGGTTCGACAGGCCCGTTGCGTTGTAGCCAGGTGCGGAATTCCTGCGAAAGTGCAACCAGCGCAGGGCTGGATGGAGAGACGGGCGCAGGTTCTACGGCTTGCTGGGCGAGCAGGGGCGCGGCGGGCATGCAAAGCAAAGCGCCCGCAAACAGGCGCCAGGTGATTCCCTTGGTCACGCTCCCCAACACGGTCGTCAATATAGCAAAGAACGCCGGGAGTGATACCGTACGATGTCCATGCCAACTTCAGCACACAAACCCAACATCCTGGAGTCGATGCTCGCCCGGCAGGCCGCGCTGATCCTGGATGGCGGCCTGGCCACCGAGCTGGAACGGCGCGGCGCCGATCTCAACCATGCCTTGTGGTCGGCAAAAATGCTTGTCGACAACCCGCAGATCATTCGTGATGTCCATCTCGATTATCTGCGCGCCGGGGCCGATATCATCACCTCGGCCAGTTACCAGGGCAGCAGGGCGGGCTTTGAAGCAGTTGGCCTTGACCATGCCCAGTCCGATGACCTGCTACGCACCAGCGTCCGCCTCGCGGTCGAGGCGCGGGATATCTACATGCAGGAGGAGGGCGCGCAGTTCCGACTGGCGCCATTGGTGGCGGCTTCGATTGGGCCGTATGGCGCGACCCTTGCCGACGGTTCTGAATACCATGGCAACTACGCGATCGGTGATGATGCCTTGGTGGAATTTCACCGCGAAAGATTGGCAGTGCTGGCCAGTGCCGGTGCCGACCTGTTGGCCATCGAGACCATTCCGTCGTTGCAAGAAGCGCAAGCCGTAATTAGCGCCCTCGACCATTTCCCTGGCACCCCGGCCTGGCTGAGTTTCAGCTGTGGAGACGCGCTGCAGATATGCCACGGAGAACCGTTCGCTCACTGCGCACAAGTAGTGAGCGCCCATCCCCAGGTTGTCGCGGTGGGGGTCAACTGCAGCAATCCCGACAACATCGAGCCACTGCTGCGCTCGGTGAGGGCCCTGGGCACACCGTTGGTTGTCTACCCCAACTCGGGTGAGCGCTGGGATGCAGCCAATCACTGCTGGCGAGGGCGAGGCAGGTCACTGGAGCAGGCTGAAGGCTGGTTTGCCGCCGGCGCGCGGCTGATCGGCGGTTGTTGCCGGGTGGGCCCGGATGCCATTTCGGCGCTGCGCGCTACCTTGTTGAAGTGAATTCCAGATGGGCATGGCAATGCCCCGCGCTGGATAGTAGAATACCGCGCTCTATTGAACACATGCTGTTCACCGAGGCTAGGTGGCAGAGTGGTTATGCAGCGGCCTGCAAAGCCGTGGACGCCGGTTCGATTCCGACCCTAGCCTCCATTTTTTCCACCGCAAGGGTGGAAAAAATGAATGCCAGGGGAGGATTAACCACCCTCCCTATCAACCAATTCTCTGCAAGACTTCTTTCTATTCATCCTGGGTGCGAACCGCCAGGCTGAACTCGTCTTTCGTGCCCGTCACTGCAACCTCGATGGGTTGGCAGCACACGTGGCAATCCTCGATGTAGTCCTGGGGCAGGACGGAGGTATCCACCAGCAGGGTGATGGTTTCGCCGCAGTAGGGGCAGGGTGTGGGTGCTTCTTGTGCAAACATGATTTACCAACAGCGTTAGAATAGCGCACTTGCGCAGTATTGCCCGGGTGGCGAAATTGGTAGACGCAAGGGACTTAAAATCCCTCGACCGAAAGGTTGTGCCGGTTCGATCCCGGCCCCGGGCACCATCCTACCGCGAGGCACTTCTTACACATAAAGACGTGTAAGCCGTACCTCGCTCGACGACAAAGCCACCCGAACATGCTGACGACCTCGATTCGTTCTAATGCATCGGCGTTGCCACAAGTGGCTACAACGACAAACTGTCGACGTGTAAGCCGTACC
>JAUIBE010000018.1 GCA_030428105.1 Gammaproteobacteria bacterium
AGCTGCAACAGCTTGATCGCTTGCTGTAGCTGGGGCGAAAGCGCCAGCTTCTGGGTAAGCCTGAGTTGTAGTGACTGGTCAGCCATGGCGAGTCCTGGGCATCCTGCCCGTTTCTGCATCCCCGGGCCATTGTACCCAAGGTGGTGCGATCACAGGCTGAATTCCCGCCCCAGGTAAACGTTTCGCACTTCTTCGTTGTGCAGGATGGCTTCCGGTTCGCCCTCGGCCAGCACGCTGCCATTGTTGAGAATGTAGGCGTGATTGCAGATGCCAAGGGTCTCGCGAACGTTGTGGTCTGTGATCAGCACGCCGATGTTGCGGTCGGTGAGGTGCTCGACGATGCGCTGGATTTCCACCACCGAAATCGGGTCGATGCCGGCGAAAGGCTCGTCCAGCAGCATGAATCGGGGCTCAGAAGCCAGCGCGCGCGCAATTTCAGCGCGGCGCCTTTCGCCGCCGGAAAGGCTGATGCCTTTCTGCTCGGCCAGGTGGCTGATGCCCAGGTCTTCCATCAGATCCTGCAAGCGTGACTCGCGGCCCGCGGCATCGAGGTCATCGCGCATTTCCAGGATCGCCAGGATATTGTCTTCCACGCTGAGGCGGCGAAAAATCGACGCGTCCTGGGGGAGGTAGGCCACCCCCATCCCTGAGCGAATATTCACCGGTTGGTGGGTAATGTCGGTGTCATCCACCAGGATGCGGCCGTGGTCGGCCGAGATCAGGCCGACAATCATGTAAAAGCAGGTGGTCTTGCCCGCGCCGTTGGGGCCCAGCAATCCAACTACTTTTCCGGGTTCTACCTGCATGCTCACGTCGTGCACCACTTCACGGCGCCCGTAGGTTTTGCGCAGGCCTTCGGCGCGCAGCATGTCAGTCGTTGTCCCCTTGGGCGGTTGGCGGGTCTTCGGCGGGCGTGTTCTCGGCGGGCGTGTCATCGTTTGCCGGATCGTCGGACGGCAGTTCTTCCCCTGGCGTCTCTTCCGCCGGTGGTGTCGCAGGCGCATTGCCCTGTCGGTCTTCGATCAGCTCGGGGTCAAGCTGGATGCGAATCCGGCCATTATCCTGGGTGCCACTGCCCTGGAAGTGCTGGGCGTTGAGGTCGTACTGCAGCATCTCGCCGCTGACCTTGTACTGCGGGTGGTTGACGTCGGCGTCGCCGGTCAGGGTGACCATCCCGGTTGCCACCTGGTACTCAACTCGCGCCGCGGTGGCTTCCACCCGGCCTTGCTGCTCGATTTCCTGCTCAAGCGATACCGGGGCGCCGGTGAGAATAATCTCGCGCACCTTGCCCTCTACCTTTTCCACCTCGGCCAGCTCCGCCTTGATCAGCAAGGTGCCCTGGCGAATCAGGACATTGCCGCGCAGCTCGGCGCGGCCGTCACCCAGGCTGCCCACGGTGGTATCGGCATTGATTTCCAGTGGTTGCTGGCGGTCGCTTTGCAGCGCCCATGCGCCCATGCTGGCAAACATCAGCATGCAGACCGCCCAGCGGGCAAGCCGGTGAAGGGTGGGTTCACGGCGTGTCATAGATGGCGCTCACTTCGTTCAGCAGTTCGAATTGGTCATTGATCATGTCGACAAACATTCCGTTTGCGGCAATCTGGTCGCCAGCGTGGCGGATATTAACCCTTGAATCGGTGGACGCCGTTCTCGGGGTTACCGCCAGCACCATGTCGCGGGTATCCAGCGTCACCGCATCGCTATCCTGGTCATTGTATCGAACAACCTGCACCTCTCCCGACAGCGAAACAAACTGCCGGTCGGCGGAGATAACGGCGGAATCCGACTCAATTTGCCAGTCGTTGCCTGACTCGCGGACGTAAATCTGCGGCTCGGTAATGCTGCCCACGCCGGTATCGGCATTGTTGCGCAGCACCGGGGCCTCGATGGTGGCGGCCAGTTGGCCCCGCTCGTCCAGCAGGCGGGCGCGGAAGTCGAACAGGGCGTAGTTCAGGCGGTTATCCAGTTGCGCCAGCGGCGCGCGCAGTTCCTGCTGGACGTCGCGGCTGGCCAGGAAGGAAACGATGGCCGCCAGCGCCAGCACGGCGATTCCCCGGCGGGTGGCCGGGCGCGTGAAATAGCGGGTCATGCCTCGAGAATGTCCTTGAGAAGCTGCTCCTGGAGGCCACGGGCCTGCAGGATGAAATCACACAGTTCGCGGACGGCGCCGCGGCCGCCAGCAGCCGTTGTGACCCAGTGCACGCGCTCGCGCACCATGGCTGCAGCATCTGCCGGCGCTACAGACAGGCCCACCTGGTCAAGCACCGGTACGTCGATCAGGTCATCGCCCGCGTAGGCAACTTCGGAGGCATTCATGCCGGTTTCCGACAGCAACTCGGCAAACGCGTTCCGCTTGTTCTCGCGGCCCTGGTAAACCCGCTCAATGCCCAGTTGCGCGGCGCGGTCGCTGACCATCTGCGATTCGCGCGCGGTGATCAGGGCCACTTCGATATCGAAATGCTGTAAGGCCTTGATGCCCAGCCCGTCGCGGGTGGAAAAGGCCTTCAGTTCGTTGCCGTGCTTGTCGAAGTACAACCGTCCATCGGTCAGTACGCCGTCGACATCCAGCGCCAGCATGCGAATTTTGCGGGCGCGCTCGATGAGATCCGACTTGTCCAGCGCGGGCATCTAGACCACCCCCGCCTTGAGCAGGTCCTGGAAATTCAGCGCACCCACCAGCTTGCCTTCGTCGTCCACCACCAGCAGGCCCTGGATGCGATGGGTTTCCATCATGTGGGTTGCTTCGGCGGCCAGGGCGCCCGGGCCGATGGATTTTCCGCCGCGCGTCATCACCTCGGTGATCGGGGTCTGGCGCAGGTCGTGGCCGGCGTCCAGGGTACGGCGCAGGTCGCCGTCGGTGTAAACGCCGATCGCCCGGCCGTTTTGGTCCACCACCGCGCACATTCCAAGGCGCTTGCGGGTAATTTCAACGATGGCGTCGCTGATGCTGGCATCCTCGCCAACGCGGGGCACGGCGTCGCCGTCGTGCATCACATCGCGAATATGCAGCAGCAGGCGCTTGCCAAGCTGCCCCGCCGGGTGCGAGCGGGCGAAGTCGTCGCGGGTAAAGCCGCGCGCCTGTAGCAGGGCAACCGCCAGGGCATCCCCCATCGCCAGCGTTGCAGTGGTGCTGGAGGTGGGCGCCAGGCCCAGCGGACACGCTTCTTTCGCGACGCCCACGTTGATGTGAACGTCGGAGTGTTGTGCCAGGGTGGAGCCCGGGTTGCCGGTCATCGCAATGATGGTCACGCCGATGCGCTTGAGCAGCGGCAATATGACGTTCACCTCGTCGGTTTCGCCCGAGTTGGACAGCGCCAGGGTCACGTCTTCCGGCTTGATCATGCCGAGGTCGCCATGCACGGCCTCGGCTGGATGGACAAAGAACGAGGGGGTGCCGGTGCTGGCCAGGGTGGCGGCAATCTTGCTGCCAATGTGGCCGGACTTTCCGATGCCGATCACCACCACGCGGCCGCTGCACGACAGGATGGCATCGCAGGCCGTAGTGAACTGCTCGTCGATGCGGTCGGCCAGGGCGCTGATGGCCTCGGCTTCGGTTTCGATCACGGCCAGGGCCATCTGGCGGATGGCCTGGTGATCAATCGGTGCTGCAGGCTTGCTGCTCATCGCGCCATTTTACTCGATTCAACTGGGCTGAACCGGCGTGGCGGTCATCCACACCATCACCTGGTACACCGCGTACATCATCAGCAGCAGGGCGCCCGAACGGCGGCTGATGCGTCCCGGGCCGCGGAAACCGTAGGCCATGAAGAACAGCAGCACGGTGAACAGGAACATCACCGGGAAATCCTGCTTGAGCATGATGGGGTCTACCGACACCGGCTTGATGGTGGCGGCCAGCCCCAGTACGCCCAGGATGTTGAACATGTTGGAGCCGATGATATTGCCGATCGCCAGGTCATCCTCGCGCCGCAGGGCGCTGGTGACCGAAGCGGCCAGTTCCGGAAGGCTGGTGCCAAAGGCGATAATCGTAAGGCCGATAACCGCTTCGGAAACGTGCAGAGAGCGGGCCACGAAAATGGCGCCGTCCACCAGGAAACTGGAGCTCAGGGGCAGAACGATGATGCCGACGCTGAGCCAGATGGCGGCGGTTTTCATCGGCATATCGGTAGGGATCTCGGCTTCAAATTCCAGCGCCAGCGGATCCGACGCGCCGCGGCGCAGGCCCAGCCCCACCATCCAGCCCAGCATGCCGATCAGCCCGGCCACCATCAGCCAGCCCTCGGGGCGGGTATATTCCAAATCGGCGGCGAGGATGAAACTTGCCACCATGATGAACATCAAAAGGGGGTACTCGCGCTTGAGGGTTTCCGATTCCACCCTCAGCGGGTAGATCAGGGCGGTAAAGCCCAGGATCAGGCCGATGTTGGCAATGTTGGAGCCAATGGCGTTACCCACCGCCAGTTCGGGGTTGCCGCGATAGGCGGCCACGGCGGAAACCACCAGCTCAGGCGCCGAGGTGCCCAGGGCGACAATGGTCAGGCCGATAATCAGCGGAGACACGCCCAGGTTGCGCGCCATGGCGGACGCGCCGGCGATCAGTCGATCCGCGCCCCAGACCAGCAGGACAAAGCCGCCGACAAGTTGAATGATCGCAATTAGCATATCGCTGGCGTGCTCAACGATGATTCCTTTAAGATGTCCGCCTCCAGATGGAATCCTGCCCCGTGCTGAAGCACATTCGTGGGCCCGAAAGACCCGACAGTCTATGGATAGCCTAACTATAGAGCAAATGATTTGTGCCGGGCTGCCCGGCGCGGTGGTCGAAGTGAGCGGCGAAGACGGCGTGCACTTCGAGGCCACCGTAATTTCCGCTGATTTTGAAGGTAAATCAACCCTTCAACGTCACCGCATGGTTTATGCCACCCTGGGCGAAAAGATGGGGCGTGAAATTCATGCCCTGGCGCTCACCACGCGCACGCCCGGCGACCCGTCCTGATATGGCCAAAATCCTGATAAACGGCGGCTCGCCGCTGGAAGGCCAGGTGTGGATTTCCGGCGCCAAGAACGCCGTTCTGCCGATCCTGGTGGCCAGCGTGCTGGGCGAAACCCCTTCGCGGGTTAGCAACGTTCCGCACTTGCAGGACGTAACCACCACCATGGAATTGCTCGGCCGCATGGGCGCCAGCCTTTCCCTGGGCGACCGCATGCAGGTTGAGATTGATCCGAGTGGCATAGACCACTTCGAGGCGCCCTACGACCTGGTGAAAACCATGCGCGCTTCGATCCTGGTGCTGGGGCCGCTTTTGGCGCGCTACGGCAAGGCAATCGTTTCGCTGCCTGGCGGCTGCGCGATTGGCTCACGGCCGGTCAACCTGCACCTGCGCGGGCTGCAGCAGATGGGCGCCGAAGTGGCGGTGCGCAACGGCAATATCGAGGCCAGCGCATCGCGGCTGAAGGGCGCGCGCATCGTGATGGACACGGTCACCGTGACCGGCACCGAGAACCTGCTGATGGCCGCGACCCTGGCCGAAGGCACCACCGTGCTCGAGAACGCGGCCCAGGAGCCGGAGGTGGAAGACCTGGCCGACTTCCTCAACGCCATGGGCGCGAGGATCAGCGGCGCTGGCACCACGATGATCACGGTGGAAGGTGTCGAGCGGCTCAATGGCGCCGAGTATTCGGTGCTTCCAGACCGGATTGAAACCGGCACTTACCTGGTGGCAGCGGCGATGACTGGCGGCAAGGTGCGTTGCACCCGGGCCCGCCCGGAACATCTCGATGCGGTACTCGACAAGTTGCGTGAAACCGGCGCTGAAATCTCCACCGGGGATGACTGGATTGAGCTCGACATGCAAGGGCGCAGGCCGAAGGCCGTGGACGTGACCACGTCTCCGTACCCCGCGTTCCCCACCGACATGCAGGCCCAGTTCACCGCATTGAACACGATTGCCGAGGGCACCGGTGTGATTACCGAAACGGTGTTCGAGAACCGCTTCATGCACGTGCAGGAGTTGCAGCGCCTGGGCGCCGACATCAAGTTGAAAGGCAACACGGCGATTGTGCGTGGCGTACGTCGCCTGACCGGCGCGCCGATCATGGCGACCGACCTGCGCGCTTCAGCCAGCCTGGTGCTGGCCGGCCTGGTGGCGGAGGGTGAGACCGCGGTAGACCGCGTCTACCACATTGACCGTGGCTACGAGTTGATCGAGGAAAAGCTTAGCGCGCTCGGCGCGCGTATCAGCCGCACCAAGGGTTAACCGGTTTCAAGCCTTATTCAACCAATTCCGCGCTGGTAATCTGCACCTGCACCCGGCGGTTGATGTCGCCGGCGCCGCTGATGCGCACGTTGAGCTCTTCCTGGGCCCACTTTCCGCCCTCGATAATTCCGCGCATCTCGCCGCTGCCACGACGGGTCTGGCCCGAGTCGTCGATCCAGGCGTAGTCGTACTTGATGTTGTCCAGCGGGGTGCGGGTCTGGTTGCCAATCTGCACCCAGACCTCGCCCTTGCTGTTGACCGCCAGCTGCGCAGCCACGTAGCGGGCAGCCTGCTCAGGCAGTTCCATTTCGAGGATGTCGCGTTCGGCCAATGCGCCCACCGGGCTCTGTGACTGCGCCGCGATGCGGAAGTGATCCATCGCCGAGGCGCGGCGGTTGGCCTTGAGGTCAAGCTGCCCCAGGGCGTGGTGGGCCTGGGCGGTTGGCATCAGCTCGACGCTGTGCTCCAGGTCGCGGCGTGCGGCCGATTCGTTGCCCAGTTCGTAATTGGCCAGGCCGCGGCGCAGCCAGCCGTAGAAAAAGCCGTCGTTGGCCGCTACCGCGGCGTCGTACGATTGCAGCGCCTTGCGCGTCTTGTCTTTCTCCGCGTGAATATCGCCCTGCATGGCCAGGAACAGCGACTCGCGCGGCTCGATTTTCATCGCCGCGTTGAGTTGTTTCTGTGCCGTGCCCCAATCGCCTTCGGCGGCTGCCTCACGGGCCTTGCCGTAATACTCGTAGGCGGGTTCAACCCGCCTCAGGTAGGCAGTTTTCTCTTCCCAGCGGGATTTTCCAGTCTCGCCGCCTTCATACCCCTCAGCGGCGAGTAGGTTCTCGGTCTCGCGGTTGTTTTCTACCCGCTCCTGGGACGGCGGGTGCGAGGCAAACAAGCCGCTGAGCCAATCCTGGTTGCGGCCTTCGGAGAGCCGCACGAAGGTTTCCTGCAGGTCAACTGCGCCCTCAGCATCGTAGCCGGCCTCGGCCATGTAACGCATGCCGTAGAGGTCGGCCTCGCGTTCCGCGTCGCGCCCGTATTTCTGGGTAACCAACTGGGCGCCGACCATGGGCACCAGCATGCCCATTTCGCGTGCGGCGGGAGAGTCCAGCGTGGTGCCGGCAATAATCATCCCGGCAACGGTGCCAATCTGGGTGATCACGCCCTTGGACTGGGCGCGCGCGCCGTGGGCAGCGTCGGCGTGAACGATCTCGTGGCCGAGAACGGCGGCCAGTTCGGCCTCGGAGTTCAGTTCAGTCAGCAGGCCGCGGTTGATGACGATCTTGCCGCCGGGCAGCGCCCAGGCGTTGGGCTGGGAGTTGTTGATAACCGAGAATTCGAAATCGATCTCGCTCTTGCGACGCGCGTGCTGCGCCAGGCGATCACCAACTTCCTGGACATAGGCGGTGAGCTCGGGGTCGAGAACAAAGTCGCCGCCTTCCGACTGTTTCATCGGCGCGTACATCTGCGCGCCCACCGAGTTTTCCCAGTCGCTGCCGTAAAACTGCAGGTGGCGCTCGCCTGTTACCGGGTTGACTGCGCAGCCGGCAATGACCAACACGATAAGGAATACTTTGAGTCGATACATGAAAACCTCTGTTCTCCAGCTTTGTTCGGGTCGTTCTGCTCAGCGAGCCCTGGCGGGCTGATGGCTTAACCGCCGTTGCGCGGGCGGCTGGCGCAGCCAGGCTCAGGGTCGATCGTGGCGCCGTCGATCACCAGCTCGGTAATGCGTAGCTCCATGTGGTCGCCATCGGTCTTGCCGTGCTCCATCCTCACCGGGATCATCCCCAGTTTGCTGGCGAGCCACAAGCGCGTAAAGCGCGTGCTGCCTTCTCGCACCCGTTCCACCGGGGTGGTCTGAAGACACCCCAGGCTGGTCTCCAGCCACTCCTTTTCAAGCTGCCTGAAGAGCTGGGTCTCGATTTCGTCTTCCTTGACCAGCACGAATTCCAGGTTTTTCGAGCCCTCGGCCAGGCGGCGTCGCAGCTCCAGCTGCAAAGACATCGGGTCAACCGCACCATCAACCAGGTCGAGGACCATGGTGTCGCCATCTTCGGTGACCGTCACTTTTCCGCTCTGCCAGTTAAAGCTGGCCGATGAACTCTGGTTCGGGCCAATCCATTTCAGGTCGTGCAGATAGCTTTCCGGCCGAAAGCGGCCGCCAATCTCTATGCCTTCAACATATTCGAAATCACGGAATTTTACGAGGCGCGCCATGCCGTGGGTGCCGATGCTTTCGCTTTTCATCACCCAGATGTTGTTCTGCTTTTCCAGGATGAACTCGGAGCGCGCCTGCAACTTGCCGTTGCGGTACACCGCGTAGCGGGCGGAATAGGGCACCAGTCCCGCCTCGGCGCCCTGGGCGACCACTGGCGGCGCCAGGGCGATGCTGGCCGCCACGATCAGCGCAACGCCCAGCAGCACCCGGCCAAGGCGAGGCAGGGCCGTGCCAATATTGGGCTTATTCGTTGTCATGGAGTTTTCCATCATCACCAAGTAGCAGGGGAGCATTCAGCGTGCTGGCATCAAGCCGCACATTCTCCTCGCCGCATTCGACCTTGCTGCGGGTAAACAATTCAACCGTGGCCACCACCAGGCGATGCTCGAGCGGGCCGAGCCTCTGCGCCAGTTGCTGCGGGTTGTCGCCGGGAAGAATCGGGATACGCACCTGCGAAATGACCGGCCCGCCATCAAGCTGGGCGGTGAGAAAGTGGATGCTGGCGCCGTGTTCGCTATCACCAGCTTCAATCGCGCGTTGGTAGGTGTGCAGCCCGGGGTAAAGCGGTAGCAAGGAGGGGTGCAAATTGATCATCCGCCCCGCGTGGGCGCTCACCACCGCATCTCCGACCACGCGCATGAAGCCGGCGAACACGAACAGATCAGGTTGATGCACTGCCATCAGGCGCGCCAGGCTGGCGTCAAAGTCTTCGCGGCTGGCAAATGCGCCATGCTCGAGTACGCTGCATTCGATATTGGCTGCGCGCGCCTTGTCGAGACCGCTGGCGGAGGCGACATTGCTGATGACGTGGACAATCTCGATATCGAGGCGGCCTTGTGCCCGGGCGTCGATGAGCGCCTGAAGGTTGGTTCCCGAGCCCGAGACCAGGACGCAGATTTTCATCCTGGACATGGGTTCAGGCGAACTGGACCCGGTTGCCGTCGTCGGCTTTGATGACTTCGCCGATATCCAGGCTTTCAATCTCCTGGGCCGCCAGTTGGCCGAGGATATCGTCAGCGCGATCGGCCTCGACCGCCGCCACCATGCCGATGCCGCAGTTAAAGGTGCGGCGCATCTCGGTTTCAGATATGCCACCTTGTTGCTGCAGCCAGTCAAATACCGCGGGACGCTGCCAGGCGTCGTCGTAAATTCGCACGCCCAGGTCCTCGCCGAGCATGCGGATGATGTTCTCGCTCAGTCCGCCGCCGGTGACATGGGCCAGGCCGTCGATTGCGCCTGCTTTCAGCAAGGGCAGCAGCGGCTTGACGTAGATGCGGGTGGGTTCCAGCAGCACTTCGCCAAGCGAGCGTTGCTTGCCGTCCGCACCATCGAAAACGTCGTCCAGAGATGCGCCGGAGCGCTCCACCACCTTCCTGACCAGCGAATAACCGTTGGAGTGCACCCCGCTGGAAGCCATGCCTATCAGGCGGTGGCCGGCGCCGATGCGCGACCCGTCGAGCAGTTGCTCGCGCTCCACTGCGCCTACCGCGAAGCCGGCCAGGTCATAGTCGCCCTCGCCGTACATGCCGGGCATTTCTGCGGTTTCACCGCCCACCAGCGCGCAGCCGGCCTGGTGGCAACCCTCGGCGATGCCTTCAATCACGATCTGCGCAAGCTGCGGCTCCAGCTTGCCGGTAGCCAGGTAGTCGAGGAAAAACAGCGGTTCTGCGCCGGAGGTAAGAATGTCGTTGACGCACATCGCCACCAGGTCGATGCCAATGGTTTCATGGCGGTTGGCAAGGCGTGCCAGCATCAGCTTGGTGCCCACGCCGTCGGTGCCGGAGACCAGCAGGGGGTCGCGCCAGCCCTCCTTCTTCAGGTCGAACAGGGCGCCGAAACCGCCAATTCCGCCAATGGCGCCGGGGCGTGCGGTTTTGCGAATGGCTGGCTTGATTTGCTCGACCAGCGCGTTGCCGGCGTCGATGTCTACACCGGCATCGCGGTAGGACAGGCCAGCTGGTGTGGCCGATTCACTGCTGGATGTGTTTTTCAAACTCCGGTTATTCAATTTGACTTGCCCGTTTTGATTGGTGGAATGAGCCATCCTGGCGGCCGCATATGGTATCGTATTTGCCGCCTTCAGACCGTACCACGGACCGGGTTCGCGGCTCCCCGGAAGACCAAATGAGACTGATTCTTTTCTTGATCCTCAGCCTGGTGTTTGTTCCTGCCTTTGCGCAGGACGTTGACCTGTACGAGGGCTCAGTGCCGGTAGCGGACCGTAGCCAGGCCGCGCGCGAAGCGGCGTTTCCGGCAGCGCTGGAGCAGGTGCTGGGCAAGCTCAGCGGGCTTCGCGAGGTGGCGGCTGAGCCAGGGGTGGGCGAGGCGATCCAGGGTGCGCGCGGCCTGGTGTTGAGTTTTCACTATGACAGCCTGGCGGCGGAAGCCGTGGCGGGTTCATCGTCAGCGACCATCGAAACTGGGGTGGAGGGCGTTACGGCGCAAACGCTGCTTGTGGCCGAGTTTTCCAAGGCCGGCGTCGACCGGCTGGTGCGCGCCACGGGGCTGCCGCGTTGGCCTTCCAACCGCGAACCCCTGGAAATCTGGTTGTTGATTGATGACGGCATGGGCCGCGAGATCATGCCGGTGGAGTACACCTTCCTGGCGCCGGTGCTTGACCGGGTTGCGGAAACCCGCGGCTTGCCTATCCACTGGCCCCAACCCGTTGCAGAGGGCGACTACGGGGTGGATGTACAACTGCTGTGGGGCGGCTACACCGAGACCGTCGAAGAGGATGCGGAAATCCGCCACTCGCTGGTGGTGGCCGCGCGCCGTGAAGGGCCCGAGTGGAACACCCGCTTCCTGCTGGAGTACGGCACGCTGCAGTCCTCGTGGCGCAGCCGTGCGATCAACCTGGAGACTGCACTGGTGGATGCCTTTCACCAGGCCGTCGATGAGATTTCCGGTTCCGAGGTGATTGCACCCTCGGAGCAGGGTAGCTGGATTCATGAGATATCCGTGCTGGGCGTGCAGTCGGCCGAGGATTACGAGCGCTGCGTGGTTTACCTGGAGAACCTCAGCGTGGTGGACGAGGTGGGAGTGCGCGCCGCTTCGCCCGGCCAGGTCAGCTTCTACCTGACGCTGAACGCGGCGCCGGAGTACCTGGAGCAGTTGATCGCCGGCTCCGCGCCGTTCAAAGTGGATGAATTGACCGGGGAGTACCAGTTGCAGCCATGAGCTTGAGCCTGCTTCCCAACGTGCTCACCATCTTCCGCATGATCGTGGTGGGGCCGATCGTCTATTGCCTGTTGACCAGCGAGTTCGTCACCGCCTTTTACCTGGCCATGGCTGCAGGCGTCAGTGACTTGCTGGACGGCTTCCTGGCGCGAAAGTTTGGCTGGATGACCCATTGGGGCGGGGTGCTCGACCCGCTGGCCGACAAGTTCCTGCTGGTTAGCACGACCCTCACGCTGGGCTGGCTGGGCCATCTGCCCTGGTGGCTGGTGCTGCTGATCGTGCTGCGCGACGTCACCATTGTCTGCGGTGGTTATTACTATCATTTCCGCATCGCCCGGTTGGCTACCGCCATTCCAACCGAATTCAGCAAGTGGAACACCCTGTGCCAGATCCTGCTGGTGGTGAGCGTGATGCTGGGCCTGGCGTTTCCGCAATGGTCAGGGCCGTGGACGATGGTGCTGGTTTACCTCACAGCGCTGACAACGCTCGCCTCGGGGCTGCAGTACGCGTTCATCTGGTGGCGCAAGGCGCGCAAGGTAAAGGCGAAGAATGCAAGCGAATAACAATCCGGCCAATCCGGTGAACTGGGAATCGCGCAAGTGGTTTGGCCTGGCGCTGGCGCTGCTGTTTTTCTGGCTGCTTTGGAAGCTGGCGCCGGTGATTACGCCGTTCGCGGTGTCTGCTGCGCTGGCTTACCTGTTTGATCCACTCACCGACAAGCTCGAGGGTGTCAAGCTGGGGCGCTGGGAATGGAGTCGCACGTTCGCGGTGATCCTGGTGTTTGCCCTGATCACCGGCATATTTGTGCTTTCCATCCTGGTGATCGTTCCGCTGATCCAGAACCAGGTGCAGGACCTGGTGGCCAAGACCCCCGAGTTCCTGGAATGGCTTGGCGAAACAGCCTGGCCCTGGGTGCAGGCCAAGCTGGGCTTCGAGGGTATCTACCTCGACGCCACCACGATTACCGAAAACCTCAAGGCCTACTGGAAAGAAGCCAGCTCGGCGCTGCTCACCGTTCTGGGCACGCTGTTCCAGAGCGGCCAGGCGGTCATGGGCTTCTTCGTCAACCTGGTGTTGATCCCGGTGGTGACTTTCTACTTGCTGCGCGATTGGGACAAGCTGATAGGCGGCATTCGCATGATGCTGCCGCGCAAGCACGAGCCGCTGATTTCCCGGCTGGCCGGGGAAATCGACGATGTGCTGGGCGCGTTCATGCGTGGCCAGCTGATCGTGATGCTGGCGCTGGGCCTGGTGTATTCCATCGGGCTGTGGGTGATTGGCCTCGACCTGGCCGTGATTATCGGCCTGACTGCGGGCCTGCTCAGCATCGTGCCCTACCTCGGCACCTTCGTTGGTGTTGGCGCCGCCCTGATCGCCGCGATTTTCCAATTCCAGGATTTCCCACACCTGCTGATGGTGGCGGGCGTGTTCATGGCTGGCCAGATGCTGGAGGGCATGGTGCTCACGCCCAAGCTGGTTGGTGATCGCGTGGGGCTGCACCCCGTGGCCGTGATTTTCGCAGTACTGGCTGGTGGCCAGTTGGCTGGCTTCCTCGGCATTTTGCTGGCGTTGCCGGTAGCCGCCGCGCTGAACGTGCTGGTTCGGCATATCCACGCCGAGTATCGCAAGAGTGATTTCTATGGTGATGACTCCGGGGGCGAGGGCGGAGATGAGCCAGGCGTGGACGAGGCGCCGGATGCGTCCGAACAGGATGCCGATGGGCCCACTGAGCCATCGCCGCAAGGTGAGCCAGGCAAAACGGCTGAACCTTGAGCCTGTTTTCACCCCAGATCCCTTTGCAGTTGCATCCGCGAAGGCCGGATCGCTTCGAAGACTACATTCCCGGCCCCAACCTCGCGGCAGCCGCGGCCGTGCGCGACTTGTGCAGCCAGCCGGGCGCCAGCCTGTTTGTCAGCGGCCCTGCTTCAACCGGTAAAACACACCTGCTTAACGCGCTGTGCACGGAGACGCGTGGCGATGGCCGCATGGCGTGGTACATCGGCCTGAAACGCATGGATAAATCCGCCCGCGCAGGCCTCAAAGGCCTGAAAGGGCTGGTCTGCTTTGATGACCTGCACGCGGTGGCCGGTGACCGCGATTGGGAAGAGGCGCTGTTTCATTGCTTCAACGAGGTCCTGGCCAGCGAAGGACAAGTGGCGGTGGCCAGCCAGCAGCCGCTTTCCGCCATCGATTTTGCCTTGCCCGACCTGGCTTCGCGCATGGCCTGGGGGGTTCGCGTACAGCTGGAGCCGCTTCCCGAGGCTGACCGCTTGCTGGTGCTCAGGGCCAGGGCAAAGTCACTGGATTTCGAGCTGCCTGAGGAAGTGGAGCAATTCCTGCTGCGGCGCATCAGCCGCGACCTCGGTTCCCTGCTTGGCGCGCTGGAAAAATTGCACCGCGGCGCACTGGCTGGAAAGCGCCGCGTCACTGTGCCGTTGGCCAGGGAAGTCCTGGTGGCAGAACTGGGCGGCGAGGGCGCTGCGCAGGCAGACTGAAGCTGGCCGTGCAGCCCCGCTAAACCGGTTCAACTGGCAGCCGGCGGCCGCTTCTGGCAGTATTCTGCGATGTTAAGCAAACTCGATATCACCAGAAACTGGCTGCCGCGCTACACCGGCATGCCGCTCGAAGCCTTCGGCGACTACATCCTGCTCACCAACTTCGGCAACTACGTCGATAAATTCGCCGAGCAGTTCAATTGCGAAGTGTACGGCCGCGACCGGCCGATGCAGGCGGCCACCAACCAGGACGGCCTGACCATCATCAACTTCGGCATTGGCTCTTCCAACGCCGCCACCATCATGGACTTGCTCAGCTCCATCGCCCCCAAGGGCGTGCTGTTCCTTGGCAAGTGCGGCGGCTTGAAGAACTCCACCGAGATCGGCCACTTCATCCTGCCCATCGCGGCGATTCGGGGCGAGGGCACCAGCAACGACTACTTTCCGCCGGCGGTGCCCGCATTGCCGTCATTCAAACTGCACAAGTTTGTTTCCGACAAGATCCTGGCCCACGGGGTCGATTACCGCACCGGCGTGATCTACACCACCAACCGGCGCGTGTGGGAGCACGATGGGCAGTTCCACCAGATGCTGCACGACATGACCTGCATTGGCATCGACATGGAAACCGCGACGCTGTTTATCGTTGGTCACGCCAACGAGATATCGCGTGGCGCCCTGTTGCTGGTTTCAGACGTGCCGGTGACCCCTGATGGGGTCAAGACCGAGCAGTCGGACAAGAAAGTGACGGAGAAGTGGGTGGACCTGCACCTGCAGATCGGCATCGAGGCGATGACCGGCATCGGCCAGATGGGCGAGAAGATCAAGCACTTCAGGTACTGACGCGCTTTAGCTTACCGGGAGCCACCGCCGCAGTGCGCGGCGGTGGGCTTGTGTCCGGGTCTAGTCGTTGAACTGCATGCGGCTGCGTACCGCGAAACCTTGACTGTCGAAGTGGAGCGACAACTCGCTGCGGCCCGCCATGTCCATGAACGACTTGCGCCAGGCTTCCGACAGTTTGACGATTGGATCGTTTTGGGCATCGATGTACGCCTGTTCACCGTCGGCGCCCATTCCCTCCGCGCCCATCATCGTTTCGAAGTTGTCCTGCAGCTCGTTTAGTTTTTGCATGTAGGCAGCCATGTCGTAATTGACCGAGAAGAAACTGCCGTCATTGGGCGTGTCCTCTTCCAGGTAGGCCACCAGGCGCTGTTCTTCCCCCGCGCCAACCGCGAAGCCCAGTGCATGGTCAGACATGGCCGTGGAAGCCACCATGCCCGGCATCGGCATCAATTCCTGGGGAATTTCCTGCGGCGGCGCACCCTTTTCGATTTCCAGACCGGCAATCTGCGGCAGGAACATCTGCGCCATGCCAACAAACATTTCCGGCTTGTCGACATGCAGGGCGAAGGTGCCCTTGACGTCGGCAACCTGCGACTGGTCTTCCGGCAGGTCGCTGATGCTGGCGCGGAAACCGAGGAAATTGTTGATCAGTGGCGGCAGCGGGTAGTTCAGGCTTTCCAGCAGTTCAGAAGCGCTTTGCGGAATGCTCGCCAGCTTGTCGCACTGGTACTGCTTCTGGCTGTACTCGGTGGCCTTGGTGATCAGGAAATCGCGTGCAGCACCCACGCGGATGCCCAGCGAGAATTCCAGCAACTGGGCCGTCTGCGCGGGGACCGGCGGGACATTGGAAACCAGGCTGGCCAGGTCAGAGGCCAGGTCATCGGCCATTTCCAGTCGGTACTCGGCGCCGGTTGTGGCGGCCGTGAGGTCGGTTACCCCGGCCACCAGCCGCGGGGTGCGGGAGATCAGCTCGGAGATCTCCGCCTGGCAGGTGGCGCCAAGGACATCCTCGGCAGACCGGCCGTTCGCGGCCATCATGGCGCCAACCGGGGAGTTGGGGTCGGTGAACTGGTCCAGCATCTTCTGGAAATCAAGGAATCCGCTGGCGTAGGGCGAATAGCCGTAGGCGCTGTTGATCTCGGCCAGTGATTCGGCGGCCACGCTATTGTCCGGCAGGGTCTTGCCCAGGAACTGGGGCAGCAGCGCTGCCTCAAGATTCTGTGGAATCGCGCCTATGGCCAGGTGCGCCGCGTCGCCATCACCGATGATCGCGAAATAAACCGGCGCCGGGGGTGCTTCGGCGTCGGAACCACCGCCGGAAAGCTTCCAGTAGCCCTGGCCCTCGAACTCGGATTGCGGGAACGTGGTGCTGGCATTGGTTTCAATGCGGGCAATGGTGTCACGCAGCGCCTGGGCGTCGCCCAACGACAAACGCATCACCGGGAACGCGCCCATGCCGTACACCACGTGGTTGGCGCTCATGGTGAAGCCGAGGGATTCGATGCCCTGGCGGTTCAGCTTGCCGTTCAGTTCGCCGAGAATGGCGCCCATCAGGGCGATTTCCGGGTTTTCCTCGGCGGCTGAGCCGGAAAGCTTGACGCTGGAATCCTGGAGCACTTCCTGCAAGGCGTCGAGACCGGGTTGCACCCGGGCGAAGTTCGCTTCGATGACATCTTCCGGGAACGGCTGGAGGTTGCCGGCCAGGTAGGGCGTATCGTTGGGCACATAGTCCAGCAGGCTGTTGCTGCTGGCCTGGGCCACCTGTTCCGGGCCCTTGCCGCATGCGGCCACGGTGAGGGCGACTGCCAACGCGGCTGCCGAAGCTGGGAAAAGCGTGTTCAGGCGTGAAGGTTTCATTGGGTGTTCCTGCAAATAGTAAAGTCTATGTGTAGGTGTTATACCACAGTACAACACCATACACAACCATCAATCACGAAGAATTCGCCCTGGCCTGGCCAGGGCGGTGCAAAGGCTCAAGCAGGACTCAGACGGATTTGACCCCGGCGATCATCTTCTGCGCCACATCCTGGGCATCGCCGTAACACATGCGCGTGTTGTCTTCGAAGAACAGCAGGTTCTCGATGCCGGAAAAGCCGGTGCCCTGGCCGCGCTTGACCACGATCACGTTGCGCGACTTGTCAGCGTCGAGAATCGGCATGCCGTAAATCGGGCTGGACGTGTCCTTGCGCGCCGCCGGGTTCACCACGTCGTTGGCGCCGATCACCAGCGCCACGTCGGTGTTGGCAAACTGGCTGTTGATGTCTTCCAGGTCGTAGATCAGGTCGTAGGGCACGCCAGCTTCGGCCAGCAGCACGTTCATGTGGCCCGGCATGCGGCCGGCGACCGGGTGGATGGCGAAGCTCACTTTCACGCCTTTCTTGATCAGCTCCTGGGTCAATTCCCAGATTTTGTGCTGGGCCTGGGCGACCGCCATGCCGTAACCTGGAATGATGATCACCTTCTCGGCATAGGCCATGGAGATGGCCGCATCGCTTGGGTCGATGGCTTTCATGCTGCCGGTGACTTCCACGCCGCTGCCGCCGTCGTCGCCGGTGCCGAAACCGGCGAACAACACGTTGCTGATTGGCCGGTTCATGGCCTTGGCCATCAACTGCGTGAGGAGGGTGCCCGCAGAGCCCACCACGATGCCGGCGATCATCATCGCCGGGTTCTGCAGCACAAAGCCTTCAAAACCAACCGCGAGGCCGGTAAGGGCGTTGTACAGCGAAATCACCACCGGCATATCGGCGCCGCCGATGGGCACCGTCATGAGAATTCCGATCAGCAGTGCCAGCACGAAGAAGGCATAGAACGCGCCGGAAGAGAACTCGGTGCGCGCCAGCAGGAAGCCCAGCACGATCAGGGCCAGGAAGATCAGCCCGTTAAGCACCTGCTGCCCGCTGAAGCGGTAAACCTTGCGCATCCAGCCTTGCAGCTTGGCAAAGGCAATCAGCGAGCCTGAGAAGGCCACCGTGCCGATCAATGCGCCTAGTACCGCCAGCTCACGCGCCGCGAAGGCATCGTGGGTGAGGCCGGCGCCGGTGTGCACCCGCAGCAGCTCCACAGCAGCAATCGCCGCCGCCGATCCGCCGCCCATGCCGTTGTACAGCGCGATCATCTGCGGCATGTCGGTCATCGCCACGCGTTTGCCGGTCCACCACGCCAGGATGCCGCCGACAAAGATCGCCGATGTCATCAGCAGGTAGTTGTGCATGCCCGGTTCGGCGAACGTGATGACGGTGGCCACCACCATGCCGATACCGGCCCACACCACGCCGCCGCGCGCGGTGCGCGGGTGGCTCATCTTCTTCAGCCCCCAGATAAACAGGATGGCTGCGACGAAGTAGCTGGCCTGGATCAGCCAGTGGGCAAAGCCCTCGGGGAGGATGCCTTCCATCAGCCTTCCTCCTTGCTCGACTTGAACATTTCAAGCATGCGCTCGGTAACCACGTAGCCGCCCACCGCGTTGCCTGCACCCAGCAGAACGGCGATAAAGCCGATGACCTGCTCGGTGGTAGTGTCGGCGTGGCCCAGCGCCACCATGGCGCCCACCAGCACGATGCCGTGAACAAAGTTGGAGCCCGACATCAACGGGGTGTGCAGGATGACCGGGACTTTGGAGATGACCTCGTAGCCGGTAAAGGCCGCGAGCATGAAAATATAGAGGGCGATAAATCCTTCCAAGGTGAACTCTCCGTCGTCGGTCAGCTTGAGGCCAGGGCCTCGGCGGTGCGTTCGTGAACCAGCGCGCCGTCGTGGGTGAGCAGGCAGCCGGCAATCACTTCGTCTTCGCGGTCAATGTTGAGGCCTTCCTCGCCCAACATGAGATCCAAAAGGTTCAGCAGGTTGCGGGCATACATTTCACTGGCGTGAATCGGCGCGTGGCTGGCCAGGTTGAGCGGGCCGTCGATGGTGACGCCGCCATGATGCTGGGTGGTGCCTGGCTGGGTCAGTACGCAGTTGCCGCCCGACTCGGCCGCGAGGTCAACGATGACCGCGCCCGGCTTCATGCCTTCCACCATGTCCTGGGTGATGATCTTTGGCGCCGGCCTGCCGGGAACCGCGGCGGTAGAGACCACCACATCGGCTTTGGCGAGGTGCTCGGCCAGCACATCGGCCTGCTGTTGCTTCTCATCGTCGGTCAGTTCGCGGGCGTAACCACCTTCACCCTCGGCGTTCACGCCGGTGTCGATCATGCGGGCGCCGAGGGATTCAACTTGCTCCCTGGCTGCGGCGCGAATGTCGTAGGCCTCGACGCGCGCCCCCAGGCGGCGGGCGGTGGCGATGGCCTGCAGGCCAGCCACACCGGCGCCAATCACCACCACGGCGGCGGGACGCAGGGTTCCGGCGGCGGTGGTCAGCATTGGGAACAAGCGCGGCGCAAGGCTGGCGCCCCTGAGCACGGCCTGGTAACCGGCAATGGTGGCCTGCGAGGAAAGCACATCCATGCTTTGCGCGCGGGTAATGCGAGGCACCAGTTCCATGGCGAAGCTGCTCACGCGGCTTTGCTTGAGGGCTTCCACGACAGCGGTGTTACGGTGGGCGAATACCTGGCCCATGCCAATCGCGCCCGCTTTCATCGCGCCCAGCGCGCGCTCATCCGGTGCCTGGACCCAGAGGCATACGTCGGCATCGCGCAACAGCGTTGCCCGATCGGCGACGATCTCTGCGCCCTCATATTGATTGTCCTGGAACCCGGCTGCATCGCCGGCCCCCTGTTCAACAAGTACCTTGATGCCCTTGGCGGCGAGGCGGGATGCATTGGCCGGATCAAGGGCAACGCGTCGTTCGCCTTCGGCCTGCTCCCTGAGCACGGCCACGCTCACTGTCATACATGTCTCCCGGGTGTGTCACTCCAAACAGCGACTTATCTTGTACGGTCGATGGCGCAAAAACAAGCGGCGCTTTTGTGATGGTCTAGCGGTAGCCCGCCGCCTGCAGGGAAAACAGCCGCGCGTAGTTGCCGTCGAGTTGCATCAGGGCCTCGTGATCGCCGCGCTCGATGATTCGGCCGTCCTGGATGACGACAATCTGGCTCGCCATGCGCACGGTGGAGAAGCGGTGCGAAATCAGGATGGCGATCTTGTCTCTTGTCAGGCTTCGGAAGTGCTCGAATATCGCGGCCTCGGCGCCAGCGTCCATTGCCGCCGTTGGCTCATCCAGCACCAGGATGTCAGCGCCGGTGCGCATGAATGCGCGCGACAAAGCGATTTTCTGCCACTGGCCACCGGACAGCTCCTGGCCATCCTGGAACCACTTGCCAAGCTGGGTCTGGTACTGCGTTGGCATCAGCTCGATAAACTCATCGGCCATGCCCATCTCGGCCGCCTGGCGCCAGCGTGGTTCTTCGTGGAAGTGGCTTACATCACCTGCGCCAATGTTTTCGCCCACGCTGAACTGGAAGCGCACGAAATCCTGGAAGATGACGCCGATGCGAAGTCGTAGCGCCTGCTCCTGCCATTCGCGCAGGTCCAGGCCGTCGAGCAGGATTCGCCCTTCTGCAGGCGCGTACAGGCGGGTGAGCAGCTTGATCAGCGTGGTCTTGCCCGAGCCGTTCTCGCCCACCAGCGCAAGCGATTCTCCGGGACGAATATGCAGGTTGATGTCGTGCAATGCGGGTGCACTTGCGCCGGGGTAGGTAAAACTGACGTTTTCGAAACGGATGCCGTCTCCGGGCGCCGGGCCTTGCTGCACACTGCCTGCGGATTCCGGAGTTTCGGTTTCGAGGTACTCGTAAAGCGTCGACAGGTAGAGGTTGTCTTCGTACAGGCCGCCGATGGATGAAAGGATCGCCGTGACCGCGGTCTGTCCCTGGCGGAAGAGCATCAGGTACATGGTCATCTGGCCCAGGGTAATACGGCTCACCACTGCCGCAGCGGCGATCCATGCGTAAGCGCCATACAGCGCCAAAGTGCCCAACAAGCCGAGGACGAAACCCCACCCATCCCTGCGAATCGCCAGCGAACGGTCGCGCGTGTACAGGCGATCGAAAATGTCGCGGTAGCGTTGCAGCAGCAGCGGACCAAGCCCAAACAGCTTGACCTCCTTGACGTTGTCCTCGCGCGCGATCACCGATTCCAGGTAGATCTGCTTGCGGGTGTCGGGTGAACGCCAGCGAAACAGGCTGAAGGCTTCGTTTGAAAAGCGCGTTTCGGCAATGAAGGAAGGCAGCCCTGCAACCACCAGCGCGACGACCGCCCACGGCGAGAACTGGATGAGCAGGATGGCATAACTCACCAGCGAGATCGTGTTCTGGCCCAGGCCGAAAGTGCGGTTGACCAGTGACAGCGGCCGGTTGGAGGCCTCGCGACGGGCGCGGGTGAGCTTGTCGTAAAACTCGGCGTTCTCGAACTGTGCCAGCTCCAGCGTCAGGGCTTTGTCTAGGATCATGACGTTCACCCGCTGTCCCAGCTGCGCGCGCAGCAACGCCTGGCACAGGGATATTCCACGTTGCGCGCCTGCCAGCGTGGCAACCACG
The DNA here is from genome assembly GCA_030428105.1 of Gammaproteobacteria bacterium. Taxonomy (GTDB): domain Bacteria; phylum Pseudomonadota; class Gammaproteobacteria; order Xanthomonadales; family SZUA-36; genus JAUIBE01. The sequence continues at coordinate 21,427 of JAUIBE010000018.1, forward strand.
CCCGCTTCGGCCGCGACCAGCCAGATCACCGACTGCAGTTGGGCCTCGCCGCTATCCTTGTAAATCTCGATTGCTGCCACGACCGCGTCGATAATCTGCGCACCGATCCAGGCAATGGCTGCTGGCAGGATGCCGGCGAAAATAGTCAGGATGGCCAGCGAGACCGTTAGCGGCCGGTTGGTGGACCAGACCAGGTGGAGCGCGCGCCGCGAGTAGCGGAACACGCCAAAGAAGCCCGCCCGTCTTGCGCTGTCTTTCGGCTCCGTCTGGCTCATTTCACCACGCCGGCGTGCACCCGAGCGCCGGTGAAAGAGCCTGTGGTAGCTGGCTTAGCCCTGGTCGTCAGCAGTCAGTTCCTTCCATAGCCAGGCGTAGATCAGGGCTTCGTTGTAGGCGCTCTGGTTGAGATTGGCGGCGCCACCGTGCCCGCCCTCGATGTTCTCGTAATACACCACATCGTGGCCCTGGTCCTGCATTTTCGCCACCATCTTGCGGGCATGCGCAGGATGCACTCGGTCATCTCGGGTCGAGGTGGTAAAGAATACCGTGGGGTAATCCGCTTCTGCGCTAACCAGGTGGTAAGGGGAATAATTCTGCAGGAATGCCCAATCATCGGTATCCGGATTGCCGTATTCCGCCATCCAGCTGGCGCCGGCCAGTAGCTTGTTGTATCGCTTCATGTCCAGCAGGGGCACCTGGCAAACCACGGCGTTGAACAGCTCGGGCCGTTGGACAAACACATTGCCGACGAGCAGCCCGCCGTTGCTGCCACCGCGAATACCGAGGTGGCGAGGGGAAGTCACTTTGCGCGCAATCAGGTCCTCGGCAATCGCGATAAAGTCGTCGTAGGCCTTCTGGCGGTTCTCCTTGAGTGCAGCCTGGTGCCATGCTGGCCCAAATTCGCCTCCGCCACGGATGTTGGCCATCACGTAAGCGCCGCCACGTGCCACCCAGCTGTTGCCCACGGTTGCCGAGTAAAACGGCTCATAGGAAACCTCAAAGCCGCCGTAGCCGTAGAGCAGGGTGGGCGTTTGGCCATTGGCCTTGTAGCCCCTGGGCAGCAGGAGGAAATACGGAATCATGGTTCCATCGGCGGACTTTGCCTGGTGCTGCTCCACCGTGATGCCGCTGCTGTCAAAAAACTCGGGAAGTTGCCTGATCAGCTCAATCTCGCTTCCGCCATTTTTGGCCAGGTACAGACTGTCGGGGGTCAGGAAGTCTTCGTACTGGTAGTAGAAGTCATCATGTTGCTCGGAGGTGGTGGCAATCTGGAGCGCGCCCTCGGTCGGAAGCTCCAGCGGTTGCTCCACCCAGACACCATCTTGCAGTTCAAACCGCTGGACGCGGTTCTTGACCATGTCGAGCAAGAGCAGGAGCAAGTAGTTTTTGGTCTTGTGCACCGCACTGAGTGCATTGCGAGCCGATGGTTCGAACACGACCTGGAAATCCCGTTCACCCGCGATGAAGGACTCCAGGTCGATGGAAAGGAGGCTTCCCTGGCGATAGTTTTGTCCATCAACCTCCCAAGTGGCGCGCAACTGGACCAGCAACTGCCCTTTGTGCACAGCGTGAATCTCGGCGCCCTCTGGCACGCCAAGATGGACGACTTCGTCTTCTCGCAAAAGGTTGTAGCTGTTGCGGAAGAATTCGGGCACATTGACGATGGTGTCGTGGCCGGTTTCGCCGTCCCAGATACGCTGCCCGTAAGAAAGGACATCGGTGGTCTTACCCTTGAACACGGTGTCGGCATCGCTGAGCGGTGTCCCGCGGCGCCACAGCTTCACGGTATTGGGATATCCCGACTCGGTGACCGAGTCTGCTTCCTCCAGCGGCGTGCCCACGAACAGCGCATTTTCGTCGACCCAGGAAGTAAAAGACTTGGCCTCGGGCAGGGCAAAACCGTTCTCCACGAATGCCTTGGCCTCGGTATCAAACTCACGCTGCACGGTGGCGTCCGCGCCACCGCGGGATAGCGAGAGGATGCAAAGCCGTTCTTCGGGGTACAAGCAGGAGGCGCCTTTCCAGACCCAATTCTCGCCTTCGGCCTCGGCCAGGGCATCCAGGTCCAGCACCGTTTCCCAGTTGGGGTTTTCTTTGCTGTACTCCGCCGGTGTGGTGCGCCGCCACAGCCCGCGCTCATTTTTCGCATCGCGCCAGAAGTTGTAAACGTAGGCGCCACGGAATCCGGGCCGTGCTATGCGCTCGTTGGAATTGTAGATCTCGAGGTTGCGCTCATAGAGCTGCTTGAACACGGGCAGGGCTTCGATTTCGGGCAGCGAGCGGGCATTCTGCGACCTGGCCCATTCCAGGGCCTTGTCTGATTCGACCTCTTCCAGCCACAGGTAGGCATCTTCGGGCTCGCCTGCAAGACTGCTTACCCAGTCGGCCAGTACTTTCATTTGTGCTCCCTCCCTTTGCAGGTAGTTGGCTCCGCTGTAACCCCACCAGTCCCAGCAAGTGAGGGGATTTAGCGCTGATTGCGCTGCCTGGGGAAATGCAAGAACGATGTCGTTGGCCTCGGCCCAGGAGAGATATCCAGAATTCTCGATGAAGGCCATTCCGACCTGCTCCACGGACTGGGCACAACCGTGTAGGGCGAGGTGCAAAGCACAAGTCTGCTGCCCATCCCGGCACGCTGCAGGTATGTACAGCCATGCGGATGGCGAGAGTGTGACTTCAGCGGCCCCGGGTAGCGTCACTTCAATTGCTTGTTGGGTCGCCGTGGTGCCGGGCTGTTCAAGGTCGTCGTACAAGTGCATTAGAATTTGACCAGCGGCGTCGTAACCGCAGGCGCCGATCCAGGGCGCCTCAGAGGTGGTGCAGTCGCTTCCCTGGTCCTCGGTGGGAAAGGTGTGAGCCGCTTCCACGTCAGTGATGTAAGTGATGTTGGCGGGGCCGACAAAACTGGAATAGAAACCTGCCAGGGCGTCGCCGACACCACGCGCGACCGCTGCATCCTGGGCGCCGTGAAACAGCCACACGCGGTCATCCGATAGAAGCTTTGGGTCACCGACAGCAGATTGCGTCGCAAAGTCTTTGGCAGCGGCCAGAAGTTCGTCCAGCGGAAACGGGTCGGGCGCAGTGGCAATACACCGAGCAAAGGCGGTTGCCACCTCGCCCGCCGCGCAGCCGTAGGGCGCGCCGGCAATGATGCCCGCGCCGGAAAACAGGTCGGGATAGGCGATGTGCAACTGGTGGGCCATCGAGCCGCCCGAAGAAATGCCGGAAACGGTGATCTTTTCGGGGTCGATGTTCAGTTCGGGGGGGGCTTCGGCGAGAGCCTGGAGCGAGAAAGCCAGTGCGAACAACGCTGTCGTGATTCGTGTCATGGGTATGCCGGTTGGGGAAAAACGGAAATTCTAACTGATGCGAGCGGGATTACAGGGGGGCAAAGGTCACACCGGGGCAAAAAAAACGGCCCGGGAATTCCCGGGCCGTTTCTGGTCTTTCTACAGGAGCAGGTTCAAGCCTGCGGTCTTTCTGCGCGAGGCGCCGCTCCTACGTGCTTTTAGACAAAGCGACGTACTGCTACGAAGCCCATGCCCAGCATGACGAGGACGAGAACGCCCAGGCCGTACTGGCTCAGTGTCGGGATGCCTTCGTACAGACGCGTGTTGTAGATGGTGCAGGAAGCGCCCTGGCCCGGCCATACGATCAGGTCCTGGCACTCGCTGTCATCAATTTCCACGCCGCCGTCAGCAACCATCACCTCGGTGATGTCACACACGGTGCCGTTTTCCCAATCCGGGTAGACGAAGAAGGAATCGGTTGCCGGGTTGCCGAAGAAGTCCAGTCGACCGGAGCAGGTGTCTACTTCACCGAAGAAGACATTGCAGAATGCGGTGTTGGAGCAGGTCCATTCCGCTTCAGCAATGTTCTGGCCGTTGAACTGCGGGTTCTCGTCGATCCACATCTTGGTGACTTCAACTTCAACGTCGTCGAGGGAGTTGGTCACCAAACAGGCGTACTGTCCGCCGGAGAGGTCTGCCCATGAGCAGCTGTCTGCGCTGATGCCGTCGCCGTCGTCGTAGCTGGCGGAGTAGCCTGCCGGTACGTCTTCGGTGATGGTGCAGTCGAGTTCGCCCTGGGTGAAGTCGGTGACCACGAAGTTGATCGGGTCGCCTTCAGCCACACCGATGGTCTGCTCAAGCGGCAGGCCGGTGTTACAGCTCAGGGTCATTTCGACTTCTGCAGTGTTGCCGTCGTCGAAATCCTTGACGGCGAGGAAACGCGCTTCTGCCGGCGGCTCGGCGCCTTCCAGGGAAACGTCGTCGACGAAAAAGTTGGAGCCGCCCAGGTTGTTGGCAAAGATTTCGCTGTGGAATTCGATGGTATGAACGCCACCGTCAGCATAGGCACCCACGTCCACGGTCTGCTCGGAATAACCCAGAACACCGCAGAGGGGAGAACTGCCGTCAATCAAGAACACCTGGTTGCCGTCCACCGTGACTTCCATGTAGTCGCTGGCGGAATCGCAAACAATGGCTTCAAGATAGAAGGTCAGCGTTGCCGCACCGCCGGCCGGGAAGGTAACGGCCTGGCTAACAGAGCCTTCTTCCACCGCGGCAATGCCGCCGAACCATGCCCACCATTCGCCCGAGTTTGGGCCAGTGCCGGTTCCGGTGCCACACAGGCCAACGGTGCAAAGTGGCGAGCCAAAGGTAGCTGAAAACTCGTTCCAGTTTGGGTTCGGCGAGCCGGCTTCAAAACCGCCATCAGCTACGTGTTCAGCGCCGTCAGGCGTAGCAATAAAGCCAGCGCTGTCAGCGTTCAACACCTCGGGAGAATCGGGGGTGTTTGCTGCACGATCCTGCGCCACGGCAACGGCCGAGAAAGCACAAGAAACAGCAATCGCAGTCAAGCTGCGAGGATTCAGGATTCGCATTACGGGCTCCTTGGTTAATTTGTTTTCACTGCACCATCCAGTGCAGTTGGATTCACTCCGGGACCAATTTTAAACAATGTAAGAGTATGTATACAAGGGCAAATAAGGCAAAGCGCTTTTCTGTTGGCGCCAGGTTTAGCGCGCTCGTGCCGATTCCAGGCGCGCCGGGGTTCCGGCATCATTCCAGTAGCCCCGGTGCCACTCACCGGTTACCAGGTGATTATCGACCGCCTCGCGCAGTGTTGGCACCACCGAAAAGCGTCCTGGCTCGCAGCTGGCAAACAGCCGCGGGTGGTACACGGAGATGCCGCTGAAGGTGCCCATGGCGGGCCCCTGGTTTGTGACCCGCGCGCCCTGAAGGGAAAAGTCGCCCGCGGGGTTGTGTTCCGGGTTGGCAACCAGCACCAGGTGCGCCCAGTCACACTTCACCGCGCGCAGCCGGGAAAACGGGTAATCGGTAACCACGTCGCCATTGATCACGGCAAACGGCGCATCGCCCAGCAAATCCAGTGCCTGGAAGATGCCGCCGCCGGTTTCCAGCGCGCCTTCCGGCTCCCTTGAGTAAGCGATGTTTACGCCAAAGCGCCCACCGCCGCCCAGCGTATCTTCGATCTGCTGGCCCAGGTGACTGACGTTGATCACCAACTCGCGGAATCCCGCGTTAGCGAGTGATTCAATGTGGTGTTCGATCATCGGCTTTCCACCAATTTCAAGCAGCGGCTTGGGCGTGGTGTCGGTCAGCGGCCGCAGGCGTTCGCCCCGGCCGGCGGCCAGGATCATGGCGCGCATGATGGTTCCTGGAGAATGGCGTGGAATTCCTCGAACTCGGGGTAGCGGGGCAGCACATCAAGCAGGTATTGGTAGAACATCGGGATCATTTCCAGGTAGCCCTGTTTGCCGTCACGGTACTTCAGGCGCGCAAAGATGCCCACCACCTTGAGGTTTCTCTGCAGGCCCATCAGGTCGCACTGACGAGTCCAGGTTGGCAGGTCAGCCGGTGGCACCAGGCGATCGTGCATCTGGGCCATCCAATGCTCAATCTGGTTCCGGGGCCAGTGGATGTAGCGGTCCCAGGCCAGGGAGATAAAGTCGTAGCTCAACGGGCCGCGCACGCCATCCTGGAAGTCGATCACGCCGGGCAGCTGGTCTTTTCGCCAAAGCAGGTTGCAGGAGTGGAAATCGCGGTGGACGAACACCTGGGGTTGCTCCTGCGCGCTGGACAGGAGCTCCTCGCAAAGTGCACGCCAGGTTTGCTGTTCGGCTTCGCTGAACGGTCTTTTGCGATGATGGGACAGGTACCAGTCGGGAAAAAGGTCCAGTTCCTGCTGCAAGCGATCGGCGTCATACTCCGGCAGGCCTTCGCAATCGACGTCCCGCGCCATGAGCGCCAAGACATCAAACAGGGCGGAGAAGTGTTCATTCACGGTCTGTTCGCTTAGCAGGCCCTTGTAGAGCGTGTCGCCCAGGTCTTCCAGCAGTCCAAAACCCTGGTCGAGATCAAAAGCAATGATTTCTGGCGCGCAGATGCCGGCGTTCCGCAGGCGCTTCGCAATGTCGATAAACGGCCGGGAGTCTTCCTGGGCTGGCGGTGCGTCCATCAGGATCAGGCTGGTGTTGTCGCTGGTGCGGAGCCTGAAATAGCGGCGGAAGCTGGCATCGCCAGAAACCGGGGCCGCTTTCAAGTTGTTTTCGCCTAGCGTTTGTTGGGCCCAGGCGAGGGCCTGGGTGAGGCGTTGATCCGGGGTTTCTGCGGGCATGGGGGCATTCTGCACGAGGGACGTGCTTGTTTAAACCAACGTTGCCGTTCTGCTGCTGCTTTAAATAGTACCGTCGTGGTACTATATATACGGTTGTATGGCAGATTTCGCCCTTGAACGCCTTCGGTAACCTGGAATGCTTCGAATCAGCAAAATGACCGACTACGCCATCCTGGCCATGGTTGAACTGGCGCGGGACGGCGGCATATTGAGCGCACAGCGGCTGGCCGAGCGCACCCAGGTGGAAACGCCGACGGTGAGCAAAGTGCTCAAGCTGCTGGCCAGCGCCGGGTTGGTCACATCCAGCCGGGGCGCCAATGGCGGATACAAGGTCGCGCGGCGGGCCGGTGAGATTAACGTGGCAGAAATTATCTCTGCCATCGAAGGCCCCATTGCGATGACGGAGTGCAGCGTCGAGCAGGGCCTTTGCAGCGTGGAGCACAACTGCTCAATGCGCAGCAATTGGCAGCGCATCAGCGTGGCGGTGGCGCGCGCTCTGCAGGATGTGAGCCTGGCGGAAATGACCATGCCGATGCGTTTTGACAAGTCGGCGTTGCGCATAGCCACCCTGAACAGCGAAATGAACACAGAAGATAAGCGGATTTGACCATGACCACGGAAATTGAATTACAGGCCCCGGCAGGGGCAGCAGAAGACTCCGTGGTGGATGACTTTGTCAGCCGCAAATATCGCCACGGCTTTGTTACCGATATCGAGTCGGAGTCCGCGCCCCCGGGGCTGAACGAAGACACGGTGCGCTGGATCTCGGCGCGCAAGAAAGAACCGGCGTGGTTGCTGGAATGGCGACTCAAGGCGCTTCAGCAATGGCAGAAGATGCCGCAGCCGGACTGGGCCCACCTGCAAATCGACCCCATCGATTTCCAGGCCATTTCGTATTTCTCCGCGCCCAAGTCCGACAAGGACCGGCCGCAAAGCCTGGACGAGGTCGACCCCAAGCTGCTGGAAACCTACGACAAGCTGGGCGTGCCTTTGCATGAACGTGCCCGCCTGGCTGGCGTGGCCGTGGATGCAGTGTTCGATTCGGTTTCAGTCGGCACCACTTTCAAGAAGGAGCTGAAGGAGGCCGGGGTGATTTTCTGCTCGTTCTCCGAGGCGGTACAGGATTACCCGGAACTGGTGCGCAAGTACCTGGGCAGCGTGGTGCCCACCCGCGACAATTATTTCGCCGCGCTCAATTCAGCAGTGTTCTCGGATGGCAGCTTCGTATTTGTGCCCAAAGGTGTGCGCTGCCCGATGGAACTGAGCACCTACTTCCGTATCAACGCGGCCGAGACCGGCCAGTTCGAGCGCACCCTGGTGATTGCGGAAGACGCCAGCTACGTGAGCTACCTGGAAGGCTGCACTGCGCCGATGCGCGATGAGAACCAGCTTCATGCCGCGGTGGTTGAGCTGGTGGCCCTGGAAGACGCCGAGATCAAGTACTCGACGGTGCAGAACTGGTACCCCGGCGACGAGAACGGCCAGGGCGGCATTTACAACTTCGTCACCAAGCGTGGCGATTGCCGCGGCGACCGTTCACGCATTTCCTGGACCCAGGTGGAAACCGGTTCGGCGATTACCTGGAAGTATCCAAGCTGCGTCCTGCGCGGCGATGACACGCGTGGCGAGTTCTACTCGGTGGCGCTGACCAATAATTATCAGCAGGCCGATACCGGCACCAAGATGATCCACCTGGGCAAGAACACGCGCAGCAAGATCATCTCCAAGGGCATCTCCGCCGGGCATGGCCAGAACAGCTATCGCGGCCTGGTGAAAGTGGGCCAGAAGGCCGACAACGCGCGCAATTTCACCCAGTGTGATTCGATGCTGATCGGCAAAAAATGCGGCGCCCACACTTTCCCCTACATCGAGGTCGGCAACCGCACGGCCAAAATTGAACACGAAGCGACTACCTCGCGGATCGGCGAGGACCAACTTTTTTATTGCCTGCAGCGCGGTATCTCAGAAGAGGACGCGGTTTCAATGATCGTCGACGGCTTCTGCAAACAGGTATTCCGCGAATTGCCGATGGAGTTCGCGGTGGAAGCCAAGGCGCTGCTGGAAGTCAGTCTTGAAGGAGCAGTTGGATGAATGGGGTCAGAGTAAAGTGCCAGAGTCACCGGGCTTATCACCCTGACTCTGGCACTTTACTCTGACCCCAATACTGAGAGGTTTATGTTAAAGATCAAAAATTTACATGCCACGGTTGATGGCAAGCCCATTCTCAAGGGCCTGAGCCTGGAAGTGGGCCGTGGCGAAATACACGCCATCATGGGCCCCAATGGCTCGGGCAAGAGCACCCTGGCGAACGTGATCGCCGGGCGTGATGGCTACGAGGTGACCGAGGGTTCGGTGGAGATGGACGGCCAGAACTTGCTGGAGCTGGAGCCGGAAGAGCGCGCTCACGCCGGCGTGTTCCTGGCCTTTCAGTACCCGGTGGAAATTCCCGGTGTGAACAACACCTATTTCCTGCGCGCGGCGCTGAACGCCCAGCGCAAGGCGCGTGGCGAGCCGGAGCTGGATTCCATGGAATTCCTCAAGCTGGTGCGCGAGAAGCTGGAAATTCTCCACATCGAGGACGACCTGCTGCACCGCGCGGTCAACGACGGCTTTTCCGGCGGTGAGAAAAAGCGCAACGAGATTTTCCAGATGGCGGTGCTGGAACCGCGCCTGGCCATTCTCGATGAAACCGACTCGGGGCTGGATATCGACGCCCTCAAGCTGGTTTCCGATGGCGTCAATCGCCTGCGCAGCGAAGACCGCTCGATGATCGTGGTTACACACTACCAGCGCTTGCTCGATCACATCGTGCCCGATGCGGTGCACGTGCTTTCAGATGGCAAGATTGCCGCCAGCGGCGGCGCCGACCTGGCGCGCAAGCTGGAAGACCAGGGCTACGCCTGGCTGGAATCCGGTGGCATCGAGGCCGTGGAGCAGGCGGCCAGCGCCTGATTGCCCATGAGTGCACTCGCTGAACAATGGAGCAGCCAGCTCGTCGCGCTTAACAGTGCAGACGAGGGCATGCCGTCCTGGGTTGGGGTGCTCCGCAGAGCCGGTGGTGAGGCCTTCGCGCGCCATGGCTTGCCCCACCGGAAGGTGGAAGACTGGAAATACACCTCGCTGAAACTGCTGGAAGCGCGCAGCGCCCGGTTGGCGGAGCGCGGCGAAGCCGGGTCCGCGGACGAAAGCTGCGCCTGGCCTGAAGCGCTGCCGGTTGACGGTGCCCCTGTGGTGCGAATGCTGAACGGCAGGCCCACGGGCATTCCCGATTCCATCGCGTCCATCACGGTTGCTTCCTTGAGCGAAGCGCTGACCAACGGTAAACATCCGTGGCTGCGGGAAATGCTGGAATCGCTGGAAATCAACCGCCCTTCGCTGGCGTTTTCGGCGCTGAATACCTCCACCCTGGGCGATGGCCTGCTGATTCACGTGCCGGCCAACACCGATGGCGGAACGCTGGCCCTGCAGTGGGCGTTCGACGACCAGGCCCCGGCTCGTCTATTCAACACCCGCGTGACCATTCGCCTGGAAGCGGGTGCGCGGCTCAACATCGTGGAGCAGTTTGAAAGCCCTGCGGCTCACAACCACGCCCTGAACCTCCTTACCCAGGTCCGGGTTGGCCGTGGCGCCCAGCTAAATACCATTCGCGTGCAGAACGAGCATGACGAATGCGCATTGGTGACGCGCACCGAGTGCGACGTGGCGGCCGAGGGCTACTTCGAAACCAGCAGTTTCGACCTGGGCGGTGGACTCGTGCGTCACGACTGCAAGCCCCGCCTGATTGGCGAGGGCGCCAAAGCCCAGGTGAACGGCGTCTTTGCCCTGGGCGGCAGCCAACACGTCGATCACCACGTCTACGCGGATCATGTTTCCGCCGACACCCACAGCGGCCAGTTTTTCCGCGGCGTGCTCGACGGTCGCAGCCGCGGCGTGTTCAATGGCAAAGCGCGAATTTGCGAAGGGGCCGATGGGTCCACGGTGCGCCAATCGAACGCCAATCTCCTGCTGTCCGACCACGCCGAAATCGACACCAAGCCGGAACTGGAGATTTACGCCGATGAAGTGGAGGCCAGTCACGGCGCCACTGTCGGGCAGTTGGATGAAGACGCGGTGTTTTACCTGCGTTCACGCGGGTTGGATGAGGAACTGGCGCGCGGATTGTTGATGGGCGCATTCTGCAAGGCGGTGCTGGACCAGGCAACGAACTGCCCAGCTTCGTTAGGTGAAGCGATAGCGGAGCGGATCGATCGCGCTTTGGGCAAGTAGTTGGAGAAGTAGATGAGCTCGCTAGCCATGAAACAGGACCCAAGTAATTTTGACGTCAGCCGCATCCGCCAGGATTTCCCCATCCTGTCCCGCGAAGTCCATGGCAAACCGCTGGTCTACCTCGACACTGCTGCCTCCGCACAGCGCCCGCTGGCCGTGATTGAGGCGGTGGAAGATTTCTACAAAAACCACAATGCCAACGTGCATCGCGGCGTGCACCTGTTGAGCCAGGAGGCCACCGACCTGTACGAGCAGGCCCGGCTGGACCTGGCGCGTTACATCAACGCCGGGTCAGACCGCGAAATCGTATTCACCCGCGGCACCACCGAGGCCATCAACCTGGTGGCCCAGGCCTACGCACGTCCGCTGCTGAAAGAAGGCGACGAGATTATCGTCAGCCGCATGGAGCATCACTCCAACATCGTGCCCTGGCAACTGGTTTGCGAGCAGACCGGCGCCACCTTGCGCGTGGCGGAGATCAACGAGCGCGGCGAAATCATCCTCGATCAGCTCGAGGCCATGCTTTCTGAACGGGTCAAGCTGATCGGCGTGGTGGCGGTTTCCAATGCGCTGGGCACCATCAACCCGGTTTCAGAAATCACCGCCATGGCGGCGAAGTTTGGCATCCCGGTGCTGGTGGATGGCGCCCAGGCGATGCCGCACACGAAGGTGGATGTAAAAGCACTGGGTTGCGATTTCTTCTGCATGTCGGGTCACAAAATGTACGGCCCCACCGGCATAGGCGCGCTATGGGCCAAAAAAGACCACCTCGAAGCCATGCCGCCATGGCAGGGCGGCGGCGAGATGATTCGCCAGGTGAGTTTCGACAGAACCGTCTATAACGATGTCCCAGCCAAGTTCGAGGCCGGCACACCCAATATCGCCGGCGCAGTTGGCCTGGGCGCGGCGGTGCGCTACCTGGAAGGTGTGGGAATGGAAAACATCGCTGCCTGGGAGCAGCATCTGCTGCAAGTCGGAACCGAACGATTCCAGCAAATCGACGGCCTGCGCATCATTGGCACCGCCAAGCACAAGGCCAGCGTGATCAGCTTCACCCTGGAGGGCGTGCACCCGCACGACCTGGGCACGGTGATAGATCATTACGGCATTGCGCTTCGAACCGGCCACCATTGCACCATGCCGGCAATGGATTTCTTTGGCGTGCCGGCAACCGCCAGGGCCTCGTTTGGCCTGTACAACACCCCCGAAGAGATTGAAGCCGCCGCCGGCGCGATCGAAGCATCGCGCAAGATGTTCGTCTGAAGACCGGTCCCTGGAATCTGCATATGCCCGGTCAAATGCAGAGATCAATCTTTCTTGGGGTGATCGCCATCCTGGCGACAGGGACTGTTTGCGCCTCTGAAAGTGAAGGCATGGACAGCACTATCCTGCTGGATAGTCGCTTCAGCGGCTTCGACGCCATTGCCCACGTGCGCCGCGAACACCCGCAACTGGATGGCCTCGCCGAGGCCATCAGTCACTGGGCCGGGTATTACTCGGTGAACCCAATTGTCCTGGCCCGCCAAGTGGCACAGGCGCCGTCCGTGCCAAAAAATGCCGATGGCGTAAAAAGGCTTGCCGCCGCGCTGGCGGAAATGGGCCGGGCCCAGGTACAGGCAACGCCCCCGCAGTCGCCCGAATCGACCAGCGCCAATCAGCCGCCGGTCATGGATTTGCCGTTCGCGTACCCCCAGGCCTGGCTGTTCAACGGCGTGCACACCTGGACCGGTAGTGATGACGGCGCACCGATGTCATCCATCGATTTCGTCGAGTCCTGGCAGCAGCGTTGGGGCGACGATACCAGCGCCAACCTGGTTGCCGCGGCTCATGATGGCGAGGTGACCGTGTTTTCGTCCTGCTTTGTCCACGTGCAGCACCCGGGCGGATGGGGCACCCGCTACTACCACCTGGATGGCCTGGTGGTGGAAAACGGTCAGCAGGTGTTGGCCGGCCAGGCCCTTGGTGTTTACGCCGGCATCGAGTCGCAGGCCCTGTGTGGCGGCGGGCACTCTACCGGCCCGCACCTCCATTTCGCGTTGACCCACGACAACCAGTACACCGAGATTGGCAACCATGCCTTCAGTGGCTACCTGGTGCATCCGGGCGAGTATTCATACGATGCGCGCGCCAGCCACATGTGGCTGGAAAAACGCGGTGAGAAATACTTTGGCTATGCCCGCAAGATTGCGCATGAGACCGGTGACAGCATCATCGACTATCGCTACAACGGCATGTGGTACACGCCCGAGCACGACGGCCACGGGGTCAATATCGAGATCTCGGAGTTTGCCGACGGCGAGGGCAGCCGAAAGTCCGTGTTCGTCATCGTCTATACCTACGACGATGATCGTGAGGCGAATTTCTACGTTGGCGCCAGTGAGTTTGAGCGCTGGCGCTCCGACGAGACCATGAGCATCAATATGCTGCAGACTTCCGGCGGCAACCTCGCTGACCTGTTGCCGATCGATTTTGACGACCCCGGCCAGGCAACCCCGGCCGGTTCGGTGCAGGTACGGTTTTTCGATTGCGGCCAGGCGCAGGTGGACCTGATGTTGATCGACCGGGTTAGCGGCCAGGTGGCGCATCAACCGTTGCAGCTAACCAGGCTGATCGGTGTGCCGGATCACGCCTGCAATGCGGCGAGCCTGCCGCTGGAGTAAGCGCGGCCTGGCTTCTCTCCTGCCGGTCTTCGTCCTAGTCGCTGGCAATCTCGATTTTTGTGACCCGCTGGAAGCCGCGCGGCAGCTTGCGCCCACGTAGCGCACGGTCGCCGATATAGTGCTCCAGGTCTTTCACCGCCAGGCGCAGGTAGCGCTGGCCGGCCCACACCAGGATTTCCTGGCCCGGCGAAATCACCGCCATGCCCACCATCCACTCCTCGCCGCCTTTCAGGCGCTTGGGGGGAATGTTGATCAGCTTGTTGCCTTTGCCCTTGGAAAGTTCCGGCAGTTCGGCCAGGGGGAACGCCAGCATGTGTCCTTCAGATGTTGCGCAGACGATGGACGCATCCTCGGTGTTTTCCACCACGCAAGGAAAGACCGGCTCTGAGCCTTTGGGCAGCGAGATCATCGCCTTGCCGGCCTTCATGCGGCTGTGCAGGTTGCCCAGCTCGGTGACGAAGCCGTAACCGAAATTGCTGGCCAGGACGATTTTCTGCTCGGCAGGGCCGGTAAGAGTGGCCAGAACGCGCGCACCGGCCGGTACATTGAAGCGGCTGGTCAGCGGCTCACCCAGGCCACGCGCCGAGGGCAAGCTGTGCGCGGGCAGGGCATAAGCGCGACCGGTTGAGTCCAGGAACACGGCCTGCTCGTTGCTGCGTCCACGGGCAGCGTCCTGAAATTCATCGCCTGCCTTGTAATTCAGCGCCGCCGCGTCGATGTCGTGGCCCTTGGCCAGGCGCACCCAGCCAGACTTTGACAGCACCACGGTGACCGGCTCGGAGGGCAGGATGTCTTCTTCTTTCAGCGCTTGCGCGGCCTCGCGAGCGACCAGTTTGGAGCGGCGCTCGTCGCCATACTTTTCGGCGTCCTCGGTGATCTCGTTTTTCACCAGGGTTTTCATCCGCGCTTTCGAGCCCAGCGTGGTTTCGAGCGAATCGCGCTCTTCTTCCAACTGGTCCTGTTCGCCGCGGATCTTCATCTCTTCCAGCTTCGCCAGGTGGCGTAACTTGAGTTCGAGGATGGCCTCGGCCTGGGTGCCGGTGAGGCCGAAGCGCTCCATCAGCACTGGCTTGGGCTCGTCCTCGCTGCGAATGATGGCGATCACCTCGTCGATATTGAGGTAAGCAATCATCAGGCCTTCGAGGATGTGCAGGCGGTCGACCACCTGGTCGAGGCGGTGCTCCAGGCGTCGGCGGACGGTATCCAGGCGAAACGAGATCCACTCTTTCAGCAACTGGCGCAAATCCATCAACTGCGGTTTGCCGTTGATGCCAATCACGTTCAGGTTGACGCGGTAGTTGCGCTCCAGGTCGGTGGTGGCGAACAGGTGGTTCATCAGCTGCTCGGTATCCACCCGGTTGGAGCGCGGCACGATTACGATGCGGGTTGGGTTTTCGTGGTCGGATTCATCGCGGATGTCTTCCACCAGCGGCAATTTCTTGGCCTGCATCTGCGCCGCGATCTGCTCCAGGATGCGGGCCGGCGATGCCTGGTGCGGCAGCGCGGTAACCACAATCTCGCCGTTTTCCTTCTCCCACACTGCGCGCATCTTCACCGAGCCGTTGCCGGTTTCGTAAATCTTCTGCAGGTCCTCCGCCGGGCTGATGATCTCGGCGCCGGTGGGATAGTCGGGACCCTTGATGTGAGTCATCAGGTCCTCGACGGTGGCCTTGGGTTCATCCAGCAGGCGAATGCAGGCGGAGGCCACTTCCAGCAGGTTGTGCGGCGGAATGTCGGTGGACATGCCCACCGCGATGCCGGTGGCGCCATTGAGCAGCACGTTGGGCAGGCGCGCGGGCAGGCGCTCGGGCTCTTTCAGTGAACCGTCGAAATTGGGCACCCACTCCACCGTGCCCATGGCCAGCTCACCCAGCAGGGTGCGGGCGTAGGGCGCCAGGCGTGATTCGGTGTAGCGCATGGCGGCGAACGATTTCGGATCGTCCGGCGAGCCAAAGTTGCCCTGGCCATCCACCAGCGGGTAGCGGAAGGTGAATGGCTGGGCCATCAGCACCATGGCCTCGTAGCAGGCCGAGTCGCCGTGCGGGTGGAACTTACCGATCACGTCGCCCACGGTGCGGGCCGATTTCTTGTGCTTGGAGGCTGCGCTCAGCCCCAGCTCGCTCATGGCATAGATGATGCGCCGCTGGACGGGCTTCAGCCCGTCGCCGACAAACGGCAGGGCGCGGTCGAGCACCACGTACATGGAATAGTCGAGATAGGCTTTCTCGGCGTAGTCCTTGAGCGGAAGACGTTCGTGGTCGGTAAAACTCTGGGTGATTTCTGACATCGGGTCAGCTTACCTGCTTGAAGTAGTACATCATGATGAGCGGAATAAATGGCACCATCAGGCTGAATAGGGTCATGAAGACCGCCAGGAACTGCAGCCCACGGCCGCGTTTTACGGCTTCCTCGCCGCTGATTACGACAGTGTCGCGAATTACTTTCTGGCCAGGGTAGGGCATGCGTTGGGCGTGAATGATACGTCCGGCCTGGATGAAGATGTAAACCGAGGCGGCGATCATCGGCGTGACCAGCGCCAGCAGCGCCAGGAACATCAGCCCTGGACGGTCGAGGAAGTGAAGCGCGGCGGCGCGCAACATGGCCTCGGCCTGCACTTCGTAAAACAAGTCAAGCACCAGCAGCACAACGCCTACCAGGATCGCCGCTCCCACCAGCATCAACGCCCGATTGCGCGCGCCGGGGTCAGCCGCCTGGATTTCCTTGTGGCCACCTTGCTGTTCAGCTTGTTGCTTCATATCGAGGCCCTTACACGGTTGCCAGGTCGCCCTTGGTCTCCAGCCAGGTCTTGCGGTCTGAAGCGCGCTTCTTGGAGAGCAGCATATCCATCACTTTCTGGGTGGCGTTGTGGTTCTCCACCGTGAGTTGCACCAGGCGCCGGGTGTCCGGGTCGATGGTGCTCTCGCGCAACTGCAACGGGTTCATCTCGCCCAGGCCCTTGAAGCGGGTCTCGGAAATTTTTCCGCTTTTCTTTTCAGCGGTGACGCGCTCGATAATGCCGCGGCGTTCCTCGTCATCCAGGGCGTAGAACACTTCCTTGCCCACGTCGATGCGATACAGCGGCGGCATGGCCACGAACACGCGGCCGGCTTCTACCAGGGCAGCGAAGTGGCGCAGGAACAGGGCGCACAGCAGGGTGGCGATATGCAAGCCATCCGAGTCGGCGTCGGCCAGGATAATGACCTTGCCGTAGCGCAGCCCGGAGATATCGCTGCTGGCCGGGTCCACCCCGATGGCCACCGAGATGTCGTGCACTTCCTGGTTGCCCAGCACCGCGTCGGAATCAACTTCCCAGGTGTTCAGGATCTTGCCGCGCAGCGGCAAAATGGCCTGGTACTCGCGGTTGCGTGCCTGCTTGGCCGAACCGCCTGCTGAATCGCCTTCCACCAGGAACAGCTCGGTATGGGCCAGGTCCTGCGAGGAGCAGTCGGCCAGCTTGCCCGGCAGGGCAGGGCCCTGGGTGACTTTCTTGCGCACCACCTTCTTGGCCGATTTCATGCGCTTCTGGGCGCTGGTAATGGCCAGTTGGGCGATGGCCTCGCCTTCTTTCACATTCTGGTTCAGCCACAGGCTGAAGGCGTCCTTGACCACGCCGGAAACGAAAGTGGCGCAGGCGCGTGATGACAGGCGCTCCTTGGTTTGGCCGCTGAACTGCGGGTCTTTGAGCTTGACCGAGAGAATGTAGGAAAGGTTGTCCCAGGCGTCTTCCGGGGCCAGGCGTACGCCGCGTGGCAACAAGTTGTGGTGTTCGCAGAACTCGCGCAGTGCCTCGATCAGGCCGGTGCGCAGGCCGTTAACGTGGGTACCGCCCTGGATGGTCGGGATCAGGTTGACGTAGCTTTCCTGCACCAGCCCGCCCTGGCCGCCTTCAGGCAACCAGCAAAAAGCCCAGGCGGCTTCCGAATCGGTGCCCTTGAGGCTGCCGTGCAGCGGGTTTTCCGGCAGCGTGGCGAAATCGGCGATTTCGCTTTGCAGGTAATCCACCAGGCCATCCTGGAAGCACCATTCTTCCTGCTCGCCGCTCTTGTCGATGGTCAAGCGAACCGTCAGGCCCGGGCACAGCACGGCCTTGGCGCGCAGCAGGTGGCGAAGCTGCCTCTGGGAAATATTGGCCGAGTCAAAATACTTCGGATCCGGCCAGAATCGCACCCGCGTACCAGAGTTGCGCTGGCCCACCGTGCCGATAACCTCCAGGTCGCTGGTTTTCTCGCCATCGGCAAATTCCATGCGGTATTCCTGTCCCTGGCGCTTGATCCACAGCTCCAGCTTGCTGGAGAGCGCGTTCACCACGCTCACGCCCACGCCGTGCAGGCCGCCGGAGAAGTTGTAGTTCTTGTCGGTGAACTTGGCGCCGGCGTGCAGGCGCGTGAGGATCAGCTCGGCGCCGGGCATCTTGTGCTCGGGGTGGATATCCACCGGCATGCCGCGGCCATCGTCGGAGACTTCAACCGAGCCATCATCGAACAGGGTGACGGCAATCACCCGCGCGTGACCGGCCAGCGCCTCGTCGACGCTGTTGTCGATCACTTCCATGGCCAGGTGGTTGGGGCGCGTCGTGTCGGTGTACATGCCCGGGCGACGCTTGACGGGCTCGAGGCCTTCAAGGACCTCGATGTCTTTGGCTTCGTACTGCTTGTTCATGGCTTCCTGTGCCCGCGAAAACCGGATATTGGCGGGTTTGGGTGCAAGTTTCAAGCGGGCCACGCGGCGACAGCGTTTGCCGGCATATGGACTAAATCCTGCGCCCGAAGTACCATTCGCCATCGCCAGCCGGCTGCCCGTTCCGGGCCATGTAATGACAATGCAATCCTTAACCGCGTCCTCGCCTGCACGGGGCGCCAGATTGTTGAACGCACCGATTGTTTAGTACATGAAAAAATCGCTTTTTGTTGCCGCAACGGCTTGCCTGCTAGGGCTGCTGGTCGCTCACCCGTTGCCGTTCGGTGGGGAGCGTTCGTCCACTTCGGTCCACGAACCCGCCCTGTTCCCGCAGCCACCTGTACCCCCACGGGAACTGGCCCGCGAAACGGACATGTCGCTGCAGTTCGAGCTGGAGCGCCTGGTGCGGCGCAGCAAGCTGTGGCCGGCGGTGGAAGAGGGCAGGCTGGCGCTGGTGCTGTTGGTTCTGTCTGATCCTCAGCAGCCACGCCTGGCCGAGTTGAACGGCCACCGCATGATGTACGCAGCCAGCCTGCCAAAGATCGCCATCCTGTTTGGCGCCGCAATGGCGGTGCAGGACGGCAGTCTTGAACTCGACAGGGCGTTGCGCGCGGACATGGTCGACATGATCCGTTATTCCTGCAACGAATGCGCCACCCGGGTGTTGGAACGCGTTGGTCGCGAAGAACTGATCGCATTGCTGCAAGCGCCCGACTACCGCTTTTACGATGCGCAAGACGGCGGCGGGCTGTGGGTCGGCAAGGATTACGCGCCCACACCGGCTTACCATCGCGACCCGGTTTTCCAGATTTCACACGGCGCAACCGCATTCCAGGTGGCGCGTTTTTACTACATGCTGGAAACCGGCACGCTGGCTGGCCCGGAATCCACCCGGCTGATGCACGAGGCCCTTTCCCGGCCTGGCATCCGCCATAAATTCGTCAAGGGGCTGGGCGCCATTCCGGGGCTGAAAATGTTTCGCAAGTCGGGCACCTGGCGCCAGTACCACTCCGATAGCGCGCTGGTGCACTACCGCGGGCAGTCTTACATCGTGGTTGGGCTGACCGAGGACGAAAACGGTGGCCAGTGGCTGGATGAGCTGGCGCTGCCCCTGCACGAACTGGCTTTGAAGCAGTTGCCGGGCTCCAGGCGAGTCGCCGGACTTTAGCGTTGCCTAGCGCGCCTCGGGGCTGATGCCGTGGCGCGTGCGAATCAGCTGGTGCACTTCCGTGGCCATGGTCTGGTGGGTGACTGCTGAATTGACCCGCAGCACGTTGGAGATCAGCACCACGAAATAGAACAGGCGTTGCTCACCGACCTGGTGTTCGATCACGTTCACCGAGTTCATGTAATTGCGCACATTGCCGTGGTAGGGATGGCAAACAAAGCCCTCTTCCGGTTCACAGGAATACAGCGAGCCGGATTTCGAGTACACCGCCGCGCGCGAAAGGGCCGGGGACGAGGCGTAACGGATGCGCCGCTCGGTGACATACAGCATGCGCTTCATTTCCAGGCTGCTCCACGGGTCGACCAGCCGGCCTTGCTCCATCAGCAACAGGAACTCCAGCAACGAACGCGGCGTGGCATAGCTTAGCCCGCCGCCGTTTACCCGGCGCTGCCCGCCGGCGGTGAAAATGCTGCCCTGGCGGATCTGGTCCAGGTTCATGCCATTGCGCGATACCGGCTCCCAGAAGGCTTGCTGGAACAGCCGGGTCAGATCGCTGGCGGGCGTGGTAGCGAAAAACTCGGTGATCTGCGCTTCTGAAACCGGGTAGTCCTGGCCGTAGTGCTGCAACAGCAAGGCATCGCGCATCACCATGCCGGCGGCCGAGTTGGAACTCACCGAAAGCATCCAGTCTAGCTGTTCCCACAACGAACCCTGGTCGCCGATCTGCATCGGCCGGCGGGTGAGTTCGCGGTTTTCTACATCGAAGATGCGAATGGTGTGGTGGTCGGTCTGTGAGAACGCATCGGCGGTGACGATGGCGTTGCGCAGCATGGCCTGGCGCTGTTCGATGGAGTCGGGGTAGATGTCGGCCAGGGTCTGGTACAACCCAAGGGCGGAGATGATTTTGCCCACGCTGCCCACGTTCTGGCGCTCGTCGGGGCGGTGTTCGGCGTAAGCGGGCTGCTCGGGGTTGGAAAGATCAAGAATCAGCAGGCTGTAGCGGTCGGCCTGGTCGCCCAGCAGCTCGACCACGGCAGCGGTGAACTCCGGGTCGGCCTTGGGGATTTCAAAATCCGGGTGCCGGGTGAGGCCAAGCTCCACCTGGTCCATGGTGAGCAGCGCGCCGGGGGGCTGGCGGGTCTCTTCGATCTCGCCGGCTTCGATCAGCCGAAAATATTCCAGCCGGCGGATGCCGGTCTCTTCGTAGCCATCCAGCGGGTAGGCGGGGGCGTCCACGCTGATACCAAGCAGGCAAGCGGCGAGCACTGCGACTTTGACCTGGTTCATGGTGAAGGCGCCCTCGCAAGGTCAACCGTGATGTCGCTGCCATCAACCAGTGATGCGTCCAGCTCGCGCAGGTAATGGCTGCCGCGCGCCTGGCGACTTTCCAGGAAGGGGCGAATCTGGAACAGGCGCAATCGGCCATCCAGAAAGCCAAACTCGACATCGGCCGGGGCGATGTTGCCCTGGTCATCCAGCAACGCGGGGAAGTGGTCTGGCAGGCCTTTGACAAACTCGATCAGCAAATCAATCTCGTTCTTTTGCAGTACCGTGTCGGCGCCGCTGGCGTACACGCGGGTTACGCCGCCCTGTGGGTTCATGGCGCGTTTCCAGGTGGCGGTCGCGGTGGCCAGCACCCGCACGCTACCGTCGTCCATGTTGATGCGCAGCGATTCGGCCGCCTGGCCATCTACTGCGCCGCCCGGGCCCTCATTGACCGCCACGCTGATGATTTGGCGGTTACCGCTATCGAGATCCTGGGTGACCAGCACGCCGGATTTTTCCACCGCCACCGATTCCAGCAGCAGGATCGAGGTGTAGACATGCTCCGGCGATTCCATCAGCGCCTGTCGCCAGGCAAAAGCGCGCGCGGTGAAGGGCGAGGCCCAGACTTGCGGAATACCGGCCAACAGTGCGTCGAAGCCGATCACATTCGGCAGGGTAAGGTTGAGCCCGGCGCCGGTGAAGCCTGGCAGGTCTTCGACGTTGGTGTCCGAACGGATAAACAGGCCGGGCATTGGTTCGTTCTCGAACAACTCGCGCAGGCTGCGGCGAAGTTGCTGTTGAAATTCCGTCGAGGGCACAGTGGCCGATACCGCGGTGTGCAACTGCTGGCGAAAGGCCTCTGTGGCCAGCGCCCGTGCTTCGCTGCCCGCGGGCAGTGTTTCCAGGTTTCGGTATTCGCGCGTCATCCACTGCTTGATGGTCTCAGTCGGATTGCCAGGATACGGCCGCTGCAGGATCTCTTCATCGAACACGCCAAACGGTATCGCCAGGCCGCGCGCCACGGCATCCGGGTAGTGGGCGCGCAACTCGCCGAGCTGCGCCGCCTTGGGGCCCACCGTGCGGCCGGAATCCCTGCCGCGCAGGCTGATGAGCGGGGCGAGTGCCTTGTTTTCCAGGTTGAGCTTGTCGATATCCGGCCGGATCACCACCTCGCTGTCTGTTTCCCTGGTCTCGAAAACCCCCTTCCAACGATCATTCAGCTCAGCAATTTCCACCACGCCACCGGGACTGGCGGCCAGCACCACTTCCTTGCCGGAGTGCTCAGCAAGCATCGAGAGCATTTCCTCGGAGACCGAGACATTGGGGATCCCGAGGTTGCGCGCGAGTAATTGCACGTGCGACAGCGGGTTGCCTTCGCCGGCGGTCAGGATGCCGGCAACCGGCGGCAGTTCGGCGATGGTTTCCGGTAGAACGTAAATGCCGTCGCTGCGCATGCTTTCCGGGTGCGACGGATCGGTGTTGATGTGCAGCACGCCGCGCGCCAGGCCGGGATTGAGGGCTTCAATGCCGGTGCCAACCTCGCGACCAAACACCCGGTGGCTAACGCCGGCCAGGCGGTTGGCGTCGCGCACCAGGGGTTCCAGTAAACGGGTCTGGAAGAACAGCGGGCTGCCGCGTAACTGGTCCTGGATAAACAGCATGGCCAGCGGTTCGATTTCCGCGAGCTTGAGCATGGCGTCATTGAAGTACATGCGCAGCGCCTGGCTGCCCCAACCCGGAGCGCGACCCAGGTAGGCGAGGGTGCTGCGGTATGCGCGCAGGGTAGGGTCACTATCCGGCAATCGCTCCAGGGTTTCCTGCGCTTCTTCAAACAAGCGGGCGTTGAGCAGGCCGGTTCCGAACGCAGCCCGCATAGAAGATGCGGTGAGGGCGAGGAGGGCATCGCGGCTGACAGTTTCCAGCTCCGGGAGCAGGTCCACCGAGGCTCGAAAATGCTCGCTTTCTGCGCGCAGGCTGAGGTCCAGCAGTTCCAGTCGAACCGATTTCGAACGTACCTGGGGCAGGGCAAGGCGCAGGTCCTGCATCAAGCTGGCGCTGGCCGAAAAACGTGCCGAAGGCGTTTCAGCCGCCTGCCACTCAATGGCAGCGGCGCGAAGCATTTCCTGCAACCAGGGGCCCTGGTTGTAACGCTCGGCATGCGCCAGCAGGGTTTCATCCAGTGGCAGGGGTTGGTAGATGGCGTCAATTTCACGCGCCAAATCCTCGAACGCTGCAGTGTCCTGCCCGGGTGGCAACGAGGCGGCGTATTCGCGAACCCGAAGCGCATCGCTGCCGTCCGGCGCGCCGTGGATTTTCACGCGGATGCTGCGAAAGCCGGGGTCCTGTTCGGAAAGCGCGGCTGATTCCTGGCGCACCTTGAGGATCGACGGGCTATCAGCGCCATGGGGCAGCAGTTGCACGCCCACCCGCAATGCCAGGAAGCCGGGGCCAATCCAGTAATCGTCGGCAGCCATTCGTTCCAGCAGGCGGCGGCCCGCGCGGCGTTCGCCTTCTTCCTGGATGGCGCCGCGGTAGAACATGGCGCGTCGAAGGATCCAGCCGTTGTCGATGCCAACCAGGAATTTCTCGACCAGGATCTGCGCGTAGACATCGCGAAATTCGTCGCTGGCGACGAACGCATCGGCGTCAATCGCGGCCAGCAGGTTGGCCACCTGGTAGCCGGAAGCGCGCAGGGTGAGGGTGCGCTCACTCCAGTCGCCATGCTGGCGTCCGCCGCCGTGGTTTTTGCAGCCATCCATGACCGGCGGCTGGGTGGTGCCGTCATTGCAGAACCACAGGATGCGCGAAAACGGGCCGCGTTCCGCCGCCTTCATGTCCTCGATCCACTGGCGATATTCTTCGCTGCCGGTTTGCGCAAAAAGCCCCTGTGTTGCGGTGAAACACAGCATCAGGGTCAGGCATTTCTCGTACAATCTGCGCTTCACCAATGGACACTCCACACACAGTCGAATCCAACAGCACCCTCGAACGCTTGCTGCGCGTTTTCGCCGACGTTCGTCCGCGAGAGGGGACCACCAGTTTAATCCTGGTGGCGAACATTTTCCTGATCCTTGCCGCGTTTTACCTGATCAAGCCGGTGCGAGACGGCTGGCTCACGGTTACTGAAATTGGTGACCTGACCAAGCTGGAAATCAGGGCCTATTCGGCCTTCGCGCAAAGTCTGCTGTTGCTCGGCATATTGCCGCTGTACGCCCGCCTGGCCGCTCGGGTGAAGCGCGATACCCTCATCGTGCGGGTCGGCGTGATTTTTGGCGTGCTGCTGGTGGCGTTCTGGCTTAGCCAGCCGCACATGCTGCTGGGCCGAGTGCCCATGCTGGGGGTCTTTTTCTACCTGTTCGTGGGCATATTCAGCGTAACGCTGGTGGCCCAGTTCTGGGCGTTTACCGCGGATGTCTACGGCGCGGAACGTGGCGCCCGGCTGTTCCCCCTGGTGGCCGTGGGTGCAGCGCTGGGCGCGACCGTGGGCTCGTGGATCGGGCAGAAGCTGGTTGTACTGCCGTTTATCGACCCGTTCGACCTGATCCTGGTGGCCCTGGTGCCGCTGGCTGCATCGCTGGCGCTGGCCGTGGTTACTGACCGCCGCGGCGCCTACGGTGACCCTTCCGAATGGACCACCCAGCGCTGGGAAGAAGCAGCGGCGCCGGAAGGCGGTGGCCCGTTCCGGCTGATCTTCCAGCATCGCTACCTGACCATGACCGCGCTGATGATCATGCTGTTTACCTGGGTGGTCACCAGTGGCGACAACATCCTGTTCAGCATCGTGCGCAGTTCGCTGGCCGAGGAGTTCGCCCACCTGGCGAACAACCCGGAGGCATTTGCGGTGGCCTTGCAGGACGCAACGGTGGCGTTTTACGGCGACCTGTATTTCTGGATCAACCTGGTGACGCTGATCCTGCAGGCCTTCGTGGTTTCGCGCATTCTCAGCGCGGGCGGCATGCAGGCCTTGTTGTTTACCACGCCGTTCATCTCGCTGGCGGCCTATGCGTCGATGGTTTTTGCCCCGATCCTGGGGCTGATCAAGGTGCTCAAGGTGGCGGAAAACTCGAGCACGCTGTCGATCCACAACACCGCGCGGCAGATGTTGTGGTTGCCCACCACCAAGGAAATGCTTTACCAGGCCAAGCCCACCGTCGATACCTTGTTCGTGCGCCTGGGTGATGGCCTGGCGGCCCTGACCATCCTGGTTGGAACGCGCGTGTTCCACCTGGGAAATCTTGGCTTCATTATTTTCAATATTTGCCTGGTGCTGGTGTGGATTGCGCTCAGTTCCTACCTGCACCGTGAGCATGATCGCTGGAAAGCCGCGGCCGATGAGCCGCCGGCGCGTGATTTTTCACATGACAATGGAAGTACCAGGTGATGAAGAAGTATTTGCTTTGCGTTGGATTGTTGCTGCCTGCGTGCGAGGCAGTGGTGGCCCAGGAACTCGCTACTGAAGACTGGCAGCCCCTGTACCAGAGCGTGGATGCTGAACTGCAGGCCCAGCTTGATGCGCGGCTGAAGGAAAACCGCGAGTGGGCGCGGCTGATTTCGTCGAAGAAAATGGCCATCGGCCTGGTCGACCTCAGTGGTGAAACCCCGCGCTTCGCCCGGGTCAACGGCGACAAGATGATGTACGCCGCCAGCCTTCCCAAGATCGCCATCCTGCTGGGGGTCTACGCCTCGTTCGAAGATGGTTCGCTCAAGGAAACCCCGGAGATCCACCAGGACCTGGCGGACATGATTCGTGTTTCCAGCAACTCGGCCGCGACCCGGTTGATCGACCAGGTGGGCATGAAGAAAATCCAGGCCGTTCTCAAGGACCCGCAATATGGCTTCTACGAGGAGAAACGCGGCGGTGGGTTGTGGCTGGGCAAACGCTACGCCAAGGCCGGCCCGCGAATTGGCGACCCGGTAAACAACATTTCCCACGGGGCGACCGCCACCCAGGTTTGCCGCTTTTTCTACCTGCTCTCTGAAGGCCGCCTGATCAGCCCGGAACGCTCGGCGCAAATGCTGGCCGACCTTTCCGACCCGAAGTTGCACCACAAGTTTGTCTCGCAACTCGACGAGCGCGCCCCCCAGGCCCGGGTGTTTCGCAAGTCGGGCACCTGGCAGCAGTGGCATTCAGATGCCGTGATGGTGCGTGGCACCCGCTGGCGCGATTACATCCTGGTCGGATTGATCGAGAGCGAGAATGGCGAGGCCATCCTGCGCCAGGTGTTGCCCGCCATTGAAGGCCTGATCATTCCCGAGGAATTTGCCGGCACGCTGGAGACCAACTGATTGGCAGGGGTTCTGATATCCTGCGCCAACCGTTCCGGCTAAAACCAAAAAATCAGGGGGCGCCGTGCTACTCCGCAGCATCACTGAACACGTAAAGAACCAGAACTGGTTCGCAGTCGCTATCGACTTCGTGATCGTCGTGGTCGGTGTGTTTATCGGTATCCAGGTCGCCAACTGGAATGACGAGCGGGTCCGCAACCGGGACTCCAGGGAATTTACCGCTCGTCTAACCGAAGATGTCAGGTTCGAAGCATGGGTGTACCAGTCGACCATCGAGTACTACGACGATGTTTTGGCCAATGCCGAGCGCGTCGTTGCTGTGCTGGAGGGCCACTCTGAACTTGATGATGAAGCACTGTTGGTCGCCGCGTTTCGCGCCACCCAGTTCACTTTCTCGCCGCGCGCGAGGGCTACCTTTGACGAGCTTTCCTCAACTGGTCGTCTCGACCTGATCAAAGACAAGGCGTTGCTGGAAACGGCGATCCTGATTTTTGAGTTCCAGGGTTATGATCTTTTCTTCCAGCTGGGTAATGACGCTGGCTATCGGGAAAGGTTCAGGCGTTACATCCCAATTTTTGTCCAGATTGAACTGGCCAACGCTTGCGGCGACCGCTTCATTCCCCTGGGGGATTACCAGGCGATTATCGACTCGCTGGATTATCCCTGCGACCCGGAAATCGATGAGCAAGCAGTTGCAGGCGCCGCGCGCATTCTTCGGCAAGACCCGGCGTTTCTTCTCGACCTGAGACTTCGAACCGTCCAGCTCCACACCATACTCAGTGGACTGCTTACCCAGAACGCAGATATCCACGCAATGCTCCAGGCTGTGGCGGCGAGGCCTGCCACTAGCGAACAGGCTGGCGGCCAATGATTCTGCGCCGCATCACCGAGCACGTGAAAAACCAGAACTGGTTTGCGGTCGGCATCGACTTTGTCATCGTGGTTATTGGTGTGTTCATCGGCATCCAGGTCGCCAACTGGAATGACGAGCGAGCCTTCAAGGTGAAGGAAACCGAACTGCTGGGTGAACTTCGGCGTGAGTTGGAAATGTCCATTCGGGTGACCAACCAGAAGCGCGAGGCAATCAGCCAGGTCGTCACATCCGGTCGCAGATCGCTTGATTTCCTGGCCAGCGGAAATTCTTGCGGCAGCGATTGCTGGCTGGTACTGGTGGACTTTTTTCACGCTTCGCAGTGGCAGCCGATAGACGTCAACCGCTCTACTTATGACGAGATGCGTCGCCAGGGCTTGCCACGATCACGCGAGGTGATTGACGCGGTAGAGGGATACCTGGCTCAAAACGTCAACCTGGTGGCCACGCACTTCGTTCCGCCCTATCGCTCGCTGGTGCGCCAGTTGATCCCGATAGATGCGCAGGCCTACTACTGGCACAACTGCTATACCCTGGAGGACGGCGCGGAAACTTACTCGATTGACTGTGCCGCGGGTGTCCCCGCCGAAGTATCTGCAAATGCGATTGAGAGAATTTTCGCCAACCCCGCCATCGAACCACACCTGACCGAGTGGATTGGCATCATGTCTTCCACGCCACCGGATCTTGCCAAGCAGAACCAGGCGGCTAAGCGCGCAATTGACGCCATAGACCGGGAACTGGAGCGCCGTAAGTGATTCTGCGTCGCATCACTGAGCACGTGAAAAACCAGAACTGGTTTGCTGTCGCAATTGATTTCGCGATTGTGGTGATCGGTGTTTTCGTCGGTTTGCAGGTGCAGGAGTGGAGCGAGGAGCGTGCCGACCGCAAGGCCGAACGTTTGGTCATTGAACGACTGATCATCGAGTATGAGAAGAACATTGAAGTGCTCAACGACGATCAGGAAAAGGCAAGGACTGCCGGCGAGGCAACCTCCACCTTGTTGTCCATGATCGCGCCCGAGCCCGACCCCGCAATCAACGACGAACTGGTATCACCAATCCTGATTGCCTGTGTGCAAAACGCCAAGTTCATTCCTGTCCAGGGCACAACCGATTCGCTGATTGCTTCGGGTGACCTGAGCCTGATCGAGGATGCTGAAATCCAGCGCCTGCTGAACCAGTGGCAAACATCGGCGCAAGGCATGATCGAGTGGCAGGAGATTGAACGGATGCACGGCGAGGAATTGATCCTGGGCCTGACTTTCCAGTACCTGGCCTGGCCGACGATTGCCTGGATGGTCGGCGACTCGCCGAAAAAAAGTGCATTGACCAGCGATTACCAGGGCCTGTTTTCCGACAAGCGTTTTGAAGGGATGCTGTTCAATCGCTTTTACAACACCAACAGGTCGGTGGAAGAAATGGAGGGTCTCAAGGCCGAAACCCGAATCCTGATCGATCGCCTGGAAGCGCGGTTGGCAGAGCTTTGAACAGGACATTCTGATGCTGTTGCGCCGCTTTATGGATCACGTCAACAAGCAAAACTGGTTTGCCGTTGGGCTTGACCTGGTGATCGTGGTGCTGGGTGTGTTTATTGGTATCCAGGTGGCCAACTGGAATGAAGAGTTGGCGGACCGCAAGCGCGAGCAGCAGATCCTGCGCAATATTGCCGATGACATTCGCCATGACCGGGCCGAGCTGCTTGCCGGCGTCAACCTGGCCGGGCAAACCATTGATGCAGCCAATCTTGCGCTTGGGGCTGCCGGGCTGGAAACCGTGACAATCGTCGCAATGCCGCATTCCGATATTCGCGCGCTTGGAGGCAGCAGCTTTGCCGTCAGCGAGCCCCGGGAATTTTCACCGGAAGACGAACGCAAGCTGTGGTCGATGACGGTGGTTCGTTATTACCCCACCCAGAGTGATGTGGCCCTGGCGGCGCTGACCGCGGCCGGTGACCTGTCATTGATTCGGGATGCCGACCTGGTGCGGGAGCTCCAACTGTATCGCCAGCTATGGCGAGGCTTGCAGGAGGGCCAGGACCTGACCTACCGCCGTCTCCGCGATGCGGTGCTGTTTGCCGGCCAGGATTCGGGCCTGAGCCCGTTCACGGAGTTGGCTCCGGAACAATTCGCGGCATTGCTCGCTGAGAACGTCAAGCTGGCGAGCTCAGTGCGTACCCTGCTGGAGTTCACGGTATTGCAAAAGCAGCAATTGGCTTCACTGGACGCCAAGGCGGCCGAGTTGCTGGAAATCCTCGAAAGCGGAATCGCACCGCAGTAAACCCCCAGACGCTACTCGCTTCCCCACGGCGGTGGTGGGGTCGCTACCTCGGTCGAAAGATCGAAATCCACCCGGAAGCGCCGATCGGTGCCGGTCCTGCGTAAGCGGTAGGAGTAAACCTCGCCGGGTATCACCACCACGGTCCAGATGTTGTTTGCTGCGTAGGGGATCAGCTCGCGGGTCCATGCATCGGCCGGGAAAGACTGCTCGTTTGCCGACACCCCGTTTGAATCACCGCCATACTGCGTGACCTCGTCTTCACTGCCGTCCTCGTGGCGGTGGTCATGCTTGAGCCGCAGGCCATTCTCCGTGCGGGTGAAAACCCAGGTTCGCGAGTGGTCATCCCCAATGTGGAAGGGAACGCGAACCTCGGATTCCGAGCATTCGCGCACGTGCATCACCATGGGCTGGCCCACCAGGTCTGTATCGGAGTCGTTGTACTCCACCAGTTCGCCGGCGAAGGCCTGGCCACAGAGTTGCCGCAGGTTTCCCAGGAACTGGTCGGCGGCCACGCCCTCGAACAACTGGTTCAGGTAGGCGGCAAGGCGTACGCCCGACTGGGCCACGCGTTGTTCGACTGTATCTTTCCACGCGTAGTTGTAGCGCCAGAACAAATCGCGCTCCTCGGGGTAAATGCGGGTGCGGATTTCAGCGCTCTCCGTGATCCAGGCGATGGGATCAGGGTTACTCCAGGCGGCAAACCTTTCCGGCGTGATGTCATCCAGCAGCCAGGCCGCGAGCTCGGTGTACGAGAGCTGCCAGCCATCGACCATGCCGCGGTCCCACACCTGGTGAAGGTTGCTGGTTTCACCGAAGTAGGTCACCGCAAAATCGTTGCCGCCGCGGTCGGTGCCGTTGCCCACGTGCAGCGGCTGGTGCAGGTCGCCAATGATGTGCACGACGAAGCGCAGGGCAAGCGCGCGTTCCTCGGGGTCAGCCGCCGGGTCGCGTAGGACTTGCGAGAATTTTTCCAGTGCGGTGAAGCCGTCGCCCTGCGGCGGTGCGGATTCCGGGCCATAGACCTCGCCGTCAGGAACGGTGACGTAATGCCAGGGGTCGGCGATCTCCTGCCAGAACTCCGCCGGGTCGGCGCGCATGAAATCGGGCCAGGTGGAAGCGCGGGCCAGGGATTCACGCCCCAGGATCTCGGCCACGGCGAGGCGCGAGGTCTCGCTCAGGTAGTGGTCGGCAACCTCGGCCGAGGCGCGGTGGGCGATTTGTCCCCAGCCCAGGACCGAAGTGGTCCAGCCCAGCAACACAAGCAGTAGTGAAGTTCGCATCCAATTTCCCTTCGTCAACCCGGTATTCGCGGAAAATGGCCATGATATCGGATGGCGTGCCCGGACAGCGATCGGTTACAATGTGCTTCCAGAACTGACGCGGTTATACCGTTCACACACAATTACCAGGGTTCTGGCATGGCATCTCTTGTTTTCGTCACCGGTGGCGTTGTTTCGTCGCTTGGCAAAGGTCTTTCTTCAGCGTCTCTGGCCGCGATTCTCGAATCGCGCGGCCTCAAGGTTACGCTGGTCAAACTCGACCCCTATCTCAACGTCGACCCGGGCACGATGAGCCCGTTCCAGCACGGCGAAGTGTTCGTCACCGGCGATGGCGCCGAGACCGACCTCGACCTGGGTCA
>JAUIBE010000019.1 GCA_030428105.1 Gammaproteobacteria bacterium
CGATGAGTGTTCCTTCAGCGCCATCCGCACCGTGCCGTTGTCGGTGATGGTGTTCTTGATGCCCAGGCCGTGCGCCACCTCGTGGAACATGGTGTTGCCAAAGAAGGCATCGAAGGTAATGTACTGGCGCTGGTCCTCGGCGATCAGCATCTCGGAGATCGGCATCAGGATCTGGTTGAACTTGGCCAGCATGGCGTTCTTGAGCTGCAGGCGACGGGTGCCCTTGGCGAGCTGCACTTCCTCGTCATTGGGCAGGTTGATGGCGATGGTCTTGGAACCGGCATTGCAGTCGCCGGCGTAAAAGATCACGTCATAGGCGTTCAAATCGGCATCTGAGCCCGGGGTTTCGGTCTTGTAGGCGTCCTCCACCGGCAGGCCGGCCTGCAGTTCGGGCAGGAAGGCGGCGAAGCGCGCCAGGCGTTCGCTCCAGGCCATGTCCTTGACCAAAACGTAAGATTCGTACGCCGCGCGGTAGCCGAACAGCTTGTCCTCGTAGGTTTCGATGGGGCCGATAACCACGTCAATCGGGTTGTTCTTCATGTCCATCCAGGCCATGTCGGAGGGCTGGAAGTCATCGCTCAACAATGCATCGGCGCGCAAGCGAAGGTAGCCGGCGAACTCCGCGTCCTCGGCCAGGTCGGCTGCCTCGCGCAGCAGGCTTGCGGCACGGTCTAGCTGTTCGCCGAATACCTCGTGGTAAGGCACCAACGTGAGGTTGCCGGCATCGTCGCGGCGCACCACCGAGTACAGCCCGGTCTTGTTGGGTTCATCCCAGGCTTCAAACTCTTCCTTGGTCATGTCCTCGGGGTAGAACTGCGCGCCCAGCGGCTTGGGGCCGTAGGCTTCTACAAACGACTGGTCGCCGTCCAGGCGGTCCCAGGGGCCATAATTGATTTCCGCGAAGCGGCGCTGGGCCGGGTCATCAATGCTGCTGAGCAGGGCATCCTTGTTGCCCCAGGCTTGCTGCCAGAACAGGCCGTCCATGATCTTGGATGCTTCGATCAGCAGCGGAATCATCTGCTTTTGCGAATCGCTCAGGTGGTCGAGGCTGGCGGTCAGGCGCACCGGCGCGTAGATGTCGTAGCGCGAGGGCGCTTCGGTTTCATTGCTGTTGGAGGCGGTCACCTCGTCAACGGTCGCTTCAGGCGCGGCCTGGCTGGCTTCGGGCTCAGTGTTGCTTGCTGGCGGCGCCGAACGCTCGCAGGCAACGGCGAACACCAGGGTGGCGATTAGCGACAAAATCAGGCCGGTATTTCTGATACTCATGTTTGGCTCCACATATTTTGCAAAGGCTGGGTTTGCAATAACGCACGAAAGCGGAACATGATAACAATTTCACCCGCCACAAACCTTGGAATCCGCGCCGTTTCGCCCCATTTCTCGGGGGTCAAACGCGTCCCGCGAGATTTCGGGAAACAGGGTAGAACGATATGCCAATTTACGAGTATCGCTGCAATTCCTGCGGCCACGAACTGGAAAAACTGCAACGCATGAGCGAGGACCCGTTAAGGGATTGTCCCGCCTGCGGAAAAGCCACTTTGCAACGCCTGATCTCGGCAGCGGGTTTCCGCCTGAAAGGCAGTGGCTGGTACGAAACCGATTTCAAGAAGAGCAACAAGCGCAATGTCGCGGACTCGGCTTCGGGCAGCCCATCGGGCAGTTCGGCCAGCGGGGCTTCCGAGGGCAAGTCATCGTCGGATACGGCTGCCAAGTCATCAACGAGTAGTTCATCTTCGGGCACAACGGCAGGCAGCAAGGCCAGCACGGCCTGAGGGCGTCCAGGCCAAACAGAACACAAACCAAACACAAACCGAATTTTCAGGATTTTTCATGCGTACACACCTTTGTGGACAGGTCACACACGAACTGGCGGGCGAATCCGTCCAGCTGTGCGGCTGGGTAGCCTCTCGCCGCGATCTGGGCGGCCTGATTTTCATCAGCCTGCGCGATATCGCTGGCATCGTGCAGGTGGTGGTGGAGCCCGACAGCGCCTGCTTTGCCGATGCCGAAAAGCTGCGCAACGAATACTGCGTACGCATCAGCGGCGAAGTGCGCATGCGCCCCGAATCGCAGTGGAACGAATCGATGGCGACCGGCCGGGTGGAAGTGGTGGCCACAGCGGTGGAACTGCTGAATGCCTCCGCGCCGCTGCCGCTTTTAATGAGCGACGAGGATGGCGAGGAAATCCGCCTCAAGCACCGTTATCTCGATTTACGCCGCCCGCGCATGCAGCGCAATATGCGGATTCGCTCCGCGATGAACCGCGCGATTCGGTCCTACCTGGATGGCGCTGGTTTCAACGAGTTTGAAACCCCGATTCTCACCCGCGCCACGCCGGAAGGCGCTCGCGATTACCTGGTGCCCAGCCGCACCCAGCCGGGTCACTACTTTGCGCTGCCGCAGTCGCCACAGTTGTTCAAGCAGATCCTGATGATGTCGGGCATGGATCGCTATTACCAGATCGCCCGCTGTTTCCGCGATGAAGACCTGCGCGCAGACCGCCAGCCGGAATTCACCCAGCTCGATATGGAGTTGTCGTTCGTGGAAGAAGCGGATGTGCGCGAAGTGGCCGAGGACCTGGTGCGCAACCTCTTCAGTGAGGTGCTGGATGTAGCGCTGCCCGAGTCGTTTCCAATCCTTGGCTGGCGCGAGGCGATGGAGCGCTACGGCTCCGACAAGCCCGACCTGCGCATTCCGCTGGAGCTGGTCTCGGTGGATGAGCACGTGGCCCAAGTCGAGTTCAAGGTCTTCTCTGGCCCGGCGGCTGACCCGAAAAGCCGGGTTGCCGCGCTGCGTATTCCGGGTGGTGCATCGCTTTCGCGGAAACAGATCGACGAGTACACCGAGTTCGTGGGCCGTTACGGCGCCAGGGGCCTGGCCTGGATCAAGGTCAATGATGCGGCAGCCGGCCTGGAAGGTCTGCAATCGCCGATCGCCAAGTTCCTGGACGAGGCTGCGTGGAGCGGTATTGCATCGGCCACCGGCGCGCAAAGCGATGACATCCTGTTCTTTGGCGCTGGTGACTGGCTGACGGTCAGCACCTTCATGGGCGCACTGCTGCGCAAGGTGGGTCGCGACATGAGCCTGCTGGAGTCCGAATGGGCGCCGCTGTGGGTCACCGAGTTCCCGATGTTCGAACGCGACGCCGAAACCGGCCGCCTCGACCCGCTGCACCACCCGTTTACCGCGCCGGTGGAAGATGACGCTGCTGCGCTGGAAGCCAACCCGGAAGCGACGCTTTCAAAAGCCTACGACATGGTACTGAACGGTTCTGAAATTGGCGGCGGCTCCATCCGTATCCACCGCCAGGACATGCAGCAGGCCGTGTTCCGCCTGCTCAACATCAATGAAGAGGAGGCCCGCGAGAAGTTTGGCTTCCTGCTCGAAGCCCTGCGCTATGGCTGCCCGCCACACGGCGGTATTGCGTTTGGCCTCGACCGCATCGCAGCGCTGATGGCGGGCGAAGATTCCATCCGCGATGTGATTGCCTTCCCCAAGACCACCGCTGCGCAGTGCCTGATGACCGGCGCGCCCTCGGAAGTGCCGGAAGAACAACTCAGTGATCTGCACATTCAGCCCATCCCGGAAGACTAGGGTGACGGCGCCTCGGCAGCGGCACGACTGAGCCGGGCCAATGACCGAGCACCAGCAAAACAAGCGCCTGGGTATCGCTGCCGCATTGGCGGCGTTCGGCACCTGGGGGCTGGTGCCGATTTACTTCAAGTGGCTGTCTCACGTTTCCGCCATCGAGATCCTGGTGCACCGGGTGGTCTGGTCGATCCCGGTGCTGGTGGCTTTCCTGCTGATTCGCGATGGGCGCAAGTTCGTCACCAAAATGGTGCTGCCGCCCAAAGCCATCGCCACCTTGCTGCTTTCCGGCGCCCTGGTGGCCACCAACTGGCTGGTGTTCGTGTGGGCGGTGACCAATGACCAGATCCTGGAAACCAGCCTGGGTTATTTCATCAACCCGCTTGTGAACGTGGTTCTTGGGCTGGTGTTCCTCAAAGAACGATTGACCCGCGCCCAGGTATTCGCCGTATCCATTGCCGCAGCCGGCACGGCCTACCTGGCGTGGTACCTGGGGCAGGCGCCGTGGATTTCATTGGTGCTGGCGCTGTCGTTCGGGTTTTATGGACTGGTGCGTAAGCAACTGGCCGTGGGCCCCATGACCGGGTTGCTGTGGGAGGCGATGTTGTTGGCGCTGCCCGCCCTTGGCGCCCTGGTGTGGTTGCACACCGGCACGGGTATCCAGTTTGGCGCCGAATCGGCCAGCACTGACTGGCTGCTGGTTGGTACCGGTATACTGACCATTCTGCCGCTGGTGTGGTTTAACACCGCGGCGCAGAATCTGCCGCTAACCACGGTTGGGTTTTTTCAGTACATGGCGCCATCCATCACCTTTATCCTGGCCGTGTTTGTTTATGACGAGCCATTTAACCAGGGCTATGCAGTGGCCTTTGGCTGCATCTGGCTGTCGCTGGTGATGGTTTCCCTCGAATCCGCATTCAGGCCGCGGCGTAACCGAATGCCATGAACACTGCCGCCGTCATCAAGACCACCAACGTGGTGCTGGTGCACGGTTTATGGCTGCGAAGCTGGGCGATGCGGCGCATTGGGCACTACCTGCAGCGCTGCGGTTACGACACGCGTTCTTTCAGCTATCCGACCACCCACCAGGACTTGCGCACCCAGGCCGAGTCGCTGTTCGAATTTTCGGTTTCACCCTCCGGCGAGCTACCAAATTTCGTGGCGCACAGCATGGGCGGCTTGATCACGGTGCAGATGCTGATGCTCCACCAGCAAATTCCCTCCGGTCGCATTGTGCTGCTGGGCTCCCCTTTGCGCGGCAGCTCGGTTGCCAAGACGGTTGCCGACTGGCCGGGCGGCCACAAGGCCCTGGGCAAGGCCGAGGAGACCCTGGTACGGGGGCTGGAGGGCTGGCCGTACGAGCGCGATGTTGGAATGGTCGCCGGCACCCGGTCCCTGGGGCTGGGCGTTCTGGCGGGCGGCGCAAAAAGAGTGGGGGATGGCACGGTGCTGGCCGAAGAGAGCCATCACGAGGCCCTCGATGACCATATCGAGATGGCGGTTACTCACACCAGCATGCTGCTGTCGTCGCGGGTGGCGCACCAGGCGGCGCATTTCCTCCGCCACGGCATCTTCGATCACTCCGCTAAATCTCGTCCCTGAACGGTTTTAGCGCCAGCGCCAGCACCTTTTGCGTTAGCGATGTTGGGTGCGAGGCTGCCTGTGGGGGGTGGCTCTGCTTAACGTCTTCTTCAAAGTGCTGCTCAAGCGTCGCGGTGATGTCCTTATCTAGAATGGTCAGCGCGATTTCTTCATCTTTCTTCACCGACCGGCGGTTAACGTTGATTGACCCGACCATGGCTACTTCCCCGTCCACCAGCAAGGCCTTGGTGTGCATCATGCTTGGCTGGTAGATCCAGATGTTTACGCCCATCTCCTTCAGCGGTTCGAACAGATCTCGCGCCATCACCTGGCTGATGCGCATGTCGATGTATGGGCCGGGAATGAGCAAGCTGACGTCCACGCCGCGTTGGGTGGCCTCGCCCAACAGGCGCATCAACGCCTCGGTAGGGTTGAAATACGGTGTCTGCAGGTAAATGCGATGTTTCGCGGCTGCAAGCAGGGCTTCCAGCACGCGCTCGGAGTCGTCAAAACCAATCTGCACCGAACCATCGATGACCGCGATCTCCACATCGCCATCAGCACACGGCCTTTCGCAAACGATGTCCCCACGTCCCAGTGGGTGGCCGGCATCCCGCCAATCGGTCAGGAATGCGGCCTTCAGCTCCAGGGCAACAGGGCCTTCAACCCGGAAGTGGGTGTCACGCCACTCATCTGGCGCCTGTCCGTTGCCTTCCCATTCCGATGCGATGCCAACGCCGCCGGTAAAACCGACCCGGTCGTCGATGACGATGATCTTGCGGTGGGTGCGGTGGTCGCTTTCCCAGAATTTCCAGCGCACAACCGGACGGAAGCGTTCCACCTCGGCGCCGGCTGATTTCATTTTCTGAACCAGCGCGTCGTCCATCGGCGTGCTGCCGTAGTCATCCAGCAACACGCGCACTCGGACGCCAGCCCGTGCCCTGGCGGCGAGGGTGTCGGCGACTTTGCGTGCAATCTCCCCCTTCCAGTAAACGAAAGTAAGAAAGTCGATGGATTGCTTGGCCGCCTGAAGGGCCTGAAGGATGGCGGGGAAAATTTCCACGCCATTCTTCAGGACGTCGACCTGGTTGCCTTTCACGAACCTGGCACCGACGGTCGACTCAATG
This sequence comes from Gammaproteobacteria bacterium, assembly GCA_030428105.1. Lineage (GTDB taxonomy): Bacteria > Pseudomonadota > Gammaproteobacteria > Xanthomonadales > SZUA-36 > JAUIBE01. The sequence continues at coordinate 6,297 of JAUIBE010000019.1, forward strand.
GCCGCCTTCAGGTACTCACGCTGGCCACTCGGCATCGCGTTCGTCAGACCCTTCGTTTAAGAAACAGGACCACGGCGATGATCAGGCCAACAACAAACAGAATCCAGGCGATGTTGGAAGCTGCGCCAGCAACTCCGCTGAGGCCGAGCAGACCGGCAACCAGGGCGATAATCAGGAATGTCAGAGCCCATCCAAACATGTTTCTTTCCTCCTCGTAGGTTTGACTTGCAAGTATTCATCATGCAAAACATATGCCACCGCCATGATCTGGCAGCGGTACTGGCGCAGCGGAGGTTTGGGTGTATGCGCAAACGCCGGTTTCGAGGAAGTTTTTCCATGGCGTGGTAAGAAATACACTGTGGGGCAAGTCCGTCTCATGTGCCGTGAACGTGGTAAAATTTGTCGTTTGACCAGGCACTGTTCCACAGCAAGCATTGGAGTGATTGAATTATGGCCGGCCATAGTAAATGGGCGAATATCCAGCACAAGAAAAAAGCCGTCGACGCCAAGCGTGGCAAGATCTTTACCCGCATTAACCGCGAAATTACCGTGGCAGCCCGCGAGGGCGGCGGCGACCCGGATTCCAATCCGCGCCTGCGCCTGGCGGTGGACAAGGCCAATGCGGCCAACATGCCCAAGGACAACATCGAGCGCGCCATCAAGAAAGCCACCGGCGAACTCGAGGGCGTTGATTACCAGGAAATCCGTTACGAGGGCTACGCGCCCGGCGGCGTGGCTGTGCTGGTGGAATGCCTCACCGACAACCGCAACCGCACCGTGGCTGATGTGCGCCATGCCTTTACCAAGCACGGCGGCAACCTGGGCACCGATGGCTCTGTGGCCTACCTGTTCAGCAAGGTCGGAGTTTTGAACTTTGCCCCCGGTACCTCGGAGGACGAGGTGATGGAAGCGGCCCTGGAAGCGGGCGCCGAGGATATCGAAGTGGCTGATGATGGCTCCATCGAGGTCACCACCAGCCCGGAAGCCTACTCTGACGTGGTTGCGGCCATGACCGAAGCCGGCCTGGAGCCGGAAAACGCCGAGGTCACCATGCGCGCCAGCACCGAGGTGGAACTCGACGTCGAAACCGGCCAGAAAGTACTGCGCTTCCTCGACGTGCTCGAAGACCTGGACGATACCCAGGACGTTTACTCCAACGCCGACATCCCCGACGAAGCCTACGAGGACGGGTGAGCCGAATCATCGATCAGCCAGGCGCCAACGCGTGAAAATTCTCGGGATTGATCCCGGCTCGCGCCGCACCGGTTACGGCATCATCCTGGTCCGTGGCGACCAGTCGGCGCTGGTGCAGGCGGGCGTCATTAACGCCGGTACCGGCGATTTCCCCCAACGCCTGGGCACCATCTTTTCCGAGCTTTGTGAAATCATCGCCACCCACGCGCCCGACGAGGTCGCGGTTGAAACGGTGTTTGTCGCCCACAACGCCGGCTCTGCACTGAAACTGGGCCAGGCCCGCGGTGCGGCCATTTGTGCCGCCATCTCCGCCGGCCTGCCGGTGAGTGAATATGCGCCGCGCGCGGTGAAGCAGGCAATGGTAGGGAAGGGTGGCGCCGACAAGTCGCAAGTGCAGCACATGGTTCGGGTGTTGTTGAGTCATTCCGAGGCGCTGGCCGAAGACGCCGCCGACGCGCTGGCTGTGGCATTATGTCACCAGCATACGCAACAGACCCTGAACCGCCTGAATCCGCGGTGAACAGGGCGCCGCTAAACCCTGGGCTTGGCAGATGATTGGCCGTCTTTCCGGAACGCTGGTGTACAAGCAGCCGCCGATGTTGATCATCGACGTGGCGGGTGTTGGCTACGAAGTGGAAGCCCCGCTGGGGGTGTTCTCCGAGTTGCCCGAACTGAACAGCAAGGTGGTGATCCTCACACACCTGCAGATCAAGGACGACGCCCACACCCTGTATGGGTTTTCCAGCGACGCCCAACGCACCCTGTTTCGCCAGTTGCTCAAGATCAGCGGCATCGGCGCCAAGCTGGCGCTGACCATTCTTTCCGGCGCCTCGGGCGATGAGCTGGCGCGCTTCGTGGCCGAAGGCGACAGCGCTTCCCTCACCCGGCTGCCTGGCATCGGCAAGAAAACTGCCGAGCGCATCATCATGGAATTGAAAGACAAGCTGGATGGCATCGACGCCTCGCTCGCACCCGCAGTGAGCGGCGCCACGCCAGCCAGCGGCCCGGCCGGCGAAGCCGCCAGGGCGCTCACCGCTTTGGGTTACAAGCCGCAGGAAGCCGCCCGCATGGTGCGCGCGGTGATCGAGCCCGATATGAGCGCTGAAGACCTGATCCGCAGCGCGCTAAAATCGGCGGGCCAGGGTTAAGCCCATGAATATGGAAGCAGCGCATGTCGACGCCTGAAGAGCGCATCATTTCCCCCGAAGACCAGGTTGAAGACCACGTCTCGGATGCCAGCCTGCGCCCGCAAACCCTGGACGAATACATCGGCCAGCCGGCGATGCGCGAGAAGCTGGAGATTTACCTCAAAGCCGCCCAGCAGCGCGAGGAACCGCTCGACCACCTGCTGGTGTTCGGCCCGCCCGGCCTGGGCAAAACCACCCTGGCCCACGTGGTGGCCAACGAGATGGGAGTGCGCCTGAGGCAAACCTCCGGCCCGGTGCTGGAACGCGCCGGCGACCTCGCCGCCATCCTCACCAACCTGCAGCGCGGCGATGTGCTGTTCGTGGACGAGATCCACAGGTTATCGCCGGTGGTGGAAGAGATTCTTTACCCGGCGCTGGAAGACTTCCAGATTGACATCATGATTGGCGAAGGCCCGGCCGCGCGCTCGATCAAGCTCGACCTGCCGCGTTTTACCCTGGTCGGCGCCACCACCCGCGCCGGCCTGCTGACCTCGCCGCTGCGCGACCGCTTCGGCATTGTCGAACGACTGGAGTTTTTCTCCAACGAGGATCTCAGCAAGGTGGTCAGCCGCTCGGCCGGCATCCTCAACATTGGCATTGATGATGGCGGCGCCAGCGAAATTGCCCGCCGTTCACGCGGCACGCCGCGCATCGCCAACCGCCTGCTGCGCCGGGTGCGCGATTACGCCGAGGTGGTGGGCGACGGCTTTATCAACCAGGAAATCGGCAGCAAGGCGATGGAGATGATGCAGGTGGACGAGCTGGGCTTCGACACCATGGACCGGCGCCTGCTGCAGTTGATCGTGGAGAATTTTGAGGGTGGCCCGGTGGGGGTTGAGAGTATTGCGGCGGCGATGTCGGAGGAGCGGGGCACCATCGAAGATGTCATCGAGCCATACTTGATCCAGCAGGGTTACGTGACCCGTACGGCCAGGGGGCGAATGGTAACGGCGAAGGCGTACCGGCACCTGGGCCTGGATTTGCCGAAAAGCAAATCGGCTGACTTGTTTGACGAATGAACTCCCAATGAAAGTTGCCCGCCAAATAGGTTCCTCCAAAACCCGCCGTGAATACGTCCCTGTAGGCTCCTCGCCGGGGTCCATCCCGTCGAGGGTTTTGGAGGAACCTATTCGGCGGACAACGATGCACCGCCTTCCCACGCTGGCTGTGGGCTGCAAGTGGTGGGGTGATATACCCTTTCCACGACCTTAAATGGCAGGACGTCATTTAAGAGCTACAGGGATGTATTTATGCGTGTCGGGGAAAGGGTATATCACCCCACCACCCGGCACCGTTCCAGGGTTTCGCAATTGACCCGCAGGCACTTACCCAGCGGCAAAACAGAAGAAACAAAAAAGGAACCAATGAATAACCCGTATGTCTTGAGCTTGAGGGTCTACGTGGAAGATACCGACATGGGCGGTGTCGTCTACCACGCCCGTTACCTGCACTTCTTCGAGCGCGCGCGCACGGAGTGGTTGCGGGCGCGTGGTGTCGGCCAGAAGCGTTTGAAAGAGGAAGCGGGGCTGATTTTCGTGGTCACCGACATGAACGTGCAGTTCCGCCGCCCGGCGCGGATGGATGACGAATTGCTGGTCACCGCGGAAGTGTCATCCATAGGGCGGGCGCGGTTCCGCTTTGCCCAGGAGATACGCCGCGAAGCGGACGATACCCTCATCGCCACCGCGGATGTGGGCGCCACCATGCTGGACGGCAAGACTTACAAGCCCGCGCGGATGCCCGCGTGGATCAAAACGGAGTTGATGGATAACAACAATGGAATCGACTGACCTTCAAGTTTGGCAACTCATTCTCCAGGCCAGTTGGCTGGTGCAGGCCGTCATGGCCCTGCTGCTGCTGGCCTCGGTGGCCTCGTGGATGATCATTTTCCGCAAGCGCCAGGCGCTTAAAGCCGCCATCAAGGAAGCCGACGCTTTCGAAGAAAAATTCTGGTCGGGCACCGACCTTTCGCGCCTGCACGAGAGCATTTCCAGCAGCCACCGTAAGCCAAGCGGCATGGAGCGCATTTTCGACACCGGCATTCGCGAGTTTTCCCGCATGCGCGAGCAGAAACGCATGTCGGCCGCCGCGATGGTGGAAGGCGCGCAGCGCGCCATGCGCATCACGCTGACCCGCGAAACCGAAGACCTGGAGCACCACCTCAATTTTCTCGCCACCGTCGGCTCCACCAGTCCGTACATCGGCCTGTTTGGCACGGTGTGGGGCATCATGACCTCGTTCCACCAGTTGGCCAACGTCAACCAGGCCACCATCGCGATGGTCGCGCCGGGCATTTCCGAGGCGCTGATCGCCACGGCCATGGGCCTGTTCGCCGCGATTCCGGCGGTGATTGCCTACAACCGCTTCAGCAACCAGGTGGACCGCCTGGAAGTGCGTTACGACAACTTCAAGGAAGAGTTTTCCAGCATCCTCGGGCGCGAGGCGCACCGGGTTGCGCAGGAATAACAGCCGGCCATGGAAACCATTCGAAAAAGGCGGCGCCCGGTAGCGGAAATCAATGTCGTTCCGTATATCGACGTGATGCTGGTGCTGCTGGTGATTTTCATGATCACCGCCCCGCTGCTGAACCTCGGCGTCGAGGTGGAGCTGCCCAAGGCCGATGCCGAGCCGATGGAAACCGAACAAAACCAGGAGCCCCTGGTGATCACCGTGCTTCAGAACGGCGATTTGTACCTCAACGCCGGTGGCGATCTTGATGGCACCACCAGCGGCCTGATCGACCCCGACACGCTGGTTGAAACCGTGGCCGCCATCGTCCGCCGCAATCCCGAGATCCAGGTGCTGGTAGGCGGCGACGAACGCGTGGCCTACGGCGATGTCTATGCGGTAATGGTCTTGTTGCAAAAGGCCAAGGTGCACAAGGTTGGACTCATGAGCGACCCCCTCGACAGCGGACAGGCGGAGGGGCAGGAAGCAGACGGGTGACACTCGACTTTCGAGAATTCGGCCAGCAGGCCCAGGCATTGGGCCTGGCCGTTGCGGTTCATGTTCTCGCTGCACTGTTCATGGTGCTGGGCACCATGAACTGGGTGCCGTTCAAGCGCCAGGAGCCGGTTGGCCTGTTGATCGAGGCGGTGATGGTGGATACCAGCCTGATCCAGGATCAACGCGCGGAAGCCCAGGCAGCCGCCGAGCGCGAAGAGATGCGAGAGCAGCGCGCGCGGGAACTGGAACAGCAGCGCGAACGCGAGCAGCAGCGACAGCAAGAGTTGGAAGACCAGCGTCGCGAGCAACAGCGGGTTGAACAGCAGCGGGCCGAGGAGCAACGCCAGCAGGAACTCGAGGCGCAGCGCAAACGCGAGGCCGAACAGCGCCTGGAGCAGCTTCGCCAGGAGCGGGAACGCAAGCTGGAAGAAGAGCGCATCAAGCAACAACGCGAGTTGGAACAGTTGCGTGCTGAGCGCGAGGCCGCCGAACGCGACCGCCGCGAGGCCGAGGAAAGGCTGAAGCAGATTGAGGCCCAGCGCCAGCGCGAGGCCGAACAACAACGCCTCGCGGCAGAACAGGAAGCCCAGCGTGTCGCGGCCGAGCAGCAAGCCTTCCAGGCCGGCCGCCTGGCCACCGAGCGCGACAAGTACATGCTTGCCATCCAGCAGGTGGTTACCCAGAATTGGCTACGTCCACCCACTGCCGAGGAAGGCCTGGTGTGCGTGGTCAACGTGGTGCAAATTCCGGGCGGCGAGGTCATTTCGGCCAATATCGGCAGCCCGTGCAATGCCGACCCGGTGACGCGGCGTTCAATCATTGCCGCGGTAGAACGCGCAGGAACGCTGCCTTACCGGGGCTTTGAGCAGGTCTTTGAGCGCAACATTCAATTCAACTTTATTTATGACGGTAACTAGAGCAATGACAAAACCCACCCGTTTACTCGCCGCCCTGGTGTTTGTACTGGGCTTTTTTGCCCAGGCGGCACAGGCGCAACTGGAAATCGAGATTGTCAGCGGCAATCCCAGCGCATTTCCCATTGCCATCGTTCCGTTTGCCTGGGAAGACCCCGACCCGGAGCCGATTGACACGGTTTCGCAAATTGTCAGCAACGACCTGTACCGCTCCGGCCTGTTCAAGCCGATGGCCGAGGCCGACATGGTCGATCGCCCGCGCGACGCCGAGGGCATCCGCTTCGGTACCTGGCGCCTGCTGAAGGTGGACTACATCGTCATTGGCAGCGTGCGGCCATCACCCAATGGCATGGGCCATGACATCAACTACCAGTTGTTTGATGTGCACAGCCAGGAGCGACTGTTGTCGCAAATCACCACGGTGGGTGAGGGCGACCTGCGCTTCGGCGCACACCGCGTGGCCGATGCCATTTACGAGGCGCTGACCGGCGTACCCGGTGCATTCTCAACCCGCATTGCCTACATCACTTCCACCGGTGAAGGCGATGATTCGCTGTACGAACTGGTGGTGGCCGATGCCGATGGTTTCGGCCCGCAGTCCATCGTCGGCTCTCCCGAGCCGCTGCTATCACCGTCATGGTCGCCGGATGGCCGCAAGCTGGCCTACGTGTCGTTTGAGAAGGGCAACTCGGAAATCTACATCCAGGATGTCGCCACCGGGGCGCGGGAAATCATCTCCAGCGGCCAGGGCATCAACGGCGCACCATCGTTCTCGCCAGATGGCACCCAGCTGGCGATGACCCTGTCGCGCACCGGCAACCCGGAGGTTTTTGTCACCGACCTGGCAACCGGCAAGCAGTCGCAGCTTACCAACCACTGGGCCATCGATACCGAACCCGCCTGGTCACCCGACGGACGGACCATTTATTTCACCTCGGATCGTGGCGGAAAACCGCAGATTTACGGGATTTCTGCCCGCGGCGGCACCCCCCAGCGCGTGACCCTCCAGGGCGACTACAATGCCCGCGCCAGCGTTGCGCCGGACGGACGTAAAATAGCTGTAGCGCAAGGGCGCGGAAACGAGTATCGTATCGCAGTTTGGGATTTGGATACGGAAAGATTCACAGTCCTCACGCCAGGAACCCTGGATGAGTCCCCCAGTTTCGCACCCAATGGCAGCATGGTTTTATACGCCACGCGGCAGGGTGGGCGAGGGGTGCTCTCGGCTGTTTCAGCCGATGGGAATGTCCGGCAGAGGCTGGTGTTGAGTGATGGGGACGTCAGGGAGCCCGCATGGTCTCCCGTTATAAGGTAATATTTGCTTTGGGCATCCGGGCACTTTCAAAGAACGCCCGGAAATAAGAACTTTAGGAGGATGAAATGAAGATCGCTCTGCGCTTTGCGCTTGCATTGATCATTGCTGTTGCGCTGGCCGCGTGTAAGTCCAAGCCGGTAGAAGAACCGGCCCCCGTGGAAGACACCGCGCCACCAGCCACAGAGACTGCTGACACCCGTGGTGCGCCGGACCCGAGGGACTACACCGACGCACGCAACTTTGATAACCCGGAAAGCCTGCTTTCCAAGCGCGTCATTTACTTTGACTTTGACAAGTCAACGGTGCGCCCTGAGTTTCGCGATGTCATCGCCGCACACGCTGCCTACATGGCATCCAGCGCCAGTGCGCGGGTGACCCTGGAAGGGCATGCTGACGAGCGTGGTACCCGCGAGTACAACCTTGGCCTGGGCGAGCGCCGCGGCAATGCCGTGTCTGGCCTGCTCTCAGCACAAGGTGCCCGCGGCAACCAGACCAACGTGGTCAGCTACGGTGAAGAGCGCCCGGTTTGCCGGGTCAGCGATGAAGATTGCTGGGCGGGTAACCGTCGCGTGGAGATCGTCTACACCGCTCGCTAATGATGCGTTGTAAGCAAGACAGTCATACCCGGATGGCCAGCCAGGTGCTGGCCATCCTTATTTTGGCGCTGCCCTTTTCATCCTTTGCGCAGGACGCCGGCTCGTCGGTCACCGCCGACCTCGTCATCCAGATGCAGCAATTGCAGGACGAGGTGCGTGAACTGCGCGGCCAGCTCGAGGACGCCCAGCGTGAATTGCAGAGTCTGCGGGATCGCCAGCGTGACCAGTACCTGGATCTCGACCAGCGCATCACCGATCTCCGTGGTGGAAGAGCGTCTGATGCGGCTCCTTCGACTGGAGCAGTGCCCGAGGTGGACCAGCCCGCGATTGCACAGGATGCGCCGCCGGTAAGCCCGGCTACCGCCCCTGCAGTGGATGTGCCCGAAGTGCGTGACGCCATGGACGAAAGCGCCCAGCTTTCCAGCATTGGCGACCCACAGGTGCAAAGCCAGTCAACGCCCAACACCGCGGCCGACGAAAAAGCCGCCTACGACACCGCGTTCCAGGCCTTGAAAGAATTGCGCTACGCCGATGCGGCGCAGTTGTTCCAGGAATTTCTCGATCGCTACCCGGCTAGCGAGTACGCTGACAACGCGCAGTACTGGTTGGGTGAATCGTATTACGTGACGCGCAACTACGATATTGCGCTCGGCGCGTTCGAAGACCTGCTTGGCAACTATCCGGACAGCTCGAAAGTGCCCGATGCACTGTTGAAGATCGGCTACACCCACTACGAACTGAAGAACTGGGACCAGGCGCGCGCCGCACTGACCCGGGTGGAGCAGGATTACCCCAACACCACCTTGGCCCGGCTGGCAGCCAACCGGCTGAACAGTATGCGCATGGAAGGACATTATTGAGGAATCGTCATCCCGGAAACGCGAGTAGCGTTATCCGGGACCGACTCGTAAGACTCAGTCTTTCCTGCTAATACTGTCATCCTCCTTCGCCGCCTTCTCCAGCTTCTCCTCCTCGGTGTTCTCCCCCACCATCGCCTTGAAGGTGGGCACAAACTGAAGCGTGATGAAGGTCATTAGCGAAAGCACGATGGCAATCTCAAAGCGCTGCCAGGCAACCGCCAGGCCGACTGCGCCAGTACCCCACAGGCTGGCTGCGGTTGCCGTGCCGGTCACCACGCGACCCATCTTGAGAATCGCGCCGCCGCCAATAAAGCCCATGCCGGTAATGATGCCCTCGGCCACGCGCGCCTGGGCGCCCGCATCGGGCAAGGTGTCTAATCCCACCAGCATGAAACCGCAGGTCGCCACAGCGACCAGGGGGAAGGTTCGCAACCCCGCGGAACGTTCGTAGCGCTCACGGTTCCAGCCAATCGGGATGGCCAGCAGGTAAGCCACCCCGAGCAGGATGAGGTGCGAGAAGACGGTGGGCCAGTGAATATTCAGTAGTTCCATGACGCACCGTCCTCCGCACGCTCATCCGGTTGCCGGGTTGGTCTGTAGGGATAAACCGCCACTCAATTAGCAGTCGGTGTCTTCGGCGCCAGCTGCTTCCTTGGCATCTTCGCAGGCGTCTTCCACTGCATTGCCAGCGTCTTCTACGGCTTCGTCAATACTTTCGCCGGCACGTTCAGCGGGGCCCTGTTGCTCACAGGCCACGGCCAGGAAAGCAACCAGGATCAGGCTCAGCAGGGTCATCGTCTTTTTCATTTCGGTCTCCTCGTTTCAGTAACAGTCTCTGTTGAAGGTGCGGTGCCAGCCGCGGTAGTGGCGTCCGGCCCTACCCAGGAGATAACGCAAACTCTGTGCCAACGCCCGAAATGGCCTGGCGCAAGGGTATTGGCCGCAGCAAGCGCCCGACCACCGGGCAAAACTTACAAGCGTTTGTAAATTGGCCCTGGTAAATCGCCCCTGGCTGCACTGTGAATCCCTTCCTGCTGCGGTTTCGGGGCGTGGCACGATCCGTGCATGAATACTCCCGAGCATTCGTTTTTCGGAATCAGCGCCACTCCCGGTGTTGAACATGCAAGAGGAGGAAACTGAAATGTTGTTTTGGTCGATTACCTTCCTGCTGCTGGCCATCATTGCTGGTGTTCTTGGATTCGGCGGAATCGCCGGCGCCGCTGCAGGCATTGCCGAAATCCTGTTCTTCGTATTCCTGGTGTTGTTGGTGATCAGCGTGATCGCCGCAGCCGTTCGCGGACGCCCGCCGTTATAAAGCCGGGAACGCCGACGCACCCCCCCAGGAACCCAGATTCGAGACATACACGTTAAGGAGTATTGAATGAGCCATACCAACGCCTATGAACTGCCCGACCTGGGCTACGACTATCGCGCGCTGGAGCCCGCGTACTCGGCGGAGCTTCTGGAGCTGCATTACAGCAAGCACCACAAAGCCTATGTTGACGGTGCCAACCAGGCGCTGGCTGACCTGGACGCTGCCCGCGGGGATCGTGACTTCGGCAAGCTCAACCAGCTGCAAAAGAACCTGGCGTTCAATGTCTCTGGTCATGTCCTGCATTCGATTTTCTGGCGCAACATGTCGCCCGAGGGTTCGCACACGCCCAGCGCCGAGCTGGAAACCGAAATCAGCAACGCTTTTGGCGATATCGATTCGCTGCGCGAGCACTTTCTCGCTGCGGGCACCAGCATCCAGGGCTCCGGTTGGGCTGCCCTGGCCTGGGAACCGTTGAGCGGCTCGCTGGTGGTGGAACAGGTATATGACCACCAGGACAACCTCGCCAACGGCAGCGTTCCCCTGCTCGTCATGGATATGTGGGAGCACGCTTTCTACCTGCAGTACCGCAACGAGAAGAAGCGCTGGGCCAAGGCTTTCTGGGAGCTGGTCAACTGGGGCGACGTCAGCGAACGCCTGGCCCTGGTGCGTAACGTGGAAGTGCCCGTGGAAACCCGGCTGCGTGCTGCGTAGTCGACTGGCCACGAACCACTGAAACCGATATTGAACAAACTGAAAGGAGAGATTCATGAGTAGCAAAAACCAATCATCTGCCGCCGCACCCACCTCGGAACGGGTCACCAGCCTGGCGCACGAGGCCATCGACAGCGCCTCGGAGAAAGCCGCTGACGTGGAAACCAAACTGCGTGAAGAGGCCGGAAGGCTGGCCGAGAAGTCCAACGAGCGCGCCCGCGAGGCCCGCGAAAAGCTGGATGAAACGGTCAACACCGTCGACAGTTTCGTGCGCGAGAAGCCCTTTGCCGCCGCCGGCATCGCATTTGCCGCCGGCGTGCTGGGCGCCATGTGGCTGAAGCGCTCGTAACGCGCATGGAAACCCGCGACTCCAGGGCCATGCCCGCGGCACCGTCTGCTGCGGACGAGGGCGCCCAATTGGCAGATCTTTATGCCAACTGGGCGAAAGCCTTCGGCCTGCGCTGGCGCGCCAGCCTCAAGCTGGCCATGGCGGAAACCCGGCTCGCGTTGTCCACCTTTATCATGATGATCTTCCTGGTGGTCCTCGCAGCCGGCGCCGTGGTGCTGGCCTGGGCGCTGTTCGTGCTGGCGCTGGTCCAGGCGCTTTCCCTGGCTGGCTTGCAGCTGTTCGTGGCGGTGCTGGTGATTGCCGTCGCGCACCTGGCTGCGGCCTGGGGCCTGTGGCGTTTCGCCAATCGCCTGGGGCGCCACATGGAGTTTCGTGCCACCCGCAGCTTGCTGGAGTCGCACTGATGTTGACACCTGACTGGCACAGGCAGCGCAGGAACGTGCAACGCTTGCACAAGCTGGCGCGCAACAAGCGCGCGGAGCAGATGAGGCTTTCAGCCATGCTGAAGCTTCGCTCCATGGCGCTGTTTGCCCGTATAGAGACCATGGTCATGATCGGCGCCACCGGCGCGGTATGGACCGCCCGCCTGAAAGATGCGCGCAGTCCGCGTAAGCCGCTGCGGGAACTGGTCAAGGCGGGCCTGACCGTGAACCGCTGGAAGTGGACCGCGCGTCGAACCCGGACGCGTCTGCGGAGATTCAGCTCATGAGCGCCCAAGCCGCGGCGCCCACCAGTGCGCCGCGCGTGATTGCGGTCGCGGTCAGTGTGCTGGCGGTGCTGGCCGTCCTCTACACCCTGCATACCGCGCGGGTTGTGTTTATTCCCTTTGCCATTGCCATGCTGATTCACCTGCTGCTCTCACCGCTGGTGAGGCGGTTGAAGAATATCGGCATCCCCTGCGCGCTGAGTTCTGGCGCGATCCTTATTGCGCTGCTTGCCGGGCTGGTGTTTGCCGCCAATGCGTTGGTCGATCCGGCGCGCGAATGGCTCGGCAGTGCGCCCACCAGCCTGCGCCAGTTGGCGCTTGAATTTGAAGACGTGAAGCGTCCTTTCCAGGAAGTGAAGGAACTGGGTGAGGAAGTGGGCGAGATCACCAAGCTGGACTCTGACAGTACGAAAAAGACGCCAGAAGTTCAGATCAAGGAATCCAACGGCCTGGACCGGTTCGTGGAACAGATCCCGCAGTTCATTGCCTCGGTGACGGTGACATTCCTGCTGGCATTCTTCCTGATGTCCAGCGGCGACCGGATGGGCAAGCGGGTGGTGGCCTTTGGCAGGTCATGGCGCGCCAAATCGCGCATTATTCGCGTCTGCCGCGGCATGCAGGATGGCGTGTCGCGCCACTTGCGCACCATTACCCTGATTAACGTGGGCCTTGGCCTTGCAGTCGGCGTGGTGCTGTACGCGCTGGATGTGCCCAATCCAGAACTGTGGGGCACCATGGTGGCAGTGTTTAATTTCGCGCCTTACGTCGGCGCCATCGTCAGCGCGGTGGTATTGACGGTCGTCGGCGTAACTTCCGCCGACACCATGACAGCCGCGCTGATGGTGCCGGGCGCATTCGTTCTGCTCACCACCCTGGAGGGTGCGGTGATTACGCCGCTGATCCTGGGCCGCAGGTTGAACCTGAGCCCGCTGGTGGTGTTTCTCTCGGTGGTGTTCTGGGGCTGGCTGTGGGGCATTCCCGGCGCATTGATCGCCGTGCCCATTGTCTCCAGCGTGCAAGTGGTGCTGGCCAACCTGCAGAGCACCCGGCCGCTGGCTCGCCTGATGGAAGGCTAGCTCTCGGATTCTTCCTCTTCGTACTCCGCCAGGCGGTTGTACAACGTTTTCAGGCTGATCCCCAGGGCTTCCGCCGCCTGGGTCTTGTTGCCATCGAAGTGATTGAGGGTCTTTTCGATGAGGGCGCGTTCCACCTGGCGAATCGACATGCCTGGGTGGAAGTCTTCCTTGTTGGCGCCCAGGTCCATGGTGCGCCCAAAGGTATCCGGCACCTCGGTGATCACATCATTGCCACGGTTGAGAATGGCCATGCGCAGCATGGTGTGCTTCAGCTCGCGCACATTGCCTGGCCAGTGGTAGCGCTCCAGGGTTTTGAGCACCTCGGGGTCGAGTTCCACCGGTGCGTTGTGCGCGTGGGCGTACTCTTCCAGGAAATGGCGCGCCAAGCGCTCGACGTCGCCCTGGCGCTCGCGCAGGGGCGGCACCTCGATGGGTAACACCATCAGGCGGAAATACAGGTCTTCGCGGAAATCGCCTGCCTTGACCTGCTCTTCAAGCTTGCGGTTGGTGGCGGCTACGATCTTGGCGTTGATCGGGATCTCGCGCTCCCCGCCTACCGGGATAATGGTCTTGTTCTCCAGTACGCGCAGCAGCGCCACCTGGTGATCCAGCGGCAGTTCACCCACCTCATCGAGGAACACCGTGCCGTTCTGGGCGCGGGCGAATACGCCTTTGCGCTTGTCGGTGGCGCCGGTAAAGCTGCCTTTCTCATGGCCAAACAGCTCTGAAGAAATCAGTTCCTTGGGGATGGCGCCGCAGTTGAGCGGCACGAATGGTCCACCGCTGGCGCGCAGCTCGTGGATCTGGCGGGCAATCAGGTCTTTACCGGTGCCGCTTTCGCCAACCACCAGCACCGGTTCATCGGTGGGGCCGAAATCCGCCACGCGCTGCAGCAGTTCGCGCACCGCGGGGGAGTCGCCGACAAAGTTCACCGGCCCGCTGGAGGACTTCTTCTTCGACTGGCCTTCGTCCGCCTCGGCATCCGCGATGCACGCCAGCAGTTGTTTTTTGTCCAGCGGCTTGACCAGGTAATCGATGACCCGGCCGCGGACCGCGCTGATGGCGGTCTTCACCGATGGGTGGCCGGTGATGATGATGGCCTTCGGGCCGTTCTTGCTGATTAGCTCCAGTCCGCTGCCATCCGGCAGGGACAGGTCTACGAACAGCAGGCTGTACGATTTGCGGGCCAGGCGAGTCTTGGCTTCCTCGGCGCTTGCCGCAGTGTCGACCACATGACCCTCGGACTCCAACAGCTTTTGCATGGCGGAGCTGAAGTCGGCATCGTCATCAACCAGTAGAATGGGCCCCATCGATGGCTATATCCTTGGCTATCAGGCGCTTTGCGCCCGGGTGTTTACGGGAGAATTCCTCAAGCCATGCATTATATCGACTGCAGCAATTTCGGGGCAGGAAACTCGACTTATGGTTAAGCGCTTCCTGCTGGCGCTGCTGGCCGCGGCCGTGGTGGTGATTGCCACCATCGTGATCTGGCAGGGGCTGCGAGACAATGAGCAGTCGCAGGCGGCGCGAATTGCCGAGGGCGAGTCCTACGCCTCGCGAAGCCGGCTGGTGCGCAGCGTGGACACCATGGTCCGGGCGCTGCGCGATGTGCAGATCTACTGGTCGGCGTTTGGAAACCTGCCGCGTGACCAGTGGGCCGATGACGCCAGCATTGAGCTGTCACACTTCGAGGGCGTCGAGCTGATTCTCTGGTCCGAGCCCAACCAGTCGCTCCGCTTCGTGCGCAATGCGGCCAACCCGGTGTTTGACTACCGCCCCAGCGACCGCGAATGGTCGCTGCACTCCGCCTTGCTGGAGAAGGCCGATTCGCTCGACCGTGACCGTATGATGGGGCCGTATACCACCGCCGCCGGTCAGGTGCAGTTGGAGGTATACCTGGTGCCCGATGGCGACGGCGTCGATGGCACGCTGGTTGCCATCGTCGATACACGCAAAGCGCTGGCCCACCTGTTGGAAGAGGATTCACCCGGCTTTGCCATCACCGTGAAGGCCAGGGACACCGTCATCTACCAGCGCGGCGAGCCGGCTCACGGGATTCCTGCCGACTGGACACGCTCCGGCAAGATCGAGACGCCGCTCGGCAACGTGTGGGAAGTGACCCATACCCCAACCGCTGAATTGGCCAGAACCATGCACACGCCGGCCATTGACGCGGTGCTTTACTCGGGCATTGCCATCGCCGCCCTGATTGGGCTGCTGCTGTTGGAAACCGGCCGCGCCAGCGATCGGGCGCGGGTGGCTACCCGCGCGCAGATGGAACTTGGCGTGCTGAACCGCGAACTGGAAGCCCAGGTGGCCGAGCGCACGCGCGACCTGGAAGAACGCTCGCGCGACCTGGTGACCATCGCCGATTCGGTGGGCCACGACTTGCGCAACCCGCTCAATTCCATTTCCACCAATATCCAGTTGCTGGAACAGCAGTTCCAGGAAAACCTGGGCAAGGATGGTCTTGAGATCGCCCAGAAGCTGTACTCCGGCGTCGGCCAAATGACCGAGATCCTTGATCGCCTGCTCAGCCTCTCCACCGTTTCCAACGTGGAATTCCAGCGTGAACTGCTGGACATGAAAGAGATGATGGAGGAGATCAACGAGGAGTTGGGTATTGCCGAAATCGGTACCCCGGTGGACTTCTTTGCCGAGAATGTCCCCGACGCCATGGGCGAACCGGTGATGGTGCAAACCCTGCTGTTCAACCTGCTGAGTAATGCCTACAAGTATTCACGCAGCAAGCCGGATCGAAAGATCATTTTCGGTTTCCAGCAAACCGAACATGGGCCCGCCTGGTTCGTCCAGGACAATGGGGTGGGCTTTGATGAAGCGTTTTCGGAGCGGATGTTCTCTGCCTTCGAACGCCTCCAGGACAACGGTGAATCCGATGGCCTGGGGCTGGGGCTGGATATCGCCAACCGCGTGGTGCGGCGCCATGATGGGCGCATCTGGGCCGAGGGCAAGCCGGGTGTGGGTGCGACTTTTTACTTCACCCTCGGCGAGGAAGGCTTCGTCGGCTAGCCGCTGGGCTGCCTCGATAACACCTGGCAGGGGTTGCCGTCGGTGCCAGCTCCTGCAGGGCGGGCCTTCAGTTCAACCAGGGTCTGTTGCAGTTGTTCCTTCCACGGCGAAGCATCGTCCAGTTGGGAAAGGAAGCTGGCCAGCCTGAGGCCTGCAGCTTGCGGGCATCCTGCCGCTGCAGTGGCTTCTGCCAGGTTGTTTTCCAGTACCGCGTCGTCCGGGTTCAGTTCTAGCCCTGCGGCGTAGTGGTGCACGGCGCTTTCAAAATCTCCCTGCTGGTAAGCCAGATTGCCCAGCGCCACCTGCGGGCGATGGTCTTGTGGCCAGCGGTTGGCCGCAGCTTCCCACGCTCGCTGCGCGCTTTCGGGGTCGGCCACCTCGGCAAAAGATGCAGCCGCCTGGTAGTAAACAAGCGGTTCGGGCGTAGCGGGCAACTCGCCCGGCTTGAGGGCGACCATGGCCCAGCGATCGGCCCAGTTCCAGGTGCGCAAGAATGTTCGTGCGCGCACCCGCTTTTGAGCCTCGGTGCCGCTGTTGAGGATCACCCGGTTGGCATCCGGTTCCATGCCAACCAGTACGGCGTAATGCCAGACCGGAAAGGTCGGGGTGCGCAGGTTCTGCAATACCAGCACGGGCCGGCCCGCCTCCAGTTCGCCCGCCAAAGCTTCCAGTTCGCCTTCAACGGGGTAGGGCAGAAGCCCGGCGCGGCGTGCAGCGGCCATCAGCTCAACCTGCAGACTGCCCTGCCGTTCGGGCAGGAACACCTGTGGCGACAGCTTGTCCGGGTTGGTGTCGACCCCGGCGCTTCCCAACACCCCGGCCAGGGCGGCGGGGCCACACTGGTACTCGGTTTGTGGGTAGAACGGCACCTCGTCGAGCACAATCGGCTCAGGTCTCGCGGCAGCCTGCTCAAGATCCGCCTTCGGCATGACCGAGCAGCCGGAAAAGACAAAGCAGGCAACAACCAGCGGCGCGATGCGTTTGAGCCACCCACCGCTGGTTGCGCCCGTCTGCCGGGTCATGGCCGATGACGGCGTCATGGATCAAGCCTTGGTGAAGATGTTGGTGACACCGACCAGCTCAAGGATGATCAGGACCACGAACACCACGCCAACCAGGGCGAAAAAGTCGCCACCGGCAGGCAGCGAATCGATTTGCTGCTCGAGCATGACCAGCTCTTCATCGCTGAGCGAGTCCACCCGCTGCTGCGCCTCGATCGGGTCGACGCCCAGCCTGGTCATTGCCTGCTGGACATCATCGCGGGCCAATTCGGCCTGCAGGTGATCGACACGCGACTGGCGCGTTTCCATCGAGATCATGTCATTGGTGTCGATAATGGCGGCGGCTGCTGTAGATACCAGGCCACCCCAAACCAACATTCCTGACAGTACGATTGCAAAAGTTTTCTTAAACATTGCTAGCTCCTCTGCTGTTAAAGGCATGGTTGCCTGGAACAGTTATGCAGCTTGCGTGCCAACCCTGGGCAAGTTTTAAGTTGTTGAAAAACAGGAATAATTAAATGAGTGGCTGGCGGCCCGGGCTGGCCGCTTTGAAAGGAATGCGCGGTGTGTAAAAAATTTACTGCAGCGATTCGATCAGGTTGGCCAACTCGGAAAGGGAAACCGGCTTGCGCCGGAACGCGGCCACGCGAACCTGCGACTGGCGGGCCTTGAGGCGGGCGCGTGAGAGTTGCTGGCCGGTTACCAGCACCACCGGTACATCCTGGCTGGATTGCACCTCGCGTGCGACGTCCACGCCGTCGTCCTGGTCTTCCAGTTGCCAGTCGCACACCAGGACATCGGGCGAAGTTTCTTCGGCCAGTTCAAGCGCACGCCTGGCATTCCTGGCCAGATTGACCTTGTGGCCCCTGAACTCCAGGAAACGCTGCATGGCGGCACCCGCTTCTGGCTCGTCTTCGACTACCAGTATTCGCTTCCGCTGCGTCATTTCGAAACCCATTATAAAAAATCTGAAAAAAAATGCCGGCCCTCGCGGGCCGGCTGTCTCAAGTGCAGGGCGCGAGACTAATCGTTGGATGCGGTTCGAATGGCCGCCGACGGGAAGCTGCCCTCGTTGTCAGAAACGATGACCTCTACCCGGCGGTTCTCCTGCCGGCCTGCAGAAGTGTCGTTGCTTGCCAGCGGGAAGCTTTCGCCCAGGGCTTTGACATCCAGGCGTTCGGCTGGAATTCCGCGGTCGAGCAGCGCCACGCGCACGGCGTTGGCGCGGTCACGCGACAGGCTGATGTTGTAGCTGTCGGTGCCACGCGAATCCGTATGGCCTTCAATCAGCAGCCGGCGATCGGGATACTCGCGCAGGAATTCGGCCAGCTGGTCCAGGGTTGAATCGGCGCCCGGCTTGAGTACCGACTTGTCGGTATCAAACAGGATGTCGCCCAGGGTCAGCACGTAACCGCGATTGGTTTTCTGCGCCTCCATTTCGAGCAGGGCGGCCTGCAGGCGTTCCTTTTCTGCAATCGCCTCGGCCGCGCGCTGTTCGGCCAGCTCGGCCTCGCGGGCGCGTTGCTCCGCGCGGGCGGCATTGGCCTCGGCAATCAGCGCAGCCTGCTGTGCTTCACGCTCCTGCGCCCTGGCCATGCGGATGGCTTCATCGGCTTCCGCTTCGCGTGCCATCAGCAGCACACGGTTGCGCTCGGCTTCTGAGCTCTCAATTTGCTCGCGCGTGTTGGCCTCGGCAATACGCTCGTGGGCGATCTCGGCATGGCGCTGGGCCTTGTAGGCGTAGTGCCAGATGTCGTCATAGTCGCCGTTGTTGGCGTACAGGTATTCGGCCGCGTCGAGCGCCTCGTTGGCGTCCTCGATTTCATCGCCGGCCACCTGCTGTGCATCGGGGTGAGCGGATACTTCGCGGACTGTTTCACGCGCATCTTCAAGCATGTCGATGCGTTCCGGGGTTGAGCTGCATGCGGCCAGCGTCAGCGCGGCTGCAACAGCCAGTAGGGGTGCGATTCTCGGATACATAATGAATCTCCTTGATTTGGCCTTGGCCTTTAGCTGGCCTGGTTACGGACAATTTCGCGGCGCAGGGTTTCGATGCTCTGCTGCAACTCTTCCAGGGCCGCGGCGGCCTTCAGGTGATTGGTTTCGGCAACCGCCAGGCGGGCGTCCAGTTCGGCGCGCTCGGCCAGTTTCAACGCCAGTTCGTAGTCACGTTCTGCAGCGGCGGCTTCCGCCTGCTCAAGCTGCTTTTGAGCGCGCTCCAGCGCGGCCGGTCCGTACTGCTGAGCGCCCGTTTCCTGGGCTACCTCGATGCTCGACTCGGCACGCGCCATCTGGCGGTCGGGCCGGTCCGGGTTCGAAGCGCAGGCCACGGTGGTCAGCGCCAGCGCGACGGTTGCTCCTTTCAAAACGGTTGATCCAATGGTGTTCATAAATGCCTCCTGGGCTTTTCTCACTCACAGGACGGTTCATGGCGTCCACTCGCTTCGATGCATCTTCTGTGCCAAAAGGCGCGAAGCCGCTAACCAGCTTGCTTTCGAGGAGGGTGAGTGGACCTGGAGGGTCTGGAAAAGGGGCAGGTCTTACATGCCGGATGTAAGAACTACGCAGTGGGAACCCGGCGAAAAAGCCCCGCTGATGCACGTACAATATGGCCATGGCCAGCAGCGCAGAACGCTACATCCCCGCTAGCCGCGAGGGGATGCTGAAAATTACCGAGATTTTTCACTCGCTTCAGGGTGAAGCGGCGCAGGTGGGCCTGCCCACGGTGTTCGTGCGCCTAACCGGCTGCCCGCTGCGCTGCCAGTACTGCGACTCCGAATACGCGTTTACCGGCGGCGAATGGATGCACTTCGATGACATCCTGGCCCAGGTGCGCTCGTATGAAACACCTTACGTATGCGTGACCGGCGGCGAGCCGCTGGCGCAAAAGCGTTGTTCAGAGTTGCTGCGCCTGCTGTGCGACCAGGGCTTCCAGGTCTCGCTGGAGACCAGTGGCGCCATGGACCTTGCGCTGGCTGACGAACGCGTATCGCGGGTCATGGATATCAAGACGCCAGGCTCGGGCGAGCAGGCCCGCAACCGCTGGGAAAACGTCGCCCAGCTCACCGCCAATGACCAGGTGAAATTCGTGATCTGTTCGCGCGAAGACTTCGATTGGGCGATGGCAAAGACGCAGGAACACGGCCTTGCAGCGCGCTGCGAGGTGCTGTTCTCACCGAGCTGGGGCCAGGTGGGCGAGAAGGAACTGGCCGAATGGATATTGCAGGCGCGTGCGCCGGTGCGCTTCCAGATGCAGTTGCACAAGCTGCTGTGGGGCGATGTGCCCGGCAAGTGAGCAATAGGGAACGTAGAACGCATGAGTGATTTGAAACGCGCGGTGGTATTGCTTTCAGGCGGGCTGGACTCAGCCACTGCGCTGGCTGTGGCCGCCGACCAGGGCTTTGAGTGCCACGCCATGGCAGTAGATTACGGCCAGCGCCACGATGCCGAGCTCGAAGCCGCAAGACGCATTGCCGGCCGCGCCGGCGCCAACCTCAAGATCGTTTCTGTAGACCTGCGCGCCATCGGCGGCTCCGCGTTGACCGACGACATCGAAGTGCCGGAAGGCGAGGGCGGCGATGTGGGTGAAGGCATTCCCGTCACCTATGTGCCGGCGCGCAACACGGTGCTGTTATCCCTGGCCCTGGGCTATGCCGAGGTGTTGGAAGCGGACGCCATCTTTATCGGCGTCAACGCGGTGGACTATTCCGGCTACCCCGATTGCCGCCCGGAATACATCGCCGCCTTCCAGGCCCTGGCGCAACTGGCCACCAAGGCGGGCGTGGAAGGCGGTGCGCTGGAAATTCGCACGCCGCTTATCGACTTGACCAAGGCTGAAATTATCCAGCTAGGCACGCGCCTGGGCGTGGACTATAGCCTGACCGTTTCCTGCTACCAGGCTGATAGCGCTGGCCGTGCCTGCGGCAAGTGCGATTCCTGCCGCATTCGCAAACAGGGCTTTATTGATGCGGGTATCGAAGACCCAACCCGCTACGCCTGAAACACAACAAGGAGCGAACCCGTGACCCGAACCTCTTTCTGCCTGTTGTTCGCAATGCTGATCGCGAGCGCTGCGCACGCCAAGGATGACAAGGACGGTGCACCACCTCGCCAGTGCCCGGAACTGGAAGCCCGAACGGTGTTCGTGGCGGACAAATCGCTGCGCCGCCACGATGGCAGCGCCAAGGCCATCACCGAGGCCCACCAGGAGGCCCAGGCCGATGGCTGGAGCTTTGCGGACATGGAAATCTACACCGAGAACAACGACCTGCAGGGCTTCCTGATTACCTACACGCGGCCGCACCCCTGCAATTTGCGCTGACTAAGCCAGCGAGGGATATTCTTTGAGCAACTCGTGAAACACCGCGTGAATCTCGTCATCGCTGAGCTGGTCGTCGTCGGCTGCAAAGCGCTTGGAGGCCTGCAGGCGCCACACATCGGTGCCGAACCGGGTATCGATGATGTTGATCAACAGGGTGATTTTCTGGTCGGAGTCCGGAGTTAGCTCGGAAAGCTCGTCGCTTTCATTGTCGATCGGTTCCAGCGCCAGCGCCTGGATGTCTTCCACGCCGAAACTGTACTGCACCTCGATGTCGCCGCCTTCCGAAGCGTGTTTCAGGCCTTTTTGCTCAAGCCCGGCGGACAGGGCCTGCTGAATCAACGAATCGGTGTCTTCCCGTCGCCGGTTGCTCACCTGCAAGGGTTTTAGCGCAAATGTCAGGTAGTGCTCAAACGGCGCCTGGCGGTTGAACGACAGTTCCTTTTCGATGCCAAATGCGCCGCCGCTGGCATCCCGGTTCGAACGGATCTTCAATGACAGGTTGTTGCGGCTGTCGGCATGGCGCAGCGCCTCGTCTTCAGAAATCTTGCCTTGCTCGTAGAGTTCGTAGAGGGCGAGGTCGAAGGTCTTGTGCACCAGCCCCTCGCTGCGCGTCATCGCCTGTTTCACCTGGTCGATCTTGCCCTGGCGAATCAGCTCGGAGATATGCGCAGTGTTGAACATCAGCTCCATCGCCGCCACCCGCTTGCGATCTACCCCCTGGCACAGGCGTTGGGAGATGATCACGTTGAGGTGCATCGAGACATCCATCAGGATCTGGTCGTGCGCCGGTTCGGGGAAGAAGCCGAGGATGCGCTCCAACGCCTGGTTGGAATTATTGGCGTGCAGAGTGGCGACGCACAGGTGGCCGGTTTCGGCGTAGGTCAGCGCCTGGAGCATGGTGTCCTGGTCGCGCACCTCGCCAATCATGATCACGTTGGGCGCCTCGCGGAGTGCGTTCTTCAAAGCGCTGGCGTAGGAGTGGGTGTCGATGCCAACCTCGCGCTGGTTCACCAACGCTTTGCTGTGCTCGTGAACAAACTCGATCGGATCCTCGATGGTCAGGATATGCCCGCCGCGGTTGTTGGCGCGGTAATCAATCATTGCCGCCAGGGTGGTGGATTTGCCGGTGCTGGTACCGCCCACCACCAGCACCAGGCCGCGCTCGGCCATGATGATTTCGTTGAGCTTCTCTGGCAGGCCCAGTTCTTTCACCGACAGGATCTTGCTGCGAATAAACCGGCACACGGCCGCGGGGCCGCCGCGCTGGTAAAACACGTTGACGCGAAAGCGGCCGGCGTTGGGCACCTGCAGCGCGATGTTCAGCTCCAGCTCGCGCTCCAGGGTCGCGACCTGTTGTTCATCGAGGATGGAATAGATCAGCGCCCTGGCGGTTTCCTTGTCGACAACGGTATCGCTAAGCGCCGACATGCGCCCCTCGATATTCACCATTGGCGGCGCGTCCACGGTGATAAACAGGTCGGATGCCTGGTGTCTGGCCATGTCGACCAGCAAGTCGGAAAGATTCATGCTTCGCCCCCCGGAGTGTTTGCTTGCGCTAGCGCAAGTATAGGGGCATCAGCGCCCGCCTGCGCAGTGCGCTGCAGCCGTGGTTGGGGGCGGATTGTGCTTGCGTGGCGTTAGCTGGGGCAGCCAGACGGCAGCAGCGAAAGGTCGAGCCCGCTGGTGCCGCAAAGCCACTTGATGTCGTGGCGAGAGTGCTTCGTCAACGAGCTTTCCAGGAACAGGTACTGCTCGACGCCGAATTCGTTGTCGAAAATGCCGTCTTCGAGCAATACCTTGATGGTGACCGATTCGCCGTCGGGGCTGGTTTCCAGCCGGAGCTCACGTACGAAATCAGGCTTGGAAACCGAACTGTAGAGCAGGGCGTTGGCTTCCGAGGCATTTTGCGGATAGCGACCGGTTTCAAGGAACATGCGCGACACGTTGCGCATGGAGTCACGCGCGTAGTCCAGGCCCTGGGTGACCCTGGCCTTGTCTGAAAATGCCTGGTATTGCGGTACGGCCGTTGCCGAGGCAAGGGTTGCCGTTGCCGCCAGTAGCAGCAGTTGAAGTCCGCCAAATCCTTTGTGTGCGCGTTTCATTACCCGTCCTCCATGCCCGTTGGGCAGGAGAAGTTATGCAATGATCATGCCAGAAACCAAAAACAATAAAAACAACAGCTTATGAAGGCCAGTGGTCAATAACTGACGCACCCGATGGCCGGGTAGCGGCAATTGGTGCCGCAGAATGTCCCTACTGATGTGCTGGCGTGCGCAAGGTGCGGCAGTGGCTACCGCCTGAATTCAATCAGTCGGCGCGCTGGTCCAGCCACAGCCGCAGGGTTTGGGTGACCTGCTCGGCTGCGTCCTGCTGCACAAAGTGTCCGGCGCCGGGAATGGTGACCAGTGTGAGATCGGCGCCAATCCAGTCCCAGGTGTTGTTCAGCGCATCAGAATGCAGCGCGGTGTCTTCCAGTCCGTGAAACATCAGGGTTGATATTTCCAGCGGTGGCAGCGGTGGTGATGGTTCGTATTCCGGGCTCCAAAGGTCGGGATAGTTGGCCTTGTAATAGGCCAGCATGCCGTCGAAGTTCGAGCGTTCGAAAGCCTCGATGTATTGCTCCCGCGCGGCCGGATCTTTCACCCACCCCGAAATGGTTTCCGCGGTCATGGGCATGCCGAAGAATATGTCTGGATCCTGCGGGCTGCCCGCCCGGAACACCCGCGCATAATCCGCGCCCGCGAGCGCTTCTTCGTTGCTGGCCCAGGCTTGTCCCAGGCCGTTGGGGTGCGGCAGGTTGAGGATGACCAGTTTATCCACCATCTGCGGCAGGGCGTACGCGAACTGCCAGGCAATCACGCCACCCCAGTCATGCGCCACGACGATGGCCGATTCTTCACCCAGGTGGCGAATCACCGCCGCGATGTCCCCGATTAGCAGCGGCATGGCGTAAGCAGCAACGCCCTCGGGCTGGTCGCTCAGGTTGTATCCGCGCAGGTCTACAGCCGCCACCCGGTAGCCATCCGCCAGGCCGGCCATCTGGTGCCGCCAGGTGTACCAGAAGTCCGGGAACCCGTGGATCATGACCACCAGCGGGCCTTCGCCGACCTCCGCATAGTGAATCTTCACGCCGTTATTCTCGGCGTAACCGTGCGTCACCTGTTCCATCAAGTCAGAAGCCTCGGTGGTGGAAGCTGAAACGCTCATAACAAGCGCCAGGAGCAAGGTGGATAAACGCATGGTGTGGGCCTCATGAGCATGGGTGCAGGATCAAATCGCAAAACAAACGGCTACCGATTAAGTTAATAGACACGGATATACCAATACGCTTCGATTAGAGAGGCGAAGCTGTCCCCTGGGTACTCGACGCGACCGCTATTGACCAAATTTTGTGATGAGGGCCAAGGGTCTCTAGCCACTACGCTATTGATGATTGGTCCCTTAGGTGACGGAGTATAGCTAGCTGCGGTGACCACCACAGCATGCGCGGTTGGGCCGTTTCTGTATCCAACAATTACCGGATGACCGCTTACGAGTTCTCTCAGAAGTACTTCAGGTGTTGGTGCACCAAAGTTCAAAGATGCTTCTACTGTGTATTGGCGGCCGCTGTTGTCAAGGCTCCAGTTATTCAGGTTTTTTGTGATTGCCTGAAAGCTACCAGGCCAATTTGGAAGTTGACCGTTAGGTGCAAATCCATAGGTTCTGGCCACGATCTGATGTTGGTTGATATGCACGTTATGGTAGTTCAAGACCATTTGGATCGAGGCGGCCCAGCACCATTGCGAGTTACTTTGCGCTGAAGCGAAGAAATCAAAAACGTTAGTCGGAACTCCGACAGTGATTGATGCCTTGGAATCAAGGCTGTGCGCGGCGGGTGATTGGGGCGCGCCCGGAATGGGATGAGGAGCGTCTACGGATATGAGTTCGTCGCAATCCAGACTTTTCTCGAGTCTGGCTTGAATAGGGGTGTCTTCGAAAATACGGCAGTCAACCTCGGGCTGAGTTCCACTTTTTAGCTGCTCTAGCTTCTTTTCCTTTCTCTCGGCACGCGTAAGTTCCGAGCTTGGATTTGCGTCCTTGTCTCCTGGATCCTGCTGTCCAAAGGAAAGCGTTGGAAAGACCATCGACGCAATAACCAAAACCAGCAATCTTATTCGCATAGGATTTTCCGGTGGACCTACGAGTCGGCTCAAGGCGTACAGGTTAGCAATAAAAGGAAAGGCGAAGAAAAGTTTGGATGTTCAACCCGTCCCACGCGTGGCTAATTAACGACTGGTTAGCACAAATCCATTTCGAGAAAAACGTGTTCCACGTTCAATGCTTGTAAGCCGAAAATGTTCTTTGGGGATTCTAAGCCCAGTTTACTTCCATCCTTTAACTGAAAAGGCTTTCTGCCACGAATCAGGAATAGATTTCTATTGAAGTTTAGTGGACTCGTAAAGGGCTTTGTCTTCTTGGGCGAGGAACCAGGTAGTTAAACTGTCTCCTGACAAGACTGATTCGGGTAGCCACGCCAAGCGCAAAAATTTATCGGGTGGGTCCCGGATATTCGCTGCGCGAATTCCAGGATGACTTTAAAGGAGGATGGTGGGGGCACTAGGATTCGAACCTAGGACCAGCGGATTAAAAGTCCGATGCTCTACCGACTGAGCTATACCCCCGCCGAGGGAGGCGGAATTGTAAGGGAATGGGGTGCTTCGCTCAAGTAATCAGGGGTTTGAATCGGGGTTCGCTTCTGTTTTTGCCAGGGCATCGCCCAGTTGGCGGGCCACGTCGTCGCTGAATTCGCTGAGCGCGCGGCTCATGGCGGCGGCGATGTCACCGGGGTCGCCGGGGTTGGCGGCGCGGGTTTCGTAACGGGCGCGGCGGGGCGCGATCAGCGGTTTGGTGTCTTCGGCAATGGCGCTCCACTGCACCTGCAGCACCACTTGCCCTGCAAGATCGCTGTCGAAGCGGTCGACCTGGCCGAGAATCCGGTATTCCATGTGGTATGCGCGCAGGTAGGGGTAGGCCACAACCACCACGTTTTCGAGCTGGTTATCCAGCCGGCTGGCGACGATACGGTGGAT
This sequence comes from Gammaproteobacteria bacterium, assembly GCA_030428105.1. Taxonomy (GTDB): domain Bacteria; phylum Pseudomonadota; class Gammaproteobacteria; order Xanthomonadales; family SZUA-36; genus JAUIBE01. Next base: position 32,887 of record JAUIBE010000019.1, read on the forward strand.
GGATTCGTCCATCGGCTCGGCCCAGCGTGAGTATTCGTGCACGGTGATTTCCGCACCTGCGCCACGGGTCACCATCTGCTTGCGGTCGAGATATTCAGGAATGCGCAGCGGGCCGAAAGCCACCACGGTGCTGCTTGCTGATGTCTTGGGCAGTGGGGCGTCAGCCGTTTCCAGGCTGAAATAACGTACCGGTGGTGAACTGCCGCAGGCGGTTAGCAGCAGGGTCAGCAAGATGAGTGCGGCGCGCAGGGTGAAAAGGGTCCGGTTCATGGCCTACTCCTTGCCGCGCAGCAGCGCGTCGGGGTTGCGTTCCAGGTAATCGAAGAAGTCGCGCAGGGCGCCGGCGGCGCGTTCCAACTCCTGCAGGGTGGTTTGTATCTGGTACGACTGCACGGTCTCGCCGCGGATCAATTCCTTGGCGGCCTCCAGCGTTGCCCGTGCTTCGCCGATCGCGCTGGTCAGCCCCTCCAGCGCCGGCTTTAGGTCACCGGAAAGGCCTTCGATCTGGCCCTGCGAGTTGGTGGCCAGCGCGCTGATGTCCTCGGCGGCCTGGTTCAGCGAGGCCAGCGCCTGGTTCACCTGGGCGGCGATCTGCTGGGTCTCCGGGCTGTTCACCAGTTGATTGACGCCCGAAAACGTGGCGCGCAGGTCTTCGGAATTGGTGAGTTGCTCCACGCCTAGCAGGATGTTGTTCAGCCGCTCGGCGATGGCTTCCATGTCAAAGTCGTCCGCCATCTTCTCGGTAAACAGGCGAATCTTGGCCAGCACGGCCTGGACGTTGGAAGGGATGGTGGGAATTTCTTCCAGCGCAGAGTTCACGCCCCGGTACACGGGCTTTGTGTCTGGGCGCATCGCCAGTTGCACAATCAACTGGCCGGTGACGAAGCTCTCGGTCTCTAACTGGGCGCGCAGGCCGGCCTCCTGCACCATGGTGTCGTGGCCAATGGGTGCGCGCCGCGCGAGGGTGGAAATCACCTCACCGAAGTCGGTCATCACCAGGTTCTCGGGCAGAATTTCCATCGTCACCTCGGTGAGGGTCTGGTAGGTGGATTGGTCCACCAGCAGGCGAATGTCGGAGACATACCCCACTTTCACGCCGTTCAGGGTTACGTTGGAGCCCACGCGCAAGCCCTTGGTCGATTCCTCGAAATAGGCCACGTACTCCATGCGCTTGGAGAAATATTCCGCGCCGCCGAACACCGCCACGCCGGCCAGCAACAGTGCCACGGCGCCCACCACGAAGGCGCCGATGAGGGTGGGGCTGGTTTTCTTGCTCATGCCTGCTGCTCCCGCGCGGTGCCGCGCTGCAGGAAGTTGCGCACCGCGAAATTCTCACTGTGGTCGCGCAGTTCCTTCGGGTTGCCGGTGGCCAACTGGGTCTTGGTTTCCGGGTCGAGGAATACCGAATTATCTGCAATCGCGAAGATGCTGGCCAGTTCATGGGTGACAATCACCACCGTGGTGCCCAGGCTGTCTCGCAGCTCCAGGATCAGGTCGTCCAGCAACTTTGCGCTGATCGGGTCGAGACCGGCGGATGGTTCATCGAAGAACAGGATCTCCGGGTCCAGCGCCATGGCCCGCGCCAAACCGGCACGCTTTTTCATGCCGCCGGAGATTTCGTTGGGGTAGTAATCCTCGAACCCCGCCAGGCCCACCAGCATCAGCTTGTAGGCCGCCACTTCGCGAATCTGGCGGTCGCTTAAGCGGGTGTATTGCTTCAAGGCCAGGCCGATATTTTCCGCCAGGGTCATCGAACTCCACAGCGCGCCGGCCTGGAACAAGGTGCCAAAGCGGCGCTTGGTTTGTTCCCGCTCCTCATCGCTGCCGGCCCAGAACGGCTGGCCATCGAAATAGACTTCGCCCTCGGCCGGCGCCTTAAGGCCAATCATGGCGCGCAGCAGGGTGCTCTTGCCGCAACCCGAGCCGCCCATGATGACGAAGATCTCGCCATGACCCACCTCGAAGTTGAGGTTGCGCTGGATAACAAAATCGCCGTAAGCCATGGTTACGTTTTCAGCACGAATGTGAGGGCCACTGCTCATGTTTCTGCTTTCGCTCAAATCCCCAGGTTGATGTAGATCACGGTCAAAATCGCGGCGCTGACCACGATCAGCACGATGCCCATCACCACCGCCTTGGTGGTGGCCTGGCCAACCGCCATGGCGCTGCCGCCGCAGGCCATGCCTTGCTCGCAGCCGGCAACCGCCACCAGTGCGCCGTAGACCAGGCTCTTGAACAGGCCGCCAAACAGGCTGTTCAGCCCCACCGCGCTGGCGGTCTGGTGCAGGTATTGCAGCAGCGAAACATCCAACATGGTCACGCCCACTGCCGCGCCGCCGAGAATACCTAGCAAAGAGGCGTACATGGTGAGCAGCGGCATCATCACCACCAGCGCAATGATGCGCGGTGTCACCAGGAAATCTACCGGGTTCATGCCCAGGGTGGTCAGCGCGTCGACCTCCTCGTTGACCTTCATGGTGCCAATCTGGGCCGCGTACGAGGCGCCGGTGCGCCCGGCCATGATGATGGCGGTCATGATCGGCGCCATCTCGCGCACCATCGCAATGGCCACCAGGTTGGCGGTGTAAATGCCGGCGCCAAATGACTCCAGTTGCATCACGCCGACGAAGGCGAAAATCATGCCGATGAGCAGGCTGATCAGGCCAACAATGGGCAGCGCCTCGGCGCCGGCCTGCTGGCAGTACTGCACCAGGTCGCTGCGCAGGTAGGTGGCCTTGCCGCGAATAAAACGCCCGAAGGAGAGCACCAGTTCGCCGGTAAAGGACAGCAGGGCCCTGGTGTTGTCCCGCACTTCCAGGGTGGCGTTGCCCATGTGTTCGAGAAAACCCCAGTGGCGGATTTTGCGTCGTGCGCCCTCGCGCTCTTTTACCGCAAAGGCCAGTTCCACCAGGCTGCGTGCGCCTTCGGGCAAGCCCGAAAGATTAGTGTTGATTTCGCGCTCATTGGCGGCGCGCAAAAGGGTAACCAGGCTGGTCACCAGGGCGCTGTCCCAGTCGCCCAGGTGGGTGGTATCGAAGGCCAGGGATTGTCGCGACTCCAGCGCTTCAATCACCTCGCGGTTGTTGGGCAGTTTCTCGGAAAGCAACCAGGGCCCGGAATAAGCAACAAGCAACCCTTGCGCATTATCGTCGGCAAAGGTGAGGCTTGGCTGATCCATAGGCGTATCGTACTCTGCGCTCCAATACGGTTCACTTTATAATAATTTGATTACAGGCCCGCCTGATCTTGACCCCCGGTTTCACACTTATGAAGCATTTGATTGTTCTTGCGCTGGTTGCGTTGACTCTTTCCGCCTGCGGTGGAAGCGGGCAGGATTCCGAGCCGCCCACCGTGCTGGTGGGCGTTGATGGCGGCGAGTGGCAAGTCATCGACCAGATGATCGCCGATGGCGAGTTGCCCAACTTCGCGAAGATCAAGAACGAGGGCGCCTGGGGCCACCTGATCAACAACGGCATGGAAGTCTCGCCGGTGGTGTGGACCACCTTCGCCACCGGTCACTTTGCCCGCCAGCACGGCGTGCTCGACCACGTGTTCCCCTTCGATGGTGAGGGCGCCCGTCGCCCGGTGACCTCTGAGCTAAGGCGTGTTCCCGCGCTGTGGAACGTGGCCACGCACTATGGTTTGCGCTCGATTGTTGTGGGCTATTTCGTGACCCACCCGGCCGAGCCGATTGATGGTGTGATGGTGTCTTCGCAGGCGCCCATCCTGGCGCCCGACTCGCTCTACCCCGAAGACGCGCTGGATGTGCAGAGCCACTACTATTCCGATTTGCTCAACCCGGCGCTCAACAATCACATCTGGGCGCCGTATTTCGGCTGGGACTACGACCGCGCCCAGGCCGATGACCCGGAGTCACCCTACCAGGTGGCAGCGGCCACCGTGCGCGAGCGCGCGCTGGATGCCCGCGTGGTGCGCGATGAGTTCTTACGCCGTGCTGTGGCTGAGCTCAGCGAGCAGCCATCCGACCTGTTTATCGCCTACTACCGCATTCCCGATTTCATGTCCCACTCGCTGTGGCGTTACTACGATACCGAGGCCTTTGCCGATAACCCGCCCAGCGAGGAAGAACTGGAATGGTTTGGCGAATCGGTGCCGCAGTCCTACCGCTTTGTCGACCAGGCGCTGGGTGAGTTGATGGAGTTCTGGGACGGCAAGGCGAACATCGTGATTGTCTCTGACCACGGCTTTGGCCGCGCCGCCGATGCCAAGATGGAAGACGAGAATGCACGGGTGAAGTACCTCAGCGGCGATCATCGCGCCAACGGCATTGTTCTGGCCACCGGCCCGGATATCCAGCCCGGCGAAATCGAGGGCCTGACCATCATGGAAATCGCCCCCACCATTGCCGCCATGATGGGTGTGCCGGTTTCCGGCGAGTTGCCGGGCGAGGTCGCTTACGACCTGTTCAAGCCAGAGTTCTTCGACAACAACCCCATCAAGTCGGTGGCCGATTACAGCCAGGTGGAGATTCCGCTGCGCAACGTGGTGCTCGACCAGCAAGTGCAGGAAGAAGAGATGGATGCCCTGCGTGGGCTGGGTTACGTGGGCGAGGGCGTTGAGTTTGATGTCAGTTCCGCGGCTGGCGAATACAACTTCTGGGGCGCCAGCGAGCGCCTGGTCGCGGGTCATATCGCCAGCGAGGTGATGTATTACCTGCTCAAGGGTGATACCGAGTCGGCCGAGTTTGCCTACGGTCTGCTGGAAGAGAACCGTCCCGATGCCGTGCGCCGCACCTGGGCGTATGTGTGGCACAAGACCGACATGCTCAAGCAGCGTTTGCCGGAAGGTTCGGTGGACTTCACCGCGGCCGATGCGTTTGTCGAAAAGCATCGCGACCGGTAAACGCCCCCGGCCCTGATCAAAGCGCGTATGTAGGCGCGCTCCATTACCTTCTGTAAGTAATTCGCCCGATCGGCCGCGTCGGGCAGTTTTCCCATTGTGCGCGATTTTTCAGCGCGATTAGATCGTTCCCCACTACCGAAAACCAATGACAGGGGCTGCGCTCCGGCTGGGGCCGGCGCGCCAAGGGGGAAACATGATTGCGTATCTCAAATGGGGTCTGATTCTGCTGGCGGCCTGGTTGCCGCTGAACACCAGCGCCGGGCAACTGCCCGCGCCGATCTGGTCTACCGAGACCTCGCTGGAAAGCGAGGATGGCTATGCCGATCTCAGCTGGGGTGTGCCCGGTTCGCAGTCAGTCAGCTTCTTTCGCCTGACCGAGCAGTTTGGCGATACCGCTTCGGTGCATTTCCTGGATCACCCCACAACCCGCCTGTTTCGCGGTGAGCCGGGCACTTACCAGTTCCAGGTTCAGGCCTGCGAGCGGGGCTTTGGTGGTTACCCGCAGTGTGGAGAGGCTTCCGACAGCCTGGCGTTAACCGTTTCCAGCGCTGTGGGTGAGCGCCAAACCGGCAAGCCCGAGGGCAAGCGCCTTCCGCCTCCGGTTACTCGCAGCCCGTCCGACTTGACGCCAGGGCGCTGGCACAACCCTGCCCGCGATGGCCATGGCTGGAGTTTCTACTGGAAGAACGGTCTCGGTTACGGACCCGGAAACCCCAACTATGGAAACGCCTGGGACCTGGTGGGTATCTGGTACACCTACGAGGCCAGGGTGCGATACGAACAGGACCCCGAGAACTGCCCCGGGGCCAGCTGCGTATGGGTGTACGAGGAATACCAGCCCATTTACGCCCAGTTGGCGTTTACCAGCATCTCCGCCAACCAGGCCCAGGGCACGGTTTACATCACCCGCTCAGGCGTCACCACCAACGTGGGCGCCGTGCAGGTGGATTTTCTCTCCGCGGATGCCGCGGAGGTCACCTGGAATGCCGACTTTCTCTACCAGAACCTGCAATCGAGTGACACGCTCGAAATGCTGGTGGCTCCTGATAGCGACCCGGTGGATAACCCGGCGCACTACTCCGGAATCTGGCAGCCAGGGGGCGGGCAAAACTACGCGGTGGTCAGCGCACTGGGCTGGATCAGCGAATCGGTTGAGCTGCTGTTCGACGATGACGACGGCAACCCAACCTGGATCATTGCCGAGGGTGACTTGCCCCAGGTGGGCCCCACCGACCTTTGCTTCTACTACGTGGATGAGGGCTTCGCGCCGGACACCACCGGCAACTGGGCCATGTACACCGATGGTTGCCAGCCCGACCTGGACAGCCCCCAGGGCTCCAACGGCTGGCGCGCTTTCACCGATTTCGAAGAACAGCAGTTCTGGGTACAGATGGACTTGCCCGGGGGTTATGCCCCGCAGGGTATTTCACTCGGCTCTGCTGCCAGCCCGCACGTGCTGGAAAAAGAATATGGCCTGCACCGCATCTGGTACCAGTCGGACGCCGGCTCAGGTTGCGACCTGGATGGCCCGCCTGGAGACTGCACCGCCAACCTCACCTGGTTCAGCGATGGCAATTTCCCGGACATCACCGTTTATGCGCTGGAAACCAACACCGGCGCCCGCGAGTTTGTAACCAGCGCTGAAGTTGGCGAAGACTTTGCCTGGACGGCGACGTCGCCCGGGCTTTACCAGTTCGAACTGCGCATGGCAGATACGACCGATGCAGCGTTGATGGCGGTTAGCCAGACCTTCCTGGTGACGGGCCAGGGTGGCGGGGGAAGCCCCGAGACGCCGCCCGGCCCGGCGCCCATGCCCAGCATGTCGCCGACGGTGGCCTCGTCTTCAGCCGGAGCCACCAACGGCGCCTTTGCGGTTTCGCCGCTGGGCTCGGCCACCTACCAGGTGCCAATACTAACGGCGCCCGGTTCGGGTGGGCTGGCGCCAGCACTTTCCCTGGCGTACGACAGCCAGGCCGGTAACGGGCCGCTTGGGGTGGGCTGGAACATCAATGGTTTTTCCATCATCAGCCGCTGCGCCCAGACCATCGAGCAGGATGGCGTTCCGCAGTTACAGCGCATTACCTTCACCACCCTCGATCGCTTTTGCATGGACGGCGAGCGCCTGATGGCAATCAGCGGCGCATACGGCGCCCACGGCACCGAGTACCGCAAGGAGCACGACGACTATACCCGCGTGATTTCCTACGGGGGAGGCGCCAATGGCCCGGCATACTTCATTGCTACAACGCGCGAAGGCATGATGCGCGAGTTTGGCCGAACCACCGATTCACACATCAAGTCACGGGTTCCCGGCATGGCCAACGCGGTCTACGCCTGGGCGCAGAACCGGCTGGAAGATACCGCCGGCAACTATGTCGATTACGAATACTCGGTGAACACCCAGGGGCCGGTTGATTTCGTGCTGGACAAGGTGCGCTACACCGGCAACCAGGCTGCCGGGGTTCAGCCCTTTGCCGAAATCCGGTTCAACTATTCTGCCTCGCGCAGCGATGCGCCACCGGTGTACATCGCCGGGGTGGCGGCCACCCATTCGCGCTTGCTCGAGTCGGTGGATTCCCGGGCCGCCGTGGCATCGGGGCAGGCCATGCAGAGCCTGCGCCACTATCGCCTGGACTACGGCGTGGATGGTTTTGGGCGTGCGGTGATCGAGTCGCTTGAAGAGTGTCGCGATGCCAGCGCAAGCGTCTGCTTCGAACCCACCACCATGGACTGGCACAAATCAGAGCACGAGGTTTCCTCGAACGGCCCGAACGTCTCCAGCCTGTTTACCTCGGACTTCGCAGGGATCGCACTGGGCGATATCAGCGGAGACGGGCGGGCCGACCTGCTGATCACCGAGCGTGATGGCCACCAGTATGAGTTTGGCATTGCTACGGGTTCTTCTGGCGGTAGCTTCAGCATGGGTTCGCAGAAATTTTCCTTGCCGGACGATGACTTCGGTGAAGGCCCGGCAGCCGTGGCCGTGATTGACCTCAATGCCGATGGCTACCAGGACGTGATGTACGCCCGGCGCGACATCACCCGGGTGGATTGGTATGCGCGTCTCTCCGGGCCGAACGGCCTGGGCTCTGAGTTCATGATTGTCGAAGATTGCTGCGACATCCTGGCGCCAGGGCTGCTCCAGGTCATGGATTTCAACGGCGATGGGTTGAGCGATGTGCTCACCCACCGGCCGTTGCCACAGTCTGAGCATGCCAGCGAGCTGGTGGTGCTGATCAACCAGTTCCAGCCCGGCGATGCTTTGCCGCACTTTGCAGACCCTGAGCCAATCGGTGTGAACTACCCGGCGCTGTTTCCTTCGCAAACCCCCAGCGGCTGGCGAATTGCTGACGAGTACCCTGGGTTTGGGTTCCAGACACCGCGCGACATTCCTGGTCGCGTGGAAGATTTCTACGGGGATGGCACTACCGATATCCTGGTGCGCTTGTCGCGCTATTACTCGCGTTGCATCTACGACCCGTGCCGGCCTGACGGCCCTGGGCCTGGTGGTGAAATTGAACCTGACAAAGGCTCGGGATTCGTGATTCCGTTTGGCGGCAACAGCCGATCGCAGGGCCCAACGCCGGACCCGGGCGAAGAATTCGGTATCGCGACCTTCTACCTGGCGTTCTTTGCCGACCAGAATGGCGCGTACTCCACCTACCAGATTGTCGCCAAGGGGGCCGGTGAAGATTGTGACGTTAGCGAAGTCTGCAGCCTGCACAATGGGATTCCGGAAGTAAAACGCACCTTGCCGGCGGATATCAATGCCGACGGTTTGTCTGACGTGGTTTACATCGACGCCAATGATGCCTGGTACTACCGGGTGAACACCGGGGCCGGCTTCCAGGGTCAAACCCTGATCGGCGTGCCGTCGGACGAGGAACGTTCCAACCTCGGCCGCCTGGGCGATATCAATGGCGATGGCTATCCCGACTTCATGTATCCCAGCCAGGCGGGCAGTGACTCCGCCACCTGGAAGGTGCACTACAACGACTTTGGCCAGGCGTTTTCTGCAGGCTCGACAACCGCGATGCCGGCAGGCAACACCAACCAGGGCGACTTCAGCATCATGCTCGACTTCACTGGCGATGGCATCCGCGACCAGCTGTTTGTTGATTGGCGCGCCAACGGCTCCGGGGCAGAACCGACCACCACACGTTTGCGCCGCGGCATAAATGGCCTGACCGGCCAGACTGGCCAGGCGGTCAACCTGGTGAAACGATTTGAGAATGGTTTTGGTGCGCGCACCGATGTGAGTTACCTGCCCTTGACCGACCCGCAGGTGCACACAAGGCTGCGAAATTCCGCCAACGCGGACTGGGGCAGAGGGTCCGTTGTCTACGACCTGCAGGCGCCTTTCCAGGTGGTTTCGAGCGTTAAGCAGTCGGCGCCCACCCAGGCCAGCCCCAACACAATGGCGGAAGTTGAGTTCCACTATTTGGGTGCCCGCTTGCAAGCTGGTGGGCGTGGTTTCCTGGGCTTCGCTGAGGTGATCAGTTGGGACCCAAATACTGCACTGAGAAGCCACACCAGGTACCGCCAGGACTTCCCATTTTCGGGCCAAATCGCTGATATGGCTACTTACTTTACAAGTAGCCAACATAAGTTTGATTTAATTACAGATATATCACAAGTATCTCCCATGGAGTGGCCTTCAGTCGGGCCAATGAGCAGCCTTGATGCGGGCCTTGTGGATGGCGAACTAATACGATACAAAATATACGAATTAAACAGCGTAGAAAACGGAAATCAAAGTGGTGCCTGGGCGGTGCAAACGGTGGCTGAATTGGCCCGCGAACATGGCCTGGATGGCCAGTTCAAATCCAAGGAATACACCACCCGAACCTACGACACATTTGGCAACATCAGGTTAGGAACCAAACGCAGTTACGCCACCGATAACACCAGCGCCTGGTCGACCGTCGCCAGCGACAATACCTGGATCAACAACACCAGCGATTGGCGTCTTGGTCGCCTCGCCTCGACCGAGGTGGATCATTGGCGCGCCGACACCGGCAACACCATCAGCCGGAGTTCGAGCTACGCCTATCACCCACAAAATGACCTGTTGGTTCGCGAGACGGCGGAACCCGGCCATCCCTCATTGCAGGTGGTTACTGCCTACACCCTGGATGGTTTTGGCAACCGGGTGGCAACCACGGTGACGGGTACAGGTATGGCGCCCCGAACCAGCTACGCCGACTTCGATGCAGATGGGCGGTTTGTTATTCAAACGCGCAACGCCTACGGCCAGGTCACCATGCTGGTGGACGAATGGGATGCCTTCGGTAGTCCGCTGGAGGTGTACAACATCGATGGCGTGTTCACCATCAACGCGGTCGATCACATGGGCCGCAGTTTCGCCAGCTATGCCGAATCCGGCGCACAGTCGCGAACCGCGATGGGGATGGGGGCGCATGGCCAATGCCCATCGGGCACGGCATCCCACAGTGTCACCAGCGGTTTGGGTTCGGCGGCGATGGTCGAGTGCTTTGACAAGCTGGGCCGTTCCATTCGCAAGGCAACCGAGGGCTTCCTGGGCAGCTGGGTTTACATCGACAACTACTTCGATCGCTCGGGCCGCCCGGAAAAGGTGTCTGAACCGTACTTCGCGGGCCAGGCGCGCTACTGGAACACCACGGAGTATGACCCCCTGGGTCGCATTACCCGGGTCACTTCCGCCAATAACCTGGTCGAGGATTTGTTCTACGACAGCGCAGCAAGCCATTGTGGGCAGCAAGGGCTGCGCGCAGTGCTGACAGTGACCAACCCTGGAGACGGCACCACGAGGCGCCATTGGGAGCGCAAGAACGCGGCCGGCGAGACCGAGCGCGTAATTGATAACAACTGTGGGGTCATCAGCCACCATTACGACTCGGTGGGCAACCTGGTTCAAACCACCGGCATCGATGGCGCTGTGATTTCCATCGCCTACGATCCGCTGGGCATGCAAAAAGTGCAGCTCAGCGACCCGGACAAGGGGTTGTGGCAGTACGCCAGCAATGCGCTGGGCGAAGTCACGCGCCAACTCGACAGCAAACAGCAGGCGATCGATTTCGATTACGACTTGCTGGGCCGGGTCACAAACCGCCGCGAACTGACTGGCGTCAGCAGCCTGAACGACACCAGCTACCAGGTAGAAAACCACGAGATTCGCCACTGGCAAAACAGCACCACCCCGGGTGTCACCGGGCGCGGGCAACTCGATTGGGAGGAGTACCGTACCGGTGGTTCCGGGGCCGTGTTGCACCGGCGTGACTACGTGTACGACGATCTGGGCCGCATCCAGCGTGTGGATCACACCCTGGAAGGCGAGACATTTGCCGACCGCACGACCTACGACGAAGTTGGGCGCGTGTTCCAGCAGTTCGATGCATCGGGCAACAACCACGGCGTGCGTTTCCACTACAACAACCGGGGTTATGTGACCGGCCTGCAGGAAGCCCGTGAGGGTAGCAATGGTGTGTTCTACCAGCAGGTGCTCGCGATGGACGCACGCGGCAACACCACGGCCGCCGAGCTGGGCAACCAGGTGGAAGTCTTTGCTGATTACGACCCGGTATCCGGATATGTTCAGCGACTGGAGGCCTACGAGCCCTCCGGCGCGCAAATCCAGTTCGTGGATTACGACTTCGACCGCCTGGGCAACCTCCTGTGGCGCCACGACAGCTCAGGTGCAAACAACCTGCGCGAGGACTTCGAGTACGACCTGCTGAACCGCGTGGAGCGCGTCTTCCTGACCGCACCAGCCCTGGGCGCCAACATGCTGCAGACCCTTTCGCAGAGTTACAGCGCCGCGGGGAATATTGCCTATAAATCCGACGTGGGCGGCTACAGCTATGGCCAGTCTGGCGCCGGCCCGCATGCCGTGACCCAGGCCGGACAGGTGAGTTATGCCTACGACGCCAACGGCAACCAGGTGTCTTCCAGCGACGGCCGCAGTATCGACTACAGTGTGTTCGACAAGGCAACCCGCATTCAAAAAGGCTCCAGCTTCACCGAGTTCAGCTACGGGTTGGGTAACCGTCGCTACAAGCGCGTCGACAGCAACACCGTTGACGGCCAGAAGACGACCTGGACAGTCGGCTCCATCGAGTACATCGAGGCCGCCGGCGCCGCCGACCTGGTGAAACGCTACATCGCGGGCATCGCGATCGCCGACTATCGCCCGGACAGTGGTAACGAGGATGCCTGGTACCTGGTGAAAGACCACCTGGGCTCCATTCATTCCATCAGCGACGACAACGGCGTCAAGACCCAGGAGCAGCACTACAACCCCTGGGGCCTGCGCCAGCAAAGCGATTGGCAATCACCGCTGCAGGGCGGGGCGCTGCAAGCAGCCAACGCCTCGACAACCCGCGGCTTTACCGGCCACGAACACGCCGATGGCCTGGGCATCATCCACATGAACGGCCGCATCTACGACCCCAAACTGGGCCGTTTCCTGCAGGCCGACCCGTTCGTGCAAGCGCCACGCAACGGACAATCCCTCAACCGCTACAGCTACGCGCTCAACAACCCACTTAGCTACACCGACCCAAGCGGTTACTTCATCAAGCGACTCATTAGGAAGTGGGGCAAGGCAATTGTTGCCGCGGTTGTGTCTTACCTGACCTACGGTGCTGCATCTGGCTGGGCGGCGGGTTTCCTTTCGCAGTCTGCAGCTGCAGCTGTAGGGGCGGGTGCTGCGTCATTTGTCGGGGTCGTAATACAAACCGGAAACGTCAAAGGGGCTCTTCGAGGGGCTTTCAAGTCCACGGTGCTTGCTTACGTCGGTCACCAGGTTCGGGTGGGATACAAGCAGTGGAAGTCAGGAAAAGCAGATGTTTACGATGTGATCTATGATGAGTCTAAGAACAAGTGGGTTCCCGAAACGATTGCCGGAAAAACTCACCCGGAACTGACCAACCTGTCAGTCAATGGCATGAAGAACAACCTCGAATCTGCTGCCAACTTGACCGCAGAACAGCTGTATGGAATTGATCCCGCAAATTATGTCGGGAAGTCCTTCCAGCTATTCCACAACCCTACACATGGATTGATCGCAGATTCCATCGAGTCATTGCTTGGCAAGTTAACCAATACGTCGAGTTTGTCGCGGCAATTGGCCGGACTATTGGAGAACAATCCAGCTACATTGCTAAGCATCAATGCTCATAGCCAGGGCACTATCATCGTGAGCAATGCAATGCGGATGTTGGAAAAAGGAGTGCTCCCTGAAGGTGTGCAGATTACCTTCAATGGTGCCGCTGTCTCAGAAAGACTGATGAGGAGAGTGGCAAAAGGGATTGGGCTTGAAAATGTTAACTATAGAGCACGAATGTTTGACTTTGTGTCCAATGTGATTGGTATGACAACTCTCAATCCGTTCAAAATACTGGGCTCAACGCTGCTGTTCCCTACCTTGTTCATGGGTAGGAAGCTCAGTCAGCATAGTGTCTATACACCATGAAACTTGCACTTAGCTCATTGCTCGCCTGTGCGTGCCTTGTTCTAAGCGCTTGCGCGGTAAGAACTGGCACTGCAGAAAATCACGACAGCGTTTCGTTGCGGTTCTTCATCGCGGGCGAGGGCGAGCTCGCATTTTGCATCGCGGCGCCCAATCCAAACCCTTACCAGGACTCGGAGCCGTTGAAGATTCTCAACTTTCAAGAGGAAGACACGCTGTACCTGGTGTTTCGTTACTACGACCCGGTCTCGTATGGCTACACGGCGGGCCTGTCTAAACTCCGCTTCGTAGTCTATTTGAAAGATCTGTCAGGCCTCGTCGAGAGTGACCCACTGGAGCCATGGGATCTCTGGGAAAAGCACTTCTATCCGATTGACATGAAAAGCCTATCGCAAGGTGAGGAGGCACGATTCGCCAACCCCTCCACAGAGGTGATCGCTGGTAGGACATGGCTAACAATGGACCTCGTGCCCAGCACGACTCACTATTCCGGTGAGACGATGACCGCAGATCCGGGTCGCCGTTTTGCTTCGGTCATTTGGGGGCGCTACCTGCTTGATGTGAGCCTGATTTTTCAACGCGAGTCAAAAGCTTATGAGCGCTACCTGGCTGAAAGGATGTGGATCGCGGAGAAAGTACTCAATTCTCTTCGTGTAGGCGAGATCCCAGGCGAAGAGGTTCATGCAACTTGCGATGGTTAGGGAAAAATTTGGCCGGTAGGCGCGGCGCACTAGTTGGTGCTGTCCTCGCGCTTGTTGCGTGCTCCGGTGCACCTGAATCGGAAAATTTGCAGGTCGACAACCCGTACCCACCTGGCTGGCCAGCGCGAATCCAGGGTTCCGCCGATGAGTGCCCGGAAATTGAAGGCAGGTACCACTCCGGTGGCACAAGCAACTCGAATCTGGGCGAGCGCTTCTCCAACCCGATCTTCGGCCGAACTTTTTTTAATCTTGAGGAAATCGCGAACGAGGACAACTCGTTTGAAGTGAAAGTGGCCCTTGCAGACAAGAAGATATTCTTCGACATCTACGATGGCTCAGGAAATCTTACTTCAGGTGGGCATTACAAAAAATTCCAGCGCTGTGAGAACGGAACATTTGTCTACGGGGGTGCGACCGACGGGGGTAGTGGTGACAGCCCGGTGGTGCGCTCCTTCAGTCAAACAAGCATCGGTGTGGCAATCGACGGCTCGCTGATGGCGGACTCAAGAAGCGGAGGCGAATGGAATAAGCTTCTTGGCCCCAATGAAGTTCGGACTACTGGCATCTGGTACAGGTTTGAACGCTTCACGTTTTGACGTCTGGAGAACTTCTTTCTTTGAGCTACCTGACCTTTAAGCAACTGCTTTGGCCTGCGGCAACCCTTTCGCTGGTGCTTTTGAGTGCCTGCGCAACTTCTGGCACCTCAACCGGTGGCGCTGAAGATGGCGCAAACGCGGAAGGCGGCGAAAAGTGCAAACCCTTCGCCGGTGTGTTCCAAAACCACGGTCAGCGCTACAACAAGCGAGAAGGCCTCAACACCGATGGCTGGCTGGCCGAGCAGGTGCTCACGCGTCGTTTGCCTGGGGGTGTGGTTGCGCAGCGCGTTGCGATGGTCAGTGATCCCGGGGTCAACTTGCTGGATGCGGAGTTGCGCGCTTCCATCAACCAGAAGATCGCCATCGAGATTTCCTGTAGCGATGGCTGGCACACCTTCGTGTTCGAGCGCACCGGTAACTATGTGGGTGATGGGGTGGTGGAAAAGCGCTTTCGCCATGCCGCCTCCTACCGCCTGGATGAAGACGGCAACCTGGTGGCCAAGGTGCAGGTGGATGCCGAGTACGAGGTGGGTTTCTCCGAGAACAAAATGGAGAGCAGCGAGAACTGGTTCCAGTTTGCGCCGGTAGACTAAGCGATCTTCGTCAGTTTCGAGTATTTGCCGCCATAGCGCTTCTCGAATTCACCGCGAGCACCACGCCGAACACCAGCCCCAGCATTGCACCCAGCCAGTGAGACGCCAGCAGGATGGGCGTGCCATCGCCCAGTTCCTGGTGCCCGCCCCACCACTGCTGCCAGGCCAGCTTGGCTAGCAAGACCAGCAGGCCAATCACGGCGTAGCGCATCGGCAAGCGCATCACCAAAACCACGAATGCGCCGTGTAGCAGCCCGGAAAGCCCGGCATACCAGGTGGCGCCCGTGGCCATCAACAACATGCCCAGGACCGGCGCAGTCAGCGCGAGGAAGGCGAGCATCTCCCAAGGCATTCGCTGGCGCCACGACCACACCGCCACGATGGCCGCGCCCAGCAGGTTCATCGCCAGGTGGGCGCCGTTAACGTGCACCAGGTGGCCGCTCCAAAGTCGCCATAGCTGGCCGCCCTGGACGGCTTCGCGCTCAAGTATCAGCGCTGCTTGCAACCCGGGCATCGCCCACGCCAATACCATCAGCGCCAGGACGGCCAGCCAGGCCAGGGCAGGACGAACTTCAGCGCTTACGGCTGACTCCCGCTACTGCAAACCCAGCCAGCGCCAGCAGCAGGAACACAAGGTCCAGGCTGCCCGTGCCGCCGCCACCGCCGCGATGGGCAATCTGCACTGACTGGTCTTCCTTGATTCGCTCGCGGAAGCGCTCCAGTTCTCGGTCAAGGTTGAGGGTCATTTCGTTCATCGCGGTTTCAAAGCTTTCGTGCGAGACCTCGCGGCCAACCTCGCCGGAATTGACGCCGGTAGAGCGGCGGCTGCTTTCGTCCACGCCGGGGGCGCGGAACAGCATGCGGCGGGTGGCCAGGTCAAACACCGCGGTATCGACAAACGTGGTCACCTCGTTGCTGGTGCCCTTGATGACGTAGGCGCCGACAATGGTCCAGTACAACATCGACGAGGCGCGATCCTGCATGTTCAGCACCTGGTCGTAGGAGACCAGCGCAATGATGTCGACGTTGTAGAGCCGGCCCACTTGCTCCAGCCCTTCAAAGCCGCCCTTGGCGCGCAGGTAGTTGGAGGGAATCACTTCGATGCGCTCAATGAATTCTCGATCGGCGAACCGGTCGCGAACAATGCCAAGCAGTTCGGTCTTGTCCGCTTCGCCAAGCTCGCCCCAGCCGTGGCTGGGCACGAAAGCGATGCCCACCCGGGCGGGAATATTGATAACCGGGATGCGCTCGTCAAGGTCCGGTGGCACCTCGCCGTTGGGATAGAGGTAGTCCACGAGGCTGCTTGAGCTGCCGGTGCGTTGCGGATTCCACCACGAACAAGAAACAAGGAAAGTGGCCAGAAGGATGAACAGGCTGGCCCGAAACAGGTACGCCATGATATGTCTCCCTGGTGGCCCCGTGATGCGGGGCTGCGACTCGATATTGACATAAATGTCAAAAAAACGAAAACGCTTCGTCCCGCCTTTGATTCACAAAAACCAGGATGGTTCGGGCTGT
>JAUIBE010000077.1 GCA_030428105.1 Gammaproteobacteria bacterium
GCCCGGACGACTGGCACCTGCACCTGCGTGACAACGATTTCCTGGCGGGGACAGTTCCGGCGGCGGCGCGATACTTTGGCCGCGCCATCATCATGCCGAACCTGACGCCCCCGGTTCGGAATGCAGCTGAGGCTCTTTCTTACCGGCAACGAATCCTGGCGCAGCGACCGGCCGACAGCGCGTGGCAACCGCTTATGGTGTTGTACCTCACCGACAAAACCAGCCCGGCCATCATCGAGGAAGCCGTGGAACATGGGATCACGGCCGCAAAACTGTATCCGGCGGGCGCCACCACCAACTCCGATTCGGGGGTGACCGCCATAGAGCACATCTACCCGGCGCTGGAGGCGATGTCTGAGCAGGGCATGCCCTTGCTGGTCCACGGCGAGGTGACCCACGGCGATGTGGATGTGTTCGATCGCGAAGCGCGCTTTATTGAGCAGCAGCTTGTTCCCGTGGTTGAGCGTTTCCCAGGCCTGCGCGTGGTGCTGGAGCATGTCAGCACGCGCGAGGCGGTCGAGTTTGTAACTGCCGCAGGTGACCGTGTTGGCGCGACGATCACGCCGCAACACCTGGCGTATAACCGCAATGACATGCTGGTGGGCGGAATTCGCCCGCATTACTACTGCCTGCCCATTCTCAAGCGCAGCGTGCACCAGCGGGCGCTGCAGGACGTGGTCGTTGGCGGGCACTCGCGGTTTTTCCTGGGTACCGACTCGGCGCCGCACCAACGTCACACCAAGGAAACAGCCTGCGGTTGCGCCGGTTGCTACTCCAGCCATGCGGCGATTGAGCTGTACGCCGAAATCTTCGAGGAGTTGGGCGTGCTGGATCACCTTGAAGCCTTCGCCAGTTTCAACGGGCCTGATTTCTACCGCCTGCCGCGGCATTCGGACACCATCACCTTGCGGCGCGAGCCGTGGACGGTTCCAGAGAACTACCCACTGGGCGATGGTGAGGTGGTGCCGCTGAAAGCAGGCGAGACGGTTCACTGGAGCGTGGTGAACAGTTAGCACCCTGTCGCCGGGGCGTAAATTTTCGCGGGTTCGGCATTTCTTACACGCCAGGCGTGCAAATTTTTCCTGGTCGATCCCGACTGGCTGCTCCGCTTGCGTAGCGTCTGCTGGCTGCGTCAAAAGTCTCTGAAAACCTCTTGGCAAGCCGCTTCCGGAAAGTTTGGCCGGGTTTCCTGGTGCGCGTTGCCGGCGGTCGGCACGCATATTGCATCTTCTCCAGTGCACTGAAAATTTCCACATTGGAGGAAAAGTCATGATGATGAAGAAACTCGTAATCGCTATCTCTGCCGTTTCACTTGGCCTGGGCGCTGTTCCGCTCATGGCCGGAGACACCGACACCAAGGAACGCACCATGGGCGAAGTCGTGGATGACATGAGCATCGCCGCACGGCTGAAGACCGCGCTGGCTGCAGACCCGGTGACCGACGCGATTGATATCGACATCGAGGTGGACAAGGACAACGTCCAGCTCAACGGTTTCGTTGACTCACAGGCCGAGCGCGACCGCGCTGGCGAGATCGCCATGAACCTGAAGGGCGTGGAAGCGGTGAGCAACAACCTGGAAATCCAGAGTCATGACCGGACCGCCAGCGAGTACGGTAGCGACAAGCTGCTGGTGAGCAAGGTCAAGGCTGCGCTGGCCGAGGACCCGGTTGCGCACA
>JAUIBE010000060.1 GCA_030428105.1 Gammaproteobacteria bacterium
GGGTGGAACATGTGGCACTGGGTCATGGCGCCGCTGTAGATATGCACCGAAACAGCCGAGTCGGTTGGGTCGATGTTGCGAATGGTATGAAACTCGTGCGGCGGAATCAGGCTGCCGGCGCTGCCGCAACCAGCCACGATGCTGCCCATGTTCTCGAACCGGTAGCGCTCGCCTTGCTGCTCAATGGGCTCGTAGGAAACCACCTCGATGCAGCCTGCCCACACGCCCTCTACGCACCACATGCCTGAGTGGTCGTGAATCGGCGTGCCCTGGCCGGGGCCCCAGGTCATTGCGATCACCGAGTAGCCCTTCTCCGGGCAGCGATAAAGCTCGCGCCGCGCATAGTGATCGGGAATATACTGGTAAACGCTGTCGGGAAGCTGGATGGCTTTGTCTGCAATGCATTTCACCAGCACTGCGCGCAAAGTGGAGGTGATGGTATGTGGGCAATCGCCCTGGATGGCTTCATCCAGGCGTCGGACAAAGCGTTCCTTGCCCTCGAAATCCAGTTGTTCACAGGCAGCGGTGTTGCCGCTGTTGACGATGGTCATGCATTCTCCCTGGCCACTTATTCGGTGGCTCTTAGATAGTCTCCAACCGCGGGTCGGAAGCGGTCATAGTCTACCAGAAAGGAATCATGGCCCTGGATGGAGTTGAGGGGGACGAAATCGGTCGCCACGCCGTTGGCCTCGAACGCGGCTGCCAGCTCCTGCTGCTGGTAGAGCGGCCACAGGATATCGGTGTTGACGCCAATGATGCGGGTGGACTGCAACTGGATGGGAGCCAACGCGGCCTGCAGGCTGACGTGACCCTCGGCGGCGTTGAAGGTATCCATCAGTTGCGAAAGATAGAGGTAGCAGCAAGGGTCGAAGCCACGCACGAACTTGACGGCGGCCGATTCCAGGTAGGATTCGATGGCGAAGTCCATGCCGAATCGCCTGGGTGTATAACGTTTTTGCGGCAGGCGGCCAAAGCGCTTGCTCCACTCCTGCGGTGAGCGATAGGACATCATCCCCAGCTTGCGCGCCAGGCGCATGCCGGTCTCCGGCCATTCATCATCCGAATACTGGCCTTCACGCCACAGGCGATCGCTGACAATACACTCGCGTTGCAGCGATCGAATCGCGATGGCAAATGGCTCGGCCGCGGCCGCCGAAGAGATGCACAGGAAATGCCGCGCGCGTTCGGGGTTGCGCTGCAGCCACGCCAGCGAACTCATGCCGCCCAGCGAAGGCCCAACCAGCGCATGCAGCTGTTCGATGCCAAGGTGTTCGAGGACCAGGTCGGCTGCTGCTGCGATGTCCTGCACGCTCAGTTCCGGGAAATCCAGTCGCCATGGCCTGCCAGTTTCGGGATTGATGCTGGCCGGACCGGTGCTGCCCCTGCAACTGCCCAGGGAGTTGATGCACACCACGAAAAAGCGCTCGGTATCAATCGGCTTGCCGGGGCCCACCATCGGCTCCCACCAGCCATCGGATGGGTCATCGCCATGGCTGGCGGCATGCGCGCTGGGTGAAAGCCCGGTGAGGATCATCACCGCGTTGTCCCGCGCGGGGTTCAGCGCACCCCAGGTCTCGTAGGCCTGGGTGAGCCCGGGAAGTTCGCCGCCAAGGTGAAACCGGAAAGGTTCCTGGCTGTAAACGAACTTGCTGCCCGGGGGGCTGCCTGGGGGTATGTCTTTACTCATTCGACGTTCAAAATCTGTTCTCGTGGCGATTTGCCACCCTGGCGGCAGCGGCCAAAGCCGGCTTGCCGGCGGCCCAGTGCCAAACGCCCGCATGATACCTTGGAGCAGGGCATGGCGAGCGGTGTTTGTAGGATTTTAAGGGAATAAGCACATGAATTTTGGGCACATCAATCCGGGGCGCGGGCTTTGAAGGGCAACTCATCGGTGGTTCAAAGCTCGCAGGATGGCCTGCATCCGCAGCTTGACCGGGTCGTCCAAAAACACCTGGAAACGCCCTGGCGCCAACCGCTTCACCGCCCGAGTGTCGATGCCTTTGAGCGGCTCCTGGAATTGCAAGATTTCAGCGCGATGCGAATCGTGCTGGATTCCGGTTGTGGCACCGGGGCCAGCACCCGGATGATGGCGGCTCGTTACCCGGAGTGCGTGGTTGTTGGCGTGGACCAGTCGGCTTCGCGGCTGGCACGGTTGGGGCTCGGGGAACTGCCGGCACGAGAAGGCAATGCACTGTTCGTGCAGGCCGAACTGGCGACCTTCTGGCGATTGGCCCTGCAGGCTGGCTGGCGCCTCGCACGCCATTACCTGCTTTACCCCAACCCCTGGCCCAAAGGGGCGCATTTGCTTCGCCGCTGGCATGGCCACCCGGTGTTTCCGCAAATGCTTGCGCTGGGCGGCGTGCTGGAGTTGCGCACCAACTGGCCTATTTACGCGTACGAGTTTGAACGGGCGCTGGGGCAGGTTTGCCCCGGCATCGAGATTAAATCGGAAGAGCGGGCCTCAGAGGCCGGCTGGGACGGCATTGAGACCCCGTTTGGGCGCAAGTACGCACACAGCGGGCATCGCTTGTACCGGGTGGTGGCAAAGTTGCCGGACTGACGGCGTGTTGTCGCTACTCGACCAGGATACTGAGGGTGAGGGCCAGGGCAGGGTTGTCTGACGCCTGCTCAGTGGCCGGGCTCTCCCAGTCACCGGCCTGGCCGCCTGGCGCGCCGGTCAGGGAAAGCCTCGCCTGGATGCTCAGCCCGGGGTGATCAGACAGTTTCGATTGCGGTAGCATCGCGTTGCTGTCATCCAACGTCAGCGTCAGCGGGAACTGCGGATTGTCCACCCGCGCCACACCCAGCGGCGGCCCGCTGGTTACACCCGCAGGACGCGCGATCACGAACAGCGCGGCGCCGGGTGGTAGCGCCTCGGAAACGGCCGATCGTGCTTGCGCGGAGAGCGAAACGGTGACCTGCACGCCACCCCAGCTACCCGTTTCCGGGGTGACTGGCGCAGCGCCGAGCCGAACACGCGCCTGGTCGATCTGGTCCTGCACCGAGGCGGCAACCCCGGGGTCGTCCTGCACCAGGGCCAGCAGCGGGGTCCAGTATTCAATCGCCTGGGCATCTTCGCCGCGTTGAACCGCATCGATACCCAGCAGCCAAAGGCCTTTCTGCAGGTCGGGTTCCTGGGCGACGGCGGACTGCAACATGCCGCGTACCTCGTCGCTGATGCGTGGGTTGCCCGAAGCAAACAACATCGATTCGGCCAGCTCCACGCGTACCACCGGGTCTTCGGGCGCGATGCGCGCTGCGGTTTGCGCCGCCTCCAGGGCTTCGTCATAGCGCTGCAGTGATTTCATGCTGCGACTCAGCAGCAACCAGCCCTCGAGATCTTCAGGCCGTTCGGACAGGCGCGACCGCAGGTCGTTGGCCAGTGTGTCGAAGTCGGCGTTGGCCGGATCAACCGGCGCCTGGTTCATGGCCAGGGGGTTGCCAACATCGCGATAGAGCAGTGCGCCAAGCAGCGGAATCACCAGCAACAGGGCGAGGCCTGCGGGCTTCCAGTTCGAGCCTTTGGCCAGCAAGGGCCAGGCCAGAAACAGTGCGGCGATGATCAACAGCGCCAGGGAAATCAGCCAGAAGCTCATGCCTGGCCCTCGCTGTCTTCCGCAACCTCTTCGGCTTCCAGCTGCGCTGCACGCCGGCGTACTGCCCTGGCGGTCACCAGCCCGCCAACCGCCAACAGCAGCAGCGGCGCCAGCCACAGGACCAGGGTATTGGTTTGCAGCGGCGGGCGATAGAGCACGAAGTCGCCGTAGCGCTCGACCATGAACGCCTTGATCTCGTCGTCGGACTTGCCCTGGGCCATCATGGCGAAGATTTCGCTGCGCAGGTCTTGTGCCAGTGGCGCGTCGGAGTCGGAAAGCGTCTGGTTCTGGCAAACCAGGCAGCGCAGTTCCGAGGCCAGGTCGTTAAAGCGGGCTTCCTGCTCAGGGCTGTCGAACTGGAGCGGTTCCTCGGTGGCCATGGTCGTTGTCGCCAGGAGGAGTGCCGCCAGCAGGGCGCCGGCATGGGTCAGCATCCGGTTCATCCCTCGGCCTCCATCTGTTCCACCAGCGGGAGGATGTCCTGTTCGACAATCTCTGGTGTCAGGGCGCCGATGTGCTTGAAGCGGATCACGCCCTGTGCGTCGATCACAAAGGTTTCCGGGGCGGCGTAAACGCCGAAGTCAATCGCCACCCGGCCGGGTTCATCGGCCAGGTGAAAGGCATAAGGGTCACCGAAACGCTGCAGCCATTCCAGCGCGTTTTCGCGCGGGTCACGGTAATTCAGTCCCACGACCGGAATTCGCCCCAGCCCGGCCAATTCTTCAATAACGGGGTGTTCGTAGCGGCAGGTTACGCACCAACTTGCCCACACGTTCAGTACGAAGGGGGCGCCAAGCATGGCTTCGCTGGAAACGCGCTGCGTTGGGTCATCCAGGCGCGGCAGCTCGAACTGCGGCATGGGTTTGCCAATCAGCGGCGAGGGAATCTCCGACTTCGAGCCGGACATCATCAGCCCGGCGGTGAGCAATACGCCAAGCAGCACGAACACCAGCAGCGGCACGAAGCGAGCCATCAGCTTCGAGCCTCTCGTGGTTTGCGGTAGCGCCGGTCCGCCGCCGCGATCAGGCCGCCAAGCATCATCATCAGCGCGGCCAGCCAGATCAGGCGCACGAACGGCTTGTGGTAGATGCGTACCGCCCAGGCCGTTCCCTGTTCATCCAGGGGTTCACCCAGAGAGATGTACAGGTCGCGCGACAGCCCGGCATCGATGGCGGCCTCGGTCATCACCTGGCCACCCTGGGCGTAGCGGCGTTTTTGCGGCAGCAACTCAGCGACCAGCTTTTGCTGTCCGCTTTCGTCGTTGCCACTTTCGTAAACCCGGAAGGTGCCCTGGTCGGCCATGTAGTTCGGCCCACGGACCACTTCGGTGCCTTCAAACAGAAATTCGTAGCCGGCCATTTCGTAGCGCTCGCCCGGCGCCATGCGCAGGTGTTTCTCCGTGCTGATGGTGCTGCTCAGCCCTACACCTACCAGGAACACGGCGATGCCGATGTGCGCCAGGGTCATGCCCACCACGCTGAGTGGTGGCCATGAATTAGCGTCCACGCCGCGCAGGTAGTAGCGAATGCTGGCCACGAACAGCCAGCCCGCGCCGGCGCAGCAGGCAATTCCCATCAGGCCGGTTTCAGGGATGGTCAGCGCGGGAATCAGGGCGCCAAGCGCGCCTGCTGCCAGCGGAACCCTCAAGCGGCTCAGGAGCCTGGCCATGTCATCGCGCTTCCAGTTGGCCATGAAGCCCAGCGGGACCGCGACTACCAGCGGAACCATCAACAGGGTGAACACGGTGCCAAAGTAGGGCGGCCCCACCGAGATCTTGCCGCCGCCGAGCGCATCCAATGCCAAGGGGTACAAGGTGCCGGCCAACACCACGGCTGCCATCACGGTGAGCACCAGGTTGTTGATCAGCAGCATGGTCTCACGTGAAGTGCCGGCAAAAGCTTCACCACGTTCCATGGCGGGCGCTCTCAACGCGAACAACAGTAGCGAGCCACCCACCACCACGGCCAGGTAGGTAAGGATGAACACGCCCCGCGTTGGGTCCGAGGCAAAGGCATGCACCGAGGTGAGCACGCCGGAGCGCACCAGGAATGTGCCCAGCAGACTGAGCGAAAAAGCGGCAATGGCCAGCATCAGTGTCCAGTTGCGGAAGGCGCCGCGCTTTTCCGTAACTGCCTGGGAGTGAATCAATGCCGTTCCAACCAGCCACGGCATGAACGAGGCGTTTTCCACCGGGTCCCAGAACCACCAGCCGCCCCAGCCCAGTTCGTAGTAGGCCCACCAGCTACCCAGGGCGATACCGAGGGTCAGAAAGGCCCAGGCAATCGACGTCCATGGGCGAGACCAGCGCACCCACTCGCGGTTGACTTCGCCGCCCAGCAGCGCGGCCACGGCGAAAGCGAAGGCTACAGAGAACCCCACGTAACCCATGTACAACATAGGTGGGTGAATGATCAGGCCCGGATCCTGCAGCAGCGGATTGAGGTCCATGCCTTCCATCGGAGCAGGCACCAGCCGCGAAAACGGGTTGGAGGTGTAAACCACGAACAGCAGAAAGCCGAACGACACCAGGCCCAGCACGGCCAGTGCACGGGCACGAAACGCGGGGGGCAGGCTTCGGCTAAACAAGGCAACCGCTAGCGTCCAGCCACTGAGAATGACCATCCACAGCAGCAGGGAACCCTCGTGGCTGCCCCATACGGCGGAGATGCGGTAATGCATCGGCAGCAGCGAGTTGCTGTTGCGCGCCACATACTCCACCGAGAAATCCTGGGTGACAAATGACCAGGTGAGCACAGCGAAGGCCACGACGATCAGGCTGAACTGCACCAGCGCGCCGCGCGCCGCAATACGCATCAGGCGGGCGTCGTTTCGCAGCGCGCCGAACAGCGGCAGGGTGCCCATGGCCAGCGAGGCCAGCAGGGCGCCCAGCAGGGCCATCTGTCCAATTTCGGGGAGCATCGAGCGGTTCGCGCCTAGTTTTCTTCACTGCCACCCATGGGATGGCCGGCCTCGCGCAGGGCGTCGGCCACCTCGGGCGGCATGTAGTTTTCATCGTGCTTGGCCAGCACTTCGTGGGCCTGGAAGGTGCCCTGGACGTCCAGGGCACCGATGGCGATCACGCCCTGGCCTTCCTGGAACAGGTCGGGAAGAATGCCATCGAAGGCCACCGGAATCTCGGCCTGGCCATCGGTCACCACGAACTCAACCACCAGCCCTTCCTCGGCCCGCGCCACGCTGCCCGCCTTCACCAGGCCGCCCAGGCGAAAGTCCCGTCCTGGTGGCAGGGCTTGCTCCGCCACCTGGCTCGGGCTCTGGAAGTACAGCAGGTTCTGATTCAGTGACCAGACGGTTACAACCGCTGCTGCGCCCAGGACCAGCAGGATGATGACGACCATGGCGAGTCGCTTTTTGCGGGTGGGTGTCATGCGTTTTCAGCCCTTGCCTTCGAAGCCAGCACAGCCAGCCGTGCGCGAACCCGTCGGAAACGCAGCGCGGGCGCCAGGGCGCACCACAGCAGGACGACGAAGGTCGCGCCATAGGCGGCAATGACGTAGGTGCTGTGCTCAAACATCGCTTTTTTCCGGTAACAAGGCTTTGCTTATCCAGTTTTTTCGCCGATCCTGCTCCAGCAGCCGTACGCGGGCGCGGGTCAGCAGGTTGGCTCCGTAATAGAATTTGGCGGCGAAAGCCATGATCAACAAGGGCCACAGCATGCTGGAATGAATGCTGCTGCCGCCCACGCCAATGCTGGGTGGTTGGTGCAGCGTGTTCCACCATTCCACCGAGTAATGGATGATCGGCAGGTTGACCACCCCAACCAGCACCAGCAGCGCGGTGGCGCGGGCGGCTTTTCGGGGCTCGTCAAAGGCTGAATACAGTCCCATGGCGCCGAGGTACAGGAACAGCAACACCAGTTCGCTGGTCAGGCGTGCATCCCACACCCAGTAAGTCCCCCAGGTGGGACGGCCCCAGATGGCGCCGGTGAGCAGCGCAACCAGGGTGAAGGCGGCGCCAACCGGCGCGCCGGAAATCATCAATATTTCCGCCAGGCGAATGCGCCAGACCAGCACCACCACGCCCAGTACCGCCATGAACGCGTAGCCCAGCATCGACATCCACGCGGCGGGCACGTGGATGTACATGATGCGCGCCGTTTCGCCCTGCAGGTAGTCAGGCGGCGCCACGAACAGCCCCCAGTACAGCCCGACTGCGGCCAGGATGGCAAAAATGCCCCACAGCCACGGAATCCACGCGCCAGCAATGCGATAGAAGTAAGGCGCAGAGCCGAGCTTGTGGAAAAAAACGATGGCGGGGTGCTTGGAACTCATGAAACGCTGATTTTCAGTGCCGCCGCCGTGGCAAACGGCGCAAGGCAAATGGAGGTCAGAAACCCGGCCAGCAAGAGGCCGAGGAAGGCAGTGTACGGCAGCCCGCTGGAGGCTGCCAGCACCGCGCCGGTTCCGGCAATGAGCACCGGCACATAAAGCGGGAACACCAGCAGCGCCAGCAACTGCCCGCCACGCCGCAAACCCAGCGTCAGGGCGGCGCTGACAGACCCCAGCAGGCTCAGGATGGG
>JAUIBE010000020.1 GCA_030428105.1 Gammaproteobacteria bacterium
GATGAAAACCTACAACGAATACCGCCCTCACGATGCGCTGGGAAGAATCCCTCCGGCCATGTACGTGAGGAACTTGAAGCTGGAAAACTCTAGTTTAGGACTGTAACGCTTGCGGGGAAGCTTACGGCGGCTGCAGCTTCCAGCTTCCTGCTTGGGGGCATCTGGTACTCAAAGCTTCTATTTGAAAAAGCCTGGGTGCGTGCAAGTGGCACCCCGGAACAGTCGGGGCACCCTGCGAAAGTCTTTGGGTTCAGCTTTCTTTTCAGCCTGGTCGCGGCAATCGCATTTGCGGTGTACCTGGGTCCAGCGCCAGAGTTGGCCAGCGCGGTTCAATCTGGATTCGTCGTCGGCCTTTGCTTCGTGGCGACAAGCTTTGGAATCAACTATCAATTCGCCAATCGAAGCTTTGTGTTGCTTGCTATCGACGGCGGGTATCACATTGGCCAGTTCGTGCTTTTCGGCGTGGTGCTCGGCCTATGGCACTGAGCCTGTAAGATGTGTTCGCCGTTCTGAAACCTGAATCGTTACAGATGGAGCACCAATTGTTGCGACGCTTTCCGCGGCAGACGGCTAACCCATCGCTGCCGCTGACGTTTGGCCCGACGCGCGCTTACGGGCGTGCCTATAACTCTGACGTTAGTTGTTAGTCAAAGCTGAGCGGAGCCCCAGGTGATCAACAAAAGGCTGGAAGTCCTTGTCGGTGAAAAGCAGCGGGTAGTTCTGCTGAATACAAAACGTGGCAATGAGTGCATCTGTGGTCTTGCGGATTGTAGTTCCCTTCTTTCGTAAGGCCCTGAAGTTTTCAGCCGCCTTGATGGCGCGCTCTTCACCAACAATCTCGCAAACCGGAAGCTCCAGCAATAGCTGCTTTGCAGTCCGGTAATCTTTATCGCTTCGAAAGCCCTGTAAGACCTCTGCTAGCATCAGGTCACCCAGGCCTGCCGGTTCCACGCCCAGGACTTGGTCCAGGAAATCTGTTTGTGGGTTGTCGTTGCCGTTGAAGTAGTCAATCCAGACGCTTGAATCTACCAGAATCACTGGTCGGTTCTCATCGCATCAAGATTTCCATGCCACCGCAATTTCCCACGGTATCCCCTGATGCGTTCCTGTCTCTTGAGCTGGACC
Organism: Gammaproteobacteria bacterium; assembly: GCA_030428105.1. Taxonomy (GTDB): domain Bacteria; phylum Pseudomonadota; class Gammaproteobacteria; order Xanthomonadales; family SZUA-36; genus JAUIBE01. Next base: position 1,126 of record JAUIBE010000020.1, read on the forward strand.
AACGTGCGCAGGCCAAGCTCAACCGCTTCTCTTTTTGTTTTGGCCCCGGTTGCCTTTAGGGCCTCCTGCATCAGTTCTTCGTCAATAACTATATTGGTTCTCATGGTGGTTGTCGGTGTGTATAGTGTATGAAAATTATACACATGAAGGGTGCGGGATCACACCTGCCCGTCCACAAAAGGCGGGGCCCAGCAGCCTATTCAATTGTTCGCCAGGACGATTAGCAAATCAAATGAACCAGGATGAAATAAAGTCGCTCTTTGATCAGCAGGCCGCAGGCTACGATGCCCAGTGGGCGAAAACGCGGCCTGTCAGGGACTGCCTGCACTTGATTCTGGAGTCGGCGCTGGCGGAGCTTCCGTCCGAAGCAAATATCCTGTGTGTCGGCGTTGGAACGGGTGCGGAGTTAGCACACCTCGCCAGGAAATGGCCCGAGTGGAGATTTACCGCAGTTGATCCGTCTGGCGGCATACTCGCGAGTAGCGATTTGTCATCGGATGTGGAGTCGCCCGAATACGAGGTTCTCCTTCGAGCGTGGATGAACATGATGTCCGCCTCGGGTGTGCCGCCCGAGGGAATGGAGCGTATGCGCAAGGCATATGCCAATGATGTCGGGGTGCTCCCACCAGGCGAGGTTTCATCAATCATCCTGGCGAGCGGTTTTGAATCCGCGGTTCAGTTTTTCCAGGCCGGCTTGATCCGCGGCTGGATTTCAAAGCGGGCGGGGTTTGATGCCGCTTAGCTAATCAACAAAGATCGTTGCCGTATTCGCCGGCAGGGATCTTCTCACCAGGCCGATCAAGCGGCTGGTGACAATGTTGTACCTCCTCGCATCGCTGGCCACGACGGCTTCAAGCATTTACCTGGCGGAAGGTAATGCGCATCTCAGCGCAATACTGGTTGATCGAGGAGCGCATTTTCCCGCGCCGGTGTTTGCTGGAGCCACGTTCTTCATCCTGTTTCTTGCGGGTGTATGCACGACTGTTTACTTTATCCAGATGGACACACAAGCCAGGAAGGAGCCTGCCTGACAAGGTGTTGAACCTGCCCGGCCAATGCCAAAGTCCGCGCCGCTTGATTCCAACGAATAGGGTCCAGCGAATATGAAGCAGTTACCTGTTGAAGTTGATCTCTTGTCCGCCTGGTATGCCGCTTTCGCCACCTGGGATTCGACGATCAATTTTTGGATTAGCGCAACGTTTGCCGTGCTCGTCGCCAGCCATACGCTTAGAAAATCCATGACTACCCAGTTAGCACGCTATATGGCTGCGCTTTATGGCGCGTTCTGCCTCTACACATTCTTGCGGGCCTTGTCGCTGTATGCCGAGGGTTCGAACCTGGCTCATGTCATGCTTGATCATGGCATCACCTTCACAAGGTTCGGGGCAACGGTAAACTTTCTTTCCAACCTCACCATTCTTGTAATATTCCTGGCGAGTAGTTTCATTACCCTAAAGTTCGTTTTTTCGACCACTTCAAGCGACAACGAGAGCGACGTCTAGCAAACGGTTCAGACTGCTCGTTTCGCCAAAAAACTGATTCCCGACTAAACTGCACGCGCAGCGGAGTTGCAGCGTTAGGCCAACTGGGAGAAAGCGATGCTGGAATCTGAATATTTCGAAATGAACCGCGCGGGTTGGGATCAACGCGCAGGGGCGCATTTTGACTCCGAGTTTTACGACCTGGAAGGCTTCCTGTCTGGCAAAACGTCTCTCCGCGAAATCGAACTCGCGGAACTTGGAGACGTCCACGGAAAAACATTGCTGCACCTGCAGTGCCACTTTGGATTGGACACGCTTTCCTGGGCGCGTAAAGGTGCAGTCTGTACCGGAGTAGATATCTCACCGGTCGCAATCGAAAAGGCACGGGAATTGGCACGGGCCGAGGGTTCAGGCACAGAGTTTGTCTGTAGCGATGTTTACTCTTTCGAGCCTTCAAACCAGGGCCCATACGACATTGTTTATACCTCGTATGGCGCGGTGTGTTGGCTGCCTGACTTGAGCCGATGGGCTGAAGTGATTGCTTCCAACCTGTCTGTTGGCGGGCGCTTCTACATGGCCGAGTTTCATCCCATTTATGATCTCCTGGCGGGGTATTCCTACTTCACCCGGGAAGAGCCCGATGTGGAAGAAGAGGGCACGTACACCGAAAATGGCGCGGATACGGTGGCCACATTGGCAACCTGGGCACATCCCATGTCCAGCGTGATGAATGCGTTGATTGGTGTGGGCATTCAGGTTGAGCGGCTAAGTGAGTTCCCGTTTAGCCCCTACAATTGTTTCGAAGGCATGGTGGAGCGTGAGCCGGGGCGTTTCTACCTCACGCACAAAGAAAATGATGTTCCAATCGTGTACAGCATCACCGGGCGAAAAGTCGCCTGACCCATCGATGACGGTAAGGCTTAACCTGGAACATCCAAAGATTTGGCGCGCCCTGTTTTGCGCTGTGCTTCTCGCACTCAGCGCCGCGTGTTCTGATCAATCCGGAACAACGGGGAATGTGAGTGCAGAAACCGACGGGAGGTTTCGACAAGCCCTGGCAAACCTTGAAATAAAGACCGATGAGGTGAGTTCGGGTGGGGCCAAACTACAAGATGGCTACTTCGAAGAGCCGGCTGCCCCGGGCTCCGCTTCAAAAACCACCATCCAGATCACCAGCGAAGCATTTGGCGACCTGAACGCGGACGGCGCCGACGACGCAGCGGTTATCCTGGCAACAAGCTCAGGTGGTAGCGGTACGTTTTACTACCTGGCCGTGGCGATCAACCAAGAGGGTGCTGCGGAGCATGTCGGCACCGAGTTTCTGGGCGATCGGGTGGAAATTGAGTCTGTGAATATCTCCGCGGGCGTTATTTCGGTTTCATTCCTGTCGCACGAGACCGGGCAGCCCATGTCAGAGCCACCAGCCAGCAGGCGCAACCTGTCGTTCGTTGTTAGCGACGGGCGCCTGGAAAAACAGGAATAAGCGCCCGCCCACCGGCCTGGCAAAGGAGCGTATCGTGGAAACCATCACCTTTGACGATTTCCTGAAGGTCGAGCTTCGGGTGGGCCGCATCGTCAGTGCGTCGGTGTTCGCAGAGGCGCGCAAGCCAGCCTATGTCCTGCACGTTGATTTTGGTGAGGAGCTTGGCGTCAGGAAGTCCAGCGCGCAGATCACTGCGCTTTACGAGCCCCAGGAGCTTGTCGGCAAGCTGGTGGTAGCGGTCGTGAATTTTCCACGCAAGCAGATTGGTCCGCTGATGTCAGAGTGCCTGGTTACCGGCTTCCACAATGAGCAGGGTGAGGTTGCGCTGTGCGTTCCCGACCAGCCGGTGCCCCTGGGGACAAGGCTTTTGTGACGGAGTCGCTTGGTTGCGTGCCCGCGCCGTGCGATTCCTCGGTGGGCGTGATTAGTAACTATAATCAGCGCATGAAACTCCTTGTCGCCATCCTGCTCGTTACGCTCCTGCTTCCCGGCTGCTATTACCCAACCACGCCCGTTGCCACCGGCCCAACGCTGCAGCAGCGGTTCGAACAATCGTGGTCGGCGGCGATGGGAGCCATGGCTGATCAAGGCCTGTCGATCCACGAGGAAAACCGCGGCGCAGGGGTGATTCGAGGCAGTCGCAACGGCGTCGTGATCACCGCCACGCTTTTTACACGTGATGATGGAAGGTTACAGGTAGAGTTCACCCAGTCTGGCGAGACGAGCAATGACCCCGATCTCAATTCTCGCGTGGCGGAAAGCTACAATCGGCGCATGGGGCGCTGATTTCCAAAGTGAAAATCGCCGCTGCAGGCTTGTATCGAGTGGTGGCGATGCCCGTGAGGGTCTTTCATGGTTAGTCTGGAGAAGCACTGGTTCTGGCCCGCAGCGCTGGCCGTCTTGATGTCAAACGGACTGCTGGTTGCCATTGACGGCTGGCAGGCGCCGCAGATCAAGGAGCTTGGCGTCTTGTTTGACTTCGCCGTGCTTATTCCATTGCTTTACCTGCTTTGTTACCGGGCGCGCGGCAAAAAAACTGTGGTTCGTGCCCTGGCATTGGCCTGCCTGGGAGTCTGGGCCGCCGGCCATTTTGTCCCCGACGCGCACCATGTGCTGATCAGCCAGGTTGGCTGGATACGCTACGTGGGCCTTGGAGTGCTGGTGCTGATCGAGATTCGACTGGCGATCGAGATCTGGCGGCTGGCGTTTCGGGGCAAGGCGGAAGATGCGAGCCATGCCATTCGTGAAAAAGCCGAAAGCGAGGGCGCGCCGCCGTGGGTTGCCAAACTGATGGCCGCCGAGGCCAGGTTCTGGAAAAAGCTGTGGCAGTCTGTGGGTGGTGTTCTTGGTCGCGGCCCGAAGTGACCCTCGAACAGGAGCTGCAAGTTGTGAAACCCGGAAACTGCACCCCGATACTTCGAATCTTTGATGAAGCCAAGGCCAGGGAATTCTATTGCGCGTATCTTGGCTTCGAGGTGGATTTCGAGCACCGCTTTGAAGAGGGAATGCCGCTCTATCTTGGGTTGAAGTCGGGCGACCTGGAGTTTCATCTCAGTGAACATCACGGCGATGCAACGCCTGGTTCTGCAGTTCGGGTGGAGATTGAGGACATCCAAGCGTTTCACGCAAGCCTGGAAGCCAGGCAGTACAAGTACATCAGGCCCGGAGTGGAGGTGATGCCGTGGGGTGAGCGGCAGGTTAAGGTCACCGACCCCTTTGGCAATAGAATCATTTTCTGGGAAGCAATCGAGAAGCGCCAAGAACCAGGCCAACCATGAAAGCTGTACTGATCGAGCAATTCGCTAAGCCCCCCACGCTAACCACCGTGCCCGACCCCGTCCCGGTCGATGACGGCGTGGTGGTGAAGGTGGAGGCTTCGGGCGTGTGTCGCAGCGACTGGCATGGCTGGGTGGGGCACGATGACACCATAGATCTTCCGCATGTACCCGGCCACGAGTTGGCGGGCACCGTTGCGGCGGTGGGAAAAGACGTTAAGAACTGGAACGTGGGTGACCGCGTCACGGTTCCGTTCGTGGGCGGCTGTGGCGCCTGCCCGCAATGCCATGCCGGGCAGCAGCAAGTGTGCGACCACCAGTTTCAGCCTGGCTTTACCCACTGGGGGTCTTTCGCAGAATACGTTTCTCTTCACCGCGCTGACCTCAACCTGGTTGCCCTGCCCGAAACCATGGATTTCGCCACCGCGGCGAGCCTGGGCTGTCGGTTTGTCACTTCGTTCCGCGCCGTTGTCGACCAGGGTCAGACCAGGGCGGGGCAATGGCTGGCGGTTCACGGCTGCGGCGGTGTGGGCCTTTCCGCCATCATGATTGCCAACGCGCTTGGGGCCAACGTGGTCGCCATTGATGTTGCCCCGGACAAGCTGGCGCTGGCGAAGAAGCTGGGTGCGGCGGCTGCAATCGACGCAACCACCGAAACAGATGTTGCGGGCGCGGTTAAAGATCTTACCGGCGGCGGCGCACATGTTTCGCTGGACGCCCTTGGCCACCCCCAAACCTGCTTCAATTCGGTGCTGTGCCTGCGCAAGCGTGGCAAGCATATCCAGGTGGGGTTGCTGGTGGGCGAACACAGCGCGCCGCCCATTCCAATGAGCCACGTGGTGGCCGACGAACTGGAAATCCTGGGGAGCCACGGCATGCAGGCCCATCGCTACGGCGCGATGATGGCCATGATCGAGACGGGAACGCTCAAGCCTGAACTGTTGGTTGGAAAGAAAATCAGCCTGGAGCAGGCTATCGATGCGCTGGTAAACATGGACGAATTCCAGGGCGTAGGTACAACGGTAATTACCGACTTTTGACGGCCGGGGTCACCGCCCCTGTTTTTATTGCGCGATACTTGACTAATCAAACAAATGGCAATAAACTTGCGCCCTCAATGATTTCGCAAGGAGTAAGTCATGCATTCCACTCAAGAGGCCCAACTGGTTCTGGGCATGGTCAATCTCAACAGCAAGATTCATAGAAAGCTTGCCAGCGCACTTTCCGCGCATGGTCTTGGCGTATCCGAGTTCCTGGTGTTGCTACAACTTAAGCTCGCCCCAAACGAAACGCTGCGAAGGGTTGATCTGGCACAAAAGGTTGGGTTGACCGCTTCTGGCGTCACCCGTTTGCTCAACCCAATGGAGAAAATTGGGCTGGTTGAAAAGACCGCCAGTTCACGTGATGCCAGGGTCAGCCTGGTGGCCTTGTCCAAATCGGGAAAGCGCGTGCTGAACGAAGTAGATGCGGCGGTTAACGATGCGGCCCAGTCACTGCTTGCGCCGCTGGATGCTCGGCAGAAAGAACAGTTGGGCAGCCTGGTCGCAGCATTTGCCTAGGCAGTATGCGCCGCGCCCATGCTTGCTTGTCATCGCCCCAGGGGGTTTGAATGAATAGACTGGTCATGGTTTTGGTGCGCGGCGCACTGATCGGAGTGGTGATTGCCGGATTGGTTTCGGCAATAGCCACCGCGCTCGATTGGCATGCAAACCCGGCGGGTATATTTCATGGCAGCGCGGGTACCGATTGGGGCGTGGTGCTGGAGACTTTTGTAAGCTGGTTGTGGCCTTTGCTGTTGCTTCTCGCGCCGGTTTCAGTGGTGGTTATGTTTTGCTTGGACCGGCGCAAGACGCGGGCGACTAAAACGTAAGAAGCCAGGCTGGAGGGTGCGGTCCGCATCGTTGCAGCTTGTGCCGTGCTAAATGCAAAGGGTTGGCGGGAGAACAATTTGTCTGGCCGAGGGAGACTTATCATGCGCTGTTTGCTGCTTGTGCTGCCGCTGTTCCTGTCTGCCTGCGTCACCAACGAGTATTTTCGACCACACGTTTCCTGGTCGGACTCAAGATCGTTTGGTTCGATGTGCGAAACCAACAAGCCTGGATGCCATCAGGTTCTCAAAAACCACCGGAACATCGGTGTGCATGTAGCGCGCCTGGCCACACTTGCCGAACCCGAAATATCGTGATGCCTTTGAGGATCAGCAAATGACACAAGAACGAAAGCGACCTGTCGGCATGGTGATCCTCGGCCTCTTGCTGGGTTGGCTTTCCATCGCTGGTGTGGCGAATGCGCTGGTAATTTTTTCCAGTGAGATGCCGCCGCTAGGTACCGGCTTTGGCATTTTGGCGCTGGTTTACGCGGCAACGGCGATGGCGGCCTGCATTGGGCTGCTTGCCATGAAGCCCTGGGGCTTGAAAGCCCTTCATTCGTGGATGCTGGTTTGCCTTGTTCTTTTCGTGACGTTTGCGCTGCAGTTCGAGGACTTCATTCTTGGCGGAGTGATGGGACTGCTGGGCTTCGGGGTTTTTGTCGGCCTGCTGTTCATGGGGATGCACCGCTACGTTAGCGCCAGGCTTGCGACTGAATCCCAGGCGTGATGGACTTTGCCGGCTCCATCTTAGTAAACGTGGGGCTCAATGCATGAAACTAGTTATAAAAGGAGAACAGATGCGCCCGACCAGATTCCTGCTATTGGCTTTCGTTTTGATTGCAACACCCCTGGTCCACGCCCAGGAATTCGACCCGGACGAGTTTGCTGCTGCCTACTTCGAAGCCTGGGTCGCCACCCAAAGCCCCGAGGCCACAGAAGAAGACGTGGAGCACTACCTGTCTTTCCTGGCAGAGGACGTGGGCCACCAGCACTTGCCTTATGACCCCGATGCCACGCGCCACCCAACAGGCAAGCAGGAGATGCGCGAAGGGATGACTTACTACCTGGGCGCCCACACCGAGTACCAGGGAACGCTGCTCGACCATATGTACGGCCACGATGTCGTTATCATCAAGTACGAGAGCGCTTCCAAAGGCGTTCACCCGCAAACCGGGCAGGAGATGGTGCAGCAATTTGTGACCGTGGAAGTGCTGGAGCTGGAAGACGGAAAGGTTTCAGTGGTTCGCAAGTACAGTGACTAGTCATCCTCGCGGTTGTTAAACGTCGTTTGAGCAGGAGATTTTGGTTGGCGTGAATACTGAAGCCGGTAACCTGGAACACATCCGTCGATACCTGCGTGCCCTTGAAGCTGGCGAGGTTGGCGATCGCCTGGCGCCCTTTTTTACCGAGAATGCGATGCAGGTGGAGTTCCCAAACCGCCTCAACCCAAGCGGCCAGGAAAGCGACCTTTCGCATATCCTCGAAAGGTCGATTCAAGGCGAAGGAATGCTCTCATCACAACGCTACCAGGTGCGCACTGAGATAGCGCAAGGTAACCGGGTTGCCGTGGAAGCCAACTGGGTCGGTGTGCTGGCCATACCGCTGGGCGGCCTGCCAGCCGGTTTTGAAATGAAAGCGCATTTCGCCATGTTCTTCGAAATGGACCAGGGGCGAATAGCCAGTCAGCACAACTATGACTGTTTTGAGCCGTGGCCCGTAAGCGCAGATGACAGCTAGCGTACTTTACCTGCTACTTGGCATCGGCTTGCTCGCAGCCGGTGGCGAGGCGCTGATTCGAGGGGCGCTCGGGGCGGCAAAACGCCTGGGGGTTTCTCCACTGCTTTCCGGGCTGTTGATTGTCGGCTTTGGCACTTCGGTGCCGGAGATGGTGGTTTCCATCGATGCGGCGCTGGAGGGGCGGCCGGACATCGCCATTGGCAACGTGGTGGGCAGCAACATCGCAAACGTCTTGCTGATTTTGGGTTTGTGCGCCCTCATCACCCCACTTGCTGTTTCCGCCATGGCGCTGCGGCGTGATGCCGTCACCGTTATTGGCGCCAGCGTGTTGTTTATCGTGCTCGCGGCCAGCAACGGCATTTCGCATCTCGACGCCGTGATTCTGCTGGCGGGCCTCGCCGGCTACCTTACCTGGGCCTATGTCAGCGAGAAATCGAACGGCGCTCTATCCGCGGAAATGCACAAGGCCGAAGCCGATGAAGTGAGCCATGTGCCGCAAACTGCGCTACTTTCTGCCGTGCTGGTAATCCTTGGCCTGGCTGTTCTGATTGCGGGTTCCAGGGTGTTGCTCAAGGGCGCGGTTGGGTTGGCACAGGGCATGGGGGTGTCCGAGGCGGTGATTGGCCTCACCCTGGTTGCGGTTGGCACCTCACTGCCGGAACTCACTATCTCCGTGATTGCCGCAGTCAGGCGCCATGCCGATGTGGCTGTTGGCAACGTGCTGGGCAGTAATATCTTTAACCTGCTGGGAATCCTGGGCGTCTCCGCCCTGGTACAGCCCCTTGAAGTGGGCGGAAGAATTCTGAGCTTTGACCAATGGGTGATGCTGGCGGTAGCCGTTCTGCTCATGGTGTTCCTGTTCACCGGCAAGCGCGTTACGCGGGCCGAAGGGGGTGTGTTGTTTGCCGGCTACCTTGCCTACATCCTGGCCAGTTTTGGCGTTGGGTTTGCTTGATGCCGCGGTTGACGATTCGTGGCCGCGCCCACTTCATCAACAAGCGAATGGGCCAGCGAATCAACCTTGAGGCGATAAACACATGAGGGTTTGCATAGTTGGCGCATCCGGAAAGCTCGGCCGATACATGATCCAGCACTGCCTGGATCGCGGTTACGAAGTGGTGGGGGTTTGCCGCGAGAAGAGCGTTCCAAAGCTGGATGCGTTCAAAAACAGGATCCGCATAGAGCCCGGTTACACCAATGATCGCGGGGTGATAAAGCGCGCGGTGGATGGCTGTGACGGGGTGCTCACCGTGCTTGCGCCCTGGGGGGTGAACGACTACTCCTCGGGTACCGCGCAGGCGGTTATGGATTTCGCCAAACCTGGCGCTCGCCTTGTGTTTTCCTGCGGTTGGCACATCACCCGGGACGGCAAGGACGTTTACTCCCGCAAATTCTTGCTGTTCGTGAAACTGATTGCCTGGGTCACCCGGGCACTGCGCCTGGTCGACCTGGATGACCAGGTGGAAGCCTGCCGCAGAATTTTTGCCAGCAACACGCGCTGGACGGTGGTGCGCGGCAGTGACCTTGAAGAGGGTGAAAGCCAGGGGCTTCCGCTGTGGAGCAGGCATGTGGGCGATCCGGTGTTGGAAAGCAACCTCACCCGGCGCATCGATTTCGCCCTGTTCATGGTTCACGCGCTTACCGATGATACGTTGGTCCAGGAGGCGCCGGCCATCGTCGGCTGCCAGAGCCCCTCGGCGCTGGAGCACGGCGCTCGGCCTGCCGTTTAGGGGTAGAAGCTGGCAAGCGATACGTGGAAGCTATGCTCAAAGTTCTGCAACTCCAACACCCCGTTGAGGAGCATCCATGAGCAAAACCCCGGAAAAAATAGCCGTTGAGAACGTCAATGTTCCCGGAAAAACCACCAACGTTAACGCAGCGAAGTACAACGCCATGAAGAAAGCGTTTCTGAAGGTGTTGCCCCGGTCGAGTCCGGGTCTGGCCCAGAAGGAAATCATGCAGGCCGTAAAGGCGCATCTGCCCGAGGAAGTTTTTCCCGGTGGCGCCACCTCGGGGTGGTGGGCCAAAACGGTGCAACTGGACCTTGAGGCCAAGGGCGTGGTCGTCAGAGAGGACTGCAAGCCACTCCGTTGGCATCGTAAATAGTCATCCGGGCGATTTCGCCCAGGAGGAGCATTATGCAAGCAACTAAAACCCAACTTGACGCGCGCGTCGTCAGGTTGGAACGCACCGTACGCGGGTTATTGCTGCTGATTGTGGCAGGGCTTGCCTTCGTGGTTCTTTCTGCTGCTTCTGGGCCAAACGTTCTCTCGGCCGGCGCTTTTCAACTGGTCGATGAAGAGGGTGCTGTTCTCGGCGAATTCGCCATCGCGGATGGCTTGCCGGTGCTTCACCTAAAGGACGAAAGCGGGGTCGACCGCGTGTCATTGTTCCACAACTCCGAGGGCAGCGGGCTGTACGTGGCTGATGCCGACAGCGTTACCCGAATTGGTGTTGCGCAGTTTGCCCATGGCGGGGGCGGTGTGGCCCTGCACGGTCCGGAATCAAAAGGCGCTGCGGTGCTTTACCTCAAGGGCGCGGGCAGCCTGCGCTTTTTCGACAGCGAGGGCACGGTGACCAACCAGGTGCTCGCTGAGCCCTCAGGGGATACGCCCTAAGGCCAGAGTGCGCCCGCAATTGCCGTTGTCAGCAGCATCAGGCCAGCGCCAATCCAGTGCACCTTGTGGATTTTGCCAAAACGCAGCAGGTCGTAGGCCAGGGCTGGCGCCATCAGGCAGAGCTGGTACATCTGTGCGAGTGGGACATTGGTCTCGCCTGATGCGTACAGCCACGGCATGCGGAAGAGAGCGGCGTCCAGCAACACCACGGTGGCCCAGAACTGGGCGCGCTTGTGGGATTCCTTGTCAGTTTTGCGTACCAGCATGGCCCACAGGAAGAAGCCTGCGAACAGGCCGATTCGCCGGCTTTGGATCACGATGACGGCAGTGCCTTGCGGGCCGTCGGGAAAGTGGCTGAATGCCAGGATGACCATCATCACCACCATGGCGGGCGCCAGCAGCAGTGAAGTCAGTCCCAGTTTCTGGTGGAGACGGCGCTTTCGCCGGGCAATCAGGCTGGCCTGGGTGAGCAGCAGAACCAGCCACGCTGTCATTACGAAAGCGTGGATATGCACCGTGAGCGGGGGCATCGGAAGGGATCCGGCCAGGATGCTGGCGGAGTTGGGGCCGAAGCCGACAATCGCGGTGATCAGGAACAGTGCGGCCAGCGCGGTGTAGAACCAGCGATCGATAGGCAAGCGGTGATTTTCTGTGCCGGGTGTCTGCATAAGCGATTGTTTATTCTGGTTGGGCGCGTATTCGGCTATCTTGATCATGCATGAAAACACTGGCGATTAGAAACGCGAGCGAAACGGATATCGAGGCCATTGCCGCATTGCTTGCGGCCTCAAACCTGACCGTTGAGGGTGTGCGTGCTCACCTGAACTGCTTTGCCGTTGGCTCCGACGAACGGGGCCTGGTGGCGGTGGGTGGCTTCGAGCATTACGGGGCCAACGCCTTGCTGCGCTCGGTGGCGGTTGACGGTCGTGGGCAGGGCCAGGGCCTGGCGCGGCAAATGTGTGACTTCGTCGAAGCGCTTGCCAGCCAGCGCGGCGTGAAGCACCTGTACCTGCTAACCGAGACTGCCGAGGGGTTCTTCGCTCACAGGGGTTATCGCACGCTGGCGCGGGAAGAGGCGCCGCCGGATATCCAGAAAACCCAGCAGTTCTCATCGCTGTGTCCGCAGTCCGCCACCTTCATGCACCGAGCTGTTTGAGCACTTTCTCTAACCCACAGGACCTGCCTCCATGTTCCAACCCCGCCGAACCCTAAGCAGCCCGGATTGGCTGGATGAAGATGGCGTAAAAATCTACACCATCTCTGCAGACAACAGCGAGGTGGACCAGGGCAAATACCTGCGCCGCCTGCAAGCGATCAAGCAAATCAGGTCGGTTGACTGGCCCGCCACGCCGGCATTCGTGATTTTTCACGAGGGCGCTAGCTGTCCCTACCTTGTGCTGGCCTGGTGGGGCAACGACAATGAATTGTTCACTTCGGTTTCCGCGCTGGTGGGTTCGAGCTGGGTGGAAGACCCGGCGCGTTTCTCGTTCTGCCTATGGGACCTTGAAGTGATGTGGTTTGAACGCAATGCCTTTGTGGAGCTTGTTTATTGTGAGCGCCCGGACATTGGCGCCTATCGCGCGGCGCGCTTTCAAAGCAGCGGAGATCATCATGAAGATTCATTATCTTGAGATTGTTACCCCCGATGTCGATGCAGTGTGCGCCGCCTATGCGGCCGCGAACCAGGTCGAGTTCAGCGCGCCGCAGGAAATGCTCGGTGGCGCCAGGACAGCCGCTTTGGCTGATGGCGGCAGCATTGGCGTTCGTGCCCCCATGCATGAATCGGAAGAGCCGGTAACGCGCCCCTACTGGCTGGTGAAGGATATCGAAGGCGCGGTGGCTGCGGCGGTGGCCGAGGGCGCCGAAGTGGCCCACCCACCGCTGGAAATTCCTGGCCACGGAACGTTTGCCATCTATTTCCAGGGCGGCGTTCAGCACGCCTTGTGGCAGCTTTAGCCAGGTAGCCCGGAATGAACCTGCGCGCGGAGGCCGAAAAGCTGGAGAAATACTGGACGCCCAGGGTCATGGGCCAGATCAACAACCAGTACGTGAAAGTGGCCAAGGTTAAAGGCGAGCTGGCCTGGCACAAGCACGACCACGAGGACGAGATGTTCCTGGTGCTGAAAGGCCGCTTGCGCATCGAGTTTGAAGGCCGGCCACCGGTTGAATTGGCCGAGGGGGATTTCCACATTGTCCCCAGGGACGTGATGCACAACCCGGTGGCCGAGGAAGAATGCCTGATCGCATTGTTCGAGCCGGCCACCACCAAGCACACCGGGGAAGCGGTGATCGATCGCACCGTACCCATCGAGGAGCAACTGGCGTAGAACATGGGCCAAGCCACTGCAGAATTTTCCGGAGAAGCCGACTGGGAGGCGCTTGACCTTCCCACTTCCTATGGGTCCGGCCGCTCCTTCGTATCCGGCGACCAGGATCCCGATCGCCTGCGCATCCGGTTTTTCATGCCCCCCGAGCGCGACCGCATTGTCGCTCGCGTCTGGTTTGGCCCGGGCGCCGAGGGCCCACCGGCATACGCACATGGCGGTAGCGTTGCGGCGGTGCTGGATGAGGTGATGGGAACCGCCGGCTGGATTTCCGGCCACCCGGTGGTGGCCGCCCAAATCACCATCGATTTTCTCCACGGCGTGCCGCTCCAACAGGTGCATTCGGTTGAGGCCTGGGTGGAAAGCGCCGATGGGCGCAAAGTCTGTGCGGCAAGCCGCCTGCTCGCAGAGGATGGCACTGTCTTGTCCACCGGCAAGGGCCTGTTTATTGAAATGAAACAGGATCGCATTGCCGCGCTTCGTGAGCTGGGGCACCAGCCTCCCGGCGGCAAGCTGTTTGGAACGCTCAAGAAACGCGAAAACACCACGAATTGAAAACTTCTGGCTGAATTTCCCGGCCGAAACCCACTGAACCACTTGATGAGGTAGCTGATGGCGCACAAAGACAGCAAGGAACGCTATGGAACGATAAGTAAAACGCTTCACTGGGGCATGGCCGCCCTGTTGCTGTGGCAATTTCTGAGCGCCGCATCGCGGCTGCTTTTCGAGGAAACGGCCATCGAGTCTTTCTTCTGGCCCACGCACAAACCACTCGGGTTGCTGCTGCTGGTGCTTGCGGTGATACGCGTTACCTGGGCGTTGGTCCAGCGTCATAATCGCCCCGACTCAGTCAGCGCGCTGGCAAAAGCGGGCCATCGACTCATGTACTTGCTGTTGCTGGTGACACCAACCCTGGCGCTGATGCGCCAGTACGGTTCGGGCCGGTCGTTCGAGCCGTTCGGCATTCCCCTGTTTCCCGGTTTTGACGGAGAGAAGATCGATTGGATGATGGCGCCGGCCAGCCTGTTTCACAGTTGGCTGGGGTGGATTCTGCTGGCGATGATCATGGGGCACTTGTTCATGGCCTTCCGTCGTCATGGGCCTTCCCAGGTGCCGGTGCTGTCACGCATGTGGGGCAGCAGGGACTAACCCGGACGCATGGCCCGGCCAGCCAGCACGGTCAATCGCGCCAGGGCGCGTGGCGGTGACGAGCGCTTTATCGAGGCGCCGGGCGGCCTGGTGTTCACCCGCAGTTGGCTCGCCGCAGAAAAGCCTGCCGGTGCGCCAGTTGTCCTGTTGCACGATTCGCTGGGTTGCGTGGAAACCTGGCGCGATTTTCCTGCCCAACTCGCGGCGCGGCTTGGCCGTGATGTCCATGCCTATGATCGCCTTGGTTTTGGTCGGTCAACGCCGCTGGATGAACCGATCGCTCTCGACTTCATCGAGGCTGAAGCCCGCGGTGTCTTTCCGGCCCTGCTGGATGCGCTTGAACTTGAGCAGGTAATTCCTTTCGGCCACAGCGTGGGTGGCTCAATGGCGGTGGCTATCGCCGCGACTTTGCCTGAGCGATGTGCGGCAGTGATTACTGAATCGGCGCAGGCTTTTGTCGAGGCGCGCACCCTGGAAGGGGTGGCCGAGGCGAAACAGCGGTTCAATACCGGGGAACGCCTGGCCCGCCTTGCCCGCTATCACGGCGTGAAGGCGAAATGGGTATTGGATGCGTGGACAGAAACCTGGCTGGACCCGCAGTTCGCCGATTGGAGCCTGGATGGCTTGCTGCCCCGGGTCGATTGCCCCGCGCTGGTGATGCACGGCGACCAGGACGAGTTTGGCTCTTGTGCGTTTCCCGAGCGCATTGTTGGGGGTGTTACAGGCCCTTCGCAGATGCATGTTTTCGAGGGCGTTGGTCATGTGCCGCACCGGGAAGTGACGGAACAGGTTCTGGCGGCAACAGGGCGCTTTGTTTTTTCGCTGTGAACCCATTCCCCAGCCAGGCCTGCTGATACACTGGGCGCCAGTTTCCAGTTCCACCGAGGGCTGCTCGCCATGAAATTCCGTTTCCTGTTTTCCACGTTTCTTGCCGTTGGTTTCGTTGCCCTGGCTAACCCGGCGGTGGCGCAAGACTTTGATGCGGTCGAAATCAGAACCGAAGAACTGGCGCCAGGGCTTTTTGTGCTCTTCGGCGCCGGCGGCAACATTGGCGTTTCCATTGGTGATGATGCGGTTTTCCTGATCGATGACCAGTACGCGCCGCTTTCGCCGAAAATCCTGGCGGCAGTGGGGGCGTTGACCGACCGCCCCATCCAGTTCGTGCTCAACACCCACTGGCACTTTGACCACACCGGTGGCAACGAGAACATGGGTGAGGCCGGCGCCTTCGTGGTGGCGCATGAGAATGTGCGACGGCGCATGTCGCAGGACCAGGTCATCGACTTTCTCCAGGAGGAAGTGCCCGCCGCCGCGCCGGGCGCGCTGCCGGTGATTACTTTCACAGACGCCATGACCTTCCATATTAATGGCGACGACCTGGTCATCTCGCACGTGCCGCATGCGCATACCGATGGCGACTCCTTTGTTCATTTTCGCAGCGCCAACCTGGTTCACGCCGGTGACCTGTTTGTGCGCTATGGCTTCCCCTTTGTCGATGTCTCCAGCGGCGGTTCGGTGAGTGGCATGGTGGACGCGCTCGACCAGATCCTGGCGATCAGCAACGCCGACACCGTCATCATTCCCGGCCATGGTGAAGTGTCCGGCCGTGATGATGTGCAGATGGTGCGCGACCGGATCGCCACCGTACGCGATCGCGTTCACGCGCTGGCGGGCGACGGCAAG
The DNA here is from genome assembly GCA_030428105.1 of Gammaproteobacteria bacterium. GTDB lineage: Bacteria > Pseudomonadota > Gammaproteobacteria > Xanthomonadales > SZUA-36 > JAUIBE01. The sequence continues at coordinate 17,246 of JAUIBE010000020.1, forward strand.
ACCCTGGACGAAATCATTGCCGCCGACCCAACCGCGGAATTCAACGCCGAGTGGGGCGAAGGCTGGATCAAACCGGCCGATTTCATCCGCTTCACCTACGCCGAGATTGAGCAGGACTGAGCCCATGGGCCGAGAGTGCCGTTATTCCTTCGATGACCTGTTTCGCCTGGCCAATGACCGCGATTGGACCGCGGCGGAAAAAAGCGAATTCCTGGCGCTGGACCAGTCGGTTCGCAATGCTGTGGTCAAACGCCTGGCGCAAAAGGCGGGCAACGTTCAAACCGAGGACCGGCTAGGCACCGACGGCCTTGTGTACACCGCGTTCTGGGTGAAATCGCCCGGGTAGTGGGCCGAGAGCGGGTGCGCGCATTATGAAGTTGGTCAGTTTTAAGCACGCAGCGGCCATCTCTTACGGGGTTTTTGAAGATGGCGCCATTCGCGATGTTGGGGCGCTCCTGCAGGGCCGCTTTCCAACGCTTCGCGCCGCACTGGCCGCCCCGGCAGAAATTTCCCAGGCTGTTGAAAAGGCGCCGCTGGTTGCCCTGGATGAGGTTAGCCTGCTGCCGCCCATTCCCGATGCCGGACGCATTGTGTGCGTCGGCCTCAACTACCGCGCGCACATTGCCGAGACAGGCCGGGGTGCGCCTTCGTATCCGATTCTTTTCCCGCGCTACCCCGATTCGCTGGTGGGGCATGGGTCCAACCTGGTGCGGCCGCGCGTGTCTTCGAATTTTGACTTCGAGGGTGAACTGGCAGTGGTCATCGGGAAACCCGGCCGCCACGTGGGCGTAGACCGGGCAATGGAGCACGTGGCCGGCTACGCCTGTTTCAACGATGGTTCGGTCCGAGATTACCAGCGCCGGGCCAGCCAGTTCATGCCGGGCAAGTGTTTCTGGCGCTCCGGCGCGTTCGGCCCGTGGCTGGTCACCCGGGACGAAGCCCCCGAGCCCGCAGAAATGGAGTTGCAAACCCGCCTCAACGGCGAGGTGATGCAGCAAGCGGGGGTGAATGACCTGCTGTTCGATATCCCCACGCTGGTTTCCTGCCTGTCGGAGATCTGGCCGCTGCAGGTTGGCGATGTCATTGCCACCGGAACCGCCGGCGGGGTGGGGGAGCATCGTGAACCACCCATCTGGCTCAAGCCCGGTGATACCGTCGAAGTGGAGATTACGGGGTTGGGGACGCTGGCCAACACGGTTATTGACGAGTAAATCATGCGTAAACACATCAAGTCCGGTTCACCGTTCGAAGAAATCGTGGGGTTTTCCCGCGCCGTCCGCCAGGGGCCGTTCCTGGCGGTATCCGGCACCGCGCCGATTGCCCCCGATGGTGGCGTGGCGGCGCCGGGCGATATGTACGGACAGACCCGGCGGTGCCTGCAGATTATTGAGCAGGCCATTGCCGATGCCGGGCTGGGGCTGGAGAGCGTCATCCGCACGCGCATCTACCTCACCGACATCTCGCTTTGGGAAGAGGCGGCGCGAGCGCACGGTGAAGTTTTTGCCGGGATTAATCCGGCCAGCACCATGCTCGAGGTCAAATCCCTGATCAACCCCGATTGGCTGGTGGAGATCGAGGCCGAATGCCTGGCCGAGTAAGCTGCCTGGCGCTGGCGGTTGTGTTGGCCTGCTGCGCACTGCCGTTGCGTGGCCAGGAAAGCCCGGTGACCTACGCCGAAGTTGCGCCGATCTTCAACCAGCGTTGCGTGATGTGCCACAACAGCGCTGCGGCGATGATGGAACTGTCGCTCGACAGCTACGCCGGGGTACTAAAGGGCAGCAGCAATGGGCCGGTGGTAGCAGCCGGAGATGCAGCGGGCAGCGAGTTGGTTCGGCGCATAACCGGCGCCAGTCAACCGCGCATGCCACTGACCGGCCCGCCGTTTCTTTCTGAAGACGAGATTGCCCTGGTGGAGCAGTGGGTGGATGGCGGGCTGCTCGAGGCAGTCGCCGGTGGTGAGCCAGTTCCCCAGGTGGTGGAAGCGCCAGCCGCCGAGCCTGAATTGCCCGCGCCGGGCGAGGCGGTTACCTACGCCCATGTGGCGCCAATTTTTGCCCGGCGCTGCATCAAGTGTCACGCCGAGAGCGGCCTGATGGGCGGGCCGCCCGAGGGCTACCTACTTACGTCCTACCAGGCGGCGCTGTCCGCTGGCGACCGGGTGCGCATTGTTCCCGGCAACCCCGATGCCAGCATGGTGGTGCGTCGCGTTCGCGGCCAGTCGAGCCCGCGTATGCCATTTGATGGGCCGCCTTTCCTGAGCGCGGAGGAAATCCGTGTCATCGAGGACTGGGTGGCCCAGGGCGCGCCTGATGCCCAGGGTCAGCCGGCCGCTGTGCCTGCCGGGGCAAAGATTCGGATCGAGGGATTGCTGGAGCCCGGCTGGCGGGTGGATGGCCTGCGCCTGGTTGTGACCGGTAGTACACGAATCGACAAATCACCCCGGCCGGGGGATTATGTGGAAGTACGCGGCCGGCTCGACCGCAACGGCAATGTCCTTGCCGAGCGAATAAGGCCGCGCTAACACGCCGGCCCGCCGGGCTGCACAATCTGGAAGAAGCATATGAGCGAAGTGGTAGGCAAGGTCGCCAATCTGTGGCGTTTCCCGGTGAAATCGATGCTGGGCGATGCGCTGGACGCGGCTGATTTTTCACTGCAGGGCATTCCCGGCGACCGTTGTCATGTGCTGTGGGATGAGGAGCTGGACAAGAAAGTCACGGCAGTTAACGTCAAGCGCTATCCAAACCTGTTTGCCTTCAAGGCGCGTTACGTCGAACCACCATCAAGCGCAGATGCCTTGCCGGAAATCATCGTCACCTTGCCGGATGGTTCCGAGGTGCATTCCAACGACGCAGGGGCCGATGCGGCTATCTCCGCCCAACTGGGCCACCCGGTGCGCCTGCTAAATGCCAACCAGCGTGAGGGCGAGGAGCAGGACGCGCCGTGGCACGATGCCTATCCGGTATCCGTGCTCACCACCTCTACATTAAGGACCATGGAATCGCTGCAGCCTAAAAGCCGCTTCGATGAACGGCGTTTTCGCATGAACCTGATCGTCGACTCTGTGGCCGAGGGCTTTGCCGAGAATGACTGGATTGGCGCCACGCTGGCGGTGGGCCCCGAGCTGAGGCTGGAAATTGACCGAGCCGATGCGCGCTGCATCATGACCACTCTGCCGCAGGAAGATCTGCCCAATGATCCCGCCATCCTGGCTGGCCTGGCGCGACACAACCGCCTCCAGGTGGGCAAAGGGAAGTATCCGTGCGCCGGGGTGTATGCGCGGGTCAGCGCCCCTGGGCGGGTTTCCGCCGGCGATGAGGTCAGGCTGCTGGGCGCTTAGTGGCCGCCTTGCCCGGCTACTTGCCCGGGTTACGCAACATGTAAACAAAGTCCTTGAAGGTGTCCATCAGGGTTTCATGCTTGTAGTCGGCAAATTCGCCGGCGTCCAGGTACATGCCGTGTTCGTCGCAGGCTTCGTAGCGGATGTGCGGCTGCTTGGGGTCTGAAAGTACGCTCATGCGCTTGCCGCAACGCGGGCAGTCAATTTCGTTGATCTCGTTGTGGGTTTTGCCCACTTCCGGATCACCACTGTCGATGAAATCGGACATCCACTTGTCCTTGAGGATTTCCGCTTCGCCAATATCAAACCACATGCCGCCGCAACTGGTGCACTGGTCCAGCAGAACATCACCCTGGAGGGTGCCATAGCGGTGCTCGGTCATATCGGATTGGCATTTCGGGCATTGCATGGTGGTCTCCCCGCTGTTGATCAGGTTACTGGGCGCCTGGCGCTGGCAAAAAAGGGCACGGCGCAAAGGGTCTTTGTGAAATCTATGTTAGTGACGTTTGGGCCGCAGATAAAGCGGGCTGTAAGGCAAAACATGCAGAATGCTTGACAACCTTGAGCGCCAGGTTGCGGTTATTCCGAGGGTTTTCTGCGTTCTATCGCATTGGGGGGTGCTTTTTGCCAATGATTAATGTAAATTTAACACTACGGCACTAGCACATGCCTGAAACATAATCAGTGGGACTGCTTTTTTGGATAGCTCTTGCGGCTGTTCCAGTTTCCCTAGGGTGGCCCTAGGGCCACTGACTATTTCTGAGTAATACTCTAGGAGTCAACATTATGTATGACAAAAAGCGACTGAGTTTGGCGGTATCAGCTGCACTCGGCCTCACCTCTATGGTGACTGCGGGACCTGTGCTTGCACAGGATCAGCAGGATGCTGAGGAAAGCGACGCCTTGCTCGAAGAAGTCATCGTTACCGGTTCCCGTATTGTAAGTACGGACGGTTTCGGTCGTACCAGCCCGGTGACGGTCGTCGGGATGGAAGACATTGACGAGTTCGGTCTCACCCGAGTGGAAGACTTTCTGAACCAGCTGCCGCAGATTGAAGCTGCGCAGAACTCGTTCATCTCTAACGGTTCAACCGGTACTGCAACCATTGACCTTCGTGGTCTGGGCGCCAACAGGACCCTGGTTCTGTTGAATGGCCGCCGTATGCAGCCGGGTGGTCTTTACTCCAACGCCCCTGACGTCAACCAGATTCCCGCCTCGATGATCGAGCGCGTGGAAGTGTTGACCGGTGGTGCATCAGCTACCTACGGTGCTGACGCTGTGGCCGGTGTTGTTAACTTCATCATGCGCAAAGTGGACGGCGTTGAGTTCTCCATGGGCATGAGCGGTTACCAGCACGACAACGACAACAGCTACATCCAGAACCTGATGGATCAGCGTGGTTTCGAGTACCCCACGGGTAACTCTGGCCTCGACGGTAAGGCGTACAACTTCGACCTGACCATGGGCGGCGAGTTCGCCGGTGGCCGTGGTAACGCCAGCGCGTACATTACGTACCGCACGAACGAAGAACTGCGCCAGGAAGCTCGTGACTACTCAAGCTGTGCCCTGAACGATCCAGGCACGGGTTGTGGTGGTTCAGCCAACGCGGCTGTGCCGAACTTCTTCATCGCACCGTTGACCGCTACGGGTGAAGGCCCCAACGGTTACGACTACGACCAGGAGCTGTTCCTGACGCTGCAGCCGGATTCAAGCCTGCTGCCTTACGACGGCACGAACATCTACAACTTCGCGCCGGTCAACCACTTCATGCGTCCGGATGACCGCTGGTCAGGTGGTGCGTTTGTTGATTTCGAAATCAACGAGCACGCCATTGCCTACGCTGAACTCGGTTTTGCCGATGACAGCACGCGCGCCCAGATCGCTGAGTCAGGTACGTTCTTCTTCGAGCCGTACCCGCTGACGCTGGATAACTCCATCTTCTCCGAGAACTTCCGTCAGTCCTTGATTGACTACTTCCCGGGGTCAGAGGACTTTGGTGTTTACATCGGTAAGCGTAACGTCGAAGGCGGTCCGCGTACGGATATCCTGACCCATACCTCGTTCCGCGCGGTGGGTGGTGTTCGTGGCGCTATCAACGACAGCTGGGATTACGACGTTTCTTACCTGTACGCCCAGACGCGTTCCGAGTCTATCTACATCAACGACTTCTTCGCGAACAACGTACTGCCGACCATCGATGGCGACCTGTGTGCCGCCAGTGGTTGTATCCCGTACGAAGTGTTCACCTACAACGGCGTAACGCCTGAAGCCGCAGCGCAGCTTTCCGAAACCGGTAAGATCGGCGCAACTACCTCCACCACCGTGATCAACGGTTACGTGACGGGTAATCTCGGCTTTGGCCTGCCGGCTGGTGACATCGCCATGGTTGCGGGTTACGAGTACCGTGAAGAAACCTTCGAGCGTATTGCTGACCTCGTATTCGAGAAAGGCTTGCTGCTTGGCCAGGGTGGTCCGACCCCGAGCGTAGTGGGTGACTACTCAGTAGACGAGCTGTTTGCAGAAGCAAACATCCCGCTGCTGTCTGACGCACCGTTTGCTCAGAACCTGACCCTTGACCTTGCGTATCGTTGGTCTGATTACACCACCTCCGGTTCAACCAGCACCTACCGTGTTGGTATGGATTGGCAGGCTGCTGACATGCTGCGCTTCCGTGCCGGTTACAACCGCGCGGTTCGTGCGCCGAACGTTGGCGAACTGTTCCTGGCCCAGAACCTGGGTCTGTGGCAGGGTGTTGATCCTTGCGCCGGCGCCAATCCTGAGCTGTCTGCAGCACAGTGTGCAAACACCGGTGTATCAGCCAGCCAGTACGGCAACATCTCTCTGAGCCCCGCGTCGCAGTACAACGCTATTTACGGTGGTAACCCGAACCTCGATCCCGAGGAAGCCGATACCATCACCTTCGGTGTTGTAGCTGACATTACTGACAGCATGCAGGTCTCTGTGGACTACTGGGACATCGAGATCACCGACGTGATCAGCAACATCAACCCCGAGCTCACCGTTGAGCAGTGCGCCATTAACGGCATCCTTTGCGATAACGTTACTCGCGCCGGCAACGGCAGCCTGTGGCAGGGTCAGAACGGTTTCGTAACCGCGACGAACCTGAACCTGGGTGAGCAGCACTGGGAAGGTATTGACCTGGCGTGGGCATGGACCACCGATGGCCTGGGCGGAACCTGGCGTTTCGACTTCATCGGTACCTACCTGATGACCAAGGAAACCACTCCTCTGCCGACCGAGCCGAGCACGATCTACGACTGTACTGGTCTGATCAGCTCGCTCTGCTTCCCGGCTCCGGAATGGCGTCATACCGCAACCGCAACCTACGACTCTAACGAGTGGTGGGCAATCACCGGTCGCTGGCGGTTCTACGACGATGTTTACTACGATGGTTCTGCTGACCTCATTGCCAATGACAACATTGGTAACGAGCAGTACCTCGACGTGAGCGCCGTGTTCCGCTTCATGGATACCCATGACCTCGTTGTTGGTGTGAACAACATCTTCGACGAAGAGCCGCCGCTGATTGGTGGTTCACTGGCGACCAACGCCAACACCGTTTCCGGCTTCTGGGATACCCTGGGCCGTTACATGTTCGCCAACGTTACTTTCCGTTGGTAAGCACGTAACCGGGCAACCGGTATACGGTAATAGCAAGACCAAGAGCGGGCCTTCGGGCCCGCTCTTTTTTTTGTTCGCTTCCTCGCGCCCGGGCGTTCCTGGTCTTCGTCCCCTTTGACGTTGCCGGTACAATAGGAAGGTTCCGCGCTGCGTGGGGTACGCGTAGCAAGCATCGAGAATTGATCATGGCAACAACAAAAAAACACATGCAGCAGGCCACCCAGGCCATCCAGGCCGGTGACTTCCAGCAGGCCGCAGCAATCCTAGGCGGTGTGGTAGGCGAGCAGCCGGGCAACTTCCAGGCTCGCTGGTTATTGATGCGCTCCCTGGAGCAGCTGAGGAATTTCGAGCAAGTGCAGGTGCAGCTTGTAGAGTTGCTTCGCCTGGCCACCCGGGAGATCGGCAAGTTGAACCGCCTGGCCGCCTTTGTGCGGCAGCGCGGCTACGCCCTTGGACCCGTGATTGATGCCTATCGCAAGTTCCTGGAGCGCACGCCGGCATCGGCGCTGGCCACCTACAACTATGCCTACTACCTGGGGTGCGCCCGGCAGGTGGATGCGGCCGTGGAAAATTATCTACGCGCCATTGAGTTGGGCATCAAGGCGCCCGAAGAGGCGCATTTGAACATCGGCACCCTGTACATGGATGTCGCCCAGGACAACGACAAAGCCCGCGAACACCTGGAAAAGGCAATTGCCCTGAACCCCGACTATGCCCAGGCGCACTTCAACCTTGGAAACCTCGAAGAAAGGGAGGGCCACCGCGAGGCTGCGCAGGGCTGCTTTGCCAGGTGCCTGGAGATTGATCCGGAGAACGACTTCGCACTGGCCCGGCTGGCAGACGCGACACGCTTCGATAGTGTTGAAGATAACCTGATTTCGCGCATGGCCGAGCGCAGCCCGGAGAGCAAGAATGTGGACCTGCACTTCGCGCTGGGCCGCGCGTACGACCAGTTGGAAGCCTATGACAAGGCCTGGCCCGCATTGGTGCGCGCCAACGAGTTGGACCGCGCACAGCATCCCGAGTACAAGCAGTCGCGAAGCGAGGCGGTGGTGCAGCGTATCTTGTCCGCCTGTAACGCCGAGTGGCTTTCGAAGTTTGGCGGTGAATCCCACGACCCCGTCTTTGTCTGCGGCATGTTTCGCAGCGGTTCGACATTGCTCGAGCAAATCCTTTCAGCGCATCCGCGATTTACCGCCGGCGGAGAAAGTGAGTTCTTCCCGCGCCTGGTCGCACGTAACTTCCGCGGGTTTCCGGAAGGCGTTGAGCGACTCGACCCTGATGTGCTCTCCGCATGGCGCTCAGAGCATGCGGCGCTTTGCGAACACTTCACCGATGGTGAGACGCGATTCATCGACAAGCGACCGGACAACTTTCTTTATGCCGGGCTGATCAAGGCCGTTTTGCCGAGGGCCAAGTTTGTAGTCACCGAACGTGACTGGCGCGATGTGGCGGTTTCCGTATTCAGCACCAGGCTGGCGGCAGGCCAGGCGTATGCAACCCGCCTCCAGGACATAAAGCACTACCTGGAGCTGCATCGCCAGTTGATCGATCACTGGGCCGAAATAATGGGCGATGACCTCATACGCGTGGAGTACGAGTCGCTGGTGACGAACCCCCGTGAAACCGTCGGCGCGGTCCTCGATTTCCTGGGTGAGTCCTGGGATGACGCCTGCCTGGAGTTCGACAAGCACGAGCGCTCGGTGGGAACGGCCAGCGTTTGGCAGGTGCGCCAGCCGCTCAATCCAAAGTCAATCGGCCGCTGGCAAAACTACCAGGATCCGCTGCGCGAGGTGTTTGGCAGCGAGTTGGAATAATAAGACCCCGCGCCTTGTGGCGCGGGGCCTGGACTTTCCGCCGTATCAGTCTTCGGGGTCTTCTTCTGTGCTTTCGGCGCTTTGTGCGTCCTCGGCCTGACCCATTTCTTCGATGGTAACCGTGCCTTCCTTGGAAAGGTTGCGCATTTCAACCTGTTCTTTCAGCGCATCCAGGTGGGTTAGCACTTCCGGGCTGAATCGATTGGGTGATGGAGTCTTGGAAATCACCATGGACGAGGCAACGGACATGTTGCCGCTGACCTGACCTGATGCGCCGCCGTCAGGACCCTGCTGCTGGGTCTGTACGGCGTCCATCATGGCGGCCTTACTGTCGGTAAAGCTGCCGCCAATGGTGTTCATCGTTCCGTAGACGTCGGTAACCGTCCAGTCGTTGATATCGGCGCGCAGCGTGTTTGCAGCTTGCAGGCCGGCGCGTTCCGGACCCTCGATGTAGCGCATCAGGTGCTGCTTGAGGTCCTCGTCCCAGTCGGGGAAGTAGTTGGCGTTGCGCTCGTAGTAGGTGGATACCTCGAATTTGCCGTCGTTGTCCTGCGTGCCGCGGTTCGAGTTGACGAACTCCTCGGCGTTGTCCTGCAGGTAGCGCTGCACGTTCTCAGCGGTATACGCCTTTTGGCGAATATTCGGGCCGCCGACGATACCCTGGTACAGGCCATACAGGTGTAGCGGGTCGCGGCCATAGTTGGTGGCCAGGATGGTCTGGATGTCATTCAGGCTGAGTGATTCGCCAGAGACATTGAGCACCTTCTGCTCCAGAATGGATTTCTTGCCATTGAGCTCTTTCTTGAGGTCGCGTTCCGGGTAGATCTGGACCAACTGGTCCAGCATGGTGATGTTGTACAGGTTGAGCCAGTAGGCCAACTGTTCTTTGCGGTTGAAAGACTCCAGCGGCACCTGCTCCGGGATGATCTCGAGGCTTTGGCGCACGCTTCGCAACATGGCCCGGTAATCTTCGTTTTTCTGGAATTCTTCAAAGAAAAAACGGTTGCCTTCCTTGGCCGTGTCGCGCTTGACCTTGGTCTTCATGCGCGTACCGGTCTTGGCGGTGGATTCATCAGCCTTTTCGCGCGAAGAGCGGCCCACATCCACCACCATGGTGTTGAGGATGGCATCAACATCGCCATACTTGATCTGGAAATTCGAAGCAGCGTCAAAACGCTGGAACTTTTCCGGAACCTGGTACGAGTTGGTGGACGCGAACGCCACGCAAGCGAAAAGACTGGCTGACACCGCAGCCAGTGCGGTAATACTTCTGTTCACAAGTGACTCCTGATTAGAAAAACTGCAGCCTACAGTTTACGACTGTCCGGACTTCTCGTCTTGTTTGATTTGATTTGCCCGGGTTTGTTCCTGGACTTCGTCCAGCGCGTCGGTGGGCGTGCCGGGTTTGGCCTGGACTTCGACAGAGGTAGGTTGCGTTTCATCGTCGCTGGTGGGCAGCTTGATGTCCTCCGCGCGGCTGAATCGGGGTGATGCCGCGGTGGTGCGCGTGGCGAATGGATCGGCGGTGTAATTGATGTTCACCGAAGCGCCTTCAGCCGCCACCTGGGCGGCGGAACGCTGGTCGGAGCCGATGGCCCCAAGCATGGCTGCCTGGCTGTTGGAGAAGCTTCCACCAATCTGCTGTTCGCTGCCGTAAACATCGGTCACCGACCAGTCGTCAATATCGGCCACCAGTCGCTCTGAATCCATCAGTTGCTGGCGCTGTACGCCCTCGATGTAGCGCATCAGGTGGGCCTTGAGGTCGGTATCCCAGTTGGGGAAGTAGGCGCGGTTGCGCGCGTAATAGCTGGAGACCTTGAACACCTCGCCGTGGCCGGCGAAAGTGCCGCGGTTGGAATTGATAAACTCCTCGGCGTTGTCGATCAGGTCCTTGTAGACGTTCTCGCCAGTGTAGGCCCAGCGACGAATACTGGGGCCGCCAATGATGCCCTGGTACAGGCCGTAGATGACCAGCGGGTTGTCATCGTAGTTCCAGCGCAAAATGGTGTGCTGGATATCATCCAGGCTCAGTGGCACCCCCGAAACGTTGAGGATCTTGCGCGAGAAAAACGTGTCCTTGCCGGTAATTTCCTTCTTCAGGTTGCGCTCGGGGTAAATCTGCACAATCTCGTCCAGCACCGTGATGTTGTGCAGGTTGAGCCAGTAGGCCAACTGTTCCTCGCGGGAAAACTCCCGTAAAGGAATCTGGTCGGGAATTCTCTCCAGGCTTTCGCGTACGTTGCGAAGCACCGGCCTGTAGTCCTCGTTCAATTCAAACGACTCGAAATAAAAGCGGTTGCCTTCATTGGCGGTTTCGCGTTTCACCTTGGTGCGCAGGCGGGTGCCGGTGCTTGACTGGATCGGCGGCAGTTTTTCGCGGTTGGATTTGCCAACGTCAACCACCAGTACCTTGAGGATCGCGTCCACATCGTCGTAGTTGATGGTGTAGGGCGAGTTTGGGTTGAAATCCCAGAACGGCTCGGGAACCGCTGAACTGGCAACATCACCGGCTTGCGGCGGAGGAGATGGTGGCGCGCTCGCGCAGCCGACCAGGGCGGCTGCCAGGCAGCCGTTGAGCACCAGGGCAAGCCCTGGAGAAAGAAGTTTGAGCCTGGGTGATTGCTGCTTCATGTCGACTAGTTCTTGCCCATCAGCAATTCCAGCTTCCTGCTGTAGCGTTTCTGGTCATCGGTCTTCTTGGCCACTTCTTCGGCCTGCTCCATCCATTTCTGCGCTTCGTCACGGTCGCCGGCCATCAGGTAACTCAGGCTCAGCAGGTAGTAGAAGCGGTCTTCGTCGTCCTTCTGCCGGACGGCGGTCTTGAGATTCTTGATCGCGCTCTTGTAGTCGCCTTCTTCAAAGGCGATGTTGGCCAGGCGGAAGCGGTAGAAGGGGTTGCCCATGCGGTGCTCGCGAACCCGTGCGAGGTAGCGTTCGGCTTCTGCGCTGCGGCCCTGGTCTTCATACAGGTGGGCCAGGTTGCTCATTGCCATCAGGTTGTCGCCGTCGTGGCGCAGCGCTTCCTTGTAGGCCGCCTCGGCATAGTTGGGGTAGCCCTCGCGGCGATGGAGGATGCCCAGGTTGACCCAGGTGGAGGCGAAATTGTGGTCCTCGCGGACACTTTGCTGGAAATTGGCGTACGCCAGCCCGGTATCACCGGCCAGCATGCGCTCGACACCGATGTTGTTGAAGTAGTGGGCCCTGGCGCGCGCGTCGGTGATGACCCGGCTCTCGGTTTCAACGTCAACCACGGTGTCGTAGCTGTTGAAATCCACGACCCGGCCCAGGGCGTTTCGCACCTCAACCAGCACGTTTACGTGTTCGCTGATGAGGAAAGTCTGGCCGGAGATGGTCCAGTCCGGTGGAATCTCTACCTCCTGGTAACTGGCTTCCAGGCCAATTTCGCGGGCCATGGCGATAAACATATTGGTGAAAGACAGGCAGTTGCCGCGGCCGTTTTCAAACGTGCTGGCCGCGGTGCGGGTGGAGTCGTCGTAGGCCAGCGCAAAGCGGTCGCCGCCCAGTACCGCCTTCAGCAATTGTGCGATGCGCTCGCTTTGGTTGGCGTCGCGGTCGACGTACTCATCGAGAAAGGCATGCATCGCCGGGCTCATTTCCAACATGTTCACATCGGACACGTTGATGGCGGAGCCAAGGCTGGCCAGCGGGCTGGCGCTGACAACCTGCTCTGCGGAGACTTCCCCGGAACTGACCCGGGCTGGCTGCGTGGGTGCGGGTGGAGGAGCTGCGCAGGCCGCCAGGGTGGCGGCCAGCACATAGCCCAGCGCGGCGGTCAGCGCCGCGCGGTGTTGCGTGCGGGGATGAGGCCGGCTAGTTCTGATCGTCCTCCGCCTCGCTGTTGTAGTTGTCATCAACAGTGCCCAGCTCCTCGATGGTCACGCGGCCTTCCCTCAACAGGTTGGCGGCTTCTTCCTTGTTCTTGAGGGTTGCGAAGTAGTCCATGACCTCGGGGCTGAACTCGGCCATGGGTTTCGCCTTGGCCATCAGCATGGATGAGGCCACCGAGAAGTTGGTCGATACTGAGCCGCCCGATCCATTCGGTTGGGTAGACACTACCGCGTCCATCATGGCAGCGTTACTGTCGGCCAGGCTTCCGCCAATTTCATTGACCGTGCCGTAGACATCGGCGATGGTCCAGTCATCAATGTCGGCGCGCAGGCGGGTGGCGGCCTGGAGCTCCTGGCGCTCAGGTCCTTCGATGTAGCGCATCAGGTGCTGTTTCAGGTCTTCCTCGAAGTTGGGGAAGTACTGGCGGTTGCGCTCGTACATGCTGGAAACTTCGAAACCGCCGTTGCGGGTGTAGGTGCCGCGGTTGGAGTTGATGAACTCCTCGGCGTTGTCCTGCAGAAATCGCCGCACGTTTTCCGCGTTGTAGGCCTTCTTGCGAATGTTGGGCCCGCCGATGATGCCCTGGTACAGCCCGTACATGATCAGCGGATCGTTGTCGTAGTTGGCTGGCAGGATCTTGTGCTGGATGTCGTTCAGGCTCAGTTGCACGCCCGAAACGGTGAGCACCTTTTCATCGAGAATGGATTTCCTGCCCACCAGTTCTTTCTTGAGGTTACGTTCAGGGTAGATCTTCACCAGCTCGTCGATGAGCGTGATGTTGTACAGGTTTAGCCAGTAGGCCAGTTGCTCCTTGCGCGAGAAGTTTTCCAGCGGAATCTTGTCGGGAATGGCTTCCAGGCTGTCCTGGACCTCTGACAGCATGGCGGCGTATTCCGGGTTCTTGTTGAACTCCTCGTAAAAAAAGCGGTTGCCTTCCTTGGCGGTTGTGCGGCTCTTTTGAGCCTTCATTCGAGTGCCGGTCTTGGGTGGCTCCACCTTGTCGACGGTGCGGTCGGAACGCCCCAGGTCTACCACCATGTGGCGCAGGATTCCGTCCACGTCGTCGTACTGGATGGTAAATACGGACGCAGGGTCATGGCCTTTGAACGGTTCGGGCACTTGCGCGGCCAATGGGCTGGAAAACGCGCTTATTGTTAACAGGCAGGCAGCCAGCGCCGAAGCGTTGAATGTCTTGTCGTGCATGGTTTCTCCTTCCGATTTTTGTGTTTACCCCGGATCGATATCACAAGGGACCGTCATACGGGGTAGTTCGCTTTCAAATGGATAGGTGCCGTGCCAGAAGTAGCTCGGGAAAAAGACGCATTTGCCGGGTTCCGGGCGGATGGCGCGGGCCACGGATTCGCGTTTCCCGAGGTTCATGGAGGTCTCGCCGAAGCGTATCCAGCCACTGCGGTCCTTGCTTTTTTCATCCTTCAGCGGCGGCAGGGCGATGTAGTTGCAGCAAGAAAGCCAGCCGTAGGGATGAATATGATTGGTGTGGTGACCGCCCGAGTGCAGGATGATCGACCAGTTGCCGGTGAATCGCGCCTTGCTGCTGATACGCGAGTAGAACGGGTGTTTCGGGTCGCGCGGCATGCCGACCAGGTACTCCCGCAACAGGGCCTGCACCCCGGTACGCAATTGCGCAACCAGTGGATGTGGATTATCGAACAGGGTGTCGAAGGTCTGGGTGCCGCCGCGCACGCTCTGGTCCAGCGGCTCACGACTGGCCGAGTGCAGCGTGGGCAGGAATTCCGCCAGCTCTTCCATGAACGCCTGAAGGCTGCTGTAGCCTGGGGGCGTGGGCAGGTCGAACACTCGAAGCAGGGTGTCGTAATCATTCAGCCAGTCGTGGCGATCATCCCCGGCCAGGCGCCACACGGTGCCGTGGTAGGCCCACACTTCCTGGTTGTAAGGCTGGATTTCCAGGGCCTGGTCAAGAAAACCGGAAGCCTTGTCGTAGTTCTCGAGCTTGATGTGAAGATTGGCGCTGTCGACCAGGAAACGCAGGTTGTCGGGTTCGCCGCGCAGGGCCTCTGACAGCAGCTGCTCAACCAGGCCATATTCCTCGCGCTTGAGGCGCTGGACCGCCATCGCGTGCACCAGGTGCTGGTCGCGTCCTGCGCGCGACAGGCCCTCCAGCAACACGTCGGTTGCCGCATCGTTATCGCCCGAAGAAATGTGACCGGCTGCCAGGTTGTGGTACAGCGGGGCAAAGTCGGGCACCAGGTCGATGGCTCCGCGGTAGGACTCGAGGAATCGCTCGTCTTCCTGCTGCCAGAAAATCTCGTTCAGGGAGCGGTGTGCTTCGATCATCGCCGGCCGTGAACGAATGGCGGCTTCAAAGTGACTGATGGCGCGTTCAAAGTCCTTTTCCCTGGAGTGCACCAGGCCCAGCTCATAGTGGATGGTGGCCGGGTCCGCGGTGCGGGCGAGCTCCGATTCCAGGAACTGCAGGGCGCCCTGCGGATCGTCCTTGCCGCGAATTTTTGCTGCCACCGCGACCGCGCGTACATCGCCGGGATAGCGGCCAAGCATTGCCTCGGAAAGCTGGCGGGCCTTTTCCGGGTCACCTGCCTCGCGGTAAGCGTTGACCAGCGCCAGTTCTATGTTGGCGTTGCTGCCAATGCTCTGGGCCTGCTCGAGGTATTTGACGGCATCAGCCGTGCGGCCCTGGGCTTGCGCCATCAAGCCGCGGTTATACCAGGCGTCGGCCAGGTTGGGCTGGTACTTGATGGCGCGGGCGTAGGCCTCGTCGGCCTCCTGGAAACGGTGCGACTGCTTGAGCAGGTTGCCCAGGTTGGAAAGAACAGCCGGCTGGCGAGGCTTGGAGCGCAGGCTGGCGCGAAAGTGTTTTTCCGCCTGGCGCAGTTGTCCCTGCCGCTTGCTCACCAGCGCCATCAGGTGGAGGATGTCCGGATGCCCGGGAGAGCGCTTGATCATGTCGTCGCAAACGCGGGACGCGGTTCCCAGGTCGCCGCCCTGGAAGGCGGTCTGGGCTTGTTGAAAACTTTGTGCCAGGTTCATGGTTATCGGGATTCAGTGCCTGATCGTGCATTATTTGCTTGCTGTTATTATACTTTCTGCCCGCTTCGGAGCACATTGACACATCGGGTTGCTAACGAATGAAAACCTTCTTTCTATCTTGCCTTTGGTTGGTTTTGACTCTGCCTTTTGCGCTTGCATGGGCCCAGGATGACGGCTCCGCCGTGCCCGACGTGGAAAGCCTGATGTCGGCGGAGGACTTCAAGGCTTCCGGCCTGGACAAGCTGACAGATGCCGAACGGGCGCACTTCAACGAATGGCTGGAACGCTACCGCGAGGGCGCTGAAAAGGGTCCGGTGGTTCAGAAGCCGCCATCGCAGTGGACCGAGGAACAAAAGCAGGCCGAGAAGGATTTCAACATCAGCGCCAAGGTGATTCCTTCGTTCCGGGGGTGGTCAGGAAAAACCACCTTCCGCCTGGACAATGGCCAGACCTGGCAGCAGCGCATGCCTGGCAAGTTTTACTACTCCGGCGCCAGCACAGAAGTAACCATCACGCGCAATTTCATGGGGCGTCACGTACTGGAGCACGTTGAATCCGGCCGCTCGGTCCTGGTGAAACGCGTCGACTAAGGTGACCAAACGGCCTCGCCTGGCCATGATACTGATCGCGGGAGTTGCAGCGTTGCTGGCGCTCCCGGCCCAGGCGGATGTTGTGGCCGTGGCGGTTGCTAGCAACTTCCGGCCCGCGCTGCAGGCGTTGGAGCCGGCATTCACCGCCCAAACCGGGCACACCCTTTCGCCCAGTTACGGCTCAACCGGCAAGCTTTACGCGCAGATTATTCATGGCGCGCCGTTCGCGCTGTTCCTGGCTGCCGACGCCGAACGGCCCATGCGCCTGGAACAATCGGGGGCAGCAGTTGCCGGCACACGGTTCACCTATGCGGTTGGCAAGCTCGTGCTTTGGCGCGGCGAACCCGGAAGTGCGGACATTGGCGTGGATTTCCTTGAATCCGGTGCGTTTCGCCACCTGGCCATCGCCAACCCCGATACCGCGCCTTACGGCCGGGCCGCAAAGCAGGCGCTGGAGCAACTGGGCCTGTGGGAGGCGCTTTCCCCGCGCATCGTGCGTGGTGAAAACATCGGCCAGGCTTTTGCTTTTGTTCGCTCTGGCAACGCCGAGTTGGGCTTTGTTGCGCAGTCACAGCTCGCCTTGGATCCGCTGGAGCCGCCCGGGTCATCCTGGTTGGTCAGTGAAGACCTCTACGACCCGATCGAGCAACAGGTGGTTTTGTTAAGGGATGAGCCTGCCGCGCGCGCCTTCCTGGAATTCCTTCAAGGCGAGGCGGCGCGTTCAATCATCCAGTCCCAGGGCTACGGCCTGGCGCCATGATCTCTGCGGGCGACATCACTGCACTCGGGGTGACCCTCAAGCTCGCCGCGGTTAGCACCGCCGTGCTGTTGGTGCTGGGCATTCCGCTGGCCTGGTGGCTGGCGCGCAGCCGCTGGCGGTTCAAGTTCTTGCTCGAGGCGCTGCTGGCCTTGCCGTTGGTGTTGCCGCCCACGGTGCTCGGCTTCTACCTGCTGATTGCGCTGGGGCCGGATGGCCCGGTTGGCGCTTTGACCACCGCCCTGGGCGGCTCAACCCTGGCGTTCACTTTCGGCGGGTTGGTAATTGGCTCGGTGGTGTACTCGCTGCCATTCGTTGTCCAGCCGCTGCAGAACGCGTTCAGCGCTATTGGCAATCGGCCGCTGGAAGCGGCAGCCACCCTGCGGGCATCGCCACTTGACCGCTTCTTCACCGTGGCGCTGCCGATGGCGAGGCCGGGCATCATTACCGCCGCGGTGCTGGGTTTTGCCCACACCATCGGCGAGTTTGGCGTGGTGTTGATGATTGGCGGCAACATTGCCGGCCAGACGCGGGTGGCGTCTATCGCGGTCTACGACCACGTCGAGAATCTTGATTACGTGAATGCCCACTGGTTGTCGGCGGGCCTGCTGGTGCTTTCATTCGTGTTGCTGGTCGTGGTTTACGCCATGAACCGAAGGGTGAGGGTGATGCCGGCATGAGCATCGAGGGCCGGTTTCACGCACGCCTGGGTAGTTTCCAGCTTGCGGTCGAACTTGCGCTGCCGTCACGCGGTGTCACTGCCCTGTTTGGTGAGTCTGGCGCGGGCAAAACCAGCGTGCTGCGCGCCATCGCGGGGCTGGATTTTCATCCAGGCAGCCAACTCAGCGTCAACGCTGATGTTTGGCAGGACGAAGGGGTGTTCCTGCCTCCGCACAAGCGCCCGGTAGGCGTGGTGTTCCAGGAAGCCAGCCTGTTTCCGCACCTCGATGTGCGCGGCAACATCGACTACGCGAGGAAGCGCGCCGGGGCAGGGCAGGGTGCGGTCGACCTGGAGCGGGCGATTGAAACCCTGGGGCTGGCAGCACTGATGTCGCGAAGCGTGGACGTGCTTTCCGGCGGCGAGCGGCAGCGGGTGGCCATCGCCCGGGCGCTTGCCGTGGGGCCACGCCTGCTGCTGATGGACGAGCCCCTTTCCAGCCTGGACGCGGCGCGCAAGTCGGAGATTCTGCCCTACCTGGAAGCGCTGGTGCGCGAAGTGGAGATTCCGGTGATTTACGTCAGTCACTCGCTGGATGAAGTGGCTCGCCTGGCCGATCACCTGGTGTACCTGGAAAACGGTGCGGTGGCTGGCGCCGGCCCGGTTGGTGAAGTGCTGACCGCGCCTGACCTGCCACTGGCCAGGGGCAGCCAGGCAGAAGCGCTGTTCGAGGCCACAGCCGGTGGCTATGATGAACGCTACGCGCTCAACCTGCTGGATTTTCCCGGCGGCGTGTTTGTCGTTCCGGGCGAGCGGTTGGCGGCCAATTCAAAGGTGCGCTTGCGCGTTGCCGCCCGTGATGTCAGCCTGACCCTGAGCCCACACAGCGAGACCAGCATTTTGAACGTGTTTCCGGCCAAAGTTGAAAGCCTCAACCCTTCAGGACGCGCCCAGGCGGTGGTTCGCCTGGATGTCGGCGGTGAAACCATGCTCGCGCATCTCACCCAGAAATCGGTGGAATCGCTGGCGCTGGCCCCTGGCATGGCGGTGTTTGCCCAGGTCAAAAGCGTGGCGGTGCTGGCATGAGCGAGATCCTGCCGGCCGCCGCAGCGCTGCAACGCCTGCAAGAGGGTAACCGCCGCTTCGTTGAAGGCGCGGGCGGTGATGCGCGCCACTCCGGCCCGCCGGACAAGGCTTCGGCCAGCCAGCCGCAAAAGCCCTTTGCCATCATTCTTGGCTGCTCCGATTCGCGGGTGCCGGCGGAAATCGTCTTCGACCAGGGCCTGGGCGACCTGTTCGTGATTCGCGTGGCCGGCAACGTGGTGGCGCCCTCGCAGGTCGACAGCGTGGAGTTCGCCGCCTCGCAGTTTGGAACGCGCCTGGCGGTGGTGTTGGGTCATAGCCAGTGTGGCGCGATACTGGCGACCATTGACGAGGTGCGTCGCGACGAGTCGCAGCGTTCGCCCAACCTGCGTTCGATTGTCGACCGGGTGCGCCCCGCGGTGGAACCGCTGGTGCGGGCCCAGCAGGGCATGGCCGAGGATGAACTGGCGCAGCAGGCGGTGCGCGCCAACGTGCGCGCTTCGGTGGCCCAGGTGAAGTCCGGCTCGCGCGGTATCGAGGCTTTGGTGCGTAGTGGTGGCCTGCAGGTCGTCGGCGCGGAATACTGCCTGGAAACCGGCGTGGTGACCTTCCTCGAAGACCGCTAGCGGCGGTCGGCTTGTCGTGAGCGAGTCCACCGACGACTGGTTGCTGACCTATTGCGTTTCCCAGCCGGGTTTGTGCCTGGTTCCGATTGAAGCCCTTTCATCCCGCGGCGTATCGCCTGCTTTTGCGCAGGCACTGGAGGAGGCGAGTCCGCTACCCCGGGGCTGGGGCGAGCGCTTCAACCTTGCCTTCGTTCGCTATTGGAAATGCGCCGCCGCGCTGCATGCCGCGGCCCCGCAGTACTGGTTGCCACCGCGTTGCCAGCACGTCGCGCTGGTCACCGATGCTTACAAGGCCCGTCCGTTCTTCCAGCCATTTCACCGCAATAGCTGGTTGCTATACGCCGGGGATTTCGAGGCCGCGCAGTCCACCACCGAGTTTAGCGCCTGCCTGATGCTGTACGCCGAGCGCCTTGGGCTTGCGGGCCAGATCGTGCCGGCACTGCACGCGATGCTGCCGTACTTCCTGACGCTCGATAGCACGCAGCGGCGCGCGTTCAAACGTGGCTGTGAGCGCACAAAACGGCCCGACGCCGATGGCTGGCGCGCGCTGGGGACGGCGCAATCATGGGTCAGGTCTCTGTTCCACGAAACCATCAGGAAGCCGCGGGCGCCGCAGCCCGGCATGCGCATCCAGCGCGAGAATGGCCTGATTGTGCCGGCTGACCTGGCGCAGCCACTGGCAGAACTTCAGCAGACCTGGGGCGAGTGCGCCAGCGAGGTACTGCGCAACTACCGCGCCGGGCATGGCAACCGGGGTGAGTCCGGCGCCGCGCTGGGCGCGTGGCTGGCGGAGCATCAGCCGCAGGCGCTGCTTACCGGTGAGGACGGGGAGATCCTGTGGCAGCCGGACCGGCCGGAAGACCTCGATCGCCTGGAGCCGCTGGCTGCGCAAATGACGGCCGAGGGAGTGCAAAGCATTTGCAAGGACCTGGAGGTTATCGACCAGCACACGCGCCGCTTCCTGGGTTCATTGCGCAAGCCGGATGAGCTGGCGCGCCCGGCACCGCATATGACCGAGGGCGGTTTGAGTTATGTTCATGCGGATCGGCGGCTCATCGCCTATAACATCGGCCCGGGCCAGAACGCTTATCGCCTGTGGGAAGCCTCGCCACCCTACGAACGCCTGATGCTGGGTGCGCGAACCGTGCACGAGTGGGGCCACCTGGCGGCTGAGTCTGGCTGGGTTCCGATACCACCCGAGCGGGTGGCGCAACGACAGGCCGCCGTTGATCGGCTTGGCCGCATATTCGATACGCTGGCCGAACAGGCTTCGCCGCACCTGCAACAGGTAACCCGGCCGTTGCGCGAGCAGCTTTTGGACAAGCATGAAAGTGTCGGCCAGGGCCTGACCCAGGCCATGCTGCGGCGCATCGAAGACTACATGGCCAACCTGGTGGCACGCCATTTCCTGAGCGATGAGGAGATGGACACCTACGTGCGCAACAACGTCGCCAGCCGGATTGGCGAGTATCACCCCGCCGATATCTACATGGAGCTCATCCGCCTGGCCTACGAATACCAGTACCTGGCCCTGAGCCGGATTGCCAACCCCCGCGCGTGGTTTTTCACCAGCACCTGGGTAAGTGAGCGGTTTATCGAGCGTGGCGTGGTTTCGGCTGCCCAGCTTGATGAAATTATCGATACCGTTGCAGAGATTTGCGCCTGTTACGAGGTAGACCCCGGCGCTTTTGATTTTCCTCTCGGCTGAGTCGGGCCAACGTCAGTTCGATCGTTGCATATGCAAATGCAAATCATTATCATTTGCGTTAACGATGACGTTGGGTAACCGGACGGTCCGGTTTTTACCCGCCGCGACCACCAGGAGAAAGGTTCGATGATTTTGGCAACCACCCTTATTGCCCTGGCTGCGCAATCCGCAGCGGCAGCCAACGACGAGGGTCAGACCCCGCTTGAACTCGCCCCCATCACCGTGGAGGCCGAGAAGTACCCCACGGAAGAACGCGACATTGCGGCGACCGTGACGGTAATTGACGACACCCGCATTGATCGTGAACTGGCGCGCTCGATGGAGGACCTGGTGCGTTACGAGCCTGGCATTGATGTGCCTTACCAGGGCAGCCGTTTCGGCAGTTCAGGCATCGTCATTCGCGGCATCGGTGGCAACCGGGTGCGGATGGAGGTGGACGGTGTGCCGCTTTCCGATGCGTTCTCGATTGGCGATTTCTCCAATGCCAGCCGCGATTTCGTGGATGTCGATTCTCTCAAGCAGGTGGAAATTACCCGCGGGCCATCTTCGGCGCTGTTCGGTTCCAACGCCGTGGGCGGTGTGGTGAGCTTCGTCACCAAGGACCCGGTGGATTACCTGGCCGGCGACCCGGTGCAGGTGAATGCAAAGGGCGGCTATTACAGCTCGGACGACAGCTGGGTGGGCAATGCGACGGTTGCCGGGGAAAGCGGCGACTGGGCGGCCATGGTGCAGGGCACCTGGCGCCAGGGCCATGAACGCCAGGACATCGAGGCCGACCCGCACGACTACGACTCGCTCAACGTGCTAGCCAAGCTGACCCACGGCGACCTGGCGGCCGGCGGCCTGCGTTTCACAGTGGAGCGCTTTGAAGAGGACAGCAACACCGACGTGGTCTCCCTGCAGGGTGTGCAGAATTTCAGCGCCGCGTTTGGCTTCCCCTACATCATCACCACGGAAAGTGTGCTGGCCGACGACAGCCGCGAACGCACCCGTCTGAGCCTCGGCCAGGAGTCATCGACCGGTTGGCTGGGTACCTCGTTTTTGCGCTGGCGCGCGTATTACCAGGACAGTGAAACTGAACAGACCTCGTTTGAGCGCCGCTCCACCAACATTGGTGGCCGGATCACCCCCGTGGAACGAGAGCGTTCCTTCCGTTTTGAGCAGGACCTGTTTGGCGCCGAGCTGAACCTGGTGAACGAGTTCGCCTGGGGAAGCACCGACCACGTGCTGTCATACGGCGCCGAGTTCGAGGTGGCGGATACCAGCCAGATTCGCGATGGCATTGAGTATGACCTGATCACCGGCGAATCCAGCAGCCAGGTGGGCCCGGATGATTTCCCGGTACGCGATTTCCCTAATTCGGACACCACCTCTTACGGTATCTACCTGCAGGACAAGATCAGTTTCGGGGCCTTCTCGCTGATTCCCGGGATCCGCTGGGACCGCTACCAACTGGACCCGGAGCTTGACCCGATTTTTGCCGAGGACAACCCCGGAATCGAGCCAACCGACCTGGACGAGTCCTCGACTTCTCCGAAGCTTGGCGCCTTGTGGGACGTGAACGACGACTGGCAGCTCTGGGCCCAGTACTCCGAGGGCTTTCGTGCGCCGCCGGTTAACGATGTGAATGTGGGTTTTACCAACTTCCAGTTTGGCTACATCACCATTCCCAACCCCGACCTCGAGAGCGAAACCTCCAAGGGCTACGAGGTGGGCGTTCGCTACTCCACCAGCACAGCGCGCTTCAACCTGAGTTACTACGACACCGACTATGACGACTTCATCCAGTCGTTCCAGACGGTGGGCTTTGACCCGGCTACCGGCCTGATCGTGTTCCAGTCGGTGAACGTGGACGCTGTTTCCATCAACGGCATCGAGACCCAGTTCGAGTGGGCGCCCGCGGCCTTTCCCGACGGCTTGAGCCTGCGGTTTGCTGCGTCCTACTCGGAAGGCGACAACGACGTTACCGGCCTGCCGTTGAACACCATTGCGCCGCTTAATGCGGTGCTGGGGCTGGACTACGCCGGCCAGAACGGTCGCTGGGGCGCCAGTGTCCTGGCGCGAGGCGCCGATAAGCAGGACCGGGTGGATGACTCAGCGGGTTCGCTTTATATCCCCGATGGCTACGTGGTGTTCGACGCCACCGCCTGGTTCCGGCCAACGCCGGGCACTCGCATCCGCGCAGGGCTGTTCAACCTTACCGACAAGGACTACACGGCCTGGCTGGACGTGGCCGGGCTTCCGGCCGATGTGCCCAACCCCGAGCGGTTCCAGAGCCCAGGGTTCAATGTTGGCTTGCAGCTCGACCTGGAGTTTTAAAAACGTATGAATAACCGAGGGATTCCAATGATCAGCAAATTCGCATCCGTGCTTGGCCTGGCCTTCCTGGCCACGGCGTGCGCGAGCACAAGCGTTCAGAACGGCTCGCAAACCGCAGCGGCTGACAACGCTAATGAGGACGAGGCCACCTACACCGCACCGGCCAAGCCGGAAACGCCTGAATTCACCCGTGTGGACAACCCCTACCATGCGGAAATTTTTGAGGGGAGCACCAGGCAGGAACGGGACCGCCGTGCCATCCTTGCGATGCGCGGCGAGTACCGGGTTGATTTCAACTTTGAGGAGACCGTCAAGCTGGCGCCTGGTTACGAACGCCGTGATGACAAGGTCACCGGCGGCTGGGAGACCGTGTTTGTGATCTCCGAAACGCCCACCGAGATCGTGCTGCAGCATATCCTGGTGACACCTGGCGGACACGTGGTGAAGCACTGGCGCCAGGACTGGATTTTCGAGGCTGAAGAGCGCTTCGAGTTTGCCGCCGACCAGACCTGGGCTTTGCAGAAAATTGACCCGGATCTCACCCGCGGCGCCTGGACCCAGTGCGTGTACGAGGTTTCTGATGCACCGCGGTATTGCGGCACTGGCGAGTGGCAGCATGAGCTGGGTGCATCCACCTGGACCAGCGACTTCACCTGGCGTCCGCTTCCGCGTCGCGAGTACACCATCCGCGACGACTACAACGCGCTTGGCGCCATCAATCGCCACACCATCACGCCTTCCGGCTGGACCCATGAGCAGGACAATGTGAAGTCGGTGCGCGACGGCGCGGTGGTTGAGGCCAACCTGGTGCGCGAGTTTGGTTTCAACGACTACTACAACATCGAGGGCTTCGATTTTCAGCCGGCCTACGAATACTGGGACCGCACCGAGCCTTTCTGGGCGCACGTTCGCGCCGCCTGGGACAAGCGACTGTGGACCGGCGAAGCGCTGGAGCTGACCACCGAGGTGGATGGCATGCCCATCATCGAGGGTACGTTTGAACTGGCCGAGCAGATGCCGGAAATCTCTGATGCCGAGCAGGTAGAAGCCATCGAAAGCCTGTTGAACGAGTGGACCCGGCCGGTAGGGTTGCCGGTGGCGGCGCGGTAGCTACGCCGTCATCCCGGATAAGACTACTCGTCTTTCCGAGATGACGGGAGATCGAAAAGCCGGGATAACGCTTTTGAGCGTGGTCAATTCACCAGGTAGCGGCTGAAGAAGGCCATCACCGCCTGCTGGAACACATCGCGATTTTCCTTGCGGTCGTAGCCGTGGCCCTCGTTCAGGGCGTTCATGTACCACACAGGGATGTCCCGTTGGCGGAGTGCTTCCACCATCTGCACGGATTCACTCACCGGCACTCGCGGGTCGTTCTCACCTTGCACCACCAGCAATGGCACATCGATGCGGCCCGCGTTGGTCAGGGGGCTGATGCGTTGCAGGAAGGCGCGCATCTCCGGGTCGCGCTCGTCGCCGTACTCGGTGCGGCGCAGGTCGCGACGGTAATCCTGGGTGTTCTCCAGGAAGGTCACGAAATTGCTGATGCCCACCACGTCTACCGCAGCGCTGAGCCGGTCGGAGAAGTGCACTGCCGAGGCCAATGACATGTAGCCGCCGTAGCTGGCGCCGTAAACTGCAACCCGGTTTGCATCCAGGTTGGGGTTCTGCGCAATCCAGTCGAGCAGGGCGCCAATGTCCTTGACCGCGTCCTCGCGCTGGTAACCATTATCGAGGGAAAGGTAGTCGTAGCCATAGCCCACCGAGCCGCGCACATTGGGCGCAATCACCGCGGCGCCCAGTTCCGCGACCCACATCTGGAATGTGCTGCTGAATGCAGGGCGATACTGGCTTTCCGGGCCACCGTGGATGTACACCACAACCGGGTGTGGGCCTTCGCCGTGCGGCTGGTAGACAAACGCCGGAACCTTGCGTGGCTCCTCGCCATCCATGTCGAAAGTTGGATAGCTGATCATCTCTGGCACCACGAACAGGTCGGTATCCAGGCCGCCCACCTCGCTGTAGGTCCAGCGGGTGAGCGGGCCGCCACGCAGCGGGCGCTTGCCCAGTTCCATGACAAACACGTCGCTGGGGGTCTGTGGCGTGTTCATGGTGAGCGCCAGGCGGCGGTTGTCGGGGTTAAACGACAGTCCGAAGTAGATGCCAATGGGCATCCCTTCCACCTTCTCGAAGCGGTCGGAGTCGGTATCCAGCAGGTACAGTCGGCTGATGCCGGCCTCGTTGGTTATGAAGGCGCCGCGCGAGCCATCGTCGCTGAGGACAAACTCGGTGACATCCCAGGCAATGTCGGTGGTGATGTAAATCGGCGGGCGTTCACGGTCGAGTGACTTCCACGCCAGCTCAGCCGCTTTGCCGCGCGAGTTGGTGATGTAGTAAAAGCCGGTCTCGTCGTGATCCATGGCGGCGATGCGGTTGGCCGAAGGGTTCGTCTCGCTGCCCGCCAGCAGCCACATCTGTTCGGTTTCCAGGTCTTTCAGGTAGATGCGCGAGTCTTCCACGCTGATGTATTGCTGGATCAGCACGTAGCGGCCGTCGCGGCTAAAGGCGCCGGGGCCCCACCAGGCGCCGTCATCCGACTCGTGGATGGGCTCGACGTTCTCCGGGTTGGCCGGGTCGATCATCCAAACGTCGTTGTCTTTGCCATTGCGACGCGTGGTTTGAAAGGCCAGGCGGGTGCCCTGGTGGTTCCATAGCAGGATGCGGTTGCGGGATGCGCCGTCGGTAAGCAGGGTGGATTCGCCGGTGGTCGGGTCCAGCAGGAAAATCTGGCTGTCCTCGCTGCCGCCGCGGTCCATGGTAAACGCCACGTGGCGGCCGGATTTCTGGCCACGCACTTCGCCCACAGGCTCGCTGAAGTAGGTGAGTTGCGAGCGCGTGCCGCCAGGCTGGCGCACCCGGTGAATCTGCTGGGTGTTGCCAAATCGCGTCTTGATGTAGATGCCGCTGCCATCCTCGGTCCAGTCCTGGAACGTGGCCGAGCGTACGTTCTGGTACTGCGCCACCCGCGCCGCCAGCGACAGCGGCACCTCGGGAATGTCCTGCAGGATAAGCTGGCCGTTGTTCACCACGCGCTCATTCACCGCCGCGAAAAGCGGCAAAGCGGTGCAAATCAGCAGCAAAAGCGCGGTTATTTTCCGCATTGAAAGTGTGCCTGGCATTCGATGGATCTTGGTGGTTGTTGTCCCGTTTAATCCTATCACCTGGCGGGCGAGAGACGGGGTGCCGTGTGGGCGCTACAACGTGGACGTTGCCCGATTTACCGGAAATAGTCGAGGTAGCTGTCTTCGCTGCGCGGGTCGCGGCCTTTGCCTCTCCTTCGCCTCCATGTGGTGCGGCGCAAGGGGCTGAACGGCTATACTTCACCGCCAGAAAGTGAACCGGGCTGATCCCGGAGGATCAAACGGCTTCATGAGCCAGCCACTGCACATAGTCATCCTCGCTGCCGGCGAAGGCACGCGCATGAAATCCAACCTGCCCAAGGTGCTCCACCGCATCGGCGGGCGGCCCATGCTCGTCCACCTGTTGGACACCGCGGGCGAGTTGGACCCGGCCGCCATTCACGTGGTGATTGGCAGCGGGGCGGAAGAAGTGAAGGCCGCTTGCGCTGGCCGTGAAGTGCAATGGGTGCTGCAGGAAGAGCGCAAAGGCACGGGCCATGCGGTGATGCAGGCCATGCCCAACATTCCGGATGAGGCCGTGGTGCTGGTGTTGCTGGGCGACCATCCGCTGATTCCCGCCGAAGTGCTCAAAGAGGTGGTGTCGCACAAGGCTGCGCCGCTCTCCATTTTGACCATGGAACTGGACAAGCCCAAGGGCTATGGGCGCATTGAGCGTGACCGCACCGGGCGCATCTCCAGCATCATCGAGGACAAGGACGCCACCCCGGCGCAGTGGAAGATTCGCGAGGTGAACACCGGCATCATCATGGCGCAGGCGGAAGTGCTGCGCGCCTGGCTGGGTGCGCTGGACTGCGACAACCTCAAGCAGGAGTATTACCTGACGGACATTTTTGCCATGGCCCACAGCCAGGGCAAAGAGATTCGCAGCGTGCTGGCGCCCGACCCGCGCGACCTGCAGGGCGCCAACGACCGCCGCCAACTGGCCGCGCTGGAGCGCCGCCACCGTCACCAGACGGCGCGCAAGCTGATGAAGCGGGGCGTGCAGTTGATGGACCCAGAGCGTATCGATGTGCGCGGCAAGCTGAAAACCGGCTCCGACGTGGTGATCGATATCAACGTGGTTCTGGAAGGCAAGAATCGCCTTGGCGATGGCGTTGTGCTGGGCCCCGGCGTGATCCTGAAAGACTGCGACCTGGCAGCCGGCACCCACGTGCATCCCTACAGCGTGCTGGAGGGGGTGCGCACCACCGGTGCCTGCGATATAGGCCCATTCGCCCGGGTGCGCCCCGGCACCGAGCTGGCCGAGGGAACACGCATCGGCAATTTCGTGGAAGTGAAAAACAGCACGCTGGGCGCGGGCAGCAAGGCCAGCCATCTTTCCTACATCGGCGATACCCGCGTGGGAGAGCGTGTAAACATTGGCGCGGGCACCATCACCTGCAACTACGATGGGGTGAACAAGCACGCGACTGAAATCGACGATGGCGCGTTCATCGGCTCGGGCACCCAACTGGTCGCCCCCGTGCGGGTGGGCAAAGACGCCACCATTGGCGCCGGTTCCACCATCAGCAAGGATGCGCCCGATGGCGAGCTGACCGTTTCACGCAGCCGCCA
Source organism: Gammaproteobacteria bacterium (assembly GCA_030428105.1). GTDB lineage: Bacteria > Pseudomonadota > Gammaproteobacteria > Xanthomonadales > SZUA-36 > JAUIBE01. The sequence continues at coordinate 45,410 of JAUIBE010000020.1, forward strand.
GAGCACGGTCAAGGGCTGGAAGCGTCCGCGCAAGAACCCGCCCTCGTCCGAAAGCGAAGGAAACACCTGATATGTGTGGCATCGTTGCAGCGGCAGCGCACCGGGATGTCAGCGAGATCCTGATTTCCGGG
>JAUIBE010000061.1 GCA_030428105.1 Gammaproteobacteria bacterium
CATCCAGGCGACCGCGATACTGTAACTCAAGATCTGCATTGAATCCGTAAAAGTCCGGCGTACAGACCGCCCCGTAAGCCCTGGCGACCTCCTGGCTCTCGTCGAGAAGGTAGGGAAAAGGGTATTGAAGCGCTTCGGCCACCCGGGTCATGTTTTCCAGTGAATCGTCGGGATAGGCCACGGTGTCATTGGGCATGATGGCGACGCAGCCAATGCCGTGATCCGCCAACTCCAGGGTATCGCGCACAATTTTGCTGTTGATTGCTTTGACGTAGGGGCAGTGATTGCTGATGAACATCACCAGCAGGCCATTCTGGCCGCGGCATTCATCGCGGCTCCACTGTCGCCCATCGGTACCGCGCAATGAAAAATCAGGCGCAAGGGCGCCGAACTCACAGGCAGGAGTGTGTGTCAAAGCCATGGAGGGCAGTCAGAATCCGTCAAAGCGCGCAGTATAACAGGTGTGCCGCCACCCGCCGGGACATGAAAATTGCCTGAAATTTGCTATGATTGAGTTAAAACGATTCGTGAATCCGTACATCTGGACGACAAGGAGCGTTGAAACGGGTTCGGGGCAGTCCAGCCCAATGGTGGGGCAGCCCGATGGGCCTGCAGAACAAACGGTAGCGTGAGCACAGCAATGTTGTTTGAAACGACAAGCAAGGTGGAACGACTGCGGCTGGTAAAAACCGGCCCGCTGGTTGCTGCGCTCGCGTTTTGCTGTGCGCTGCCTGTGCTGGCACAGGATCTGGACGAACAGTCTGCAGTCGAGGCTGAAACCCCCGTGCTCGTCAGCGGGCCGTTCAGCCTGGCCACCAGCACCCAGGCAGGCTCCGGCTCAGGGCGCATGCCGCTGGTGCTCAACACCACCGGCAACGGCTTCGATTTCGATCTTGGCGGCAGCGAGACACGCAAACTGCAGCTCTATATCGACAGCCCGCTGCAACTGGATCCGGCCAGCCTGGGCCTGCAGTCCAGCGTTGCGTCTTTCCCGGGCAGCAATGCACTTGGCCTGGACGCCACGCTGAACCTGCCGATGAGTCCGTCGCTCAGCCTCACGGGCGACCTGCAACGCTCCATCGAGCAACCACAGTACCAGTCGGTCGGCAGCATCCAGTGCACTGACGGCGTACTTAGGCCCTATTCCTACACCGCTTCGGGCTGCCGCTTTATTGACAGCGACCTTGGCGGCATCGAGCAAAACCGTCTTGACCTGGGCGCGCAGTTCAACACCGAGTCCACCTCCACCGCCATTTCCTGGTTTACCCAGGGCACCGAGGCCAGCGACAGCGGAGTCAATCGTCCAAACCTGTTCCAGTCGGCCGCGCCCCTGGGCGCCGACCTGCTAACGCCGGTGCGGGCCAACCCGCTGCTCCCGGCTCATCCATTGCGCCAGCCGTTGGGCTACTTCAACGCAGAAACCAGCGGTGTAGACCTCAACTTCCAGCTCGGCGTCACCACCGACAGCCGGGGAGACATCCAGTTCGGCCTGGCGCTGACCCGGGTGCTGGACGCGGAGTTTGGCGGCCTGTACTCGAACATGACCCCGTGGACCAACTCGGTGGCGGAGTCATTCAACACCGCGCAGATGAACGTCGAGTGGAACCGTGGCGCATTCAGCACCGGCATCCAGGGTTTTTACCGTGAGCAGGTTGATTTCCTCAACCGCGACAGCCTGGGCGAGTTGGCCACGTTTGATGTGCACTTCACCTGGCGCACGCCGTGGAACGCCGACCTGAGCGTTGGCGCCAGCAATATTCTCAATGCCGGCTCCGAGGATTCGGTGCCCGCAGACACCACGTCTACCGACCCGTTCGAGTCGATTTACGGGCGTATCCCTTACGTTCGCTACAAGCAGGACCTGTAGCCAGGCGAAGGCGTCCAGCGGCGCTGAACCCAGGCGCGAATTTTCCCATCGGCCGTTGAAGTAATTACCCTCGCGTTGCGGTCAAAAGCGATCGTGGTAGACTTCTGCCGATTTTTTGCGAAGGATCCAAGATGAACTCAGCCTCCATTTCACCGAATACCCGCGCCCCTCGCAGCGCGCTCCTTGGATTGATCCTGCTGGCCCTGGCCATGCCACTTGCCGCCCAGCAGGGGTTTGCATCCCTGGAAGAACAGATGACGGGTGATGAATTCAATGCAGCCGGCCTGGAAAAGCTGAGCCCCCAGGAACTGGCTTCTCTCAACGCCTGGATTCGTTCACGCTCGCTTGCCACGCTTGATGGCCCGCGCTACTCGGCCGCCCCGACCAGCGCCGCGAACCAGGATTTCTCCCGCTCTGACATCGAGAACATGGAGCGCGAGCCATTCACGACCCGCATCAACGGCACCTTCGCCGGCTGGGACGGGCAAACTGTGTTCCAGCTGGAGAATGGCATGATCTGGGCCCAGGCCGACAAGGACAAGTTCTTCACCAACGAGGAACAGAGCCCGATGGTGACCATCGAGCCAGCGCTGTTCGGAGACTGGAAACTGACCGTCGAAGGGCACGACAAATCGTGCCGGGTTGAACGAATCCAGTAGGAGCGGGCTTTAGACCGCGACCATTCGCGACCTGAAAGTCGCTCCTACAATTATTGCGTCTGCCTGAGCGCTTTTCTTTCCCGCTTGGCGCGGAACAACAGCACCCGCACTGCCAGGTAGGCAACCGCCGCCGCCATCATCAGGTAATAGGGCCCATAGGACGAGGTGGGCTCCTGCATGCTGTTGGTGGCTACCCAATACCAGCCGAACGCAATGATCACCACCGTCATGATGGCGTAGGTGGCCATGTTCAGGTGGTAGATTCGCCGGCGCAGCTTGCGCTTCTGGTAGCGCTGTACGTCACCCTCGCCCGCCTCGCCAGACTTCAGGCCGCAATGGTCGCAGATGGGGGAAAGGCTGGAGGTTCTCTTGCCGCACTGCGGACAGGCAATTATCGACATATCGGGTGTTCGTGATCAGCAGTCAGGGGGCAGCACCTTAACACAAGGCTCCGCCACGCCGCCTGGCGCTCAGTCGCCGCCAAAGAACAGCAACTCGGCCCTCAGGCCACCTTCCTCGCGGTTGGCGAAACGAATCGACCAGCCATACAGTTCGCACAACCGCTTGACGATGGCCAGCCCCAGGCCGGCGCCCTTGCCACTGATGTTCTGGCCGCGGTAGTGGCGATCGAAAACGTGGTCGATGTCTTCTTCCGGTATGCCCGGCCCGGTGTCTTCAATGGTCACCTGGCCGCTGCCGATGGTGATCGTGACCTCGCCTTCCGGGGTGTAGCGCATGGCATTGCCAATCAGGTTGCCAACGGTCACCGCCACCACCGACTCCGGGGCGATCACGCTGACCCGGTCTTCCTCCACCACCTGCAGTTTGAGCGGCTTGCCGCCAATCAGAGGTTCGTACAGGTGCACCACGTCGTTGACGATGTCGCCCACGTTGTGCGCGGTAGAGTCTTTGTCGATGCCCTGCTCGGCGCGCACCATGTGCAACAGGGCGGTGGTGATATCAGCCGACTGGCGCGCCGCACGGGCAATGCGCAGCAGGCGGGTCCGAATCTTTTCGTCCAGGTCGGGCTGGGCCAGCAGCAACTCGGTTGCACCGGTAATCACGGTTAACGGCGAGCGCAGTTCGTGGCTGACATCTGCGTTGAACTCGCGGTCTCGTTCAACCATGTGGTGAAGACGGTGGGCATAGCTGTCCAGCGCTTTTGCCAGTTCGCCCACCTCGTCGTCGGCAAAATCATCGGCTATCCGTTCCGGCACTCCCTCGTCGCCGGCGGCCTGCAGGCGGTCGGCCAGGTCGGTTACCGGTTTCATCACCCGCAGCGAAGACCAGGCGCCCAGCGTGAAGGACAGCGCCGAAAACAGCAGTACCGCACCGATCAGGGCCCACAGCAGTTGCTGTTTAAGCCGGTGGTTGTCGGAGATGTCGTATAGCAGGAAGGCCCACAGGTCATCTTCCTTGCGCACTGCGGCCTTGATCACCATGCCTGAATCAAGGCGCACATCGTGCACCCCGGTGGCCAGGCCACGCACTGCCGCATCGACGGTCTGGTTGGGATCGCCCGGTCGCGTCACGTAACCCTGGATGCGCGAGTAAAACGGCTCCACCACCGAGGGGTCGGACTTCAGCTGGTTAACGTAATCATCCAGCTCTTCCTGCAGCGTGGCGCCAATCAGCTGGTCTTCCAGGTAGTTCTGCAGGAACAGGGTGCTGAGGGCGAACAGCGCGCTCAGCAGCGTGCCGAAGATCAGGAATGAAAGTACGATCCGGCTTCTAAGCCGCCGGCGAAACTGCATGGCTGGTCATCAATCCTGGGGTTCCACCAGGCGGTAGCCAATTCCGTGCCGCGTCTGGATGAGGTTGCTTTCGAATGGTTTGTCGATGGCGCTGCGCAGGGTGTGGATATGTACGCGCAAGCTGTCGCTATCGGGCATTTCCTCGCCCCAGACTTCCATTTCCAGGTCGGTGCGTGAAACCACGTTGGGTGAGGCTTCCATCAGGCTTTGCAGCAGCTTGAGGCCGATCGGGTTGAGGTGAATCTCCTGGCCCTGGCGGGTTACGCTGAGCGTGTCCAGGTTGTAAACCAAATCACCCACGGTCAGTTCGCGCTTGGTGCGGCGACGTCCGCGGCTCGCCAGCACTTTCAGCCGCGCCGCCACTTCCTGCAACTCGAATGGCTTGACCAGGTAGTCATCGGCGCCTTTCTCAAAACCGGCAAGCTTGTCTTCCAGGCGGTCGCGCGCGGTCAGCATCAGAACCGGGGTGTCCTTGTTGGCGTCCTGGCGCAGCTTGCGGCAGACCTCCAGCCCATCCATGCCGGGCAGGGCCAGGTCAAGGATGATGGCGTCGAAGTCATTGACCACGGCCAGGTGAAGGCCGGTGACGCCATCGCCGGCGAAATCCACCGTGTAGCCGATGTCTTCCAGGTAGTCGCCGATATTGGCGGCGATGTCGGGGTTGTCCTCGATGATCAGAACGCGCATTTATGGAAACTCGCTAGGCCGCTCAGCAGGCAAGTAGGTTCGCCGGGACGGGCAGTCGCGCCGACTGCTACCTGAAATCGCCGCCCAGGACCTCGACGCCCTCCAGGCCCTTGGTGAGGGTTTCCATATCGCCGCCCTCGTCGATCTTGACCATGAGGCGCACCTCGTTGGCCGAGTCGGCGTGGCGCAGGGCCTCGTCGTAGGAAATCTTGCCTTCCTTGTACATTTTGAACAGACATTGGTCGAAGGTTTCCATGCCATGATGACCTGAGACCTTCATCACCTCTTTCAGTTCGCCGATCTCGCCTTTGCGGATCTTGTCCTTGACCAGCGGAGTGGAAATCAGCACCTCGAAGGCCGCCCAGCGACGCGAGCCATCCACCGAGGGCAGCAGCTGCTGGGCCAGGATGGCGCGCATGTTGAACGACAGGTCCAACAGCACCTGTTCGCGGGCATCGTCTGGGAAGAAGTGGAGGATGCGGTCGAGCGCCTGGTTGGAGTTGTTGGCATGAAGCGTGCAAAGCACCAGGTGGCCGGTCTCGGCAAAGGTAATAGCGTGCTCCATCGACTCACGGGTACGAATCTCGCCAATCAGGATCACATCCGGCGCCTGCCTGAGCGTGTTTCTCAGGGCCACGTCAAACGATTCGGTATCGACCCCGACCTCGCGCTGGGTGACCAGGCTTTTGCCATGGACATGCACGTATTCAATCGGGTCCTCGATGGTAATGATGTGGCCGGTCATGCGTGCATTGCGGTAGCCGGTCATGGCCGCCAGCGAGGTGGACTTACCGGTACCGGTGGCGCCCACGAACAGCACAATGCCGCGCTTTGCCAGCGAAAGCTCGGCCAGCACCGGTGGGCAACCCAGCTCCTCGAAAGTGGGGATGCGCGACTCGATGCGACGGCACACCATGCCCACCATGCCCTGCTGGAAGTAGGCGCTGACACGAAAACGCACTTCGGCGTCAAGCACGTAGGCGAACTGGCACTCGCGGGTGCGCATGAACTCTTCGCGATGACGCTCGGACATGATGCTGGCGACAATCTCCTCGCATTTCTCGGCGGTGAGGATGTCGGTTGAAATCGGCTTGATCTTGCCGTGGACCTTGATGCAGGGAGGCGCGTCAGCCGTAATGAAGAGATCGGAGCCCCATTCCTCGTGCAGTTGTCTGAGCCATTCCTCTACGATTTTCATGAGTATCCCTCCTGGGGGATGTGTCGCCCCATCACAGTATCCTTACCGTGCCCCTGGAAAATAGCCATTCCTACATGAACAATTTCTTGTCGACCGCTCGACGAGCGGCGTCTGTGCGGTGAATGATGCCGCGGGTGACCAGCGCCTCGAGGCATTGGTCCAGCGTCTGCATTCCCACGTTGTTACCGGTCTGGATGGCGGAGTACATCTGCGCCACCTTGTCTTCGCGGATCAGGTTGCGGATGGCCGGCGTGGCGACCATGATTTCCCAGGCGGCCACGCGCCCGCCGCCGACGCGCTTGAGCAGTGTCTGGGTAATCACCGCGCGCAATGACTCGGAAAGCATCGACCGCACCATGGCTTTTTCGCCGGCCGGGAACACGTCGATGATACGGTCCACCGTCTTCGGCGCCGAGCTGGTATGCAGGGTGGAGAACACCAGGTGGCCGGTTTCGGCAGCGGTCATCGCCAGGCGAATGGTCTCGATGTCACGCATCTCGCCCACCAGGATGATATCCGGGTCTTCACGCAGCGCGGCACGCAGGGCCTGGTTGAAGCCGTGGGTGTCGCGGTGCACCTCGCGCTGGTTGATCACGCACTTGCGTGACTTGTGGAGAAATTCGATCGGGTCCTCGATGGTCAGGATATGACCTTCGACGTAGCTGTTGAGGTGGTCGATCATCGCCGCCAGGGTGGTGGACTTGCCCGAACCCGTGGGGCCGGTCAGCAGCACCAGGCCGCGTGGCACATCGATGATGTCGCGAAACACCGGCGGCGCACCGATGTCTTCCAGCTTCCAGACCTCGTCGGGAATGGTACGGAAAGCGCCGCCCACGCCGCGATCGTGGTGAAAGCAGTTGACCCTGAAGCGAGCCAGGCCGGTTACCCCGTAGGAATAATCGACTTCCAGGTTGGCTTCGAAGTCGCGACGCTGCTGGTCGCTCATGGTGCTGTAGAGCAGCTCGGTGAGCTGCGGCGTTTCAATCGGCGGCAAGGTCAGGCGGCGGATGTCGCCATCGACGCGAATCATCGGCGGCAGGCCCGAGGACAGGTGCAAATCCGATGCGTTGTTCTTTACCGCAAAAGCCAGAAGTTCTGCAATGTCCATCTTCCCTCCTTAAAACACGCACCAGGCACGTTACAATGCAGCGGCGTCAGACCCCGGCGGGTGTTTTCAAATCCCTGAAGACACAAATTCCCACCGGACCCCAAAGACTACCATAGTTTAACGCAAGCTATCGCCGCAAGATGAATAACTTGAGTGAAAATCTTGACACTGTATCTGCACGTTTAAAACGAGCCTGCGAGGCCGCTGGGCGACCGCCCGACGGCGTTCGGCTACTGGCCGTTTCCAAGCGCCACAGCGGCGACCGCATCAGGCAAGCATTTGCCTGGGGGCAGCGCGCGTTCGGCGAAAACACCGTGCAGGAAGCCCTTGGCAAGCAAGCCCAGCTGGCGGACCTGGACATCGAGTGGCATTTCATCGGCGCCATCCAGTCCAACAAGACCC
>JAUIBE010000062.1 GCA_030428105.1 Gammaproteobacteria bacterium
CCGCCACCAGCAACCTCGAACGAGGCGCCCGAACCGGGCGACCCCATCGAAGCCGCGGTCGAGGCGATCACCGAGGCCAACTACCGCCGCCACATTGAAACCCTGGCGTCCGACGAGTTTGGCGGCCGTTACCCGGGAACCCCCGGCGAAGACCTGACGGTGGATTACCTGGTTGAACAGTTTCGCGCGCTTGGCCTTGAGCCAGGCAACGGCGATTCCTACACCCAGGATGTTGCGCTGATGCAGGTCACAGCGGCCAACTCCCCCGGACTGACCTTCAGCGGGGCGGACGGGGCCGAGCTTGCGCTTCGCTATGGGCCTGATGCAATGATCTGGACGCGGCAACAGGTGCCAGAGGCCTCCATTGATGGCTCAGAGCTGGTGTTTGTGGGTTACGGCATCAACGCGCCGGAACGCGGCTGGAATGATTACGAGGGCATTGATGTCAGCGGCAAGACGGTGGTCATGCTGGTTAACGACCCCGGATACGCCACCCAGGACCCGGAGCTGTTCAACGGCAACGCGATGACCTACTACGGGCGCTGGGACTACAAATATGGTGAAGCCGCTCGCCAGGGCGCGGCGGGCGCGATCATTGTCCACGATACCCTGCCGGCTGCTTACGGCTGGAACACTGTCGAAAACAGCTGGAGTGGGCCACAACTGGACATGGTGCTGGAAGGGCAGGGCCTGGACCTGGCCGCTGTCGAGGGTTGGATCCAGAAGGAACACGCCGTCACCCTGTTCGAAATGGCTGGCCTGGACCTCGACGAGATGTACGCAGCGGCGCAACAGCCGGGCTTCAAGGCCGTGCCGATGCCGCTGACCGCATCGGCCAGCATCGAAAACGAAATCGAAGCAATCGACTCGCGCAACGTGGCCGCCATCCTGCGCGGCAGCGAAGCGCCCGAGGAAGTGTTTATCTACACCGCGCATTGGGACCACCTGGGCACCGACCCGGCGCTTGAAGGCGACCAGATCTACAACGGTGCGATGGATAACGCCAGCGGTACCTCAGCGTTGCTGGAAATCGCCCGCGCTTACACCACGCTGCCTCAGGCACCGCGCCGCAGCGTGCTGTTCCTGGCGGTAACCGCCGAAGAGCAGGGGCTGCTTGGTTCTGCTTACTACGCCGCTTATCCCTTGTATCCGCTCAAAGACACGGTCGGTGGGCTGAACATGGACGGCATGAACAACGTGGGCGCCACCCGGGATATCACGGTGATCGGCCTGGGGATGAGTGACCTCGATGACTACCTCAAGGCCGCCGCCGCGGCGCAGGAACGCGTTCTGGAAGGCGACCGCGAGGCCGAGAAGGGCTACTACTACCGCTCGGACCACTTCGAGCTGGCCAAGGAAGGCGTGCCGATGCTGTACCCCGGCGGTGGTTACGACAACCGCGAAAAAGGCGTCGCCTACGGCATGGAAAAGGCGCAGGAGTACACCCGCGATCACTATCACCGCGTGTCCGACGAATACGACCTGAGTTGGGACGTGTCCGGCGCCATGGAAGACATGGAAACCTTCTTCCGCACCGGCCTGGATGTCGCCAATAGCGATGCCTGGCCCAATTGGAAGGAAGGCACCGAGTTCAAGGCCAAGCGGGACGCGCAGCGCTCCCCGGAATAGCAAAAGACAGGTAAGCTAGGGCTGCTATTTCGAGGCAACGGGAGAGCGGAATGAACGGTTTTGCATTGAAAGCGAGAAAGCATGTTGGCATTGTCGGCTGCCTTATTACCCTGGGCCTGGGTAATGCCCTGGCTGCGGACGGCGTGCTGGAAATCAACCAGGCCTGCGTGGCGAATGGCTGTTTCCAGGGCGACACCGCGGGCTTTCCGGTGGAGCTGACCAACCCGGGAAGCTACATCCTGACCAGCAATCTGGCATTGACGAACGCCAACACCTCGGGGATCTTTGTGCGGGCGGACAACGTCAACATAGACCTGAACGGATTCGCCATCATCGGCCCCACCAGTTGTTCCGGTGACCCCAGCGAAGATGCCCGTTCGTGCACCAATGCACCCACCAACCCGACCAACCCGAGCGTTGCAATCAAGAGCATCGACCTGGAAAACCCGCTGGATGCCAATCACCGGGTGACCATCAGCAACGGAACCCTTCGAGGGACCGGAGCGGTGGGAATCTACGTTGGCAACCAGGCGCGGATATTCGACATCACGGTATCGAGCGCCAGCCTTGGCGGCATTATCGTTGGAGATTTCTCGGTGGTTAGAAACGCAACGGTGGAACAATCTTCCACCGGCATCCAGACCGGTGACGTCAGCGTTGTTGAAGGGTGTGTCGCGGCTGAAAATGAAAGCAATGGTATTAGTGTCGGCGATGGTAGCACCGTGCGGGGATCCACTGCGCGTGACAATGGCGGCTATGGCCTGGATGCGTACGACGGCACAACGGTCACCCAATCATCATTTATCAGCAACAGTTCAGACGGAATGATCGGCCGAGCCGCCAACCCCATCAGCCACAGCAGTTTTCTCAATAATGGCGGGGCTGGCATCACCTGCAGTAACGCCTGCATGCTGGTTGGAAACACGGTTCGCGCAAACACGGGCTTCGGCTTTTCCGGCTCATCCGACACCGGCCTGATCAACAATACCTTCTCGCAAAATAATTCCAATGGCGACCAGGTTTCCGGCGGCATTGAGCTGGGCGAAAATGTTTGCGGGGCCGATCTGAACTGTCCCTGATCGGCGAATTAGAGCGCGCTACTAAACCCGCGCCCAGCGTCTGACCAGGTTGTGGTAGATAGCGCCCAGGTCGCGAATCTGTGGATGGTCCGCAGGCAACTCGCGGCCCAGGGCCTGGATCGACTGGTCGAGGTCATACAACATGCCGCGCGCCGCGGCGTCTGGCACCATGCTTTGCAACCAGGCAATCGCTGCCATGCGCTCACCCCGGGTGATGGGGTTCACCCGGTGCAGGCTGGATGAGGGGTAAAGCACGAGGTCGCCGGCATCGAGTTTCACTTCCTGGGCGCCGAACTGGCCTTCGATGACCAGTTCACCGCCGTCGTAGTCATCCGCATCATTCAGAAACAGCGTCAGTGACAGGTCGGAGCGCAGCGCCTCGGATGAGCCGGGCTGGTACATGATGGAAGCATCCACGTGGGTGCCGTATTGCTCGCCCACGCCGTAGCGGTTAAAGCGCGGCGGGTAGATCTTGTGGGGCAGGGCCGCCGACATGAACGTGGGGTGGCGGCCGAAGTAGGCCAGTAACTGGTTGGCCAGTTCGGCCGACTCGGCGCGCCCCGCCTGGCGGTTGTGCTTGACGCGCGCCGACGGCCCTGCCGTGCTTTTCACACCATCTTCCCACGGCAATCGCTCCACCTCGCTGCGGAATTGCGCAGCCGCGATGCGATCCATGAAGCCCTCGATAACAATCAGCATGGTGCTTTCCGCTTGTTGCTTACCGGGGGCTCCACGTCAGGGCGGCGCGCACACTGCGGCCATCGCCCAGGTACATGAAGGCGCCTGAACGGTAAGCGGCAATCCAGTATTCCTCGTCAGTGACGTTGAGCACGTTGAGCCGCAGGTTGATAGAGTCGGTGGCAAACCACTCGACAAACAGGTCGAAGGTGTCGTACGAGGGCACCACCACCGAGTAGTCGCCGATTTCATCATTGTAACCGGCTGCCGAGTCGGGTTGGCCGGCGTACATTTCGCTCTGGTAGGTCCAGGTGCCGCCGAACGCGAATGCCGGGGTAGGTTCGTAGCGAAGCTGCACAAACGCGCTGTCATCGGCGAAGTTGGCCAGCGCCAGGCCCTCGTTTTCCGGGTTGATGGAGCGCAACACCTCGGAATCCATGAAAGTGGCGCCGATCTGGCCGCTGAGCTTGTCGGTCAGTGCACCGGTGAGGCCAAACTCAACGCCCTGCACCCGGTTTTTGCCGGTGTTGAGCGTGCCGAGTGAGTCGTAGGCATCGCCTACGCTTTCCATGACATCGCTCTTGGTGATTTGGAACAGGGCGGCGGTGGCCAGCAGGCGGTCGTCCAGCAGTTTCCACTTGGTGCCCAGCTCAATGTTCTCCACCCGCTCCGGGTCGGAAAGACCGACCTGTTCGGGTGTTCCACACAGCCCGCCATATCCGCAGCTTCCGCCGACGTCCGACTCGCCGCCGTTGATATTGCTCGCGGTGCTGTAGGCCAGGTAAACGTTGCCGCTTTCAGTCAGGTTGCGGACGATGCCCGCATGGCCGTTGACGAAGCCATCGGAGTAATCGTAATCCGTGTTGTCACCGCTACGCGCGCGCACACTGTTTTGGTAATCGAAATGGTCGTAGCGCAGGCCAAAGAAGCCGGACCAGTTGGTGTTGAAGTCCACCGTGTCCATGACGTAGGCAGAAATGGTGTCGACCTGGAAGAACGAGTCGCGGTCGCCGCGCACGACTTCGCGCCCCATCAGGTGCTGCAGGTCAGGCAAAACGCTACCGTCCGGACCGATGATGCAGTAGTTCGGGCTGGCGCCGCCGCGGCCCGAGGTCACGCAGTTGGTAGGCGCGGTGTTGGTGACGTCGAACACACCGTTTTGTACTTCCTCGCTGGAGTACTCCAGGCCAAACACCAGGCGGTGTTCCAATGAGCCGAGGTCGGCATCCCAGAACAGGTTGGTCTGGTTGACGAAATATTCCACGTCCTGCCAGCCCTGGTGGGTGCTGAGTGAAATCGTTTCGGCGCCAGGGGCGAAGGGATCAGAGTCTTCGCGAACCGTGCCACGGGCCCCGGTGGCCACGTAGCCGTTTTCGGTAGTGCCGTAGCGGGTGGCATTCTGCAGGGCCATGGCCGCGTTGATATCGAAGTCCAGCTTCAAGGTGAGGCTGTCGACATCGGTATCGAGAAAATCTTCGGCCTGGAAGTACACCGGGATGTCAGGGTAGGGCTGGCGGGTTTCCTGGTCGAAGAAGCTGCCCAGGTCGGGTTTGTCGTCGGCCGTCAGCGTGTAGTAATCCAGTGAAACGTCCAGCCGGTCGGTGAGGCCAATGGTGCCGGCAATGAGTGCACCGCGGCGCTCGCGGTTTACCGGCTCACGGCCTGGAACGTCTTCGTCGGCCTCCAGCAGGTTGATACGCACCGCGCCAGAATCAGCAAAGGTGTGGTTGTAGTCCAGCGTGATGCGGTGGTACGAATCGGTGCCCACGCCACCATCGATAACGAAGAAGTTCTGTTCGGTGTTGGCCTGCTTGGTAATGACGTTGACCGCGCCACCGGAAGCGCCGCGCCCGGCAAAGGTTGCGCTGGGGCCCTTGGTGATCTCGATCTGCTCGGCGGCAAAGCTTTCGCGGGTGGTCATGCCGGGGTCGCGCACACCGTCGACGAATACATCGCTGCGCGCCTCGTGGCCGCGGATGATGTAGCGGTCACCAAAGGCGTTTCCGTTCTCGCCGGTGCCAATGGTGATGCCGGGTTGCTCGTCGAGAATTTCTTTCAGGTCGGTAACACCGGAATCCAGCAACTGCGACTGGGTAAGGATGGTCATGGTCTGCGGCGTATCCGCCAGGTCTGACCGGCGACGCATGTCGCCCGAACGAACTGCCCAGTAGGGCGCCATTTTCTGCCCGTAAACTTCGACAATCTCGATCTCGCGGTCATCTTCGCTTGCATCAGGCGCATCCGACTGCGCCATGGCCATGCTGCTGGTCGCCATGCTGATGGCGGCCGCCAGGGTGCCGAGGTGGAGTGACTTGTGTGGCTGCTGCGGGCGCAGTGAGCCAGGGCATTTCTTGGACTTGTTCATTGATTCGCCTTGTGGCCGGAATGCGGCCTGGTTTTGGGTGGTGATTAACTGGAGCGCAAATAATAATGATAATGAGAATGATTATCAATTAGAAGTTTTCCAGCAGGCAAACCTGTTGTTGAAGTCGAGGGCTGGCGGGCAGCCTGGAGAGAAGAGAAATCTCACCGGCTGTTCGGTCGTTTGCCGAACGCTGCCGGTTCAGGAGACCAGCCAGGCTCCGTAAACCAGCGCGCCGGAGATGAACGCCACAATGACAAAAATGGTGGTAAAGGGAAAAGCGACAACCCGGGTAACCGCGTCCACCGCCTTGGCAATAAAGCCCTGCACGGATTTGACCGCGCCTTCCGTCGCATCCAGCCACGCGGCGACCTGCGCAGGCTCGGCGTTGGCAGCTGGCGGGGTGTCGGGTGCGGCTTTCGACATCTTTTTGGCGATACGCGCATCGGCCATGGAGAAAACCTTGCGGGTAAGCTTGCCGGCCAGCCCGCCCAGGAACGGAATCTTGTTCTCCAGGGTGCGGATTACCACCGGCAATATCACAACCGCGTTCAGCCCCTGGAAGATCTCCAGCAGGCTGGGGAAGTTGCCTTCCGCCTGTAATTGTGTGCGTGCGGTTCCGACATCGCCCAGTGCCTGCACGCAAAGGTTGGTGGAGATGGTGAAGATTTTCTTCATGTCCGTGCCGATACGCCGGACAAAAATAACCAGCCCCAGCAGTACGCCGTTCACGACCACCAGCAGAATGCCGGGGAACACGAGGAAGGTCTTCAGTATGGCGCTGTCGGTGATGATGAACGCCAAAAGCCCCAACAACAGCAAAGCCGCCACCGGGCGTACCAGGGAGCGGCCGAGATAAAGCGGAAAGGTCACCGCATTGCCGATGGCTTCCGCAAGTTCCGGATCGTTGTAACGACCAAAATCGACCCCGGTTCGCCGCTGCAGATCGGCACGGATGCTCTCAACACTGGATTCGTTCATGGCCTGGCCCCCATCGCCGGTTGGTGCAGGCGCCCTCGAAGTGTTCGCCATGCAGTTGACCTGCTTATTATGCGCCAGTGAGGGACCGGCGCCTAACGTGCGCAAACATGCGGGCGACGAACGCCGCCCGCATGTTTACCAGTTGCTTATTGCTTGGCGTGAGCCCTAAACGAAGCGCCGCACGGCCACCATGCCGACACCCAGCATCAGCAAGGAGAGCAGCGCCAGGCCGTACTGGCCAAGCGTTGGAATGCCCTCGTACACGCGGGTGTTGACGATGGTGCACTCGCCATCCGTTCCGGGCACCAGCGGAATCGACTCGCAGTCCGTGGTGTCCTGGATGACGCCCGGCTGCAATTCCTCGGTGACGCTGCATTCCGTGCTGCCATCCCAATGCGGCAGCACCAGGAATTCGCCCGGGTTGTTCGGGTCGATGTAGGCGAAGGCTGATGGGAAGCCAGGGCCTTCTGCTGGCCCGCAAATGCCTTCGGCGTCTCCGCCGCAAATGCTCAGGATGGGCGCGTTACAGCTCAGCTCAATCTCAACCTGGGTTGGCAGTGAGAATTCAGGGTTCTCGTCGATCCATTCCTTGTTGACGATGACCTCGACTGGCAACAACTTGTTCTCGATGTCGCAGGCATAGGTTCCGGTCTGGATGTCGCTGTAGTAGCA